>NZ_JAOAOQ010000015.1 GCF_030398385.1 Aquibium sp. ELW1220 | reverse complement strand
CCGCGCCGCCGCCTGCGCCGCCGCCTACGCCGCCGCCGACGCCGCCGCCGCCGACGCCGCCGCCGACGCCGCCTACGCCGCCGCCTGGAGCGAGGTTGTCGCGGATTGCGCTTGGCTGAAGAACCATTCGACCTCGTCGGGGCTGATCAGCGAGCCTCTTAGGCTTATCGATGGGCAAGGTGACGAGGGCTCCCGCGCAAACCTGCCGCCCTGGGCGCGAATGCCCCTCGATGCCTTCGCCGCGAGCGCGAAGGGATCGTCGTGGCACCTGATCGCCGACTGGTACCGGGCGATCCTGCCCTCCGCTCCAGACACGCGGCCCGGAAGCCTGTTCGGCGAGGCTGCCACCGTGGCGCTCGCTACGCAGCCGGGCGAGTTCTGGACGGTGACGGATGAGCGCACGCCCGATAGCATCATGGATGATGTGGCCGGGATCGCGAGCATCGGTCGCGTTGCGTCGCTGTCCCAGGACCCGCTCGGAAACACCTGGAGCGAAATCCAAAGCCAGTTCAAACTTGCGCAGTCCGGAACCGCCGAGGACATCGAGCAAGCTCGAACTCCGATCGTCGGCCAGCTCCACGCAGGAATTCAGCGACGGATTCGCGACTTTGCGCCCATTGCCCGGCGCGTCGAGGACGAGCATGGCTGGGAGAATTTCGTCGCCAGTTTCGACCGCCTATCGGACGCACTTTCCGGATCGATATCGGACATCCCCGGCAGGATCGGAACGGTCTACGATGTGGCGATCGAATTCTCTTCCTATCTCGATCAGGATGACGACCTGAGGAAGTATCCAAAGGGGAACGTATCCTGTCTCGACCCCGAGCGCCGCCGCGCCTTCGAGAACCTTGTGCTGGCGATCGCGCCATGGCTCAGGCGTTTTCCGACGGCCAGGAGTATCGATGATGAGACCGGCAACTTCCTCGGAAAGCTCCCCGACAGGCTGCTCGCGATTGAACTCATCAACGCCGCCGGCGAAGCTTCGCTGATCAGCGAGAGTGACAGGAGGCTCTTGGTCGAAATCCTGACGATCCTGAGGGAACGCGGCCACATCTCGACGAAGGCATCCGTTCGAGGAGCCCACACGGCGCGAAACCTCGCGATTGCCACAATCTCGCTCGTCGGGTCATTCTACTTAGGAGCAGTCTCCTCAAGCTATTCTGGACAATCGGAAATCGTTGAGAAATCGGGCAAATTTCTCGCTGAGAAAGAGAAGTTGATCATCGAACTGATGACCGATGCCCCCTCGGATTTGAAGCGGTCTCTCGCAATACTGTTGGAGCGGATCGGCAAGGAACCTCGGGGACTTCCCCTGAAGGATGGCGCCCCGCCTACGGGCACGCCCGGCGAGGTTCGTCGTAGAAGGGACTGATACGGCTTGTGACTGCTCGGTTGCGTTCTGTCCGCGTTGCCCTGTCTACTTCTTCACCACCACCCAGATCGCGTGAATGATTCCTGGCACATAGCCGAGGATCGTCAACAGGATGTTCAGCCAGAAGTGCAGCCCGAGGCCCACCTGCAGGAAGACGCCGAGCGGGGGCAGGATGATGGCGAACAGGATGCGGATGACGTCCATGGGGCGGGCTCCGGGTGCGGGGCTGAAGGAGCCGGGACAACGAAACGCCGGCCGGATCGGTTCCGGCCGGCGTTCGGGAGAGCGGGACGATGGCTGGCGGCCACGCGATCAGGATCGCGCGGCCGGTGCGTGCGTCGCCGTCAGCCGTACCACGGCCCCATCACCACCTCGGTCTCGGCGTCGGACGCCGCCACCTTGTCGGCGAAGGCCTGGGGGTCGCTGTCGCGGTAGTGGTAGGGATAGACATAGGCCGGCTTGAATTCCGCCACGGCGGAGGCTGCCTGGTCGACGTCCATGGTGAAGGGCAGGTTCATCGGCACGAAGGCGATGAAGATGTCTTCCAGCGCGCGCATCTCCGGAATGTCCTCGGTGTCGCCGGCGATGTAGACGCGGCGGCCGCCGATCGACAGCACGTAGCCGTTGTCGCGGCCCTTCGGATGGTACTTCAGGCGTTCCTCGGTCGTGTTGTAGGCCGGGACCGCCTCGATCTCCATGCCGTCCACCGTCGTGGTCTCGCCATTGGCGATGGCGGTCGCCTTCGCCTTCATCTCGTCGGACAGCATGGCATGGACCGCCGGATTGGTGACGAGCCTGGTGTTCTCGCCGACGAGGGCTGCCAGCGTCTCGGCCTTGTAGTGGTCGCCATGCTCGTGGGTGATCAGGATCAGGTCCGGCGCGGGGTGCGCGGAGTAGGCGGAGGCCTCGCCGACCGGATCGCAGTAGATCGTCATCGACGGCGTGGTCATGACGAAGGAGGCGTGCGCGATCGGGTGGATGGTGATGGTGCCGCCTTCCACCTCGTAGCTGTCGCCGCCGCCCGACTGGGCCTGTGCGGTGAAAGGCATCACCGTGCCGAGGCCGAGGCTCGTGACGGCTGCCAGGCCCAGTCCGAGCGTTTCGCGTCGCGTGATCGTCATGATGTGTTCCTCTTCGAATAGCGGGATGTCCGTCCGCCGCAAAGGCGCCCGGGAACGGCAGAATAGGGCGCAGCCGCCCGGCGACGACCCGCATGCGATCAACTTTTCCGGAGATGCGGCCAAGGAAGAGGCAGTCTCCACCGGCGCGATCTGCCAAGGAGCCCAGACTGTCGCCTTTCGACATCATGGCGGACCGGACAGCGGACTGATCCAGCGCAAAGATGAGCAAGAATTAACTTGTATACGGAAGGGGCTGGCCCGATCTCAGTCCTGAACGGGGCGTTCGGTCCGTTCATCGCCCGGCCGCCGGACCATGGCGACGTCGCGGGGCAGAAAGGCCGG
Source organism: Aquibium sp. ELW1220 (assembly GCF_030398385.1). Taxonomy (GTDB): domain Bacteria; phylum Pseudomonadota; class Alphaproteobacteria; order Rhizobiales; family Rhizobiaceae; genus Aquibium. Next base: position 136,670 of record NZ_JAOAOQ010000015.1, on the reverse strand, counting down.
TCATGGACCAGATCGTCGAAAAGCCGAAACTGCCGCGGGCGGCATCGATCGAGCAGACGCTCGGCCTGCAGCCGGATGGCAAGGCGCCGCGGCGCTCGTGGCGCTGGCTCGTCATCGGCGCGGTCGTGCTTGCTGCCGCCATCGGCCTCTATGCGTGGTGGGGCGCGGGGCAGGGGACGCAGATCGTGGCGTTTTCGACGGTACCCGTGTCGCGCGGCAACCTGACCATCGAGGTCTCGGCCACCGGCACGCTGCAGCCGCTGACCCCGGTCGACGTCTCCAGCGAATTGTCGGGCGTCGTCCGCTCCGTGGAGGTCGTCGAGAACCAGGAGATCGCCAGGGGCGACGTGCTCGCCGCGCTGGACACGACCAGTCGCGCCGCGCAGGTGGAGCGTGCGCAGGCGTCGCTGAAGGCCGCCGAGGCACGACTTGCCGACGCCCGGACGACACTTGCCGAAAGCGAGCAGACGCTGACGCGCTCGCAGAGCCTTTTTTCGCGCGGCATGGTGTCGGACCAGACGCTTGAAGGCGCAGTGGCGACACGCGACCGGGCCCGCAGTGCCGTTGCCATCGCCGACGCCAATGTGGCCATCGCCGCCGCCGACCTGAAGATCCAGGAGACCGACCTGGCCAAGAGCACGATCTACGCGCCGATCGACGGCATCGTGCTGACGCGCGACGTCGATCCGGGCCAGACGGTCGCCTCGTCGCTGTCGGCCCCTATCCTGTTCGTCATCGCGGAGGATCTGAAGACGATGGTGCTGGAAGCGGCCATCGACGAGGCCGACATCGGCGCCGTCAGGAAGGGACAGACGGCGCGCTTCACCGTCGACGCCTATCCCGACCGGAGCTTCGACGCGACCATCGCCGACATCTCGTTTGCTTCGGTGACGACCGACAATGTCGTCACCTACGACGCCAAGCTTTCTGTCGACAACCAGGACCTGTCGCTGCGGCCCGGCATGACCGCGACGGTGACGATCGTGACGCGCGAGGCCGAGGGCATCATCACGGTCCCCAGCGCAGCCTTCCGGTTTCGCCCGCCGGTGACCGAGCAGTCCAGCGGCTGGAGCCTCGATCGGCTGTTCGGCGGCCGCCGCATGGGGCGGATGTTCGAACGGCGCAGCCCGACGGTGGCGGGCGACGGCAGCCGCATCCTCTATGTCCTGCGCGACGGCGCGCCGGTCGCAACCCGCGTCCGCACCGGCGCCACGGACGGCGAGGACACCGAAATTCTCTCGGGCCTCGAGGAGGGGGATCCGGTGATCGTCGCAACCCGCACCGGTTCGGGCGCCTCGCGATGACGGCGCCGCTTCTCTCCTTTTCCGACGTCTGGAAGACCTATGGTCATGGCGAGGCGACGGTCAACGCGCTCGCGGGCGTCGATCTCGAGATCGAGCGCGGCGAATTCGTGGCGATCATGGGACCGTCGGGGTCCGGCAAGTCGACGGCCATGAACGTCATCGGCTGCCTCGACACGCCGACGCGCGGTGTCTACGGCTTCGAAGGCATCGATGCCGGGCGGCTCGACCGCCGGCGCCGCGCGATGCTGCGCAATCTCTACATCGGCTTCGTCTTCCAGGGCTACAACCTGCTGGCGCGCACCACTGCGGCCGAAAACGTCGAGCTGCCGCTGATCTATCGCGGCGTGCCGTCGCGTGAACGGCGAACCCGTGCGCTCGCCGCACTGGAGCGGGTGGGCCTCACGGGTCGGGCGAACCACACGCCGGCCGAACTCTCCGGCGGCCAGCAGCAGCGCGTGGCGATCGCGCGGGCGATCGTGTCGGAGCCGACGCTGCTGCTTGCCGACGAGCCGACCGGCAACCTCGACACGGCGCGCAGCCACGAGATCATGGAGCTCCTGATCGAGCTCAACCGCGAGAACGGCCTGACGGTGGTGATGGTGACGCACGAGGCCGATATTGCCGCCTATGCCGAGCGGCAGTTGAAATTCGTCGACGGTCGGGTCGCCTCGGACACGCGTGTCGGGGAGATGGCCACATGATCTGGGAAGCCGTCCGCCTTGCCCTGACCTCGGTGCGGCGCAACGCGCTGCGCTCCTTCCTGACGCTGCTCGGCATCGTGATCGGCGTGGCGGCCGTCATCGCGATGATCACCATCGGCACCGGGACCACGGAGAAGGTGAAGGCCGACATCGGCAAGCTCGGCTCGAACCTGCTGGTGGTGCGATCGGGTGCCGACAGCGGACCGGGGGGCCCGCGCAACCAGGCGCGGCCGTTGTCGCAGAAGGACCATGAGATCCTCGCGACCAAGCTCGACGGCGTCGTGGCGGTGTCTGCCGCGTCGCAGTCGATGGTGCGCGTGGTCTACGGCACGGAAAGCCTTCTCTCCGCCGTGACCGGAACGGACGACGCCTATTTCCCGGCGCGAAACTGGACGCTGAGCTCCGGTCGCGTGTTCAACGATTCCGAACTGCGCGCGGGCTCGAACGTCTGCATCGTCGGCACGACGGTGAGCAGCCAGTTCTTCGGCGCCGGCGATCCCGAGGGCGCGACGATCCGCGTCAGGCAGATGAGCTGCAAGGTGATCGGGCTGCTCGAATCGAAAGGCTTTTCCGGCTTCGGCCAGGACCAGGACAATGTCGTGATGATGCCGCTGGCAGCCTTCCAGCGGCGGATCGCCGGCGATCGCGACATCGAGACGATCTATGTCGCCGGTCGCGACGGCGTCTCCACCTCGCAGATCCAGTCGAACATGGAGGATCTTCTGCGCGAAAGCCGCCGCGTGGCGCCCGATGCCGACGACGATTTCACCGTGCGCGACATGACGCAGGTGGCCGAGGCGATGACCAGCGCCACCACGGCCATGACCGGCATGCTGGGCGCGGTTGCGGGCGTGTCGCTGCTCGTCGGCGGCATCGGCATCATGAACATCATGCTCGTCTCGGTGACCGAGCGGACGCGCGAGATCGGCATCCGGCTCGCCATCGGGGCGCATGAGCAGCACATCCTGCTGCAGTTCCTCGTGGAGGCCACCGTGCTGTCGGCGATCGGCGGATTGACGGGTGTGGTGCTGGGCCTCGGCATCGCCGGCGGCGTCGCCTATGCGCTGTCGATCCCGTTCAGCCCGTCCGCGCTCATCGTGCTGATGGCCTTCGGTTTCTCGACGATGATCGGCTTGGTGTTCGGCTTCTTCCCGGCACTCAGGGGTGCGAGGCTCGACCCGATCGACGCGCTGCGGCACGAATAGATCCGGTCAGGCCGCCTTGTGGCGATGCCGGCTGCGCACGGCCATGATGCCGCGCGTGCCGAACAGGATCGACAGGAGATAGGCCGCCCCGGCCGACAGCACGATCGCCGGCCCGGACGGCAGCGCTGCGTGGTAGGACAGGAGTAGCCCCGAGAGGCTCGACGCCAGTCCGATCGCCACCGCAAGGAAGCACATCGGTCCCACGCGCGTGGTCCAGAACCTTGCGGCGGCCGCGGGCAGCATCATCAGGCCGACCGACAACAGGGTGCCCAAGGCCTGGAAGCCGCCGACCAGATTGAGCACCACGAGCGCCAGGAAGGCGAAGTGCACCACGGTGCCGATGCGGCTCACCGAACGCAGGAAGAGCGGGTCGAGGCATTCGGCCACGAGTCCGCGCCAGAGAATCGTGAGGGTCACCAGCGTGATGCCGCAGATCGCGCCGATCAGCGTCAGCGCCTCGTCGTTGAGGGCGAGCACGGTGCCGAACAGCACGTGCATCAGGTCGACGCTCGACCCCCGCAGCGACACGATCATGACGCCGAGAGCCAGCGATATCAGGTAGAAGGCGGCGAGCGACGCGTCCTCCTTCTGCAGCGTGAAGCGCGATACCGCGCCGGCGCCGAGCGCCACCACGACGCCGGCGATCAGGCCGCCGATGGTCATGGGAATGATGGCCAGTCCGTAGAGCAGGAAGCCGATCGCGGCGCCGGGGAGGATGGCGTGGGCCATCGCGTCGCCGGCAAGGCTCATCCGCCGCAGCATCAGGAAGACGCCGACCGGGCAGGAGGAAATCGACAGCATGACCGCGCCGAGGAGGGCGCGCTGCATGAAGGCGAATTCGAGGAAGGGGGCGACGAGAAGATCGATCATGTGCGGGATCAGGACAGGCTGCGCGGACGCGCGTCGGTTCCGGGGCGCGCCGCATGGCTGTGCGGCTCCTCGCCATGGTGGTGGTGCGCGTGCGGTTCGTCCTCCCCGCCATGCGCATGGTCCGGCTCGCACCAGGGCGCGTCGTCGCTCCAGGCCTCGTCGAAATTGCGGGCGCGGGCGAGGTTTTCCGGGATCAGCACCTCGGAGGTCGGGCCCCAGGCCACCTTGCGCCGCGACAGGATGAGGGTCTGCGGAAAATGGCGTCGGACGAGGTCCAGGTCGTGCGCGACGACGAGGATCGTGCGTTCCTCGCCATGCCAGAGGCGGATGAGCGCGACGAGATCGGCGACGGTGTTGGCGTCGATGGCGTTGAAGGGCTCGTCGAGCAGGATCAGGTCGGCATCCTGGACGAGGACGCGGGCGAACAGGGCGCGCTGCAGCTGGCCGCCGGAAAGCGTGTCGAGCGGGCGTTCCTGGAAGCCGTCCAGCCCGACCGCCTGCAGCGCCTTGCGGCAATTGGCGTGGTCCGTCCTGTCGTAGCGGCCGAGCAGGCCCCGCTTGCCCCAGAGCCCGAGACGCACGAGGTCGATCACGCGGGCGGGAAAGGAGCGGTCGATTTCGGACTGCTGGGCGAGATAGGCGATGCGCGTGCCGGGCGCCACTCCGACTTCGCCGCCCAGCGGCGCAAGCACGCCGACGATGCCCTTCATGAGCGTCGACTTGCCCGAACCGTTCGGCCCGACGACGGCCGTCAGCGAACCGCGCGCCACGTCGCCCGTCAGGTGATGGACGGCGGGGTGGCGATCGTAGCCGAGCGTCAGGTCGCGGAAGGCGAGAACGGGTTCTGTCATGGCATCATCGGCCGGCGAAGCTGCGGCCCGGCATTCGATATGTTATGTTGTTACGTCCGTCAACCGGCGCGCGGAGCAACGCCCTATCCGCAGATGCGCCGCTCAGCCATCGCCGTCGCGCTGCGGGCGGGCGTTGCGGCCTCTGCCGAAGGTATAGCCCGTCTCGACGGCGACCTTGCCGAACTTGTCGCGCAGCCGGTCGATGGCGCCTTCCGCGAGGGCGCGCTTGCGTGCGTTGACGTCGACGAGATCCGGCGGATCGGCGCGGTCGGCGTCGGACAGATCGCTGACGCCGATCCCGATCAGCCGGTAGCGGGTCCCGTCGGTCTCCTTGCGCAGGAGTTCGAGGCCGGTCGAGAAAATCCGGTCTGCCAGCCGTGTCGGGTCGGCAAGCTGGCGGTTGCGCGTGCGGATACGGAAGTCGCTGGTCTTGAGCTTGAGCACGATGGTGCGGCCCGCGATGCCTGCCTTCTTCAGCCGGGACGAGACCTTTTCGGACAGGGCGCGCAGCACCGGAACGAGATCGTCCGGCGAGGCGAGATCGGTATCGAACGTGGTCTCGGCCGACACGCTCTTGGTCTCGTGTTCGGCGTGCACCTTGCGCTCGTCCATTCCGCGCGACAGGTGGTAGAGCCGGTCGCCCATGGAGCCGTAGCGCTTCATCAGGTCCCCGCGCTCCATCGCCTGCAACTGGCCGATCGTCCTGACGCCGTCGCGTTCGAGCACCTCGGCAAAGGCCTTGCCGACGCCCCATATCAGGGTCACCGGCTTGCCGGCGAGAAAGGCCACCGCTTCTTCCTCGCCGATGACCGAAAAGCCGCGTGGCTTCTGGAAATCCGAGGCGATCTTGGCGAGGAACTTGCAGTAGGACAGGCCGATCGATGCCGAGATGCCGATTTCCCGTTCCAGGTCGCGGGAAAACCGCGCGAGCACGAGCGCCGGCGGCATGCCGTGCAGCCGCTCGGTCCCCGACAGGTCGAGAAAGGCCTCGTCGATCGAGATCGGTTCGACCAGCGGTGTCAGCGCCTGCATCATGGCACGGACCTCGCGGCCGACGCGTGCATATTTGTCCATGTCGGGCTTGATGACCACGGCGTCAGGGCAGGCGTCGAGCGCCTTGAACATCGGCATGGCCGAACGGACACCGTTGATGCGCGCGATGTAGCAGGCGGTCGAGACGACGCCGCGCCTGCCGCCACCGATGATGACCGGGCGGTCGCGCAGTTCGGGCCGGTCACGCTTCTCGACCGCGGCGTAGAACGCGTCGCAATCGATATGGGCAAGGGAGAGGGCGTAGAGTTCGGCATGGCGAACGAGGCGCGGGCTGCCGCAATGACCGCAGCGGCGTGCCGCCCGATCCGCCTGCGGGACCAGGCAATCGCGGCAGAAACCGGCCGATGGGTCGTTGACAGCGCGCGGCATGAGGTGCGAACATAAAGAGAACGAACTGCATGATAGTCGAGCTGCGGAACGGGAGCAAGACAGGCCGCCATGGACAGACCGCGATGACCGCCGCTTCACCCGACGCGCAGGTGCAGCCGCTGACCGCCGAGCTCTGGCCGGCGCTGGAGGACCTCTTTGGCCCGCAGGGCGCGTGCTATGGCTGCTGGTGCACCTATTTCCGCCTGCCGCCGGCGCGGCGTCGTGCCGGCACGCGCGAGACCAACAAGGCGCATCTGATGAACCGGGTGGAAGCGGGCCCACCGCCCGGGCTGATCGCGTTCCAGGACGGCGCGCCGGTGGGCTGGATGCAGATCGGGCCGCGCGCGGACGTTCCGGAGTGGAACAATGCGCGCCGGGTCTCGGCGCCGCTCGACGGCGAGGATCTGACAGATCCCGCTTCCTGGGCGATCTCGTGTTTCTTCATCCGCTCGAAGGCACGGGGCAGGGGACTGTCCCACCGCCTCGTGGCGGCCGGCATCGACTTCGCGCGCGGCAACAGCGCGCGGGTGCTGGACGCCTGTCCCATCGACGAGGCGAAGCAGTCGAAATCGGTCGGGCTCTTCGTCGGCTCGACGCGTGTGTTCGAAGCGGCCGGCTTCCGGGCGGTCGCGCTGCGCAAGCCCGGAAGGCCGCTGATGCGGTTGGAGCTGTGAGGCGCGACGTCTGTGGGCGGGAAAGGTCGATCGCGCGTCAGACGCCGAGGGCAGCGGCGATCTTCGGGCCGGCCTCATGCCAGTCCTGCACGACGACGATGCCCTCCGGCGGCGGCGGCAGGAGGTCGCGCAGCGCGTTCTCCGCCATCAGGTGGAAGAGATGGGTATCCGGCACGCTCTCCTTCGCCGAGACGAGATTGCGCGGCTGGTCGTCGACGAAGGCGACGGGGCGGTCCTTCGCGCCGCGCAGGCTGCGGATCGCCGGTCCCTTGGCCATCTCCGTCGTCACCAGCGGGTAGGTCAGGCCGAGCCTGTCGAGATGCAGTCGCCGCGCGTCGCGGTGGCGGTGCGGCATGGCCGTCAGGAGGACGATCTCGACGTCGCGCGTGAAACCCGCCAGCGTCTCGGCGGCGCCGTCGGTCAGCGTCTGCCAGTCCGACTGGGCGACGAAGAAGGCGTCGAGAAGTTCGGTCACCAGCGCCTGTTCGGCCGCGGCGCCGGACTGCATGTGATGGATGTTGCCGGTCAGCCGGAACGAATCGAAGGTCAGCCTGTATCCGAGGCCTTCCAGGTAGCGCGGGAACGGCCGGACGAAATGCAGCAGGACGTCGTCGACGTCGAGCACGAGAAGCGGCCGGTCGTCCTGCGCCAGCTCGGCGATCTGGCGGGCGGTCTCGGGATCGTCGCTCATGTCGAAGCCTCGTAGTCGTCGGTGCCGCCGGGCAGCGCGCGCCGGGCGCGGCCGACGGCGGCCGGATCGGTTCCCGTGGATTCGCAATACGCCATGAGGCTCGGTTCATGCGCCATCAGGAAGGCGAGCACACCGGCCAGAAAGCCGGGCTCGGCTGCAGCACGCCGGATCTGCGCGGCCTCTATCCCGCTCATCGCCAGGAAGCGCGGCATCAGCGCCGGGTCGGAAGCGATGAAGCCGAGCGCATCGATCGCGAGGGCTTCGGCATCGCTGCGGCTGACGGTGGGCGCGGCCGCGCCGGAAGGGATTCTCGTGATCGCCATAGCCCGCTCTTAAGGGGTCGGGAAACCGCACGCAACGCCCGGCCTCGTCGCGGCATTCCGCAAGGCAAAGCGATTTGCCTTTCGTCAATCATATCGCGCTAAGGTCCACGGCAAGATGGGACGAGAACGCGGCAGCCGGCAAGTCCGCCGTCGCGGGCTGGGTGGGACAAGATGGCCAAGAAGGTTATGATCGTCGAGGACAATGAGCTCAACATGAAGCTCTTCCGCGACCTGATCGAGGCCAGCGGCTACGAGACCGTGCGCACGCGCAACGGCCTGGAAGCGCTCGATCTCGCGCGCATGCACCATCCCGACCTGATCCTGATGGACATCCAGCTTCCCGAGGTCTCGGGCCTCGAGGTCACCAAATGGCTGAAGGAAGACGACGACCTCCACTCCATTCCGGTGATCGCCGTGACCGCCTTCGCGATGAAGGGCGACGAGGAACGGATCCGGCAAGGTGGCTGCGAGGCCTACATCTCCAAGCCGATTTCGGTCGGCAAGTTCATCGAGACCATCAAATCCTACCTGGGCGACGCGTGAAACGCGCCCCGAACGACGGAATTCCGGCATGACCGCGCGCATCCTCGTCGTCGACGACGTTCCGGCCAATCTGCGGCTTCTCGAAGCGCGGCTGCTGGCGGAGTATTTCGAAGTCCTGACCGCGACCAGCGGCCGCGAGGCGCTGGAACTCTGCGAAAGCGGGCGCGTCGACGTCGTCCTGCTCGACATCATGATGCCGGGCATGGATGGCTTCGAGGTCTGCAGGCGCATCAAGGGCGACCCGGCGACCGCTCACATCCCGGTCGTCATGGTGACGGCGCTCGACCAGGTCGAGGACCGGGTCCGGGGTCTCGAGGTCGGGGCGGACGATTTTCTCACCAAGCCGGCCAACGACCTGCAGCTGATGACGCGGGTCAAGAGCCTCGTGCGGCTGAAGGTGCTTTCGGACGAACTGCGGCTGCGCGCCTCGACCACCCGGGCCATCGGCGTCGAGGCGCTGTTGACGGGCAAGCGCGGTCCGGAGGGCGGACTGCCCCGTATCCTGCTGGTCGACGGGAAGGCCGAATCGGCGAACGCGATCCGCGCCAGGTTCGGCGAGGCCGCGAAGCTCGACGTGAGCCTCGATCCGCAGGACGGGCTGTTCAGAGCCGCGGAGGGCGCCTACGACACCATCGTCGTGACGACCGGCTTCGAGGCATTCGATCCGCTGCGTCTCTGCTCGCAACTGCGATCGCTCGACCGTACGCGGTTCCTGCCGATCATCCTCGTCGTCGAACAGGGCGAGGACCAGCGCATCGCCCGGGCGCTGGAACTCGGCGTCAACGACTACATCGTGCGTCCGCTCGATGGCCAGGAACTCATCGCCCGCATGCGCACGCAGGTGAAGCGGAAGCGCTACAACGACCATCTGCGGGCCTCGGTGACGGAAACGATCGAACTGGCCGTCACGGACGGCCTGACCGGTCTGCACAACCGCCGCTATCTCGACAGTCATCTCGACACGCTGGTGGGCCGCGCCAAGACGCGTCGGATGCCGCTGTCGCTGATGATCACGGACCTCGACCGCTTCAAGACCATCAACGACACCTGGGGCCATGATGGCGGCGACGCCGTCCTGCACCAGTTCGCCGCACGGCTCCGGCGCAGCGTGCGCGGCGCCGATCTCGCCTGCCGCTTCGGCGGCGAGGAATTCGTCATCGTCATGCCGGACACCGACGGACGGACGGCCGAGAAGATCGCGGAGCGACTGCGCCACGAGGTCGCCAGCGTGCCGTTCGACGTGGGCGGGCAACCGGTGCCCGTCACCATCAGCGTCGGCGTGGCACAGATGCTGCACATCCACGACGATGCGGCCGCGCTGCTCAAGCGCGCCGATCGCGCCCTCTACGACGCCAAGAACGGCGGCCGAAACCGCGTCGTCGGCCGGGCCGCGTGAGGCTGGAGGCCGCCGAACCGGCGGTCTCCGACCCAAAACGATACATTTTCCGGGGTGCTGCGGCGGAAGTTTACCTTAACGTCACGTAAAACGCGCGCATGATTAAGAAACTGTTGATTTTTATCTGAGGTTGCGCAAATCTCGCGCCATAAGAACGCAATCGCGGGGTGGCGAAACCCCTGATGGTGCGTCCTATGCAGATACCCCATGATGCTCAGGTCCGCCGCATCTCCTGGGTTCCGTGGGGTTGGCCGGCCGGCACTGACATATAGTGGCCTCCTCGTACCGCTGTCAGTTGCCGGCCGGCCCCCTTCTTTTCCCTTTGTCTGAAAACCGATCCATGCCGCTCGTCGCTCCTCGCGGTGAGACCTGCCCGCTCGTGCGCGTCAGGCGCGGCGACGCACCGGATCCCCGAAACGCAAAACGCCGCCCGGAGGCGGCGTTCGGATCGATCGACCGGACGGCCCGGTTACTTGATCTTCGTTTCCTTGAACTCGACGTGCTTCTTGGCGACCGGGTCGTACTTGCGGAACGACAGCTTGTCGGTCTTCGTGCGGCTGTTCTTGCTCGTCACGTAGAAGAAGCCGGTGTCGGCGGTGGAGAGCAGCTTGATCTTGATGTTCGCGGCTTTGGCCATGGCAGATGTCCATCCTGAATGTTGGAGCTTCCGATCTCGCGCCAGGAAGGCGCGCGACGGTCCGACCGTCCGCGGAAAGTTCGCCGTGACATAAACGAGCCCGCTCGAATGTCAAGGGCGTCGACCGGCGAAACGGTCGACGGGTGCGGTTCAGGGAGCACGCCGCAGCATGCGGCCGAAGGCCAGGACGAGGTAGGCGGCGAAGAAGAAGGCCAGCGACCAGGCGAAACCGTGCATGCCCACCAGATCCATGCCTGCGCCGATGACCTGGGGACCCAGGATCATGCCGAGGCCGTAGCAGAAGACGAAGGCTGCATTGGCCGAGGCGAGGTCGCGACCGCTGAGTCGCGATCCGAGATGGGCGAGACCGATCGTATAGAGGCCCGCGACCACGCCGCCCCAGACGAACAGGACGCCGGCCGTCGCATGCCAGTTCGAGGCGAGCCAGGGCAGGGCCAGCATGCCCGCAAGCCCGACGAAGGCGCATCCAGCGAGGATGGTCCGCCGGTCGCGGATCCTGTCGCTGATCATGCCAAGCGGGACCTGCAGGAGGACGTTGCCCAGCCCGATGGCCGTCAGCAGCAGCGCCGAATCAGCCTCGGTGTAGCCGAGCCGCGCGCCGTAGACCGGAAACAGCGCGAAGCCGCCGGTCTCCACCGCGCCGAACACCAGGACGGCGGCAGTCGCCGTCGGCACGAGCAGGATGTAGTGCGAGAAGCGCCGGCCGCCCGTCCCGCCCGAGTGGCTGGAGATATCCGGGCTCTCGCGCCAGGCGGCGATCACGGGCAGGGCGGCGAGAAGGGTGATGGCGACGCCGGCGCCGAAGGGAGCGAAGCCATCGCTGCCGATCCGCGCGAAGAGCCAGGGGCCGAAGGCGAATCCGAGCGAGAGAACGGTAGCGTAGATGCCGAGCACCAGCCCGCGCCGGTGCGGCGGCGCCGACGCGCTGATCCAGAATTCCGAGAGGATGAAGAGCAGCGTGATGCCGATGTGCATCAGGGCGCGCAGGATGATCCACATCCAGTAGTCCTGGGTGAAGTAGAACCCGGCGAAGCAGCTGGCGCCCAGCGCTATGGCGATCAGCATGGTCAGGGCGACGCCCAGACGCGCGGCGATGGGAATGGCCAGTGGCGCCACGGCGATGGAAGCGAGGCCCGCGACAGCCGTGTTGAAACCGATGGCGGTGGCGGAATGGCCGCGCTGCTCGAGGATGATCGACAGCAGCGGAACGCCGAGACCGATCGCGACGCCGACCGCGGAAATCGACGCGATGGCGGCGGCAAGCGACAGCCACCTGACGCCCTCGGGCGCAGCGCCACGATCGACCGGAAGAACGCCCGTCATGTGTTGTGACCCACCCTCAGACGAGATCGCGCAGGAAGCGGTTGCGCGTCATCCTGTAGAAGGGAACGGGATGACCGGGCTTCAGGTCCGGATCGACTTCGAGGCGGCTCTTCAGTTCCTCGAGCACGGTGCGGGTGATCGCCGGGATCTCCGCCTTCTTGGCATCCTCGATCGACAGCCAGCAGAGCTCTTCCAGCTCGTTGGTGGGGCCGCCGTCGGGCAGTTCCACCGCCACGTCGTCGCGCCAGGCAGCGAGGAAGCGCGTGTCGTAGCGGCGCACCCGTCCGGGCGGCGTGATGGCGCGCGCGACGAAGCGCAGGCGGTCGAGCGCGGGCGTGACGCCATGTTCGACGAAGCCCTGCCAGCCGGGTCGCGTCGTCTTGTAGGGGGCGGCGCGGCCGATCAGCAGTCCGGCTTCCTCATAGGTCTCGCGGATCGCCGAAAGCGCGATGGCGCGCGCCCGGGCGGCCGAAGCGCGGGTGCCCGTGCCGGCGATGCGCATCTCCTCTTCGGCAAGCAGCGCGGTCGCGGTCGGCACGCGGCTGTCGTGCGGATCGGTCCGGCCGCCCGGAAAGACGAAGCGGCCCGGCATGAAGGCATGGCTGCGATGGCGCCGGCCGATCAGAACCTTCACCTCGCTGCCCGATCGATCGAGAAGGATGAGCGTGGCGGCGTCGCGCGGACGCATCGGCCGGCCGCCAAGCGCAAAATCCTTGTTCTCGGCCTTGTCGACCTCGGCTCGCGTCATGCCCTCCATGGAGAGCCTCCTCCCTCGTCTGTGCGGCCGCCGTCAGGCTTCCGGATGCGTCTCGAGTTCCTCGGCGTCACCGCCGAAGCCGTGCATGTACAACGCCCATTGCAACCCCACAACGGCTCCCTTGACCGGTTGGAGAAGGGCGATCGACGAGACGATGGTGATCGGTACCCAGATCGCCAGATGGGTCCACATCGACAGATCCGAGGTCGCCTCCGCGCCCATGAAGGCGGCGACGACCACATGCCCGACGATGAAGATCACCAGATAGGCCGGCAGGTCGTCGGCGCGGTGGTGATGGAAGGGTTCGTCGCAGACCTGGCAGCTTTCGGCCGTGCGGGCGAAGCCGGAAAAGAGCCGGCCCTCGCCGCAATGCGGGCAGCGTCCCATGAAGCCCCGCTTCATCGACTGCCAGAGGTTGCGCTGCGGCCGGCCGGAGTGGCCTTCGCCGCCGAATTCGTGTCGCTGCATCTACTTGCTCCTTGCGCGACCGGAATGTCCCCGTCGCGGTGCCTTGGACTGCAGCCGCCGCGTCTGGCCCTTCGCCTTGTGGAAGGACCGCGTCGCCGTCGGCAGCGGTCGAGGTTCGCTCAGCATCTCGAAGCGTATGGCTCCGGCAAGAGGCGCGATCTCGACCAGCTTCACCTCCACCGGATCGCCGAGACGAAAGCCCTTGCCTTGCCGCTCGCCGACCAGCGAGTGTGCCGCTTCGTCGTAGATATAGTAGTCATTGCCGAGCGTTGACACCGGTACGAAGCCATCGGCACCGAACTGCGGCAATCTGACAAACAGCCCGGCCTTGGTGACGCCGCCGATGCGGGCCTCGAAGGTCTCGCCCTTGCGGGCGGCGAGGTGTTCGGCGATCAGGCGGTCGACCGTGTCGCGCTCCGCGGCCATGGCACGGCGCTCGGCGGCGGAGATCAGCGCGGCGGTGTCTTCCAGCCGCGCCTCCTCGCCGGGGGTGAGGCCGTCCCTGCCGAGGCCGAGAGCGGCGATCAGGGCGCGGTGCACGATCAGGTCGGCATAGCGGCGGATCGGCGAGGTGAAGTGGGCATAACGGCGCAGGTTCAGGCCGAAATGGCCGATGTTGCCGGGAGAATACTCCGCCTGGCTCTGCGAGCGCAGCACGACCTCGTTGATCAGCGTCTCGTTCTCCTCGCCGCGGGCGCGCTGCAGGATGGCGTTGAACTGCGAGGGACGCAGCTGCGCGCCGCGGGCGAGCGACAGCCCGACGGTCTGCAGGAATTCACGCAGCGATTCCTGCTTGGCGAGCGAGGGGGCGTCATGGATCCGGTAGACCAGCGCCTGCTTCTTCGCTTCCAGCGTCTCGGCCGCCGCGACGTTGGCCTGGATCATGAACTCCTCGATCAGGCGATGGGCGGCGAGCCGCTCCGGCACCGTCACGCGGTCGACGGTGCCGTCCGGCTTGAGCAGGATCTTGCGCTCTGGCAGGTCGAGTTCCAGCGGGGCGCGCTGGTCGCGACCGCGCGAGAGCACCGCGTAGGCGTCCCAGAGGGGCTTCAGCACGCCGTCGAGAAGCGGCGCGGTCTTGTCGTCGGGCGCGCCGTCGACCGCCGCCTGCGCCTGCGGGTAGGCGAGCTTGGCGACCGAGCGCATCATGATGCGATGGAAGGAATGGCGCAGCTTGCGACCGTCGGACGCGAAGGTCATGCGCACGGCGAGGGCAGGGCGGTCTTCACCCTCCCTGAGCGAGCAGAGATCGTTGGAGATGCGCTCCGGCAACATCGGCACGACGCGGTCGGGGAAATAGACCGAATTGCCGCGCTTCACCGCCTCGCGGTCGAGCGCGGAGCCCGGCCGGACGTAGGCGGCGACGTCGGCGATGGCGACCGTGACGATGACCCCGCCCGGATTGGCCTCGTCGGAGTCGGGCTCGGCGAAGACGGCGTCGTCATGGTCCTTGGCGTCGGCGGGATCGATCGTGACGAGCGGGACCTTGCGCCAGTCCTCGCGGCCGTCCATCGCTGCTGGCTGTGCGGCTTCGGCCTCGCCGAGCACGTCGCGCGGGAAGACGTGCGGGATTTCGTGCGCGTGGATGGCGATCATCGAGACCGCCTTCTCGCTCGTCAGCGAGCCGATGACGGCGACGACCTTGCCGCGCGGCAGGCCGTAGCGGGTGGGGCGGAGCGGCTCCAGTTCGACGAGATCGCCTACCTTGCCGTCGCCCAGGAACTCGGCATCGACCAGCATCTCGGGCTGGCGCCGGTCGACCGCCTCGGTGCGCAGCGTTCCGTCCGCAAGCCTGCGGATCACGCCGAGCACGGTATCGCGGCGCTTGTCGATGAGCTTCATCACCCTGGCGGTGTAGTCCGGGCCGTCGGCGTCCTCGCCGGGGAAGACGCGGGCGAGCACGCGGTCGCCGATGCCGGCCGTCGGACCCTTGCCGAGCTTTGACGCGCGGATCGCGACCACGACGTCCGAATCGACCTCGACTCGGGCTTCGGCCGGCCGCGCGAGCAGGCCGCCGTCCGGGTCGCGCCCGTAGATGTCGAGCACGGTGACATGCGGGAGCGCGCCGGGCTTGTGCAGCCGCTTCGCCCGCTTTTCCAGCAGGCCCTCGTCCTGCAATTCGCGCAGCAGGTCCTTCAGCCAGATGCGGTCGTCGCCGCGCAGGTTGAAGGCCTTGGCGATGTCGCGCTTGGAGGCGCGGTCCGGATTCTCCGCGACGAAGGTCAGGACCTGGTCGCGCGTCGGTCGGAAGGCGTTCGCTTCATGCTCCTCGGCGGACGCCTTCCCGCCCTTTGCGCGGGAGGTCTTGATGCCGGGAATCCGTTTTGCCAATGGCTTCAGCCCTTCTTTCCGGCGCTCGCTGCCGCTGGTTTCTTCGGCGCGGCCTTGGCCTTGGCCGGGGCCTTCTTGGCGGCTGCCTTCTTCGGCGCGGCCTTTCTGGCCGTCGCAGTCTTGCCGCCGCCGGACTTGCCGGCCTTCTCCGCGATCAGCGCCAGCGCCTCCTCGACAGTGACGGCCAGTGGCTCGGTGCCTTTCGGAAGCGTCGCGTTGACCTTGCCGTAATTGACGTAGGGGCCGTACTTGCCGTCGCGCACGGTGATCTTGCCGCCGCCGTCGGGATGGTCGCCGAGGTCCTTCAGCGCCGCCGGCGTGCCGCCGCGGCGTCCGCCGCTCGCCCTGGACGCGATCTTCTCGGCCAGCACCGAGACGGCACGGTTGATGCCCACGGAGAACACGTCCTCGATGGACTCGAGATTGGCATAGACGCCGTCATGCAGGAGGAACGGGCCGTAGCGCCCCAGGCCGGCGGAGATCATCTTGCCGCTTTCGGGGTGCTGGCCGACATTGCGCGGCAGCGAGAGCAGCGCCAGCGCCTTCTCGTGATCGATCGTGTCCGGCGTCCAGCCCTTCGGCAGGCTGGCACGCTTGGCCTCCTTGCCTTCGCCGCGCTGGACGTAGGGACCGAAGCGGCCGCTCTTCAGGGCGATCTCCTCGCCGGTATGCGGGTCGGTTCCGAGCGCCTTGTCGCCGCCGTCGGCGGACTGCTCGCCATTGCCGTTCGCTTCGCCGAGCTGGCGGGTGAAGCCGCATTCGGGATAGTTGGAACAGCCGACGAAGGCGCCGTATCGGCCGAGCTTGAGCGACAGCTGGCCCTCGCCGCATTTCGGGCAGGAGCGCGGCTCGCTGCCGTCCTCGCGGGCCGGGAACACCAGCGGCGCCAGTTCCTCGTTCAGCGCCTCCAGGACGTCGGTGACGCGCAGTTCCTTGATCTCCTCGACGGAGCCCGAGAACTGGCGCCAGAAATCGCGCAGCACGTCCTTCCAGGCGAGGCGCCCGTCGGAAATCTCGTCGAGCTTTTCCTCGAGCGCGGCAGTGAAGTCGTATTCGACGTAGCGCCGGAAGAAGCTCTCGAGAAAGGCCGTCACCAGCCGTCCCTTGGCCTCCGGTATGAGCTTGCGCTTGTCGACCTTGACGTATTCGCGGTCCTCCAGCGTCTTCAGCGTCGCCGCATAGGTCGATGGCCGGCCGATGCCGAGCTCTTCCATCTTCTTGATCAGGGAGGCTTCCGAATAGCGCGGGGGCGGCTCGGTCGAGTGCCTGACGGCGTCGATCTTCTCGCGCTTCAGCATCTCGCCGGCCCGGACCTCGGGCAGGCGGCGCTCGTCCTCGTCGTCGGCGTCCTCTTCCTTCTGTTCCGTATAGGCGGC
Source organism: Aquibium sp. ELW1220 (assembly GCF_030398385.1). Lineage (GTDB taxonomy): Bacteria > Pseudomonadota > Alphaproteobacteria > Rhizobiales > Rhizobiaceae > Aquibium. The sequence continues at coordinate 119,777 of NZ_JAOAOQ010000015.1, read as the reverse complement.
GATGAAGCCGTCGAAGCGGACCACCGAGCCGACGGCGCGCAGGTTGGCCGTCCGTCCGGCATTGGTCGCCTCGATCTCGACGGTTGTACGCTCGATCTCGGCCGGCTGCATCTGGCTGGCGATGGCGCGCTTCCAGATCAGCTCGTAGAGGCGGGCCTGGTCGGAATCGAGATGACTTTTCACGGAAGCGGGGGTGCGCGAAAAGTCGGTCGGCCGGACCGCCTCATGTGCTTCCTGGGCGTTCTTGGCCTTGGCCGTGTACTGGCGCGGCTTGTCGGGCAGGTAGCGATCACCGAATTCCTTGGCGATGGTGACGCGGGCCGCCGCCAGGGCTTCAGGCGCCATCTGCACGCCGTCGGTCCGCATGTAGGTGATCAGACCGGTCGTCTCGCCGCCGATGTCGATGCCTTCGTAGAGCCGCTGCGCGACCTGCATGGTGCGGGATGCGGAGAAGCCGAGACGCGAGGATGCGGCCTGCTGCAGCGTCGACGTCGTGAAGGGGGGCGCAGGGTTGCGCTTGGTGGGCTTGGCTTCGACGGTAAGGGCCTTGAAGCTCGCTACGTCGAGCATGGCCTTGATGGCGGTGGCCTGCTCCTCGTTCTGGATGTCGAGCTTCTGCAGCTTCTTGCCGTCGAAGGCGGTCAGTCGCGCTTCGAAGCTTTCCGAACGCGGGGTGCCGAGAACTGCGCCGATCAGCCAGTATTCCTCGCGGATGAAGCGTTCGATCTCGGCTTCGCGGTCGCAGACCAGCCTGAGCGCCACGGACTGGACGCGGCCGGCCGACCGGGCGCCCGGCAGCTTGCGCCACAGGACGGGCGACAGGGTGAAGCCGACGAGATAGTCCAGCGCGCGCCGCGCCAGGTAGGCATCCACCAGCGGCACGTCGATGGCGCGCGGATTGGCCATGGCGTCGAGCACGGACTGCTTGGTGATGGCGTTGAAGACGACGCGGCTGACGGACTTGTCCTTGATCGCCTTCTTCTGGCGAAGCACTTCCAGCACGTGCCAGGAAATCGCCTCGCCCTCCCTGTCCGGATCGGTGGCGAGGATGAGGCCGTCGGCGTCCTTCATCGCCTTGACGATATCGCCGAGGCGTTTCGACGAAGGCCCGTCCACTTCCCAGGACATCGCGAAGTCCTCGTCGGGCCGCACCGAGCCGTCCTTGGCCGGCAGGTCGCGGACATGGCCGAAGGATGCGAGAACCTTGTAGTTCTTGCCGAGATACTTGTTGATGGTCTTCGCCTTTGCGGGCGATTCGACGACGACAACGTCCATGTGGTCTGGTGCTTCCCTGTGCGCCGGAAAGCCGGATCCGATCCGTACCCGCCGCCAATGTTGGAATTCTTCCGTCACATGGCGGGCGAAATCGCCATGGTCAAGCCCTTGGCCGGGAATAGGCCGTCGTCGTGCACAACCTGAGATTGGTTGTTGCTGACAGATGATGCAACTATAAATATGTCAACGCCTGAGGCGCAGGGTTGTAGCTGCATCGGCGGGACGACTGGCGGCCGCGTCGCCGGACCACTTCGAGAGCATGCGCAGGGCAGAGGGAAGGAGCCGGCCAGCAGCGCCGGTTCGGGGAGACGCCGCAGACGCCATGAACCAGTCCCACAGCAAGCAGACCCAGCCAGCACAGTCCGGCCACGCGGATCGCGAAGCCATGCTGGACTACATCCACGCCATGCTCGGCCAGCTGCGCGGCATGGCGGAGGCCGAGAAGCTCGACATGCTGGCCTACCTGATCGACATGGCCAGGGTCGAGGTCAGCGAGATCCTGCGCTCGCAGCTGCCGCCGAGGACGCGACCACGGCGGGGGAGCGTTCACCGCTGATCCGGTCGATCCGGGTGATGATCTTCGCCACCCGCGGGCGCCGGCGAACGGGCGTCGGTGAACTTGCGGCATCGATCCGCGCTTCTTCGAAGGCGAAGACTTGACCTTGGGGCGCGCAACCATTAGATCGCGAGCGTCGCTCGTGCGATTCATCCGTATTGTCGGCGCGGATCGCTTTTCTGCAAGGGAAATCCCTGCAAAACGGAATGCGACTGTTTCCAATGCGGCTCGACAGGGCCGCTCCCATAACGGCGCCTGCCGACGTCGGCCCTGCGCCGACCGGCTCAAGTCCCGGTCCGTGCGACCGATGCATACGCATTGAAAAAGGTTGAAGGTCAGAATTGAAGTACCGCGATAACTTTGCCGACAGGCGTCAGGACGCCATGGCCGCGAAGGCCGCCCTCCTGGAAAAATTCAAGCAGCGTCCGGACGAGAGCGATCCCGAGTATCAGGCTCGCATTGCCGAGCGCCGCGCCATCGCCGAGGCCCGTGCCGAACGCGAGAAGGAAAAGGAAGCCCGCCGCCAGGCGAAGCTTGCCGAGGAAGCCCGGCTGAAGGCCGAGCGCGACGCCCAGCGCGAAGCCGAGCGGCTGCTGCGCGAGGAAGAAGAGCGTCGGGCGGCGGAACTGCGGGCGCAGGAAGAAGAAGCGCGGATTGCCGCCGAGATCGCCGAGGATGCCGCCCGCAAGGCGCGCCGCGACGCTCGCTACGCGGCCCGCAAGGCCCGCGTCCGCAAGATCGGCTGACGCGAGTCAGCCCGTCTTCAGCGCCTCGGCCAGCGCCGGGGCGAAGTCGCCCTTGTCGGTGACGATGATGTCGTTCAGGCCCAGCCAGCCGGCCATGATCCGCAGGTCGCCCGCCAGCGCCTGCGCGGCGTCTGGCCGCGCGCCTCCTTCGGCGAAGGCGGCGTTGACCCGCAGGATCCCTTCAGCGCGGTCCGCCTTGAGGTCGAGCCGCGCCACGATCGCCTCGTCCAGCAGCCATGGCATGACGTAGTAGCCGTGCGTGCGCTTGTGCGCAGGCGTGTAGATCTCGATGCGGTAGCGGAAGCCGAACAGCCGCTCGGTACGGCCCCGTTCCCAGACGAGCGGGTCGAAGGGCGCGAGCAGCGCGCTGCCGGTCACCTTGCGCGGCGTTCTGGCGCCGGCCGCCAGAAACGCCTTCTGGCTCCATCCCTCCACCTTCATCGGCAGGAGTTCGCCGCTCTCCACCAGTTCGGCGATGCGGGCGTCGGCCTCGCGCGGCGACAGGCGGAAGTAGTCGCGAAGGTCGGCAGCCGTCGCTATCCCCAGCGCGCGGGCGGCGATCCGCAGGAGTTCCCGGATCGCGTCGGCCGGCGCGGGAATGGGCCGGTCATGGATCGCCTTCGGTATCACCCGCTCGGGCAGGTCGTAGAGCCGCTCGAAGCCGCGCCGGCTGGCGGTGGTGATCCGTCCTGCCCAGAACAGCCATTCGAAGGCATGCTTGGCGTCACTCCAGCCCCACCATCCGCCTTCGCCCTTCTGGCCCTCGATTGCCGAGGCGGCGATCGGCCCCTCCGCCTCGACCCGCCTGTAGATCTCCTCGATATAGGCCGCCCGCTCGCGACCGAACGCGGCGAGCCTTCCGTAGATGCCGCGGTTGTCGCGCGCGTTCTGCATGCGCCATTGCACCAGGGGCCAGGTTTCGATCGGGAGGAAGGAGGCTTCGTGCGCCCAGTACTCGAAGATTCGGCGCGGCCTGCGCGTGGCGGCATCGTCGATCAGCGGCATCGGATAGGCGCCGAGGCGCGAAAAGGCCGGCATGTAGTGTGCGCGGACCACCGCGCTCACCGAATCGATCTGGAACAGCCCGGTGCGGGCGAGCACCGCGCCGACGTGCCTCCAGGTGCGGGGGATATCCGACCGTTTCTCGCCGAAACCCTGCGCGGCGAGTGCGATGCGGCGGGCAGCCGCGAGCGAGATCGCGTCCGTCATGGGTGCGCCGTCCGGTCAGTCGCGATGTGGGGCTCGAACCGGAACGATAAGTCGTGGCGGACCGGCCGCGTCAACCCGAAAGCGCCGCCGCTCCTGACGGTCTGTGACGGTATCCCCGTGCGGGAGGCTGGTCATTCACGCTGCCGATGCAGTAGGCAGAGGAGTGTCGGTCTCGGCGGAAGATAATTGATGTGCCAGCTTTGTGACGAGAACGTCCGGACTCTTGCGGATTTCGCCGTGATCGAGCGGCCGGCGGAGACGCTGCTCGGTCTCGACTGGGAGGGCAGCTACGGGCAGGCCGCGGCGGGCTCGGTGCGCGCGACGCTCAAAACGCTGCAGGCCCGGCTCGGCCGGGGCGATCTGTGGAGCGGGCCGCTCGTCGGCTTGTCCTTCAACGACAGGGCGGCCGGTTTCCGCTACTTCGTGGGCGCGGCGGCAGGGGAGGTCGGGGACACGGACGGTCTCGTCCGGATCGACCTGCCGGCCCGCCGCCATGTCGCCTCCTGGCACGGCGAGGCCGACGGCGACGTGGTCGGGCATTACGGCCGCATGATCGGCTGGCTCGCTTCGCAGGGGCTGACGCGGGCGGCGGCGGGGCCGCACCACCGCGAGGAATATCCCCGCGACGGCGATTTCGACGGCCCGCCGATCCTCAGGCTGATGCTTCCGCTGGAGTGATGCCGCGGGGCCCTACCGACAGTTCGACGCGTTGCTGCTTCCGCGGGTCGACGAGGAGCATGACGGCTTCATCACGGGTACGTCGAGCTCTTCCGGGCGATAGCGCGTGGCGTTGCGGTCCTGCTGCCGCTGGAGCTGCTGCAGCTGCTGATAGGCCTCGCGCCGGGCGATGCTCTCCTGGATTTGGTTGTCGACGAGAGGTGCGGTCACCCGCGGCGCGGCGTCTGTGATCGCGGGAGCCTTAACGGTCTGGGCGAACCCGGCACCGGCAAGGCCGAAGGGCGCCGACGCGGCGAGGACGATCATGGCGGCCAGGCGGGACTGAGTGTTTCGCATCCGGCCGATATAGGAATTCGAGGCGGGCACCGCCATGCCTCAGGACGCCGCGGCGCTCGCAGCCGTCCGGGCGGCGGCGAACCGCGCGCGGATGAAGGCCAGCACGAAGGCGGCAGTCATGAGAAGGACGATGGTCGGCGCCGGCGCGCTGTCGATGAAGAAGGACAGGTAGACGCCGAGGAAGGAGGCCGCGAGCGAGACGGCGAGCGAGATCGCCATCATCGTCTCGAACCGCCGGGCGATGAGGAAGGCGGTCGCGCCTGGCGTGATCAGCATGGCGATGGCGAGGATGATGCCGACGGCCTTGAGCGCGCCCACGATCGTCAGCGACAGGATTGCCAGCAGGCCATAGTGCAGCAGCCGGACCGGCAGCCCGATCGCGCGGGCGTGCTGGGGATCGAAGGCAAGGACGAGCAGGTCTCGCCGGCGCAGCAGGAGGAGGCCCGACACGAGGGCGGCGATGACGCCGCTCTCGGCGACGTCGCGCCATGTGACGCCCAGCATGTCGCCGAACAGGATGTGGTCGAGATGGACGGAGGTCTGGATGCCGACATAGAGCACGAGCCCGAGCCCGAACATGCCCGAAAAGACGACGCCCATCACCGTGTCTTCCTTGACTCGGCTGTTTTCCTTCAGGAAACCGGTCCCCAGGGCGCAGATCATCCCGGCCGCGAAGGCACCGACCGCAAGCGGGATGCCGATGATGTAGGCGATGACGATGCCCGGAAGCACGGCGTGACTGATGGCATCGCCCATCAGCGACCAGCCCTTCAGCACCAGGAAGGTCGACAGCAGTGCCATCGGCGCCGCGACCAGCAGCGCGATGGCGAAGGCCTGCTGCATGAAGGGAAAGGCGAAGGGCAGCAGCAACTGGTCGATCATGTGCCCTCCGCGATGGCCGCACGCGCCTTTCGGCGGGAAGCCAGCATGCCGTGCTTCGGCGCAAAGACGAAGGCCGTGAGAAACACCAGCGTCTGCAGCACCACGATGATGCCGCCGGTGGCGCCGTCGAGAAAATAGGAGAGATAGGCGCCGGCGAAGCTCGACAGCGATCCGACCGCCACCGACACCACGATCAGCCGCGGAAACCGGTCGGTCAGGAGGTAGGCCGTCGCGCCCGGCGTCACCACCATCGCTATGACGAGGAAGGCGCCAACGGTCTGGAGCGCGGCGACGGTGCAGGCCGACAGAAGCGTGAAGAAGACGGCCTTGAGCACGAAGGGGTTGAGGCCGATGGACCGCGCGTGCGTCTCGTCGAAGAAGACCACCATCAGGTCCTTCCACTTGGCGAGCAGCACGACCAGCGAGACGCCGGAGATGATGACGAGCTGCAGCGTATCCTCGGGCGTGATCGCCAGGATGTTGCCGAGCACGATGGTCTGGATGTTCACCGAGGTCGGCGAAAGCGACACCATGAACAGGCCGAGGCCGAAGAAGGACGTGAAGATCAGGCCGATGACGGCGTCCTCGCGCAGCTTGGTGCGCTGGTTCAGGAACAGCATGGCGCCGGCAGCCAGTCCGCCCGAGATGAAGGCACCGAGCGAGAAAGGCAGGCCCAGCATGTAGGCGCCCGCGACACCGGGCACGATGGAATGGGAGAGCGCATCGCCGATGAGCGACCAGCCCTTGAGCATCAGATAGGCCGACAGGAAGGCGCAGACCCCGCCGACGAGCGCGCTGACCCAGATCGCGTTGACCATGTAGCTGTAGGAGAAAGGCTCGAGCAGCAGGTCCATGATCAATCCCGCCGGGCCGGCGCTGGCGGCCTCGGCTCGCCCTCGGCCGGGACCTGCGCCGACCGGCTTGCCGCCGCGCCGTCGACACCTTCCTCGCCATAGAAGACGAACGGGCGTTCGTCGTCCGTGATGACGGTGACCTGGCGCCTGTCGGCGTCGTCGTGCAGATCGGCGCCGCCGAGCACGAAGTGGCGCAGCACGCCGCCGAAGGCGACTTCGAGATTGGCGCGGGTGAAGACCTCGCCGGTCGGGCCGGCCGCCAGGATGGTGCGGTTGATGAGGATCGCGCGGTCGCAGAACTCCGGCACGCTGCCCAGATTGTGCGTCGAGACCAGCATGACGCGCCCCTCGGCGCGCAGGTCGCGCAGCAGCGTGACGATCGCTTCCTCGGTGGTGACGTCGACGCCGGTGAAAGGCTCGTCGAGAAGGATGACACGGCCTTCCTGCGCCAGTGCGCGGGCAAGGAAGACGCGCTTCTTCTGCCCGCCCGAGAGCTCGCCGATCTGGCGCTTGCGGAAGTCCGTCATGCCGACGCGGTCGAGCGCCGCGGCGACCTTCTCCCTGTCGGCGCGGCCGGGAATGCGCAGGAAGTTCATGTGGCCGTAGCGGCCCATCATCACCACGTCCTCGACCAGGACGGGGAAGTTCCAGTCGACTTCCTCGGCCTGGGGAACGTAGGCGACCGCATTGCGGTCGCGCGCGCGGCCGGCCGGCTGTCCGAGGATCGAGACGGAGCCCCGCGCCAGCGGCACGAATCCCATGATGGCCTTGAAAAGGGTGGATTTCCCGCTGCCGTTCACCCCGACGAGGGCGGTAATCGATCCCTGGGGGATGGAGAAACTGACATCGGAGAGCGCCGCGTGCCCGTTCCGGTAGGTCACGGCGATGTCGCTGGCTACGATCCCGGGCGGCGCTTCGCCTGCCTGGACCTTGGCTGGTGCGTTCACTCGGTCAGGCCTTTCGCGATGGTTTGGGAGGTGATGCGCAGCAGGTCGAGATAGGTCGGCACCGGGCCGTCGGCATCGGAAAGCGAATCGACGTAGAGCACGCCGCCGTAAGCCGCGCCGGTCTCGCGGGCGACCTGCCGTGCGGGCTTGTCGGACACCGTGTTCTCGCTGAAGATCGCCGGCACGCGCTCGGCGCGCATCACGTCGATGACGCGGCGGATCTGCTGCGGCGTGCCCTGGCTGTCGGCATTGATCGGCCAGAGGTAGAGTTCCTTCAGCCCGAAATCGCGCGCCAGATAGCTGAACGCGCCCTCGCTGGTGGCGAGCCAGCGGCGCTCCTCGGGGATGGCCGCCAGCTGCTCGCGGATCGGCGCGATGGCGGCCTCGATCCGGGCACGGTAGGCCGCCGCATTCTCCTGATAGATCGCGGCATTGGCCGGATCGGCACCGGAAAGCGCCTTGGCGATGTTGTCGACGTAGATCAATGCGTCCTCAGGCGACATCCACGCGTGCGGGTTCGGCTTGCCGGTGTAGGGACCGTCGCCTATCGACATCGGCACCACGCCGTCGGACACCACGGCCGAGGGCACGTCGCGCAGGTTGGCAAAGAAGCGCTCGAACCAGAGTTCCAGGTTGAGCCCGTTCCAGAGGATGAGATCGGCATCCTGCGCCTTCAGGATGTCGCCCGGCGTCGGCTGGTAGTTGTGGATCTCCGCACCGGGCCGGGTAATCGACGCGACCGTTGCCGCGTCGCCCGCGACGTTGCGCGCCATGTCGGCGATGACGGTGAAGGTGGTCACGACCTTGAGCTTTCCATCCGCCGCGACCGCCGTTCCGGCAGTTGCGACGATGGCGACGACGATCAGGGCAAGCGTTCTCAGCATGGGTCTCGCAATCCGTTGCTTGACGGCGGCAGATCCGCCGCGTGGCGCTTCAGATAACGAAGATAAGGCGATTTGTGCCGATGTCAACGCAAATGCAAATCATTTGCAAATAGCCGGCGAACCCCGGCCATTTGCAACTCGTTGTCATCTGGACCATAGTCCGCTCATGACGACGGAGCAGAAGCAGAAGGTGGACTACGAGGCCGAACTCCGCCGTGCGGGGGTTCGAATCACGCGTCCGCGACGGATCATCCTGGAGATCATCTCCGGCACCGAGGACCACCCGGATGCCTACGAGATCTTTCGCCGCGCCACGGTGGTGGACGCGAGCATCTCGCTGTCGACCGTCTACCGGACGATGAAACTGCTGGAGGAGCATGGCGCCATCCAGCGGCATGCCTTCGCCGGCGGCCCGTCGCGCTTCGAACATGTCGGCGAAGAGCATCACGACCATCTCATCGACGTGGAAACCGGCGACGTGATCGAGTTCCGCTCCGACAAGATCGAGAAGCTGCAGGACGAGATCGCCCGCGAACTCGGCTACGACATCCTCCACCATCGGCTCGAGCTCTACGGCCGCAAGCGACGCAAGAATTGAGACCGGCCACGCGACCGCATTGTGACGGCGTGTTCCGCATTTCGCCGCAATTCCCGACAATAGACGGCGATGAAGGCGCTACGCGCGGGTTGCGCACCCGTGCACCAAGGAGAGGGATCCCTATGAAGAAGACCATGATCGTCGCCGTCGGCGTCGCCAGCTTCGCGCTCGCCGCCTGCACGACCGACCCCTATACCGGGCAGCAGAAGATTTCGAACACGGCCGGCGGTGCAGCACTCGGCGCGCTGGCGGGTGCCGGCCTCGGCACGCTGGCGGGCGGCAACGACCGTCGCAACGCCCTGATCGGCGCCGGCATCGGTGCGCTCGCCGGCGGCGCGATCGGCGGCTACATGGACCAGCAGGAGGCGCAGCTGCGCCAGCAGCTGCAGGGAACCGGCGTCAGCGTCACGCGCCAGGGCGACCAGATCATCCTGAACATGCCGTCCAACATCACCTTCGACACCGATCAGGACGCGATCAAGGGCTCCTTCTACGGCACGCTCAATTCCGTGGCGCTGGTCCTGACGAAGTTCAACCGCACCATCGTCGACGTCTACGGCCACACCGATTCCACCGGCGACGACAACTACAATCTCGGCCTGTCGCAGCGCCGCGCACTTTCGGTCGCCAACTATCTCGGCGCGCAGGGCGTCGACCAGCGCCGCTTCTCCATCCTCGGCCTCGGCGAAACCCAGCCGATCGCCTCGAATGCGACGCCCGACGGACGTGCCGCCAACCGCCGCGTCGAGATCAGGCTCGCGCCGGTCACCTGATCCGGACATCTCCTTCCCGACTCGAAATCCCGCCCCCTCCGGCGGGATTTTTCGTTGAGGACGTTTCGTTGCCGGTCGCGTGTCAGGCGAGGGCGGCTGCGATGCGGGCAGCCAGGCGGGCGTTGTTCTCCACGAGGGCGATGTTGGTCTCGAGACTGCGGCCACCCGTCAGTTCGAGAATGCGGGCAAGCAGGAAGGGCGTGACCGCCTTGCCGGTGACGCGCCTGTCCACCGCCTCGCGCTGTGCGGTCTGAATGTGGCCCGCCATCTCGGCTTCCGGGATTTCCGCTGCGGCCGGGACCGGGTTGGCGACGAGCATGCCGCCCGTGACGCCGAGAGCCGCCCGCGTCTTCTGGAAACGGGCGATCGCCGCGGCGCTGTCGAGGCGAAGGGGCGCGGCAAACGGCGATCGGCTCGACCAGAAGGCCGGCATGACGTCCGTGCCGTAGCCAACCACCGGCACGCCGCGCGTCTCCAGCACCTCCAGCGTCTTCTCGATGTCCAGGATCGCCTTGGCGCCCGCGCAGACGACGATGACCGGCGTGCGCGCCAGTTCGTCGAGATCTGCCGAGATGTCGAAACTCGTTTCCGCGCCCTTGTGCACGCCGCCAATGCCGCCGGTGGCAAAGACGCCGATGCCGGCGGCGGCGGCCGCGATCATGGTGGCGGCGACCGTCGTCCCGCCGGTGCGTCCTTCGGCGATGGCGAAGGCGAGGTCGGCGCGCGACAGCTTCATGGCGCCCCCCGCCTGCGCCAGGGCCTCCAGCTCGGCGTCGGAGAGGCCGACCTTGAGTCGGCCGTCAACGACCGCGATGGTCGCCGGCACGGCGCCTTCCTCGCGGATGATCGCCTCCACGCGCGCGGCCATCCGCGCGTTCTGTGGAAAGGGCATGCCGTGGGTGACGATGGTGCTTTCGAGCGCGACGACGGGGCGCCCCTCGGCGAGGGCGGCAGCGACGGGCGGAAAGACGTCGGTGAAGGGCCGGGCGATCTCGGTCATGAGCCTGCAACTCCGTTGTGCGGCGGCGTCTTGCCACCCCCCGGGCGGTGCACGCAAGAGCGTGCCGCCGATTCGTCCCGGTCTGCTGCCGCCTTCCGGCGACGAGCGGCGGATGGTTCCGCGTCACGCAGCCGGAACATCAAGCGAACATTTAACGCAAGTGGCTGAAATCACGCGATCGGGAGGCACTTGCAAAATGAGAACAAAACAGGTACATATCATGTCAGGCGGCAAAGCGGCCGGACTTCATTGACGATCGAGGGGTAATGTATCATGGCTCAGAACTCATTGCGGCTGGTCGAGGAAAAATCGGTGGACAAAAGCAAGGCTCTGGACGCGGCGCTGTCGCAGATCGAGCGCGCCTTCGGGAAGGGCTCGATCATGCGGCTCGGCCGCAACGAGCAGATCGTGGAGATCGAGACGGTGTCGACGGGGTCGCTCAGCCTCGACATCGCGCTCGGTGTCGGCGGGCTCCCCAAGGGACGCATCATCGAGATCTATGGCCCGGAAAGCTCGGGCAAGACGACGCTTGCGCTGCACACGGTGGCCGAGGCGCAGAAGAAGGGCGGCATCTGCGCCTTCGTCGATGCCGAACACGCGCTCGACCCGATCTATGCCCGCAAGCTCGGCGTCGATCTCGAAAACCTCCTGATCTCGCAGCCCGACACGGGCGAGCAGGCGCTGGAGATCTGCGACACGCTGGTGCGTTCCGGCGCGATCGACGTGCTGGTCGTCGATTCGGTGGCGGCGCTGACGCCGCGCGCCGAGATCGAGGGCGAGATGGGCGATTCGCTGCCGGGTCTGCAGGCCCGCCTGATGAGCCAGGCGCTACGCAAGCTCACCGCCTCGATCTCGCGCTCCAACACGATGGTCATCTTCATCAACCAGATCCGCATGAAGATCGGCGTCATGTTCGGCTCGCCCGAGACGACCACCGGCGGCAACGCGCTCAAGTTCTACGCCTCGGTGCGCCTCGACATCCGCCGCATCGGCTCGGTCAAGGAGCGCGGTGAGGTGACCGGCAACCAGACCCGCGTCAAGGTGGTCAAGAACAAGCTCGCGCCGCCCTTCAAGCAGGTCGAGTTCGACATCGTCTACGGGTCTGGCATTTCCAAGACCGGCGAACTGGTCGATCTCGGCGTCACCTCGGGCATCGTCGAGAAATCGGGCGCGTGGTTCTCCTACAATTCGCAGCGTCTCGGCCAGGGGCGCGAGAACGCCAAGCAGTTCCTGAAGGACAATCCGGAACTCGCCAACGAGATCGAATTGGCGCTGCGGCAGAGTGCGGGCCTGATCGCCGAGAAGCTGCTCGACGGGGGGCCGGAAGACGACGATGGCGGAGACATGGCCGAAGAGGCCTGATCCGCGAGACGAGCCTTCATCGCAGGTTTCGAGGCCGCCGGTCGCCCACCGGCGGCCGTTTTCGTTTGCCGGCGGCATGCGAAACGGACGCGGCGGCGCTCTCCTTGTCTTTCTGGACAGTCGCGCGGCCAGCCGATAAGAAGCCGTTCGGCTGCCGGGCATCCCGGTTTTCCTTGAGAAGGCATCGAAATGAGTGGCGTCAACGCAATCCGGTCGGCTTTTCTCGACTATTTCCGGAAGAACGGTCACGAGATCGTCGCGTCGAGCCCGCTGGTGCCACGCAACGACCCGACGCTGATGTTCACGAACGCCGGCATGGTGCAGTTCAAGAACGTCTTCACCGGCATCGAGCAGCGGCCCTATTCGCGCGCCACGACGTCGCAGAAATGCGTGCGCGCCGGCGGCAAGCACAATGACCTCGACAATGTCGGCTACACGGCGCGCCATCACACCTTCTTCGAGATGCTTGGCAACTTCTCCTTCGGCGACTATTTCAAGGACGTCGCGATCGAGCTCGCCTGGAACCTCATCACGAAGGAGTTCGGCCTCGACGCCAGGCGCCTGCTGGTCACCGTCTACCACACCGACGACGAGGCGGCCGGGCACTGGAAGAAGATCGCGGGCCTGTCCGACGACCGCATCATCCGCATCGCCACCTCGGACAATTTCTGGGCGATGGGCGATACCGGCCCCTGCGGTCCGTGCTCGGAGATCTTCTACGACCATGGCGAGGGTATCCCCGGCGGTCCTCCCGGCAGCCCGGACGAGGACGGCGACCGCTTCATCGAGATCTGGAACCTCGTCTTCATGCAGTTCGAGCAGATGACGAAGGAGGAGCGCGTGGCGCTGCCACGGCCCTCGATCGACACCGGCATGGGGCTCGAACGCGTCGCGGCGGTGCTGCAGGGCGAGCACGACAATTACGACATCGACCTCTTCAAGGCGCTGATCCGGGCTTCCGTCGAGGCGACGGGCGTGCCGGCCGAGGGCAAGAACCGGGCGAGCCACCGCGTCATCGCCGATCACCTGCGCGCCACGAGCTTCCTCATCGCCGATGGCGTGCTGCCCTCCAACGAGGGGCGCGGCTACGTCCTCAGGCGCATCATGCGCCGCGCCATGCGCCATGCCCAGCTGCTCGGGGCGGCGGAGCCGCTGATGTGGCGGCTGGTGCCGGCGCTGGTGCGCGAGATGGGCCAGGCCTATCCCGAACTCGTGCGCGGCGAGGCGCTGATCACCGAGACGCTGAAGCTCGAGGAGAAGCGCTTCCGCACGACGCTGACGCGCGGCCTCGGCCTCCTGTCCGACGCCACGGATGGCATGGGCGAGGGCGCCCGGCTCGACGGCGAGACGGCTTTCAAGCTCTACGACACCTATGGTTTCCCGCTCGACCTGACGCAGGACGCGCTGCGCCAGCGCGGCATCTCGGTCGACACCGACGGTTTCAACGCCGCCATGGAGCGCCAGAAGGCCGAAGCCCGCGCCAGCTGGGCGGGATCCGGCGAGGCGGCCGCCGAGACGATCTGGTTTTCGGTGAAGGACAAGGCGGGCGCCACCGAGTTTCTCGGATACGATACCGAAAAGGCCGAAGGCGTGATCGCTGCCATTGTTCGCGAAGGGGCGCCGGTCGATAGCGCGACCGCGGGCGAAACGGTGCAGATCGTCGTAAACCAGACGCCGTTCTATGGCGAATCCGGTGGCCAGCAGGGCGACACCGGCACTTTCCACGGCGAGGGGTTCTCCGTCACGATCACCGACACGCAGAAGAAGGTCGACGGTCTCTTCGTGCATTCGGGCATCGTGCGCAGCGGTACCGTGCGCCCTGGCGCGGCCGTTTCTATGGAAGTCGATCATGCCCGGCGCGCCAGGCTGCGGGCCAACCACTCGGCGACGCATCTCCTGCACGAGGCGCTGCGCGAAAAGCTCGGCACCCACATCGCCCAGAAGGGCTCGCTCGTCGCGCCGGACCGCCTCCGCTTCGATTTCTCGCACCCGAAGCCGATCGCGCCGGAGGAACTCGAGGCTGTCGAGGCGCTGGCCAATGCGATCGTGTTCCAGAACAGTCCCGTGACGACGCGCCTGATGGCCGTCGACGACGCGATTGCCGAGGGTGCCATGGCGCTTTTCGGCGAGAAGTACGGCGACGAGGTCCGGGTCGTGTCGATGGGGACGGCGATCGACGGCGAGAAGGCCGGAAAATCCTATTCGACCGAACTCTGCGGCGGCACGCATGTCGGCGCGACCGGCGAAATCGGCCTGGTGCGCGTGGTCTCCGAAGGCGCGGTCGCGGCCGGCGTGCGCCGTCTGGAAGCGCTGACCGGCGAGGCGGCGCGGCGCCATCTCGACGAGCAGGATCGCCGGCTGAAGGCGATCGCCTCGGCGTTGAAGGTATCTCCGTCCGACGCGGCGGCTCGTGTCGAGGCCCTGGTCGAGGAGCGTCGCAAACTCGAGAAGGAACTGGCGGACGCCCGAAAGAAGCTGGCCCTCGGGGGCGGTTCGGGCGATGGCGCCGGGCAGGGCGCCGAAACCGTCAACGGCATCGGCTTCCTGGGCAAGGTGGTCAACGGCGTGGGCGCCCGCGATCTCAAGCCTCTCGCCGACGAGGCGAGGACATCGCTCGGCTCGGGCGTGGTCGTCTTCGTCAGCACCGACGACGAGGGCAAGGCCAGCGTCGTGGTCGGCCTGACGCCGGATCTGACCGATCGCTTCAGCGCCGTCGACCTGGTTCGCTTGGCATCGGAGGCGCTCGGCGGCAAGGGCGGCGGCGGCCGGCCCGACATGGCGCAGGCCGGCGGCCCCGATGCCTCTAAGGGCGCCGACGCCATCGCCGCGGTGAAGGCCGCGGTGAAGGCGGCGTAACGGCTGAGGGACGGCCCCGCCGGACAGCCCGACGCAAGAAGGCCCGGCACCGCCTGCGGTGCCGGGCCTTCTTGCGTTTCGGTTGGGTCCGCTCAGAAGCGGTAGGTCAGCCCGGTGCCGATCAGCCAGGGATCGAGCTTCGCCTTGCCGGTCAGCGTGCCGTCATTGGCGCTCCAGTCGGGCTCCAGGAACAGCTTCTTCACGTCGAGGTTGAGCCCCCAGTGCTCGTCGAGCATGTAGTCGAAGCCCACCTGCGCGGCGAGGCCGAAACTGTCCTCCACGTCGATGTCGGTCAGCGCGCCATGGCCCGCCTGGTTGTAGAAGATCGTGTAGTTCACGCCCGCCCCGACATAGGGCTTGAAGGCGCCGAACTGGGTGAAGTGATATTGCAGCGTCAGCGTCGGCGGCAGCAGCCAGGTCTTGCCGACCGTGCCGAGCGCCGCAGCCGAATCGGTGCCGTGGATACCGGCTCGGGTCGTGCCGAGGATCAGCTCCAGCGCTACATTGTCCGTGAAGTAGTAGGAGATGTCGAGTTCGGGCACCACCGTGTCGCCATAGCCGAGGCCGGAGCCCGCCACCTGGTCGATGCTGCCTTGGTCGTTCGTCACGACGCCCAGCGCGCGCAGGCGCACCTGCCACGGGCTCTGCGCGCCTATCTGCTCGGCGATGTCGGCGGCGGCTGCCGGGGGAAGGGCGGTGAACAGGGTGATGGCCGCCAGCGCGGTCGCGCTCGAAAGGGCCGGGATACGAATCGTCATGGGACTATGCCTCGCCACGCTTGGTTGAACGGGCGGCACGCTAGCCGGCCCGGCGCGCGGCAGGTTGATCCAGGTCAAGTGGGCGGTCGGAGCCGCCACCGCTTCCAGGTGGCGGCCGGTCGGGCGGCGGCTATTGCGCAGCCACGAGGCCCGGCGTGTCGCTGCGCGCGGTGAACAGCGTCTTCCAGGCCAGTGCACCGATCGCCGCCCCGGCGATCGGCGCGACCCAGAACAGCCAGAGCTGGCCCGCCGCCGCCGTGTCGGCGAAGAAGGCGACGCCCGTCGAGCGCGCCGGGTTGACCGAGGTGTTGGTCACCGGGATCGAGACCAGGTGGATCAGCGCCAGCGTCAGCCCGATCGGGATCGGCGCGAAGCCCACCGGCGCGCCGGGCGCCGTCACGGCCAGGATGATGAACAGGAAGAAGCCGGTCATCACCACCTCCATCAGCAGCGCCGCAAACAGCGAGTAGCCGCCCGGCGACAGTGCGCCATAGCCGTTGGAGGCAAAGCCCCCGGCCGCGAAGCCTGCCGTGCCCGACGCGATCGCATAAAGCACCAACCCGGCCGCGAGCGCCGCCACCACCTGCGTCGCCACGTAATAGGCGAGGTCGCCGGCCGGCATCCGCCCCGCCACCACCATGCCCACCGAGACGGCCGGGTTGAAGTGCCCGCCCGAAATCCCGCCCACCGCATAGGCCATGGTCAGCACGGTCAGTCCGAAGGCCAGCGATACGCCGAGGAGCCCGATCCCCACCTCGGGGAACGCCGCCGCGAGCACGGCGCTGCCGCATCCGCAAAAGACGAGCCAGAACGTACCCAGGAATTCGGCGGCGATCTTCTTCTGCATCGTCAAGTCCCCTCAAAGGATGTCCTAAGGGAAGCTAGCGCGTTGCCCTGTCGCTGTGAAGTCGGATTACATGACGGCAAAGTCGTGGCGTGCGTCGGAAAAGTAGAGTGCGATTATCTCTAATTTAGGCATGGAGAATATACTCCAGCCGAATCCGGACGAAAAAAGGGGCCGCGGCGTTTGCCGCGGCCCCTTGTCGTCGCGCGTCCGTCGCGCAGGATCAGGCCATCGCCTTCTGCAGGTTCTCGTCGATCTTGTCCAAGAACCCGGTGGTCGAGAGCCAGGGCTGGTCGGGGCCGATCAGCAGCGCCAGGTCCTTGGTCATGAAGCCCGATTCCACCGTCTGGATGCACACCTTCTCAAGCGTGTCGGCGAAGCGCTTCAGCGCGTCGTTGTCGTCGAGCTTGGCGCGGTGGGCGAGACCCCTGGTCCAGGCGAAGATCGAGGCGATCGAGTTGGTCGAGGTCTCCTCGCCCTTCTGGTGCTGGCGATAGTGGCGCGTGACGGTGCCGTGCGCGGCTTCCGCCTCCACGGTCTTGCCGTCCGGCGTCATCAGCACCGAGGTCATCAGGCCGAGCGAGCCGAAGCCCTGCGCCACGGTGTCCGACTGCACGTCGCCGTCATAGTTCTTGCAGGCCCAGATGTAGCCGCCCGACCACTTCAGGCTCGCCGCCACCATGTCGTCGATCAGCCGGTGCTCGTACCAGATCTTCTTGGCCTTGAAGTCGGCCTCGAATTCCTTCTCGTAGATCTCCTGGAAGATGTCCTTGAAGCGGCCGTCATAGGCCTTGAGGATGGTGTTCTTGGTCGAGAGGTAGACCGGCCAGCCGCGCAGCAGGCCGTAGTTCAGCGAGGCGCGGGCGAAGTCGCGGATCGAATCGTCGAGGTTGTACATCGCCATCGCGACGCCAGAACCCGGTGCGTCGAATACCTCGTGCTCGATCGTCGTGCCGTCGTCGCCGACGAACTTGATCGTCAGCTTGCCCTTGCCGGGGAAGCGGAAGTCGGTGGCGCGGTACTGGTCGCCGAAGGCATGGCGGCCCACCACGATCGGCTTGGTCCAGCCCGGCACCAGCCGCGGCACGTTCTTCATGATGATCGGCTCGCGGAAGATGGTGCCGCCGAGGATGTTGCGGATCGTGCCGTTGGGCGAGCGCCACATCTTCTTGAGCCCGAATTCCTCGACGCGCGCCTCGTCGGGGGTGATCGTCGCGCACTTCACGCCCACGCCGTACTGCGCGATCGCATTGGCCGAATCGATCGTCACCTGGTCGTTGGTCGCGTCGCGATGCTCGATGCCGAGGTCGTAATACTTCAGGTCGACGTCGAGGTAGGGGTGGATCAGCTTGTCCTTGATGTACTGCCAGATGATGCGGGTCATCTCGTCGCCGTCGAGTTCGACGACGGGATTGGCCACCTTGATTTTCGACATCGGGAAAAGCCTCGTGTTCGGGGAGGCGGGACGGTCGTCGAGCCCCGCGGTTGAAGGAATGGGCACGCTATAGCAAAGCCGACCGGGGGGCGCAAACGCTACCAAAAGTGAAGCGGCACAAGCCTTTCGACCGCATTGGACAGGCAGTCCGGCGCTGCGCATAGTGGCCTCGAGGGCGAGCCGGCGGCGGATTCGGCCGCACGGGAGGACGATCCATGGCAGACTTCGATTTCGGGTTCTTCGACGTGGGCGAGGGGCGCCTGCACTATGCCTCCGCCGGCGATCCGTCGCGGCCGCTGATCCTGTGCCTGCACGGCTTTCCCGAGTACTGGGCGGCATGGAGCGGCGTGATGACCGAACTCGCGGACGCATTCTTCCTGGTGGCGCCGGACCAGCGCGGTTTCAACCTCTCCTTCAAGCCGCAGGGCGAAGAGGCCTATCGCACCCGCAGGACGGTCGCGGATCTGGCAGCGCTCGTCGATCATCTGTCACCCCGGAGGCCCTTCATCCTCGCTGGCCACGACTGGGGCGCCTCCGTCGCCTATGCCTACGCCTTTTCGCATGCCGACCGTCTCTCCCACCTCGTCATCGCCAATGGCGCGCATCCGGTCTGCTTCCAGCGTGCCATTCTGGAGGACCAGGGGCAGCGCTCCGCGAGCCAGTATTTCCATACGCTGCGCGCCCCGGGCGCGGCCGCGCGGATGGCGGAGAACGATTTCGCCCGCACCATGAAGATGCTCGCCGGCTTTTCGCGCACCGACTGGCTGACGCCGGAGATCGCGGCCGGATACCGTGCCGCCTGGGCGCAGCCGGGCGCGATGGAGGCGATGCTGCACTGGTACAAGTCCTCGCCGATCGTGGTGCCGAAGCCCGGCGATGTCGTCGACGACGCGCCGCTGCTTGCCGTCGCTCCCGAGCGCGTGACGGTGGCCATGCCCCATCTGGTGCTCTGGGGCGAGGCGGACGAGGCGTTGCGACCGGCCTGCCTGGAGGGGCTCGACGACTTCGCTCCCGACCTGACCGTCGAGCGCGTGCCGGGCGCCGGGCACTGGATCCTGCACGAGAAACCCGCGGCGGTGGCCGCGGCAATCCGCACGTTCCTCGGGCAGGGCTGACGTTCAGCCGGCTCGGGCTCGTCGCGCCTTCGCAGGTTTCGCAGGCTTGGCCGCCTTCACCTTCTGCGGCAGCGGGCCGACATAGTCGGTGGCCAGCGCGATCCAGCCGCCGAGGGCGTCGTCCTCGGCGACCGCTTCGTTCGCCACCACGACGAAACCCTTCATCTCGCGGCCCGTGAACGCCATCCGCGCGGCGCCGGGGCGGGCGAGGGCGTCGGCCTCCCGCTCCGTCCCGACCCTCACGAGGAGATCGCCGCGGTTCATCGAACCGACCAGCATGTTGCCGTTGAGGGTGAAGCAGACGCCGCCGAACATGCGGATCTCACCGACGTTGGGGTCTTCGCTGAGGATCGAGCGGATGCGTTCGGCAAGTTCGTTCGTCATGGCGGGTTCGCGCAAAGCTTCATTTTCGGTCCGGAATATGGCAGGGACGCGGGATCGCCGCAAACGCGCATCGACGGCCAGCCTTGCGGTTCGGGCCGCATGCCGACGCCTCCTGCCATTCCACGAGCCCGCCGAAGAGACGCATGAACCAGGACGACAGCGGCCATACGCCCACCTCCGCCGGACCGGCCATCATCCTCGTCGAGCCGCAACTCGGCGAGAACATCGGCATGGTCGCGCGTGCCATGGCCAATTTCGGGCTGAGCAACCTGCGGCTGGTCAGTCCGCGCGACGGCTGGCCCAACGAGAAGGCGATCGCGACGGCGAGCCGCGCCGACCACGTCATCCGCGCGACGCAGGTGTTCGACAAGCTCGAACACGCGATCGGCGACCTGTCCTTCCTCTACGCGACCACGGCGCGGCCGCGCGACGGCTTCAAGCCGGTACACGGGCCGGTGGAGGCCGGGCGCGAGCTTCGCGGACGCGAGCGGATCGGACAGCGCACCGGCATCCTTTTCGGCCGCGAAAAATTCGGCCTGTCGAACGAGGAGGTGGCGCTTGCGGACGTCATCGTGACATTCCCGGTCGATCCGGGCTTCTCGTCGCTGAACATCGCGCAGGCCGTCCTGCTGATGTCCTACGAATGGATGAAGGCCGGGCTCGATCGCGAGACCGACACCAACTTCCGCGGACCGGAGATGGAGCCGGCGTCCAAGGAGCATCTCAACTCCTTCATGGGCCATCTCGAGCGGGCGCTCGACGATCGCGGCTACTTCCGTCCGCCGGAAAAGAAGCCAAGGATGCTCGACGGCCTGCGTTCCGTCTTCACCCGGCCGGCCTTCGCCGAAGCGGAGATCAAGGTCCTGCGCGGGGTCCTGTCCTCTCTCGACTACTTCTCGCCAAAGGAGCCGCGCGGCGCCGGCTATCCGGACCGCAAGGCCGAGGCCGATCGCGCGGCCCGGTCGGAAGACGCGGATGAATAGCCGTCCGGTCCTGGTTTTCGATTCGGGCATCGGCGGGCTCACCGTGCTGCGCGAAGCGCGCGTGCTGATGCCGGACCGGCGTTTCGTCTATGTCGCCGACGATGCCGGCTTTCCCTACGGCGCCTGGGAAGAGCGCGCGCTCCGCGCACGGATCGTCGAACTGTTCGGACGACTGCTTTGCGAGCACGATCCGGAGATCGTTGTGGTCGCCTGCAACACGGCCTCGACGCTGGTGCTGCCCGACCTGCGGGCCGCCTATCCGGGAACGCCCTTCGTCGGCACCGTCCCGGCCATCAAGCCGGCGGCCGAGCGAACCGCCAGCGGCCTCGTTTCCGTGCTGGCGACGCCGGGCACGGTGAAGCGCCAGTATACCCGCGATCTGATCCGCGAATGGGCGACGAAATGCCATGTCCGCCTCGTGGGCAGCGACCGTCTGGCTTCTCTGGCCGAGGCCTACATGCGCGAGGGCTTCGTGGACGAGGATGCGGTACGCGCCGAGATCGAACCCTGCTTCGTCGAGCAGAACGGCCGGCGCACCGACATCGTCGTGCTCGCCTGCACGCACTATCCCTTCCTCGTCAACCGCATGCGCAAGACGGCGCCCTGGCCGGTGGACTGGCTCGACCCTGCCGAAGCGATCGCCCGTCGGGCGCTGTCGCTCCTGTCCCGCGACCCGGAGCGGGCCGAATCGGGCGGAGAGGACGAACCTCAGGATGAAGACGTGGCCGTCTTCACGTCGGGCACGCCCGATCATGCATTGCGACGCCTCATGCAAGGCTTCGGTCTGGCGGCCAGGCGAGTACATCCAGCTTAAGCGACTGGTTTGGCTCTCCTTTTCACGACACATCACAATCCGACACAATAAGTGTTGGCCGTAACCTTCGAAAGACGGAACGGTGTGGCCTGCGGCTGCACGTTAACAAATCATCGCCACATTCGGCTCCCAGACAGGTAGCCGACATGGCGGCCTTTCGTCATGTCATCCGGCGGGGGCCGGACATCAACCTGACGACGCTGGCTGGGGCGCTGCGGATCGGAGTGTCGACAAGCTTGCCTGGAGAGGGCACGTGACTGGTCAAACAGACGAACGAGGCGACCGCGGTCGCCAGGTTTTCATGACGGAACAGGAAAAACCTGTTGCGATCTTCCTGCCGCAGCACCGGCCCGGAAGGAGCATCGGTCCGTCGAAACCCGCCATCGCGGCTGTGATGGCCACAGTCGCCATCCTGGGCGGCAGCCTCTTCTTCATGACGCCGCGCGGCGAAGTCGCCCTGGCGCCTGTGGCGGCCGCCGCCATGGACGGCGCCGCGCCGGTGCGCAACGTTCCGCTCGACAATAGCGCGCAGGACGATGCCGTCGCGGCGATCGCGCCGGACACGGCGGCTGCGGCTGCGGCAGGCGCACCCGGGGCGGCCGAGCCCGCCGCTACTGCTGCTCCCGCGCCGGTTCCGGCGACGAAGGCGGCCAAAGTGGTCGACATCCCGCGGAAGGACGATCCCCGCTGGGCGCGGACCGAAACGAGGCAGGGATCCGCCGCTCTCGAGGCGATGCGCAAGCTGATCGTCGAGAAGGCAGCGCAGGTCGACGAGAGCGATTCGGGGCTTCTCGCCTATGCCGGCGGCGAAGGGAGTTCCGATTTTACCGGTTCGGATGCGGGGTCGCGCCGCCCGATGCAGATCGTGCTGCCGGCCGAACTGCCCGAGCAGCCCGATGCGTCGACGCGCACCGCATCGGTGAAAGCCCCCGTCAACATGCGCAAGGGTCCCGGCAGCAAGCATGGCGTCATGATGGTGATCCCGCGCCGCGCCAAGATCGAGGTCTTCGACTGTGACCTCTGGTGCAAGGTCGGCTACGAGGGCCGCACGGGATACATCTACAAGAGCTTCGTCGCGGGACGCACATCCTGAACGTGATGGGTGGTTGCAGGTGGTTTCCTCGCACGGGAGCACGACCGCCCCGCAATTCCGTCGTATCGCGCGCCGTTGACACCATCCGGCAATCGGCCTAAAGACCCGCCAGCACCGGTCCGCGAGGGCCGGTGTCTTTATTGACGTGTCCCGTGGATCGCCCGCATCGCTGCGCGGTGATCCTGTCAGGCTCCGAAAACGGGAGCCAGAGGAGGGCGCGTTTCCTTCGTCCGGCACGGCGACGTTCCGGACTGTTTCATTCGAAAGGGAATGCGATGAGCAAGCGCGAATCCGCAAAGTACAAGATCGACCGCCGTCTCGGCGAAAACATCTGGGGCCGCCCGAAGTCGCCGGTCAACAAGCGCGAATACGGTCCCGGCCAGCATGGCCAGCGCCGCAAGGGCAAGATGTCGGACTTCGGTCTGCAGCTGCGCGCCAAGCAGAAGCTCAAGGGCCATTACGGCGACATTTCGGAAAAGCAGTTCCGCAAGGTCTACGAGGAAGCCAACCGCATGCGCGGCGACACCTCCGAGAACCTGATCGGCCTGCTCGAGTCGCGTCTCGACGCGGTGGTGTACCGCGCCAAGTTCGTGCCGACGATCTTCGCGGCGCGCCAGTTCATCAACCATGGCCACGTCAACGTGAACGGCCGTCGTGTCAACATCGGCTCCTACCGCTGCCGTCCGGGCGACGTGGTCGAGGTTCGCGAGAAGTCCAAGCAGCTCGTCATCGTGCTCGAGGCCGTCCAGCTCGCCGAGCGCGACGTTCCGGACTATGTCGAGGCCGATCACTCCAAGATGACCGCCAAGTTCGCGCGCGTGCCTGGTCTCGGCGACGTGCCCTACGCGGTGCAGATGGAACCGAACCTGGTCGTCGAGTTCTACTCGCGCTGAGGTGTCGGCAGCATCGGATCTACAGACGCCCGGCCATGTGCCGGGCGTTTTGTTTTCTGCTATCGAAGAGACGCGACGGCGAAAGGGAAACGCATCCGTGGTCCGATTCATATATCCTGACGACACATTCTGCTTCCGGCCGCTTCACACCGTCCTGGCCATCTTTTTCGACGACGCCGGCGCGCTGGTCGCGCGCGTCCTGAAAGCGGACGGCAGCCCCTACGTGTTCGAGATCAAGGGCTTCGAGTTGATCGAAGCCGGAAAAGTCTATCCATGAACTCCCATGTCGGACGGGCAGAGCCAGCCGAGACCGCGGATGGATGCCATCCGATGTTCCGCGAGACGCCGGCATCGGTCGAGTTCAACCGGCTGCGCAAGCGCCTCCTGCGCAATGCGCGCCAGGCGCTGGAGGATTTCGCCATGGTGCGGCCAGGCGAGCGCTGGCTGGTGGCGCTGTCGGGCGGCAAGGATTCCTACGGGCTGCTCGCCCTGCTGCTCGACATGAAGTGGCGCGGCCTTTTGCCGGTCGAGCTGCTCGCCTGCAATCTCGATCAGGGCCAGCCCAACTTTCCGAAGCACGTGCTGCCGGACTATCTCGCCGCGCTGGGGGTTCCGCACCGCATCGAGTACCGCGATACCTACTCGATCGTGACGGACAAGATCGCCGAGGGCAGGACCTACTGCTCGCTGTGCTCGCGGCTGCGGCGCGGCCACCTGTACCGGATCGCACGCGAGGAGGGCTGCGCGGCGCTGGTGCTCGGCCATCACCGCGACGACATCCTCGAGACCTTCTTCATGAACCTGTTCCATGGCGGGCGGCTGGCCGCCATGCCGCCGAAGCTGCTCAACGACGAGGGCGACGTGATGGTGCTGCGCCCGCTCGCCTATTGCGACGAGGCGGATCTGACGAAGTTTTCCGAGGCGATGCGCTTTCCGATCATCCCGTGCGACCTGTGCGGCAGCCAGGACGGCCTGCAGCGCAACGCCATGAAGGCGATGCTCGACGGGATGGAAAGCAAGATGCCCGGGCGCAAGGACACGATGATCCGTGCGCTGGCCAACGCGCGGCCGAGCCATCTGCTCGATACGGCGCTGTTCGATTTCGCCGGTCTCGACGACAGGCGTGGCAAGGGGGAGCCCGGCATTGCGCTTTGACGACAGGGACGTCGACTGGCTTGCCGATCTTCTCGACGAGGCGGCGCAGCGCGAGATCATGCCGCGGTTCCGGCGGCTCGGTTCCGGCGAGGTTCGGCGCAAGACGAGCGCGATCGACCTCGTGACGGATGCCGACGTGGAGGCCGAGCGCTTCCTGACGGCGCGCCTGAGCCTGCGCTATCCGGGCGCCCTGGTGATCGGCGAGGAAGCCTGCGCGGAGGATCCCCGGCTGCTCGACGGCCTGGCGAAGGCTGATCTCGCCTTCGTGCTCGATCCCGTGGACGGCACCTACAACTTCGCCTCCGGCGTGCCGCTCTTCGGCGTGATCCTGGCGGTGGTGGCCAGGGGCGAAACGGTCGCCGGCCTGATCCACGACCCGCTCGGACGCGACTGCATGATCGCCGTCAGGGGCGGAGGAAGCCGGCTTCGGCACGAGGGCGGGCGCGAGACGGCCGTCCGCGTGGCGGCCGCCGCCCCCCTGACGGAGATGACCGGCAGCGCGTCTTGGCAGTATTTCGCGGAACCGGACCGGTCGCGGCTCGCGCGCAACCAGGCCAAGGCACTGTCGCAGATCGCCTATCGCTGCTCGGCACACGAGTATCGCCTGATCGCGAGCGGCCACGCGCATTTCGTCGTCTACAACAAGCTGATGCCGTGGGACCACCTGGCCGGGACGCTGATCCAGATCGAGGCGGGCGGCCATGTCGCGCGGCTGGACGGCAGCGCCTACCTGCCCGAGCATCTCGACGGCGGGCTGCTCGTGGCGCCCGACCGGGAGAGCTGGGCGGAACTGCGCCGCGAGCTCTGGGCCGACTGAGGCTCAGGCCGGTCCGGCTCAGACCGGCTGGTTCTGCGACCGGAAGAGGCGGCCCTTCTCGGCGATCAGCGTCATGATCAGGGCGATGACGGCGGCGACGAAGTAGCCGCCGGCCAGCGGCGCCACGGTGCCGTCGAAGGCCTGTCCGATCAACGCGCCGACCACGCCGCCGCCCACGGTCTGCAGGAAGCCCTGCACCGAGGAAGCCGTTCCGGCGACATGGCCGAGCGGCTCCATCGCGAGCGCGTTGAAGTTCGACCCGATCCAGGCGAACTGCACCATCGCGATCGCGAACAGGGTCAGGAACAGCCAGAACGGAATGGGCCCGGCCAGCGCCAGGACGAAGGAGATGGCGGTGACCGCGAGGAAGCCCAGGAGCGCTCCATGGGCCAGCCGCCGCATGCCGAAGCGTCCGACCATCCGGGCGTTGAGGAAGGACGACACGGCCATGAGACCGGCCACCAGCGCGAAGTAGAACGGAAACATCTCGCCGACGCCGTAGATGTCGACATAGACCTGCTGGGCGGAGTTGATGAAGCCGAACAGCGCGCCGAAGATGGCCGTCATCGCAATCGTGTAGCAGATCGCGACACGCTCGGTGAGGACGATGCGGAAGGCCTCGAAGATGACGGTGGCGGTAAACGGCCGGCGCTGGCTCATCGGCAACGTTTCGGGCAGGCGCAGCCCGGTCCAGACGGTGAAGGCGAGCGACATCACGCCGATGAAGATGAAGATCATCGGCCATTCCGAGAACAGCATGATGAACTGGCCGATGCCGGGTGCGATCACCGGAATGACCATGAACACCATGAAGACCAGCGACATGACCTCGGCCATGGCACGTCCGCCGTAGACGTCGCGCACGAGCGAGACGGCGATCACGCGTGTGGAGGCCGCGCCGAGACCCTGGATGAAACGCAGGACCAGCAGGATCGTGAACGAAGGCGCGAAGGCGCAGGCGAAGGCTGCGACGACATAGATGCCGAGCCCGACCAGCAGCGGGATGCGGCGGCCATAGCGGTCGGAAACGGGACCGAACACCAGCTGCGTCAGCCCGAAGCCGATGACATAGGCGGTGACGACCAGTTGTCTCGAGTTCTCGTCCTCGACGGCGAGGCTCATGCCGATCTGCTGCAGGGCGACCAGCATGATGTCGATCGCCAGGGCGTTCAGCGCCATGAGGCCCGCGGCGATCGCGATGAATTCCCAGCGGGGAATCGTCAGCAACGGCGCCTTTCGCGGCGAAGGGGTGACCGTCTGGTCCATGGCAATGCGTCCGAACTACACACAAACAAAAAGAAAAACGCGCCGGGGACGGCGCATTTCCGGCAATTGGTCCCGGGTGATGGTCCCGGGATCGCTTCTTTTCAGATCGCGGCGGTGCCGCGGACGTCTCAGGCGGCGCCCTTGACGCTCACGCCCTTCTCGTCGAGGAAGGTCTGCAGTTCGCCGGCCTGGAACATCTCGCGGATGATGTCGCAGCCGCCCACGAATTCGCCCTTGACGTAGAGCTGCGGGATCGTCGGCCACTGCGAGAATTCCTTGATCCCCTGGCGCAGCTCGTCGGACGTCAGCACGTTGATGCCCTTGTAGTCGACGCCGACATAGTCGAGAATCTGCACGACCTGACCGGAGAATCCGCACTGCGGGAAGCCGGGCGTGCCCTTCATGAACAGGACCACGTCGTTGCCCTTGACTTCGCTGGCGATGAAATCGGTGATGGCGCTCATGGCTGTCTTTCCTTCTTCGTCCGGTTCAAGGCCGGAGATGAAATGCGTGAATTGGCTAGGCCTTAGATAGAATATCGTCCGGTTCTTGTCGAGGCTGGGAGCGGCGTCGGCGCTTCGGGAGAGAGCCGACGATCAGTCCGGCACGCTGGTCTGCAGCGCGAGCGCGTGCAGGACGCCGCCCATGTTGCCCTTCAGCGCGTTGTAGACCATCTGGTGCTGCTGCACGCGCGATTTGCCGCGGAAGCTCTCGGCCACGACCTCGGCCGCGTAGTGGTCGCCGTCGCCGGCCAGATCGCGGATCGTGACCCGTGCGTCCGGGATCGATTCCTTGATGAGCTTCTCGATGTCGCGGGCATCCATTGGCATCAGTTTGCTCCATCCATGAATTTCGGGAACCAGCCTTCGTGGGCGGCGGCAAGATCGACGAGCGGAACGGCCCGGCCGTCGCCGAGCTTGAGGGAATCACCACCGGTCGTGCCCACCCAGGGCGCGAATATATCGAGCGAATTCGCTTCGTTCCACAACTCGGTCATCTCCTCGCCCTGCGGATCGAGGTCGATCTCCACCAGGTAGCGCCCCTGGTCCTCGCCGAAGAAGAAGGGGATCGGGTCGACATCGGCCGGACCGGGCAGCTCGCCGCCGATGCCGCCCGCCATCGCCATCTCGGCGAAGGCGATCGCGACGCCGCCGTCCGAGACGTCGTGGACCGCGGCCGCCGTGCCGCGCCGGATCAGCGACCGGACGAAGTCGCCGACGCGACGCTCGGCCGCCAGATCGACCGGCGGCGGCGTGCCGTCGGCAGCGCCGAAGACGTTCCGCAGATAGGCGGACTG
This sequence comes from Aquibium sp. ELW1220, assembly GCF_030398385.1. Lineage (GTDB taxonomy): Bacteria > Pseudomonadota > Alphaproteobacteria > Rhizobiales > Rhizobiaceae > Aquibium. Next base: position 91,967 of record NZ_JAOAOQ010000015.1, on the reverse strand, counting down.
GCCGAGATGCCCGTTGGCGAAGTCCCTGCGCGATCCGACGAGCAGCACGGCCCGCCCGGGCGTCTTGAAGCCGACGGTCGCCATCTTCGTCCAGTCGTCGATCAGGCCGACGCCGGCGATGGTGGGCGTGGGCAGGATCGCCTTGCCGTTCGTCTCGTTGTAGAGCGAGACGTTGCCGGACACGATCGGAAAGTCGAGCGCGCGGCACGCCTCGCCGATACCCCGGATCGCCTGGACGAGCTGGCCCATGATCTCGGGGCGTTCGGGATTGCCGAAATTCAGGTTGTCGGTCGCCGCCAGCGGCAGCGCTCCGGTCGCCGTGATGTTGCGCCAGCATTCCGCCACTGCCTGCTTGCCGCCCTCGAACGGATCGGCCTGACAGTAGCGCGGGTTGACGTCGGAGGAGAAGGCGAGTGCCTTGGACGGATGGGTGTCGATGCGAACGACGCCGGCGTCGCCGCCCGGCCGCTGCAGCGAATTGCCCTGGATCAGCGTGTCGTACTGCTCCCAGACCCAGCGGCGCGAGGACAGGTCCGGCGAGCCCAGAAGCGCCAGCAGCGCATCGGCGGGATCGAACGGATCGCCCGGGTATCCGGCGACCGGCGAGCGGCCTGCCAGCCAGGGCTTGTCGAAGGCGCGGCTCGCCTCGTTCAGCTCCGTCATCCGTTCGGCGGCGGTCGTGTCGCCGTCCAGCACGCGGGAGACGAGGTCGAGCATCTCTTCGCCCGGCTCGGGCGATGGTTCGGCCTGGGCCAACGGGGCAGGAACCGTTGGAACGACCCAGGGGCGGTCGTACTCCGGCGCCTGGTCGCCGAGGTCCTTGATCGGCAGGTTCGCGACCTCTTCGCCCTGGTGGAAGACGCGGAACCGAAGGTCGTCCGTGGTTTCGCCGACGATTGCGAAGTCGAGCCCCCACTTGCGGAAGATCGCCTCGGCTACGTCGCGCAGTTCCGGCTTGAGCACCATGAGCATGCGCTCCTGGCTCTCCGACAGCATCATCTCGTAGGCCGACATGCGTTCCTCGCGCACGGGCACCCTGTCGAGGTCGAGACGGATGCCGAGGTCGCCCTTGGCGCCCATCTCCACGGCGGAGCAGGTCAGTCCGGCCGCGCCCATGTCCTGGATGGCGATGACGGCGCCCGACGCCATTAGTTCCAGACAGGCTTCCAGCAGGCACTTTTCGGTGAACGGATCTCCCACCTGCACCGTCGGGCGCTTCTCCTCGATCTGATCGTCGAACTCGGCCGAGGCCATGGTGGCGCCGCCGACGCCGTCGCGGCCGGTCTTGGCGCCGAGATAGACGACCGGCAGGCCGACGCCCTTGGCCTGCGACAGGAAGATGCCGTCCGTCCTGGCGATACCCGCAGCAAAGGCGTTGACGAGAATGTTGCCGTTGTAGGCCGCGTCGAACTGGACCTCGCCGCCGACCGTCGGCACGCCGAAGGAATTGCCGTACCCGCCGACGCCTGCCACGACGCCCGACACGAGGTGGCGCGTCTTCGGGTGGTCCGGCTCGCCGAAACGCAGCGCGTTCATCGCCGCGATCGGCCGCGCGCCCATCGTGAAGACGTCGCGCAGGATGCCGCCGACGCCGGTCGCCGCGCCCTGGTAGGGCTCGATGTAGGAGGGATGGTTGTGGCTTTCCATCTTGAAGACCACGCAGTCGCCGTCGCCGATGTCGACCACGCCGGCATTCTCGCCCGGCCCCTGGATGACCCGGGGGCCGGTGGTCGGCAAGGTGCGCAGCCACTTCTTCGAGGACTTGTAAGAGCAGTGCTCGTTCCACATCGCCGAGAAGATGCCGAGTTCCGTGAACGAGGGCTCGCGCCCGATCAGGGTCAGGATCCGCTGGTACTCATCCGGCTTCAGCCCGTGCGCGGCGACGAGCTCGGGCGTGATCGGAACGATGTTGGGAATGGTCATGGCGGGCCCTGTCGTGCGATGGCGCGGTGTGTGCGCTCCATAGCGCAAGCCGGCGGCGGATGACACGGGGGGCGGTGCGGAAAATCGGCTGCTTGCCGCCTCGTCCTGAGGCCGTGTGGCATCAGGTCGACTGCATCTGCGCCTTGCGCTGCGACAGGAAGGCGCGGATGGACGGATCGGAAGCGAGAGCGATGGCGCGGTCATAGGCCATCGATGCGGCCGCACGGTCGCCCCTGCCGCGAAGCAGGTGAGCCCGCACCGCCCAACAGGGCTGGTAGCGTGCCGTCCGCTCCGGGGGGATGTCGCCGAGAATCGCGAGCGCTTCCTCTGCCTGTCCCGTCTCGCCCAGCGCAGCCGCCAGACCGGTCACAGCGCCGATGCTCGGGTGCAGCGCCACCAGGCCACGATAGAGCGCGGCGATCGCTGTCCAGTCCGTCGCGTATCCTCGTCCGCGGTTGGCGTGTGCGGCCTGGATCGCGGCTTCGATCTGGTATCGCCCGAGCGAAGCATTGGGGATGGCGAGCCGCATGGCGAGATCGGCGTCGTCCAGCATCTTCCGATTCCAGAGAGCCGGGTCCTGCTCGTCGAGGGGGATGAAGGCACCATCGGATCCGGAGCGTGCGGGGCGCCGCGCTTCGGCGTAGAGCATCAGGGCCAGCAGCGCCTGGGCCTCCGGTTCCCGCGGCATCCGGCTCGCCAGCACACTGCCGAGCCAGATCGCCTCGCGGGCAAGCGGCGCGCCCTTCGCGTCTCCCGCGGCGTGTCCGTCGGCACCCACCGTGTAGGCGGCATAGATGGCGTCGAGCACGTGTCCGAGCCGGGGCTTCAGGTCGTCAGGCGAGGGCAGTGCGAAACCGATGCCGGCCGTCTCGATCTTTGCGCGGGCGCGCGTCAGCCGCTGCCCCAGCGTGCCGGGCGAAACGAGGAACGCGCCGGACATGCGCTTTGCGTCGAGGCCGAGCACGACCTGCAGCATCAGAGGCGTGCGAACGGGTGCGGCGATTGCCGGGTGCGCGCAGACAAAGAGCAGGTTGAGCATGTGGTCCGGCATTGCGCCGTCATTGCTCGCGGCGCGCTCCTCTTCCAGGCGGACCAGATGCGCCTGCGCTGCGGCGGCCACGCGATCATGGCGCCTCGTATCGCTGTGACGGTTTTTCGCCGCAGCGATCAGCCAGGCTTCCGGCTTCTCCGGGACGCCGCGACGCGGCCATGTCTCCAGCGCACGCAGCAGTGCATCCGACAGGGCGTCGGCGGCAGCCTGGACGCTGCCGGTGCGAATGGCGAGAGTGGCGACGAGCCTGCCGTGGGACAGGCGCGCCACCTTCTCGATTTCGGCCGCTGCCTCGCTCACGCAGCCCCGCGCATGACGACCGGGCGAACCTCGACGGCACCCGAAGATGCGGCCGGATTGCGCGCGGCCCATTCCAGCGCCGTGTCGAGGTCCGGCACGTCGATGACGTAGTAGCCTCCGAGATGCTCCTTGCTGGCGGCGTAGGGGCCATCCTGGATATCGCGCGCCTCGCCGCGGATGCGCAGCGTGGTGGCGGTGTGGGGTGGGTGGAGGGCATTGCCGCCGACGAGGATGCCGGCCTGGACCAGCGCCTGCGTGTAGGCGCCCCAGAGCTCGCCGTCGGCGGCCGCACGCGCGGCATCGGCATCGGCGTAGTCGGCGGGGGAGGTGTAGTTGAGGATGATGTACTGCATGATCCGGTTCCTTCGCTGTCAGCGGGCAACGACGGCGGGCAACAGCGCCGTCGGCGTCCGGTCTGCACTGCACATGTCGTTGTCCGCCGGGCGGACGCCGAAGTGCAGCCCCTGCGCGGACATGGCCAGGATGTCATGGTCCTGTGCGCAGTCCGCCACCGGCTTCCAGGCGGCACAACCGCTCGCGGAGATGTCCGTCTCGAGATTGACGGTCAGACCGCACGCCGCCATGCCCATGCCCGCGACGATCTCCGGCACGTCGGTGAGCAGAGTGACATGCTTCCAGTCTTCGTTGAAGACGGTCCGGAACGCGCCGGGCGCGTCGTTCGAGGGCTCGCCGACCCGATAGGCGCCGCCGGTACGGAACTGGAAGGTGCGCATCGTCATCTGCGGGTCGAGCGCATGGGTGAAGATCAGGCTCCACTGGCCATCACGGAACACGAATTCGCGCGTCCCGAAGCCCCCATACCAGGGTTCGGCGGACGGGCTGACGAAGGTGCCGCGCAGGGATTGCAGCGCATCGCGCGCGTCGGCATCGGCGGCCCCCGAGGCGAACGTCAGCACGAGCAGTGCGGCCGCGGAAGACAGCGTGACAAGCAGGCTTTTCATGAGCATTTCTCCATCCTGGGACGGCGCCGGGATTGGCGCCGATACCCCAAGACGATTCGTGCCCTGCCGATTCCTACACGCTTGTCTGGAGCGCTCGAAAAAAGGCCGTCAGGCATTTCCGGACGCGTCAGCCGAAGCTGTCGTGGCCGGCGATGCCGCCTTCGAGGACGCGGCGGATGGTGTCGAAGCCGCGCGCCACGTCGTCGCGCGATGCGACGGAGGAAAAGCCGACGCGGATGCGGTGGTGGTTACGCTCGGTCCGGACCGGCTTGTACTCGTCCTCCTCGTCGACGAGCACGCCCTCGTCGGCGACGGCGCGGCGGAAAAGACCGGAGAGCCAGGGCTCGGGCAGCTTCATCCAGAGGAACGGGATGTCGGGCCGCGACGCGAAGTCGCTTCCGGCGAGGATCGTCTTGGCCATGGCCTCGCGGGCGGCTGTCTCGGCGCGGACGGTCCGGCGGATCGCTTCGGCCTCTCCCGACAGCACCAGCCGTGCGGCCGTCTCCGACATCAGGAACGTCGGCAGGCTGCCCGCGACCATCCGGCTCGCGATGTGCACGCGCTGGGCCGTGTGGGGCGGGCAGGCGACCCAGCCCGTGCGCAGGCCGGCCGCGACGCTCTTCGACAGGCTGCCGACATGGAAGGTGCGCTCGGGTGCCAGCGAAACCAGCAGTCCCGGCGCGCCCTCGACAAGGTTGCCGAAGACCATGTCCTCGATGAGCCAGACATTGTGTCGGCGCGCGATGCCGACGATCTCGGTCAGGCGCCTTTCCGGCAGCGTGGCCAGCGTCGGGTTGTGCAGGCTGGGCATCAGGAAGGCGAGCTTCGGGTGCTGCTGGGCGCAGACATGCTCGAAATCCTCGGGGATCATGCCGTCCGCGTCGATCTCGACCATGACCGGGCGCCTCCCGATCAGCGCGGCGCTGCGCGCGATCGAGGAGTAGGTGAGCGCTTCGAAGACGATACGGTCGCCCGGGGCCGTCATCGCGGCGATCACGGCCATGATGGCCGCATGCGCGCCCGCGGTCGGCACGATCGAGTCGGACGATGGCTGCCAGCCGGTGCGCGACAGCCAGGCGCGCCCCGCTTCGAGCCAGGCGGGCAGGGGCTGGCGGACATAGTCGAGCATGTCGGCTGCATGATCGCGCGCGATCCGCGCGGCCAGTTCGGAGATCTGGCGTGCCTGGCCCACGTCAGGTGCGGCAGTCGAGTCCATCCTGAGCTTCCCGGGCGTCGGCGCGAAGCGGGTGCCGCCGAATACCTCCTGCTGCGGCTGCCGCGCGGGCTCGTCGCCGCTGCCGAGCACGAATGTGCCGCGGCCGACCTCGCCAGAGACGAGGCCCCGCTCGCGAACCAGGGCATAGGCGCGGCCGATCGTGCCGATTGTCACGCCGAGGTCGAAAGCGAGATTGCGCTGGGGCGGCAACTTCATGCCAGCCGCGAGCGCACCGGCGGCAATGTCGGCTTCGATCCGGTCCGCGAGCCGCACGTAGATCGGTCCTTCGCCTTCCGACAGGGTGGGTAGCCAATTTGTCATCATGACAATTCCCTAGATTGTCACCGTATTCATGTCAATGCATACAGCCGCGGCGGGTGGTGGAACGAACCACACCAACGGGATTGACGATGATGGGTACAATAGACACATCCGCCGGTCGAGCGGAACCTGCTCCGGCTCGGCCGAGCGCGCGCACGGCCATCGCCGCCGCGTGGTCGGGGCTCGGCCACCGGTTTCGTCTGGTCGCGGAGCGCTGGCGCCAGAGGCGGGACCTGAGCGAACTCACCGACCATCAGCTGCGCGACATCGGCGTGACGCGGGAAGAAGCCCGCAGGGAAGCCGCCCGCCGGTTCTGGGACTGACGCACCGGTCGATCCTGCGGATCGGTCCCAGAGCTCCGCGGTGCCCGCCGTCTTGCCAAGGTGACGTGCCGTGCGCTACCGGACCCGCGCACGACGCTTCAAACGGCAAGTGGGGCAGCGCCCCGGCAGGACCGCATGTCGACCAAGGACAGACTGACCATCCACCCGGCCGCCGGCGCCTTGCGGGGGCGCGTGGCGCCGCCCGGATCGAAGTCGATCACCAACCGCGCCCTTCTTCTGGCCGGGCTCGCGCGCGGCGTGAGCCGTCTGACCGGGGCACTGAAGAGCGACGACACGCGCTACATGGCGGACGCGCTGCGCGCGATGGGCGTCACGGTCGAAGAGCCCGGCGAAACGAGCTTCGAGGTCACGTCCACCGGCGTCCTCAATCCGCCGGCAGGGCCGCTCTTCCTCGGCAATGCCGGAACGGCAACGCGCTTCCTCACGGCTGCGGTCTCGCTGGGGCAGGGCCGCTACGTGATCGACGGCGACCAGCACATGCGCAAGCGGCCGATCCAGCCGCTCGTCGACGCGATGCGCCACCTCGGCGTCGCCGTCGAGGCGCCGACGGGCTGCCCGCCGGTGACCGTCGACGCGACCGGTCGTTTCTCCACCGGCCGGGTGGTCATCGATGCGGGGCTGTCCAGCCAGTATGTCTCGGCGCTGCTGATGGTCGGCGCCTGCGGCCGGGAACCCTTCGAGATCGAACTCGCCGGGGCCGAGATCGGCGCGCGCGGCTATGTCGACCTGACGCTCGCCGCCATGCGCGCCTTCGGGGCGCGGGTCGGTCAGCCGTCGTCGTCCGTCTGGCGCGTGGAGCCTACGGGCTACGTCGCGACCGACTTCCACATCGAACCCGATGCGTCGGCGGCAACCTATCTGTGGGGTGCGGAGGTGCTGACGGGCGGGGCGATCGACATCGGAACGCCTGCCGCGTCCTTCACGCAGCCCGACGCCATGGCGCATGCCGTCATTTCGTCCTTCCCGCGCATGCCGGCCGTCATCGACGGGTCGCAGATGCAGGATGCCGTACCGACGCTCGCCGTGCTCGCCGCCTTCAACGAGACGCCCGTGCGGTTCGTCGGGATCGCCAATCTGCGCGTCAAGGAATGCGACCGCATCCGCGCGCTCTCGATCGGACTGAACGCCATCCGGTCCGGACTGGCAACGGAACTGGGCGACGATCTCCTCGTCGCGTCCGACCCGGCGCTCGCCGGGCAGCGTCTTCCGGTCGCCATCGACACCTTCGCCGACCATCGCATCGCGATGAGCTTCGCCCTGGTAGGGCTCAGGATCGACGGGATCACGATCCTCGATCCCGATTGCGTGGCGAAGACCTATCCCGGGTACTGGGACGCCCTGTCCTCGCTCGGCGTGTCTCTGGATCGCAGCTGAAGCCGGATCAGGCGGTGCAGCTCGTCGAGCCCGCCGCCCAGCGCGCGACATCCTTCTCGATGCGCGGTGCGAGCGGCGACGCGGCGAGCGGGCCATAGACCTGGGGCGATGAGCCCGCCACCGTGACAACCAGCTGCGGCAGGGATTGCGGCTTCCCGCGCGGGATGACGAGCAGCCGGGGCGTGCCCGTCGTGTTGAGCTCTGGAACGATGCCGTAGGCCTTGAACTCCGAATCGGGCAGCCAGCACCGATGCGCCTGCGTGTTGATCCTCTGCAGGGTCGACACCATCACCGAGCCGCCGCTGGCCGGAACCGGCTTTTCGGTCGCGGTGCAGGCGGCCGCGAGGATACCCGCGGCAAAGATTGCCAGGACGCGGGTCACGACCGGCGCGCGGCGCCGAGGCAATGCGGGAGACATGGTTCGCTTCCATCCGTTGGCTGATGCAGGGACCGATCCGGCCCCTCGCAGACGAAATGTATCTAGTGAGCCGAGGTTGCGCGGACCTGTCCGCTCGCAGCCGGTCCGGGCACCTGCGCGAAAAATTCTACTGGCGACGGCCGACCTGCCTGCGGATCGCCGACAGGATCTCCTTCTGAAGCGCCTTGTTGGCCGTCACCGTCCAGTGGTCGTCGCCGGCTCCGGCGATGTCTTTGCGCTTCGAGATGTCGATGTTGGTTATGCGCTTGCCGAGTTTCGGCGACGTGAGGGGAACCCCGAGGTTGTTGCCCGCGAAGTGGTAGTTCACGTAGCGCCGGACGTTGGGCGTCAGCGGCCCGTCAACGGTCGGATCGATGGTGATGACCAGATCCACCGGAATACCATCTGCTGCAAGGAGCGACGATACGGAGAGAGCCGCGTTGGCGCCGAAGGAATGGCCGACGATGACGACCGGGTTGGGGAGCTTTCCCGTCTTCTTGCGGTCTGCGATCAGCTGCGCGCGTACGGCACTGCCGGACAGATGGCCATGGACGATCGACTTCACACCGGCCCGCGCCAGTTGCGCCGACATGTCGTCGAGACCGGTCGAAAAGACGTTCAGGAAGCCGCGGATGAAGTAGACATGGGTGACGGGATCGGCCTTCGCCCTGGACGCGACCGCTGTCTGCGCCCAGGCCGGCGGGGCGCCAAGCAGTGCCAATGCAAACGCAAGGATCCATCCTGCGCGTGCAAAGGCTGCTCGTGTCACGCGGCGATCCCCAGTACGCTTTCGAAGATCGGCCGACCGTCGGCACCGCCATGCGCGGCCTCGATGAGGTTCTCGGGGTGCGGCATCAGGCCGAGAACGTTGCCCTCCCTGGACACGATCCCGGCGATGTCGTTGATCGAACCGTTGGGGTTGGTGCCTTCGGCATAGCGGAAGGCGACCTGGCGCTCGCCCTCGATGCGCGCCAGCGTCTCGGCATCGGCGAAATAGTTGCCGTCGTGGTGGGCGACGGGGCAGCGGATGATCTGGCCAGGCCGATAGTTGCGGGTGAAGGCGGTGTCGGTGTTCGACACTTCGAGCTTCACCTCGCGGCAGACGAATTTGAGCGAGGTGTTGCGCATCAGCGCACCCGGCAGCAGGCCGGCCTCGAGCAGGATCTGGAAACCGTTGCAGACGCCGAGAACCTTCACGCCCTTGCGCGCCTTCTCGGCGACCGCGCGCATCACCGGCATGCGCGCCGCGATGGCCCCGCAGCGCAGATAATCGCCATAGGAGAAGCCGCCCGGAATGACGATCAGGTCGACATCGGGGATGTCCGTCTCGGTCTGCCAGACGGTGAGCGGCGCCGTCCCCGAAATCTTGGTCAGCGCCGCGATCATGTCGCGGTCGCGGTTGAGGCCGGGGAGGAGGACGACGGCTGATTTCATGGGCGATGGATCCTCGAAGGAGTGCGGCGGACGGTCAGGGCTGGATCGGCCGCTGCGGCTCGGCGAACTCGCGCAGATCGAGGCGCCGCTCGATGCGGTCGAACCGTTCGTCGTGGCGGGCCAGCATGCCGTAGATGTTGTGGATGTCGGTCTGAACACCCATCATCGACAGGCGGACGGAGGTTATCTCCTGTTTCACCTCCGACAACGTCGCGTCGAAGCGATCCATCCTCTGGTGGATCGACTTCAGCAGCTCATACATCAGTTCGTTCGTCGCTTCAGCCATGCCCATCGACCGCAGTGTCAGATGATGGCGATACTATAGTTCTCGATGACCGTGTTCGCCAGAAGCTTTTCGCACATCGCCTTCAAGTCTGCCTCTGCCTTGACCCGGTCTGAACTCTGGATCTCGACGTCGAAGACCTTGCCCTGGCGCACGGAGCCGACGCCTTCGAAGCCGAGGGCGCCGAGCGCGCCCTCGATTGCCTTGCCCTGCGGATCGAGAACGCCGTTCTTCAGCGTCACGGTGATTCGCGCCCTGATCACGAGGCGGTACTCCTGTTCGATGAACTCAGCGATGAACCCGGTGCGGCGGCCGCTCAGTGCGGCTTACCGCGACCCTTGCCGTTGCCGGAGGTGACGAGCACGGGCCCGCTCGGCTTCTGCGGCTCGTTCTCGTTCATGATGCCCAGCCGGCGCGCAACCTCCTGGTAGGCTTCCACCAGGCCGCCCATGTCGCGGCGGAAGCGGTCCTTGTCGAGCTTGTCGTTGGTGGCGATGTCCCACAGACGGCAGGAGTCGGGAGAGATCTCGTCGGCCACGACGACGCGCATCATGTCGCCCTCGAACAGGCGGCCGCACTCCATCTTGAAGTCGACGAGCTGGATGCCGACGCCGAGGAAGAGACCGGAGAGGAAGTCGTTGACGCGGATGGCGAGCGCCATGATGTCGTCGATTTCCTGCGGCGAAGCCCAGCCGAAGGCCGTGATATGCTCCTCGGACACCATCGGATCGTCCAGCGCATCGGCCTTGTAGTAGAATTCGATGATCGAGCGGGGGAGGACGGTGCCTTCCTCGAGACCGAGCCGCTTGGACAGCGAGCCGGCGGCGATGTTGCGCACCACCACCTCGAGCGGGATGATCTCGACTTCCTTGATCAGCTGCTCGCGCATGTTGAGCCGGCGGATGAAGTGAGTCGGGATGCCGATCCGGTTCAGATGCGTGAAGATGTGCTCCGAGATGCGGTTGTTGATGACGCCCTTGCCATCGATCACCTCGTGCTTCTTCTTGTTGAAGGCGGTGGCGTCGTCCTTGAAGAACTGCACGAGCGTGCCGGGTTCCGGCCCTTCGTACAGGATCTTGGCCTTTCCTTCGTAGATGCGGCGGCGGCGGTTCATCTGGTTTGGAGGTCCTTGCGAAAGGAGGGGACCGGGTCGGGAGCGACGGCAGCGGCCGAATACGGTGTCTATGCCGCGGTCTGTATCGCAACTGCGCCATCTTCTCAACGTGCAATCGCGGGCCCTGCAACGCTTTGCGGCGATCGTGGCGCGACAGTTTGCTCGTGCGTGCGCTCCGACACCCGATTCCCTTTGATTTCACAGCTGAGCCACCATATTGAACCACCGGGATTCCACTTTGCCGGAGGCGACGCCATGACCAACATGAACGACCGCAGGGACGCGTTCGAGAGCAAGTTCGCGCATGACGAGGAACTGAAGTTCAAGGCGACCGCGCGGCGCAACAAGCTGCTCGGCCTCTGGGCCGCCGAAAAGCTCGGCAAGACGGGCGATGCGGCCGATGCCTATGCGAAGGAGGTCATCGCGTCCGATTTCGAGGAGGCCGGCGACAACGACGTGTTCCGCAAGATCCGCAGGGATTTCGATGCCGCTGGCGTCGAGCAGTCCGACCACCAGATCCGGCGGACCATGGACGAACTCCTGGCGGTTGCGGCCGAACAGCTCACCAAGGGCTAGGGACGTTAGGGTCGAGGCGGGCGAGGCGCCGCAGGCGGCCTCGCTCCGGAACGGGACGTTGAAGGCGCACGCGCCGGTCGGGGAGACGACGACATGACCACGCTTATCTCGCGGCTCGCCGCCGGTGAAACCCTTTTCACGGCCTGGTCGAGCATCCCCGACGCGTTGACGGTCGAGGTGATGGCCGGACAGGGCTACGATGCCGTCACGCTCGACATGCAGCATGGCGGCCATCACGAGGACAGCGTGCTGCGGTCGATTCCCGGCATCCTGCGCTCAGGTGCGCATCCGGTCGTGCGCATCCCGGTCGGGCGCTTCGACATGGCCAGCCGCGCGCTCGACTTCGGCGCCGAGGCGGTTATCGCGCCGATGATCAATTCGGTCGCCGATGCGCGCGCCTTCGGGGCCGCGATGAAGTACCCGCCGCTCGGCGAGCGCTCATGGGGCCCCACCTTCGCGCTGCCGCGCAGCGGCAACCGCGACACCCAGGACTGGCTCGTCAATTCCAACGGTCGGACGCTTGCCTTCGCCATGGTCGAGACACGGGCGGCGCTCGATGCCCTCGACGGCATTCTGGAAGCACCCGGCATCGACGGTATCTTCGTCGGCCCGGCCGATTTCTCGATCGCCTGGACGGGCGGCACCGCAGTCGATCCGGTGCGCGAGGACATGATGGACGTGATCGCCGACATCGCCAGCCGCACCCTGGCGGCCGGGAAGGTCGGCGGCATCTATCTCACCAACGTCGCCATGGCCGGCCGCTTCGCAGCGATGGGCTACCGTTTCCAGGCGGTGGCATCCGAGATTCGCGCCATCGCCACCGGTTCCGCTGCCTTGCTGGGCGAGGCGCGCGGAAGCCTGAAATAGCGCGCGGCGACCCTTTCAGAACAGGGCTTCCACGAGCAGTTTCGCCGACAGGACCGCCAGGATCGCCAGGATGACGCGGTCCAGCACCTGCGGCGACACCCTCGATGCAAGGGCTGCGCCCAGCGGCATGGCGAGCGACACCGGGACCAGGGCGAACAGGCTGTAGAAGATCTCGTTCTCGCGAATGAGACCGTTCGTCGAAGCGATCGCCAGCTGGACCACGGTGAACGTCACGAACAGCACCGAAATCGTCGCGATGAAGCTCTCGCGCGGCAGCCGAAGCGCGTTGAGAAAGGTGATGCTCACCGGAGCCGAGAGACCGGCTCCGCCCTGCAGCATGCCGGCCAGCAGTCCCGCCGGTGCCGACAGCCAGTGCGCCGGTCCCATCGGCAGGATCCAGTGCGGTCGCGACAGCCGCAGGACCACGTAGAGCAGGGCCGCGACTGCCACGCACAGCGACAGGAGATCCGGGTCGAAGGTCTTGAGCGCCATGGTCCCCAGCCCGGCGCCGACGAAGCCGCCGGCCAGCAGCGGCAACATGAACGGCCAGCGAAGCAGATGCGCGCGAAACCGCACCGCCTGCCACAGGTTGGTGAGGAGGTTCGGAACGAGCATCACGATGACGGCGAAACGCACGTCGAAGAAGGTGGCGAGCGCCGGGACGGCCAGGACGGGCGCACCTGCTCCGGTCGCGCCCTTGAGGAGGCCGCCGCCGGCGAGGCAGACCACGATGACGGCGATCTCGGCGAGGAGCGTCGCGCTCATGCCGCCGGCACCGGCGGGGCGGCCCGGCCGGGCGCTGCCGCGGCGAGCATGAGGTGCTGCAGCAGCATGATGGTCTTGGCGTCGATGATCCGGCCATCCCCGACCGCAGCGAAGGCGTCTTCGAGGGAAAGCTCCACGACTTCGATGTCCTCGCCTTCGCTCGCCGCGCCGCCGCCTGCGGATATGCGGTCGGTCGGCGAATACTGCGCCGTGAAGCACCAGAGCCGTTCGCTGACGCTGCCCGGGCTCATGTAGGGAGAGAATGCCAGCGTGACGCGGTCCAGCCGATAGCCGAGTTCTTCTTCGGCCTCCTTGCGGATGCAGGTCTCGGGATCGTCCGCGTCGAGGAGCCCGGCGCAGACTTCGAGCAGGGGGTCGCGATGCCCGGTCAGAAAGGCCGGCAGCCGGAACTGCCGGACGAGAAGCACCGTGCCGCGGGCGGGATCGTGGGGCAGGATCGCCGCACCGTGGCCACGGTCGTAGACCTCGCGCGTCTGCCGCTCCCACGCGCCGTCGCGGCGCCGGTAGTCGAAGACGTGTTTCGTCAGGACACCCCAGTTGTCCGAGAGCAGTTCCTCGCTGACGAGGCGGACAGGATCGTTCACGCTTGCGCTCCCATGCGGTTCGCGCAGAGCAGTAGTCGGCCTGCCGGCTGCTCGCAATGGTGCAGCCGGCACTGCCGCCGGGCCAGCCGATGGCGCCCGGCGGTGCGTGCCGCGACCATCAGGCGGCCTTGCTGGCCCTGGCGTTCGCGACCTCGTCGGCCTGCCGTCCCGTGAGTTCGGCCATGTGATCGAAGGTTGCGCGGTAGGTTGCGACGCCGGCCGTGGCCGAGCGCAGCTCGACGATCAGGTCGCCGATCTCGGCCTGCGGCATCATCGCCTCCACCACGTCCCAGCCGTTCCAGCCGGGGCGGGCGTCGAAACCGAGGATCTGGCCGCGCCGCTGCGGCAGGATGGCGGTGACGCGGGCCGTGGCGTCGGACGGCGTGAAGACTTCGATGCGCATGATCGGCTCCAGAATCACCGGCGCGCAGGAGGATATCGCCTCGCGCATGGCCAGCCGCGCCGCCATCTGGAACGCCATGTCGGAGGAATCGACGGCATGGAAGGAACCGTCGGAGAGGTTCACGGCAAGGTCGACCAGCGGAAAGCCCAAGGACCCGGCCTTGAGAAAGTCGCGGACGCCGGCCTCCACCGACGGGATGTACTGCTTGGGCACGACGCCGCCGGTGATGGTGTCGGTGAATTCGAAGCCGGCACCGCGGGGCAGGGGCCTTATCTCCAGCACGACGTCGCCGAACTGCCCGTGACCGCCCGACTGCTTCTTGTGACGGCCGCGCTGGGTGGCGGACTTGCGGATGGTTTCGGCATAGGGAACGCCGGGCCGGGCGGTCTCCGCCACGATCTGATACTTGCTTTCGAGCCGCTCGACCGTGACGCGCAGATGCATCTCGCCATGGCCGGAGATCACGGTCTCGCCGGTTTCCTTGTGCTCGATCGAAAGCGACGGATCCTCCTCGGCGATCCGGTGGAGGGCGACCGACATCTTCACCTCGTCCTTGCGCTCCCGCGGTCGCAGCGCCAGCGCGTAGACGGGCTCGGAAGCCGGGCGCGGCCGCAGGGCCGTCGCAGGCGGCGCCTTGCCCGCCGCCGCGGTGTCGCCGGTGCGCAGATCGTCGAGCTTGCCCAGCGCCACCGTCGTCCCTTCGTCGGCCGACGCGATCCTGGTCTGGTCGCGGCCAAGCAGCCGGTACAGCCCCGAGACGCGACCGCTGCGCCCGTCGGTCGCGGTGATGTCGGTGCCATCGGCGACCGAGCCCGCCATCACCCGCGCCACGGAGAGCTTGCCGCCATGGGGCGTGTGAATGGTCTTCATGACCTGCAGGTGGGAGCCGGCGTCTTCCAGGCCCAGGCGTCTGCGGGTTACGGAGACGTCGGGGGCGTCGTGGCGGATCGCCTTCAGCAGACGCAGGATGCCGTTGCCGTGCTCGGCCGAGCCGATCAGCACCGGAACGACCGCACCCTCGCGCAGGTCGGCCGAAAGGTCGTCGAAGATTTCGTCGCGGGGCGGGTCGATCTCCTCGAGGAGTTGCTCCATCAGCAGGTCGTCATGGTCGGCGAGGCGCTCCAGCATCGAGAAGCGGGCCTCGATCTCGCGCGCCCGGTCGTCGTCCGGGATCGGCGCGATCTCGCTCTCGGCATGCTCCCGCCAGACATAGGCGCGCTCCAGCGCGAGGTCGATCGACCCCACCACGATGCCGTTCTTCCGCAGCGGTATCTGGCGCAGCAGCAGCGGCGCGGTGCTGGCGGGCTGCAGCATCTTCAGCGTGTCCCGGACGCCTTCGGCCGACTTGTCCACCTTGTTGAGGAAGAGCATGCGCGGGAGGCCGATCTCGTCCAGCCTGCGCATGATGAGCTGCAGCGCGGGGATCTTCTTCGGGTCGGGCTCGGCGACCACGACGGCCAGATCGCAGGCCGCCAGCACGGGATCGGCCTCGTGCGCGAATTCGATCGAGCCCGGGCAGTCGACGAATGTCATGCTCTCGCCCATGAACTCGGTCGCGGCGAACGTCGCCTCGACGCTCATCTGGTGGGCGCGCGCTTCCGGCGATGCGTCACCGACCGTGCTGCCGGACGTGATTGTGGACTGGCGCTGGATCGCCCCGGTTCGGGCCAGCAATGCTTCCAGAAGTGTCGTCTTGCCGCTGGCGAAGGGACCGACAATGGCGATGCATTTCGGTCCCGTGCGTCTTCCTCCGGCGCGATTTCCCATGGTGAACGGCCTCCTCCTCACACTTTTCTGTGAGCGGCGGCCGGCCTCCCGGCCGTCGCGCGCCGGGCCGTATTGCCCGGCTGAGAGGCATCGTCCCACGGCTTTTGCGCAGTGGCAAGACGATTCGGTCGTCCGGACCGGTCGCGGCGCCGCCCGGGAGGAGGTGCCGGCAGGGGCCCCCGGTCGCGATTGCCTTTATGAAAACTTAACCTCGGAGCATCAATTCATTATAGTGTCGAGCATGGACCTTCCGGCCATGTGCCTGTCGCGTCAGCGGCGGCTCGACATGATGGCAGGCCGGGACCGAGGATGCCGCACGGCGGCGGAAACGATGGACATTCGATGACCCCTACATCCCGCATGACGATCGTCCCGGCGCTCATTCTCGGTACCCTGATCGGGGGCGCCGCGACGCCCGCCCACGCCGAGAACCTGTTCAAGATGCTGTTCGGCGGCGGCATCCAGCAGCGCGAGCGCGAGCGTCGCGCCGACGAGGTGCTCCGGCCTCAGGCGGCTCCCGCGCCGGTGGTGAAGATTTCGGCACCGAGCTACCGCGCCTACAAGGCCGATCCGCTCGTGTCGGTATCGTTCCGGACCCTGCTGGAAGCGCCTCGCAGCATCTCCTTCGAGCCCTCCCTGGACGGCGGCTCCTTCGTCGAGGCGCTCCAGGGTCTGGACGGCTTCGAGCTTGCTGCCGAAAAGCCGGTCGCCAAGGCGATCGAGGCCTATTATGCGGCGCACGAGGACTTCATCTGGGTCAGCGGCACCAGCGTCAACACCCGGGCGGTCGAGGTCCTGCGCGTGCTCGGGGAAGCGGCGAGCTACGGTCTCGATCCGGCCGACTACGCCGTCAGGCCGCCTTCGCCGGGCTTCGACATGACCGACATGCCGGCACGTCACCGCGACCTCATCCGCTTCGAGATGGCGCTGTCGGCGCGCGTGCTGCGTTATGTCCGCGACGCGTTCGGCGGCAGGATCGATCCGAACCGCATCTCCGGCTACTACGACTTTCCCGAGAAGCCGCTCGATCTCGAGGCGGTGCTGGGCACGCTTGCGCGCACGCAGGACGTCCGCCCCTACCTGGAGTCGCGTCATCCGCAGAACGAGCGCTACCAGGCGCTGCGGGCGGAACTCGAGGTCCTGCGGGCCGGCCGCGAAAACGACATCGTGGTCGATGCAAAGCTGTTCCTGAAGCCCGGCGGCACCAGCCCGGAACTGCCCAAGCTGTTGCAACTGTTCAGCCGCGAGACCGACGACGCGTTCCGCGCCGAACATGCCGCGGTTCTTTCGGCTAATGCGGCGACGGAAGCCTACGGGCCGGAGCTCGTCGCCGTCGTGAAGGCCGCGCAGGCCTTCAAGGGGCTGTCTGCCGACGGCATCATCGGACCGCGCACCGTCTCGGCCTTCGCCGGGGTTTCGAAGGCCGACCGCATCGCCAAGGTGGAGGTCGCGCTCGAGCAGCTTCGCTGGCATCCGTCGGATCTCGGCAGCCCGCGCGTCTTCATCAACCAGCCGGCCTATACCGCGACCTACAACGAAGGTGGCGAAGACCGGCTGTCGATGCGGGTGGTGGTCGGCAAGGTCTCCAACCAGACGAGTTTCTTCTTCGACGAGATCGAGCAGATCGACTACAATCCCTACTGGGGCGTGCCGCAGTCGATCCTCGTCAACGAGATGCTGCCGAGGCTGCGCCAGGATCCGGGCTATCTCGATCGCTCCGGCTATGAGATCACCGACGCGAAGGGACGGCGCATCTCGTCCTCGTCGATCAACTGGTACCAGTATGGCGGCAAGGTCCCCTACAATGTGCGCCAGACGCCGAGCGAGGCGAACGCGCTTGGCGAACTGAAGATCCTGTTCCCCAACAAGCACGCCATCTACATGCACGACACACCATCGAAGAGCCTGTTCCAGCGCGACGCGCGCGCCTTCAGCCACGGCTGCGTGCGCCTGTCTGATCCCCGGGCCATGGCGGCCGCCGTGCTGGGCAAGCCCGTGGAGCACGTTGCGGACAAGATCCGCCAGGGCCATTCCACCGAGAAGGTGACGCGCAAGATTCCGGTCTATGTCGCCTATTTCACGGCCTGGCCCGACCAGAGCGGCACGGTCGAGTATTTCGACGACGTCTACGACCGGGATTCGCGCCTCCTGAAGGCGCTGGAGGCGACCGCCGAGGTGCGCGCGCCGACAAGCTGACCGGCACACCGGCGGCGCGCGATCCGCGTCGCCGGCCGCCGCCGGCCCTGCCATGCGGCGTGACCGTCAGCTCGCTGCGGTCATCCGCTTCGTCAGTTCGGACGCGAAGGCGGCGAGATCGAGACGCTTGCGCAGCGTCGCCTGGCAGTCGATGAAGCGGAACGCGACGTTGTTGACCACCATCATCTTGTCGGCCTCGCGCACGCCGTCGTCGATCGGCGCATGTTCGAGGATGGCGAGCGCCGTGGCGATCGAAATCGCATCCGGCTTGAGGGGCGGCTTCTCCATGTAGACGGCCAGCCGCGCGTCGAAGCCTGCCATGACATCGTCCCAGCCCTTCGTCGCGCGATGCTCGGGCATGTCCTCGCTGGCGAGAACTTCGCGATAGAGTGCGGACAGTCCGCGGGCGCGCAGGCCCGCATCGGCGGGCAGGGCGGGACGCATCTCGGCCTCCAGGATGAGAATCAGGTCCTGCACGGCGACGGCGAAGGCTTCCCATTTGCAGATCTGCAGCGCGAAGCCGAAGTCGGGATCGCTGAACAGCTTCGGCCCCGCCAGAAGCGTGCGCGCACGCAGATAGGAAAAGCTCGAACCCTGCGCCAGAAAAGCCGCTCCGGCGCGAATCGCCTCGACCGCCGCAGGCCAGTCCGATGTTCGCCGCTTGGGCAGAATCGATCCAATAAGGTCAAGCACGTATCCACTCCCATCGCCGGTGCCTCGCGCTCCGACCTACGACTAAGCCTTTAGGATTAAGGCATCCATTCACATTTGACTAAACAGGTCCTCTGCGCAACTATCCCTTCGGAGCATTTCCTCGTGATACCTTTGCAGACAAGTTTGCGAAGGCCGACCTCTTTTGAGCCGGCCTTGTGGGGAGGCTGTTCCTACTGATGTTCGTGTCCGCGATGTCAGTATTCGGATATCGGTTTGCTTTTTTGGGAGGGAAGGAAGTGTCCGACAAACTGCCACGAGAAGTGGCGGAAGCGCACTGGGGCAAGACGCGCAATCTCATGATTGTGACGCTCGTCATCTGGGCGATCTTCAGCTTCTTCATCCACATGTTCGTGACGGCGTTGAATAATGTCGTCATCCTGGGATTCCCGCTCGGCTTCTACATGGCCGCGCAGGGCTCGCTCATCATCTTCGTCGTGCTGATCTTCTGGTTCGCCTATCGCCAGAACGCCATCGACGAGGAATTCGGCGTGGCCGAGGATTGAGGGGAGAATCACCATGGCAATGACTATGAAAGGTGACTTCACCGACAACCTCGGCAAGATCTATTCGGTCTATGTCGGCGGCTTTGCCGGTTTCGTCGTTCTGATGGCGGTTCTCGACCAGCTCGGTGTTCCGGACCGCTTCATCCTGTGGTCCTACATGGCGGCCACGATCGCCATTTATGCCTTCATCGGCATCATGTCGCGGACGGCGCAGGTGTCGGAGTATTACGTCGCAGGACGCTCCGTTCCGGCCGTGTACAACGGCATGGCGACCGGCGCGGACTGGATGTCGGGCGCGAGCTTCGTCGGCATGGCCGGCACGCTCTTCGTGCTCGGCTATGACGGCCTTGCCTTCGTGCTGGGCTGGACGGGCGGCTACGTCCTGGTGGCTGTGCTTCTCGCACCCTACCTGCGCAAGTTCGGCGCCTACACCGTGCCCGACTTCCTCGGCACCCGCTACGGCGGCAATGCCGCGCGTCTCGTCGGCATCATCGTGTTGTTCGCCTGCTCGTTCACCTACATCACCGCACAGGTCTACGCTTCCGGCATCATCGCCTCGCAGTTCCTCGGCATCGATTTCGAGTGGGCCGTGTTCGCGGGGCTTGCCGGCATCCTCGTCTGTTCGATGCTCGGCGGCATGAAGGCCGTCACCTGGACCCAGGTGGCGCAGTACATCGTTCTGATCGTCGCCTACCTGCTGCCGGCCATCTGGATGTCGACCGTGCAGTTCGGGATCCCGATCCCGCAGCTGACCTATGGCGGCGCGCTGAGCCAGATCGCCCAGTACGAACAGCTCCTTGGCGTGGTGAAGAGCCATGTGGTGCCGTTCCAGAACTACAGCCC
Organism: Aquibium sp. ELW1220; assembly: GCF_030398385.1. Lineage (GTDB taxonomy): Bacteria > Pseudomonadota > Alphaproteobacteria > Rhizobiales > Rhizobiaceae > Aquibium. Next base: position 71,988 of record NZ_JAOAOQ010000015.1, on the reverse strand, counting down.
GATGGACTATTTCTTCCTCATCTTCTGCCTGATGGTCGGCACCGCTTCGCTGCCGCACATCCTGATGCGCTTCTTCACGACCCCCACGGTCCGTGAGGCACGCAAGTCGGTCGGCTGGTCGCTGTTCTTCATCTTCCTGCTGTACTTCACGGCGCCGGCCTATGCGGCGTTCTCGAAGATGAACCTGATGAGCCTGTTTGCCGGAGCCGAGGGCAACCTGCTCGCCTACAGTGCCATTCCGCAGTGGATGATCAACTGGGGTTCCATCGCCGGCCACCAGCTGGTGACGATCTGCGGCGTCAAGGCCGAGACCGTGGCCGCCGTCCAGGCCGCCTGCGAGGCCAAGGGCTTCGCGGCCGGTTTCCCCTATGCCGAACTCAGGCTAAACAACGACATGATCGTGCTGTCGACCCCGTCGATTGCCGGGATGCCGATCTGGGTCGTGGGTCTGGTCGGCGCGGGCGGCTTCGCCGCGGCGCTCTCGACGGCCGACGGTCTGCTGCTGGCCATCGCCAACGCGCTGTCGCACGACGTCTACTACAAGATGGTCGATCCCAAGGCCGACGCCAAGCGTCGTCTCCTCGTGTCGAAGATCCTTCTTGTGGTGGTCGCTCTGGCGGCTGCGTTCCTCGCGCGCACCAAGCCTTCGGACATCCTGTCGATGGTCTCCTGGGCCTTCTCGATCGCCGCGGCCGGCCTGTTTGCGCCGCTGGTGCTCGGCGTGTGGTGGAAGCGCGCGACCAACATGGGCGGTATCGCCGGCATGGCGGCGGGCTTCCTGGTGACGATGTACTACCTGATCGGCAACGTCTACGGCTTCGACTTCGTCAAGGGCACCGGCGACGAGATCTCGTGGTTCGGCGTCCAGTCGATCTCGTCCGGCATCTTCGGCGTCCCGGTCGCTTTCGTCGTCACCTACGTGGTGTCGATGCTGACACCGGCACCGAGTGCGGAAATGCAGGACTTCGTCGACCGTCTGCGACTGCCCAAGGGCGGCACGATGATGGTCGCGGGTCACTGACGAAACCGCTATGCAATGAACGCAGGGCCTCCGGGCCCTGCGTTTCGTTTCGGCTCCACGGACATCGCACATGAATCAGGCTTCAGCCCTTACCGGGCTTCTCATACTGGTGGCGACCTATCTCGTCGCCGTCGTCACGTTCATCCTCGGCGGCGCACCCCAGGCCGTGGCGATCTATCTCGGCGGCACCTACGCACTGACGGCCCTGGCGGCATTCCTTTTCTCGCGCGGGGTTCTGGAATTCCTCGTCGGGGTGGACCGCGACATCGTGTTCTTCGTCGTCCTCAAGCGCGTGACCGACCCGCTGCTGGCGCTGACCGCGCCGATCACGCCGGGCTTCCTTTTGCCCTTCGCGGTCTCGCTCTACGCCGCGTTCCTCTTCTTCTTCCTCAAGCTTTTCCTGTTCGGGGATGCGTTCCTCGGCGTGCCGCCGCTCTTCATCCCGATCTACCTGTCGGTCGTCACGCTGTTTTGAATGGCCGGATTTCGCGGGCTTCCGCACGCCATGCTATCCTGTCGCGTCGGGGGCATGCCGGAGACTGCCTGTGGAAAAGATCACGCATCTGGCGCGGTTCGCGGTTCTCCGTGCGTCCGGGTTCACCGGCATCGCCATTCTCATGGTGATGATGGGAACCGCGCACGACATGGCGCTCAGCCTTCGCCTCGGGGCGGCGGGCTTCTTCATCCTGTCCTTCGCCATGGCGACCTGCGCCCGGCTGTATCATCGGCGCCGGCGCGTCGAGGAGACCGAGGTCTGGATCATGCTCGCGGAGGCGGACCGGCCGGCCAAGCCGGTCGCCAGGACGCTCATCGTCGATGCCATGCGCCAGCAGCTCGCCCAGAAAGCCATGTGGTGGCTTGGCACGGCGATTGCTCTCTGGGCCACGTCGGCGATCATCGCCATCGCGCGGGGCTGACGTCCCGCACCGGGTTTCGTCTGTATGCCCGAGAGCCTGTGCACACCGGTCGCCGTCGGCGCGCGATGCGATGCCACCTTGAGCCATGCCGCTGATATCCATAAGAAGAGTCTCAATCGTCCCGGGGGAGCAGTCCATGTTCAAGAAGATCCTCATCGCCAACCGCGGCGAGATCGCCTGCCGCGTCATCAAGACCGCCCGCCGGATGGGAATCGCCACCGTTGCAGTCTATTCGGATGCGGATCGCGACGCCGTCCATGTCGAGATGGCGGACGAGGCCGTCCACATCGGCCCGCCGGCGGCCGCCCAGAGCTATCTTCTCCCCGAGCGCATCATCGCGGCCTGCAAGCAGACCGGTGCCGAAGCCGTGCATCCCGGCTACGGCTTCCTGTCGGAGCGCGCGTCCTTCTGCGCGGCGCTCGAGAAGGAGGGCATCGTCTTCATAGGCCCGAAGCCGAGGGCGATCGAGGCGATGGGCGACAAGATCGAATCGAAGAAATTCGCCAATGCCGCGCAGGTCTCCACGGTGCCTGGCTATCTCGGCGTCATCGACGATGCCGATCATGCCGTCCGGATCGCCTCGGAGATCGGCTACCCGGTCATGATCAAGGCCTCGGCCGGCGGTGGCGGAAAGGGCATGCGCATCGCGTGGAACGAGGCGGAAACGCGCGAGGGGTTCCAGTCGTCGAAGAACGAGGCCAAGTCCTCCTTCGGCGACGACCGCGTCTTCATCGAGAAGTTCGTGGTGGATCCGCGCCACATCGAGATCCAGGTGCTCGGCGACGCGCACGGCAACGTCATCTATCTCGGCGAGCGCGAATGCTCGATCCAGCGGCGCAACCAGAAGGTCGTGGAGGAGGCGCCGTCGCCGTTCCTCGACGCGGCGACCCGGCGCGCCATGGGCGAGCAGTCTGTGGCGCTGGCGAAGGCCGTCGACTACCAGAGCGCCGGCACCGTCGAGTTCATCGTCGACAAGGACCGCAACTTCTACTTCCTCGAGATGAACACGCGGCTGCAGGTCGAACATCCGGTGACGGAACTCGTCACCGGGATCGACCTCGTCGAGCAGATGATCCGGGTGGCTGCCGGCGAGACGCTCGCCATTCGCCAGGACGACGTGACGCTCGGCGGCTGGGCGGTCGAGAGCCGGCTCTATGCCGAAGATCCCTACCGCAACTTCCTGCCCTCGATCGGCCGTCTCTCCCGCTATCGGCCGCCGGCGGAGGGCCGGTTCGGCGACATCGTCATCCGCAACGATACCGGCGTCACCGAGGGTGCCGAGATCTCGATGTACTACGATCCGATGATCGCCAAGCTGTGCACCTGGGCGCCGACCCGGCTCCAGGCGATCGACGCCATGTCGGATGCGCTCGACAGCTTCGTGGTGGACGGGATCGAGCACAACATCCCCTTCCTCGCCGCGCTGATGCAGCACCCGCGCTGGCGTGAAGGCCGGCTGTCGACGGCCTTCATCGCGGAAGAATATCCCGACGGCTTCGCGCCGATCGCGCCGTCGCGCGAGGACAGGCAGGTGCTGGCAGCGCTGGCGCTGTCCATCGAGCTGCTGCGCAAGGACCGCCTGGACCGCCTGCCCGGGCGGCTGGCGCCGCATTCGGGCGCGCTGAAGCCGAACTGGGTGGTGCGGATCGGCGACGATTATCTCCAGATGACCGTGACGGCCGGCATGATCTCGATCCCGCTGGAGATGGACGTCGCGGTGGACGGCGCCGAACCCATCACCGTCGCCTCCGACTGGAGGCCGGGTGAACCCGTCTGGAAGGGAACGATCGGCGGGCGGGCGGTGTCGGCACAGCTTCGTCCCGTCACCAACGCCATCCGGATCGCCTGGAAGGGCATGTCGGTCACCGCCCGCGCAATGCTGCCCGACACGGCGGCGCTCGACCGGCTGATGCCCGTGAAGGTGCCGCCCGACACGTCGAGGCTTCTGCTCTGCCCCATGCCCGGAATGGTGGTCTCCATCGCGGTGGTGGAGGGCCAGGAGGTCAAGGCGGGCGAGACGCTCGCCGTCGTCGAGGCCATGAAGATGGAGAACGTGCTGCGCGCCGAACGCGACCTCACGGTCTCCAGGATCAATGCCAAGCCGGGCGAGAGCCTCGCGGTCGACGCGGTGATCATGGAGTTTGCCTGACCCGGCAGCGCCGCTGCCGCGCCGGCGGCTCCTCCTGTCGTCAGCGGCGCCGTCAACCCGTCAGCCACTCCCTCCGACGCAACGACAAACCCCGGGTCATTCGCCCGGGGTTTTTCTTTACCGCGCGCGGCCAGGGCCGCCCTGTCGTCCTTCCGGTCGCGTCAGCGCAGGCGCCCGCTGGCATGAGCCAGCATGGTGTAGACCTTGCCCGTGTCCGAGGTCAGGTAGGTCTGCGTCACCGTCTGGTCGCGGTCGTTGCGGGCCACGTCCTGAAGCAGCTTCTCGAAGTCCTCGCAGTAGCGGTCGACGGCGGTCCGGAAATCCGCGTCCGACTGATACTTGCGACGGATCTCGTCGAAGGTCTGCTGGCCCTTCAGCGTGTACAGCCGGCGGGTGAAGACGTTGCGCTCGCCGCGGCGGTATCGCTGCCAAAGCTCGACCGAAGCGTCATGGTCGATTGCCTTGGCGATGTCGCCCGAAAGCGAGTTCAGCGATTCCACGACGCTGGACTGCGGACGCCGGGGCTGTGCGGGAGCGGCGGGTGCCGGCTGCGACGCTGCTGGCGCCTCGTCCTGCGATGCCCTGCGGAGCAGGTTCTGCACCCAGCCGTCCTGCTGTCCGGCGTCCCGGGTTGCGGGTGCCGGAGCCGGTTCGACCGTGCCGCGCAGCGCCGGCGCAGCCGCAGCCGCGGGCTGCGGCTCGGGTGCGCGGGCCTGCGGCTCCGGCGCCTGCCGTACGGGCTGCTGCGGCTGCGGCGCCGGACGGGCCGGCTGCGTGGCCACTGCGGCCGGCTGCGGGGCAGGGGCGGCCGATCGCGGAGCCGGCGTCGCGTCGTACATGCGGCCGGACTTGGCGACGATGTCGGCGAGCTCCTTCAGCGCGGCGATCTGCTCGCCGACCGCCCGACGGATGGCGCCCGTCGATTCGCGCGCCTCTTCGGGCAGCTGCAGGACGCCACGCTTCAGTTCGGAGCGCGTGTCCTCGAGTTCGCTGCGGATGGCGCCGGCGGTACGGCGGATCTCCTCGGTCGCGCCCGCGAACCGATCCGTCGCCGATTCGATGACCTCGGAGATGGCGTCGCGGATCTGCTGCGTCGACGCCATGGTACGGCCCTCGACCTTCTCCATCGCCTTGCCGACGATGCCCTCGAAGGACCGCATCATGCGCTCGATGTCCTCGGACTTCTTGACCAGGCCGACCGAGAGCTGCTCGAGTGCCGCCTGCCTCTCTTCCATGGTGGTGGAGAGACTGGACTGGGCCGAGCCGAGCATGTCGCGCGCCTGGGCCAGCAGGCGGCCGTGCTCGTCGAAGCGGTTGGCGATGGCTGCCACCTCGCGGAGCGTCTGCGAGGAGATGTCCGACAGACGGCTGGCGTTGGTGTCGATCATCCGGGCCGAGCTGCTGAAGGTTTCGGACGCCTTCTCGGCCGATGCGCTGAAGCTGCGCGTCGTATCGACGAGGCGGCTGTCGATCGCGCCGAGGTTCTTCTCGGCGAGACCCACAAGATCGCCCAGCTGGGCGTTCGACCGGGTGAGCCTGTCGAGCAGTTCGTTGACATTGCCCGACAGGGAGACACGCGCCCCTTCCATGGCGGCGAGCGTCTCGGCGGTGCGCGATGCGAGCGCGTTGACGAGCGCCGCGTTCTCGGCCCGCAGCGTGTCGGTGGCTTTCTGGGTGGCGGCCTCGAGGCCCTTCTGCAGATCGCCGCCGCTCTCCACGAACCTCTCGATCAGCGGGCGTCCCTTTTCGTCGATGACGCGCCCGATGTCGGATGCGCGGCTGGCCAGCATCTCGTTGAACTCGCGGGTGCGGCCGTCGAGGGTCGCCGCCGCATCCGAGGTGCTCTGCTCGATGTGCTGGTTCACCGCAGAGAAGGTCTCGGCGATGACGTTGGCGCGCGAGACCAGCTGGGTCTCAGTCCTGGCGACCTGCTCCACGAGCGCCTGGCCCATCCGCTCCGAGCTTGCTGCCAGCAGGCCTTCGACATTCGCGACCTGCTCGTTGAAGCGGCCTGCAACCACGTCGGCGCTGGCTTCGAGGCGGGCTTCGACGTTGGACATCGACGCCTCGATCTGGGCCGCGCGTTCGCGCAGTTCCTCGGCGCTGAGCTGTGCGCGGACGGCGATACGCCGATCGGCGTCCGCAAAGACATCGGCCACGGCCCCGGCGCGCTGAGCGAGCGAATCCACCGTCGCTTCCGCACGCTGAACCACGAGGCGGCTGGATTCGTCGAAGATGCCGGCGAGCGCGCTGGCCCGTTCGGTGAGCGAATCGACCGACGCTTCCACCCGCTGGATCACGGTTCGGCCGGACTCGTCGAAGACGCCGGCAAGCGCGTTGGCGCGCTCGGTGAGCGCTTCGGCCGACGTCTCCGCCCGCTGAACGACGATGCGGCTGGACTCGTCGAAGACGCCGGCGATGGCGTTGGCGCGCTCGGTCAGCGCACCGGCGGTCGTCTCCGCGCGCTGGACGACGACGCGGCTGGACTCGTCGAAGATGCCGGCAATCGCGCTGGCACGCTCGGTGAGCGCCTCGACGGTGGTCTCCGCGCGCTGGACGACGACGCGGCTGGACTCGTCGAAGATGCCGGCAATCGCGCTGGCACGCTCGGTGAGCGCCTCGACGGTGGTCTCCGCGCGCTGGACGACGACGCGGCTGGACTCGTCGAAGATGCCGGCGATCGCGCTGGCCCGTTCGGTGAGCGCCTCGACGGTGGTCTCCGCCCGCTGCATCACGACGCGGCTGGATTCGTCGAAGATGTCCGCCACCGCGCCGGCCCGCTCGGTGAGCGCGTCGACCGTGGTCTGCGCCCGCTGGAACAGCACGCGGCTGGAATCGTCGAAAACGCCCGTCACGGCCTTGGTGCGGTCGATCAGGTTCGTTGCGGTCTGGTCGACCTTCACCGCCAGCTCTTCCTCGGCCTGTGCATAGGCCTCAATGATCTCCTTGGACCGGTCGATCAGCGTGCCCGTCGTGCGGTCGGCCCGCTTGATCAGGCTGTCCTCGACCTCGGAGAACGCATAGACGACCTCCTTGGCCTTCTCGGAGAGGGCGGCGGACGTCTCGCCGACCCGCGCCACAAGGCGCTCCTCTGCCTCGTCGAACACGCCGACGATGTCGCGCGAGCGGGCGGCGATCGTGCCTGCGCTCTCTTCGGCGCGCGAGAACATCCGGCTCTCCGCTTCCTCGAAGGTCACGGCGATGGTTGTGGAGCGTTCCGCCAGGCGGGCGGCGGTCTCGTCGGCACGTTCGATCATGCGCCGCTCGGCCTGCTCGTAGGCCCCGGCGATGCCCTTGGAATGTTCGAGCAGCGACTGGGTCGTCTCCTCGGCGCGCGCGTAGATCCGGCGTTCCGCGTCGTCGAAGGCGTTGGCGATGCCCTGCGAGCGTTCCTCGAGTGTACGTGCGGTGTCCTCGGCGCGGGCGAGCAGGCGATGGTCGGCCTCCTCGAAGCTGCGTGCGATCTCCTCGGCGCGGGAGGTGAGCACGATCGCCGTCTGGCCGGCACGATCGGCGAGCTTGCGGTCTGCCTCGTCGAACACGCCCGAGAGCTCCGACGCACGCTGCGAAAGGTGCTCGCCGGTCAGGTTGACGCGCTCGGCCAGGCGGCGCTCGGCCTCGTCGAAGGTCGAGGCGAAGTCGGTCGCCCGCTCGGCCAGAACGTTGGAGGTGAGATCGATCCGGTTCGCGAACTGCTGGTCGGCATCGGAGAAGATGCGCCCGGCCTCGTCGGTGAGCCTGGACGTGACCTCGGCCATCTTGTCGCGCAGCGAGCCGGCAACGACGATCGCGCTGTTCTCGATCGCGCTGCGCACGTTATCGATGCCCGCATTGAGCGCCCGCTGCATCGTCTCGGTGCGCTCCTCGATGACGCCGGTCTGCCGGCGGAACGCTTCGTCGATGCGCTCGACGTCGTTCGACAGCGCCTCGGTGAGTTCGCCGCGGCTCGATGCCAGGAGGCCCAGATGCGCCTGGAGCGCCGCGTCGATCGCCGCGCGGGTTTCGCCGAGCTTCAGCATGTCCTGTTCGAGCGCGCGCGTCATGATGTTGCGGGCTTCCGCCAGCTTGCTCACCTGGGTCGTCACGGAGCCGTCGATGGCCTCGCTCGCGCCGGTGATCTGGGCCAGGTCCGCGCCCAGCGCCGCAGTCAGTTCCTGCCTGCGGTTGGCGAAGGTGTCCATGTGCTCGCGCACGACCGAATCGATCATCGAGCGGGTTTCGGCAAGCTTGGCCAGATCCTCGTCCAGTGCTCCGGTCAGGATGCCTCGGCTGTCGGCGAGGCGGCCGATCTGCTCGGCCACGGCGCGGTCCAGCAGGTCCCGGGTCTCGCCCAGCCGGTTGAGATCGGCTTCCATCGCACGGGTCAGTTCGTCGCGTCCCTGCGAGATGCGCGCGAGCTGGTCGGAAACGATGGACTCGATGCCGGAGCGGGCATCGTGGATCTGGCGCATGTCGGTGTCGAGGGCTTCCAACAGCGTCGAGCGTCCCTCGGCCAGCTTGGCCACGTGCCCGACGACCACGTCGTCGATCTCGGCGCGGGCGCCGGCGAGCCGGCCCAGATCCTCGTCGAGCGCCTTCTTGAAGAGCTTGCGCCCCTCCGCCAGCTTGCCGATGTGGCCGATGACCAGCCCGTCGAGCTCGGAGCGAGCCTGCTCCAGGCGTTCCATGTCCTCGCTCAAGGCGCCCTTGAGCATGCCGCGGCCCTCGGCGATCTTGTCGACGTGCTGCGACAGCGCCGCCGAGATGCTGGAGAGGTCGCCTTCGAGCGCCTGGGTCAGCAGGCTGCGGTTCTCCGTCAGCTTGCCGATCTGGCGGTCCACGGACCCCTCGATCTCGGCGATGCTGCCGGAGATCGATTCGTTCAGCGTGGAACGGGCGTCGGACATGCGGTCGAGATGCTGCGCAATGGCGCCGGCCACCTGCGACAGGTCGCTCTGCAGCGCGTCGGCCAGCGTGATGCGGCCCTCGGAGATCTTCTCGATCTGCCGCGCCACGACCTCCTCGATGGTGGAGATGTCCTCCTTGACGGAGGACGAGAGGCTCGTGCGGCCGTCCGCCATCCGATCGAGATGGTCGGCGACGGACTGGGCGACTTCCGCCAGCTCGCCCTTCAGCGCCTGCGTGAGCGATCCGCGGCTCGCCGCGAGACGCTCCAGATGCGCGGCGGCTGCCGCGTCGATCTCGGCGCGGGTCTCGCCGAGGCGGCGCAGATCTTCCTGGTAGGCCGCGTTCAGCGTCGTGCGGCCTTCGTCGAGCTTGGCGATCTGGTTCGCGACGAAGTCGCCCACCGTCGCCAGATCCTTCTCGAGCGCCGTCGTGAGCGTCGTGCGCCCGTCGGCCAGCTTGCCGACGTGGTTGGCGATGACCTCGTCGATCTCCGACCGTGTCTGGGCGAGGTGGCCGAGATCCTCCTCGAGCGCCTTGCGGAAGAGCTTGCGGCCTTCGGCGAGCTTGCCGATGTGGCCGACGACGGAATCGTCGATCTCGCCGCGCGCGGTCTGCAGGTTCTGGAGGTCGTCGTTGAGCGCCGAGGTGAGGGCGCTGCGGCCCTCGACGAGCTTGTTGAGGCTGGCCGAGAAGGCCTCCTCGACATTGGAGATCTCGCCCTGCATCGCCTTCACCACGTTGCCACGGCCCTGCGAAAGCCGGTCGAGGCTCGAGGCCACCAGCGTGTCGATGCCGGCGAGTTCACGCTCCAGCGACCGGGAGAAGGCTTCACGGCTGACGGAGAGCTTGTCGACCTGCGTGGTCAGCGCGCTGTCGAGGGCGTTGATGTCGCCTTCCAGCGTCCGGGTCAGTTCGCCGCGTGCGTCCTGCAGGTGGCGCAGGTCGACGTCGAGCTGCTCGGTGAGACGGCTGCGGCCTTCTTCCAGGCGGTCGCCGAACTCGTTGGCGCGCGCCTCCAGGATCGTCGAGGTCGACGTGACCAGGTCGCTCATCTGCGACTCGATCCTGGTACGGCTGTTGTCGGCGGCGGTGGAAATCTCGTGGACGCCCGAGCGGAACACGTCGGCGATCTCGCGGGTGCGTTCGGCGAGCGCCTCGTTGATCTGCCGCGACCTCGCCTCGAGCGCGGCGTTGAGCTTTTCGGTGCCCGTGTCGAGCGCTTCGGCGCGCGTCTCGAACTCGCTGATCAGCGACTGGCCGCGCTCGGCCAGCGTGCGCTCGATGGCGTCGATGCGCACGTCGAAGGCGCGGGTGAAGGTCTCCGTCGCGCCACCGAGCAGGGACACCATGCCCCGCGTGCGCTGGTCGAGAAGCTGCGACAGCGTTCCGGTGGCCGAATCGGTGCTCTCGACGAGCTTGGCGATGCGGGTGTCGAGCAGGCTGGCGAAAGCTTCGCCGGACGTCGACAGGCGGCCGGTGATGCTCTCGACGCGTTCGTCGATCGCCCCGTAGATCGCGCTGCCGCTTTCGTTGAAGCGCTCGATCAGCGATTCGCCGGCATTGGTGATCGTGTAGGTCAGGTGGCCGGACGCGCCCGTCACCATCTCCTGGATCACGCCGGTCGCCGAGTTCAGTTCGTCGCGGATCAGCTCGTGCGCGCCGGCGATCGAGGCGCGGACGCGCTCGGCGTGGCTCACCACGGCTTCGCGCTCGCTGCCCAGGCCGTCCACCAGCGTGCGGATGCGGCGCTCGTTTTCCGTGTAGGCGCGTTCGAGTTCGTTGACCTCCGAATGCACCAGCGTCTCGAGCTCGACGGCGCGTGCGAGCGTGCGTTCGATGCCTTCGCCCATGGCGTTGACCTCGCGCCGCACGGCCTGGCCGATCGACATCACGCGGTCCTGGGCGATGACCTCGGGTTCGCTGAGATGATAGGCGATCGCCGTCATGGACTGGGCCGCGAGGCGCATTTCCTGCGCGCGGCGAATCATCAGCGCGAAGGCCCAGAAGAGGATCACGGGAATGACGACGCCGGCCGTTATGCCAAGGATGCCGGGCGTGGTGATGATCTCGGCGAACGACACCGCACGTGCGATCGCCGGTCCATAGAGACCGTTGGCCAGGACGAGGCCGCCGATGATCCACACCACCGAGGCGACCGCGACGAGCCAGTAGATCGAGTTCGATCCGCCGCGGTTCAGCGCGGCGAGCAGGGCACCGAAGTCCTTCTGGCGATCGTCGTTGGCGGGCGCGAAGGCCGGCGAGCCGCCACGCGGGGCGGCGTCGTTGGAGGCGGGACGGAATTCCGACTTCCGTTCCGGCGCAGGCTTGGCCGGGCGGGCGGCAGCGGCGGCACGCGGGTCCGGCCGGGCGGCCTGCGGCTGCCTCGTGCGAGCCTGTGTGCCGCGACCCTCGCGCGCCAGTTCGTCGGCGGCGAGCGAAATCTGCGCCTCGAGTTCTTCCATCGAGGACGTCAGATCGATTTCCCCGTCGCTGAAGGATACGTCGAGGGCCTCTTCGAGCTCCTTGTCGACGTCTGTTTCGAGGTTCCTGGTCGTCGTCGGTTTGCGAGCCATGCCTTCAAAACCCTGTACTAACGCGTCGTTCAGACTCTAACGGAGCCACATGCGAAGACCGCCACTTGAGCGGCGCATTCCCGGTTCGCGTATCGTAGTGACACACCCAGGTAAAGGAAACATGCATTCGGCGAGATGCGTAAAAGTTTAAACACAAGGTTAACGTCCGTTGAGAATTTGCGCCCGAATTCCGCCACATAGCAGGGATTTCCGTTAACTCGCCGTCCACCCGGTTCGGGTATCGGTGGTACGGCAGGCATTTTGAAGGCGAGTGCAGCGTGATGGCGTCGATGAGTGTGGAAAACATGGCTTTCGCCATGCCCGGTGGCGAAACCTGCGGTCATTCGCGCGCCCGCCCTGTCGATCTGGCACACCTGTCGCGGCAGACCATGGGCGACCGGGATCTCGAGCGGGAGGTGCTGTCGCTTTTCCTGCACCAGGCTCAGGTCGTCGGCGACCGCCTGGAAGGTGCCAGCCCCCAGGAGCGGGTGCTGCTCGCGCACGGCCTCAAGGGGTCGGCCCGCGGCATCGGCGCTTTCCGGGTCGCCGACATTGCCGACGCGGTCGAATCCGATCCGGCGAGCGGCAAGCATCTGCGAAGCCTCGCAGAGGCGATCGTCGACGTCCGCGACTTCGTCTCCGCCATCAGCCGCTGAACGCCGGCCGACGCCTGCGTGCCGGGGTCGCAGGCGCGGCCAGACGGTTGACTCGCGCGTCGGAACGGATAATTCGGCAGGACAATCCGAGGCGCTCCGAATGACCAAGATCACCTACATCGCTTTCGACGGCACCAGGTTCGAGGTGAATGCCGAGAACGGCTCGACCGTGATGGAGAATGCGATCCGCAATTCCGTCCCGGGCATCGAGGCCGAGTGCGGCGGAGCCTGCGCCTGCGCGACATGCCATGTCTACGTGGACGAGGCCTGGAGTGCGCTGACCGGAGAGCCGGAGGCGATGGAGGAGGACATGCTCGATTTCGCCTTCGACGTGCAGCCGACCTCGCGTCTGTCCTGCCAGATCAAGGTGCGGGACGAACTGGACGGCCTCGTCGTCCGGGTTCCGGAACGCCAGGCCTGACGATCGGCTCCTGGCGACGGCGCTTGTCCGGCGAAGGCCGGCCAGCGCAATGCTCCTGCCCTAGTTCGGAATTCGCCCCGTCTCGATCTGCTGCATGCGGTAGGTCAGGAGCCGCGTGATCCGGCTCTCGAAGTTGATGCTTTCGATGCGGTCGAAGCGGTCCTGCGCGGCGTCGTGCTCGGCAAGGATGCGGGCGCTGACGGTGCCGGCCGCGGCCTTCACGGCCTCGCAGTCGCCGCGCCGGCCGATCGCCTCCAGCGCATCCTCCAGCTTGCGGGCGTGGCTCTTGGCGATCTGGACATGCGATTCCTCGTGACGGCGGATGTCGGAACTCAGCGTGTCCCAGATCAGGCGCGTGTCGGGGTCCGAACGACCGCGGGCGCGCCAGCGCGGCAGGATCATCGTCGCCTTGACGTCGACCACTGCCTTCTGGATCCGGCACCAGTCCGTCGTGCTGGCAAAGGTGTAGCGGGTGGAGAACTGCATCTGCGTCGCGCCCGGATGCCGCTTGCCGGTGGAAGACACTTTCGGCCCGCGCCGCGACAGTTCCTCGTCGATCTCCTGGAGCGTGACGCCGCCGATCGTGAAGTAGGAATAGCTGCGCGACACGGTCTGGGCAGGACTTGCTCCCGCCGACACGACAAGGCCCGCGCAGACGAAAAGAAGCGTTCTCTTCATGGCCGTTTCCCGTTAAGGCCAGCATGCGCCAGGCGAGGGAAAGCCGCAACCGCAATCGCGCTCGCGCGCATGACAGAGAACCGGGAATGACGAAGAGTGGAATGCGCAGGCGGGAGCGGACGTGGCGGCTCGCCCATGGCCGGAGCCTCGACCTCGGCGCGCGCGCCGTCGTGATGGGCATTCTCAACGTGACGCCGGACAGTTTTTCCGACGGTGGCCGCTTCCTCGATGCCGACCGCGCCTGCGCGCGGGCCATGTCCATGCTGGAGGAGGGCGCCCACATCGTCGACATCGGCGGGGAATCGACGCGGCCCGGCGGGCCGCCCGTCACCGCTGCGGAAGAGCAGGCGCGCATCCTTCCCGTCATTGCCGCGCTGGCTGCGCGAACCGGCGCGCTGATTTCGGTCGACACCTACCGCGCGCAGACCGCCCGCCTGGCGATCGAGGCCGGCGCCCATATCGTCAACGACGTGTGGGGGCTTCAGCGCGATCCGGACATGGCCGGCGTGGTGGCGCGGACCGGCGCCGGCGTCGTCGTCATGCATACCAGCCGCGGTCGTGACGTCGATCCCGATCCTGTCCGCGACCAGCAGGTCTTCCTCGGCCGGTCTCTCGAAATCGCGCGCGCATCGGCTGTCGCCGACGACGCGATCGTCCTCGATCCGGGTTTCGGTTTCGGCAAGGAGAGCGCGGACCTGAACTTCGCGCTGATGCGGCGGTTCGGGGAACTGCATGCGCTCGGCTATCCGTTGCTCGTCGGGACGTCGCGCAAGCGCTTCATCGGCCATGCGACGGGACGCGACGCGCAGGATCGCGATGCCGGCACGGCGGCGACGAGCGTGATCCTGCGATTGAGCGGGGCCGACATATTTCGCGTCCACGATGTCGCTTTGAACGCCGACGCGCTCAAGGTGGTCGATGCTATGGTCGCCGGTGGAATGGCAGAGGAGACCGTGTCGTGACGTACCAGATCCGAATGAAGAACTGCGCCTTCTTCGCGCGTCACGGCGTGCTCGACGAGGAGGAGACCCTCGGGCAGCGGTTCTATGTCGATGCGGTGCTGACCGTGGAGCCCGCCAAGGCGCTGGAGACCGACTCGATCGAGTCGACCGTCGACTATGGCGTCGCCTTCAAGGTCATCGAGCGGATCGTCACCGGCGAGCGGCGCTACCTCATCGAGGCGCTGGCCCTCGAGGTCGCCAAGGCGCTCGCCGACCGATTTCCGCAGATCCGCCGGGCCGAGATCACCGTGCGCAAGCCGAACGCGCCCGTCGCCGGCGTGCTCGATCATGTGGAGGTCACGGTTGCCTGGCCCGCATGAGGCAACCGCCTATCTCGGTCTCGGCGGGAATCTCGGCGATCCGAGGGCGGCGATGGCGGCTGCGCTGCGAATCATCGACGGCGATGCGCGCTGCCGCGTGGCCGCGGTGTCGTCGATCTATCGCACACCGCCCTGGGGCGAGGTGGTCCAGCCCGACTTCCTGAACTGCGTCGCCGGGATCCGCACGTCCCTGCCGCCGAAGGACCTGCTCGACCTCTGCCTTGCGACCGAGAATGTGCTGAAGCGCGTGCGCAAGGAGCCCGGCGGGCCGCGGGTAATCGACGTCGACGTCCTCACCTATGCGGAACTGACGCTGAAGGAGCCGGGGCTGGAGATACCTCATCCGCGCATGAGGCTGCGGGCTTTTGTGCTCCTGCCGCTGCGCGAGATCGCGCCCGATTTCACGCTCGCCGGCCTGACGCTCGAGACGCTGCTGAACGATGTCGATCGGGAGGGAATATCCGTCGTGGAGCCTGCAGGCGACTGGTGGCGGACGGCCTGAGCGGCGCTTCCGGCGCCGCCTTCGTCTTTCGCCCCGGGCCGGTTAGTCGCGCGCGATGGCGCCCACTGCCGCGGTGTCGACGCGCTTGAGGTTCATGCCGATGACCGGCACGAGCTCCTTGTTGACGCGCACCGAGACGGTGACGCTCATGGTGTCGTCGCCCTTCATGCTGGCCAGCATCGCACCGTTGAGGTCGTTGCGGTTGAGCGCCATGACGACCTTGGACTTGCTGACGTTGCCCGACACGATGTCCAAGCCCTCGCCGGTCGCGCCGTCGAGGAACGTGCCCTTGTAGGAGCGGCCCTTGCGCTCGATGCGGGCCGACATCTTCTGCGAGAACAGGCCGACCCGGCAGCTGCCCTCGAGCGCCATGCCGATTTTTCCCGTCGGGGTGTCGCCGGTCAGCGAACAGGTGAACTTGGTCCCCTTGTACTTGCCGGCGACGATCTCGCCAGGCCCGGACCACTCGCCGCGCACGCTCTGGAAAAACTGCTGGTCGCCATCCGCTGCGAAGGCCGCTGGCACGTCCGAAACGAACGGCACGCTTGCCATCAGCGGCAGGATTGCGGAACGACATACACTCTTGATCATGGCACCGACCGATAAGCTCTATCTGCCCGACCTTGTAGAAGATTGGTTAATGCTTCGTCTAGATGCGGCGTCGGCTCTCCCGTAAAACCGGAGCTGTCGCCGACGTTCACCTGGAAGGTGTGTCCTTTTGGCCATCCTGCGCGCCCGCGAATCGGGCCAGCGCACCGACGAAGTCCCCCATACGCGGCTTGCGGACCGCGTCGAAGGGCAGGGGACGGACGGTATCCATCGCCGCCATCCCGATACGCACCGTCATCATCCCGTTGACCACGCCTTCTCCGAGCTTTGCCGAGAGGCGGGCGGCCAGGCCGTGGCCGACGAGTTGCTGCACCAGCGTGTCGCCGGCAGCCATCGATCCCGTCACCGCGAGATGCGCCAGCACGCCGCGGGCCAGGCGCAGGAAGCCGAGGGTGCCCGGGCGGGCGCCGTAGAGCTCGGCCAGCCGCCGGATCAGCCGGCTCGCCTCGTAGAGGACATAGACCAGGTCCACCGCCGCGCGCGGGCTGACGGCGGTGACCATGGAGACGCGCTTGCCCGCGTCAAGGATCAGGCGCCGTGCCTCCGCGTCCAGAGGGGCGAGAAGCTCGGTTTCGGCCAGCCGGATCAGGTCGGGACCGTCGATCACGTCGTGCCGAAGCTCGTCCAGCGTCCGGCGCCCCTTCGCCGTCTGCGGGCGCGATGCGAGGAACCCCGACAGGTCGTCGACCAGCGCGCGCGCCGCCTTCGGATCGTTGCGTTCGAGGGCATCGACCGCCCGGCGGCTCAGATTCTCCACCGACGACAGCCGCGTAAGTGCCGCGGCCTCGCGAATCAGGATGGCGAGGAGGGCGGCCGTCGCAACCGCCGCGAGGCCCGCACCCAGCCAGCCCAGCCAGTCGGCGCGGGCAAACAGGGAGCGGATCAGTTCGTCGATGGACAGTCCTATCGCCAGAGACACGAGAATGCCGGCGGCGCCGAAGAAGATCGTCCCCAGCCGGGATCGCCGCCTTGCTGCGGGCGGCGGCGGCGGGGCGGTCTCGGCCGTGTCGTTCTCGAAGACGTCGACGGCTGCCGGCGTCACCACCGACATCTCCGCGCCGTGCAGCGCGCGCGGCTCGCGTTCGGCCTGCGCCGCCGCCTTGCGATCCGGCGGAAGACGGAACGCCTTTGGTTCCCGTGCGTCGCTCATGACAGCCGGTCTCCGATCAGGAACTGCAATGCCCTGTCGAGGCGGATGTGCGGCAGGGAAAGCGTCACGCCGTCGGCGCTGCGTTCCAGCCGGGGCGGCCGGAAGCGGACGAAGCGGATGGCGCGCGTCTGGCCGGCGATCGCGCCAGCATCGAACAGCGAATCGGGAGACTTCGGCAGGTCTCCCGGAAAGACGGCCGTTTCGGTGTCGCCGTCGAAGGTCTCGCCGCCGATCGTTTCGCCCGAAAGCGGGGTCCCGATGATCACCGGCAGTTCCTCGCGCCGCTGCGTGACGGTGCCCTCGCGCGTCGCGCGGACTGCGGCCAGTGCCAGTACGTCGACGGCCGCTCCCGAAATGTCGGCCCGCGCCGCCGCCCGCTCGGTCAGCCGGCGCACGATGGCCTGCAGCCGGTCGTGGCTGGTGTGATGGATCTGGTCGGCCTTGGTCGCCGCGATCAGGATCCGGTCGATGCGGCGCGACATAAGGTTCGACAGGAGGCCGCCGGAGCCCGGACGGAAGCAGCCGAGGATCTCGGTCAGGGCCCGTTCGAGGTCGGCCAGCGCTGCCGGACCCGCGTTCATCGCCTGCATCACGTCGATCAGCACGATCTGCCGGTCGAGCCGGGCGACATGCTCGCGGAAGAAGGGTTTGACGACATGCGTCTTGTAGGCCTCGAAGCGGCGCTCCATCATGGCGCGCAGCGAACCCGGCCGCGCCCGGCCATCGCGCAGGTTCGGCAGGGGCGTGAAGGTCAGCGCGGGCGAACCTTCGAGATCGCCGGGCATCAGGAACCGCCCTGGCGGCAGGGTGGACAGGGCACGCGTATCCTGGCGACAGGCCCGCAGGTAGGCGGTGAAGACTTCGGCGAGGCGCCGCGCCGTCATCTCGTCGGCGTCGCGGTCGGGATCGATGGTGGCCGCCAGCGCCAGCCACTCGGCCGAGAGATCGGCTCGAACCGGAAGGGCGGCGAGCTGGAAGGAGTCGGCCGAGAAGGCGGCGAAATCCTTGCCGAGCAGCGGCAGGTCGAGAAGCCACTCGCCCGGATAGTCGACGATGTCGATCGAGATGCGCCCGCGCGAGAGCATGCGCCCCCAGGCCGACGCCGATTCATACTCGATGGTCAACCGGAGTTCGGAGATTGCGCGGGTCGATTCGGGCCATGCGCGGGCGTCGAGAAGGGCCGCCACGTGGTCCTCGTACTGGAACCGCGGCACGGCGTCGTCGGGCTGCTCCTCGAGATAGGCGCGGGCGAGCCGGCCCGACTTCTGCGCCTCGAACATCGGAAGCCGGCCGCCGTGGATCAGGTTGTGCACGAAGGCGGAAATGAAGACCGTCTTGCCGGCGCGCGACAGCCCGGTCACGCCCAGCCGGAGGGAAGGCGCGACGAGGTTCGCGGCTCTGCCGGCTATCGTGTCGAGCGCTATGAACGCCTCGTCGGTGAAGTTCGTGAGAGACGCCAACGTCATCCTCGCCTGCGGAGCAACTGGCCGGATATAGGCCCGAGGCCGGCCATTTGTAATCCCGCGGGGGCGTTCAGTGGTCGGAGGGCATGAAGAAGGCCTCGAGCGTCCCGACGCCGGGCATCGCCTCCGACAGGTCGCCTTCGAACGAGATCACCGCGAGCCCGCCCGTCGGGAAACCCTTGTCGAGATCGTCGCGGGCCGGACCGACACCGGCCGCAGACAGCCCGAGCGCCAGGTCCTCGATCGTCGGGTTGTGGCCGACGATCAGCAGCGATCCGTTGGCACCGTTGTTGCGCACGATGGTCAGATAGCCGGCGGCATCGGCGGCGTAGAGGGTCTCCGAGAGCAGGGCTTCGGATGGTTTCATGTCCAGGACCTCGGCGACCCCGCGCCAGGTATCGAGCGCGCGCCGGGCCGGCGAGCAGACGACGCGGTCGGGCCGGTAGCCGTTCGCGAGCATCATCTCGCCGACGATGCGGCTCTCGCTGCGCCCTTCCTCGGTCAGCGGACGGTCGAAATCGCGGTCTCCGGGCTCGGCCCAGGCGGCACGCGCATGGCGCAGAAGGAAAAGGCGGCTCATCTGACATCCTCCTCGCGGGCAAGCGCCCTCGTGCCTGCGCGGAGCATTACCGGGAGGCCCCGCGCAACGCAACTCGCATGCTGGGCACCGCTCGCGAGCGTGGCCCGGAAGCCTTCTCGAAAGCTCGGGAAAACCGCGTTTCCCTTGCGGCACGACGGCCGGGACGGCTTCGGCCGGCTTTCGGTGCATGGCTAACAAACGCGTGACATTGCTCACCTTTTGGCTTGTACAGCTTCGGCGGCCCGAATATATAGGCGCCGGTTCATAGCTATGGGGGAGACTCAGGTGAGCG
The DNA here is from genome assembly GCF_030398385.1 of Aquibium sp. ELW1220. Classification (GTDB taxonomy): domain Bacteria; phylum Pseudomonadota; class Alphaproteobacteria; order Rhizobiales; family Rhizobiaceae; genus Aquibium. The sequence continues at coordinate 52,769 of NZ_JAOAOQ010000015.1, read as the reverse complement.
AAACCATGGAAGACTACGTGCCCAGCGAGAGCGAGCCGTTCATGAACGAGCGGCAGAAGGCCTACTTCCGCGCCAAGCTCATGACCTGGAAGAACGACATTCTTCGCGAAGCGCGCGAAACCCTCGAAATCCTGCAGCAGGAAAACGCAAACCACCCCGACCTCGCCGACCGTGCCTCTTCCGAAACCGACCGCGCCATCGAGCTGCGGGCCCGCGACCGGCAGCGCAAGCTGATCTCCAAGATCGACGCCGCGCTGATGCGGATCGAGGACGGGACTTACGGCTACTGCGAGGAGACGGGCGAGCAGATCTCGCTGAAGCGGCTCGACGCGCGGCCGATCGCAACGCTTTCGATCGAGGCGCAGGAACGCCACGAGCGTCGCGAAAAGGTCTACCGGGACGACTGACCCGCACGCCGCTGCGGCAGGACTTCAGGAAAGAGATCCAAAAGGCGGCCCCCGTGGCCGCTTTTTTTTGTGCCGGCCATCCTCCGCCATGTGCGGGGTTCCTGCGCCGGGCGGCCTCAGGCGGCGGCGCGGTTGCGGCCGCATCCTCCCGGCATCGGATGCCGTCCGATCGGGTCGCGGTGCTTTGGATTCGGCCGTACCTCGCGGCCGTGCGGCTGCGGGCTTCCGGCGAACCTGCCGCTCAGCGGCGGTCGCGTGACATCTCGCCGAGGAGCTTGTTCATCTCCTCGTCGATGTCGGCGGCCTTCGCGCGGCTGCGCTCGCGGGCCGGGTAGCGCAGGGAAGTCTCGAGTTCCTGCAGCAGGGCGTCGTCGAGATCGTTCTCCACCGGCGCGGGAGCGGGCTGAGGCTGCTGTTGCTGGGCTCTGCGAGTCGCCTGCGCCCGTGCCGGGTGGGGGGTCACGCGGGCCACGACCGGCGGATCGCGGCGTTCTTCCGGAGGTTGCGGGAAATTCGGCTGGGTCGCGGCCGGCAAGGTGACGCGCGGCAGGACAGGGCGGATCGTCCGCTGCTGCCGCGGCGCGGTCGGCACCTGCTGCTGCGGAGCGACGGGTGCCTGCGCCTGCTGCGCCACCGGCGCAAGCGGCTGCCGAACGGGCATCGGCGCGACCGGTCGTACGGCGACCTGCTGGTGTACGGCGGCCGGAGGCGCGGGGGGCGCGGGCGGCGGCGGCGGGGTGGGAGCCGGCGAAGGGGCGGGTTCGACGTTCACGGGTCGCGACGCCGCCGGGGCACGCTGAACCGGCGGCCTCTCCGCAGCGCGGCTCGGCTGGCGCTGCGGTGCGGCCGGAACCTGGCGCGGCGGTGCCGGCGGGATCGGGTTGGGCTGAAGCGCTTCGTCGCCGTGGTCGTAGGCGTCGAACGCATGGTCGGGATCCGGAGCGATCGCGCGCGCCGGTTCCGCTGCTTGAGCGCGGGGCTGGCGGGTACCGAGGCGGATGTCCTGCTCCACCACCACGTCGGTCGGGCCGCCGATCAGGATGAGATGCTCGACGTCGTCGCGGCGCACGAGGACAAGCCGGCGCCTGTCGTCCACGGCGGCTGCGTCGAGCACGGCGAGCCGCGTGCGGCGGTTGCGGCCGCCGGCGATGTAGGTTCCCGACGTCAGCATGCGCACGACGCGGAAACCCGCATAGGCGACGATCACCGCAATGACGCCGATGATCAGCCAGGTGACCGCCGGGATGTACCGGGAATCAATCAAGCCATCCAGCAAGCTGGTCATCGAACTCTCCTCTGAGGTGCCGCGACACGATTGACACGCGAATTGCTGCGCCGCAAGCAAATGAGCATGCTACCGTGTGATAAATATGGTCGCTTCGCGAAGGTGCGGCCTTGCGGGAGATCGCAGCGCCGCGCGAAGCGGGATGCTCTGGAGAATGGACCCGGCGGGCTTTCGCGCCCGTTCATTATGTGATTCATACCGGGCACGGGCGGCATGGCAGGATTCGGGCAGGACGGACAGCGGATGGAGGGGAACGGCGAAGGCGAATTCTATCCGGCGCCCATCGTCGACCAGAACTCGCGTCCGGGGACGATTGCGCGGCTGATCGTCTTCATCATCGTGCTCGTGGGGGCAGCCTTCGTGTTTGCCCTGATGCGCGACCAGCTCGGCGATCCTTTCCTGCTCGGGCTGCTCGGCATCCTGGCCATGATCGGCGTCGGCTACCTGTTCGCTTCGGCCATCGGCTTCGTCCAGGTGGCGCCACGGTCTTCGGGGGACGAACTGGCCAAGGCCTACATCGACACGATGGGGCAGGGGCTCGTCGTGTCCGACATGCGCGCGCGCGTACTCTATGCCAACCAGGCCTATTCGAGGCTTACCGGTGCGACGTCGGCTGCCGACGTGCGGACGCTCGACGTGCACCTTGCCGACAACATCGAGGCCTCCCCGACGGTCGAGCGCCTCGCGCTCGGGCTGCGCGACGGGCGGGGCGGCGACGGCGAGTTCCGCGTCTCGCAATCGATCCGTCCCGGATCGGAACCGGGTGCCCACTGGTACAGGGTGCGGGCGCGTAGCTTCCGGGCAGCAGGCCAGCGCCAGCCGCTGCTGGCATGGCAGGTCGAGGACATTTCGGGCGAGCGCGCCGAGCAGGAACGGTTCTTTCTCGACCTGCAGCAGGCGATCGATCATCTCGACCATGCGCCCGCCGGCTTCTTCTCGGCCGATCCGGCCGGGCGGATCACCTATCTCAACGCCACGCTGGCGGAATGGCTGGGCATCGATCTGGCCAGCTTCTCGCCGGGTTCGGTTGCCCTTTCCGAAGTCGTGGCCGGTGACGGCATGGCGCTGATCCGGTCGGTCAAGGCCGATCCGGGCGCCACCCGCAACGCGGTGATCGATCTCGACCTCTCGACGGTCAAGGGCGAGGCGCTTCCGGTGCGCTTCATGCATCGGGCGACAGCCAGCCGGGACGGCGCACCGGGTCCGACCCGCACCATCGTGCTCAACCGGGCGCAGGGAGAGGATGCCTCGGCGGATTTGCGCGCGTCGGAAGTCCGCTTCACGCGCTTCTTCAACTCCACGCCGATGGCGATCGCCGGCATCGACGGTGCTGGCCGCATCCTGCGCACCAACGCGCCGTTCCTGTCGCTGTTCTCGAGCGTCGTCGATCGCGATGCGGTCGACCGCAGGGCGCGTCTCGACACGGTCATCCACGAGCGCGACCGCGCGGGTTTTGCCGCCGCGCTCGACAAGGCCAAGCAGCACCAGGCCGACATCGCCCCGATCGACACCATCCTGCCGACCGACGAGGAACGGCACATCCGTTTCTACGTCAGCGCGGTCGCCGACGCGAGCGAGGGCGAGACCGCCGAGGAGGCGGCGATCGTCTACGCCGTCGACACGACCGAGCAGAAGGCGCTCGAGGCGCAGATGGCGCAGGGCCAGAAGATGCAGGCCGTCGGCCAGCTTGCCGGCGGCATCGCGCACGACTTCAACAACGTGCTCACCGCCATCATCATGGCGTCGGACCTGCTCCTCGCCAGCCACAGGCCGTCGGACCCTTCCTTCGCAGACATCATGAACATCAAGCAGAACGCCAACCGCGCCGCCTCGCTGGTGCGCCAGCTGCTCGCGTTCTCGCGGCGCCAGACGCTGCGGCCGGAAGTGCTGAACCTGACCGACGTGCTGGCCGACCTGCGCATGCTGCTCACCCGGCTGGCCGGCAACGACATGCGGCTGCGCATCGACCATGGCCGCGACATCTGGCCGGTCAAGGTCGACCTCGGCCAGTTCGAACAGGTGATCGTCAATCTCACGGTGAATGCGCGCGACGCCATGCCGGGCGGCGGCGATCTGGTGGTGCGCACCAAGAACGTGCCGGCCGAGGAATGCGCGCCGTTCGGCTATCGCGAACTCACGGCTGGCGATTACGTGCTGATCGACGTCGAGGACACGGGCACGGGCATCCCGCCGGACATCCTCAAGAAGATCTTCGAACCCTTCTTCACGACCAAGGAGGTGGGCAAGGGCACGGGCCTCGGCCTTTCCATGGTGTACGGCATCATCAAGCAGACCGGTGGCTTCATCTTCTGCGATTCCCAGGTGGGCGTCGGGACGACATTCCGTATCTTCCTGCCGCGCCACATCGTGCAGGAAAAGGAACGGGAAGAAGCGGCCAGGGCCGAGGCCGCGACGTCGGCGGTCAAGCCGGAAGCCAACAAGGACCTTTCCGGGTCGGCGACGGTGCTGCTCGTCGAGGATGAGGATGCCGTGCGGATGGGCGGCGTGCGTGCGCTGCGCTCGCGCGGCTATACGGTGCACGAGGCCTCGTCGGGCGTCGAGGCGCTCGAAATCTTCGACGAACTCGACGGGGCGATCGACATCGTGGTCTCGGACGTGGTGATGCCCGAGATGGACGGACCGACGCTGCTCGGCGAGCTGCGCAAGCGCCAGTCGGACGTGAAGTTCGTCTTCGTCTCCGGCTATGCCGAGGATGCCTTCGCCAGGAACCTTCCCGCAGACGCCAAGTTCGGCTTCCTGCCGAAGCCCTTCTCGCTGAAGCAGCTTGCGACGGTGGTGAAGGACATGCTGGAAGGCGAGGCGTAGAAGCGCACTGGTACGGCCCGGATCTTCCGTATCGGCAGGCGACGGCGACGCGCTGGCAGCCGTATCGTTCGGCATATGGCGATTGTTTGGGCTGAATTTCTTGTCTGCCTATTTTTTGCCCAGCCCCTGCCGTCTGTTGCGCAAAGAAGTCTCAACAAAGATTAAACCCGTACGACGATGCCATCGGAACTCGGGTGGCTGCTCATCGTCCGCGTCTTTGTTCGCAAGGCTTTCCGGGTTTTTGTGACAGCCCGATCAGGTTTGGCACAGCCGTTGCATTGTTTTTATCGGTGCAACAACCAACCCTTATCGGAGGTTCTCAATATGAGGGGAATGATCGCAACACTGGCGAAGCGGGTCTCGGGGGCAGCGCTTGCCGGCCTGATGATGGCCGGTGCCGCTACCGCGCAGGAAGAAACCATCAAGGTGGGCATCCTGCACTCGCTTTCGGGGACGATGGCGATTTCGGAGACGACGCTCAAGGACGTCATGCTGATGCTGGTCGAACAGCAGAATGCCAAGGGCGGCCTCCTGGGCAAGAAGCTCGAGGCCGTCGTCGTCGACCCGGCGTCGGACTGGCCGCTCTTCGCCGAAAAGGCGCGCGAGCTGATCTCGGTGAACGGCGTGTCGGCCGTGTTCGGCTGCTGGACGTCGGTGTCCCGCAAGTCGGTCCTTCCGGTCTTCGAAGAACTGAACTCGATCCTGTTCTACCCCGTCCAGTACGAGGGCGAGGAAAGCCAGCGCAACGTCTTCTACACGGGTGCTGCGCCCAACCAGCAGGCGATCCCGGCGGTCGACTACCTGATGAACGATGAAGGCGTCGAGCGCTGGGTGCTCGCCGGCACCGACTACGTCTATCCGCGCACGACCAACAAGATCCTGGAAGCCTACCTCCAGTCCAAGGGCGTCGCGGCCGAAGACATCATGATCAACTACACGCCGTTCGGCCATTCCGACTGGCAGACGATCGTGTCCGACATCAAGGCCTTCGGTTCGGCCGGCAAGAAGACGGCGGTCGTCTCCACCATCAATGGCGACGCCAACGTTCCCTTCTACAAGGAACTGGGCAACCAGGGCGTCAAGGCCGAGGACATCCCGGTCGTGGCCTTCTCGGTGGGTGAGGAAGAACTCGCCGGCCTCGACACCGCGCCGCTCGTCGGCCACCTGACGGCCTGGAACTACTTCCAGTCGGTCGACACGCCGGAGAACGCGGAGTTCATCGCGGCCTGGAAGGAGTTCACCAAGAACCCCGACCGCGTCACCAACGATCCGATGGAAGCGCATGTGATCGGCTTCAACATGTGGGTGAAGGCGGTCGAGAAGGCCGGCACCACCGACACCGACGCCGTCATCGACGCCATCATCGGCGTTTCGGTGCCGAACCTCACCGGCGGCTACTCGGCGATGATGCCGAACCACCACATCACCAAGCCGGTGCTGATCGGCGAGATCCAGGCCGACGGCCAGATGGAGACCGTCTGGGAGACCACCGGCCTCGTGGTGGGCGACGAGTGGTCCGACTACCTGCCGGACTCCAAGGACCTCATCGCCGACTGGCGCGCCCCGATGTCCTGCGGCAACTTCAACGTCGCCACCGGCAAGTGCGGCGGCAAGGGCATGAACTGACGCGTGCATGACCGGACCGGCGGCGCCTGCCGCCGGCCCGACATGACCGCGACGCTTCCGGGCGGGCACCTCCTCCCGTCCGCCCGGAAGCCTGAACAAACCCAACGAGAAAGCCCGCCGTGCCCATGACCGTCCTGCGCGTCCTGCTCGTCCTGATCGGCCTCGTCCTGTCCGGCGTCTCCGGCGCCTTCGCCGACGACGACGCGATCCGCGCCACCATCGGCCGCTTCGCCGAGAGCAAGAATTTCCGCGACACCGAAGAGGTCGTGCGCGCGCTCGGCGCCAGTGGCGACGTCCGCGTCGAACGCGCGCTCTCGGCGCTGTCGGACGGCAATCTGAGTTTCCGCAAGGCCGACAAGGCAGTGTTCATCGCCCTGGAGAAGGGCCAGACCGCCACGCTCTTCGACCCCCTGACCGGAGACGCCGCGGGCGAGGAGCCCAAGGGCGGCTTCACCAAGATCAAGGTCAACAATTCGCTGCGGCGCACGATCCGCGACGTGATCTCCGGCCTCACGCTCGCGTCGCCCGATCCCGTCGTGCGCCTCGCTGCCGCGCGCACCATGTTCATCGCACCGGATGCCGGCAATCTCGAGGCGCTCGACGCCGCGATCGCCAAAGAGACGGTCGCCAGCGTGAAGACGGCGCTGGAGACCGCGCGCGCATCCACCATCCTCGTGTCGGACGCAGCCGACGCCGCCAAGCTCGAAGCCGTCGCCTTCCTCGGCAAGCGCGGCGACCGCGACACGCTCTCCCTGCTGACCGGCTTCGCGGCCAGGGCGCAGGGCGAGGTCCAGGCGGCTGCCCAGCGCGCGATCGACGATATCAACGCGACCCTGGCGCTCTGGGACGTCGGGCAGAACGTCTGGTACGGCATTTCGCTGGGCTCGGTGCTGCTCTTGGCCGCGATCGGGCTTGCCATCACCTTCGGCGTCATGGGCGTCATCAACATGGCGCATGGCGAGATGGTGATGATCGGCGCCTACACCACCTTCGTCGTGCAGTCCGTCATCCGTACCTCCTACCCGTGGCTGTTCGACTGGTCGCTCACCATTGCGCTGCCGCTCGCCTTTCTGGTCGCAGGCGCGGTCGGGCTGGCGCTGGAGCGCGGCATCATCCGCTTCCTCTACGGCCGGCCGCTCGAGACGCTGCTCGCCACGTGGGGCGTCTCGCTCATCCTGCAGCAGGCCGTGCGCACCATCTTCGGCCCGACCAACCAGGAGGTGGGCAATCCGTCCTGGATGTCGGGCGGGTTCCAGATCGGCCAGCTGGCGCTGACCTGGAACCGGCTCTGGATCGTCGTCTTCGCGCTCGCCGTGTTCGGGCTGCTCCTCTACGTCTTCAAGCGGACGGCCTGGGGCCTGCAGATGCGTGCGGTGACCGCGAACCGGCGGATGGCCTCCTCGATGGGCATCCGCACGCCCTGGATCGACGCCTTCACCTTCGCGCTAGGCTCGGGCATCGCCGGCATCGCGGGCGTGGCGCTGTCGCAGATCGACAACGTCTCTCCCAATCTCGGCCAGGGCTACATCATCGACAGCTTCATGGTCGTCGTGTTCGGCGGCGTCGGCAATCTCTGGGGCACGCTGGTCGGGGCCTTCTCGCTCGGCATCGTCAACAAGTTCCTCGAGCCCTATGCGGGCGCGGTGCTGGGCAAGATCCTCGTGCTGGTCCTCATCATCCTGTTCATCCAGAAGCGCCCGCGCGGGCTGTTCGCCCTCAAGGGAAGGTCGGTCGAGGCATGATCACCCAGCGTCTGTTCACGGGCGGATCGAGTAGCCGTATCCTCGTCGTCGCCGTCATCCTCGCTGCTGTCGCCGTGCTGGTCCCGGTGCTGCATCTGGCCGTGCCGCCGTCCAGCCCCTTCCACGTGCCCAACTACATGGTCACGCTCGTCGGCAAGTACCTGACCTATGCGCTGCTCGCGCTGGCGCTCGATCTGGTATGGGGGTACTGCGGCATCCTCTCGCTCGGCCATGGCGCCTTCTTCGCGCTCGGGGGCTATGCGATGGGCATGTACCTGATGCGCCAGATCGGCGACCGCGGCGTCTACGGCAATCCGATCCTTCCCGATTTCATGGTGTTCCTGAACTGGAACGAACTGCCGTGGTTCTGGTACGGCTTCGACCAGTTCTGGTTCGCCGCGATCATGATCGTGCTGGCGCCCGGTGCGCTCGCCTTCGTGTTCGGCTGGTTCGCCTTCCGCAGCCGCGTGACGGGTGTCTACCTGTCGATCATCACCCAGGCGCTGACCTATGCGCTGCTGCTTGCCTTCTTCCGCAACGACATGGGCTTCGGCGGCAACAACGGCCTGACCGATTTCAAGGACATCCTCGGCTTCAACGTCCAGGCGCCGGAGACGCGCGCGGGGCTGTTCGCCGCCAGCGCCCTGGCTCTGGCGCTCGCGCTCCTCATAACCTCCGCGATCACGCGGTCGAAGTACGGCATGCTGATGATCGCCGTGCGCGATGCCGAAAGCCGCACACGCTTCATCGGCTGGCGGCCGGAAAACGTGAAGGTCTTCGCCTTCACCGTCTCGGCGGTGATGGCCGGCATCGCGGGCGCGCTCTACGTGCCGCAGGTCGGCATCATCAATCCGGGCGAGTTCGCGCCGGCCAATTCCATCGAGGTGGTCGTCTGGACCGCCGTCGGCGGCCGCGGCACGCTGGTGGGACCGATCATCGGGGCGCTGCTGGTCAACGGGGGCAAGAGCTGGTTCACCGGGGTTTTGCCGGAGTACTGGCTGTTCGCGCTCGGCGGCCTGTTCGTCGCGGTGACGCTGTTCCTGCCGAAAGGCATCGTCGGCACCTATGATGCCTGGCGCGCGGCGCGAAGGGATGCGGCCGAGCGGGCAAGGACGAAGGCCGAGGAGGACGCAGCACCGCCGCCCGTCGACCCGGTCACCGGCCGGCCTGCCCGGAACGAGGACACGGCAAAGGCGCCGTCGTCCGACCTCGCCGGCGGCCCCGCGCCGCAGCCTGCGGAGTAGAGAGATGTCGAAGAGCGGAACCATCCTCTATCTCGACGGCGTGTCGGTCTCCTTCGACGGATTCCGCGCCATCAACAACCTGTCGCTGGTGCTCGACAAGGGCGAGATGCGGGCCATCATCGGTCCCAACGGCGCCGGCAAGACCACGATGATGGACATCATCACCGGCAAGACCCGTCCGGACGCCGGCGAGGTCTACTTCGACGGTACGGTGGACCTCACCAAGCACGACGAGGCCGACATCGCGATGATGGGCATCGGCCGCAAGTTCCAGAAGCCGACGGTATTCGAGAGCCACACGGTCGAAGACAACCTCGTGCTGGCGCTCGCCGGGCCGCGCTCGATCTTTCCGGCGCTGTTCCACCGGCGTTCGAAGGCCGAAAGCCAGCAGATCGACGATATCCTCGCCACGATCCGCCTGGAGGCCCGCCGCAACGATCTGGCGGCCAATCTCAGCCATGGCCAGAAGCAGTGGCTGGAGATCGGCATGCTGCTGGCGCAGGATCCCAAGCTTCTCCTCGTCGACGAGCCGGTTGCCGGCATGACCGACGCCGAGACCGAGGAGACCGCGCGGCTGCTGAAGGACATCGCGAAGACGCATTCGGTGGTGGTCGTGGAGCACGACATGCATTTCGTGCGCGAACTCGGCGTCAAGGTGACGTGCCTGCACGAAGGCTCGGTCCTGTCCGAGGGCACGCTCGACAGCGTCTCGGCGGACGAGCGCGTCATCGAAGTCTACCTGGGGAGGTGAGGGCATGCTGACCGTCAAGGACGCCACCCTCCATTACGGTGCGGCCCAGGCCCTGCGCGGCGTCTCGCTGACCGCGGGAGAGGCGAAGATCACCTGCGTGCTCGGCCGCAACGGCGTCGGCAAGACCAGCCTCATGAGAGCGATCGTCGGCCATCACCGGCTGACGAGCGGAGAGATAGCCTTCGAGGGGAAGGCGCTCGACCGGAGCGCGGCGTATGATCGCGCCCGGTCGGGCATCGCATTCGTGCCGCAGGGACGGGAAATCTTCCCGCTCCTGTCGGTCAAGGAGAACCTGGAGACGGGCTTTGCGCCGCTGAAGCGGGCAGACCGGCACGTCCCGGACCATGTGTTCGAGCTGTTCCCGGTGCTGAAGAGCATGCTGTCTCGGCGCGGCGGCGACCTGTCGGGCGGCCAGCAGCAGCAGCTCGCCATCGGCCGTGCGCTGGTGATGCGGCCCAAGCTGCTGGTCCTCGACGAACCGACCGAGGGCATCCAGCCCTCGATCATCAAGGACATCGGCCGGGCGATCCGGTTCCTGCGCGATACGGCCGGCATCGGCATCCTTCTGGTGGAGCAGTATCTCGACTTCTGCCGCGAACTGGCCGACGAGGTGAACATCATGGACCGCGGCCAGATCGTCCATTGCGGACCGGCGGAGGATCTCGACGATCCGCAGGTGCGGAAATTCCTCACGGTCTGAGGTCGGCGGCGCGACGACCGGGACGGCTGGAACCCATGGCGCGGCGGGGGCGTTTCCGGAAGGATCGATCCGCGATCCCCGAGGAGTTTCCCCATGTCGACCAAACCAGCCGCCGCGCCGCAGCCGCCCCGCACCTCCGAAGCCGCCGAAGCATTCCGCAAGGAGCGTGCGCGGCAGGGCTCGGCCCAGCCCGACGCCGAGGACGAATTGCAGGAAGGCCTCGAAGACACGTTTCCGGCCAGCGATCCGGTCTCGCATGATTCGGCAGGCGTGGCCGGCAAGCCGCCGAAGGACCGGCATTCACAGGACTGATCGCCGCCTCTGTCCGCTCGCCTCGCCGTCGCCCGTCAGGCGGCGGCGAGCGCCTTCACGCCGTCGGCGACGAACTGCACGGCGAGAGCCGCCAGGATGACGCCCAGCAGCCGCGTCAGGATCGAGCGGCCCGTCTGTCCGAGATAGCGGTCGACGCGTTCCGACAGCACGAAGACGAGATAGGTGATCGCGATCGCCAGCGCGATGACGGCCAGCAGCACCCCGACTGCGGCCGGCCCTGCGAACGAACCCGACAGGAGCACCGTTGCGGATATCGCGCCCGGTCCGGCGATCAGCGGGATCGCCAGCGGGAAAGCCGCGATGTTGTGGATGTGGTCGCGGGTGATCGCGACGTCCGCAGCCTTCTCCTTGCGCTCGGTGCGACGCTCGAAGATCATCTCGAAGGCGATGAAGAACAACAGCAGCCCGCCGGCCACGCGAAAGGCGGGCAGGGTGATGCCGAAAACCGACAGGATCGCCGCGCCCGCCACCGCAAACAGCGCGAGTACGGCGAGGCCGATGATCGAGGCACGCAGCCCGACCTGATGGCGCTGCGCGCGGTCCATGCCGCGCGTCAGCGCCAGGAAGAGCGGCGCAAGACCGGGCGGGTCGATCGTCACGAGGATCGTCACGAAGGCGTTGAAGACGAGATCGAAGTTCGGCACGGGATTCTCCCGGTGGTCCGGCATGGCGAAAGCATCGTGGTCGCAGGAGCGCCCGGTTGCCCGACCTGCGACGGGAGGCATCCTGAACGGTGGCCGCTCTTTGATCAACCGGATCGTCACCAGCGCGATGGCTGCAATCGGACGCTCCTTGGCCGAGGCCCGTGCCGGCATGTCCTTCCCCGCAGAAACATCCGTCGGCGGGCCGCGACGGGGGAAGAATCGGCGCCGGATTTCCAAGCTTGACGGGCTTTTGTCCACCGGTTTTCTGCCGCACTGCGAGCGTCCTTTCCAAGTCTTTGAAAAAGCTCGACGAATGCGCTTTGCCCATTGGACTGTGAAATTGGAGAATCGCGCCGGCTTCCTATATAAGGGGCCATTGATTCCAGCGACGAACGTGGTCCAATTTGTCTGATCTCACCAAACCGCCCGCCGGGGGTTCGAACGGCATCGAGCCGATCTCCATCATAGAGGAGATGCAGCGCTCCTATCTCGACTACGCGATGAGCGTGATCGTCAGCCGCGCCTTGCCCGACGTCCGGGACGGCCTGAAGCCTGTGCATCGGCGCATCCTCTATGCCTCGCACGAGAGCGGCTACCACTGGAACCGCAAGCACGTGAAGTCGGCGCGTCCGGTCTCGGACGTGATGGGTAAGTACCACCCGCACGGCGACGCATCGATCTACGACGCCCTGGTGCGCATGGCGCAGGACTGGTCGATGCGGCTGCCGCTGATCGACGGGCAGGGCAATTTCGGCTCGATCGACGGCGATCCGCCGGCGGCGATGCGCTACACCGAGGCGCGGCTCACCAAGGGCGCGCACGAGATCCTGGAGGACATCGACAAGGAGACCGTCGATTTCCAGGAAAACTACGACGGCTCGTCGCGCGAGCCGAAGGTGCTGCCGGCCCGCTACCCCAACCTGCTGGTCAACGGGTCGGGCGGCATCGCCGTCGGCATGGCCACCAACATTCCGCCGCACAATCTCGTCGAGGTGGTGAATGCGGCGATCGCCATCGTCGACAATCCGGCGATCGATCTTCCCGCCCTGATGGACATCATCCCCGGCCCGGATTTCCCGACGGGGGGGCTGATCCTCGGCCGCGCCGGCATCTACAGCGCCTATCTCACCGGGCGCGGCTCCGTCATGATGCGCGGCAAGGTCGATGTCGAGCCGATGCGTGGCGATCGCGAGGCGATCATCATCACGGAGGTGCCGTACCAGGTCAACAAGGCCACGATGATCGAGAAGATGGCCGAACTCGTGCGCGACAAGCGCATCGAGGGCATCTCCGACATCCGCGACGAGAGCGACCGCCAGGGCTACCGGGTCGTGATCGAACTCAAGCGCGACGCCAATGCCGAAGTCGTGCTCAACCAGCTCTATCGCTACACGCCGCTGCAGACCTCCTTCGGCGCCAACATGGTGGCGCTCAACGGCGGCAAGCCGGAGTTGATGAACCTCATCGACATCCTGAAGGCCTTCGTCTACTTCCGCGAGGAAGTCGTCAGCCGGCGCACGAAGTACCTGCTCAAGAAGTCGCGCGAGCGCGCCCACGTCCTCGTCGGTCTCGCCATCGCGGTGGCCAATATCGACGAGGTCATCAAGCTGATCCGCAGCGCGCCCGATCCGCAGACCGCGCGCGAGCAGTTGATGGAGCGGCGCTGGCCGGCGGCCGACGTCGAGGCGCTGATCCGCCTCATCGACGACCCGCGCCACCGCATCAACGAGGACGGCACCTACAACCTTTCCGAAGAGCAGGCCCGCGCGATCCTCGAACTGCGCCTGCAGCGGCTCACTGCGCTCGGCCGCGACGAAATCGCCGACGAGCTGAACAAGATCGGCGAGGAGATCAAGGACTACCTGGACATCCTGGGGTCCCGCGCGCGCATCCAGACGATCGTCAAGGACGAGCTTGCTTCCGTGCGCGACGAGTTCGGCACGCCGCGCCGCACCGAGATCATCGACGGCGGTGCCGACATGGAGGACGAGGACCTCATCCAGCGCGAGGACATGGTCGTCACGGTCACGCATGAGGGCTACATCAAGCGCGTGCCGCTCTCGATCTACCGGGCGCAGGCGCGCGGCGGCAAGGGCCGCTCGGGCATGGCGACGAAGGACACCGACTTCGTCACGCGGCTGTTCGTTGCCAACACGCACACGCCGATCCTGTTCTTCTCCTCGCGCGGCATCGTCTACAAGGAAAAGGTCTGGCGCCTGCCGATCGGCACGCCGCAGTCGAAGGGCAAGTTCCTGCGCAACCTTCTGCCGCTCGACGCCGGAGATCGCATCACCGCCATCCTGCCGCTGCCGGAAAACGAGGAGAGCTGGGCCGAACTCGACGTCATGTTCGCGACGACGCGCGGCACCGTGCGGCGCAACAAGCTGTCCGATTTCGCCGACGTGAAGCGGAACGGCAAGATCGCCATGAAGTTCGAGGAGGAGGGCGATGCCATCCTCGCGGTCGAGACCTGCACGGAAAACGACGACGTGCTTCTGACCGCCGACAGCGGCCAGTGCATCCGCTTCGCCGTGACCGACGTGCGCGTCTTCGCCGGACGCTCCTCGCAGGGCGTCCGCGGCATAGCGCTCGGCCAGGGCGACCGTGCGATCTCCATGACCATCCTCGAGCATGTCGACGCGTCGCCTGCGGAGCGGGCAGCCTATCTGAAGCGATCGGTGGCCGAGCGACGCGCGGCATCGAGCGAGATCGGCGACGGCGAGGAGGAAATCGCCCTGACCAACGAGGAGGTCGGCGAGGAGGCGGACCTGAACGACGAGCGCTACGAGCACCTCAAGGCGCACGAGCAGTTCGTGCTTACCGTGACCGAATACGGCTACGGGAAGCGGTCGTCCTCCTACGACTTCCGGCTGATCGGGCGCGGCGGCAAGGGCATCAGGGCCACCGACACCGCCAAGACAGGCGAGATCGGCAAGCTGGTCGCCGTGTTCCCGGTCGACCGGGACGACCAGATCATGCTGGTCACGGATGCGGGCAAGGTCATTCGCGTGCCGATCGACGGGATCCGCTTTGCCGGCCGCGCCACGAAGGGTGTCACGATCTTCCGCACCGGTGACGGCGAGAAGGTGGTTTCGGTGGAGCGGATATCCGAGCCGCAATCGGAAGAAGAGGTCGAGGCGGCCGTGGAGCAGGCGCCGGATGCTCCGGCGGGCGATCCCCCGCCTGCTGCTCCGGAGACCCCCTCCGACGGGTGAGCCGGGCAGCCCGGGCTTCAAAACAGAAACGGCCGCCCAGAGAGGCGGCCGATCTGCTTTGGGAGGTCAGGCCCAGGGTCGTTCTTGGTAATTTCAGCGGCGCATGTTCGCAAACGGGTTCCGGCGGGTCGCACGGACGTCCTGCCGCGCGCGCTGCGCTTCCTCGTAGAAGCCGAACGCAGTCGCAATCAGCATGGCAATGGTCATGGCCGCAGCAAGCATCGTGATCAGCATGGCATCGTTCTCCTTGGCCGATAAACGCGTTAGACACCGAAGGGTTTCGACCGTCTGTGAGTTTTTTGGCACAGCAAGCTTGAACAAAGGCTGAGGCCACCGTTCAGCTGGCGTTCATCTTCGACTGAAGGTGAATGAACGGTAATGAGGGAAGGGCGCCCCGGTCTGCCCGGCCGCAGCGCTTCAGCCGCCGGCTGCGGGCTCGGCGGGCGTGCCGGTCGTCTCTGCGAGGATCTCGTCGAACGCGCCGTCCGCATAGAGAAAGGCGCCGAGCGCAAGGCAGGCCACGATCGTCCAGACGATATACCTGGTGATGCCCTGCCGGCGCCTGTCGTCGAACCCGAAATCCTGCTTGGCCATCATCTTCACTCCGCCATGTCCTGGCGGAGCAAGAACGCCGACGGTGCGCGGACGTTCCGGGTCAGGCCGCGCCGAAGACCCGGGCGAAGATCGTGTCGACGTGCTTGGTGTGGTAGGCGAGGTCGAACTTCTCGCGCAGATCGTCTTCCGTCAGCGCGGCACGCACCTCCGCGTCCGCCAGCAGTTCCTCCAGGAAATCCGCGCCGTGTTCCCAGACCTTCATGGCGTTGCGCTGGACGAGCCGGTAGGCATCCTCCCGCGAGACGCCCGCCTGGGTCAGCGCCAGGAGAACGCGCTGCGAATGCACCAGACCGCGGAACTTGTTCATGTTCCGCAGCATGTTGTCCGGGTAGATCACCAGCTTCTCGATGACGCCCGCCAGCCGGTTGAGCGCGAAGTCAAGCGTGATCGTGGCGTCGGGGCCGATGCCTCGCTCGACGCTCGAGTGCGAGATGTCGCGCTCGTGCCAGAGCGTCACGTTCTCGAGCGCCGGAACCACGGCCATGCGCACCAGCCGCGCGAGACCGGTGAGATTTTCTGTCAGCACCGGGTTACGCTTGTGCGGCATGGCCGACGAGCCCTTCTGGCCGGGCGAGAAGAACTCCTCCGCCTCCAGCACCTCGGTGCGCTGCATGTGACGGATCTCGGTGGCGACGTTTTCGATCGAGGACGCGATGACGCCGAGCGTGGCGAAGAACATGGCGTGCCTGTCGCGCGGGATGACCTGCGTGGAGACCGGTTCCGGAAGGAGGCCGAGCTTTGCGCAGACATGCTCCTCGACGCGAGGGTCGATGTTGGCGAAGGTGCCGACGGCGCCCGAGATGGCGCCGGTGGCGATCTCCGCGCGCGCATTCACCAGCCGGGCGCGGTTGCGGCTCATTTCGGCAAAGAAGCGCGCGAAGGTCAGCCCCATGGTCGTCGGCTCGGCATGGATGCCGTGCGAGCGGCCGATCCGCACGGTGTCCTTGTGCTCGTGGGCCCGGTTCTTCAAGGCGGCAAGCAGGCGGTCCATGTCGGCAATCAGGATGTCGCTGGCGCGGACGAGCTGGATGTTCAGCGTCGTGTCCAGAACGTCCGACGAGGTCATCCCCTGATGGACGAAGCGCGAGTCGGGACCGACGAACTCCGCCAGATGGGTCAGGAAGGCGATGACGTCGTGCTTGGTCACGGCCTCGATCTCGTCGATCCGCGCGACGTCGAACGTCGCCGCGCCACCCTTTTCCCAGATCGTCCGCGCGGCGTCCTGCGGGATCACGCCCAGTTCTGCGAGTGCGTCGCAGGCATGGGCCTCGATCTCGAACCAGATGCGGAACTTGGTCTCGGGAGACCAGATGGCGACCATTTCGGGCCGCGAATAGCGCGGGATCATGCGTATGTCCTCATCGGGAAAGCCAAGCGGACCCCCTAGCAGACGCTGCCGCGGGCCTCAACGGCGGCGGCCTGCCTGAACGAGGGAAAACGCCAGCAGCGCCGGCAGGCCGAGCGGCAGATACATCCGCAGTCCGAGCACCAGGAAATGGTAGCACGCCCCGGCCATGGTGAAGGCGAACTGGAAGATCCAGCCGATGCTCAGAGCCGGCTCGTGCCAGTGCGCATAGTAGAGGCGATACCACAGGCCGAAGAGGAAGGCCGTCACGGCGATGGTGGCGCCGGCCAGCAGCACCATCGTGGCGGCGAAGCGCGTTTCGGCCCGGCGCCCGCCGAGACGATGCGCGACAAGGATGGCGGGCGCGTAGGCGACAAGGGCGCCGGACCCGAAGAGCAGGACGACCGCAGCCTGCGCCTCCTCGTTCTGCCAGGCGCGCAAAAGCAGCGCGACAAGGCATGACGCGCCGATGGCGAGGGACCAGGCGAACGAACCGGCGAACAGCTGCAGGACAGGTCGCATCCACCTGCGGTGGTCCGCACCCGTCGCCCGTGCCGTCGGCGCGGATGCGCCGGGAGCAGGCCTTTCCCTCACAGGCGCCCGGTGACCGCGATCCAGCGGTAGTCGGGTCCCTCGAAGCCGAAGGATCGCACCGCCACCAGCACGGCGAAGGATGGCGCGCCGCCGTCCGGATGGATGGTCTGGATCGCGCCCATCCGGTAGCCGAGCGCACAGCCGCGGCTGGACGGGACGCGGGTATCCTCATGCAGCAGGGCGACGGTGCCGCCGGCCGTCAGGTCGATGCGGAGCAGCCGGAACCCCATGGTCGGACCGAGATTTTCGCACTCGGTCGCGTCGAGTGCGTATTCCTCGATCCGGAACTCGACCGCCTCGTCGATCGGCGGGATGACGGGCCGGGGGTTCACCGCCATGCGGAACGGGTCTGCGGAAAGTTCGGTGACGGCGTTGCTCCCGGCCGTGTATCCGCGATTCTGCGCCAGTTCCGCGTCGGAGACGATCGCCTGGCCCGGCGCGCTCGCCTGATCCCTGGCCTGCTGGAGCGCAGCGCTCTCGTCGTCGATGCGGATGCGGATGGGGGTGCCGGAGACGAAGCCGTCGGTCGCCACGTCGATGTAGAAGCGGTTGGCGTAGGGAAAGCCGGAGCCGTCCTGGATGCCGTATTCCTCGAAGGCGAAAATCGAGGCATCGGCGCTGAAGCCGAGGATTTCCAACTCCGCCACGCTTCCCGCAATGGCTGGGACGCTGGCGAAGACTGTCGACAGAGCAAGGGTGGCGGCTCCGGCAAGCTTGCGGATCATGGCGTTTCTCCCGATTCCTCGCCCCGCCGCACTGTGCCACCGATCAGCCACGCCGATCCATACGAAATCGCTGCTGCCGGTCACCGCCGCCAGCGCGACCGCCAGGCGGGAAAGAAGTCGCCGGCCGCCGGCTCGGCGGCGAAGACGCCGCGGGCGACCGCGCGCGCCATGGCGGCGGCAGCCGCCGCACCCAGTTCGATGGTCGCGTCGCCTTCGGGAACGATGCCGCTGCCGCCGGTGGCCAGCGCAAAGACCAGATCGCCATCCGCCGGCGTGTGGGCCGGCCAGATCGCGCGGGCGAAGCCGTCATGGGCCGACATCGCCAGACGCTTGGCGCCTGCCTTGGTCAGCACCGCGTCGGTGGCGATCACCGCGATCGTGGTGTTGGCGGCAGGCGAGTTCCCGCTGCGGAACTTCAGCCGCACATCCGTCGCGTCGGCGGGTGCCGAGGCCGGCATCCCGCATGCGCCGAACTCGTCGCCGATCTCGAAGGGTGCTGCCCAGAAATGCGGCGTGTCGCCGACCGTGACCGACCCGACAGCATTGACCGCGACGAGCGCGGACACGGTCACGCCATTCGAGAGAACCGCCGATGCGGAGCCCAGGCCGCCCTTGAGCCCGGCCGTCAGGGCCCCGTATCCGGCCCCGGACGATCCGATGGCGAAGGTCTCGGACGCGCGCTCCGCCGCTTCGTAACCGAGGTCGCGATAGGGCGGGTAGCGGCCCCAGTCCTTGTCGCCGCCGTTGACGAGGTCAAAGAGGATCGCGGCGGGAACGATCGGGATCGACAGATCGTGCACCTTCACGCCCACGCCCCGCTCGCGCAGGAAGGCCTGGACGCCCGAGGCCGAGTCGAGTCCGAAAGCGGATCCGCCCGACAGAACGATCGCGTCGACCTTTTCCACCGCGTTGTGGGGCTCGAGCAGGTCTGTCTCGCGCGTGCCCGGCGCGCCGCCGAGCACCTGGACCGCGGCGACGGCCGGCTGGTCGCAAAGCACCACGGTGACGCCCGAGCGGATGCGTGCGTGCTCGGTGTTGCCCACGCGCAGGCCGGCGACGTCGGTCAGGAGATTGCGGGTACCCGCTCTGAATGCCATGGGAGTTCAGTCCATCGGTTGAAAGGCGCCGCCGTCGTAGCGGAACAGCCGGTAGTGCTCGCCGGCCCAGTCGCCCTTCTCGTCGAAGCGGACGGGGCCGAGAACGGTCTGGAAGGTCTGCTCCGACAGCGCGGCAGCGATCGGGCGGGGGCCGTTTCCCGCCGGCTGCAACGCCTGCAGCGCGATCTCGACGGCCGCATAGGTCGGAAGGACGTAGCCGGCCGGCAGCACCTCGCGCCCGGCGAACGTCTCCAGCACCGATGCTTCGGCCAGGTCGGCCCATTCCGCCGGCGCGATCATCAGTGTTCCCGGCGCCAGGTCGACGGCGTCGGGTGCCGCCCGCAGCGCTTCGCCACCGGCGATGACGAGGTCGTAGCCGAGTTCCCGTGCATCGCGGCCGAGAATGGCGAGGTCGGACCGGTCGCCACCGGCAAAGACATGGGTCGCGCCCGATTTGCGCAGGCGCCCGGCGAGCGCGATCTGGTTTTCGAGCTGCGGCCTGAACGTGTCGGTGAAGACCGGTTTCAGGCCGGCCTGTTCGGCCGCGAGGCGGAAACCTTCCGCCAGTTCGCGGCCGTAGATGGTGCCGTCGTCGACGATGGCGAAGAGGTCGTCGCGCCAGAGGTCCGTCAGGATGCGCGAGACAGCGGCGAGTTCGCCGTCCGCACGCGGCGCCAGCCGGTAGACCGGCCAGCCGGTCCGCTCGCGACGGTCGGTCAGGCTTGCGACACGCACGCCCGTCGTGATGACGGGGATGCCGGCCTTCGACAGGATCGGCATCGCCGCCTCGATGGCCTCGATGCAGAGGAAGCCCGCCACCGCCTCGACTTCGGCCACGACGAAGAACTCGGCCGCGGTGCTGCCGCCTTCGGCCGAGCATTGCGTGTCGACGATCTCGATGGTGCTGCCGTCGGCAGCCGCGGCGACCGCTGCCTCGGCACCGGTTCGCATCTGCTGCCCTAGCAGCTCCGCCGACCCCGACAGGGGCGCGGCCAGGCCGAGCGCGGCAGCGCCGGCCGGCACGATCTGGGCGCCGGCCATGGCCAGGATCACCAGCGCTGTGAAGGCTGCCTGCTGCATCGTGTTCGGGTCGGACCGGTCCTCGGACAGGCCGGAAAGGCCTGGATCGGATCAACTGGTAAAGAACGAAGCGTTCATGTGCAATGCACACCGAGCGGCTTGTGGCCCTGCGGCCCGGCCCTATATTGGCGCGCAAGTCGGAAACGGGCGCAGAGGCATGGCCGGGTGTTGAACAAGAACGAGATCGAGCCGGCTTTCTACCGTGAAGCCATGGCGAATTTTGCCGGTGCCGTGCATCTGGTGACGACCGAGGGGCCCGCGGGCAGGCGCGGCGTGACCGTCATCGCGGCCTGTTCCGTGTCCGATGATCCTGCGACCATCCTCGTCTGTCTCAATCGCGAGAACCAGAAGAACGACATGTTCCGGGACAATGGCGTCTTCGCGCTGAACACGCTGGCGGCCGAGCATCAGGGCCTGTCGGCAGACTTCGCCGGCCTGACGGGCAAGCCGCCGGAGGCGCGCTTCGTCGCGGACGACTGGGACACGATCTCCACCGGCGCTCCGACGCTGAAGACGGCGCTTGCGGTCTTCGATTGCGAATTGACCGAGGCGAAGGACTTTGCCACGCATCGTGTGCTGTTCGGCCGCGTGACAGGATTGCGGGTCGGCGATAACCTGCCCGCTCTGCTCTATCATCGCCGCGCCTATCGCGTCCTTTGAGGCGGGGCCACACATCACAGCCAGGAGACGGCATGTCCGACGAACCCAGCCACGCGCTTCCGCAGTCGATCGACGAGACGATGGCGCTGCTCGAAAGCGCCGACTACGTGGCGGACAGGGCGCTGGCGACCGTGCTCTTCCTGTCTTTGCGCATGAAGCGGCCGCTCTTCCTGGAAGGCGAGGCGGGCGTCGGCAAGACGGAGATCGCGAAGGTGCTGGCAAAGGCGCTCGGCCGCAAGCTCATCCGCCTGCAGTGCTATGAGGGCCTCGACGTCTCATCGGCGGTCTACGAGTGGAACTATGCCGCGCAGATGATCGAGATCCGGATGGACGAGGCGGCCGGGCAGACCGACCGCGACCGGATGGAGAAGAACGTCTTCTCGGAAAAATACCTGATCCGCCGGCCCATCCTCGAGGCTCTTGAAGGAAAGGACGGCCGCGCGCCGGTGCTGCTGATCGACGAACTCGACCGGACCGACGAGGCCTTCGAGGCCTTCCTGCTCGAGATTCTCTCCGACTTCCAGGTGACGGTGCCCGAACTCGGGACGATCAAGGCTGCCGAGCCGCCGATCGTCATCATCACCACCAACCGAACCCGGGAAATCCACGACGCGCTGAAACGGCGCTGCCTCTATCACTGGGTCGACTATCCGAATGCCGAGCGCGAGCTGGAGATCGTCGCGCGCAAGGTGCCGCAGGCCAACCGTCGGCTTTCCGCCGAACTGGTCCGCTTCATCCAGAAGCTGCGCGAGATCGACCTGTTCAAGGTGCCGGGTGTGGCCGAGACGATCGACTGGGCGAGCGCGCTGACGGAACTCGACAAGATCGCGCTCGATCCCGAGACGGTCTCCGACACCATCGGCGTCATCCTCAAGTACCAGGACGACATCGCCCGCATCGAGCAGGGCGAGGGCCGGCGGCTGCTGAAGGAAGTGCAGGCGGACATGGCGACGGCGGAGTAGGGGCGGTGGTGCGGTGCGGTTTCTTGCGGGGGCGGGGTCACGGCGCAGTGCGGGCTCGTGAGATCGCCTCTTGGTCCGTTCTTCACCGGCAGGGCAAGGGTGGGGGTAGCCTCCCGCCGTCCGACGTCAGGGAGGCGCGACCGTGAGCGCCACGTACGAAGCGGAAACGGCACCGCAGCATGCCTTCCCCAATGCCGCCAGGGCGGACGGCCGGCTGGCCGACAACATCGTCTATTTCGCCCGCGCCCTGCGCAAGGCCGGCATGCGGGTGGGGCCGGCTTCAGTGAAGGACGCGATCGAGGCGGTTCTCGCCGCCGGGATCGGCAGCCGGGAGGATTTCTACTGGGTGCTCCACTCGGTGCTGGTGAAGCGGCACGAGGATCACGCGACCTTCGACGAGGCCTTCCGCCTGTTCTGGAAGTCGCGCGAGCTGGTGGAGAAGATGCTCGCCATGTTCTCGCCCAAGGCGCCCGACACGCGGGAGCGCCAGAAGCCGCGCGCCGCCGAGAGCCGCGTCGCCGATGCCATGTTCGAGGGCCACGACAAGAACCGTAAGCCGCAGGAGATCCCCGAGATCGAGGTCGATGCGCGGCTCACCTTCTCCGGCAGCGAGGTGTTGCGCGGCAAGGACTTCGCGCAGATGACGGCGCGCGAGATCGCCGAGGCGAAGCGGGCCATCGCCAACCTGAAGCTGCCCTTCGATCTCGTGCGCACCCGCCGCTACCGGCCCGACCCGCGCGGCCGGCGGACCGATGCGCGCGCCATGCTGCGGTCGGGCCTGCGGACCGGCGGCGACCTGATCCTGCCGAAGTTCCGCTCGCCGCGCGAGATTCATCCGCCGCTCGTCGTGCTCGCCGACATTTCCGGATCGATGAGCCAGTACACCCGCATCTTCCTGCATTTCCTGCATGCGCTGGCCGAGAAGCGCAGGCGGGTGCACACCTTCGTCTTCGGGACGCGGCTCACCAACCTGACGCGGCAGATGCGCCACCGCGATCCCGACGAGGCGCTGGCCGACAGTTCGCTTGCCGTGCGCGACTGGTCGGGCGGCACGCGGATCGGCGAGACCCTGCACGAGTTCAACCGCGTCTGGTCGCGGCGGGTGCTGGGGCAGGGCGCCATCGTGCTCCTCATCACCGACGGTCTGGAGCGCGACGATGTCGCATCGCTGACGGTCGAAATGGAGCGCTTGCACAAGTCGTGCCGCAGGCTGGTGTGGCTCAATCCGCTGCTGCGCTTCGACGGCTTCGAGGCCCGGGCGCGGGGGGTGAAGGCCATGCTGTCGCATGTCGACGAGTTCCGCCCCGTCCACACGCTGAACGCGCTCGCCGATCTCTGCGCCTCTCTCTCTGATCGTCGCGCGGGCGATGCCGATCCCCGCCGCTTCATGGCCCTTGGCAAGCGCCGGGCCGCGTGACCATATTCCGGACGGAGGCCGCATCATGGACAATCCGACGCTCGACGAGACCCGCGATCCGCTCTTGATCGCGCAAGGCTGGATGGAAGAGGGCCGCGACGTGGCCATCGCCACCGTGGTGGAGACCTGGGGATCGGCGCCGCGCCCCGTCGGCAGCCATCTGGTCATCGACGCGGAAGGCAATTTCCACGGCTCCGTCTCGGGTGGATGCGTCGAAGGCGCGGTGGTCTCCGAGGCCGTCGACATCATCGAGAGCGGCAAGCCCCGGATGCTGGAATTCGGCGTCGCCGACGAGACGGCCTGGCAGGTCGGCCTGTCCTGCGGCGGCCGCATCAAGGTCTATGTCGAGCGGCTCGGCTGAACGGACGGACCCCATGGACCCGCATGCGCTGAAGACGATCAATGCCGCCCGCCAGGCGAGGCAGGCTGCAATCCTGGTGACCGATCTCGGCGACGGCCGCGACCGCGTGGTGCGCGAGGGCGACACGGTGGCGGGCGAACTCGGCGCGGCGATCGGCAAGGCGTTCCGCTCCGGCAAGTCGGGCACGGTGGAGGCCGGCGGCGCGAGTTTCTTCCTCAACGTCCACCTGCCGCCGCCCCGGCTGGTGGTGATCGGCGCCGTCCACATCAGCCAGGCGCTGGCGCCGATGGCGAAGATCGCCGCCTACGACATGGAGATCGTCGACCCGCGCACCGCCTTCGCCACGCCCGAGCGCTTTCCCGGCGTGCCGCTGTTTGCCGACTGGCCGGAGACGGTGCTGGCCGCGCGGCCCTTCGACGCCTACACGGCGGTGGCCGCCGTGACGCACGATCCCAAGATCGACGATTTTCCGCTGAAGGCGGCGCTCGACGCCAACTGCTTCTATGTCGGTGCGCTTGGCAGCCGCAAGACGCACGCCAAGCGCGTCGAGCGGCTGAAGGCGATGGGCGCCACGGACGAAGCGATCGGCCGCATCCAGGCGCCGATAGGGCTCGACATCGGTGCGTCGAGCCCGGCCGAGATCGCGGTTGCCGTGCTGGCACAGGTCATCGCCACCTTCCGTTCGCGCGGCATCGCGGCATCCGGCGAGAGCACTGCCAGATGAGGTTCGGCCCCGTTCCGGCCGGCCAGGCGCGGGGCGCGATCCTCGCCCATGCGACCACGGCCGGCGGCAGGCGGCTGAAGAAGGGCCATGTGCTCGGCGCCGAGGACGTCGCGGCACTCCAAGCCGCCGGTGTCACCGCCGTGGTGGTGGCCGCGCTCGAACCGGACGATCTCGGCGAGGACGAGGCTGCACGCCGCATCGCCGCCGCGCTCGAGACCCGCGGCATCGAGGTGCGGGCGCCGGCGACCGGCCGGGTCAACCTCCATGCGGTGGCGGCCGGTGTGTTCACCGTCGACCGGGCGCTGATCGACGCTATCAATGCCCTTGATCCCGCGATCACGCTGGCAACGGTTGCCGCGCACGCCGCCGTGTCCGCCGGGCAGATGGTCGCGACGGTGAAAATCATCCCGTTTGCGGTTTCGGCCGCGCTGGTCGGGACCGTCGCGGGGATCTGCGCCGGGCGCGAGGCCTTCGCCGTGCATGCGTTCCGGCCGTGGCGCGTCGGGCTGGTGCAGACCGTGCTGTCGGGCGTCAAACCGAGCGTGCTCGACAAGACCGTGCGGGTGACCGCGGCGCGGCTCGTCCGCTCGGGCAGCACGCTGTCGGGCGAGGCGCGCACGGGGCATGACGAAGCGGAGCTTTCGACGGCGATCGCGGCGGCTGCGGCCGAGAACGACCTTGTTCTGGTGTTCGGGGCGTCGGCCGTCAGCGACGCCGACGATGTGATCCCCGCCGCGATCCGAAGGGCGGGTGGCCAGGTCGAACGGTTCGGCATGCCGGTCGATCCCGGCAATCTCCTGGTGCTCGGCAGGGTCGGCGACGTGCCCGTCCTCGGCGCGCCGGGCTGTGCGCGCAGCCCGAAGGAAAACGGCTTCGACTGGATCCTCGACCGACTGGTTGCGGGGGTCGCGGTCGATTCGGCGGCCATCGCTGGCATGGGTGTCGGCGGCCTCCTGATGGAGATACCGACCCGGCCGCAGCCGCGCGAGCGACCCGCGCAGCCGCACAGGCCGGCGGTCCACGCCGTTCTGCTCGCCGCCGGGCGGTCGAGCCGCATGGGCGGTCCAAACAAGCTGATGGCCAATTTCGCCGGAGAGCCGCTGCTGCGCCGCACGGCGCGCCAGGTGCTGGCGAGCAGGGTGCGCCGGACGGTCGTCGTGCTCGGCCACCAGGCCGCGCGTGCGACTGCCGCCCTGGACGGCCTCGACGTCCGGCTCGTCGCGAACCCGGACTACGCTTCCGGCCTGTCCTCCTCGCTGAAGGCCGGCATCGCCGCCCTGCCGGCGGAAGCGGCAGGGGCTCTCGTGGTGCTGGGCGACATGCCCGGCGTAACCGTCGACGATCTCGATCGCCTCGTCGCCGCCTTCGAAACCGCCGGCGGTCTGTCGATCGTGCGCGCCACGTTCAATGGCAAGCGCGGCAACCCGGTGATCCTGCCGCGATCGCTCTTTGCCGCCGTCGAGGCGCTGTCGGGCGACACCGGGGCGCGACACATCGTCGAGAGCGGCGCGGCCGACGTGGTCGATGTCGAGATCGGCGAGGGCGCCTTCCTCGACGTCGACACGCCCGAAGCCATGCGCGCCGCCGGCGGACTGCTGCAGGGGTGACGGGCGAGCCGGCTCGATGGTCCGGCCCGGGTTGCATCGCCCGTCCCGATCCGTCTAATCATCGGTCATGACCCTTTTGCCACCAGGCGTCCGCCGATTTCTCATCGCTGCCTGCGCTTCGCTTGCGGCGACCGTCGCGGTATCCGCGGAGACGCTGAAGCCCTACAAGGACGATCTCTTCGCCTATCCGGGCATCCTGGAAAGCCGCGACGACGGCGCCTACCGGATCGTCGACTATCGCGAGATGCGCGACATCAATGGCCGTGACGAGGTGCCGGAGCGGCGCGCCCATGCCCGCTACGTTTCGCTTTCAGTGCGGCGGCAACAGCAGAACCTGTCGCTCGACGGGACAGGCCACGTCGCGGTCGGCCGCACCGAGGGGGCGCGGTTCATCACGGTCTACCTCCATGGCCAGGGCGGCAGCCGCAAGCAGGGTGTCGACGACTTCACGTTCGGCGGCAACTTCAACCGGATCAAGAACCTGATGGTCGACAATGACGGGCTCTATTTGTCGCCCGATTTTCCGGATTTCGGGGATGCCGGCGCGGCGGCGGTTGCAGGTCTGATCAACCATTACGCGAAGAAATCGCCACAGGCTCCGGTTTTCATTGCATGCGGGTCCGCAGGCGGCGCGCTTTGTCATCGACTGGCGAAGGACGGAGAACTTGTCGGTCGCCTGGGCGGCCTGCTGCTCCTCGGCTCGTTGTGGGACGACGGATATGTCCGCAGCGCAGCCTTCAGGGCAAAGGTGCCCCTGTTCATCGGGCAGGGAAGCCGCGACAAGGTCTTTCCCGTCGACCGGATGGAAGCCTTCTACCGGTCGGTCCGCGCCGCAGCGCCCGGCTATCCCATCCGCATGGTGCGCTTCGAGAGCGGGACCCACGGGACACCCATCCGCATGACGGACTGGCGGGAGACACTGAACTGGATGCTGTCGGCGCGGTAGGGCGCGGCGGCGATCGTCGAGGAGGAGACTTCATGAGCGGGTTCATCGATCCGACGCGCGAGACGTTCGGGGAATTCCGGCGCCTGCCGGAGGAAGGGCCGATCCACATGCTGAACCTCGTGCGCCTGCGCGAGATTGCGGCCTATCCCGACGGACGCGGGTCGTCAGGCGCGGAGGCCTACGCCGCCTATGGCCGCGAGAGCGGGCCGGTCTTCCGGCGGGTCGGCGGGCGGATCGCCTGGTCCGGCGATTTCCGCCTGATGCTGATCGGGCCTTCGGATGAACGCTGGGACCGCTGCTTCATCGCCGAGTATCCCTCGGGTGCTGCCTTCGTCGAGATGGTCAAGGATCCCGAATACCAGAAGGCGGTCGTGCACCGGCAGGCCGCGGTGCTCGATTCGCGGCTGATCCGCCTGTCGCCCCGGATGTCCGGCGGGGGCTTCGGAGAATAGGCGCATCCCCCTCCTGCAGGTCTACGGCGCCGAATAATAGTCCAGCACGGTTTCCGGGTTGATCTCGCCGTCATAGGTCGGGTCGACCTCGTACCTGACCAGCGAAAAGTCGCCATCGCGGAAGAGCCAGAGCCCGGTCGACGAGGCGTCGCCAAGGCCGCGCCATTTCGCATGGGACAGGATCGCGTGGTCTTCGGCAACGAACTCGGAGTTCACCAGAACCGGCTGTGCGGTGAAGCCGATGATCCGCATCTCCTCCACCGGCTTTTCGGTATCTTCGTCCTCGTGGCGGATCTGCAGTTCGGGTTCGGCGAAGGACAGCCGGCGCAGCCCGTCGAATGCGGTATGCAGGACATAGGCATGCGTCTCGTTGTAGGCGCCGGCCCCGCAGAAGAAGCGGATCAGCGTCGCCTCCTCGAGCGGCGCATCGTCGTCCGCGTAGGACGGGCGAAAGGTCATCGTGTAGATGTCTGGCCGCGGATCTTCGCCGAAACGCGACCCGTCGCACGCCTCGCCCCGCGTCGCCTCGAACAGGTCCCGCGCCTGTCGGAGCAGGTCGTCCTGCGGGGCCGGAGTCTGCACGGCTTCCGCCGGCCCGCTCGCTGCGCCATCCTGCTGTGCGGCTGCAGGCGGACCGAAGAAGGCTGCGCCT
Organism: Aquibium sp. ELW1220; assembly: GCF_030398385.1. GTDB lineage: Bacteria > Pseudomonadota > Alphaproteobacteria > Rhizobiales > Rhizobiaceae > Aquibium. The sequence continues at coordinate 24,759 of NZ_JAOAOQ010000015.1, read as the reverse complement.
GCAAGGATCATCATGGCAAAGCGCGTCTGATACATGGCGAATCTCCCCCTCGACGGGAAGATCATACTCCAGATGCTTTGCGGCGCATCTGTGGACGGCCGGGCGCAGCGGCGGGCCCGGCTCCGACAGGCCGCTTCAGCGCCTGGCCATCTGGCGCGCGATGCGCGGGAAGTCGGCCGGCTTGATGTTGATGTCTGCCCGTTCCGCGCCGCTCATGGCGCCCAGCAGGACCATGGCGGACCGGTAGCGCTGTTCTTCCGTCGGGCGGGGGCGGGCGAAGAGTTCGGTCATGAAACCCATTTGGATGCTCCAGGTCTTTCTCCTCCCGCAAGCATTGAATATCGGAGTTTCATGACGTTTGTGCAGTGCAGCATAACGCATGGCTGATATGCGCCGCAGTCTCCCCGCTCGGGGTGCACGGCGTGGCCGGTCAAACGATTGCAGCCAGGCGTCTCAATTTCGACGGGTTTGAGGACCGGATTGTTAATCGGTTTCGCCGTAGCGTCGGCAACCTATTCGAGTATCCCCGCGTTGATGGGCGCAGGACCCAGGGCATGAACGGTTTCACCACCAGCGAGTTCACCACTCTTCTCGACGAGCTTCTCGCCCGCGGAGAACGTGACGACGACGCGCTCGCGCGTCCGTCGGTTCCCTTCGGCTTCGTCACGCCCGACGCGGCAGTGGAAGAACTCTGGAAGAGCGTGCCGTCCGATTTCGTCGCGAAGGTCTATGGCGAAACCAGCGAGCGGGAAACCGTTCAGTCTGCGCCGGGAATCGAGACGCCGGAGCCGCTGCCGTCGACCGATCCGGACGACATCGCTGCGGAACTGCGCATGGCCAATGCCCGCTGGCCGAAGGATTTCGACCGCATCCGCCGGGAATTCGCGCTGGCCAATCATCCGGACCGGGTCGTACCGCACCTGCGCGACCGCGCCGTGGTGCGCATGCAGATCGCGAACATGATGATCGACCGCGAGAAGCGGAAGGCCGCCGCCCGGGGCTGAGCCCGAAGATCATGACGGAAGTTTCACATTCCGGTCAGCTTTTTCGATTGCCTTCGCGCAAGACTTGGCCAATCTCTGCCGGTCCAGACGGAGAAGAGATCGAATGAGTGAATCCACCTACGCCCTGTCGTCCCGTGCCGACGTGCACACGCAGTCGGCCAGCCGCTATCTGCAGCAGCTGTGCAAGCACTTCGGGCACAAGATCCCCGCCGAGTTCACGCCCGAGGAAGGCACCATCCGCTTTCCCTTCGGCACCTGCGCTCTGAAGGCTGCCGACGACGTGCTTGTCCTGGACGTCTCGGCCGCGACCGAGGAGGACCTGGAGCGCATGCGCGGCGTCATCGGCAGCCATCTCGAACGTTTCGCCTTCCGCGATACGCCCACGATCACCTGGAACTGAAAGCCGCCTTTGCAGCGGGCCTGATTGTCTCGCGACGGATCCGGCCTTAGGATCGGCGACCTGCCTCGGGGGTCGCCCCCGCCTCTTTCCAATCCTGACGGAGTCTCGCATGCAACAGCGCCCGCTCGGCCGCACCGGCCTGTCCGTGTCCACCATCTGCCTCGGCACCATGACCTGGGGCGAGCAGAACACGGAGGCCGAGGGCTTCGCGCAGATGGACATGGCCGTCGCGCGCGGCGTCAATTTCTTCGACACGGCCGAGATGTATCCTATCCCGCCCAGGGCGCCGACGCAGGGGCGCACGGAAACGATCATCGGCAACTGGTTCAGGCACACCGGAAAGCGCGACGACATCGTGCTCGCCACCAAGGTGGTGGGCCGAACGGCGATGGACTGGTTCCGCGGCGGACGTCCCTCCAGGCTCGTCCGGGCCGACATTCTCGATGCCGTCGAAAAGTCGCTGTCGAGGCTGCAGACCGACCGGATCGACCTTTACCAGATCCACTTCCCCGAGCGGCCGATGCCGTGGGGCGCCAATCCGAGCCGCGTCACGAGCCCGCCCGCGCCGCTCGCCGACGAAACCCCGATCGCCGAGACGCTTTCGGTGTTCGACGAACTGGTGAAGGCCGGAAAGATCCGCCATTTCGGTCTGTCGAACGAAAGCGCCTGGGGCGTCATGCGCTATGTCGCCGAGAGCGAGAAGGGCGGCGGGCCGCGCGTCGCCTCGCTGCAGAACGCCTACAATCTCGTCAATCGCACCTTCGAGGTGAACCTTGCGGAAGTTTGCCGCCGCGAAGAGGTGAGCCTGCTCGCCTATTCGCCGCTCGCCCAGGGCTACCTGTCGGGCAAGTATGATGACGGCGCGCTGCCCGAAGGCTCGCGCAAGAAGCTGTTCGACAGGCTGCAGCGTTACGAGACGCCGGGAGCGGCGGAGGCCTTTGTCGCCTATGGCCAACTGGCGCGGCGCTTCGACATGGCGCCGGCGCTGTTCGCCAATGCCTTCGTTACCCATCGGCCGTTCATGACGTCGAATATCGTCGGGGCGACGACGATGGAGCAGTTGCGCATCGCCCTCGATTCGGCCGATGTTTCGTGGACCGAAGAGATGCAGAAGGCGGTGGACGACATCCACCAGCGGGTGGGCAATCCCTGTCCGTAGGCAGCGACGGGGAGGGGACGCGATGACAGAGATTCCGCAGCCGGGACAGGGCCGTTTCGCACCGCCCGACGCCATCTGCAGGCTCGGCGCCACCGACCTCGCCAGCGCCATACGCACGCGGCAGCTCTCCGTGGTCGAGGTGATGAATGCCTTCATGGACCGCATCGCGGCGGTCAACCCGCACGTCAACGCGATCGTGTCGGTGCGCGACCGGGACGACCTGCGCAAGGAGGCCGAGGCCGCGGATGCCCTGCTTGCCCGCGGCCAGGCCTCCGGTGCCCTGTTCGGCGTGCCGATGGCGATCAAGGACCTCGCCCAGACGAAGGGTCTGCGCACCACGTTCGGTTCGCCGCTCTTCGCCACCCATGTTCCCGACGTCGACGACATCTTCGTCGAGCGCATCCGTGCCGCCGGCGCCATCCTGATCGGCAAGACCAACGTGCCGGAATTCGGCTTCGGCTCGAACACCTACAATCCCGTCTTCGGTCCGACGCTGAACGCCTATGGCCATGGGCTGACGGCCGGCGGGTCGAGCGGCGGCGCGGCGGTGTCGCTGGCGCTGCACATGCTGCCGGTGGCCGACGGCTCCGACATGGGCGGCTCGCTGCGCAATCCCGGCGCCTTCAACAACGTCTACGGCTTCCGTCCCAGCCAGGGGCGGGTGCCCGCCGGCCCGTCGCCCGAGAGCTTCGTCGCGCAGATGGGCGTGGAGGGGCCGATGGGGCGCAGCGTGCGCGACATGGCGCTGCTGCTTTCCGTCCAGGCCGGCTACGACGCCCGCGCGCCGCTGTCGCTCGACGGCCGGCCGGATTTCGCTGCAGATCTCGTTCCGGCGATCCGGGGCGCGCGCGTCGCGTGGCTCGGCGACCTCGGCGGCAAGCTCGCCATGGAGGCCGGCATTCTCGACCTCTGCGACGCCGCGCTGCGCCTCATGGAAGGCGCGGGCGCGGCGGTCGAGCCGCATCTGCCTGCCTTCGACATGGAGGCGCTCTGGCAGGCCTTCGTCACGCTGCGCCACTTCACGTCCGGCAGCGCGCTCAAGCCGTTCTACGATGACCCCGAGAAGCGGGCGCTGCTGAAGCCGGAAGCGATCTTCGAGGTGGAGGGCGGGCTGGATCTCAGGGCGGCGACGATCTTCGCCGCATCGCAGCTGCGCACCGCCTGGCACCGCCACCTGCTGTCGCTGTTTGCGCGTTTCGACTGTCTCGCGATTCCGACCGCGCAGGTCTTCCCGTTCCCGGTCGAGCGGCACTGGCCCGACGAAATCGCCGGCACGACCATGGACAGCTACCACCGCTGGATGGAGGTCTCGGCGCTCGCCACCATGGCCGGCTGCCCGGCGGTCAACGTGCCCGTCGGCTTCAGCCCGGACGGCCGGCCGATGGGCCTGCAGCTGATCGGCCCGCCCCGCGCCGACCAGGCGATGCTGAACCTGGCGGCGGGATACGAAGAGGTGACGCCGTTCGGAGTGCGGTGATCCTGCCGGATCGGCCGGTCACCTCAGAACGACAAGGTGTTCGGTCGCTGCTCCGAGCACGGGCGCGGGCGAAACGCGAGCGTCGAAGGTCACCAGACGCCCTGAATTCGAGACAGCAAGTGCCAGCAGGTAGATATCGGTCAACTGTTTGGGGCTGCGCACGAATGAGAAATCGAAGCGGGCTGGGTCGGAGAAAGAGATGTCAGCCGTCCAGAACGCGTGACCGCTGGCGCGGGGCTGGCGGAACAGGATCGAATGGGCATCCAGGAGAGTGATGGGACTTGGATAACTCGGGTTTGAAATGATCCTGAGGAAACCGGTCTGCGTGAGCGGACAGGTAGCCCAGCCCGCATCCGCATTTCCGGCCCACCATCGATGGGCCTTCTCGTGATGGACGTGGATCGGATCGAAGAGAGCCAGGAGTACGTTCACGTCCAGCAGCGAACGCATCGACCTCAGTCCTGGAGCGCGTCCGACAGATCGCTTTCCAGCAACAGTTGCTCGACCCGATCTGCGGTCACGCGTCCGGGACGGTCAGGCAGGATGATCCAGCCGTTGCGCTCTGTCGTTGCGATTGCTTGTCGATCGCGAAGCACCGGCGCATCCTCGAGGCTCCTGCGCGCCAGATCGGACAGAACCTGACCCGCACTCCTGCGCTCGGCGTTCGCTATGCGCTTCGCCGCTTCGAGCACGTCATCGTCGATTTCCAGGGTGGTGCGCATGACGCAAATCTAGATCACCTGCCCGAAACCTTCAATGCGCCCCCTACAGCGGAATGTTGTCGTGCTTCTTCCAGGGGTTCTGCAGGTCCTTGTTGCGCAGCATCCTGAGCGCGCGGGCGATGCGGCGGCGGGTCGAGTGCGGCATGATCACCTCGTCGACATAGCCGCGCTCTGCGGCCACGAAGGGCGACAGGAAGCGGTCCTCGTAAGCCTTGGTGTGGGCGGCGATCTTCTCCGGATCGGCGATGTCCTTGCGGTAGATGATCTCGACCGCGCCCTTGGCGCCCATTACCGCGATCTGCGCCGACGGCCAGGCATAGTTCATGTCGCCGCGCAGGTGCTTCGAGGCCATCACGTCGTAGGCGCCGCCATAGGCTTTTCGCGTGATGACGGTGATCTTCGGAACGGTGGCCTCGGCATAGGCGAAGAGCAGCTTGGCGCCGTGCTTGATCAGGCCGCCATATTCCTGCGCCGTGCCCGGCAGGAAGCCCGGCACGTCGACGAAGGTGACGATGGGGATGTTGAAGCAGTCGCAGAAGCGCACGAAGCGGGCCGCCTTGCGCGACGCGTCCGAATCCAGCACGCCGGCCAGCACCATCGGCTGGTTGGCGACGAAGCCGACGGTGCGTCCTTCGACCCGGCCGAAGCCGGTGACGATGTTCTTCGCGAAGCTCTCCTGGATCTCGAAGAAGTCGCCCTCGTCGCAGGTCTTCAGGATCAGTTCCTTGATGTCGTAGGGCTTGTTGGCGCTGTCGGGCACGAGGCGGTCGAGCGACGGGTCGATCTCGTCGACCGGCTGGAAGCATTCGATCTCGGGAATCTCGGCCGTGTTGGAGGCCGGCAGGAAGTCGATCAGCCGGCGCATCTGCAGCAGCGCCTCGACGTCGTTGTCGTAGGCGCCGTCGGCGATCGAGGACTTCGTCGTATGGATCGAGGCGCCGCCGAGCTGTTCGGCCGTCACGGTCTCGTTGGTGACGGTCTTCACCACGTCGGGTCCGGTGACGAACATGTAGGACGTGTCGCGCACCATGAAGATGAAGTCCGTCATGGCCGGCGAATAGACGTCGCCGCCGGCGCAGGGACCCATGATCAGCGAGATCTGCGGGATGACGCCGGAGGCCAGCACGTTGCGCTGGAAGATCTCGGCATAGCCGCCGAGTGCCGCCACGCCCTCCTGGATGCGGGCGCCGCCGGCATCGTAGAGGCCGATGATCGGCGCGCGGTTGCGCAGCGCCATCTCCTGCACCTTCACCACCTTCTCGGCATGCGCTTCCGACAGCGAGCCGCCGAACACGGTGAAGTCCTTGGCGAAGAGGAAGACGGTGCGGCCGTTGACGGTGCCCCAGCCGGTGACGACGCCGTCGCCGGCATATTTGGTCTTCTCCATGCCGAAATCGGTGGAGCGGTGTTCGACGAACATGTCGAACTCCTCGAAGGAGCCCTCGTCCAGGAACACCGCGATGCGTTCGCGCGCGGTGAGCTTGCCTCTGCGGTGCTGCGCGGCGATGCGGTCGGCGCCACCGCCCTGGCGGGCGATTTCTCGCCGGCGTTCCAGCTCGACCAGCACTTCCTTCATGCGATGCACCCCCCAACCGTTGCGCCGTGCGTGTTGCACCGTGTTAGCACGGCGAAAGCCGAGCGCAATCCCCACTTGCGCCGCAGGCCAAGGTCGGCGGTGCAAGCCGGACGTGCCCCATTGGAAGGGGCTCCGCCCGGCTGACCGTTCAGACCTACCAGCTGCCGGTGTTCGGCATCGAAGCCCAGGGCTCCTGCGGCGCCAGCGCCTCGCCTTCCTGGAGCAGCTCGATGGAGATGCCGTCGGGCGACTTGACGAAGGCCATGTAGCCGTCGCGCGGCGGGCGGTTGATCGTCACGCCCTTGTCCATCAGGTGCTGGCAGGTCGCGTAGATGTCGTCGACCTTGTAGGCGAGGTGCCCGAAGTTGCGGCCGCCCGAATAGGCCTCCGGATCCCAGTTGAAGGTCAGCTCCAGTTCCGGCGCGCGGCTGGCCGCGGAGGTCGCCTTGTCCTTCGGTGCGGCCAGGAAGATCAGCGTGAACCGGCCCTTCTCGTTGTCGATCCGCCGGACTTCCTCCAGGCCAAGCTTGTTGCAGTAGAAGTCGAGCGATGCGTCCACGTCCGTGACGCGAACCATGGTGTGGAGATAACGCATGTGTTGATATCCTGACATTGTCGGTTTGGAATCCGCTCGCTGCATATGGCGCTGTCCGCGCCGATTGGCAATGAAAGGCGGGCTAAGCTTCCCGAAGCTTGCGCGAGCTTGAATTGGTGGTGTCACAACGGGAAAAAATGTGGTTTGCCTGCTGACAGGGGCAGGCAGGGTGGTATCCTGCCGTTGGGAATCAGTCGAGTTTACGACGGAAGGTGCGTTCGGATGGGGGAAAAATCCTCTTCGGAAGGGCGAGATCTGATCAGGGCAGGGTTCGTGAACGCTGGCGGCAGCAACGAGGCCGAGGATCTCACCGAGATTGCAGGCGCCATCAAGTGGTTCGACGTGGCCAAGGGCTATGGATTCATCCTTCCCGACGAACCGGGATACGGCGATATCCTGCTGCACGTGACCTGCCTGCGCCGCGACGGGTTCCAGACCGCGATGGAAGGCTCGCGCATCGTCTGCCTCGTGCGGCGCGGCGAGCGCGGGTTCCAGTGCTTCAAGGTCCTGTCGATGGACCTCAGCACCGCCACGCATCCCAAGGAGCTTCCCGCCCAGCGAACCCATGTCAGCGTGCGGCCGGAAAGCGGCCTCGAGCGGGCGCTGGTCAAGTGGTTCAACCGGACCAAGGGGTTCGGATTCCTCAGCCGCGGCGAGGGCACCGAGGACATCTTCATCCACATGGAGACGCTGCGCCAGTTCGGTATCGCGGAGCTCCGGCCGGGTCAGGTCGTGCTGGTCCGCTTCGGACGCGGCGACAAGGGCCTTATGGCTGCCGAAATTCACCCCGATGTTGGGACGCTGCCGTTCTCCAACTGACAAGGTGCATCACATGCCTCGACTGACCGGGCTGGCCTTCGCTCCAGCCCTTCTTCTTTTCGCCTTCCTCATGCCGGCTGCTGCCGTGCTCGCCCAGGAGGCAGGCAGCCCGATGATCCTGCCGGTCGATCCGGCGCCGCTGGTGGCTGCGACGGGCGAGGGCGAGGTGCGCTTCCAGATCGAGGTGGCCGACACGCCCGAGGAGCGGAGCCGGGGGCTGATGTTCCGCGAGCGGATGCCGGAGAACCAGGGCATGCTCTTCGTCTTTCCGCAGAACCTGCCGGTCGGGTTCTGGATGAAGAACACAATCCTGCCGCTCGATCTCCTCTTCGTCTCCGACAAGGGCGAGGTCCGCGCGATCCTGCCGGGGGTTCCGTTCTCGACCGACACGATCTCGCCGGGCGAGGCGGTGCGCTACGTCCTCGAACTGAATGCGGGGACGGCCGAGCGCGAGGGCATCGCCGTCGGCGATCGCCTTTCCCACCCGATCATCGACGCCGCCTCCGGCGGCTGACCGCAGGACCCTGGCGACCGCATGCCCAGCTTTCATCACGATGGCCTCGACCTCGCCTATATCGACGAGGGCGAGGGCGATCCGGTCCTGCTGATCCACGGCTTCGCGTCGAGCATGCGGGTGAACTGGGTCTCGCCGGGCTGGGTCAAGACGCTGCGCGAGGCAGGCTACCGCGTCGTTGCCCTCGACAACCGCGGGCACGGCCAGTCGCAGAAGAGCTACGAGCCGGAGGACTACCGGCCGGCGAGGATGGCGGCCGACGCCGCCGCGCTGCTCGATCACCTGGGCATCGCCCGGGCCCACCTCATGGGCTACTCGATGGGCGCGCGCGTCTGCGCCTTCACGGCGTTGCTGCATCCAGACAAGGTCGCGACGCTCGTCTTCGGCGGGCTCGGCATCGGCATGGTGGAAGGCGTCGGCGACTGGGACCCGATCGCAGATGCGCTGCTGGCCGACGATCCGGCCGCCATTCCGGATGCGCGCGGGCGGATGTTCCGGGCCTTCGCCGACCAGACCGGCAGCGACCGCAAGGCTCTCGCCGCCTGCATCGCGACGTCGCGGGACCTCGTCACGGAGGCGGATGCGGCGCGCATCGCCCAGCCGACGCTGGTGGCTGTGGGCACGACCGACGACATCGCCGGCTCGCCGGATCTCCTCGCCGGCCTGATGCCGAATGCCGAGGCCTTCGCGATCGAGGGCCGGGACCATATGCTTTCTGTCGGCGACCGCACGTTCAAGAAGCGGGTCCTGGCGTTTCTGTCAGCCCATCCGCTGAACGGATGACCGGCCCTTTCCGTCCTCGCCGCGCCGGTTGATCCAGCGCAAGGACGGCCGCCGCCGCCTGCCGCACGGTCTTCTCCAGCAAATGACAGCCGGAGGGTATGGCCATGTATTCCAGAATTCTCGTCCCGATCGACCTGCACGACGATGCGAAGGCGAAGGCGATGATCGACGCGGCGCGCCATCTCGGCGGGCAAGCCGGGCAGATCGTGCTGCTGCACGTCGTCGAGGACATTCCGAGCTATGTCGCCGTGGAACTGCCGAGCGGCATCCTCGCCGGGCAGAAGGACGATTCGATCCGAAGGCTGGAGGACTTGTCGCAGCGCGAGAACCTGAAGGCTGTGGTCGACGTCAGGATCGGCCAGCCGGCCTCCGCCATCCTGGCCGGGGCCGAGGAACACGGGTCGGACGTGATCGTCATCGCCTCGCATCGTCCGGGCTTCCAGGACTACCTGATCGGCTCGACGGCCGCGCGCGTGGTGCGGCACTCGCGCTGCTCGGTGCTGGTCATCCGGTGATCGGCGGGCATCGTCGTCGCTGTCGGCGGGGCGCAGCCCGCCGGCGGACGAGGACGGTGCCCCAATGTCACAATCTCGCCCTGTTTCGGTCACAGAAAGTTAAGAAGTCGCTAAGCATTGGCTCGCTAGAGCTTGTCGGGTGGCGGGATCGCGGGGGCGGTCGGCCAGAAATGATGACAAGGCTCGCTGCAATCGCATGGCGCGGCAGAGGGTTAACCGGGGAAGAGACTGCATGTTGCAAGGGATGCGCGCGCGCAGGGGACGTCTGTTGTCCCTCGCATCGGTGGCCACATGCGGCGTCGTCCTCGCCTCCTGCGCAGGCCAGTCGCCGATCTCCACCTCGAAGGTCTCGAAGCGGTCCAAGGAGTACTTCGCCGAATCCGTCTACGGCGTGAAGGCGAGCCCCGTCGTCGTCGCCGACAAGAGCGCGCGCGTGCCGCGCGGCGGCGGTCGCGACCAGCTGGGCAAGCCCTACAAGGTCAGGGGCAAGTGGTACAAGCCGAAGGAAGACCCCGACTACGTCAAGGTCGGCGCGGCGTCCTGGTACGGTGACGCCTTCCACGGCCGGCTGACGGCCAATGGCGAAGTCTACGACATGACGCATCTGACGGCCGCGCACCCGACCATGCCGCTGCCGAGCTATGCCCGGGTGACCAATACCAACAACGGCAACTCGGTGATCGTGCGCGTCAACGACCGCGGGCCCTATGCCAACGACCGCATCATCGACCTGTCGAAGCGTGCTGCCGAGCTTCTCGACTATCAGCATGCCGGTGTCGCGAAGGTGAAGGTCGAATATGTCGGCCGCGCGCCGCTGCATGGCCAGGACGACCAGTATCTCATGGCCTCCTACCGGCCGGGCAAGGGGGGCAGCCCGTTCGACCTGCCGGGCGAGATCGCAACCGGCGTGATGATCGCCATGAACGGGCCGACCCCGACCGCGCGCGGCGGCGCAGGCGAGGCGTTCGCCTCGGCCGGGCTGCTTGCCTCGGCGGGCGACCTGCCGCTGCCGGCGTTCGGGCCGGCCGTGCCGGAACGGCCCGAGATCGCCTTCAACGGAACCGGCGTGCGGCTCGCTTCCCTGTCCTATGCCGACGAGCGTGTCGCCCGTTCGGCCGATCCCTTCGGCGCCTTCGACACCGGCATGACCCCGTCGCAGATCGTTGCCGCCTGGGAGCGCAGCCGCGGCGCCCCGGGCGCATCGTCCCCCTCCGCGCCCTACGTCGCCGTCGGCACCTTCGACGACCGCGGCGAAGCCGAGGCGGTCGCGCGGATCCTTTCCTCGAAGGGGGCCGTGGAACTCGCGGTCGAGCCGGCCGACGGGACGAATTGGTACACGATCGCCCTGCAGTTCGACGGCCGGTCCGATCTCGACTCGATGCTGCGGGCGGCCTGGGCCGCGGGCGCATCCGAGGCGATGATCGTGCGCGAGTAGCGCCGCTTTCCCAGTTTTTCCAGCGTCGGCATCCGCGCCGCCAGGAAACCGCAGCGTCAGTCGCCCACCTTCGCGGCGCGGCTTCGGTTGATACTTGCCGCGTTCCTTTGCTAGTCTTCCTGCGGGTGCTGCGGTTCGGCCGCATTCGGCCGTTATGTTTCGCCGTGCGCCGGCTGGCGACGACTGCAACGGGAACCGGTATCATGTTCCGTCACTTGAAGACGCTGGCGATCTCGGTCGTCATCCTGGTCGTCATGGCCCTCCAGGCGCAGGCGCAGCTGTTCGAGACGCGCGCCGAACAGGCCTTCATGATCGACGCCGAGACCGGCACGGTCCTCTACTCCAAGGACGCCGACAAGCTCATCCCGCCGGCCTCGCTCGCCAAGCTGATGACCATGGAGGTCGTCTTCAACGCCCTGAAGAGCGGGCGGCTGACCATGGACGACGCCTTCCTGGTCAGCGAGCATGCCTGGCGCACGGGCGGCGCGCCATCGGGCACGTCCACCATGTTCGCCGAGCTCAAGTCGTCGATCAGGCTCGAGGACCTGATCCAGGGCGTCATCGTCCAGTCGGCCAATGACGGCTGCATCATCATCGCCGAAGGCATGGCCGGCTCGGAGGAGAATTTTGCCCAGCTGATGACCGAGCGGGCGCGCCAGATCGGCCTCACGAAGTCGGTGTTCAAGAACGCGACCGGGCTGCCGGCCGAGGGGCAACTGGTCACCGTGCGCGAACTCGCCATGCTCGCGCTGCACATCTGGCGGGAGTATCCGGACTATTACAAATACTACTCCCAGCCCGACTTCACCTGGAACCGGATCCGGCAGACCAACCGCAACCCGCTGCTCAAGATGGACATCGGCGCCGACGGGCTGAAGACCGGTTTCACCGAAGAATCCGGCTATGCGATCGTCGGTTCGGTCGATCGCCAGGGCCGCCGCCTGTTTGCGGCGCTGAGCGGCCTGTCCAGCGAGAACACGCGGGCCGAAGAGGCGCGCAAGATCCTCGACTGGGGCGTGCGCGCCTTCGAGACGCACGAGGTCTTCGCCGCCGACGAGGTGGTCGGGCAGGCGCAGCTGTTCGGCGGCGAGAAGGGCTCCGTGGCGCTGAAGGCCAGGGCGCCGGTGGCGATCCTCGTGCCGATCACCAACAGGGACCGGCTCATCGCGCGGATCGTCTACCAGGGCCCGCTGCAGGCTCCGGTGGAGGCGGGCATGCCGGCGGGCACGCTGAAGGTCTGGATCGGCGACACGCTGAGCCAGGAGACGCCACTCTTCACCGCCGAGAGCGTCGGCACCGGCTCGCTGCACAGCCGCGCCATGGATGCCATCGGCGAGCTGCTGGTCGGCTGGATGCGCTGAGATTTGCCGGCAGCGCCCGGCACACGTCCTGCGGCGTGGACGTGGCCCGGCTGCCGGACTAAGAAGACGGACGGATAGCGCGATTGGGATCGGCCTTGCTGAACGGCGGACTGTTCATCACCTTCGAGGGCGGCGAGGGGGCCGGCAAGTCGACCCAGATCCGGCGGCTCGCCGAGCGGCTGCGCGGTCTTGGCCATGACGTGCTGGTCACCCGGGAGCCCGGCGGCTCACCCGGTGCGGAGGCGGTCCGCCACGTCCTTCTCTCGGGTGCGGCGGAGCCTTTCGGGCCGCGCATGGAGGCGCTGCTCTTCGCCGCCGCCCGGTCCGACCATGTCGAGCAGGTGATCCGCCCCGCCGTCGAGCGCGGCGCCATCGTGCTGTGCGACCGCTTCCTCGATTCCACCCGTGTCTACCAGGGCGTGACCGGCGGGCTCGATCCCGTCTTCGTCGCCGGACTGGAGCGCATTGTCGTCAACGGCATGATGCCCGATCTGACGCTGATCCTCGATCTCAGTCCGGTGGAGGGGCTGAGGCGGGCCGGCGTGCGACGCGGCGCGGGCGCTGCCGCCGACCGTTTCGAGAAGGAGACCATCGCCATCCACGAGCGCCGGCGCGAAGCGTTCCTCGACATCGCCATGCGCGAGCCCTACCGCTGCGTGCTCGTCGATGCCGGCGGGCGGGAGGACGAGGTGGCGGCCAGGATCGACACGGCGGTCGACCGCCTGCTCTCCGATCGCGAAGGCAAGGCGGCAGCGGAATGAGCTTCGAGCGAGTGGCGCCCGAACAGCACGATACGCTGGACGGCATCCCCGAACCGGCCGAGAACCCGTTGCTGGTCGCCCACGGCGCGGAGGCCAACCGCCTCGCAGCCACCTATCGCGGCGGCAAGATGCATCATGCGCTGATCCTCTCGGGCCCGCGCGGCATCGGCAAGGCGACCTTCGCCTTCCATCTTGCGCACCATCTTCTGAAGTATCCGGACCGGGCGACCGCGCCCGACCGGCTGGCCGTGCCGGAGCCGGGGTCGGCGCTGCACCGCATGATCGCCTCCGGCGCCCATCCCGGCGTGCTCTATCTGGCGCGGCCGATGAACGAGAAGACCAAGGCCTTCCGCACCGCTGTCACGGTGGAGGAGATCCGCCGCGTCAACCGCTTCCTGTCGATGACCTCGCACGACGGCGGCTACCGGATCGTCATCATCGATCCGGCCGACGACATGAACACCAATGCGGCCAACGCGCTCCTGAAGAACCTCGAGGAGCCGCCGTCGCGCACGCTCTTCATCCTGATCTCGCATGCGGCCGGCGGGCTCCTGCCGACCATCCGCTCGCGCTGCCAGACCGTGCGCCTGCACGGGCTTCTGCCGGAGGACCTGTCGCGGGTGCTGGCCAGTTTCGGCACGGCGGTGCCGGATGCCGCCGCGCTCGCCGCACGGGCCGGCGGAAGCGTGCGCGAGGCGATCCTGCTCACCGAATATGGCGGTCTGGAGATCGCCGGGGCGCTCGAGACGATCGTCGAGGCCGGGCGCTTCGATCCGGCGGCGGCCGGCAAGCTCGCCGACGCGGTGGCCGGGCGAGACCAGGCCATCCCGTTCGCGCTTTTCAACGCCCATCTGCTCGACCGGGTGGGCGCGAAGGCGACCGCGGCGGCGCTGGCCGGCGATCTCGGCCGCGCCGAAGCGCTGTCGGCGCTCTGGCAGGAGACCAGCCGGACGATCGCCGAGACGGAAACCTACAATCTCGACAAGCGCCAGCACGTGCTCGGGCTGGTGCGCCGCATCCAGGGCGTTCTGGCCAGGGCGGCCTGAGCGGCCCCGTTTGCCCTGTCAGACCGCCTGGCCGTAGAGATCGTAGGCGTCCGCCTCGTCGATCTTGACGGTGACGATGTCGCCGACGCGCAGTGGCCGGCGCGACTGGACGTGGACGGCGCCGTCGATCTCCGGCGCGTCGTACTTGGTGCGGCCCCTGGCGGCCGTGCCGTTCGCCTCGTCGATGATGACGGGCAGGCGCTTGCCGACCTTCTTCTTGAGCAGATTGGCCGAGATCTTCTGCTGGCGCGCCATGAAGCGGTTCCAGCGGATGTCCTTGACCTCCTCCGGCACGGGCTCCAGCCCGAGGTCGTTCGCCTTCGCGCCGCCGACGGGCTCGTATTTGAAGCAGCCCGCGCGTTCGATCTTCGCCTCGTCCAGCCAGTCGAGCAGCATCTCGAAGTCCTCCTCCGTCTCGCCGGGGAAGCCGACGATGAAGGTGGAGCGCAGCGCGAGGTCCGGGCAGGTCTCGCGCCAGCGGCCGATGCGCTCGAGCGTCTTTTCCTGATGCGCCGGACGCCGCATGTTCTTCAGAACGCGCGGCGAGGCGTGCTGGAAGGGAATGTCGAGATAGGGCAGGATCTTGTGCTCGGCCATCAGCGGGATGACCTCGTCGACATGCGGGTAGGGGTAGACGTAGTGCATCCGCACCCAGGCGCCGAGTTCGCCGAGTTCCCGCGACAGGTCGAGGAACCGCGTCCGCACCTCGCGGTCGCGCCACAGGCTCGGCGCGTATTTCAGGTCGATGCCGTAGGCGCTGGTGTCCTGCGAGATGACGAGGAGTTCCTTCACGCCGGCGGCGACCAGGCGCTCGGCCTCGCGCAGCACGTCGCCGACCGGGCGCGAGACCAGATCGCCGCGCAGGGCAGGGATGATGCAGAAGGAGCAGCGGTTGTTGCAGCCCTCCGAAATCTTCAGATAGGCGTAGTGGCGCGGCGTCAGCTTGACGCCCTGCGGCGGGATCAGGTCGACGAAGGGCTCGTGCGCAGGCGGGGCTGCCTCGTGCACGGCTGCCATCACGCTCTCGTAGGCCTGCGGTCCGGTGATCGCCAGCACGTTCGGATGCTTTTCGCGGATCAGTTCGGGCGTGGCGCCCATGCAGCCCGTCACGATGACCTTGCCGTTTTCGGCCATCGCCTCGCCGATCGCGGCCAGCGACTCGTCGCGCGCGGAATCGAGAAAGCCGCAGGTGTTGACGACGACGAGGTCGGCGCCGTCGTGCTTGCGGGCGATCTCGTAGCCCTCGGCGCGCAGGCGCGTGAGGATGCGCTCGGAATCGACCAGCGCCTTGGGGCAACCGAGACTGACGAAGGAGACGCGCGGAGCGTTCATTGCGGGACTTTCGATAACGGAACGGGAGGTTGCCGCGCCCATAGCACAGTTTGCGGGCTGCGGTCATCCCGGCGATTGTTCGTCAGGGGAGGTCTTGCGGCAAGGCGCGGAACACAATGGTCCAACGGCGGGTTGCCCTGTTCATCGCGGCGCCCCGGGCCTAGAGGTTTGGTGAGCACCGTGCCGGCCGCGCCGTGGCGCTTCCTTCAAGCCGCGGCCAGGACCACTTCATCTCCACCGACCGTGAGCCGATGTCCTTCCTCGTCTTCCTTCGCGACAATGCGCGCTGGCTCGCCGGCGGGTTTCTGCTCACCTTCTTCTCGTCCTTCGGCCAGACCTTCTTCATCTCGCTTTCGGCCGGCGACGTGAGGCGGGAGTATGGCCTGTCGCATGGCGACTTCGGCCTGATCTACATGCTGGCGACGCTCGGAAGCGCCCTGACGCTGCCCAAGCTCGGACAGGTCGTCGACCGCCATTCCGCCCGGACGGTCGCGCTCTTCATCATGCCGATGCTGGCGCTTGCGGCGGTGATGATGTCCGTCTCGCAGAACGTCGTCCTCCTCGTGGTCAGCATCTACATGCTGCGGCTGTTCGGGCAGGGTATGATGACCCACAACGCCATGACGGCGATGGCGCGGTGGTTCGCCGCGCAGCGCGGCCGGGCGGTGTCGGTCACCACGCTCGGCCACAATGCCGGGGAGGCGATCTTTCCCCTGCTGTTCGTCTTCGTCGCCGGCCTGGTCGGCTGGCGGAACTCGTGGCTGATCGCCGCCGCCGTGCTGATCCTCGTCGCGCTGCCCGCGGTCGCGGGGCTGATCGCTATCGAGCGGGCGCCGCGCGCTTCCGACCCGACGTCGACCAAGCCTGCCGCGCGCGACTGGACGCGCGCCGAGGTGCTCGGCGACCCGCTGTTCTATCTGCTGCTGATGGGGGTGATGGCGCCGGGGTTCATCGGCACCACGATCTTCTTCCACCAGGTCTACCTCGTGGAACTTCGCGGCTGGTCGATCGAGCTCTTCGCCGGGTCCTTCACCTTCATGGCGGCGATGACCATCACATTTGCGCTGGTGGCCGGGCAGCTGATCGACCGCTTCTCGGCCGTGGCCCTGCTGCCGAGCTTCCTCGTGCCGCTCGGGCTGTCGTGCCTCGTGCTCGGGCTGCTCGATGCGCAGTGGAGCGTCTTCGTGTTCATGGCGCTGCTCGGCGTGTCCTACGGTTTCTCCTCGACGCTGTTCGGCGCGCTGTGGCCGGAGATCTACGGGCTGAAGCATCTGGGCTCGATCAGGGCGGTGATGGTGGCCATCCTGGTCTTCGCCACGGCCATGGGTCCGGGCCTGACCGGCTACCTGATCGACGCCGGCATCGCGCTGCCGGCGCAGGTGGTCGCCATGGGCCTTTACTGCCTCGCCATGGTTGTGGTGATGAGCCTCGTGACGCGCAGGCTGCAGCAGCGTAGCTTGCTAGAGAATCACGCTTCGGATACCTCGCGACCATGACCGTCACCGTCCGCTTCGCCCCATCGCCGACCGGCCAGATCCATATCGGCAACGCGCGCACCGCGCTGTTCAACTGGCTGTTCGCGCTGAAGAACCGCGGCCGCTTCATCCTGCGGTTCGACGATACCGACGTCGAGCGGTCGAGGCAGGAATATGCCGACCAGACGCTCTACGATCTCCACTGGCTCAACATCTTCCCCGACGCGGTCGAGTACCAGTCGCGGCGCGGCGCCTCGCACGCCGAAGCGGTCGAGCGTCTCAAGAAGAGCGGCGCGCTCTATCCGTGCTACGAGACGCCGGAGGAACTCGATCTCAAGCGCAAGATCCGCCTGTCGCGAAAGCTCCCGCCGATCTACGGCCGCGAAGGGCTGGCCTATTCGGCGAAGGACCGGGCCGCCTTCGAGGCGGAAGGTCGCCGGGCGCACTGGCGGTTCCGGCTGCCGAATTTCCGCCGCGACCCCTTCGATCCGGTGCGCACCCTGGTGAGCTGGACCGACGTGGTGCGCGGGTCCGAGACCGTCGATATCGGGTCGCTGTCCGATCCGATCCTGGTGCGCGAGGACGGGACCTATCTCTATACGCTGCCCTCCGTCGTCGACGATATCGAGCTCGGGGTCACCCATGTGATCCGCGGCGACGACCATGTGACCAACACCGGCGTTCAGATCGCCCTGTTCCAGGCGCTCGGCGCCACGGTGCCGGCCTTCGGCCACCACAACCTGCTGACCACGGCGACCGGCGAGGGGCTGTCGAAGCGGACGGGCGCCCTGTCGATCCGCAGCCTGCGCGAGAGCGGGCTGGAGCCGATGGCGATCGCGTCGCTGGCCGTGCTGACGGGGACCTCGGAGAACGTCGTGCCCGAGGGCGACATGATGAAGCTCGCCGAGCGCTTCGATCCGGAGGCGACCTCGCGGTCGGCCGCCAAGTTCGATCCCGAGGATCTCACGGGGCTCAACCGCGCGCTCGTCCAGGCGATGCCGTTCGAAAGGGTCCGCGACCGGCTCGTCGCCTTCGGCGTCATGGGCGAGAAGGCCGAGGCCTTCTGGATGGCGATCCGGGGCAATCTCGACCGGCTGCAGGACGTCACGTCCTGGTGGAAGATCGTGACGGTCAGGCCCGAGCCGGGTGTGACCTTCAGCGACGCCGATGTCGCCTTCCTGCGCGAGGCCTTCGACCTGCTGCCGGACGAGCCGTGGGACGCAGGCACGTTCAAGGCCTGGACGAGCGCCGTGCGCGAGACGACGGGACGGAAGGGCAAGACGCTGTTCATGCCGCTCAGGCTTGCGCTTACCGGACGAGACCAGGGGCCGGAGCTTGCAGACCTCCTGCCGCTTCTTGGTCGAGAAGGAACGCTGGCCCGACGACCCTGATACGCCGCTCGGCGGTCGACGCCGTCGACCGTTCTTCGGTCGACGCGGTCGGCGCCGGGTCGGGCGTCATCGCCTCGACGATGGCGAGGATGGCCGCCCGGTCGAGGCCGCCGTCGCGGTTGGCGAGGCTCTCCGGATCGGTGGCCGGATCGGGGCGCCGGCGCGGCAGGGGGACCATCGCCGTCTCCGCGGGCGGCTCGCCGGCGGGATCGGTCGCACTGGCGGGATCGGCCGGGGCCGCGTGGTCGCCGGCGATGATGGAAAAACTCTTCGGCGCGCCGCAGCCGCAGGATTCGGGTCGGACGAAGCCGGTCTGGCGGTAGCGGAAGGCGGTCGGCAGGGCGGTGTAGGGAACGCCCGACAGCGATACCATCTGGTCCGCCTCCTCGCCCGGCGTCCGGTGGATGTAGAGTTCGACCTCGGTCCCCGGGCACTGCGCCTGGCAGGCCGCGGCGTCGCGGTCGAGTTCGTCGGCGAAGGTCGAATAGGCGACCGGGAAGAAGTAGCCGTCGCAGGCCCGCACGCAGAGCGTCCGGAACGTTCCCGAGAAGCGTGGCCGGATCTCGATGCGGCTGCCGTTCCGGATGACGACGCGCTGGCGTTCGCGGTTCTCGTCGGCGGGTTCGCGGACGATCCGGTCGGGACGCCGCTCTTCCAGGCCGCCGCCGAACAGGCGGTCGAGGAAGGAGGGCGCGCCGCGGGCCCGGGCGCCGCCGTCCCGCGGCGCGGCGGTGGCACCACGGCAGTCATTGGCGTCGAGCGAGGCGAGGATGCGCGCCCGCGAGGCGGAGCCGTCGCGCCCGCCGGAGACCTGGCGGGACTTGCGCTGGAGGCTCGCCAGGTTGGCGTTCATGCGCTGCAGGGTGGAGCGGAGCGACTGGCACGCCTGGCCGGTATTGCCGCCGAAGATGCCCGAGCAGCCGGCGCCGCGCAGCTGGCCCTCGGCCCGGTCGATCTGGCGGAGCTGGTCGGCGATCGCCTTCTCGTACTGGCGGGCGCGGGCGGGCGAGCCGCCCGTGTTGCCGGCGCGGGCGAGCTGACCCTCGAGGTCGCGGCAGATGCGCGACGAGGCGGCGGCGTCGGAGGCGGACGGCAGGCCGGCCGCGAGCAGGACGAGGGCGATGATCGCGCCGCGCGTCGCCCCTTTCGCCGTCACCGCCATGGCCATGTCCTCGCCGATCCCGCCCGTCCGTTCCGATGCGCGCCGCATGCTACCCCGTCGTGGTTAACCCTTCGTTGGCCGGCTGCGCCGCGGCCGACTGGGAGGCTTCGACGACCGAGAGGGCCGTCATGTTGACGACGCCGCGCGAGGTGACCGAGGGGGTGAGGATGTGGGCCGGCCGCGCGGTGCCGAGCAGGATCGGGCCGACGTGGAGCGCGTCGGTCAGGGCCTTGACGGTCGTCAGCGCGATGTTGGCGGCGTCGAGGGTGGGGAAGACGAGCAGGTTGGCCTCGTCCGTGAGCTTGGAATGCGGATAGACGCGGTTGCGCAGCACGGCCGAGAGCGCCGAATCGCCGTGCATCTCGCCGTCTGCCTCGAGGTCGGGCGCCATCTCGGCGAGCAGGGCGGCGGCCCGGCGCATCTTCAGCGTGCTCGGCGTGTCGCGCGAGCCGAAATTGGAGAGCGACAGCAGGGCAGCCTTGGGCTCGATGCCGAAGCGGCGGATCTCCTCGGCGGCGAGCAGCGTCATCTCGGCGATCTCCTCGGCCGTCGGATCGACGGAGACGTAGGTGTCGGTGAAGAAGGTGACGCCGCGCTGCATGATCAGCATCGACAGGGCCGAGAGATCGCGCACGCCCGCCCGCCGGCCGACGATCAGGTCGACGTTGCGCAGGTGCCGCTCGAAGCGGCCTTCGAGGCCGCAGATCATCGCGTCGGCCTCGCCGCGCACCAGCGCCAGCGCGGCGATGACGGTGGTGTTGGTGCGCACCAGCGTGCGGGCGGCCTCCTGGGTGATGCCGCGGCGGCCGGCGAGCTGGATCAGGTGGTCGACATAGCCGCGGTAGCGCGGATCGTCCTCGGGGTTGACGAGGTCGAAGTCGATGCCCGGCCGGACCTTGAGGCCGTAGCGGCGCAGGCGCGTCTCGATGACGCTCGGCCGGCCGATCAGGATGGGGCGGGCGATGCCCTCCTCGAGCACCACCTGGGCGGCGCGCAGCACGCGCTCGTCCTCGCCGTCGGCATAGATGACGCGCTTGGCGGTGGCGGTGCGGGCGGTGGAGAAAACAGGCTTCATGACCAGCCCCGACCGGAAGACGAAGCGGTTGAGGCGGTCGATGTAGTGGGCCATGTCGGCGATGGGCCGGGTGGCGACGCCGCTGTCGCAGGCGGCCTTGGCGACGGCCGGCGCGATGCGCAGGATGAGGCGCGGGTCGAAGGGCGAAGGGATGAGGAAGTCCGGGCCGAAGGTGGGCGTCTCGGTGGCGTAGGCGCGGGCGGCGACGTCGGACGGCTCCTCGCGGGCAAGCGCTGCGATGGCGCGGACGGCGGCCATCTTCATCTCCTCGTTGATCGCGGTGGCGCCGACGTCGAGCGCGCCGCGGAAGATGTAGGGGAAGCAGAGCACGTTGTTGACCTGGTTGGGAAAATCCGACCGGCCGGTGCAGATCATCGCGTCGGGGCGCGCGGCGCGGGCTAGCTCGGGCATGATTTCGGGCACCGGGTTGGCGAGAGCCAGGATCAGCGGGTTTTCCGCCATGTGCGCGAGCAGCTCGGGCTTGAGGACGCCGGCCGCCGAGAGGCCGAGGAAGACGTCGGCGCCGCCGATGACGTCGGCCAGCAGACGGGCGTTGGTGTCCTTGACGTAAGGGTCCTTCCAGCGGTCCATCTCGTCGACGCGGCCCTTGAAGGCGACGCCGAAGCGGTCGGTGACCCAGATGTTCTCGCGCCGGGCGCCGAGCGAGACGAGCAGGTTGAGGCAGGCAAGCGCGGCAGCGCCGGCGCCCGAGGTGACGATCTTGACCTCGCCGAGCTCCTTGCCGGCAAGCTCCATCGCGTTCAGCACCGCGGCGGCGACGATGATGGCGGTGCCGTGCTGGTCGTCGTGGAAGACGGGGATGTTCATCCGCGCCTTGAGCTGCTCCTCGACCTCGAAGCACTCTGGCGCCTTGATGTCCTCGAGGTTGATCCCGCCGAAGGTGGGCTCGAGGGCGGCGATGGTGGAGACCATGGCCTCGATGCCCGGCGCGTCGATCTCGATGTCGAAGACGTCGATGCCGGCGAACTTCTTGAACAGGACGGCCTTGCCCTCCATCACCGGCTTGGAGGCCAGCGGCCCGATGTTGCCGAGGCCGAGCACGGCCGAGCCGTTGGAGACGACGCCGACGAGATTGGCGCGGGCGGTGTAGAGGGCGGCCGTCGACGGGTCGTCGGCGATGGCCAGGCAGGGGGCCGCGACGCCCGGCGAATAGGCCAGCGCCAGGTCGCGCTGGTTGCCGAGCGGCTTGGTGGCCTGGATCTCCAGCTTGCCGGGCTCGGGATAGCGGTGGAAGAAGAGCGCGGCCTCGTCGAGATCGGAGAGGGCGGGCTTGGGCGACTGGTGATCCATCGAAAACGATTCCGCATCCTGGCCTGGCAACTGAACGGGTTTAGCATGGCGGGCGCGGATTTCGAGGGCGTGACGGCCGAAACTGTTTCGCAGCCGCCGCCGGTCATCCGTCGGCGAGCCGCTGCAGCGCGATGGCGCCGTGCGGGGCGCGGATCTTGCCCTCGTGGATGACGTAGACGAAGACGTCGCGCGGGCGCTTCTCCACCTTCGCATCGGGGTCGGCCAGCGGCAGGTCGTCCGGCACGCCGCCCTCGGCCCAGAGGCGGGCGCGGCGTGCCCAGGCTTCGAGTTCGGCCGGCGGATAGGCGGTCGGCACGTCGTCGTCGCCGCGCTGCAGCCGCGCATAGACGAAACCGGCGGTGACGTCGGCGATCTCGGGATAGTCGAAATGATGCGCGTAGCAGATCGCCGCGCCATGCCTGCGGGCGAGCGCGACGAAGGCGGGGTCGACGAAGGAGGCGTGGCGCACCTCCAGCACGTGGCGGAGGACGAGGCCCGCATGGGTCTCGGGCAGGAGCTTCAGGAACCCCTCGAAATCGTCGGGCTCGAACCGCTTCGTCGGCGCGAACTGCCAGACGATCGGGCCGAGCTTGGCTCCCAGTTCCTCGATGCCCTGGGCGAAGAATTTCGCCATCGAGTCGCCGGCCGAGGCGAGGACCTTCTTGTTGGTGACGAAACGGTTGCCCTTGAGGGCGAAGACGAAGCCATCGGGCGCCTCGGCCGCCCATTTGGCGAAGGTTTCCGGCGTCTGGCCGCGGTAGTAGGTGCCGTTGACCTCGATGGTCGACACCTGGCGGGCGGCGAACTCCAGCTGCTTCTTCTTCGGCAGGTCGGCCGGATAGAAGCTGCCCTCCCAGGGCTCGAAGGTCCAGCCGCCGAAGCCGGCTCGGATGGTTCCGGACTGCATGTGATCGTCTCCCGGTTGCAGAGGCTACAGCCTGCGCGGCCGGCTGCCGCTTGTCCACCCGATTGCGGCGGGCTGCTGACAGGGGCGCGGACAAGCGGACGCGACCGCTGCCGGACGGGATCCGGGCGGGGCGGACGGCCGGAAGCGGCGGCCCGAAAGGTCATGAGGTGTCGTACCGCGCCAGCAGGCCGTGGGCCTGCGCGTTGAGTTCGTCGCGAATGACGAAGATCTCGTCCTTTCGCCGTGTCCGGCCGCCGGGCGGGCGGCCGAGGCGCAACGGCCCGACGCGGCGGAAACGGCGTGACATGCGGCGGGCATGGGCTGCCGGCGTCTCGCCCGGGGCATAGCCCGTGTCCTCGGGCGCGAGCGCTTCGGCGCGCCGGTCCCGCGCGCGCTCGGCGGCGCGGCGGGCGCGCCAGCGCAGGAAGCGTTTCGCTTCGCCGTTCAGGTCGTCGAGCGCGTCGGCCAGCGCCTCGATGCGCAGCATCAGCCGGGTCGCGTCGAGCCGGTCGTCCGGCCGCGGCGCTCGCCAGGCGGGCGCGCGCTCGGCTTCGGAGCCGGGGAACCAGATGCTTGGCCGGCTGCGCGGCGCGCTTCGTCGTTTGCTCGTTCGGCGCAGGGGGTCGGTGAGCGGCAGGCGCAGCCGGCGCGGCGGCTTCGGCGCCGGCGGTATCGCCCAGGCGGGCACCGGCGCGGGACCCACCAGAGAGCCGACCGCGATGCCGAAGGTGGGATGGGCGTCACGGAGATGCCGGATGACGATGCCGGACCGGGTGCCGCTGGCCAGGCTGGTCGATGCGGCAACGGGCTGGCGCGGCGCGTGGGCGCGGCGCGGACGGCCCTTTTGCGCCTTCGGCAGGTCGGCCGCAGGCCTGTCTGCCGCGTCCGCCTGCGCCTGCGGCGCGGCATGGACGGCCAGCGCCAGCACGATGACCAGCCGCCGCGCCGCAGCCTCGACCGGCCGCAGCACGCGCGTCAGGGCGCGGTGGCGCCGGCGCGAAAGGGTGGGGCGGTCGGCCGGCACCGCATCCGGGGGGCGCAGGTCGTCGTCGGTGCCGCGGCCGACCATGGCGACGAGCGAGGAGACGATGCGCCGCAGCGCCGCCGCCCTCCACTCCACCGCCGCCTGCCAGTCCATCGCCGCCGCCTCCGTTATCACCGCGCAGAGTGTCGCGCGGGTCGAGGGGGGCGTGGATAGACGGGCTAAGATTTTTTTGCGGGGCCATGCCGAGGGTGGGGCGCGCAGCGGCGGCGGAGGGATGCGGAGGATGGCGCGCAGCGGCGGCGATGGGGGCCGTGCGGTGGGTGGCATTCGGCATGATGCAGCCGAGGCCGGTCGAGGCCGCAGGGTTTCATCGTCCTTGCGGCCATGCCGGTCGTGGCTGGCGTGAAAGGCGTGAGCATCGGTGCGGCGGGGTCCCCCCCTCCGCCTCGCTTCGCTCGGCACCTCCCCCCCACTTCGTGGGGCTGGAGGATGGGCGGCAGTGCTGCCGGCGGCTTATCCTCCAGCCCCACGCAGTGGGGGGGACTCCCCACCGTTTAGCAAGAGGTTTTCTGGGTCGCCAGGGACGGGTCGAAGGTGGTTCCGGCTTTCAGCATGGCACAGGCGACGTTGAGGAGGCGGTCGGCGACGGAGCGCAGGGCGCGGCCGTGGCTGTGACCTCGGCTCCGAAGGGCGGCGTACTTCGAACGGCTGCTGAGGTCGTGCTGGATGGCGACGCGTGCCCAATGGTACACGGCGTTGGCGAGCCGGTCGTGACAGGCCTGTCGTCTGACGACGATGCAACTCTTGCCCGACCGCTTGGTGACCGGCGCTGTTCCTGTCAGACTGCGCAAGGCGGCGTAGTCGCGTCGCTGCAGGGCATCGAAGGCTTCTGCAAGCAGCGTGGCGAGGACGATCCTTCCCACTCCCGGCAAGGATGCGAGGATCTCCACGTCA
>NZ_JAOAOQ010000014.1 GCF_030398385.1 Aquibium sp. ELW1220 | reverse complement strand
GTGTGGCTCGCGCGATGTTGTCGGCAGGATTGGCCTAAGCAACCGAATCCTACGCCAAATCAACCGCTTATGCTACATCCGCCAGCCTTGCGAACACGCCGTCGTGAATAAGACGGGCTAGTATCGCCGCATGGATATCGATGAAGACAAGATCGACGATACGGTGTTGGCGCTTCTTTGGTTGACGCTGCATGACGAGCGGTACGCCTGGAAGGGCTTCGACTGGGCGACGACGGATCGGCTTCACAAGAAGGGCCTGATCAGAGATCCGGTCAACAAGTCGAAGTCGTTGGTGTTGACGGACGAAGGTCTGCGACGGTCGGAGGAGTTGTTTCAGGCCTTGTTCACGCGGCACCGGCGATAGCTGCCTCCGTCGTGCTTCAACGCGCATGGTGGCGGTTCCCTGAGGCGGGAGAGCGGCGGGTCGGTATGCCGACAGGAACACCCAGTGATCCACGTCCCTTGATCGAACGCGCTTAGGGCGCTCATGACGAGCGTGAGCATCACGGCAGCCCCGTCGGATTTGCCGACCGAGCCTGCTGACCCGTCCTGCCTGCCGCAGCCACCTCGCGCAACGCTCTTCGCGCGGCATCCATGGTCACGCGATATCTGCCGTTGGCGACGAAAAGGGCGAATGCGGTCAGGACGAGTGCATGTCGTTGGCGGGCATGTTCACCGGAGAGGATCGTCAGCCTCAGGTCCGCTCCTGCCGCAGCTCGTCCTCCCTCTCGGCCAGCAGCGATTTTCTCCTCTCCTGCCCGTGGCAAGCCGCGCGGCCGCAGGGTTGCCGGGGCTGGCGCGATGTTGAAGAGCGCGTCGATGCACCGTGCCGGCTCTCGAGCGATAGCAGACACGCCCTGATGGCGAGGTGTTGCGCCGCACAGAAAAATCTTGCGCGCGCGATGGAACCGTTTCGGCACCGGCGCGTTCACGCCCGGCACCTTCCGTGTCCTCAGGCCCGGGAGGCGCCCGCCGTTGCCGGTCGCCGATCCAGCCACCAGAGAAAGCCGTCATTCTTCATGCACAGAAAAGGCAAGGCCCTGAGCGGCAAGGGGGCTCTCGGCCTCGACGCGCTCGTCGCGACGAGCCTCGCCGTCGCGATCGTCTTCTTTCTCGTGACCACGATCGTCGCCGTCTACACGACCAGGCTTCTGCGCGAGAGCAACCAGGCGGTCGTGCAGACCCACCAGGTCATCGTCGGCCTCGACATCCTGCTCTCGGAAGTCCAGGACGCCGAGACCGGACAGCGCGGCTATCTCCTGACCGGAGACGAACGCTATCTGGAGCCCTACTACAGGTCCGTGGCGCAACTGCCGAACCGCACCGCCTCCGTCGAGACGCTGATCGCATCGGACGGCCCGCAATTGCGGCGTTTCGCGGAGCTGAAGGGGCATGTCGCGTCGAAATTCCGCGAACTCGACGAGACGATCGAGATCTACCGGACGCAGGGCCAGGCGGCGGCGGTCGCGGCCGTTCGCTCGGACCGAGGGCGGGCCGTCATGGATGCCATCCGCGCGCTGATCTCTAACATCCGCGACGCGGAGACGGAAACGCGGGGCAATCGCATCGGGGCCATGGAGCGGGCCTACGTCATCGCTTTTGCGACCAGTATTCTCTCCGGCGTCCTGGGGATCGTGCTGACGCTGCTGGTCGGCGGGCTGATGCGCCGGTCGAGCCTGGCCCGGCGTCGCGAGCAGTGGATGCAGGATGCGCAGGTCGGGCTGGGTGACGTCGTGATCGGCGAGCGGGCGATGCAGGAGATCGGCGAGCGTGTGCTGCGCTACCTCACCGACCGCCTCGGGGCTGTCGCAGGCGCCGTCTACGTCGAGCGGGACGCCGGTTTCGCGCTGGCGGCCACCTTCGGCGTTCCGGCCGGTGCGAGCCTGCCCGATCGCGTCGGACGCAATGACGGCCTGTTCGGTCACGTGCTGACCGATCACAAGCCGATCGCCGTCGGGCGCGTGCCGGAGGGCTATTTCACCTTCGGATCAAGCCTGGGTCAGACTGCGCCGCAGCATCTGGCGCTCGCCCCCGCTCTGGTCGACGGCGAGGTGAAGGCAATTCTCGAGCTGGGCTTCCTGAACCCGGTCCCGGATCACGTGCTGGACCTCCTCGAACAGTCCTCGTCCACCATCGCCACCGCGTTCCGGTCGGCGGAGTTCCGGACGCGGCTGGAGACCCTGCTGCGCGAAACGCAGCGCCAGGCAGAGGAAATGCAGGTCCAGGGCGAGGAACTGCGCGTCTCCAACGAGGAACTCGAGGAGCAGGGGCGGGCGCTTAAGGAATCGCAGGCTCGCCTGGAGCAGCAGCAGGTCGAGCTGGAGCAGACCAACGCGCAGCTGGAGGAGCAGGCACAGGAGCTGGAACGGCAGCGGGACGATCTGGAGTCGGCCAACGGCGCCATCCAGGCCAAGGCGCGGGAGGTCGAGCAGGCGAGCCGCTACAAGTCGGACTTCCTGGCCAACATGTCGCATGAACTGCGCACCCCGCTGAACTCGTCCCTCATCCTGGCGAAGCTGCTTGCCGACAATGCCGAGGAGAACCTGACCCCGGAGCAGGTCAAGTTCGCCCAGACGATTCAGTCGTCGGGCAACGACCTCCTGAACCTCATCAACGACATTCTCGACCTGTCCAAGATCGAAGCCGGGCATGTCGAGATCAGGCCCGAACCGGTGTCGCTCGAACGCACCGCGGCTTCGCTGCGGCAGCTGTTCGATCCGCTGGCTGAGGGAAAGGGGCTGGCCTTCGCGGTCGACGTCGCAGCCGACGCCCCGCCCGTGATCGAGACCGATCCGATGCGGCTGGAACAGGTTCTCAAGAACCTCATCGCCAACGCGATCAAGTTCACCGAGACGGGCGGCGTCAGCGTTTCTGTGCGGCCGCTGGCGGACCGCCGGCTCGCCATAGCGGTCACCGACACCGGCATCGGCATCGCCGAGGACCAGCAGCGGCGCATCTTCGAAGCGTTCCACCAGGCCGACAGCACCATCAGCCGCCGGTTCGGCGGGACGGGACTGGGACTGTCGATCTCGCGCGAACTGGTCCGGCTGCTCGGCGGCGCGATCCACCTCGAGAGCCGGGCCGGCGAAGGCAGCACCTTCACCGTGGTGATCCCGGAAGCCCATGATCCGGCCCGCCCGGCCGCGCATGGACCCGTGGCGCTACAGGGTACGCCGGCGCCCGTGCCAGTCCCGGAAGCGCCGACCGCCGTCGGCGCCGTGTCCGAGGAGGCGCGCATCGTCGAGGACGACCGGATGCGGGTGTCCGACCAGGGCCGCAAGCTTCTGATCATCGAGGATGACCGGACCTTCGCGACGATCCTGCGGGATCTCGCCCGCGAACTGAAGTTCGACGCCCTCGTCGCCGGCACCGCGCAGGAGGCGCTCGAACTGGCGCGCCGTTTCATGCCGAGCGCGATCGTCCTCGACGTCGGCCTCCCGGACCAGTCCGGGCTGTCGGTTCTCGATCGCCTGAAGCGCGACGTCCGCACGCGTCACATTCCCGTTCATATCGTCTCCGCCGACGACCATGCCGACAGGGCGCTGTCGCTCGGCGCGATCGGCTATGCCCTCAAGCCCGTGCGCAGGGAGCAGCTGGTCGAGGTTCTGACCTCGCTGGAAGCCAGGATTTCGCAGAATGTGCGCCGCGTCCTGATCGTGGAGGACAACGAGATCCAGCGCGAGGCGGTCGCCCGGCTGATCGGCTCGCACGACGTCGAGACGGTGGGGGCTGGAACCGCAGCAGAGTGCCTGGCGCTCCTGAAGGACCAGGTCTTCGACTGCATGGTGCTCGACCTGTCGCTCCCGGACGCCTCGGGCTATTCGCTCCTGGAAACGATCAGCCGCGACGGCGCCCATCCGATTCCGCCGGTCATCGTCTATACCGGCCGCGTCCTGTCGGCCGAGGAGGAGCAGAAGCTGCGGCGCTACTCCAGGTCCATCATCATCAAGGGCGCGAAATCGCCGGAGCGGCTGCTCGACGAAGTGACGCTGTTCCTCCACCAGGTCGTGTCGGAACTCCCGGACGAACAGCAGAAGATGATCCGCAAGGCCAGGCATCGCGACGCCCTCATCGAGGGGCGCCGGATCCTCGTCGTCGAGGACGACGTGCGCAACGTCTATGCGCTCACCAACATTCTCGAACCGCGCGGCGCCATCGTCGAGATCGCCCGCAACGGAGAGGAAGCTTTGCGCAGGCTCGAACGGTCGCGGGAGACGCAGGAAGGCAGGATCGACCTCGTTCTCATGGACGTGATGATGCCCGTGATGGACGGCCTCACCGCGACCCGGCACATCCGCAGCGATCCGGACTGGAAGAAGCTGCCGGTGATCGTCCTGACTGCGAAGGCGATGCCGGACGACCAGCAGCGCTGCATCGAGGCGGGCGCCAACGACTACATGGCCAAGCCGCTCGACGTGGAGAAGCTCCTGTCCCTCGTGCGCGTGTGGATGCCGCGGTGATGGAGACGTTCGAACGCATCGAGGACATCGAGATCAGGCTTCTGCTCGAGGCGCTCTATCACCGGTATCACTACGACTTCCGCAACTATGCCATGTCGTCGATCCGGCGGCGGCTGCGGCAGGCGCGCGAGCAGCTGGGCTTCGCGACGATCTCGGCGCTGCAGGAGAGCGCCCTGCACGACCCGGACATGCTGCCGAAGCTGCTTCGCTACCTGACCGTGCAGGTCAGCGAGATGTTCCGCGATCCGGGCTATTTCCGGGCGATCCGCGAAAAGGTGGTGCCGCATCTGCGGACCTATCCGTCGCTGAAGATCTGGATCGCCGGCTGCAGCAGCGGCGAAGAACTGTATTCCTTCGTCATCCTGTTTCGCGAGGAAGGGCTGGAGGAGCGGACGATCTTCTACGCGACCGACATCAATCCGGAGGCCCTGGCGCAGGCGGAGGCGGGCGTCTACGGCCTCGACCGGATCCGACTTTTCACCGAGAACCACCGGCACGCGGGCGGCAAGACCTCCTTGTCGGATCATTACCGCAGCGGCTACGACCGCTGCGTTTTCGACCGGAGCCTGCGCCGCAACGTGGTCTTTTCCGACCACAGCCTGGTGACCGACCAGGTCTTCGGCGAGATGCAGTTCGTCTCCTGCCGCAATGTCATGATCTACTTCGACCGCATCCTGCAGGACCGTGCCATCGGTCTGTTCAGTGAGGCGCTGCCGCGCAACGGCTTCCTCGGCCTCGGCGCCAAGGAAACGCTCCGCTTCTCCAGCCACGCCGATGCGTTCCGCGAGTTCGCTCGCGAGGAGAAGATCTACCGGAGGACCGGGGCATGACCGGGCCGCGCGAGGGAGCCGTGATCATCGGCGCGTCCGCGGGTGCGCTGGACGCGCTGTCGCTGATCCTGCCCCGGCTCGGCTCGGACTTTCCGCTTCCGATCGTCGTGGTCGTGCACGTCCCGCCCGACAAGCGCAGCGTGCTCGCGGCCATCTTCGACGCGAAATGCCGTCTGCGTGCGGTCGAGGCGGAGGACAAGGAGCCCCTGGAGGCCGGTGTCATCTATTTCGCGCCGCCGGACTATCATCTGCTGATCGAGGACCGCGACACCATCGCTCTGTCCAACGAGGATCAGGTCCTGTTTTCGCGTCCCTCGATCGACGTCGCGTTCGAAAGCGCGGCCGAGGTCTGGGGCAAGGCGTTGACCGGCATCGTCCTGACGGGCGCCAATCAGGACGGCGCCATGGGTCTGAAGGCGATCGCCGCCGCGGGCGGTACCGCGATCGTGCAGGATCCGCGCGAGGCTTACGCCAGGGCGATGCCCGAGGCGGCAATCGAGGCCTGTCCGGACGCGCTCGTCCTGAAGGCCGGCGGCATCGTTTCCTATCTGCAGAGTGTTTCGCGATGAATGCCCCGGTCAAATTCCTCCTCGTGGACGATCTCCCGGAGAACCTCCTCTCGCTCGAAGCCTTGCTTCGGAGGGAGGACCTGCTGCTGCTGAAGGCGAAATCCGGCGACGAGGCCCTGGAACTCCTCCTCGACCACGATGTCGCGCTGGCCTTGATCGACGTCCAGATGCCGGGGCTGAGCGGCTTCGAACTCGCCGAACTCATCCGGGGCAACGAGCGCACCCGGCGCATTCCGATCATCTTCGTCACCGCGGGCAGCCACAGTTCGGAGCGGCGGTTCCAGGGCTATGGGGCGGGCGCCGTCGACTTCATCCAGAAACCGATCGAACCGGACGTCCTGCGCAGCAAGACCGAAGTCTTCTTCGAACTCTACAGGCAGCGCCAGAAGCTCGCCGAGCAGCGCGACGTGCTGCGGGAGCAGGCGGAGGCGTTGCGCCTTGCCGACAAGCGCAAGGACGAGTTCCTGGCCATCCTGGCACACGAACTGCGCAATCCGCTCGCAGCCCTCCACGGCGGCCTCAACATGCTCCTGCGCCAGCCCGACGGGCCGAAGGCCGCCCGGATCGGCGGGCTGATGGAGGCGCAGATGTCGCATCTCGTCCGTCTGGTCGACGACCTGCTCGACGTTTCACGCATCACCCAGGGAAAGATCGAACTGCGGAATGCCGCGTTCGATCTCCGGCAAGCCGTAACCGCTGCCATGGAAATGGCGCGGCCGGCGGTCGAAGCCAAGCGCCACGATATCTCCGTCCGGATGCCCGACCATGCGGTCGACATCGTTGCCGATCAGGTCCGCCTGACCCAATGCGTCGCCAACCTCCTGAACAACGCCGCCAAATACACGCCCGACGGCGGGAAGATCGCGTTGCGCCTTGAGGATCTGGGGGAGACGGTCAGCGTGACGGTGGCCGACGACGGCCTTGGACTGTCGCCGGAGGCGTCTGCGTCGATCTTCCGCCTGTTCGCCCAGGTGGATGCCCATCTGCAGCATGCCCACGGAGGGCTCGGCATCGGCCTGTCACTGGTGAAGCAGCTGGTCGAGCTTCACGGCGGCACCGTGTCTGCGGCGAGCGACGGTCCGGGCAAGGGGGCGACCTTCACGATCACCTTGCCTGCCTCCCGCGACCTGCGCTCCGACCGACCCGTTCCGAACGGGGAGACCTGAAGCCGGAGCGGGTCGCCGCGCCGCCAGCGGCCGCCACCGGCGTTCCGGCCGGTGGAAATGAATTACGGCGCTCGATCGGTGGAGAACGAGCGCCGTGGTCTGACGTCCGGACCATCGCGAGATCGCTTCGGTCTCTACGCGCGAGATTCGAAGACCATTCTGCAGTCCGAGGGACGGTGCAGCGTCAACGCAGCATCAGGATCGCGGCGACCGCGACAACGAACACCAGGATCAGCAGGCCGAGAAGCTTCCTGTCCGTTGCGGCCACGGCCTTGACGACGTCGAGTCCTTCGTCGGCGGTCGCCTTGTAGGCGAGGATGGCGCGGATCAGCGTCAGCACGATCAGGGCATAGACCACCAGATAGATCTTATCCATCAGGATCAGGTAGCCGAGGTCGGGAAGGTCGTCCGAGTAGCTCTTCTGCAGGAAGATGGTGGTGAGCAGCGCACCCGCGGGAAGGGCACTACGGACGTCGAGGTCCTGCGGCCGGATGAGGAGGGCCGACAGCGCCGCGCCGAAGACGATGAACAGGGGCAGCAGCAGTTTCCAGTAGAAGAAGCTCAGCGGCCGTGAAATCTCCATGCTGAACTGGGCGGCGGAGTAGACCGCCGGTGTCTCGTCTTCGCCGAACTGCGTGCCGTAATCATGGGTGAAGGTCTGGGCCGACCAGCCGCTCAGCTTCCATCCGGGAATCTGCAGGCTCTCGCCGATCCCGCTGCTGTCCTTGTCGATCACGTAGGAGACCGCGTCGGCGCCATTGGTCGTGTCCTCGACCATGATGCTGAGCTTCTGCGTGTCCAGCGGATAGTCGGCGAGCGAGAAGGGTTGCACGAAGCGCCCCTCGACGCGCATGATCTGGTAGCGGGAACCATCGGCAATGACCTTGGGCTCCTCAAGCAGGTTCTCCTGCTGCTTGCCCCATTCCTCCACCATGTTGGTGAACTCGATGGTGCCGGTCGGATCGATGTCGCCCGTCCAGCGCATCCAGACATAGGTGTCGACGTAGTAGGTGTTGCTGGCCATGTCGAGCTGGTAGACCGACACCGGATAGAAGCCGATGGCGACCTGCTGGGCGGAGGCCGGAGGCGTGTCGACCGGAGTGTAGCTTCCCTTCTTGGCCTCCTGGGCCATACTGGGCGCCATCATCGTCAATAGGGCGACAATCGCCATCAAAAGTTGTCTCAGCATTGTTATACATGTCCCCGAGATTGAATTATTGCCGGGATATTCCCGAACAAAGAAGAAAAGCGCGGTCATCGGCTTTTCAATGCTGGCGCGATAAGCAGAGTCGATTTGTTCGTCAATCCAAATGCAGCAATGCGGTTGACGGCGACTTAAGAAACAATCTCGCGTACCGGCAGTTGCTTGCAGGCGATGACGTAGCGGAACCCTTCGACGGCTCCGGCATTCCGACAGCCCTCCAGGCGGCGCCGCCGTGGCCATTCCTCGGTTCGCTCGACGGACCGCCGGAGCGGGACGCATGACGGCGGTCGGGCGCGGGGAGCGACTGCCTGGTTCCGCCGTTCGTGATGCTCTGGTACGGACGCGCTCGACCGGCATCGCATCCAGGCGAAGAACATGGAAATGAACCAGCACGACGACGAGACGGCTTCGGGTGGCGCGAGGCCCCGGCGCGGGAGCGGCGTTGCCATGGTCTACGGGTCGCTGAAACGGGAGATCCTCGACCTGGTGCTCCCGCCCGGCAGCGCAGTCGACGAGGTCGCTCTGACCGAGCGCTTCGGCATGTCGCGCACGCCGATCCGCGAGGCGCTGGTCAAGCTCGCAGGCGAGGGGCTGGTGGTGACGCTGCCCAACCGGGGCACCGTCGTGGCGCCCATCGACATCCTCGACCTGCCGCAGTTCTTCGACGCGCTGACGCTGATGTATCGCGTGACGACGCGGCTCGCCGCGGTGAACCGTACAGACGGTGATCTTGAAACGATCCGAGCGCTGCAGGCCGGCTACGCCAGAGCCTTCGCCGCGCGCGACGTTTCGGCCATGATCGAGGTGAACCGCGATTTCCACGCCGCGATCGCGCATGCGGGCCGCAACGGCTACTATTCGGAACTGTTCGAGCGGCTGCTCGACGAGGGCCGCCGTCTCCTCCGCTTCTATTACTCATCGTTCGACGAAACGCTGCCGCTCGCCTTTCTCGACGAGCACGAGGAGATGGTGGCGGCCATCGACGCCCGCGACGTCGCGCGTGCCGACCGGGTCGCCACGGCGCATGCCGACCAGATCGTCCGCCAGATCCAGGCTTACATTTCGCAGGATCGCCGGTTGAACGCGGATCTGTCGCTCTGACCGCTTCGGCAACGCCCTCGGCGATCCTGTATATTCATTGTCGACAAGATGGGTGGATTGCAGTAGATATCCGCTGACGCAGTTTCAGACCGCCCGCACCGAGCACTGTCGCACAGGAGGCTCCGCCGGCGGCACCCGACGGGAGACACGACCATGACGAGCAACATCTTCACCGGCACCATTCCGGCCCTGATGACGCCATGCACCGCGGACCGGCAGCCCGATTTCGACGCTCTCGTACGCAAGGGCAGGGAGCTGATCGCGGCGGGCATGTCGGCGGTCGTCTATTGTGGCTCGATGGGAGACTGGCCGCTGCTCACCGACGAGCAGCGCATGGAAGGCGTGGCGCGGCTGGTCGGAGCAGGCATCCCGACCGTCGTCGGCACGGGCGCCGTCAACACCCGTCAGGCCGCCGCCCATGCCGCGCATGCCGCCAGGGTCGGTGCGCAGGGACTGATGGTGATCCCGCGCGTCCTGTCGCGCGGCAGTTCGGCGACCGCCCAGAAGGCGCATTTCAAGGCAGTGCTTTCCGCTGCGCCGGATCTGCCGGCGGTGATCTACAACAGCCCTTACTACGGCTTCGCCACCCGCGCCGACCTGTTCTTCGCGCTGCGCGCCGAGCACCCGAACCTGATCGGCTTCAAGGAGTTCGGCGGCGCGGCCGACCTGCGCTACGCGGCCGAGAACATCACCTCCGGGGGCGACGGCGTCACGCTGATGGTCGGCGTCGACACCAATGTCTTTCACGGCTACGTCAATTGCGGTGCCACGGGCGCCATCACCGGTATCGGCAACGCCCTGCCGCGCGAGGTGCTGCACCTCGTCTCGCTCTGCGGGAAGGCAGCCAGGGGCGATGCCCGCGCCCGCGCGCAGGCGCTGGAACTGGAACAGGCGCTGGCCGTCCTGTCCTCCTTCGACGAGGGTCCGGATCTCGTCCTCTACTACAAGCATCTGATGGTGTTGAACGGCGACGCCGAATACACGCTGCACTTCAACGAGACCGATGCGCTGACGGATTCCCAGCGCAACTACGCCGAGGCGCAGTACGCGCTTTTCCGGGCCTGGTATGCCGACTGGACCCGGTCGATCGCCTGAGCCGGCCGGGAGCAGACGACGAAGAGCGCGGCCGCAAAGTCGCGCCCGTCTTCCTGGAACGCGAGATGGTCAGATCTCGAGCACGATGCGCCCGTCGATCTGGCCGGCGCGCATCCTGTCGAAGATCGCGTTGATGTTTTCCAGCCTGTCCCAGCTGAAATGCGTGGCGACGCGCCCGTCGCCGGCAAAGGCGAGCGCCTCGGCGAGGTCGTTGCGCGTGCCGACGATCGAGCCGCGCACGGTGATGCGCTTCAGCACGATCTCGAAGATCGGCAGCGGGAAGCTGCCGGGTGGAAGTCCGACGAGCGACATGAAGCCGCCGCGGCGCAGCATGCCGACGGCCTGCGCGAAGGCGCTGTTGGACACCGCCGTCACCAGCGCGGCATGCACACCGCCCATCAGCTTCTGCAGTTCGACCGCCGGGTCCTGCGTCAGGGCGTTGAACGTCATGTCGGCGCCGAGTTCCCGCGCCAGGGCGAGCTTGTCTTCGGCGATGTCGACCGCCACCACCTTCAGGCCCATCGCCTTGGCATATTGCACCGCCATGTGGCCGAGACCGCCGATGCCCGAGATCGCCACCCACTGGCCCGGCTTGGCCTCGGTCTCCTTCAGCCCCTTGTAGACGGTGACGCCGGCGCAGAGCACGGGGGCGGCCGGACCCCAGTCGAGACTGTCGGGAAGGCGGCCGACGAAATCGGCGTCGGCCCGCACGAACTCGGCATAGCCGCCGTCGACCGAATAGCCGGTGTTCTGCTGGCCTTCGCACAGCGTTTCCCAGCCGCCGACGCAATGTTCGCAGCGGCCGCAGGCCGTATGCAGCCAGGGCGCGCCGACGCGGTCGCCTTCCTTCAGATGCGTGACGCCCGCACCCAGCGCGGCAACCTCGCCCACACCCTCATGACCCGGGATGAAAGGCGCGGTCGGCTTGACCGGCCAGTCGCCCTCGGCCGCATGCAGGTCGGTGTGGCACACGCCCGAGGCGCGCACGCGGATGAGAATCTGACCGGGGCCGATTATAGGCACCGGGACTTCACGGATTTCCAGAGGCTTTCCAAGCGCGGGAACGACCGCGGCCTTCATGGTCTTCGGCAGGGACATGTGCAACGCTCCGTTGAGGAAGGAACGCGCTCACTCTCGCAGGAGGACGTGTGGGCTGCCTTGATGCAGCGCAAAGCGGCCGCCGCATTTTGCACCGCACCATCCCGCGGTCCGGTCCAAAAGGAAACGCGGCCCCGTGGGCCGCGTCTGCCTGCCGCCAAGGACGTGGCGTGTTCAGTTGCCGAGCGGGATGCGCAGCGAAACGCCGAAGGCCGCCTCGGTGTCGTCGTCGGCATGGCTGGCCTCCAACGTGGCGTCGAAAGCCATGCCCGACGCCATCTTCCTGGTGAAGGTCGCGCCGAGGCCGAAGGCGGTGCGGTCGAGATCGGCGCCGCTGGCAAAGCTCATGTTCTGGCCTTCGAAGGCCGCCGCGATCAGGTCGGCCGAGCCGGAATGATGCGTGACGGCGGCAAAGCCGCGCAAGATCGTCTCCGCGTCGAAGGAATAGGGGATGCCGATCTCGATGCGGGCATAGCCGGCATCGGAGTCGCGGTCGCCGATCGAGGTCTCGAGCGTGGTCATGGTGTAGCCATCGACGGCGTGGCGGCTGAACCCGCCCTCGGCGGCGAGATCCAGGCCGAAGCCGCCCGGCGCTGCCTCGATCAGCGCATAGGATGCCCGTGCGGCGATCCCCAGCAAGGTGCCCTCGGCGCCGTCCGAGCCGGCGAGGTCGTCGCCGTCGGTGACGCCCGCGAAGGCCGTCGCCTGCAGGTCGAACGGGCCGTTGTCGGCGAGATCGAAGCGCAGGCCGGCCAGCCAGGCCTGAAGATCGCCAGCCTTGGCGCCACCG
Source organism: Aquibium sp. ELW1220 (assembly GCF_030398385.1). Taxonomy (GTDB): domain Bacteria; phylum Pseudomonadota; class Alphaproteobacteria; order Rhizobiales; family Rhizobiaceae; genus Aquibium. The sequence continues at coordinate 132,061 of NZ_JAOAOQ010000014.1, read as the reverse complement.
CCGAAGACGCCGAGCGCATGGCCGCCAATGTCGAAGTCGTAGCCGATGACGTCACCCAGATAGCTGCGGTCGTCGGCCATCACCGCGCCGCGGCCGGCGGTCCAGAGACCCTTGCCGCCCGGTGCCGTCAGCACGGTGCGCGACAGGTTGAAGGCGAGGTCCTGCGCGTCGCGGTCACCCGCGCCGAGTGCGACCGGGTCGAGCAGGATGATCGCGGACGTTCCGACGAAGGACGGCCCGGCCGTCGTCACGCTCTCGATCGCCGACCCCACGTCCAGCCGCCCGAGCTTGACGTAGTTGACGACGAGGGCGTCGCTGCCGCCGCCCATTTCGATCAGGCCGCTGATCCGCGAGCCGTCGTTCAGGATCAGGGTGTCGTCGCCGTCGCCGAGGTTCAGCGCCGTCCCGCTGCGGCCGATCAGCGTGCCCGAATTGACGATGGTCTGCGCGCCGGTGTCCGCGACGTCGGTGTTGATGGCGATGCTGCCGCGGATGATGCCGGAATTGGTGACGAGCGAGGCTTCGGTGCTCGGATCGAAGTCGATGCCGTCTTCGGCGCCGAGCGACTCGATCAGGCCGGAATTCATGATCGTGCCGTCGTCGAGATCGATGCCGTCCTGGTCGCCGGTGGAGGTGATCCGTCCGGTGTTGATGATGGTCGCGTTGGTGCCGGCGTTGATCGCATCGTCCCCGGCCTCGATGATGCCGTGGTTCTCGATATAGGCGTTCGGCTGGTTGGCGTTGACGCCCTCGTCCGTGGCCGTGATGACACCGGTGGCGTAGTTGATGACCGTGCCGTTGCTCTCGACCTGGACGCCGTCGTCGCCGCCCGAGATGGTGCCGCTGTTCTCGATGCGTCCGTCGTCGTCGATGTTCACGCCGTCGTCGCCCGAACCGCCGGTGATCGTGCCGTTGTTGATCACGGTCACGTCGTTGTCGCCCTGCACGGCATGGTCGCCCGTGGAGGTGACGGTTCCGTTGTTGGTGAAGGTCACGCCGTCGTCGAACTCGAAGCCCTGGTTCGCACCACCCTCGATCAGCGCGTCTTCCTCGACGGTGATGTCGGCATCGTCCAGTCCATCGTCGAGAAAGCCCGTTCCGGTTCCCGAGCAGATCACGATGTCGCCGTCTGCCGGCGATGCGGGCGAACAGGCCTGGGCGAAAGCCGTTCCGGGCTGGGAAACGCCCAGGGCCAGCGCCGTCGCGGCGGTGCCGAGGAGCAGGAAGCGTGAGAAGACGGTGCGCGACACGGGAACTCCTTTGCGGCAGATCGATCGAATGTCGCGTATCGGCTCCTTGTGACAGTCATGTGAAAACCGGATGGTCGGTCAGCCCGGTTCCGGTCGGTGCTATTCCACCCTCATTCCGATGATGAACTTGCGCTTCTCCAGTTCGCGAAAATAGGTCGGCACCTCGAAATAGGCCTCCGGCGCGAAGACGCCGGGCCGCATCGGCTGCGACAGGATGAGCTGCGCGGCGATCGACCCGTTCATCGAGGTGCAGGCATCGACATAGGGCTTGTAGAGCGCGTCCGGCTTCACGATCGCCTCGACTGTGACGGTCCGCTCGATCCCGTCCTTGCGGCCCTTGCCGATGGCGAAGTGGATCTCGTGGCTGTCCTGCTCTGGAATCTGCGGCGCCTTCTCGCGCATGTTGCGCTCGATCACCTTGTTCAGCACGTCGAGCGGGCTGACCGTCTGGCCGCCGACGTCCACCGGCCGGTCGAAATCGCCGAAGCCGGCCTTCACCAGGCCGACCCAGGCCTCGTGCTCGCGGTGCGGCAGATGCAGCTTCCAGGAGAACTCCTTGATTCCCTTGTCCCGGATGCCGTCGGCCAGCGGCACGGTGAGCTGTTCGGAATGGGGTGAGTGCATGAACTCGCACCGGCCCCACGGCTCAGGCAGGTCGAGGAACTCGCGGCCGCTCATCGGCGGGCAGGTGACGTGGCGCCCGTCGTAGAACTGCGTGCTCTCGTGCGCATACTCGGCAAGCACCGTCGAGACGCTGTAGGGCGGCACGAGCACCGGGTTCTCGTCGCCCACCAGTTCGGCGGCCCAGTAGAGCCGGATCGAATCGATCTCGTCGAACGCGTCGGCGACGGCGCGGCAGATGACGTTCGACATGCCGGGATCCGCGCCCGCGCCGATCACCGCCGTCACCCCCGCCGCCTTGAAGCGCTCGTGCTCGGCCATCTGCTTGACCGTGTAGGTGCCGAGCCCGCCGAGGTCGACATAGGCGACCCTTGCCGCCAGCGCCGCCTCGAAGATCCGCATCTGGTAGCCGAGCAGTGTCGGCACGCAGTTGATGCAGATGCTGGAACCGGCGATCGCCGCCTGCAGCGCTTCCGGTGTCGCCACGTCGAGATCGACGAGTTCCAGGCGCGGGTCGCCGAGCTCGGCTGCGAGCGCCTCCATCTTCTCGCGCGAGGCGTCGCAGACGCGCACCCTGGTAATGTCGATGATGGCGCGGTCGGAGACCAGGTCGCGGACGATGCCGGCGCCCATGTAGCCGGCGCCGCCGAGCAGCGTGATGATCATGGTGTCGTTCCTGAAGTTGCGTGCTCTCGATGGATGTCAGACGTGCTTGCGGCCGCCGGCGTCGTAGAACCAGTCGTCCGGGTAGGGGTACCACCAGCCCTGCACGACGGGCTTGTGGTCGATGATGACCATTTTCGACCGGCGGAACGTGTCGAGGCCGAGCCGGGAGAGTTCGCGGCCGATGCCCGATTTCTTCCAGCCGCCGAAGGGCAGGGCGTCGTTGTCGATCAGCGGATTGTTGACCCAGACCATGCCTGCCTCCAGTCGCTCGGCCGCCTCCATCGCTTCTTCGAGCGAGGTGGTGAAGACCGATGCGCCGAGGCCGAACTCGCTGGCGTTGGCCATCGCGATCGCCTCGTCGAAATCCTTCACCCGGCAGACGGCGGCGACCGGGCCGAAGCATTCCTCTTTCAGGATGTCCATCTCCGGCGTGCAGCCGGTGAGGATGGTCGGCTCGTAGAACCAGCCGACCGGCTCGCTCGCGGGGATGCCACCGCCGACGACGGCGGTCGCGCCCTTGGCCTTCGCGTCCTCGACGAGGCGGATGACCTTGTCCCGCGCGGCTTTCGAGACCAGCGGGCCGATCTCGGCCTTCGACAGGCCGTTGCCGACCCGCAGCCGCCGTGTCTCGGCCGCGAAGCGCTCGATGAAGGCGTCGTGGACCTCGTCGACGACGAAGAAGCGCTCCGCCGAGGTGCAGACCTGTCCCGACATGTGGAAGGCCGCCGTCACCGCGCCCGCCGCCGCGACGTCGAGCGGCGCGTGCTTCGAGATGATCATCGGGTCGGACCCGCCGGCCTCGATCACGGCCGGCTTCATCTCGCCGGCCGCGGCCATCGCGACAGCGCGGCCGGCCGCGACCGAACCGGTGAAGGCAACCGCATGCGTGCGCGGCGAATGGATCAGCGCCTGCGCGACGTCGACGCCGCCCGGTAGGCAGGCGATCAGCCCGTCGGGCAGGTCGACGAAGACCTCCATGAAGATCAGCGTCGACAGCGTCGTGGCGAGCGCCGGCTTGATCACGCAGCCATTGCCCGAGGCAAGCGAGGCCGCCACCGTCCAGCACATCAGGAGGATCGGGAAGTTGAACGGCATGATGTGCACCGACACCCCGAGCGGCTCGTAGCGCGCGAACTGGAACGAGCCGGCCTGCGTCGTGCCGGCGACCTTGCCGGCCTCGTCGCGCGCCATCTCGGCGAAGTAGCGGAAGGCGCCGGCGCAGTTCGCCACCTCGCCGATCGCCTCCGGATAAGGCTTGCCCATTTCGCGCGACATGGTCTCGGCGCAGAGACGCATGTCCGTCGCCTCGATGCGGTTGGCGATCCGGTGCAGGATGGTGGCGCGGCTCTTGGCGTCGAGCTTCGCCCAGGCCTTCTGCGCGGCGGTCGCGGCGGAAAGCACCGCCTCGATCTCGGCCACGCTCGTCTCCGCGATGTGCCCGACGGTTGCCAGCGTCGCCGGGTCGACGACGGGCATCGGCGTGCCGGCCGACGGACGGTAGCCGCCCTCGGCGAAGTGATTCGGTTTGTCGAGAGAAAAGCGCATTGCCTTGTCCTTGCTCGTCTTTCGCCGCCGCCCGCATTCACGCGAAGCGGCGGCCATGCGTGCCCGGCAGTCGCCTCAGCGGATCATGTAGACCTTCTTCACCGTTTCGTGGACGGTGCAGACGCCCTTCCAGTCCTGCGGGAAGAAGGCCGCGGTGTCGGGCGTGATCTCGATGACTTCGCCGGATTCGTGGACGTAGGTGCAGCGGCCTTCGAGGAAGTGGCAGAACTCGTCGCGGGTGACGTGGCATTCCCATTTGCCCGGCGTGCAGACCCAGAGCCCGCATTCGGAGCGGCCTTCCGGCCCCTTGTGGATCAACAGGCCCGAGGTGCGGCTATCGCCCTCGATCATGGTCGGGATCACGCCCCAGTCCTTGAGGTCGGTCTGCTCGAGCGGCTTGCGCATCAGTGGTGTGGCGGTCATGTCGGTGTCCTTGGAATGCGCCGGCGCTCAGGCCAGCATGTAGATGTTGCGCATGGTCTCGATGACCGTGCATTCGCCCGTCCAGCCGGCGGGAAACATCACCGCCGTGCCGGGGCCGACCTCGATCGTCTCGCCGTCGTCGGAGCGGTAGACCGCCTTGCCCGAGACGAAGTGGCAGAACTCGTCGCGCGGGATCGACAGCCGCCAGCGCCCAGGCGTGCAGACCCAGATGCCGGTCTCCGGCCGGTTGTTCGGCCCCTTGAACAGGAGCCGGCCCGAAGATCTCGACACGCCCTCGATCGCGTCGGACTGGACGCCCCAGTCGACGAGATTGTCGAAGGTCGATGCGCCGCGGATATGCGGCGCGGATGATGTCAGCGTCTCGACCACGTCACGCACCCGCCTTCAGGATACCGTCGAGGATGCCGGCGGCCTTCTTCGGCCCGTTCTGCGCCTGCATGTGCGCCGACGTCGCGGCGAGCCTCGCCTCCATCGCGGCATCGTTGATACAGGCGTCGAGCTTGGCCGCGAGGTCGGCGTCGGTCCAGTCGTAGCGCGGCATCTTGAAGCCGTGGCCGGTCTCGTCGACGCGCGTGGCGTTGTCGTGCCCGTCCCAGACATAGGGCATGATGATCGCCGGCTTGCCGAAATAGAGGCACTCGGTGAAGGAGTTGTTGCCGCCGTGGTGGATCACTGCATCCACCTGCGGGATCACCGATGGCTGCGGAAACCAGCTCTCGATCACCACGTTGCCCGGCACGTTCTCGTAGCCTGCCTTGTAGTCGCCGACATTGACCAGCGCCCGGTAGGGCAAGGTGCCGATCGTGGCGATGATGCGCTTCAGGAGTTCGGTGTCGCCGGCGCCCAGGCTGCCGAAGGAGACGTAGACCAGCGGCTTGTCGTTCTTCTCGGCAAAGGTCGGCACCGTGTAGGGCTTCTCGCTGCGCACGCAGCCTTCCAGATACTGGAACTGCTTCGGATCGAGCGGATGCTCGCGCTCGAACTTCACCGCCTCGGGATAAAGAAGCAGGTTCATCGTCGGCGACGCCTCGAAGAACTGGCCGAACGGGTAGGGCGCCTCCCCGGTCGAGGCGAGGAACGCGTTGAAGTCGTCGTGGATCGGCTTGATCACCGCGTTGAAGCGCGCGCGGTAGGCGTCGTGGCAGGCGAAGTCCGTCGCTCCGCAACCCGACAGATGCGGCGGGATCTTCGGATCCTCGATCTCGTTTTCCGAGCAGGAGATGATCCGCACCCACGGCTTGCCAAACTGCTTGATCGCCGGAAACAGGATGACGTTGTCGACGCAGATCAGGTCCGGCTGGATCCTGTCCAGCACGCCGGGAAGGTCCTTCTGCGCCCATTTGGCGGTGTCGACGATCGCCGTCCAGCAGTCCTTCACGTAATTGTCGATCTGGTCGTAGGGGCTCTTGCGGAAGTTCGGGATGTGCCCGTTGATGAAGTCCTCCCAGAACTTCGCCATCTGCTCGGGCGGCATCGGTGCCGACAGGTTCACCGGATGCGCCTCGAAGCCGTAGCCCTCGTAGACCGCGACGAAACCGGGATCTGACAGGAACACGGCCTTGTGGCCGAGCGCCTGCACCGCCTGCGCGATGCCGACGGAGTTCAGCGCCGGCCCGAAGGCCGCTTCGGGAAAGAATGCGATGGTCTTCGACATGAGGTCTCCTCTTTCGGCTCAGGCGGGAAAGAACTTGCAGCGATCCGGCGCGATCGCGATGCGGATGGGCTCGCCGATCGCATGGCCGGCCTCGACGCGTGCGGGCACGCGCACCTGGATCGGCGTGGCGCTGGCGTCGATGGCCACGTGCAGCACGCGGTCGAGCCCGTTATAGGCTATGTCGGTGATGCGGCCGGGGATGCCGGCGTCGCCGCCGTGCTCGATGCCGACGTCCTCCGGGCGGATCGCCAGCGCGGTCGGTCCGGCGGCGAGGTGCGGCACCGGCAGCCGGACGCTCTTCGCACTGAAGTGGCCGTCGCCGCCGATCCGGCCCTCGATGAAGTTCATCACGCCGATGAAGTTGGCGACGAACCGGTCCGTCGGGTTCTCGTAGACCGTCTCCGGCGAGCCGCACTGCAGCAATTTGCCGTCCCTGAGGATCGCCATCCGGTCGGCCATGACGAGCGCTTCCTCCTGATCGTGCGTGACCACGATGAAGGTGATGCCGACATCGTGCTGCAGGCGCTTGAGTTCGAGCTGCATCCGCTCGCGCAGCTTCTTGTCGAGCGCGCCGAGCGGCTCGTCGAGCAGAAGCACCTTCGGCCGCTTCACCAGGGCGCGGGCGAGCGCGACGCGCTGCTTCTGCCCGCCGGACAGTTGTTCGGGCTTGCGGTCGGCAAAGCCCGTCAGGTCGGTCACCGCCATGATCTCGTCGACGCGGGCGCGGATCTCGGCTCTCGGCAGCCGCTCCATCTCGAGCCCGTAGGCGATGTTCCGCAACACGCTCATGTGCGGAAAGAGCGCGTAGGACTGGAACATCAGGTTGACCGGCCTGCGCTCCGGCTTCAGGCCCGAAATGTCTTCCCCTTCCAGCAGGATGCGCCCGCCGGAGGGCATCTCGAAGCCGGCGAGCATGCGCAGCAGCGTGGACTTGCCGCAGCCGGACGGGCCAAGCAGCGCGAAGAATTCGTTGCGGCGGATGTCGAGCGACACCGCATCCACGGCACGCACCGGCCCGAAGTCCTTCGACAGGGCCTCGATGCGGAGGATCGGATCGTCGTTGGTCGGCGCGTCGTTCATCGCAGTTGGTCTTTGTTGAGCCACTGCGAGAGGAGCAGCGCGGCGGCGCTGACGCTCATGACGATGGTGGCGAGGGCGTTGATTTCCGGCGTGATGCCGAACCGGATCATCGAATAGATCTGCATCGGCAGCGTGATGGACGAACGCCCCGCGCCGGCGGTGAAGAAGGCGATGATGAACTCGTCGATCGACAGCGTGAAGGCCAGCAGCGCGCCGGCCACGATCGCCGGCATCAGCACCGGAAAGGTGACGCGCCAGAAGGTCGTCCAGGGCGAGGCGCCGAGATCGCGCGAGGCTTCGACGATCGAATAGTCGAAATGCTTCAGGCGCGCCCGCACGATCGAGCAGACGAAGGCGAGGTCGAAGATGACGTGGCTGAGCACGATCGTGTGCAGGCCGAGCGTCACGTCGAGCCGCGAGAAGAAGGAGAGCAGTGCCACGGCGAGCACGATGTCGGGGATCACCATCGGCGCGAACACCAGCGCTTCCAGTCCGGTGCTCGCCCGACGCCGCGTCTCGATGCCGATGGCGAGCAGCGTGCCCAGAACCGTTGCGATTACGGTCGCGAAGACGGCGACCACCAGCGTGTTCCAGGCGGCACCCAGGATGTCGGAATTGCCGAGCAGCGCGCCGTACCATTTCGTCGAGAAGCCGGACCAGACGGTGGGCAGGCCCGCTTCATTGAAGGACAGGCCGACCAGCACGACGATCGGCAAATAGAGGAAGCCGAAGACGACGATCAGCGTCGCGCGACCGCCGGCGTTCTGGCGCGTGAAGCCCATCATCGCTCCGCCTCCCGCACGGTGCCTGAGGCCCGGTTGGTGGCGCGGGCCTGGAGCGTGAGCAGCGCGATCATGATGGCGATCAGGATCATGCCGAGAGCAGCGCCGAAGGGCCAGTCGTTGGCGGTGAGGAACTGGTCGTAGACGAGGTTGCCGATCATCTGGAACCGCCCGCCGCCAAGCAGGGCGGGCGTGACGAAATTGCCGATCGACAAAACGAAGACGAAGACCCCGCCCGCCGCGACGCCGGGCAGCGTCAGCGGCAGCGTGACCCGCAGGAAGGTGCGGATCGGCCCCGCGCCGAGGTCGCGCGACGCTTCCACCAGGCTCATGTCGAGCCGCGACAGGCTGGAGTAGATCGCCAGGATCACGAAAGGCAAATAGTTGTAGACGAGCCCGATGATCACCGCTCCCTCGCTGTAGAGCATCGACAGCGGCTCGCCCTCGTAGCCGCCCCAGCGCAGGACGTTGTTGATCAGCCCCTCGCGGTTGAGCAGCACGATCCAGGCATAGGTGCGGATCAGGTAGTTGCTCCAGAACGGCAGCACGGCGAAGAACAGCAGGATCGGCTGGCGCGATCTCGGCGCGCGGCTGATCGCATAGGCGGCCGGATAGGCGACGAGGATGGCAAGCAGCGTGACGGTGGCCGCGATCCGCGCCGAGTTGACGAAGATCCGCGCATAGAGCGGGTCGAAGACGCGCTCGAAATTCTCCAGCGTGAAGGTGTACACCACGCCGCCCCAGGTCCCGCGCTCGAAGAAGGCATAGCCGAGGATCAGCAGGCACGGTGCGACCATGAACGCCAGCAGCCAGGCGACGGCCGGCGCGGCGAGCAGGTTCGGTCGTGTGGCCTGGAAGGACAAGGGAGAGCCTGTTGCGCAGGGGCGGGTCTGCCTGGGGACGAGCCGGCGGCCGTCGTGCAGGTTCCGCTCGGGATGGGCGACGGGGAGGGCGCCTGCGCGCGCTCCCCGTCGGGTTCGTCGGGATGGGGCCGGCGTTCCGGCCCTTTCCTTCAGTTTGCGGCCTTGATCTCGCTCACGGCGCGCGAATAGAGCTTCTGCGCGTCGCCGAGATCGCGCAGCAACTCGTATCCGGTGAGTTCGGCGGGCGTCATGCCCATGTTCGGATACTGCTCAGCCAGCGCCGGATCGAGGCTCTCCATCGCCGCCTTGTTCGGCACCTTGTAGAGAATGTTCTCCGCCGCCCAGGCGTGGTTCTTCGCGTCGAGGACGAAGTTCAGGAACGTCATCGCATTGGCGCTGTTCTCGCCGTTCTTCATGACGACCATCGTGTCGACCCACAGGTCCGAGCCTTCCGACGGCACGACGAACTTGATCTCGGCGTTCTCGGCGATGCCGTAGTTGCACCAGCCGTCCCACGCATGAACGAGCGAGGCCTCGCCCGAGACCAGCTTGGAATAGAAGGTCGTGTCGTCATAGGCGAGCAGGGTCTTCTTGGCCTCGATCAGCAGGTCCTTCGCCGCGTCGATCCTGGCCGGGTCGCTTTCGTTGACCGACGCGCCGGTGGCGAGCAGGCCAGCACCCATCAGCCAGCGGTCGGTCGCCAGCATGGTGATCTTGCCCTTCAGCGCGTCCGCCGGCTTCAGCATCGCCATCCAGCTGTCGGGCGTGCCTTCCACGAGGTCGGAGCGATAACACAGGCCGGTCGTGCCCCAGGCATAGGGCACGGCGAAATTCGTGCCGGGATCGTAGGCGAGCGCCGCGGCCTCCGGATAGAGGTTGGCGAGGTTCGGCACGGCGGCCTTGTCGATCCCGGCCAGGAGCCCCTGCTTGTTCAGGATCTCGGCGAAGGGCGAGGAGACGAAGACCACGTCGTAGCCCTTGCCCTGGCTCGCCATGAGCTTGCCCATGATCTCTTCGTTGGTGGCATGGTTGACGATCTCGACCTCGAGGCCGGTCGCCGCCTTGAAGGTTTCGGCGATGTCGGGCGCCATGTAGCCGTCCCAGTTCGAGATGACGAGGTCGGCTGCCGATGCGCTGTGCGCGACGCCAAGCATGGCTGTGGCGGTTGCCAGGCGCACGGCCCAGCACCTGGATACGGACCCTATGGTCGCTGTCACGGAATTGCTCCTCATGTTGGTGTTCCGGCCTCTGGGTGAACGCTCGTCGCTTGCCGCGATCTTTCCGTCAGGTGCTGAGTGTATTGTTTTCGAAAAAAATACGTCAATAGCGGAAATGCAGTCCCCGATCTTTTTCCATCGGACCGGCGTTGCGCTTGCCATCGATGCCGCAAGGCCGCATTCTGCCGGGTGTGGGATGAGCAAGGGCCCGTCATGTCGGACTCCGGAAAGCCCAATCGGCGACATGTCGAATTGGCGCAAAAAATACTGAATCTCGCCACCGAGCGCGGCATGGCGTCCGGCGAGCGCCTCGTCGAGCAGTCGATCGCCACGCTTTGCAACGTCTCACGCACGCCCGTCCGCAAGGCGCTTCAGGTGCTGGCCGAACAGGGGCTCGTCACATCCGACGCCGAGGGCGGCTATCGCTTCGCGATCGACCCGGCGATGGTGCCCGGCCTCGACCTGGAGCCGAGCGCACAGGCGGAAGACGAGGTCCATGCCGCCATCCTGCGCGACCTCGCTGCCGGGCGCATCGAGGAGGCGCAGACGGTCGCTGCGCTGCAGCGGCGCTATGGGGAAGGGCGCCTGGCGGTGCAGAACGCGCTGCTCAGGCTCTCCGAGGACGGGCTCGCCGAACGCGGCGCCGGCCAGCAATGGCTCCTCAAGCAGTTCGCGATCAGTTCGGACGCGGCGGCGGCGAGCTACGAGTTCCGGCTCGCCACCGAGCCGCTGGCGCTGACCATGCCGGACTTCCGGCGCGACGCGACCGCGATCCTGTCGCTGCGCCAGTCGATGCTGGCCCTGCGGCGGATGGACGAGGACAGCTTCAACCGCAAGCTCTTCGATCGCACCGACTTCGACTTCCACCTTCTCGTGGCCAAGAGCTGCGGCAATCCCTTCATGGCCGAGGCGCTGGTGAACCACCATCGCCGCCGCCGCGCCGCGCCGTCCGGCCATGTCTCCACCTGGCGGCTGATGCAGTCGAACGTCGAGCATCTCCAGATGCTCGAGCACATCGAGCGCGGCCAGATGAACCTTGCCGCCGATCTGATGCGCGTGCATATCCAGCTCTCGCAGTCGCAGCGGCCGCGCCTGGCCGGCCGTGGCGTTCCATCGGCCTTCAAGATCGTCGCGCGCTGAAAGACGACCGGGACCCGCATGACCGCAGCCAAGACCATCGCCCTGTTTCCCGAAGCAAGCTTCGGCGCGGCGCTGAACTGCGTCGGCATCGCCCAGGAACTGCGCCGCATGGGCGCGCGGCCGGTCTTCATCTGCCATCCGGGCTTCAGCGGTGTCTTCTCCGAATACGGCTTCCCCGAATACCAGCTCGGCGGCGGCACCGGCGACGCCACCGACTGGACGGGCTTCATCGCCCGCCACCAGGACGCGTTCCGTCAGTCTCCCGACCGCCAGCTCGACAGTTATGTCGGGCCGACCTGGGACGCGATCGTCGACACAGCGATCACCGTCGAGGCGCCATTGCGGCAGCTGCTCGCCAGCCTGAAGCCGGACGGCATCGTGCTCGACAACGTCGTGATGTTCCCCGCCGTCGCCAATGCCGGCGTGCCCTGGATCCGCGTCATATCCTGCGCCGAGACCGAGCTTCCGGACCCCGACGTCCCGCCCTACCTGTCGGGCCTCGGCCTGGCGGAGCGCGGTCGCTGGGACGATTTCGCGCGTCGCTACGAGGCCGTGACGGCGCCCGCCCACAAGCGCTTCTGCGCCTTCCTCGCCGAATGCGGGCTCGCGCCGCCTCCATCGCCAAGCTTCCTCGACCCGTCGCCCTGGCTCAACATGCTGCTGGCGCCCGAGATCATCCGCCACGCGCGCGCCGAGCCGCTCGACCCCGACCGCTTCGTCTTCCTCGACGGCTGCGTGCGCCAGGAGGCGGAGTACCAGCCGCCGCGCTTCGCCAGCCACAATGAAGGGCCGCTGGTGCTGACCAGCTTCGGCTCTCTGGGGGCGATGGATGTCGGCATGACGAAGCGCATGATCGAGGTCTTCGCCGACATGCCGTGCCGCTTCCTCGTCAATGGCGGGTCGTGGAGCGACCAATATTCCTCGGTGCCCGACAACGTCTATGTCGGCAGCTGGTTTCCGCAACCCTCCGTCGTCGCTCAGTCCAGCCTCTTCATCCATCATGGCGGCAACAATTCCTTCTGCGAGGCGCTCACTTTCGGCGTGCCGTCTCTGGTCATGCCCTATTGCTGGGACGGCCACGACAACGCCCGCCGTGCCGCCGAAACCGGTGTCGGCCGGTCGCTCGATCGCTACCGCTGGGAGCCGGAAGAGCTTGCCGGCGCGATCCGTTCGCTGCTCCTCGACGAGGCGATGCGGGCCCGGCTGCAGCAGAACGCCGTCCGCATGAAGGCCCACAGGGGCGCCAGGCGTGCGGCCGAGGGGATTCTGAACGTGGTGAACCGTGCCGAGGCGCCGCGCCGCGCTGCGGGATGACGAAAGAGGGGAAGGCAATGCGAGACGGGCTCTTCATTGATGGCGAATGGGTGGCTCCTGCCCGGGGCGGCAGCTTCCCGGTGATCGACCCGGCGACCGAAGAGGTCTTCGCCCATGCGCCGGCCGGGACCGCCGAGGACGTCGACCGCGCCGTGAGGGCGGCGCGCAGGGCCTTTGACGAGGGGCCGTGGCCGCGGATGTCGGGCCGCGAGCGCGCCGCCGTCCTGCGCCGCATCGCAGACGGCGTGACGGCGCGCCAGGACGAACTCGCCCGCATCGAAGTGCGCGACAACGGCAAGCCGCTGCCGGAAGCGCTGTGGGACATCGGCGACGTCGCCGGCTGTTTTTCCTTCTATGCGAGTCTGGCTGAAGCGCTCGACGACGCGGAGGAGGCGATCCCGCTCGGCGACGACCGCTTCTCGACGACGGTGGTGCGCGAGCCGGTCGGCGTCGCCGGCGCCATCGTGCCGTGGAACTATCCGCTTCTGATGGCAGCCTGGAAGGTCGCACCGGCGCTGGCGGCCGGCTGCACGATGGTGCTGAAGCCGTCGGAGCTCACGCCGCTGACGTCGCTCGAACTCGGCGCGATCGTGGCCGAGGCCGGCCTGCCGGCCGGCGTGCTCAACATCGTCACCGGTACCGGACCCGATGCCGGCCAGCCGCTGACCGAGCACCCCGGCGTCGACAAGCTCGCCTTCACCGGTTCCGTGCCGACCGGCTCGAAGGTGATGATGGCGGCGGCGCGCGACATCAAGGCGGTGTCGCTGGAACTCGGCGGAAAGTCGCCCTTCGTCGTCTTCGCCGATGCCGACATCGAGGCAGCGGTCGAATGGATCATGTTCGGCATCTTCTGGAACCAGGGCCAGGTCTGTTCTGCCACCTCGCGCGTGCTGGTCGAGGAGAACCTCTACCCCGCGCTGCTGGAGCGCCTCGTCGCCGAGGCGTCGAAGATCCGCATCGGCGACGGCATGGAGGAGGGAACGCTGCTCGGCCCGCTCGTCTCGAAGGGACAGTACGACAAGGTGCTCGCCGCCATCGCGCGCGGCACGGCGGAGGGTGCCACGGTGGCGGGCGGCGGACGCCGTCCGGCCGGGCTGAACACCGGCTATTTCCTCGAGCCGACGATCCTCACCGACATGAGCGAAGACTCCTTCGTCTGGCGCGAAGAGATCTTCGGGCCGGTCGTCTGCGTGAAGCCCTTCGCGGACGAGGCCGACGCGGTGCGGATGGCCAACGAAAGCCGTTTTGGTCTGGCCGCCGCGGTGATGTCGAAGGATCGCGCGCGCTGCGACCGCGTCGCGCGCGCCTTCCGCGCCGGCATCGTCTGGATCAACTGCTCGCAGCCCACCTTCACCGAAGCACCCTGGGGCGGCTATAAACAGTCCGGCATCGGCCGCGAGCTCGGCCGCTGGGGCCTGGCGAACTATCTCGAGGTCAAGCAGATCACCGCCTACGAGACGGAACGGCCCTGGGCTTGGTACATCAAGTAGAGTCGCCGCGCGGCGCTCCGGCCGGAACGCCGCGCCACCAGCCGGAAGACGATTGACCCCCGCGCTTCTTCCGGGGGATAGTGTTGCGGGCGCCATGCCAAGATTCCGCGAAGTGATCGCCCGTCCGGTGCATTGCGGGATCGTGCATTCGGAACAGTCGGATTGATGCCGACATCGGGATAGGTTGTCTCGTGCGCATGCAGGAGGCCCGGCTCGAAGGAGAGGCCTCCAGGGGGAACGGGAATGAAATTCACCGCCTATGTCGAGGACGGCCATGACCTCGACATCCGTCCCGCGCGTGCCGAAAGGGCCTGGATGTCGAAGCTCAACAAGGGCTTCGCCTATGGCTGTCTGCCGATGATGATCGCCAACCAGCACGGCTGGGAAATCTGCTCGCCGGTCGGGTTCACCGCCATATGGAACGGCGGCGACCACCCCGATTGCCTCGCGATCCTCCCCGACGAGCCCGGCAATCACCGCATCGTCAGCCATTTCGGCTTCGGCATCGTCACCTTTTCCTTCCCGGCGGTGTTCCGCACCGAACCGGGCTACGACCTCGTGATGCAGGGCCCGCCGAACATGCCCGTCGACGGCGCCTCCCCCCTTTCGGGCACGGCCGAAACCGACTGGCTGCTCTCGTCCATCGCGATGCACTGGCAGATCACGCGCCCCAACCACGCGGTGCGGTTCCGCAAGGGCGATCCGCTGGTGCAGGTCTTTCCGATGCGCCGCGGCGAACTGGAGGCCTTCGAGCCCGAGATGAAGCGCGTCTCGGACGATCCGGAGGTTGCAAGCTACATGGACGAGTGGCGCACCAGACGCCGCGCCTTCCAGGCTGCGCTCCAGGAACCCGGCTCGCCCGAGCGCGAGCAGCGCTGGCCGGGCCACTACCGGCGCGGCCAGGACGTCACCGGTGTCAAGATCGCACCGGCCGATCACCGGACCAGGCAAAGGCTTGCCCTCTTCGCCGACAGAAGGACGAAAGAACCCGCGGCAGAGTGATTGTCGGGATTAATTTCGACGGCTTGTTGAATACATGCGCGGCGTGATCTATGCTTGAGACGATAGAGACGTGAATCGGGGACGCTGGGGAATGGTCGGGATGAAAAGGCCGTACGAAAAGCCGGTCCTTCTGCGGCAGGGCAGGTTGGGTCGAAGAACGGCTGACATCGCGATCACGGTCGTGAACGTCACCTGATCGACCCTGGCCCGGTTCCTTTCGTTCGCGTGCGGAGTATCGAGTGTTTGAAGTCTTTTTGAATTCCATCTGCGCGACGTCTTGATCGAATTGACCAGTAGGAGGATGCAATGAAGAAGCCTTATGCAAAGCCCGAGTTCTCGAAGCGCGGCACTCTCGGCGCCGTCACCGCGGTGCCGGTAACGCTCATCTGGGTGCCGGTTACTTAGTCGTTGTCGGTGCTTTTCGATCATTTGTTGGGAGACGACATGAAGAAAAGCTACGAAAAGCCCACGCTCGCGAAGCGCGGCTCTCTTGGCGCCGTAACGGCGGCGAAGGTGACGCTGATCTGGGTTCCGCTCCCGTAGCCGTCGGTGGCTGGTTCTGATTGGTTCTTTTGGCCCGCTCGGTTTCGGGTCTGTCTTTGAGCAGGGGGCGTCATGAAGAAGACCTACGAAAAGCCGGTTCTCTCGAAACGCGGCAAGCTTGGATCGGTCACGGCAAACGCCGTGACGTTGATCGGAATGCCCTGAGGCCGGGCTGTTCCTGCGAGTGAGTCGTGAAAGGTGGCGATGTTGCGTCGCCAACCGAAGGTATACCTCGCGTCCTTTTCTCGGTGATGTCCTGATGTGATGTCAGGACCGAGAGGTGGGAAGCGATACTGCGACCAGGGTGTCTGTCGGGCGGAAGTCCGAGAGGCAGAGATTGTTCTCGGTAAGTTCACTTAGGAGGATGCAATGAAGAAGACCTACGAAAAGCCCGTCCTGTCCAGGCGTGGAAAGCTCGGTGCGATCACCGCTGGATCGGTGACCGTGATCTGGACCCCATCCTGACGGGCGAGTTTCGATCGCCGTCCTGACGCCTGCCGGTTGATGCCGGTAGGCGAATGCCTCCCGCGTGCGGCAGCCATGTCGCGCGCCATTGTCTTTTTGCGGACGAGGCGTTCGGTGGCATTCGGTCGGCGGACCTGCCCCGTTCGAGACCGGCTTCATCGCGCGATGGCGGCGTCCACGGCATCGGCGAGCGACGGCAGGTCGGTCCCGGCGTGCAGTTCGAACACGGGGCAGGACGACAGCGCCTCCGCATAGGCAGCAAACTGCCGCCGATGCCATGGCGTAACGCCCACTGCGCTGCTCGACACATTGTCTTTCGCAAGCCGGACCAGCGCGTCCGCGCGCGCCAGCGGAACCACCGCATGCCGTTCCGCCCGCGTGCCGATGACGATCACCGCCCGAAGCGGCGCGGGCGTCGTCTTACCCACAGGCAGGATACCTTCCAACGCGTGCAGCGCCACGGCCTGTTCGTCCTCGGAATTCCATTTATCCGGCAGCGGTCCGAGCCAGGGCAGCATCTCCAGCGTCTTGCGGTGGATCCGCAGCCAGTTCGGCAGGCCCCAGATCCGCGGACCCGATGCTTCGGTTCGCGAAACGATCATGCTGACGTCGTCGGCAAAGAGCCGGAAGCCCTCGCGGGCGAGCGCGAGCGACGTCGTCGTCTTGCCGAAACCGGAGGGCGCGCAGATCAGGATCGCGCCGTCGCCGTCGCGGCAGCCGAGGCTCGCGCCATGCACGATGTGCTGGCCGCGCGCCTGCAGCGCGGCGCTGAGGACCGCGACGATCGGCGTCATCGTGAAGGCCCGTTCGCTGCCCCGCCGCATCACGAGTTCGGCGCTCGCGGCCGCATGGTCGATCAGGATGTAGCCATGGTTCTCGACCTCCAGCGCCCACAGCGTTTCCGTCTCGTACATCCGGCCGGTGTCGCGTTCCTGCAGCGTTCCGGTCCATGTCAGCGGAATGTGCGCAGGCACCCTCGGAGTTTCATCCTCGTGCACGGTGAGCCGGAACGCCGGTTCCGGCGCCTCTTCGGTGACGTACCACCGGAAGCTGTCCTGCATGCCCGCGGTCCAGGAACCGCGCGGGGCTTCTGTGACGAGGCCTGCGCCGTGGAAATCGAACGCGACGCGATGCATCTCAGTCATGGGCATGCACCGTGGCTTCCACTGCGCCCCCGGGTCTCGTCATGCGTGCACCATCCCATGCAAACAACGTCATCATCGTCGGCGTCGGCGGGTTCATCAGAACCTCGTCGTCGACCGTCACCCAGCAGTGGGCCGACATTTTCCGGTCTTTCAGCGAAGCCGGCTCCAGGGCGAAGTGCAGGAGCGGCCGATGGCCGGCCAGGCTGAGATAGCGGAACGCCAGCAGGCCCTCGCGCAGGCAGCGGCGATCCCGCATCACCCAGGGACGCCGCGCCGCGCGCTTGACGGCCGATACGATGGCGCGCGCGCTGAATTCGCGATAGGCGGAGGTCCCCGGCGGCGGTGTCGCCATGGCGAGCAATCGGTCGAGTTCCGACGATCCGACACAGGCCGGCAGCAGCCGCGCCGCGATCCAGACGCTGGCGGGAAACGGCACAGCGACCGGCGGGAACGGGTTCATGCCACCCTTATGACGATCTGCTCGGAGGAGAGATCGGCGGCAATTTCGGCAAGGTCCGACATCGCCGTCGCCGCGTCGACGTCGTAGACCGCGGCGATCGCTTCGGCGCAGGCGCGAAGGCTGCGCGCGCCGTCGAGCTTCGACAGAAAGTCGAGCGTCGTGTCGTTCACGGTATAGATCTCCCCGGATTTGAGCATGAGCACCACGCCCCCTTCGCCGTCGCCCAGCGGCTGGAGCGAAACATCCTCGGCCAGCCTGTAGACGTCCTCGCCGGCGGAAGTCATATCCGTCATTCGCAGTCTCCCTGAAGATGAAATTCTTGTTGAGCATGCGATAACAGATGACGCCGTGGCCGGCTAGCTGTCGCGACCATGCATCGTCACGCCGTGGACATGGACACTACCGGTCCACCGCTGCCGCGGACTTCGCGAGAACCCGAGCCCGTGCCCACCGGCGGTTGCCGCTTCGCGACGAGCCGTGCAATATCCCCAACCTGTGGCGGCCACAGGCCCGGCGGAAACGACCGACAGCGGCCGGGGCGGATCGACGCGATCCCGCCGCGCGCCTGCCCGCACCGGCGTCTGGTGTCGATGTCGTTCCGCGGCAGGGTGATGTGTGGGAGCGGCAAGCCCGGCAAGGGCGACGCCGGAGGGGAGGGACAGACATGAGCCGGTCGATCGATGCGTGGCTGGCGCGGCTGTCGGATCCGGCCGGCCTGAACGGACATTGGCCGGCGGCCCCGCTGCCGGCCGATGACGCGCGGGCGGTCGACGCCCTGCTCTACGAAGCCGTGCGCCACAATGTCCATCTGGCGGTCCATTACAACCTGCTCAGGCTGCTGCGCGACGACCCGGCGGCCCTGCTGGCGGGTGCGGGGAGGGAGGCGGCCGCCGGCGCCCTGTCCGAACGCGTCCGCGCCGAGCGCAGCGAGATCATCGCGCCCACCATGCAGGTCGCCGCGGTGGCGCGAGCCATCCGCCAGGACCTCGCCGGCTTTCCCGCGGTCATCGTGAAAGGCATCGACTTTGCCGAGAACGCCTATGGCGGCGTGCACCTGCGATCCTTCGGCGATGTCGACATCCTCGTGCGCGCGGAGGCTGCGGAGGCCCTCGGTGCCATCTTGAGCCGGAAGGGGTTCGTCCCGCACGGACACGAGCGCCACGCGGCCGACTATGCCGAACGGCAATGGATCAACGGCGCGCCGGGAGCCACCGGCACCGTCCTCGTCGAAGTGCATACCGATCTCGTCCACACGCCGGAGCTCCGCCGCCGCCTCAGCCTCACCTACGACCTGCACGCCGGCAAGGACGGCCAGGGCGTCACGCCGGCCGCGCGACTCGTGCTGGCCGCCCTGCATGGTGCGACGTCGCATCTGTTCGGTCGTCTGCAATATGTGGTCGACGGGCTGATGGTGGCGCGCAGCGGTGTCGACCCCGGCGAACTGGCCGAGCGGGCGCAGGCCAGCGGCGCTGCCCTGCCGGTCTACACCATGCTGCGACTGGCCAGCGAACTCTACGGCTGCACGACGTCGGCAGCGCTGGCCGGGACGATGGCGCCGCGGGGCATCGCCCGCCTGGAGCGGCGGCTCATCACGTCGCCGATGGTGCTTGCCGCCAAGAGCCCCAACCGCTGGCGCCTGCTCGCCCAGCGCCACGTCTATCGCCGCCTGCTTCAGGTATAGCGGACGCGGCCCTCTCCACTGCGCGGACGATGGCGAGTGATGTGTAAGCAAACGCCCGCGCGGAGAGTTTCCGCGCGGGCGTGTCGTTTCGTCGTCTATCGGGGTCGGAGGCTACTTCATGCCGTCCTTGATCGCGGTGACTTCGGCTGCGCTCACCTGGCCGACCGTGGTCACCTCGCCGTTCTGGATGCGCCACAGCCGGAACGGGCCGGTGATGTCGCCGTACTGGTCGAAGGACACCGGTCCGATCACGCCCTCGTACTTGATCGCCTTGCCGTCCTTGATCAGGCCGAGCGCCTTCTCGAACTCGGCCTTGCCGGCATAGATCGGCTCGCCGTCCGCCGAAACGACCTGCGGGATCGCCGCCTTGATCGCCGCCGACTCGGCCTTGCCGGCCTTGGCGATGGCGAGCGCGACGATCGCGCCGGCGTCATAGGAGCGGTCGGCTGCCGGTGCGTCCGGCTTGATGGAGCCGGAGAATGCCTCGAAGTTCTCGTAGAAATACTTGGTCGACGCCGTCTCGGCGGTGCCGGAGGAGGTGCCGTAGGCGTCGTTCAGGTACTGCGCGCCGACGGCCTGGATGAAGTCGGTGGAGTTCATGCCGTCATTGAGCAGGAACTTCTGCGGCCCGCCGTTCGAGATCCAGGCGCGGGCGATCGTGGCGCCGTCGACCGGATAGGAGACGAGGTAGAGCGCGTCCGGCTCGCCGGCCATCGCCGCATTGGCTTCGGCGGTGTAGCTCGCCTGCTTGTCGTTGTAGGCCGTTACCGAGGTGATCGTCCCGCCGAGCTTCTCGAAGGCTGCCGAGAACTCCTTGACCATGTTCACGCCGAAGTCGTTGTTGACGTGGATGATCGCGAGCTTCTTCAGCCCCTGATCGAGCGCATATTTCGCCGCTGCCGTGCCCTGCAGAGCGTCGGACGTGATGGTGCGGAAGAACATGCCGTTGGTCTTGCCGTCGCGGCCGAGCTGGGTCAGCGTCGGCGAGGACGAGGCGGGCGACACCTGCACGACGTTGGCCAGCGCGGTGACCGAGGTCAGGATCGGGATCGACACCGACGAGATGATGCCGCCGATGATCACCGGCACCTTGGTGATGTTGACGAGCTGGGTCGCCTGGTCGACGGCGACGTTGCCCTGGCTCTGGCTGTCGCGCGTGTCGGTCACGAGCTTGCAGCCGCCGACGCCGCCGGCGTCGTTGAAGTCGCGGAAGGCCATTTCGACGGCCTTGGCGCCGGCCTGGCCGTAGGCGCCAGCCGGTCCGGTCAGTTCCATGACGAGACCGACGGTGATGTCGCAGTCGGCGGCCCTGGCGGGCAGCATCGCCGCACCGATGGCGGCGAGCACGGTGCCCGAAAGCAGAAGCATTCTCATTGTTGTTCTCCCTCTTTTTGACTGGCGCCAGGCGCCACGCTTGGATTCGGCTGAGTGCAACGAGCGCCCGACCTGCCGAACTGTCAGGCAGCCCCCTTGTTGAGGTTGTATTTCATGATCGATCCGTGCCGCCCGGTGCGGTCGCGTTCAAGCGTGTAGACGTCGCCCGAGAGTTCCCGGGCAGCGGACAGCACGGCGTTGATCCCTTCATGGTCCCGGTCCGTCAGGGTCATGTCCGAGATGGCGCGATTGGCCGCGAGATGCGACCGGTTGCGCGCGCCGACGATGACGGCGGCCACGCTTGGCCGCGCCAGCATCGCCGCGCTCGCCACGGTCGCGATGTCGCTGCCGTGCCGGTCCGCCACTTGGCGCAGCGCCCGCAGCAGCGCCTGGAACCAGTCCCAGCCGCCGGCATCGTCGATGATCAGCTTGTACTTGGTGAGCGAGCGGTTCTCGAGCGGCTCGGCCGGCTCGGCCGCGCCCAGCCAGCGGTCGGACAGGAAGCCACCCGCGACCGTGCCGTAGCAGAGCAGCGAGATGCCGCGCGAAGCCGCCGCCGCAAGCATCGCCTTCTCCGGGCGCCGGTCGAGCAGCGAATACTGCACCTGCATGGAGACGAGCGGCACGCCCGAATCGGCGATCGCCGCCATGTGCTCGGTGTCGAAATTCGTGCCGCCGAGATTGGCGATCTTGCCGGCCTGCCGCAGTTCGGCCAGCCATCCGGCGACGTCCAGCCATTTCGGCGCATCGTAGTCCCACCAGTGGAACTGCACGAGGTCGAGCCGCTCCGTGCGCAGGCGACGCAGCGACTGGTCGATGATCGCCTCGACGTCCGCCTTGCGGATGCGGTGAAGCAGGTCGAGGTCGGGCACGCATTTGGTGTGGACGTGCACGGAATGAAGCGCCTCGGCTCCCCGCAGGTCGCCGTAGCGCATCCGGAAACGGCCGATCAGGTCTTCCACGCCGGTGTAGATGTCGGCGCAGTCGAAGGTGACGATGCCGCCGTCGGCGAAGGCCACCATGTCCTCCACCGCCGTCGCCGCGTCGATCGCTCCGTGTCCGCCGGCCATCTGCCAGCCGCCGCGGATGATCCGCGAGATGAAATAGCCGGGCGCGAGTTCGAAGGACTGCATCATGGCCTCATCGGTCGGGCAGGGGAACGAGCGTGGTTTCGGCGTGGCTGAAGCGGCGCAGCCCGGTCCGCGATATGCGCAGGCGCGTCGAGCAGTTCGGATCCGGGCAGGCGATCTCGGCGTCTGTCGTCATCCAGTCGTTGGGATGCGTCGGCCGCTGCTTGGCCGCCAGCAGCGGCAGTACTGAGGCCAGCGAATAGATCGAGATGCCCTGGCCGGGGGGCAGATGCAGCATCTCGCCGCGAAGCTCGAAATGGTCGCCCACCGTCGCGCCGCACAGGATCGGTCCGCCTTCCGGGGCCACCACCTCGACGCGCAGGTCGTAAAGCTCGAAGCTGTCGTCCCGCGCCTCAGCCATTGGCGGCCTTTCGCGCCAGCGCTTCGGCGTCCAGCCGCCCGCGGATCAGGTTGAAGGACTGCGTGATGTCGTCGGTCAGTGCCGTCAGCGCAGCCTTCGCGTCGCCGCTCTCCAGGGCCTCGATCAGTTCCCAGTGATGATGCACGGCGGAGAATTCCCGATTGTCCTGGTAGACCCTGGCCGCCACGCGCACATAGGGTCCCGATTGAAGCCAAAGGCTCTCGACGATCGGAAGCAGCACGGCCGAGCCCGCCGCGCCGTAGATCGCGAAATGGAAAGCGTGATTGAGCTCGGACGTCGCCTGCGCCTTGTCGGGTGCCGTCCCGCCGAAGGCCGCCTCACAGGCGCGCGTCAGGTCGCGGATGCGCGCGAAATCCGAAGCCGTCAGCCGTCCGATCGCCAGGCGCACGAGTTCGCCTTCCACCAGCACGCGGGCGCGGGCGAGGTCGTCGAGCCGTTCGCGGGTGATGATCGGTACGCGCACGGAGCGGCTGGGCAGCGCCTCCAGCGCCTGTTCGGAGACCAGCCGTGCCAGCGCCTCGCGCACCGGCATGGTGCTCGTCTGCAGCGTGTCGGCCAGGTCCTGGATGCGCAGGATTTCGCCGGCGTCGAAGACGCCATGGATCAGCGAGCCGCGCAGCTCACGATAGACTCGCTCCTGGAGGGAATCCCGCACGATGGGGCCGAGCACGCCGCGCGGACCACGCTCCTGTCCGCCATCCTTGCGGGAAGCAATCGATAGGGATCTGTCCGGTCTGTCGTCAGCCATGGCGCATGCCTCGTTCCGGCCTGTCCGCATTTTCTATCTTGCGACCCCGCCGATGGTCAATATACTTTGATCAAAGATCAGACATCGAAGATTTGTGATCATCGCTCGAAGGATGCTTATGCGATCGCGGCACGGCTCCATGCAGGCATCGGCGCGGGAAGGGGGCCTGGTGATCGAGGCCGCCGACCTCGTGAAGGCGTTCGGAGGCCTGCGCGCCGTCGACGGCATGTCGCTGTCCCTTGCCCGCGGCGAGATGGTCGCGCTGATCGGTCCCAACGGCGCCGGCAAGACGACGATGTTCAACTTGATCGCCGGCAGCCTCCAGCCTGATGCCGGTTCCATTCACGTCGGAGGCGTCGATGTGCGGGGCGAGGGGCCGGAGCGGCGGATCGGCCGTGGCGTCGGCCGCACCTTCCAGATCCCGCGGCCCTTCGCCGACATGTCCGTCCTCGAAAACGTCCTCGCCGGCGCGCAGGGCCAGCTCGGGGAACGGATGTGGATGAACTTCCTCGCTCCCGGCCGCGTGGCCGCACAGGAAAAGGCCGCCGTCGACAAGGCGCGCGACCTCCTCGCCTTCGTCACGCTGGACCGGCTGGCGCTCGAGCCGGCCCGGGTGCTGTCGGGCGGCCAGCGCAAGCTGCTCGAACTGGCGCGCATCCTGATGGCCGATCCGCAGGTGATCCTGCTCGACGAGCCGGCCGCAGGCGTCAACCCCGTGCTGCTCGAACTGCTGATCGACCGCATCGTCGCTCTCAACGGTGCCGGCAAGACGATCCTCCTCATCGAGCACAACATGGACATGGTTGCCCGGCTCTGCAGCCGTGCGGTGGTAATGGCGTCGGGCAGGCTGCTGGCCGAAGGTCCGCCGGCCGAGATCGCCCGCGACCCCGCCGTCATCGCCGCCTATCTGGGAGACGTCGCATGACGCCCGTCTCCGACGCCGCGATCGTGCTGGCCACCCGAGCGCTCGTCTCCGGCTACGAGCCCGACCTGCCGATCGTGCGCGGCGTCGATCTTCAGGTGACGAAAGGCGAGTTCCTGCTGCTGCTCGGGCCGAACGGGGCGGGCAAGTCGACGCTGGTCAAGACCATCGCCGGCCTCGTGCCGGTCCATTCCGGCGCCATCCTGCACGACGGCGCCGACCTGACCGCCATGCCGCCGCATCTGCGCGTCCGCCACGGCCTCGCCTTCGTGCCGCAGACCGAGAACGTCTTCACCACAATGACCATCCACGAGAACCTGCTCGTGGCGGCGCAGGTGCTGCCGAGGGAACGGCGCGCCGGACGCATCGCCGACCTCTACGCCATGTTCCCGGATCTCGCGCGCCTGAAGGCGCTGCGCGCCGGGCAGTTGTCGGGCGGTCAGCGGCAGATGCTTGCAGTCGCGCGCGCGCTGATCGTCGAGCCCTCGGTCCTGATCCTCGACGAGCCCTCGGCCGGCCTCGCGCCGAAAGTCGTGCAGGACGTCTTCGCCAACCTGAAGGCCATCAACGCCGCGGGCGTGACGACCGTCCTGGTCGAGCAGAACGTCAAGGCGGCACTCGCCATCGCCGACCGCGCCATCGTCCTCGTCGAGGGCGAGGTGCGTCTGGAAGGGGATGCGCGGACGCTCGGCGACGACGCCGTGGTGGCCGAACTCTACCTCGGATCGCGGCACCGGCCGGCGGAGGCACGCCGATGACCCCGCAGGTGCTGATGGACGGGCTGGTGGCCGGCGCCATGATCGGGCTCGGCGCCATCGGCATTACGCTGACCTATTCCATCCTGCGCTTCTCCAACTTCGCCCATGGCGAGTTCCTGTCCTGGGGCGCCTATCTCGTGCTCGCGGTGGCGAGCGGGCTTGGCTTCCTCGCCGGCGGCCCGGCAAGCCCCCTCGGCCCGTTTTCCTTCGGCTGGACGCTGCCGGTCGCGCTGGTGGCCGGCATCGCGCTCACGGCCGCGCTCGCGCTCGTCGTCGATGCCCTGCTGTTCGGCCCGCTGCGCCATCGCGGCAGCGCCGTCATCATCCTGGTGATGGCGAGCTTCGGTGCGGCGCTGACGCTGCGCAGCCTGCTCGAGTTCATCTTCACTTCCAAGCCCATGTATTTCACCAGCGCCTTGCAGATCGCCCGCCCGCTCGGAGGCGGCCTGCGCGCGACGCCGGACCAGCTTCTGGCGCTCGGCCTCGCAGCCATCCTCGTCGTCGCCATCCACCTGCTCCTGACCCGCACCGCCATCGGCCGCTCGATGCGGGCGGTGAGCGAGAACCGGCAGCTTGCCGGCATTGCCGGCATCGACGTGCGCATGGTCATCCGCACCGTCTGGATCTTCGGTGCAGGACTTGCCTGCGTCGCCGGCGTCATGTCCGGCCTGCTCGTCCAGATCCGCCCGCAGATGGGCCTCGATCTGCTGCTCCCGCTTTTCGCCGCCGCCATCCTCGGCGGCATCGGGTCGGTGCCGGGCGCGATGATCGCCGGGCTGATCGTCGGGCTCGCCGAGGCGATGACGGTGCAACTGGTCGGCGCCGAATGGCGCGCCGCCGTCGCCTTCGTCATCCTCGTCGCGATCCTGCTGCTGCGCCCACGCGGCCTGTTCGGGAGACCGGAATGATCGATCTCCTGAGTTACGGCGCCTTCTTCCTCTCGGTCGCGCTCACCTATGCCATCATCAGCCTCGGCCTCAACGTCCAGTGGGGCCAGACCGGGCTGTTCAACGTCGGCATCGCAGGCTTCGTCGCCGTGGGCGCCTATGTCTCGGCGCTGCTCACCACGCCGGCCACCGCCGACCATCTCGGCGGCTTCGGTCTGCCGGTCGCCGCCGGCTGGCTGGGTGCGGCCGTCGCCACCGGTTTCGTGACCTTCCTCGTCGGCGCGCTGACCATCCGCCTGCGCTCCGACTATCTGGCGATCGCCACCTTCGGCGCCGCCGTCGCCATTCATCTGTGCATCCTCAACCTCCAGTCCGTCACCGGCGGCCCCTTCGGCATCGGCTTCATCCCGCGCGCCTTTGCCGGCCTCGCCGACCGGCCGGTGGCCTTCAGCCTCGCCAATCTGGCGCTGCTCGCCGCAGTCGTCCTGGCGCTCTACCTCGCGCTTGAACATCTCGCCCGCAGCCCGTGGGGCCGGGTGCTGCGCGCCATCCGCGAGGACGAACCGGCGGCGCTGGCGCTGGGCAAGAGTGCCGTTCGCTTTCGCCTGCAGGCCTTCGCGCTCGGCGGCGCCATCATGGGGCTGGCGGGCGCAACACAGGCGCATTTCATCGGCTACATCGCCCCCGACAACTACCAGCCGATCCTGACCTTCCAGGTCTGGGCGATGCTGATCGTCGGCGGTTCCGGCAACAACCGCGGCGCGATCCTCGGCGCCGTCGTCGTCTGGGGCATTTGGGCGCTGTCGGCCTCCGCCGTCGCCGGCCTGTTTCCGGCCGAGCAGCAGGCACGGGCGGCTTCTCTCCAGATCGTCATGATCGGACTGGCGCTCTGCGCCATCCTTTTGTGGCGCCCGCGCGGCATCCTCGGCGAAGCGCGCATCATGTCCCGCCACGTGCTGCGCGCCGCGCCAACGGCCACGCCCCCGCCTTCGACCAAAAGCGAGACCTGACATGAAGACACGCCCCGAACGCACCCGGCTCGCCGGCTCGCTCGACATCAGCCGGCTTGTCTGCGGCCTCTGGCAGGTCGCCGACATCGAGAAGGACGCCGCCCCGCTCGAACTCGACGGGGCAGCGGACGCACTCGACGCCTATGCCGCCGCGGGTTTCGACACCTTCGACATGGCCGACCATTACGGCAGCGCGGAACTGATCGCCGGCCGGCTGCTCGCCCGCCATCCGGGCCAGGGCCGTCCCGTTGCCATGACCAAATGGTGCCCCGAACCCGGCCCGATGACGCCGGACGTGGTCCGCCGCGGCGTTCAGGAACGGCTCGACAGGCTCGGCGTCGAACGGGTCGACCTGCTGCAGTTCCACTGGTGGACCTTCGAGCGCCCGGCCTGGCTCGACGCGCTGCACGCAATGACTGAACTGCGGCGCGAGGGCCTCATCGGCGAGATCGGCGTCACCAATTTCGACGCCGCGCATCTGGAACTGGCGCTCGCCGACGGTATCCCGCTGGTCAGCAACCAGGTGTCCTTCTCGCTCGTCGACCGCCGCGCCGCCGGCGAACTCGCGGCGCTGTGCCGGCGCAGCGGCGTCAGGCTCTTCGCCTATGGCACTCTGTGCGGCGGCTTCCTGTCGGACCGCTGGCTGGGCCGCCCCGAGCCGGAGACGATCCCCGACTGGAGCCGGTCCAAATACAAGCGCTTCATCGACACGGCCGGGGGCTGGGACGCCTTCCAGGCCATCCTGCGAGCCGCAGCCGAGATCGGCCGCAGGCATGCCGTCTCGATCTCCAACGTCGCGACGCGCTGGGTGCTGGAACACGAGGCGGTCGCCGCCGCCATCATCGGCGCACGCATCACCGAAAGCGAGCACCGCGACGACAATCTGAAGGTCTTCTCCTTCGCGCTCGACGGGGCGGACCACGCCCGTCTCGCCGAGGCCTTCGCCGCCACCCGGCCGATCCCCGGCGATTGCGGCGACGAGTACCGCCGCCCGCCGTTCCTGACCGCTTCCGGCGACCTGTCCCACCACCTCGGCTCGATCCCGTCGGTCTTCAAGGCGGTCGAGGTGCCCGGGCGCCCGGGCCGCCTGCGTGCCTCGTCGGGCAGCATCTGGGAAGGCATCGCCGGCTACAGCCGCGCGGTGCGGGTGGGGGACCGCATCCTCGTCTCCGGCACCACGGCCACCCACGGCGCCGACCGCTGCGTCGCTCCCGGAGATCCGGGCGCGCAGACGACCTACATCCTCGACAAGATCGCCGCGTCGCTCCATGCGCTCGGAGGCGGCATGGAAGACGTGGTGCGGACGCGGATCTACCTTCGTGACGCCGCGAAGTGGGAACCGGTCTCGCGCGCTCACGGCCGTGTCTTCGGCGACATCCTCCCCGCCAACACGCTCGTCGAGGTGGGAGCGCTCATCGGCGATTACGAGGTGGAGATCGAGGCGGAGGCGGTCGTCGCTGGCTGAGGCGAAGGGCTTCGACTACACGCCGGCTATGCCAGTCCCCGTTCCGTTCGTCAGGATGGACACGACGCCGGTGTCGTGCGATCTGCGGAGACGGTGAGTTCATCGTGTCCCGGAAGGACACGCGGGGGACGGTTTCATGAACCAGGAGGACTCAAAGTCCAGTCTGGCCGATACGGTCGTAGGTCTCGCGGGACGCTACCGCGATCGCGTCGCGCTCGTGCAGGGCGCCCGCCGCCTGAGCTACGAAGGCTTGGCGGCCGAATCGGCGCGGATTGCCCATGAACTGCGTTCGCACGGGGTGGCGGCCGGCGACCAGGTCGGCATCGCTTTGCGTGACAGTATCGACAACATGACCGCCCTGTTTGCGCTGTGGATGCTCGACGCGGTGGCCGTGCCGATCGACTTCCGCACCCGCGCCGAGGAGCGCGGGCGTCTTGTCGGGGAATTCGATCTCGCTCTTATGCTCGAGGACCGGGATCTCGGTGCCGGCGACTATTCCTCGCTCGTGTGGGACGGTGCCTTTGCCGAACGCGTCGCGCGGCAGCCCTCCGACGTGCCAGCGCCCACCACCGCCGACCTCCATCCGGCCGTCGTTTCGCTCACCTCCGGCACCACGGCGCGGCCGCTGGGCATCGTCATGAGCCACCGGACCCTCCTGCTGCGTGGTCTCGGCTACGGGCTGGAGTCCGATTATCCGATGGCCGCCCGGTTCCTCAACGCCTATCCCCTGTCCTTCTCCGCGTCGCGCCACCACACCCTCGGGCACCTCCTGCGCGGCGCCACCGTCCTGTTCCATCCGCCGACCTTCGGCGCCGGTGAACTTGCCGAGCGGGTGCTCCGCGAGCAGGTCACCTTCCTCTTCGCCGTTCCTGCGACGGTGTCTGCATTGCTCGACGTGGCGGGAGAGGGCGCCGTACCCTTCTTTCCTGAACTGAAGATGCTCTATTGCGGCGGCTCGGGCATGGCTCCCGAGGAAAAACGGCGGGCCTGGAGACGACTGACCCCCGGCTTCGTCCATTGCTTCTCGTCGAGCGTTTCCGGAACGGTGTCGATCCTGTCCGGCGACGACGTCGTGGAAAGGCCGGACACGGAAGGGCGCGTCATGCCCACCGTGCGGGTCGAGATCATCGGTGGCGACGAAAGAGCGGTTCCGGCCGGCGAGGTCGGAGCCATGCGGGTTCGCAGCCACGGGATGGCCGAAACCCTCTATCGCGGCCGCGACCGCGAAGGCGGAGATCGAATCCGCGACGGGTGGGCCTACACCGGCGACCTTGCGCGGCTGAGCGAAGACGGTTTCCTGACGGTCGTCGGGCGCACATCCGATCTCATCATCCGCGGCGGTGCGAACGTGCACCCTGCCGAGGTCGAGGGAGCGATCGCACGGCGTGCGGGCGTCCGCGACGTTGCCGTCGTCGGCTACCCCGATCCGGCACTGGGCGAGGAGATCGCCGCCTTCGTCGTCACCGACGGCAGCATCGGCGAGGCCGATCTCAGCGCCCATTGCCGCATCGAACTGCAGCCGGATAAGCGCCCGCGGCGCTTCATCCTCGTCGATGCCCTGCCGCGCAACGCCAACGGCAAGGTGCTGCGAACCGATCTCAGGACGCGGCTGTAGCCGGAAATCCTGCAGGGGTTCCCTTCGTCTCCGCCCTGGCCTCCGAAAACGGAGGCGACAGGGCCTTGTCCCGCGAAAGCTCTCCGCCCAGCAGCAGCGTTTCCAGCGCAGCGGCAACATGGCTGGATTCGCCGCCGATCTCGTAGTGCTTGCCGACGAGGACGTAGACGTTGCGGTTCGGCAGCAGATGCTCCCAGACTCCGTCGCGCTTCAGGAAGCTTTTCGCACGCCCTTCGGAGGCGAGGATATGGGCGCCGATGCCCGAGGGGCTGGGCCAGGCGTGGCGGTAGGTTGCGGTAAGCCAGGCGCGCGGCCAGTCCTTCAAGCCGGCATTGCGATAGAGTCCCGCCTTCTCCATGCCGATCAGCTTCCTCAGACTGCTGCTCATGTTGGCGATCGCCCGCGCGCGAAGCCAGAGCGGTTCCAGGAAGGGATTGTCTTCAGAGAGTCTGCCCGTGCTGCCGAAGAGGATCAGCCGCGCCCGTAGCCCGGACCCGTTCGCCTGCCCGATGCTGTAGGCGCGATGCCGGCTCCGCAGCGAGCGCGGAATACCCGGATCGAGCAACACCAGCCCTCCCAGCTTGCGTCCCCTTTGCTCCAGGAGGTGCGCCATCTCCAGGGCGATCAGCCCGCCCATGCAGAACGACGCGAGTCGAACCGGACCTTCGGGCTGTTCGCGCTCGATCTGGTCGACATAGGCTCTGGCGATCTCGGGCACGTTGCGCGGAAAGGGAGCGTCGCCGCGGATACCCGGCAATTCCAGCATGACGACGCGAGCGCCGCTCGTCATTCCTGCCTTGAAGGTCGGGCGAAGCACCGTGTAGCCGCCGCGACCATGGACGATGAAAAAGGTCTCGCGGGCCGCCGCCGCCGGTTCCTGTCCCGCCGTTGCACCCGACAGATGCGCGGCGACGGCGCGAGGCGTTCCATTTTCGAACAGATCGGAGATCGGGAAGACCTTTCCCGTGATCCGCAGGATCTCCATGCTGATCTGCTCGCCGAGCAGTGAGTCTCCTCCCAGGTCGTAGAAGTCGTCATCGGCGCCGACCGGCGTTACACCCATGATCCTGGAAAAGACATCGGCGATCTGCGCCTCGTTTCCCGGCAGGGGCTGCACGAAAAAGTTGCGAAGACGAAGAGACTCGCGTGCGATTGATTTTTCTGTGTCTTGCTTCATACGCGTCCGCCAGCATCAGTTCCTTTTGACCGGAACTTGTCCTAGCATCTTGCGCTACGCAACGACATTTGAGCCGTATACCGGCTTTTTCACCAGTAAACGGGAACGGAAAACAATGTTCATGCGCCTGGGAACCACTTTCATTCTCATCGCCGCTGCCATGGTACTGGGCGCCCGCGCCGAGCCCGTGACCATCGCGTCGGCCGCCCAGGGGTCCTCGACCTACAACATCGCGCTTGCCGTCGCCCGTGCCGCCAGCGAGATCGGCGGGCTGGACTTGCGCCCGCAGCCCTACAAGAGCACCAGCCAGGGTGCCGCCTTCGTCGACGGCGGCGAGGTCGACTTCGGCCTCGAGAACGCCTTCGCGGTGCGGGAGGCGATGCTGGGGCTCGGCCGATTCGAGGGCCAGACGATGGCCAATCTCCGGCTGGTCGCGCGGCTCCAGCCGCTGCGCATGGCGCTGGCGGTCCGCAAGGACGGCGGCATCCGCAGCTTCGACGACCTCCGGGGCAAGCGCCTGCCGGCCGGCTTTCGCGCCGCCGTCACCGGCGAACTGCTGATCTCGGCGATGCTGGCCAATGGCGGGCTGACCTATGACGACGTCGAGAAGGTGCCGGTGAACGACTTCACGGCCATGGCCGATGCCTTCGCAGCCGGGCAGCTCGACGCCTACATCTTCGTGATCGGCACGCCGCGGGACGAGCAGGTGTCCCGCACGGTCGGCGGGCTGCTGCCGTTGCCGTTCATCGATGGCGCGGAGGCCGTGGCGAGGGTCCAGGCAATCCTCCCAGTGGCATCGCTCGGCCGCCTGCAGCCCGATCCGTCGCTGGTCGACATCGAGAAGGAGACCGTCGTCCTCGAATACGACTATTTCGTCTACACCCATGCCGGCGAGGCGGAGGAGACGGTCCGAAAGATGGTCGAGAGCCTGCATGGCGGCAAGGACCTGATGGTCCAGTCCGTCGCCAGCATGGCCTGGTTCGAGCCCGCCCGCATGAACGCCGACCTCGGCCTGCCCTACCACCCCGCCGCCGAGGCCTTCTTCCGCGAAAAGGGACTGTCGAATTGAAGCATACGCCTGCAAGGCAGGCGCTCACGGCGGCATCGGCGGTTGCGGGCGTGCTGGTCGCCGTCCTGCCGGTTCTCTGGACGCTCGATCCGGGACGTTCCCTGTCCATCCGCTTCGTCGGCGAGCAGTTCCTCAGCCTGCTGCTCGCCTGTGCCGTCGTCTTCGTCCTGCTCGAAGCAGCCCGCCGCGCGAGGCCGGTGGCGGCGGCGGCGCTCGTCGTCGGCTCCCTGGTTGCCGCCGCGGCGGGCGCCTGGCTCGTCGTCCATTTCGGCAGCGACGCCGCGCTCTTCGTGAGGCCCACGCCCGCCATCCTCGCGGTGTCCCTCGCGGTCATGCTGACCGTCACCATCGCGCTCGGCCTATCCTCGGGGAGCGCGATGGTGGTGCTGGTGGTGGCGACGCTGTCGACCGGCTACCTTGCCCAGTACTTCGGCGCACCCTTCGACGCCGCGCCGGTCAGCGCGGCGCGTTATGTCACCTACATGGTGGTGGGCGGCGATGCCTTTCTCGGACAGGCGCTCGCCGTCATCGGCGGCACGGTCACGGTCTTCATCCTGTTCGGCGCGATGTTCGAGGCCTCCGGCGGGGCGGCCGCGCTCGATGTGCTGGCGCTGCGGCTGGCGCGCGGCGGCAGCGGCGTGGCCATCAAGGCGACGATCATCTCTTCGGCCCTGTTCGGCACCGTCTCGGGCAGCGCCACCTCCAATGTGCTGACCTCGGGCAGCGTCACCATCGGCGGGATGCGGCGCATGGGCGTGCCCGCGCCGCAGGCGGGCGGCATCGAGGCACTCTCGTCGACGCTCGGCCAGCTGACACCGCCGGTCATGGGCGCCGCCGCATTCCTGATGGCCGACATCAGCGGCATTCCCTATGGAACGATCGCGCTGTCGGCCGCCATCCCGGCGGCGATCTGCTACGTGATCATGCTGCTGCATGCCGGCCGCTATGGCCGGCGGATCGAGGCCGGGCGGGCGCTGGATCCGTCAGGGCTGCCGCCGGCCCCGCCGCTCCGCTGGTCCATGCTCTGGCATCTGGCGCCCTTCGCTGCGATCACCGTCACCATGACGGCCGGCGACCGGGCGACGGCGATGGCCGGCGTCATGGGCGCAGCGACGGCGGCGGGCGTGGGCATCCTGCTCGCCGGTCCAAGCGGATTTGCGGAACGATTGCTGGCGGTCGGGCCGCGGACGGCAAGGGCCATGGCCGTGCTGGTGCTGGCCGGCTCGGGCCTCGGCGTTGTGGTCGGCGCGCTGAACCTCACCGGGCTCGACGTCAGCCTGGCGCTCGGGCTGATCCACGTCGGCGAGAAGAGCCTGCTGGTCTCGCTCGTGCTCACGGCGCTCGCCGCCCTCGTGCTCGGCGCGGGGCTGTCGACCAGCGGCGTCTATATCGTCGTGGCGACGCTGCTCGTCCCGGGTCTCGTCAAGCTCGGCGTGGAGCCGATCGCCGCCCACATGTTCGTGCTGTACTTCGGCGTGGTGTCGATGATCACGCCGCCGGTCGCCTTCGCGGCGCTGGCGGCCAGCGGCATCTCGGGGGCGAAGTTTTCCGAAACCGCTTTCGCCGCCATGCGCTTCGGCTGGTTCCTGTACGTGCTCCCCTTCCTGCTCGTGTTCTTCCCGGGACTCCTGCTGGCGGCACCCCTGGCGGAGACGATCGTCACGCTTTCGACCGCGACTGCGGTGCTGGCGATCGCGTGGTGGCTCCTCACGCGAAAGCCCTTGGCGCGGCCGGCCGTCGTGCACGGCGCGGGTGCGGCGCCGGACTGAGCGCCACGCGCCCGCGGCCACCGGTGCTCCGGCTCCGCGCGGCGGCTACGCCTTCTTGCGTCCGAGCCCCATGCTCTTGGCAAGCGCGGATCGCGTGGCGGCATAGGTCGGAGCCACCATCGGATAGGTCGGGGACAGGTCCCATCGCGCGCGGTATTCGTCGGGCGTCATCCCGTACTGGGTCGCCAGGTGCCGCTTCAGCGACTTGAACTTCTTCCCGTCCTCCAGGCAGACGATGTATTCCGGCGTCACGGATCGCTTGACCGGCACGGCCGGGCTCGGCCGGTTGTCGGCCGTGCCGGAGCCGCCGAGACGCAGCTTTTCGACCGTGGCGTGAACGTCCAGGATCAGCGTCGCGAGGTCGGGCCGCGGCACCGGGTTGTTCGCCACGTAGGCGGCTACGATGGTGGAGGTCAGTGCGATGTCGGAGGCTTCGGACTTGCTCGCGACCGGGTATGTCATTTCAGGCTTTCTCCTGGCTCGTTTGAGGGATCAAGGGTTTTCCTCGCCTGCGGCGAGAGGCAGTCTGACGGTCTGGACGAGACCTTTCGGCTCGTCGGCGTTCACGATGGTGATGGAGCCGCCGAACCGCTCGACGATCTCCTTCGCGATGGCGAGGCCGAGGCCTGCTCCGGGCATGGTCTTGCGGCGCGCGGCATCGACCCGGAAGAAGGGCTCGAACACGTTGGCGATCAGGTCCGGCGGAATGCCGGGCCCCCGGTCGCGGATCGTCACGACCGCGTCGCCGCCGGCCCGTGACAGTTCGATCGTGGCGCCGCCGCCATGCGTCGCGGCGTTGATGATGAGGTTGCGCAGCGCGCGCTTGAGGGCGAGGGGACCGGCCGAAACGGGCAGCGACACCGGCGAAGGCGGCGTCACCTTGTATCCGAGCGGGACGAGCTCAGCGACGATTTCGTCGATCAGCTGGCCGAGGCGAACGGGTTCGCGGTTGTCGCTGCCGACCTCCTCCCGCACCAGGCGGATGGCGCTGTCGGCGATGGCGTCGAGTTCCTCGAGGTCGGCGAACCACTTCTCCCGCTCCGCCTCCTGCGGCAGGAACTCCGCCCGCAGCCGCATCCGCGTCATCGGAGTGCGCAAATCATGTCCGGCGGCCGCGACGAGCCGCATCCGGCTGTCCACGGCCGATTTGAGCCGGCTCGACAGCGTGTTCAGGGCCTGCGCGGTGGCGCGGACTTCGCCGGACCCGGTTTCCGGAATCTTTGGCAGCATACCGTCCGGGCCGATGCGGCCGATCGCGTCTTCCAGCAATTGCAGCGGTCGGATGATCTTGGACGCGTAGAAGATCGAGATCGCCGTGCTGCCGAGGACGATCAGGACGATCCAGCCGGCAAGGGCCCACCATCGCCCCGGCGGCGGCCGCAGATCGGGAATCTGTGCGACCACCCAGTCGTCGGGACCAAGCTCGACGGAGGCGAGGATCACGGAGGTTCCCGCCGCTTCCGTCACGATCGCGACCCGGGCGGGTCCGGTGCTCGCCATCGCCTCGGTGAGGAACCGCGACATGATCGCGATTTCAGGGCCGCCGGCAGGCTCTGCCTGCAGCGTCACGCCTGCCGTCGTCGCTTCAGGCCGGTTCCGCTGGGCAAGATCGGCGAGCACGTGGAGCTGGCGCGCCACCGGCTCCATGGTGGCCTGGGGAAGAGGGGGCTGCAGCACTAGGCCCGCCGCCAGCGTCGCCAGGCCGACCACCGTCACGATGGCGACGATCAGCAGCAGGACGAGGCGGTTGCGCAGCGATTTCATCGCGGAAAGGTCTGCGTCCGGACCGGAACGGTGAGCTGATACCCGCCGTTCCGCACGGTCTTGAAGATCGGGCAGGCGTCGTCTTCGTCGAGCTTGCGCCGCAGCCGGCTCATCAGCACGTCGATCGAACGGTCCATCGGGTCGCGGCTGCGGCCCTGCGTGAGGTCGAGCAACTGGTCGCGTGACAGGAGCCGGCCGGGTCGCTCCAGGAAGACGTTGAGAAGGTCGAACTCGGCGCCGGTCAGATCGACCAAAGCGCCGTCGTCACGCATGATGCGGCGCAGCTGCGGATCGACCTCGAACCGGCCGAAGCCGTAGGTCCTCGTCTCGGGAACCGTGTCGTCCTCATGGCCCGCCCGCCGAAGCACCGCCTTGATGCGGGCGACCAGCTCGCGCGGATTGAACGGCTTGCCGAGATAGTCGTCGGCGCCGATCTCGAGACCGACGATCCGGTCGACGTCCTCCTTGAGCGCGGTCAGGAGGATCACCGGCAGCCGTGGCCGGCGGTCCTGGAGCCCGCGGCAGATGTCGAGGCCGGAGCCGTCCGGCAGCATGACGTCGAGCACGACGAGGTCCGGCTCGCTGATCGAGAGGCGGCTCTCGCACTCGGCCCGGTTCGATGCGGCCGAGACGCGGAAGCCCTGGCTGCCGAGATAGCGTCCCAGAAGGGAACGTATCTCGGGATCGTCGTCGACGATCAGTATGTGAACCGGTCCACTCATGGGATCGGGCAGCCTCCATTCCTGTCTCAACTCGTCCTATATCCATCCCGCCCGCGCTTCGCCGGACAATTTTGCAACGGAACTTTGCTGGGTGGCCCTCAGCAACGTTCGTTTGCAAGAAACTCTTTTCGAGCAACGTTCGGAAACACGCAGACCAACGGCGGATACGCGCGGACGCTAGCGTCTTCCTCACGGGCAACGGCCCGAAAGGAAGAATCGCATGCATCGCACTTCAGCCGTGGGGCTTCTACCGGCCAGGACACTGGCCTCGCTGGCATTCGCAATCCTCGTCCGGCTTCTGTCGTCGCGCCCGGTCGCCGATTGTCTCGGCGCGGCACGGCCGCAGTGCTCGGTTTCGATGTCGGAGGGTGCGCGATGAGTTGGCTCGCCCGTGCGGGCGCGCTGCTCGTCTGGTCCCTGATCGCCGTGGCCTGCAGCAATGACGAGGGCGGAAACCTGGTGATGGGTCCGCCCGGTGGTGCGATCGGCCCGGTTGAGGTGGGTGTCGTGGCCCTGAAGAGCAGGCCCGTGCCGCGCAGCGCCGAACTGCCCGGCCGCGTCGTGGCCTTCGCCACGGCCGAGGTGCGGCCGCAGGTCAACGGCCTCGTTCGCAGGATCGCCTACAGGGAGGGCAGCGACGTCAAGGCCGGAGACGTGCTCTACGAACTCGACGACAGCAAGTTCAAGGCCGCGCATGCCGCGGCGGCCGCGGCGCTGAGGAAGGCCGAAGCCGCGACGGCCGGTGAGCAGGCGACCTTCGACAGGACCGAAAAGCTGGCTTCGACCAACGCCGTCAGCGCGCAGACGCTCGACGATGCCCGGTCCACGCTCCTTCAGGCGGAGGCGGAGGAGGAGGCGGCACGGGCCGACCTTCGCACAGCCCGCATCAATCTCGACAACACGGTCATCCGCGCACCGATCGGCGGGGTCGTCGGCGTTTCCCAGGTCAGCGTCGGCGCGCTGATCATCGAGAACCAGACAGATGCCATGGCCACGATCCGCCAGATCGACCCGATCCACGTCGATCTGGTCGATTCGAGCGCCAATCTCCTGCGCATCCGCGACGAGGCATCTGCCGGGCGGCTCGGACGCCCGTCCGAGGCTGCGGACACGATCTCGCTGACGCTCGAAAACGACCGCGCATACGAAAAGAAAGGCACGCTGTCGCTCGCCGACATGGTCGTCAGCCAGACCACCGGCACGTTCCGCCTGAGAGCGACCTTCGACAACCCCGACCGGATCCTGCTTCCGGGCATGTTCGTCCGCGCGACGGTGGATCTTGGCTCGGTGCCGAACGCGTTCCTCGTCCCGCAACGGGCGCTGTCGCGCAGCGCCACCGGCGACGCCATGGTCTTCATCGCCTCGCTCGACGGCAAGGCCGAGCTGCGAAGGGTCACCACCGGCGGCGCGCTCGGCAATGACTGGATCGTCACCGGCGGAGTCGAGGACGGCGACCGGCTGATCGTCGACGGATTCCAGAACATCTCCGACGGAGCCGCGATCAAGCCGGTCGAGAGTTCCATCGACGAACGCGGTGTCGTCATGCAGGAGCTCCGCAAAGGGGACGATGCCGCGCCGGGTGCGGCACGATGAGTGCGGGAACCAGCCGGAACGCCATCGCGAGCTTCTTCATCGCGCGGCCCGTCTTTGCGATCGTCATCGCCATCGGGACGTTCCTCGCGGGCCTGATGGGAGTCTACTCCCTCTCGATCTCGCAATATCCCGAGATCGCGCCCGTGACCATACGGATATCCGCCACCTATACCGGCGCGACGGCCCAGGCCGTCGAGAACTCGGTGACCAGGAAGATCGAGAGCGCCATGACGGGCCTCGACGGCCTGCTCTACATGGAATCGACGTCCAACACCGGCTCCTCCTCGATCTCGCTCACCTTCGCCAACGGTACCGATCCGGAGCTGGCGCAGGTCGAGGTGCAGAACAAGCTTTCCACCGTCGAGTCGCAGCTGCCCGATGCGGTGCTCGACATCGGCGTGCGCGTCAGCCGCGCGCCGTCCGGTATTCTCATGATCGGCAACATCGTCTCGCAGGATGGCCGCTACAGCTCCTCCGAGCTGTCCGACATCATGTCCAGCCAGATCGAGGAGCGTGTCGAGCGGCTGGAGGGCGTCGGCTCGCTCCAGACCTTCGGCTCCGGCTTTGCCATGCGGGTCTGGCTCGACCCGTCGGCGATGCAGAAATTCCAGCTCGTTCCGGGCGACGTCACCGCGGCGATCGGTTCGCAGAACGTCCAGATTGCGGCCGGGTCGATCGGCGCCACGCCAGTCGTGACCGGACAGCAGCTCAAGGCCAACATCGTGGCGCGGACACAGATGTCGTCGGTCGAGGAATTCGAGCGCATCGTGCTCAAGACGGCCGCCGACGGTTCGGTCGTGCGGCTCGGCGACGTCGCCCGCATCGAGGTCGGACTGGAGACCTATGGTCAGAGTTCCAGCTTCAGCGGAGCCCCGGCCGCCGGCTTCGGCGTCCAGCTCGCCTCGGGCGCCAATGCGATCTCCACGGCGGCCCGTGTCCACGCCGAGCTCGACGCCCTGGCGGACTCGCTGCCGGAAGGTGTCGCGATCGCCTATTCCTACGAGACGACGCCCTTCGTCGAGCTGTCCATCGAGAAGGTGGTGGAAACGCTGATCGAGGCCGTGGTCCTCGTCTTCCTGGTGCTGCTCCTGTTTCTCCGCAACCTGCGCGCCACGCTCATCCCCATGATCGCGGTCCCCGTCGTGCTGATGGGCACGTTCGGGGTGCTCGCGGCGCTCGGCTATTCCATCAACATGCTGACCATGTTCGCCATGGTGCTGGCGATCGGCCTGCTGGTCGACGATGCCATCGTCGTGGTCGAGAACGTCGAGCGCGTCATGCGCGAGGAGAAGCTGCCGGCCCGCGAGGCGACAGAGAAGTCCATGGGCGAGATCACCGGGGCGCTGGTCGGCATCGCGCTGGTGCTCACCGCCGTCTTCATTCCCATGGCGTTCTTTTCCGGTTCCGTGGGCGTCATCTACCGCCAGTTCTCGGTCACCATCGCGAGCGCCATGCTGCTCTCGGTAACGGTCGCGATCGTCCTCACGCCGGCGCTTTGCGCGCTGATGCTCCGGCCCTCGCATGACGGCTTCCTCGACCGCTGGCTCGGATGGTTCGAGCGCGGCTTTGCGCGTCTCACGGGAGGCTATGTCGCCACCGTGGGCGCGGTGGTCGTGCGTCCGCTGCGGATGTTCGCGGTGTTCGGCGCGCTCCTGGCGGCAGCCTGGGGTCTCTACGCCGAGCTCCCCACCTCCTTCCTGCCGGAAGAGGACCAGGGCGTGCTGATCACCCAGATCACGCTGCCCGACGGGGCCAACGCCGCGCGCACCCAGGCCGTCATCGACATGGTGGAGAACTACTACCTCACCTACGAGAAGGAAGCGGTCCAGAGCGCGTTCATGAACCTCGGCTTCAGCTTCGGAGGCAGTGGCGAAAACGCCGCCATGGGTTTCATCCGCCTGAGGGACTTCGATCTCAGAACCGACCCGCGCCTTTCCGCGTCCGCCGTCGCGCAACGTGCGTCGGCCTATTTCCGACAGATCCGCGATGCCCGGGTCTTCGTTCTCGCGCCGCCTGCGATCCAGGGCCTCGGCCAGTCCAGCGGCTTCGACATGTATCTGGAGGACACGGGCAACCGGGGCCGCGACGCGCTGATCGAGGCGAGCAACGTGCTGGCCGACCGGACGGCCGGCAACGCCGTGATCGCCAACATTCGCGGCAACACCCGCACGCTGGAGGCCCAGCTCAAGATCGACATCGACCAGGAGAAGGCGGGAGCGATGGGCATCGATCTTTCGGCGATCGACAGCCTGATCAACACCGTCTTCTCGGGCACCGACGTGAACGACTTCATCTACAACGGCGAGATAAAGCCGGTCTACGTGCAGGCGGACGCGCCGTTCCGCATGCAGCCGGAGGATCTCGACCGCTGGTACGCCAGGAACGAGGGCGGCGAGATGGTGCCGTTCTCCGCCTTCGCCACCACGCAGTGGGTGCAGGGGTCGCCGTCGCTCGCGCGCTTCAACGGCACGGCGGCGGTTTCCATCAACGGCCAGGCGGCTCCCGGCGCCAGCTCCGGCGAGGCGATGACCGAAGCGGAACGGCTCGTGGCGGCACTGCCCGGCGGCTATTCCGCGTCGTGGTCTGGACTGTCCTATCAGGAGCGCCTCGCCGGCTCGCAGGCGATGATGCTCTATGCCGTCTCGCTGCTCGTCGTCTTCCTGTGTCTGGCGGCGCTCTATGAGAGCTGGTCGGTCCCCCTCGCGGTGATCCTGGCGGTGCCGGTCGGCGTGTTCGGCGCCTTGCTGGCGGCGTGGCTCTTCGACCAGTCGAACGACGTCTATTTCAAGGTCGGCCTGCTCACCACCATCGGCCTCACCGCCAAGAACGCGATCCTGATCGTGGAATTCGCCAGGGATCTGGTCGGCCGCGGCCATGGCGCCGTGGAGGCAGTGGTCGAGGCCTCCCGCCTGCGGCTTCGTCCGATCGTCATGACATCGCTCGCCTTCATCCTTGGCGTCCTCCCGCTGGCAATTGCCACCGGCGCCGGCTCGGCGGCGCAGAACGCCATCGGGATCGGCGTGATGGGAGGCATGCTCTCTGCCACCGTGCTCGGCGTCTTCTTCGTGCCTCTGCTGTTCGTCTGCCTGTCCTGGCTGACCGCGCGGCTGACGACCGGCCGCGGCGATCGACGCGAAACCCGGAAGACCGAGGCGTGAGTATGCATGACCGCGTGACACCCCTGAAGATGCGGCCCACGCCTTGCTTCGCCGCAAGGCGGCGAAGCGTGCCGGCCCTCGCGCTGATGGCCGCCCTCGCCAGCGGCTGCGTCGTCGGGCCGGATTACCACAGGCCGGAGATGGCACTGCCGTTCCAGTGGGCGGCCACGAGCGGGGCGGTCATGTCGAAGCCGCCCGAACTGTCCCGATGGTGGCGCAGGCTGGGCGACGAGACGCTGAACGCGCTGATCGAGGAGGCCGTCGCCGGCAACCTCGACGTCGCCGCCTCCAGGGCGCGGATCCGGGAGGCCCGCGCCAGCTACCGCCAGAGCGCCGGAACGTTCTGGCCGTCGGCAGACGGGGCGGCGTCGGCGACGCGCAGCCAAAGCGCAGCCTCCACGTCCGGATCGGGCGCGAAGTCGAGCCTCTACCAGGCCGGCTTCGACGCCAGCTGGGAACTGGACCTGTTCGGCGGCAGGCGGCGCACGGTCGAGGCGGCGCGCTACGGCATGGATGCGGCCGAAGAAGACCTGCGCAACACGCTGCTGACCCTGATCGGAGACGTCGCCTCCAGCTACGCCGAGGCGCGGGGCTATCAGGCCCGCGCGGCACTCGCGCGGCGCACGGCGGCTTCGCAGCACGAGACCGTGGTGCTGACCCGCACGAGGCTGGAGGCCGGCGCGGCGTCCGCCGTCGACGTGGCCAATGCCTCCGGACAGGCCGCGAGCACGGAGGCCGACGTGCCGACGCTGGAGGCAGGCTATGCCCAGGCGGTGCATCGGCTGTCCGTGCTGACCGGCCGGCCGCCCGCGGCCCTGATCGATCGCCTGAAGAAAGCGGCGCCGATCCCGGCTCCCAGGCTGCCGATCCCCGTCGGCATTCCCGCCGACATCCTCCTGTCGCGGCCCGATGTCCGTCTGGCCGAGCGCCAGCATGCGCAGTCCACGGCGCTGGTCGGCAAGGCCGAGGCCGACCGCTACCCCTCGGTCAGCCTGAGTGGCGACATCGCGACCAGCGGTCTGAAGCTCGGCGACCTGGGCAAGGGCTCCTCCATCGGCTGGTCGTTCGGGCCGACCCTCACCATCCCGGTCTTCGACGCCGGACAGCTGGCGGCCGCAGCCGATGTTGCGCGTGCGCAGCGCGACCAGTCCTTCGTCGCCTTCCGCGCTGCGGTCCTGACCGCACTGGAGGACGTCGAGAACGCAATCGTCTCGCTCGGCCGGGAGCGGGTCCGCTACGCCCGGCTTGCCGCCTCGGCCGGACATTACCGCGAAGGCGCCTCGCTCGCGCGCACGCTCTACCAGTCGGGCTCGACGAGCTTTCTCGAACTGCTCGAGGCCGAACGTTCCCTCTATTCGGCCGAGGACGCGCTCATCCAGAGCCGACTCGCGATCACCATCGACTACATCGCGCTCAACAAGGCGCTCGGCGGCGGCTGGGACGGGGCCGTCGACGCGTCGAAACCGGAAATTGTCGACGCCGCCGCCGGCCCGCGTCTCGCAAAATCTGGCAGCCTGCCTGGAGCGGGTGTCGGGAGGAAGCCATGAAGATCGGAAGGCTCGTCGGGGCCGTGTGCCTCGCGCTCGCCGTCGCCGCGGCCGGCTGGTTCATCTGGGACAGGTTCCTCGCCGAAAAGCAGCCCTCGCTGCTGACGTCGGCCGTCTCCCGCGGCGACGTCGAGGAATCGGTCCTCGCCACCGGCACGCTGAAGCCGGTCAGGCTGGTTGCGGTCGG
This sequence comes from Aquibium sp. ELW1220, assembly GCF_030398385.1. Taxonomy (GTDB): domain Bacteria; phylum Pseudomonadota; class Alphaproteobacteria; order Rhizobiales; family Rhizobiaceae; genus Aquibium. Next base: position 89,422 of record NZ_JAOAOQ010000014.1, on the reverse strand, counting down.
AGCCCAGGTGTCCGGTCGCATCGTTGCGCTGAAGGTCGGGCTCGGCCAGTCCGTCAAGGCGGGGGATCTGGTCGCCGAGATCGATTCCGTGACCCAGGACAACGCGCTGAAGACGTCGCAGGCCGCGCTCGCCAACGTGAAGGCGCAGCGGCTGGAAAAGCAGGCCCAGCTCGCGCTCGACGAGCAGACCCTGGTCCGCCAGCAGCAGATGATCGAGAAGCGCGCCGTCTCGCAGGCCGACTACGACAGCGCCGCTGCGGCCGCGGCGGTCACCCGCGCGCAGATCGAGGCGCTCGACGCCCTGATCGCGCAGGGCGAGGTCGCCATCGAGACCGCGAAGGCGAACATCGGCTACACCAGGATCACGGCACCGATCGACGGCACCGTGCTGGCGATCGTCAGCCAGGAAGGCCAGACCGTCAACGCCACCCAGTCCACGCCCACCATCGTCATTCTCGGCCAGCTCGACACGATGACGGTGCGGGCGGAGATCTCGGAAGCCGACGTCGTCAAGGTGCGTCCGGGGCAGCCGGTCTGGTTCACCATCATCGGCGAACCCGACCGCCGCTATGACGCCGTGCTGGCCTCGATCGAGCCGGCTCCCGAATCGATCCGCAACGACACCAGCATCAGCACGTCCACCACCAGCACGTCGTCGACCTCCTCCTCCGAAGCCATCTACTACAACGGCATCTTCGACGTTCCCAATGCCGATGGGCGGCTGAGGACCTACATGACCGCGCAGGTCCACATCGTGCTCGGCAGCGCGACCGACGTGCTCGTCGTGCCTGCCGCCGCGCTGGGGCCAGGCGACGCCGACGGCAGCCATGCCGTGCGCGTCCTCGGCGAGGACGGGCAGGTCTCCGAACGTCGGATCGAGATCGGTCTCAACGACAAGGTCACGGCCGAGGTGCGCGATGGTCTGGCCGAAGGCGACATCGTCGTCACCGGTGTGGCGGTCGCGCAGTCCTCCGGTGCCTTGATGGGGCCCGGCGGACCCGGCGGGCCGATGGGGTTCTGACCATGGCGGACCCGTTCATCGAGCTGAAGGGCATCACGCGCGAATATCCCTCGGGCGAGGGCACCATCGCGGTTCTGAAGGACGTCGACCTGACCATCGACGACGGCGAGATGGTGGCGATCGTCGGCGCCTCCGGTTCCGGCAAGTCGACGCTGATGAACATTCTCGGCTGTCTGGACCGGCCGACCGCCGGCAGCTACCGCCTTCAGGGCCGCGAGGCATCCGCGCTCTCTCCCGACGAACTGGCGGAACTGCGGCGCGAGCATTTCGGCTTCATCTTCCAGCGCTACCATCTGCTGGCGGAACTGACCGCGCTCGGCAACGTCGAGATCCCGGCGATCTATGCCGGGGCCGACCAGCGTCGCCGCCGCGACAGGGCCGCCGCGCTGCTCGGCCGCCTCGGCATGACCGAGCGGACTTCCCACCGCCCCGGCCAGCTGTCGGGCGGCCAGCAGCAGCGCGTCTCGATCGCGCGTGCACTGATGAACGACGCGCGGGTCATCCTCGCCGACGAACCGACCGGCGCGCTGGACAGCCATAGCGGCCAGGAGGTGCTGCGCATCCTCGACGAACTCCACGCCGAGGGCCGGACGGTCGTCATCGTGACGCACGACAAGTCGATCGCCGCCCGTGCCGACCGCATCGTCGAGATCAGCGACGGCGTCATCGTCTCGGACGAGAGGACCTCGGGACGGTGCACACCGTCGCGGGGTGCCGCCGCGCCTGCCGCCGCCGACGACGCCGCCGCCGCGGGCGCGCTGCGCGGGCTCCTCAACCGGGGGCGCGAAGCATTCCGCATGGCCGTCCTCGCCATGCGGGCGCACCGGCTCCGCACCTTCCTCACCATGCTCGGGATCATAATCGGCATCGCCTCCGTGGTCTCCGTAGTCGCGCTCGGATCGGGCACGCAGCAGAAGATCCTGGAAAACATCTCGAGCCTCGGCACCAGCACGCTGCAGATATTCGCGGGCACGAGCTACGGCGACACGCGGTCGGGGCGCATCACCACCCTGGTCGTCGACGACGCGGAGGCACTGGCGCGGCAGCCCTACGTGGCGGCGGTCACGCCGGCGGTCACGACCTCCGTCGTCGCGCGCTACGACTCCGTCGAGGCGAATGCGCAGGTCACCGGCGTCGGCGACCGCTATTTCGACGCCACGGGCATGACGCTGGTGGAGGGGCGCCTGTTCGACGCCGCAGCCGTGCGGGACATGGCGCAGGAAGCCGTGCTGGACGAGAATGCCCGCGACGCCCTGTTCGGCGACGATGCCGCCGGCCTGCTCGGCCGGACGATCCTTCTCGGCAAGGTGCCGCTGCGCGTGGTGGGCATCGTCGAAACGAGCCAGACCGGCCCGGGCGGCAGCGAGAACCTGACGATCTACACCCCCTACACCACGGTGCAGGCGCGCATCCTCGGTTCCATGTCGCTGCGCTCCATCACCGTCAAGGTCGACGACGGCGTGGACACGGGCCTCGCCGAGCAGGCGGTTACCGAATTCCTCACGCGCCGGCACGGCTCGAAGGATTTCTTCATCATCAACAGCGACGACATCCGCGCGACGATCACCAGCACCACTCAGACGATGCAGATCCTGATCGCGGCCATCGCCGTGATATCGCTCGTCGTCGGCGGCATCGGCGTCATGAACATCATGCTCGTCTCGGTCTCCGAGCGGGTCTCCGAGATCGGCGTGCGCATGGCGGTCGGCGCCAGGCAGGGCGACATCATGCAGCAGTTCCTGATCGAGGCGGTGCTGGTCTGCCTGATCGGCGGCTTCCTGGGCATCGCCGCCGCGCTCGGCTTCGGCCTCGTCTTCACCCTGCTCGATACCGGCTTCGGCCTGGTCTATTCGACGACCTCGATCGTCGCCGCCTTTCTCTGCTCGAGCCTCATCGGCGTGGCCTTCGGCTACCTGCCGGCGCGCAACGCCTCCCGGCTCGACCCGGTGGCGGCGCTGGCGAAGGGATAGGGCCGTTCGGCGGCTCGCCGGCGCCTGGGTTGGGGGCAGCCGTCGATGGTAAACGTCATCGGCGGCTGCTTGCAGCCGCCGTCGCGGGCTCGCCGAGCTTCGCTTCGATGGCGTCCCGGCACGCGAGGATGGCGCCGTGGATCCGGTCGGCCTGGCCGCCTGCCCGCGCCGCGGGCACGATGGCCGCGATGGCATGCACGCCGAAGCCGCTCCGGAGCGGCACTGCGAAGCCGGCCAGCTCCGGATTGAAGTCGCTGCTGTCCAGCGCCAGGTCCGTCGTCCTGATGCGCGCGATCTCGGCCTGAGTCGCCGCGAGATCCCGCGGCGGAACCGAGCCCGCGAGCAGTTGCGTCACCCGCGCTTCCGGCAAGGCCGACAGGATCGCCAGGCCGGGGGCGAGGCGATGCGCCGGGTGAGGGATCGTCCCCAAGGGAAAGACCACGCGCAGCGTCCGCTCGGCGACGCATCGATCAAGGGTCGTCACCTGGCTGCCTGCCAGCCCGCAGAGCGCGACTGTTTCCTCGATCTCGTTGCAGAGCGCCTCCAGCAGCGGGCGCGCCACCGTCACGATGTCGGCCTGCTGGCGGTAGACGAGCTGGGCCAGCGTCGGGCCGAGCTGGAAACCACCCTGCGGCCCGGCCAGTTCCACCATGCCCTCGGCCTGCAGCGCCTGGACGATGCGCTGCACGGTCGACCGCGCCAGGCCGATCTCCGCCGCGATGGCGCTCAGGCTCAGTCCGGGCGGATGCTCGCTGAGCAGCCGCATGATCGACGCCGCCCGCGCAATCACCTGAATCCCTGCCGTCCTGTCCTCAGGCTCCATGTTTGCTCATGCCTCTCATGCACGCGCCAGGATGTCTTGACACTTCCCTGCGTCGTTTGCATACCATTGCGATACACCAGCCCGCAATGCGATATATGCGGGTCCTTCTCATCTCCCGGCCGCAGCGTCGTGCCGGGCATTCGCTATCGAGGCACGGATGGCCGCCAGTCCACAATCCACTTCTTCTCCCTCGCCCCTCGCGCTCAAGGCCATTCTGGTCCTGGCCCTTCTGTCGGCTGTCGCGCCGCTTGCGACGGACATGTACCTGCCGGGCTTCCCGGCCATGGCCGCCGATCTTGGATCGGGAGCAGCCGGCATCCAGATGACACTCACCAGCTTCCTGCTCGGTCTGGCGGCCGGTCAGCTCCTGATCGGCCCGATCTCGGACAGGTTCGGCCGGCGCGGCCCCCTGCTGATCGGCACGGGCGTCGCGGTTCTCTCCGGTATCCTGTGCGCAATGGCGCCCAACGTCGAATCCCTCATCCTGCTTCGCCTCCTGCAGGGGCTGGGCGGAGCGGCGGGCGTCGTCCTCGCCCGAGCGGTCATCGCCGATCGCGCGCCCGATGCCGTGGCGGCAGCGCGCCTGTTCCAGCTCATGATGATGATCACCGGCGTGGCGCCGATCCTGGCGCCGATTGCCGGGGCCGGCATCGTATCGGCCGGCGGCTGGCGGGCGGTGCTCGCCGTCATCGCCCTTCTCTCGATCATCTCCTATCTCGGCGTCGCCCGCTTCATCGACGAGACGCTCGAGCCGGAGCGCCGCACGCCTGCAGGCTTCGGCGCCCAGTTCGCGGCGATGCGGTCCGTTGTCGGCAACCGGGTCTACCTCGGCTACACGCTGACGATGGCCTTCGCCTTCATGGTGATGTTCGCCTACATCTCCGCCTCTCCCTTCGTTTTCCAGACGGTTCTCGGCCTGTCCTCGACGGCCTATTCCGTCGCCTTCGGCGTCAACGCCGTCGGCGTGCTGGTCTTCGGGGCGGTGTCGGCCAAGCTCGTCGGCCGTGTGTCGCCGCGCCGCCTGTCGGCGATCGGTCTCGGGATCGCGGCGGTCGCGTCGCTGGCGCTCTGCTGTGTCATCCTCGCGGGGGGCGGCGCCATGCTGATGATGCCGCTGATGTTCCTTGCCGTGGCGGCGAACGGGCTGGTGTTCGGCAATGCCAGCGCGCTCGCGATCTCCCGGGTGCCGAAGAACGCCGGAACCGCGTCCGCAGTCCTCGGCGCCCTCCAGTTCTGCCTGGGTGCGGTCGCATCGCCGCTCGTCGGTCTTGGCGGCGAAGACGCGGCGTTGCCCATGGCCGTCACGATGCTCGTCGCCTGCGGCCTGGCGATCGCAAGCTTCCTGCTTCTCGCGCGCCGGGATCGCGGCGCGCCCGGCGAGGCGATTACGTCGACCTTCGGATCGCCGCACTGAAGCGTGCCGGGGCCGGACAGCCGTCCACGTCTGGCGCTTTCCGCGCCGCACCGAACGGATTGTCCGGCCTCACGTGCAGGACCGGTTGCAGGGATGCGGGTCGCGATCGACGCGACACCCCCGTCATCGGAGATGCGCCGCAGTCAGCGCCAGAACGATCGCTGTGGTCAGGCGGCCCGGCGGGTCGAGGCGGCGACCTCGCGCATCGCACCGTCGAAATTGACCAGCGCGCCGTCCCCGCCGGATCCGAGGGCTTCCACCACACGGCCGATCAGAATCGTATGGGTTCCGGCATCGTGCCGTCCGGCCGGTTCGCACAGCAGGGTCTGGAGCGCCGTGTCGAGCACCGGCGCCGACGTCTGGGTCCATCGGCCGATCTCGAACTTGCGCGGGCCGCTCAGTCCGGTCGCCCCGGCGAAGGCCATCGCCACCTCCGTCTGGTGGGCGGCCAGGATGTTGACGCTGAAGGCGGGCGCTGCGGTGATCGGATCGTGACAGGATGCGTTCCGGTTGAGGCAGACGAGCACCAGGGGCGGCTCGGCCGAAACCGAGGTGACCGAGGAGACCGTCATGCCGTGGCGCTCTTCGCCCGAACCGCTCGCGACGATGCAGACGCCGGCCGCATGGAGGCGCATGGCCTGCCTGAAACGCGTGGGGTCCATCTCTTCATCCCTCCCGAACGTCGATATGGGCGCGGATGGCGCCGTCGGACGCCAGCCAGCCGCGATCGGCGGCGAAGGCGAGCATGGCATCGAACCCGTCGTTCCAGGCCTTGTCGGTCGCCCGGGCGGCCAGCCTGCGGACGGCCTGAGGGAATACCCAGGCATGGGTGCCGCCCTCGATCCTGGCGATCCCCTCCAGAGCCTGCTGCAGGTCCGGCCCCACGCCGGACCCGACCACGACGGAGAACCGGTCGAACGCGTCCGGCGCCTGGAGCTGCACCGGCGTTTCGCGCGAGACGACGATCTCCATCGGTTCAGGCCGTCGCGAAGCGGGCCGCGACGGGCGCCTCGGCCGGGGTACCGAGAGCTTTCTTGATGGCGGGGATGATCCGGTCGCCCCAGAGTTCGATCTGCCGCAGCATCGTCTTCTGGTCGAAATCGCCGAGCTGGGTCTGCAGAGCGATGTGGCGCGGCTTCAGGATCTCGATCTCCTCGAGCATCTTGTCGATCACGCGGTCGACCTCGCCGACGGGCAGGTTCTCGCGCATGTCGTCGAGGCTCAGTTCCTGCTGCAGCGGCACCTCCTGCATGAGATAGCCGTCGTCCGTTTCCTGGCGCCGGTCGCGCAGGCTCTCCGACAGGCGGCGGGCGAAGCGGGCGCTGTCGAGATAGCGGTCGATCTCGGCCCTGTCGGTGCTGGCATAGCCGCAGCGAAGGAAGCCGAATTTCGTCGCGTCGACGTCCACGCCGGCAGCGTCCGCCGCCTCCACCATCCGGCCGCGCAGGCCGCGGATGGCGTCGTTGCCGCCGAGCAGGGCGGTGATGAAGAGGTTGTGGCCCTCGCGCATGGCGCGGGCGCGCACCACCGGGTTGCCCGTCGTCACCCAGATGGGCGGCATCGGCTTCTGGACGCAGCGCACGTTGAGGCTGCTCGGCGGGATGTCGAGGATCTTGCCGTGATATTCGAAGGTTTTCTGGGTGAGGGCGAGGGGAATCAGGTCCATATATTCGGCAAACATCTTGCCGGCCTCGGCGAGGTCGGTGCCGAACCGCTCGAACTCGAACTGCTGGTACCCGGAGCCGATGCCCAGCTCGAGCCGGCCGTTCGACAGCGTGTCGACCAGTCCGACTTCGGCGAGGAAGCGCGGCGCCTGGTAGAGCGGCAGGACGCAGACGGCCGGGCCGACCCGGATGGTGGAGGTCTTGGCCGCGGCGTGGGCGCACAGCATCAGCGGCGAGGGCGAAAGCGAATAGTTGTTGAAGTGGTGCTCGGCATACCACGCAACGTCGAAGCCGGCCTGTTCGGCGGCGACGGTCTGCTCGATCGAATTGTGGATCACGTCGAACGACGACTGGTCGTAGCTGCGCTGCTGCGCGAGCAGGAAGACACCGAATTCCATACCATCAACCTCCCTTGGCATTCATCAGGTGGAGTGACGGTAGGTCGTTGCGCATTTCGGTACCATTCACTAAGTTCGAGCGTCACCTTTTCGAAAAATGCAAAGATCGGCATGGACAAGCTGCGCGCGATGGATCTGCTGGTCGCCACCGCCCAGAGTGGCAGCTTCTCGGCGACCGGACGGCGCTTCGGCATGTCGACCGCCAGCGTCTCGCGGCGGATCAGCGAACTCGAGGAGCATCTCGGCGTCACGCTCATCCACCGCTCGACCCGCAACCTGGCGCTGTCGGAAGCCGGCGAGGCCTACGTGGCGCAGGCGCGGGAGATCCTCGCCTCCGTCGCGCGCGCCGATGCGGGAATCTCGGCGCTGCAGGAAGCGCCGAAGGGCCTGCTGCGCGTCCATTCGCGCATCATGTTCGGCGTCACCTTCCTCGCCCAGACGCAGGCAAGTTTCGCAGCCATGCATCCCGACCTGACGGTGGAACTGCACCTGTCTGAACGGCCGGCCCGCCTGCGCGAGGACGGCTTCGACATCGACTTCAGGATCGCGCCGCCCCAGGAGAGCGGACTGGTGCGCCGGCGCCTCCTGTCGAGCCAGCGCATCCTGGTCGCTGCTCCGGCCTATCTGGGAGCCGCGCCGGCGGTGACCTCGCCGCTGGACCTCGCCACACACCGCTGCCTCGCCTACTGGCTCGGACCCGATCCGCCCTACTGGCGGTTCCGGCAGGACGGGGCAGACATCGAGGTGCCGGTTCCCAGCAACTTCGCGACCAACAACGGCCAGGTGCTGCTGATCGCCGCGCGGAAAGGGCACGGCATCGCCCTTCTCGACGACTACACCGTGGCGGCCGACATCGCGGCCGGACGGCTCGTCCGCGTCCTGCCGCAATATCGCGTGACGAACACGACCTTCGACGAGGGAATATTCGCAACCTATCTCGAGACGCCGCACGTACCCGCCAAGATCCGCGTTTTCCTCGACCATGTGGTTGCGGAATTGCCGCGGCGGCTCGGGCGAATGCCGGAGGCGAGCACCGTCGGCGGACGCGCGTGAGGTTCGGCGCAGAGGCGCGGCGCCGCCCGCGACAGAGCCGGGCACCGGGCGCTTGCAGGCGATTCCCGCCACAGGGCGCCTTGAGCGGGTCCGGGCGGGAGGCTAAGGTCGCTGACCAGGCGGTCAGCCTGCATCATGGCGACAGGGCATTGAGATGACGATGGACGTGAGCGAAGACCTCGATGCGCGCGCGGCCGAGGCCCAGACCAGCGATCGCGCCCGCTCGCTGCTCGAGATCGGGGCGAAGATCTTCGCGGAGAAGGGATACGAGGCGACCTCGATGCGCGACATCTCCAGCGCGGCTGGCGTGTCGAAGGCTCTGCTCTACCACCACTTCGCCAGCAAGGACGACATCTACGCGCGGATCTCCTTTTCAGCCACGGAGAAACTGTATTCCTTCGTGGAGGAGCGCATCCCCGAACAGGGCAGCGCGACCGAAAAGGTGCGCGCCTTCATGGTCGCGGCAACCACCTTCTTCTCGGACCATCGCTCGGCCTGGATCGCCGCCAGCAACGCCTTCTGGTCCGACCCGGATCGTCACCGGCTCGAAACGCGCATCGCCCGGCGACGCCAGTTCGAACGCAGGCTGCGCGACCTGATCCGCGAAGGAGTGGAGAACGGCGAGTTCAACGCGGTGGATCCGGCCATGGCCGGACGGCTGATTCTGTCGGGCATCAACTGGATGCATCGCTGGTACGATCCGGAAAGGGGCCTGACCGCGGAGCAGATCGTCAACCAGTATGCCGACATCCTGCTCGGCGGGCTCCACAAGCGCTGACGCTAAAGCATGTCTCCCGAAAGCGGGCACCGGTTTCGGGTGAAAGACATGCGCGAAAACACAGACCTGAAGCGTACGGAGCGACTCTGAACGATCGCGACACGCTTTAGGACAACGCGGGCGCCGGATGCGGAAAGGCCCCGCCCGGTTGCGCCGGGCGGGGCCTTCATTCGCGACGATGGGCTGACGGGCCGAAGGCTCAGTCGTCGAGCGAGATGTTGTTCTTCGAGATGACGCCGCCCCAGAAGTCGACGTCCCAGTCGAGCTGGGCCTTCATCGCGTCACTCCCGCCGACTTCCGGCGTCATGCCGGCATTGATCATCTTCTGCTGCAGCGATTCGACGCTGACGGCCTTCTGGAGCGCCGCGGCGACCCGGTCCTTCTCGTCCTGCGGCGTTCCCGCCGGAGCGACGAGACCGAACCAGAACGACGAGACGAGCTGCGGATAGCCGAGCTCGGTGACCGACGGCAGGTCCGGATACTGGTCCATCCGCTTGTCAGTGGAGATCGCGATGATCCGCAGATCGCCGGACTCGACGTGCTTGATCAGCGAGATCGGCGTTGCGAAGTTCAGTTCCACCTGCCCGCCGATCTGATCGATGATCATCTCGGGATTGGCCTTGTAGGCGACGGGCACCAGTTCGGTGCCGAGGACGTCCTGCAGCACCATGCCGAAGAGATGGGTCACGCTGCCGGGTCCGAGCATGGCGTAGCGCAGCGGCTTGCCCGATTCGCCCCAGGCCTTCAGGCCCTCGATCGAATCGACGCCCATCTTGGTGGGGACGGCGATCGTCAGCGGACCGGTGAACATCGTTCCGACCGGCTCGAACGACTCCATGCTGAAGGGCAGGTTCTTGCGCAGGAGCACGTTCAGCGACAGCGGGCCGGTGGCGCCGACGAGATAGGTGAGGCCGTCGGGCTTGGCCGCGGCGACGTAGGCCGCGCCGATGATGCCGTTCGAGCCCGGCTTGTTCTCGATGACGACCGGCTGGCCGAGCTCCGCGCTCATGGTGTCGGCCATCTCGCGCACGAGGCCGTCGATTAGGCCGCCGCCGCCATAGGGGATGACCAGGCGGATCGGGTCGTCCGCGGCAAATGCGGTCATCGGTGCGAAGACCATGCTGGCGGTCAGGCCCAGCGCGGCCATGGCGGTTCTACGGTTGAAAAGGCTCATGTCCAGAACTCCTCCCTTGGATCGGCAGCGGGCTGGATCGCCCGCAGACTGTCGAAAGCGTAGGGCTGACCGGGCGGTCAGTCAAGGCCCCGAAATTTCGTCGGCGACAGTTGCAAAGGCCGAAGGCGCTCGGTAATGAAAGGGGTGACTGACCGACCGGTCAGGCGAAGATCCGCAGGAGGAGGGTGGAATGTTCGACCACAGGAACGTGCGCGTGGAACTCGACGGAGCGGTCGCCCTGGTGACGCTCGACCGCCCGCCCGTGAACGCGCTGGACCGGGCCACGCGCTTCGAACTCATCGCGGTGTTCGACGAGATTTCCCAACGCGACGACATCCGCTGTGCGGTGCTGACCGGGGCGGGCAAGACCTTCTGCGCGGGCGCCGATCTCAAGGATCGTCCGAAGTCCGACAGTCCCGGCGACTTCCTGGCGCACAACCGCGCCGTCCGCGAGACCGGCAATGCCATCCGCGAGTGCGACAAGCCCGTGGTCGCGGCCGTCAACGGCGTGGCGCTGGGGGCGGGCCTGGGGCTGATGGCCGCCTGCGACATCTATTATGCCTCCGAGGAGGCGCGCTTCGGCATGCCGGAGATCAATGTCGGCCTCGCCGGCGGAGCCGCCATGGTGCACGCACTCTTCGGCCGCTCGACCGCGCGGCGGATGTTCTTCACCGGCGTCCGCCTGACGGCTGCCGAACTGAAGGAGCGCTCGATCATCGAAGAGGTCACGAGCGAGAAGGACCTGATCCCGACTGCGATGGCGGTGGCGCAGGAAATCGCTGGCAAGGCGCCGCTGGCGATGAAATATGCCAAGCAGACCTCGAACATGGTCGAGGAAATGCCGCAGCGCGACGGCTATCGGATGGAGCAGAACTTCACCATGGCGCTGTCCAGGACCGAGGACGCGCTGGAGGCCCGCACGGCCTTCCTCGAAAAGCGATCGCCGGTGTTCAAGGGTCGCTGACATGGACGTGCCGACCTTCGAGCGGCCCAGGCTCGATCCGCTGTTCCTGCCGCGCTCGATCGCGGTGGTGGGCGCCTCGTCCGACCCGACCAAGACGGGTGGCCGGCCGGTGCACCTGCTCGTCAGGCATGGCTTTCCCGGAGCGATCTATCCGGTCAATCCGAAGACGGACATCATCCAGGGTCTGCCGTCCTACGCCTCGATCGAGGCCCTGCCCGAAGCTCCCGACCTCGTTCTGGTGGCGGTTCCCGGGGCTGCCGCGGTCGCCGCCCTCGAGGCTGCGGCGCGCCGAGGCGCTGGCGCTGCCATTGTGCTCAGCGCGGGTTTCGCCGAAAGCGGCCCGGACGGCGCGGCGCTGCAGGCCCGGGTGACGGAGCTCGCCAGGACTTCGGGCATGCGCATCGTCGGGCCGAACTGCCTCGGCTCCGTCAGCGTGCGCGAACGGGCGATCGGCACCTTCTCCGTCGCGCTCGAGAACGAGATGCCCGCCGTAGGCGGCGTGTCCATCGTGTCGCAGAGCGGCAATGTGGGCAGTGCGGCGCTACGCCAGCTGCGAGACAGCGGCGCGGGCGTGGCCCGCTTCATCGCCACCGGCAACGAAGCCGACGTGCAGGCCGGCGACGCCATCGCCTGGCTCGCCGACGACGAGGACACGTCGATGATCCTGTGCTGCCTCGAGACCTGCCGCGACGGTCCGCGCCTGGTCCAGGCGCTCGACCGGGCGCGCGCGGCCGGCAAGCCGGTCGTCATCCTCAAGATCGGCACATCGGAAGTCGGACAGAAGGCGGCGCTGTCGCATACCGGCGGCCTCGCTGGCAGCGACCGGGTGTTCGATGCGGTCTTTGCCCGCTATGGCGCGATCCGGGTGCATTCGCTTGAGGCGCTCGTGCAGGTCGGCGCGGCCATCGAGGCCATCGGCGCGCGGCGGATCGCCGGCGCGCCTTCGGTCGCGCTGATCGCCGCCTCGGGCGGATTCGGCGTCATGATGGCGGACGCTGCCTCGGCCAACGGCGTCGCGGTCACGCCGCTCGGGGATGCGGCGCAGGCGCGGATCAAGGCGGCCCTGCCGCTTGCCTCCGCCGTCAACCCGATCGACGCGACGGCGCAGATGTCGGCCAATCCCGACATCATGGAGCAGCTTCTGGAGGCGACCGTCACCGACGACGCCAACAACGTCGTCTGCCTGATGCTCGCGCTCGGCATGGAGATTCCGCGTCTGCGCACCGTCTTCACCGCCGCCTTCTCGCGAGTGATCGAGCGTCATCCCGACAGTCTGATCGTGGCCTGCATTCCAGGTCCCGCCGACGCGATCGCCGAACTGCGATCGATGGGAATCGCCTGCTTCCCCACCATCGACGCGGCCATGGCCGGCATCGCCGCGATCGCGACGATCGGCGCCGGGGCGGACGATGCCGGGGCAACTCGAACCGTCGAGGCCGCGCCGCTCGATCCGTCCGCCTTCCGCAACGAGGCGACGGCGAAGGCAGCCCTCGGCGCAGCCGGCGTGCCGTGCGTCGCGGACGTCCTGGCGACGACGCCGGACGAGGCCAGCGCCGCAGCGGAGACCATCGGCGGCCCGGTCGCGCTGAAGATCCTGTCGCCCGACATCCAGCACAAGAGCGACATCGGCGGCGTGGAACTGAACGTGACGGGCGCCCCGGCGGCCGCCGCGGCCTTCGGCCGGATCCTGGCCGCTGCCCGCAGGCATGCGCCCGGCGCGCGCATCGACGGCGTCCTGGTGTCGCCCATGACCTCCGGCGGCACCGAGCTCATTCTCGGCGTCACGCGCGATCCGACCTTCGGGCCGGCGGTGATGGTCGGTCTCGGCGGCGTGTTCGCGGAGATCTTCAAGGACACCGCGCTGCGGCTTGCACCCGTGACGGCGGCCGAAGCCGGCGCGATGCTGAGGGAACTCAAGGCGTTTCCCCTGCTCGACGGCGCCCGCGGCCGGCCGCACGCGGATCTGGAGGCGCTGTGCGAGACGATCGCTGCGCTCTCGCGCTTCGCCGCCCGCCACGCAGCGGATGTGGCGGAAATCGACATCAACCCCTTGCTCGTGCGCCCCAGGGGGCAGGGCGTGATCGCGCTCGATGCGCTGATCGTTCCCGCAGCACGGCATCATCATGAGGCCCAGACATGACCATTGCCGCCGCGAAGGGCATCCTTCCCTCCGCCGAAAGGCCCGGAGCCTATGCGGCCCACGCCCGGCGCTGGTTGCAGGAAAACCTGACCGATCGCCTGCGCACCGACCGGGCGCACGAGCCGCGCGCCACGCTCGACGAACTGAAGCGCTTCGAGGCCGCGCTCTACAGGGCTGGCCTGGCAGGGATCACCTGGCCCACGGCCTATGGCGGCCACGGTCTGACGCTGCGCGAGCATCTCGAGGCCAACCGGGAGATCGGGCTCGCGCCCGCGCCCAACGCGGTCAATTCGATCGGCAAGGAGCTTGTCGGCCCGATCGTGCTCGCCGTCGGCGACGAGCGCCAGAAGGCGGAGTTCCTGCCTGCGATCCTCGGCATGGACACCATCTGGTGCCAGGGCTTTTCCGAGCCCGGCGCCGGTTCGGATCTGGCCGGTCTCCGTACCCGCGTCGAGCGCTGCGCCGACGGCTGGCGCGTCAACGGCCAGAAGATCTGGACCAGCGGCGCGTCGAAGTCGCAGCGCTGCCTGCTTCTCGCCCGCACCGGCGTTCCCGAAGACCGCCACCGCGGCCTGGTGCTGTTTGCCGTGCCGATGGACCGGCCGGGAATCGACGTGCGCGAGATCCGCTCCATGGATGGCGATCGCTCCTTCTGCGAGGTCTTCTTCAGCGACGTCATCGTCGACGAGGCCGACATGCTGGGAGCACCGGACGAGGGCTGGCTCGCGGCGACGCGGGTCCTGTCGATCGAACGTGCGACGAACCGCATGTACCGGGCCTGGCGCTTCGAGAGCGAGCTCGACCACCTGATCGCGGCCTGCCGCACGGACGCCCGCAGCCTGGCGATCCTGCAGGGCTACGCGCGCGAGCTGGCGCAGATCCGCGTCGAGATCGAGATGCTGAAGGGCCACGTCGAGACGCTGGTGGAAAGCCTGCTGGCGGGCGAGGAGATCGGACCGCGCGGCAGCTTCCCGAAGCTCTACTGGTCCGAATCGCACCAGCGCTTCGCCCAGATCGCCTTCGAGGTCGTCTCCCGCTTCCCGCCGACCGCAGGCCAGGCGCTTCGCGACGTCAAGGCGCGGATGGAGGCGATCTATCTGCACAGCCGCGCCGAGACGATCTACGCCGGAACGACCGAGATCCAGCTGGACATCATCGGCAAGCGCATCCTCAACCTCTCCAGGGCGTCCTGATCCATGACCGACGAGATTGATCCGAAGGACTTCGAGGATACGGCCCGGGCCGTGGTCGAGGCCTGCGCCAAGGCCTCCGACGGCCGCGCACGCGCGCGTCTTCTCGCCGAGGCCGGGCTGTTCGGCGTGATCGCGCCGGAAGAAGCAGGCGGGCTCGGCCTGTCCTTGCGCCACGCCGTGCCGGTGGTGGCTGCGGCGGGTTCCGGCCTGCTCGCCTATCCGCTGATCGAGGCGATGGTCCTGGCCAGGGCGCTCGCCGGCGTCGATGCTGCCGAGGCCGGCCGGATCCTCAGCGGCGAAAGTCTCGCCACCATCGCCTGGAGCGGCGTCGCCGAGGACGGGCTCGTCGGCCACGCGCCGCTGGCCGAGGAAGCCGACCGCATCCTGATCTTCCGCGCCGATGGCGGCGCCGTCCTCGCGGCGGCGAGCAACGTCGTCCGTGTCGAGCCGTCTTCGGACCGATGGGACGTGGACCTGCCCTCCGCACCGGTGAGGACCGACGGACCCGTTACGGGCATCGAACTTGGCGCCGAGGCGGTGCGTGCCCTGCGGGCCGACGCCGATCTCCTGCGCGCCGCCCACATCCTCGGCTCGGCGTCGCATTGCCTCTCTTTGGCGATCGGGCACGCGCAGGGGCGCGAGCAGTTCGGGCGCCCGCTGTCCAGCTATCAGGTGCTGCGCCACAAGATGTCGCGCGACGCGCTGGTGACCGAGACGATCAGGAACGGCATTGCGCGCGCGCTTTCGGCGCATCGCGAGGATGCCGACCTGGTGCGCGAGGCCGCCTGGCTGAACGCTGCGCGCTCGGGTCCGGCGGTTGCCGAGAACGCCATCCAGATATTCGGCGGCATGGGCTTCACCTGGGAGGTCCCGCTGCACCGCCACCTGCGGCAGATGCGGGCGCAAGGCAGCTACGGCGCGGCGGCCGACCTGCTCGAACGGTTCGGCCAGGCGCTGATCGCCTCGTCGTCGAACGAATGGTACCGGGAGGAAAACCATGCCAACTGACCGCAAGTCGGTGCTCATCACGGGGTCGGGCCACGGCATCGGCCGCGCGACCGCCAGGCATCTCGCCGCGCGGGGCTGGGCGGTCGCCATCAACGATCTCAAGCCGGAATTCGTCGAAGAGGCCGTCGCGGAGATCACCGCCTCCGGCGGCATCGCCATCCCCGTCGTGCAGAACGTCGCGACGGCAGAGGGGATCGAAGCTGCCGTTGCAGCGGTGGTGCGGGAGACGGGGCGTTTCGACGGACTGGTGAACAACGCCGCCTGGGTCCGCTACCAGGCAATCCCCGACATCGCGCCCGAAACGGTCGAGCGCATGCTGGCGATCGGTTTCTCCGGCGTCATCTGGGGCATCAAGGCCGCAGCCGCCGCGATGGATGCGCAGCGCGGCGGAACGATCGTCAACGTCGCGTCGGCCGCAGGCTTCCGTTCGGCGCCGAACTCGCTCGTCTACAGCGGGATCAAGGCCGGCGTGATGGGCCTGACGCGGGCGGCCGCTGTCGAACTGGGCGCGCGCAACATTCGCGTCAACGCGGTCGCACCGTCTGCGGTCCCGACCGAGGGAACCGCAAAGCACCGCAACGCGGACCGCGACGCCAGGCGCATCGCCAACACCCCGCTCGGGCGGCTGGGCACGGTCGACGACATCGCGCGCGCGATCGTCTACCTGATGGAGCCGGAGAGCGATTTCATCACCGGACAGGTGCTGTCGGCCGACGGCGGCATCGGCATCGCGATCACCTGAGAGGATGTGAAAGAATGCCCGTCTCCGAGCAGCTTGAGCCAAAAATCGCAAGGATTTCAGTGGGCATTCTTTCGCGTCCTCGATTGATTCACACACTCTGAGCGCCCGGCGATGACGAGGGAGGAGAGCAAAGCCGAAGGCAGACGGGCGCTGGTCACCGGCGGCGCCAACGGGATCGGCTGGGCCGCATGCCGCGCATTGGCGAAGCAGGGGTATCGCCTCGCGCTCGCCGACATCGACGGCAACGCCGCCCGTGAGCGTGCCGAGGCGCTGGGCGAAGGCCACGTGGCCCTTGCGATCGATCTGACCGACCGCGACGCGGCTGCCGCCCTGCCGGCGCGCGCTGCGGCCCTGCTCGGCGGTCTCGACGTGATCGTCAACAATGCCGGCGTGACCGACAGTTCCGGACGCGCGCTGGTCGAGCTTCCACAGGCGGCGTTCGACCGGCTCGTCGATCTCAACCTGTCCGCGGTCGAGGCGATCTGCGAGGCGTCGCGCATCGTGCTGGCGCCGGGCTCGGCGATCGTCAACCTCGCCTCCGGCGCGTCGTTCAAGCCGCTGGCGCTGCGCGGCCCCTACAGCGCGACCAAGGCAGGCATCGCCGCATTGACCCGCGCCAGCCGCGATTCCTTTGCAGCGCTGGGCATCGGCATTTCGGCCGTCGCGCCAGGCTATACCCGCACGCCGCTGGTGGACGAACTCCACCGGACCGGACGCGTCGACCTCGACAAGGTCATCGCCGGCATTCCGCTCGGCCGCATGGCGACCCCGGACGACATCGCATCGGCGATCGCCTTCATGGCAAGCCCGCAGGGCGGCGTGCTCGCGGGCGAGACGATTCTTGTCGACGGCGGCGGACTGGCCGGTCCCGCGCCGGCGGGCGCGGCACCGCTGGCCGGCTCCGAAGCGGACGGCCGCATCGCGGTGATCGGCGCCAGCGGAATGTCCGCCCTGTCCGGATGGCAGGACGTCGTGCGGATGGACGACCCGGCGGGCCTCGGCTCCGCCGGCCCGCTCTCAGCCGTGATCGACATGCGCGGACTGATGCAGCCCTGCACCGCGGGCGAGACGCTGCGCAGGGTGCGCCAGACGGCCGTCGCCTGCGCGGCGCACCCCGCGCGCACCGCGAACTTCTCGCTCCTCTTCGTACACGGCGAAGGCCGCGACCCGGGCCTTGCGGCCGCGACGGCGGCCGGCGGCATGCTGGCGCGGACGCTCGCACTCGAATGGGCGCCCGCCGGCATGCGGGTGAATGCGGTCGCCTGGCGCGGTGCGGCAGTGGCGGGGCTGGAGGCCCTCTGCCGCTATCTCGCGAGCGACGGCGCGGGGATGATCACCGGGCAGGAGATTTCCGCCGGTCTGCATCCCTGACGAACAACTGGACGCATCCGATCCCAAGGGAGGAATCTATGCGATACGTGACCGAACGGATGGAGGACCTGATCGCCGGGCTCGTGACCGCAGCGATCGGCGCCTTCATCATCTTCGAGGCGTCCCACTACAAGCTGGGAACGCTGCGCAACATGGGACCGGGCTATTTCCCGATCATTCTCGGCTGCGTCATGCTGGCGCTGGCCCTCTTCATGGTCGTCACCGCACGCCCTGGCCCGGTTCCGCAGCCCATGGGCATGGACCGGCTGCGCGGGACGCTTTTCGTCATCGCCGCCTTCCTCGCCTTCGCCTTCACCGTGGAGGCGGCCGGTCTCCTGGCGTCGGTGTTCCTGGTGGTGTTCCTGTCCGCCCTGGGCAACCGGAACACGTCGGTCGTGACGGCGGCGGCACTGGCCGTCGCGACGGCGGTCGTCACGACCCTGGTCTTCCGGGTCGGTCTCGGCCTGCAGATCGAGGCCTTCTGAGATGAGCACGCTTCTGTCCGATCTCGCGCTCGGCCTGTCGGTGGCGGCATCGCCGGCCGGTCTGTTCTACTGTTTCCTGGGCGTCTTCCTCGGCACGGTGGTGGGCGTCCTGCCCGGCATCGGCATCATGTCGACCATGGCCATGCTGATGCCCATCACCTATCACATCGACCCGACCTTCGGGCTGATCATGCTCGCCGGCATCTACTACGGCGCGGATTTCGGCGGATCGACTGCCGCAATCCTGATGAACCTGCCCGGCACGGCAACCAGCGCCGTGACGGGCATCGAGGGCTACCCGATGGCGCTGAAGGGGCGGGCGGGGCCGGCTCTGTTCATGAAGGCCATCGCCTCCTTCGTCGGCACGTCCTTCGGCGTCGTTCTGCTCGCCGGATTCTCGGTGCCGCTCTCGCGGGCAGCACTCCAGTTCGGGCCGCAGGAATACGTCGCGCTCATGACGCTCGGGCTCGTGGCGGCGGCGGTCATCGGCACTGGCCGGTCGGTCCGCTCGCTGGTCGCGGTGGCGCTCGGCCTCGCCATCGGCCTGATCGGCCTCGACCTCAACAGCGGCGCGGCCCGCTTCACCTTCGGCGTCACCGAGTTCTATGACGGCCTGCCGCTGGTGGCGGTGGCGATCGGCCTCTTCGGCCTGCCCGAGATCATCGCCAATGCCGGACGCACCGAACTGCCGAAGGTGCAGCAGGGCAGCATCCGCATGAAGGACATGATGCCGACCCGCGAGGACTGGCGGCGCTCGGCCATGCCGATGGCGCGCGGCAGCGTGATCGGCGGCTTCTTCGGCGCGCTCCCGGGCACGGGAGGGCTGGTGGCGACCTTCGTGTCCTACGCGGTCGAGCGCCGCGTCAGCGGGCGCCCGCACGAGTTCGGCAAGGGCGCCATCGAGGGCGTGGCCGCCCCCGAGGCGGCAAACAACGCCTCGGTCCAGGCCGCCTTCATCCCCACGCTGAGCCTCGGCATCCCGGGCGATGCCGTCATGGCCATCATGCTCGGCGTCATGATGATCCACGGCATCATCCCCGGGCCGGACGTGATCCAGTCCAATCCCGATCTCTTCTGGGGGCTGGTCGTGAGCTTCGTCATCGGCAACTTCATGCTGCTGGTGCTCAACCTGCCGATGATCGGCCTGTGGGTGAAGCTCCTGAAGATCCCCTACAACCTGCTCTTCCCGGTCATCGTCGCCTTCACCTGCATCGGCATCTACAGCGTCAACTATCAGGTGATCGACATCTTCGTGCTGCTGGCCTTCGGCTTCCTCGGCGTCGGCATGCGGGCTCTCAACTTCGAAGTCGCCCCGCTGCTGCTCGGCTTCGTCCTGGGGCCGATGATCGAGGTCTATTTCCGCCGCTCCCTCGTGGTTGCCGGCGGCGACTTCGGCACCTTCGTCGAGCGGCCGATCTCGGCCACGATCGTCGCGATCATCGCCGCTATCCTGGCCTTTGCGGTCGGGTCGGCCCTCTGGAAAGGCTACGCGGCACGTCGGCGGGAGGTTGCGACCAATGGCTGAGGACCGTTCCGGACCGTCCGCCGAGGCCGGCGCGGACGCCGCTGCCCCTTTCGGCCCGCTGGCCGGGCTCAAGGTGCTCGACATCGCCACCATCATCGCCGGCCCCTTCGCGGCATCGCTTCTGGCCGATTTCGGCGCCGAGGTAACCAAGTTCGAGATCCCCGGCCAGGGCGACGGTCTGCGCGGCTTCCCGCCGTTCCGCGACGACAAGCCGCTGTGGTGGAAGGTCACCAATCGCGGCAAGCGCTACGGCACGCTCGACCTGCGCCGCCCCGAGGGGCTGGAGATCATCAAGAAGTTGATCGCCACGCATGACGTGCTGATCGAGAACTTCCGTCCGGGAACGCTGGCCAAGTGGGGGCTCGACCGCGACACGCTGTGGTCGATCAACCCGCGCCTCGTCATCCTGCGCGTCTCGGCCTTCGGCCAGACCGGTCCGAAATCCGGCCTCGGCGGCTTCGCGCGCATCTTCGAGGCCATGGGTGGGCTGACCTACATCACCGGGATGAAGGACGGCGCACCGGTGCACCCCGGCTATCCGATCGGCGACAGCATCGGCGCGCTGTTCGGCGCCTTCTCGGTGATGGCGGCGCTCTACGGCATCGACCGCGGCCGCAGCCAGGGCGAGGAGATCGACCTCGCGCTGACGGAAGCGACCTTCCGCGTCCTCGAGAACATCGCCATCGAATACGACCAGCTGGGCCTGGTGCGCGAGCGGGACGGCAACAACAACCAGTACACCGCGCCGGCGAACGTCTTCCGCACGGCCGACGCGCGCTTCGTGACGGTGACGGGCTCGACCAACAGCATGGCGGCGGCGAACCTGCGGGCGATCGGCCGCGCCGACCTGATCGACGATCCGCGCTTCGCGACCAACCGCCAGCGGCTGGCACATCGCGACGAACTGGACGCCGTCTTCGCCGCCTACATGGAGCGCCACGACCTCGACGACGTTCTCGCCGCCTTCGCCCGCGAAGGCGGTGCGATCGGCCCGATCTATTCGGTCGAGCAGATCTTCGGCGACCCCCAGGTCCAGGCGCGCGAGGGGGTGATCCAGGCGCCCGACGAGGATTTCGGCCAGGTCGGGATGCAGAACGTCGTGCCCAGGCTGACCCGCAATCCCGGTCGCATCCGCTGGGCGGCCAAGCGGCTGGGCGCCGACACCGACGAAATCCTCCGCGATCTCGGCTACGGCGACGAGGAGATCGCCGGCCTGCGCGACCGCGGGATCGTCTGAAGGAGAGCCCGAATGACCGACACGCCGACCAACGCCACCGTCATCCGCGTCGACACGCCGGCGCCCGGCATCCGGCTCCTGACGCTCGACGGGCCCGCGACGCGCAATTCGATCGGGCGCGTCCAGTACGAAGATCTGCGCGACGCGATCCGCGAGGCGGGCAGCGACCGCACGGTGCGGGCGGTGGTGCTGCAGGGCGCAGGCGGCTTCTTCTGTTCTGGCGGAAACGTGGCGACCCTGCAGGAAAGCCGCCGGCAGAGCCCGGCGCAGGTCGCGCGCAACACCGACGCGCTGGCGGCGATGATCCTGTCGATCCGGTCCTGTCCCAGGCCGGTGATCGCGGCGGTGGAGGGCGGGGCTGCCGGGCTGGGCGTCGCGCTCGCTTTGTCCTGCGACATGGTGGTGGCCGCGGACGGCGCGGCCTTCACGGTCGCCTATGTGAAGATCGGCCTGACGCCCGACGGCGGCACGCTGCATTTCCTGCGCGAAGCGCTGCCGCGGCAACTGGTGTCGGAGCTCTGCATGCTGGGGCGGCCGGTCCCGGCCGAACGGCTCTATGCGGCCGGCGCGGTGAACCGGATGACGCCGTCCGGCGGCGCGCTCGATGCGGCCATGGAACTCGCCGCCGCCTGTGCGGCGGGGCCGGCAGGCGCCATCGGCACCATCAAGGCGCAGGTGGACGAGGCGCCCCGGCTGGGGCTTTCCGCGCAGATCGAGGTCGAGAGCCGTGGGATCAACGCCGCGCGCTATGGCGACGAGGCGGGCGAGGGGCTGGCGGCCTTCCTGGAGAAGCGGCGGCCCCGCTTCCCGAACGGCGACACCGGAGGAGAGGGCGCATGATCCGCGACCAGGCGACGCTCGATGCGCTGCTGGCCGATGTCCGAAGCTGGGTGCGCGGCGTGGCACATCCCGCCGAGGACCGCGTGGCCGAGGCGAACGAGGTGCCGGATGACATCGTGCGCGACATGGCCGCGTGCGGCTATTTCGGCTGGTCCATTCCCGAAGCCTATGGCGGCCTCGGCCTGACCACGGAGGAGCTCGTCCTTGGCGCCATCGAGCTGTCGCAATGCGCGGTGGCCTTTCGCGCCCGGGTCGGCACCAACACCGGCATCGGCTCCGAGGCGCTGGTGGCCGACGGCACCGAGGAGCAGAAGCGGGAATACCTGCCGCGGCTCGCAACCGGCGAGATCACCGGCAGCTTTGCGCTGACCGAACCGGAAGCCGGCTCGGACGCGAGCGCGCTGACCACCGCGGCCCGGCGCGACGGCGGCGACTACGTCCTCGACGGCCTGAAGTGCTACATCACCAATGCGCCGATCGCCGGCCTGTTCACGGTGATGGCGCGGACCGACCCCGGCTCGACCGGCGCGCGCGGCGTCTCTGCCTTCATCGTCGAGCGCGACAGTCCCGGTCTGACCACGTCGGCGCCCTACCGGATGATGGGCCAGGCCGGCTCGCCCGTCGGCGAGGTGCGGTTCGACGGCGTCCGGGTCCCGGCCCGCAACCTGATCGGCGGCGTCGAGGGGCAGGGCTTCCGGACCGCCATGAAGGTGCTGAACAAGCAGCGCATCCATCTCGCGGCGCTGTGCACCGGCCCGGCGATCCGCATGCTGGACCTCGCGATGTACCATGCCGAGCGGCGCCGCCAGTCCGGCCGGGCGATCATCGACTTCCAGCTCGTTGCGGCCATGCTCGCCGATTGCCAGACCGAGATCGAGGCGGCGCGGGCGCTTATCCTGCAGACCGCGCGGGCGCGCGACGACGGCCGCGACATCGCGCTCGAGGCCTCGATCTGCAAGTATTTCGCCTCCGAAGCCTGCGGCCGGGTGGCGGATCGCTGCGTGCAGGTGTTCGGCGGTGCGGGCTACGTCGCCGACAACGCGCCGATCGAACGCTACTATCGCGACGTACGGCTGTTCCGCCTCTACGAGGGGACCAGCCAGATCCACCAGCTCAACATCGTCAGGCAGATGCGCAGGCGCCGGCAGGACGCCCGGGCGTGAAGCCCAGCGTCCACCTCGTGTCGGAGACGCCCGACCTCCTGGGCGAGAGCCCGGTGTGGGACCATCGCTCCGGCCGGCTGTTCTGGGTCGACGGCGTGGCGCGGCGCGTGCATGCCCTCGATCCGGAAAGCGGCGAGCGGTGGCAATGGACCGCGCCCTCGATGGTGGGCTCCATCGCGCTTGCGGGGGAGGGCGGGCTCGTCTGCGGCCTCGCCGACGGCATCTGGACGCTCGATCTGGCGAGCGGCCGTTTCGCGCCGCTGTTCAGGCCGCAACCGGCCGACCCCGCGATCCGCTTCAACGACGGCAAGACCGACCGCCAGGGCCGCTTCCTGTGCGGATCGATGGGCGTCCATGCCGAGCCGCTCGGCACGCTGTGGCGCGTCGACGAGACAGGCCGCGCGCAGGCGCTCGTCGGCGGCATCCGCATCTCCAACGCGCTCTGCCTCAGCCCCGACGGCCGCGTCCTGTATTTCGCCGACAGCCTGGAGCGCAGGATCCGCGCCTATGCCTACGGGCCGGACGAGGCGGATGTCGGCGAGGCGCGGGTCTTTGCCGACACGGCGGAATGGGATTCGGGGCCGGACGGCGCGACGGTGGACGCCGAAGGCTGCATCTGGACCTGCCTTGTCCGCGCCGGCCGGATCGCCCGCTTCACGCCGCAGGGCGTGCTCGACCGCCTGCTCGACGCGCCGACGGACCTGCCGTCCAGCCTGGCCTTCGGCGGACCCGGCCTCGACACGCTCTTCGTCACGTCGATCCGCGATTCGGGCTCTGGCCGGGCGGTCTCCACCCATCCGCGCGGCGGCTGCCTGCACGCGCTCACCGGCCTCGGTGTGCGCGGGATCGCCGAAACGCCGTACCGGCAAAAGGCGGGCATCTGAGGGTCGCAGGCCGGTGCCGGTATCCTCCAGGCTTCACCGATGGCAGAAGACGTCGGGAGCCCGGCCCCTGGGCTTACCGAAGGCCCCTGATCGAAGATCCACGCGAACAACCCGATCGAGCAAGTCGGCTTCGAGATCAAGCGACGCACCGACGCGGCGGGCATCGTCCCTGACGAGGACGCCATCGCCAGACTGGTCGTCGCCATCCTCATGGCGCAGAACGACGAACCGCCGTCCGAGGCGCCAGACACATGACGCTTGAGACCATCACCCGGACGGGCGATGATCGCCTCGTCGGGAAGCCGGCAGTGGTGCGCTGATCAGCCCCGGCGCACGCCGGATGGCATGGCGACCGACGCCGCCGGCCACCCCATGCGGTGCGACAAGACCGTCTTTGCTCTGCAGCGGTCGCGAAGCGATGCTCGAGGGATGAGGTCCGAATGCAGTCGACCATCACGTCGCGTTCATTGAACCCCCTGTCGCTGTGTCTGTGGGCATGCCTCCTTCTGTCGAGCGCCATGACCGTCGGAGCGCATGCGCAAGGGCTGCGACCGTCTCCGCCAACCGCGGAAGAACTGGCCGAACTCGGGCTGCTGGAACAGAGAATTCAAGTCGGTGCTGCCACGCGTTGGCTGCTCGTTCAGCCGCCTGTCGATCCGTCCCGGCCTGCCCCGGTGATTGTCCTCCTGCATGGCGGTACGCTGAGCATGCGGCGCAGCTTCGCAACCAATGCCGGTGCGACGCGCGGATGGCCTTCAGTGGCACGGCGCGAGAACGCGCTCCTGCTCGTTCCCAATGCCACGAATCCGAAAACAGGCGATCCGGCCAGCGATGATCAGGTGTGGAATGATCTCCGCCGTGGCGTGAACCGGGAAAGCAGCGCCGATGATGTCAGCTTCATTCTCGCGATGCTCGACTGGGCGCACGAGACCTACACGACCGATCGGTCGCGCGTGTATGTGACGGGCGGGTCCAACGGCGGAATGATGACGTTCCGCCTCCTGATGGAAGCACCCGAACGGTTCGCGGCGGCGGCCACCTTCGTTGCGTCGCTGCCGGACGACGACGCGCTTCTCGTGCGGCCCGCAAGGCCGACCCCGCTTCTCATCGCGCACGGCACGGCCGACCCGCTGGTGAAATGGGACGGTGGCGACATTGCGGGCGGTCGTGGCCGGATGCGCTCGGCCTCGGCATCCGTCGCGTGGTGGATCGCCGCCAACAAGGCATCGCCCGAGCCGGCGGTGACCTCCACGCTCCCGCACAGGAATCCGAAGGACAAATGCGTCATCGAGATGAAGCGCCATGCGCCGCAGGCCAATGGCGCTGTCGTCGAGGCCTACACGATGGTCGGCGGCGGCCACGCCATACCTTCTGCACGTTATCCAATTCCCGACAACCTTATCACGCGTCGCTATATCGGGGCGGTTTGCCAGGATGCCGAAGGCGCGGAACTGGCGTGGACATTCATGTCCCGCTACCGACGCTGATCCGGAATGGCCGCTCCGATGATCCGCCATTGCGACGCTCGTGGAGCGCGCGCGCTTGGGGCTTGAGCAGCCAAAAGGAATGGTGGGCGATGACAGGCTCGAACTGCCGACATCTTCGGTGTAAACGAAGCGCTCTACCAACTGAGCTAATCGCCCGGACCGGCGCGATTTAAGCGCTTTGGCGCCACTGCGCAAGTCGCGTGCGCGCCAAATTCATTCGATACCCTCGCGCTGCACCGCCACCAGCCGCCGCGCTGCGGCCCACGCTCCCGTCAGGCCCACGGTGTCCGGCCGCCCGTTCCGAGCCTGCTCCCGAAACCCTCCGGGCGGGTCCGCGCGGCCTCCCCCGCGCACCGCCGCCGGCCCTCGGGCAGGGGCTTCCGTAGGGGCATGCGGAGTGCCCCGACAACAAGTTCCGTTCGTTGCCTTTTTCGTCGGCTGAATGCGCCTGAATGCGCTTGACACTCCCACCCGAACCCCTTAATCACCCGGCCACGACGACGGGCGCAGCGCCGCCCCAGTCCAATGCGCGGGTGTAGCTCAGTCGGTTAGAGTGCCGGCCTGTCACGCCGGAGGTCGCGGGTTCGAGCCCCGTCACTCGCGCCATTTTCTTTCAAGGGCTTCACGCCTTTTCCCGCCCCGGTTTCAAGCTTTCGCCAGATCCGGGTTTCAAGTTTTTGGCCTCTTTCCGTCCCAGGCCAAGCAGTCTCCTCCTTCCCTTTTTGCGGGCTTCGTCGGCCGCGCGGACGGCTGCACGGTTGTCCGGTATGTAGACCTTCTGCAGCGTCTTCGACTGGTCGATCGAATTGCCCATCTTCGTCGAGATCGATTCGACGCAACCGCCGCCGGCGTTTTGAGGCAGAAAACACCGGGATGGGCCGCTGGCGCGCTTGCTCGAATCGTCCTTGGCCTTCTCCACCCGCTCGCTTCACGTCTGGCCCGCCAGGGCATCGAAACCATGCTTTCCTCGCTGTCCGTGATGGTGCAACCTGCAGAAACAACGGGCAAGCTCCAGACGGACGGTGCTACACATGCCGGCATTTTCCCGGTTTTCGCGATATTTTGAGGAAGTCGCCAAGCGCGGCTCGATCCGCAGCGCGGCAGAGATCCTGCGCATCGCGCCATCGGCGATCGACCGGCAGATCATTCTGGCCGAGAAGGAGCTGGGCGTTGCGCTGTTCGACCGGCTGCCGCAGGGGCTGCGGCTGACCGCGGCGGGCGAGCATCTGGTCTACAACCTGCGCCGCTGGAGACGCGAATACGACGCCGTCAAGGCCGAGATCGACGGCATCCAGGGGCTGCAGAGCGGGCGGATCACGCTTGCCGTCGCCGAGGCGATGGGAAACGAGCTGATGGCGACCCTGGTCGGCACCTTCCATGAGAAATATCCGAAGATCGTCATCTCGATCCATGTCGTGGGCGCCGGCGGCGTCCGCGAGATGGTCATGAGCGGCCATGCCGACCTCGGCCTCACCTACATGCCGACGGCCTACCGGGTGATGCGGGTGGAGCACACCATCGCGCTGACGCCGGGCATCGCGGTGCTGCCCGACCACCCGCTGGCCGGCAAGAGTTCGCTGAGGCTGCGCGACTGCCACGAGTTGCCGGTGATCATGCCCGAGGACGGCCTGCGGATCAGGACCTGCATGGATGCGGCGCTGGCCGCCACCGGCGTCACCCTGCACCCGGTGGCGACCTGCAACAATTTCAATCTGATGAAGGCGCTGGTGATGCAGAGGGTCGGCGTCGCGGTGCTCACCTGCGCCGAGGTTCTGTCCGAGCGACGCGCCGGGACCCTCGTCTTCCTGCCTTTCGCCGACACCGAGATTGCCAAGCTGTCGCTGTCGCTCGTCACCCCGAGCCATCCGTCGTCGGCGGCGCTGAAGATGGCGCGCGGGATCGTCAGCGCCATGGAGGAAATGGCTGAAACCGGCCTATCTAAAAAATAGGACACTCAATCCGATTTTTCGATATGGATTCCTAGAATTCATCCGGCCTATCATCCCTTCAACAATCAAGGGAACTAAAAACTCGGCCACGAGATGACATGCGGGAGTGCCTTCGGGGCGCGATGCCGACATGTTCCGAGCCGGATCAGCAAGTCGCGACATCGACAAGGCTCGGAGCCGTCACCGGTTTCGGGGATGGGAGCCCGCGTGCAGAATTTCACCCTCGACGTTTCCGAATTCCTGACCCACGTTGGGAAGGACGTGCCCCAGCCGGAGCAGTACAACTACGGGGTGACCCGCGACGGCATCCGCCATTTCGCCTACGCGGTGCCCGACACCAACGCCCTCTACCTCGACGACGCCTATGCCGCGGACACCCGCTGGCGGGGGATCATCGCGCCGCCCGGCTATCTCTACGCGCATGGCTCGCCGGCTTGGCTCGGCAAGTTTCCGGGCATCAAGGATGCGAACGGCAAGGAACTGTCCAACGCCGACAACGCCACGGAGGAATGGGAGTTCTTCAGGCCGGTCCGCGTCGGCGACACCATCCTCTCGCACGGCAAGATCGAGGATGCGACGCTCAAGCGGTCGCGCAAGCTCGGCGAATGCGTGCTGGTCAAGGAAGGCATGCGCTTCACCAACCAGAAGGGCGAGATCGTCGCCAAGCTGTCGTCCTACAGCTTCCGCTTCGACGGTGCGGCGACGGCCGAGCGCGGCGGCGTCGGCCAGTCCTATCCGCCCCTCGAGGACGGCCAGTTCACGCGCAACGTCTCGACCCCGCCACTGCTGCCGGGCACGCAGCCGACGCCGCAGCGCCGCTACGATGCGCCTCGCTTCTTCGAAGACGTGAACGAGGGCGACGACATCACGCCCTGGGAATACGGGCCGCTTATGGCCTTCGACATCGGGCGCTACAACGCTGCCACGATCGGCACCGGCTACGACCGCATCGGCCGCATGGGCCATATCCCCGACGCGTTTGCGCCGGGCGTGCTGCGCATCCAGTGGTTCGGCGCCATGCTGTCGCGCTGGGGCGGACCGGGCAGCTGGGTCACGCGGATATCGCAGCGCAACGAGGAATGGGTGCTGGTCGGCTACAGCATCACCTGCGGCGGCCGCGTCACCCGCAAGAAAGTCGTGGACGGACGGTGCCTGGTCGAGGCGGACATCTGGTGCCGCAGCGAACTCGGCTTCCAGACCAACAGCGGCGTGGCAGAGATCGAGCTGGAGAGCCGTGAACGGCCGACGCGGGCGAGGTGACAAAGCCATGAGCCGACTTGTCGAGGATTTGCCGAAGACCGAGCTCCACCTCCACATCGAGGGGTCGCTCGAGCCGTCGATGGTGATGGAACTGGCGCGCCGCAACAACGTGGACTTTCCTCACGCCACGGAGACCGAGCTTCTCGCCACCTACGAGTTCGACAATCTGGCCGGCTTCTCCAAGGTCTACCAGAGCAGTTCGCGCGTCCTGCGGACCGAGCGCGACTTCAACGAGCTGACGCAGGCCTACATGCGCCGTGTCCGGCAGGACAACGTCCGCCATGTCGAGATCGCTTTCGCGCCGCAGGGCGCGTCGAGTCGCGGCGTCGACCCCGTCATGGCGCTCGAAGGCGTGCTCGCCGGCTTCGAGGAGGCCAAGGCCGAGCACGGCATGACCGGCGGGATCATCATCGGCTGCCAGCGGCACCGAGGAATAGACGACGCGATGCGCATGCTCGACCAGGTCCGGCCCTATCGCGACCGGATCATGGCCATCGGCCTGGCGAGCCTTGAGGTCGGCAATCCGCCGAGCATCTATCGGCGGCTGTTCGAGGAGGCTCGCGAGCTCGGCTGGAAGGCGGTGGCCCATGCCGGCGAGGAAGGTCCTCCGGAATACATCTGGGAGGCGATCGACATCCTCAAGGTGGATCGCATCGACCATGGCGTCCGCTGCGAGGAGGACCCCGCCCTCATGCGCCGCCTCGCCGAGCAGCAGATCCCGCTCACCGTCTGCCCGCTGTCGAATGTCTACCTCAAGGTCTTCCCGACGCTCGAGCGCCACAACGTCGCCCGCCTGCTGAGGGCCGGTCTCTGCGTCACGATCAACTCCGACGATCCGCCCTATTTCGGCGGATACGTGAACGAGAACTACATCCAGTCGCAGGCTGCGCTCGGTCTCGGCGACGCTGAACTCGTCCAGCTGGCGCGCAACAGCTTCGTCGGCTCCTTCATGGACGACACCGAAAGGCAGCGGCACCTGGCAGACATCGATGCCGTCTGGCTCCGCCACGCCGGTGAAGCCGCGCCCGCCCACGTCCAGAATTGATGTAGGAATCAGCCCGTTGAACGCACCGCTCGATCATCTCCTTCCCGCGGCCGCCGGCCTCTCCGACGACGGCTGGGCCGCCCTGTCGCGGCCCCGCTCGATCGCGCTCGTCGGCGCCAGCGGCCGGGCCAGCAGCGTCTCCTTCACCTCGCGCTTCCTGCAGACCAACCAGGAACTCGGCTACGAGGGCGAGATCTTCCTCATCAACCCGAACCGCGACGAGATCCTCGGCCGCAAATGCTGGCCGAACGTCGCGGCCCTGCCGTCGGCGCCGGACGTCGTCATCATCAACCTTCCCGACGAAAAGGTGCTGGGTGCCGTCCATGAGGCGATCGCGGCCGGCGCCAAGGCGCTGATGATCCATTCCGGCGGCTTCGGCGAGCGCGGTCAGGCCGGCCTCGAGCGGGAGATCGAATTGAAGCAGGCCTGCGCGGCGGCCGGCGTCGCCGCGCTCGGTCCCAATTGCCTCGGCATCATGAACCTCGCCGGCAAGTGCTCCCTGTCCTCGTTCCGTACGCCGGCTAACGTCGTGCCCGGCGCAGTCGCGATGATCAGCGGCAGCGGATCGGTCGCCGGCATCCTGATGCACGTCGCCGGGCGGCACGGCATCTCCTTCGTTGCCTCCACCGGAAACGAGGCCGTCACCACCGCCGAGGACCTGATCGAGCGCGCGATTCTCGACGACGCGACGCGGCTGATCGTCTGCTTCATCGAGGCGCTGCGCCAGCCGGCGCGGTTGTTCGACCTCGCCCGCCGGGCGCATGCCGCGGGCAAGCCCATCGTCGTCGTCAAGGCCGGCCTCACCGAAAAGGGCGGCGAGGTGTCGCGCGGCCACACCGGCGCGCTCGCCGGGTCCGGCGCGGTCTACCGCCAGGCGTTCCGCCAGTCCGGCATCGTCCTGGTCGACGATTTCGACGAGATGCTGCAGACGGTCGAGCTGCTCATGGCCTTCCAGGAGATGCCGAAGGGCACGCGCGTCGGCATGCTGGGGACGTCGGGCGGCGAACTCGGCAACGTGACCGATCTGTGCGAAGCGCTGGGCGTCGAACTGCCGCCGCTGTCCGCCGCCACGCTGCGCACCTTGCAGGACTGGCTCGTGCTGCCGGCCGACGTCGTGCCGCGCAATCCCGTCGACGTCGGCACCGGGTTCAACTTCGACGGCACTTATGAGAACCGCATGCGCGGCGCGATCCGGGCGGTCGCCGCCGACTCCGCGATCGACGTTGTCGTCGTCCTGCAGGGCACGCATCGCGAGAGCGAGGACCTGCGCTTCTCCCTCAACCGGGAAATGATGAACGCCGCCGCGAGGGAGAACCTGGCGCGGACCAAGCCGGTGGTCGTGCTGGCCTGCCAGTCGGGCCGGCTCGACGAAGAGGTGGTCGCCGAGGTGAGGGCCGCCAACGTACCGGCCCTGCAGGGCGCGCGTGAGGGGCTTCGGGCGCTCGCGCACCTCGCAGACCTCCGGGTCCATCGCGCCGCCGCCCGGAGCGGAGACGTCGACCCCACGGCCCGGGTCGCCGCGCCGAAGGCCTGGGAAAACGGCTCGGTCGCGCAAGCCACCGTGTTCGAGATGCTGGCCGGGCAGGGGCTTCCGGTCCCCGTCACTGGCAGCGTGACCGACGCCGCTTCCGCCGCGGCGATGGTCGCCGGGCTCTGCACCGCGGCGGTGATGAAGATCGATACGCCGCGTGTCGTCCACAAGAGCGACATCGGCGGCGTCGCCCTCGGCGTCACCGGGGAGACCGCGGCCGCGACCTTCGACCGGCTGGTCGGATGCGTGTCGCCCGCGATCGGCGCCGTGGCGGGCGAGGCGATCTTCGTCAGCGAGCAGATCGAACCGGGCGTGGAACTCTATGTCGGCGCCAAGCGCGACGCGACGTTCGGCGCCGTGGTCGTCGTGGGCCTGGGCGGGCGCATGCTGGAGCGGCTGGACCAGACCGCCCTGCTGGTCACGCCGTTTGGCCGCGCCGACGCCCTGTCGGCCATCGAACGCAGCGGGGCGGCGAAGTACCTCGACGGCTTTCGCGGCGGGCCGGTGGCCGACCTCGACGCGATCGCGGACCTGGTCTGCCGGGTCGGCGCGATCGCGAGCGGACTGGGAGAGGCGCTCGAGGTGCTGGATCTCAACCCGGTGATCGTGTCGCACAAGCACAGGGGCGGCCGCGTCGCGGACGCCAGGTTGATCCTCAGCGAGGGAACGAGATCATGACGGAATACACAGCCATCTCCTTCGACGTCGACGCCAACGGCGAGACGTGCCTCCTGACGCTGCGGCGGCCGAGGAAGCTGAACACCATCACCGACCAGATGAACCTCGAGCTCCAGGACGCGCTCGCCCGCATCGAGGCCACGTCCGCCATCAAGGTCGTCGTGCTGACCGGCGAGGGACGGGCCTTCTCGGCCGGCTACGACGTGGGCGAAGGCGAGGACATGCCGGCCCGGACCCCGGCCTACTGGAAGTATCATTTCCGCCTCGCCTACAAGACGCTGCGGATGATCTGGGCGCTGCCGCAGCCCGTCGTCGCCAAGGTGCGCGGCGCCTGTCTCGGCGGCGGCATGGCGATGAGCATGGCCAGCGACCTGACCTACGCCTCCGACGAGGCCTTCTTCGGCGACGCCGAGATCAAGTTCGGCGGCGGCGGCAACATGTTTCCGGTGCTGCAGTGGATGATCGGCATGAAGGCGCTGACCGAGCTCATGCTGACCGGCCGCAACGTCCATGCGCCCGAGGCCGCCCGGCTGGGCATGATCAACGAGATGGTACCGGCCGACGAGCTCGACGCGCGCGTCGACCAGGTCGTGCGCCATCTCTGCCTGCTGCCGGAAGGCACGCTGGTGCGAAACAAGGAGGCCAAGCGGCGCTGGTACGAGCAGATGGGCCTCCCGGCGCTGGTGGCGATGAGCGAGGACAAGTCGGCGCTCGGCCTGTCGACCAGTGGGGAGAACGAGTTCACCCGCATCTCCAAGCGGGAAGGGGTGACCGCCGCGCTGCGGTGGCAGAAGCAGCGTTTCGAGACCGTGGGGGCATTTCGATGACGGATACGGCGTCCCGGACCGGCGGATTTGCACGGGCGACGCCCGCCGTGAAGCGTACTCAGGGACGCTACGCCGTCGAGACAAAGCGCTTCCTCGCCTGGCTCGCCAGCGCAATCCTGCTGCTGTTCTTCTGGCAGTGGTACGTGACCCACTTCAAGGTGTCGCCGGCCGTCTTCCCGACGCCGTTGGCGGTCTGGGAATCGCTGGTCGTCAACATCGCCGACGGCACCTTCCTGCGCGACCTCTACATCACGCTGAAGGAGGTGATGATCGGGTTCTCGATCGGCAGCAGCCTCGGCTTCCTGCTCGCGCTGGCGATCTCCGAGTTCCGGCCGGTCAAGACGATCCTCTACCCCTACATCATCGCCTTCCAGTCGGTGCCCAAGTCGGCGCTGGCGCCGATGTTTCTCATCTGGTTCGGCTTCGGCATCGAATCCAAGGTGGCGCTGGTCGTCGCGGCGGTTTTCTTCCCGGTGCTGATCAACACGCTATCGGGCCTCGACCGGACCGATCCCGACCAGCTCGACATGCTTCGCGCCTATTGCGGCAAGCGTTGGCGCGTCTTCCTGCGCTGCAAGCTTCCGAGCGCGCTGCCGCCGCTGTTCGCGGGGCTCGAACTTGCCATCGTCATGGCCATGATCTCGGCCGTGGTCTCGGAACTCCTGGGTTCGGTCGGCGGCCTCGGCTACCGCATCCTGACCTTCAACACGAATCTCGACATGGCCGGCCAGTTCGCCTGTCTCATCCTGCTTTCCATGACGGGGTTCACCCTCCACTCGATCGTCAAGTTCGTCGGCAACCGGATGATTTTCTGGGGGCGGGCGCGCGACAAGTAGCCACTTCAAGAACGTAACAACAAAGGGGAATGACATGAAGAAGCTGATGAAGGCCCTGCTCGGGGCGGCCCTCGGTATCGGGCTCATGGGCGCCGGCGCCGCCATGGCGCAGGATCTGAAGGAAGTCACCTACGCCATCGCCACGGCCGACCTGAACGTCGGCTATCCCTTCGCCACGCTGGCCAAGGAGCTCGGCTATTTCGAGGAGGAGGGGCTGGACGTCGACATCGTGCCAGGACAGTCGTCGGCCGCGACGGCGCAGCTTCTCCTGACGGGGCGCGCCAATGTCGGCGTCGCCCAGCCGGATCCGGTGATGATCCAGCGCGCCAACGCCGCCATCCCGCTCGTCTCCTTCTATGCGATCAGCCGCCGCGGCACCAACGTCTTCATCGTCAAGCCGGATTCGCCGGTCCAGTCGCTCAAGGACATGAAGGGCAAGACGGTGGGGGTTGGCGACCTGGGTTCGGGGAGTGTGAACTACCTGCGTTATCGCCTGGCAGCCGAGGGCATGAGCATGAACGACATCCAGCTGATCGCCACCGGCTACGGCACACCCGGCTTCGAGGCGCTGAAGAGCGGCGCAGTCGACATGTCGATCAGCTTCTCCGGCGGCGTCGCCCGCATGAAGGTCGCCGGCTACGACGTGCGGATCCTGCCCCAGCCCGAAACGGAGCGGACCCAGTACAGCTACAACCTGTTTGCGCAGGAGGACTACATCGCGGCCAATCCCGACATCATCGCGGGTCTCGGCCGCGCCACCGCCAAGGCGACCGTCTACCTGAAGAACAATCCGGAAGCCGCCGTGCGCGCCTTCTGGTCCTATTCGCCCGACCGCGCGCCCAAAGACCTGAACGACAAGGCCGCCATGGAGCGCGACCTGGCCATCCTGTCGGCCCAGATCCGCGACATGGCCGCCGACGAGAACGCCGACGACTTCGCCTGGGGCAGCCAGGACGCCGCGATCTACGCCAAGATCCAAGCCTACCTGCTGGAGGTCGGCCTGATCAAGGAAGCGAAGGACCCGTCCATCTATTTCGACAACCGCTTCGCCGATGCCTACACCGACTTCGACCCGGCGCCGATCGCCGCCGCGGCCAAGGCCGCCAACTGAGACGCCCGGCCGGCGGCCAAGGCCGCCGGCCCTTCCTCCAGACGGGAGACCGAACGATGACGCTCGTGTCAGACGCCATCCGCTTTCAGGACGTGGGCAAGACCTTCCAGACGCGGGAAGGCAAGCCGCTGATTGCCCTGGAGACGGTCAATTTCGAGGTCGGCGCCGGCGAGTTCGTGTCGCTGCTCGGCCCGAGCGGCTGTGGCAAGACGACCCTGTTGCGCATGGTGGCCGGGCTGCTCTCGCCGAGCTGGGGCCGCATCGTCGTCGGCGGCAGCGACGTCACTGCGCCGCGGCCGGATTTCGGCATCGTCTTCCAGCAGCCGCTGCTCTTGCCCTGGCTGTCGGTGATGAGCAACGTCCTTTTGCCCGTCGACGTCCAGGGACGCCGCGTGGCCGACTACCGCGACGAGGCCATGCGTCTCATCGAGATGGTCGGCCTGAAGGGCTTCGAGCAGCGCTTTCCCTCGGAACTGTCGGGCGGCATGCAGCAGCGCGTGGCGCTGGCGCGCGGGCTGATCCACGACCCGCGCCTGCTGCTGATGGACGAGCCCTTCGCCGCGCTCGACGCACTGACGCGCGAGCAGATGAACATCGAGCTGCAGCGCATCTGGTCGGCCAACAGGAAGACGGTCCTGTTCGTCACCCACGGCATCCAGGAGGCGGTGTTCCTGTCGGACCGCGTGGTCGTCATGAGCGCGCGCCCCGGCCGCATCGCGCGCATCGTCGACGTGCCCTTCGAGCGGCCCCGCCACCCCCGGCTGATGGGCACCGCCGCCTTCGCCGAGATTGCCGCGGAGATAAGGGCGATCTTCGACGCTTCGCACGGCGAAGACGACAGGACGGAGGCCGCCGCTTAGGGGGCCTTCAAGTCTGGTTCCATGTGCTGCAAAACCGGCTGCAACGAAGAATCGCCGTTCTCGCACTCGCCGCCGGGACGGCCGCCAATGGGCTCGGGATAGGTACTCCGGATCGGCGTGCGTGATTTGCACGCCAGTTTGCAGCCGCCATCGCGCGCCGCGTTCGTCGTCACCCTTGACCCGCCTGCCGAAAACCCCGACCTTTCCGGACGATCAAGCGAAAGGGCGGCGAAGGCTTTGGACGCGAATACCGAGACCATCCGGCCGCCTCGGGCCACGCCGTCCCGCCGGGCGCCCGTGCCCGCTGCGCCCGCGCGCGAGGTGGAGCTCAAGCTGGTGGCGCCGCCGGATGCCCTCGACGCGCTCGCATCGGCGGAGATCGTGCTGGCCGCATCGCGCAATGCCGGGACGGTGCGCAACCTCGCCTCGACCTATTTCGATACGCCCGGCCGCGATCTGACGAAGGCGGGCTTTGCGCTGCGCGTGCGCAGCGTCGGCCGCAGGCGGATCATGACGGTGAAGACGGCCGGCGGCGCTGCGGCCGACGGCCTCGTCGGCCGCGGCGAGTGGGAGGTCGACGTCGCGGGAGAGATGCCCGACCTCGCTGCCCTGCCGGACGCCGTGCCGCAGGCGTTCCGCGACATCGTTGCCGAGGCGCCGCTCGAAGCGGTCGTTGCCACCCGGGTGCGCCGCCGGGCGCGCAAGCTCGACCTGCCTTCCGCCTGCATCGAGCTTGCCGTCGACACCGGCACCGTGGAGGCGGGCGGCCGCACGGAGCCGCTGAGCGAGATCGAGCTCGAACTCGTCTCCGGCGAGGTGAGTGCGCTCTACGACGTGGCGCTGGCCATGCTGGAGCGTGGTCCCGCCGAAATGAGCCTCTATTCGAAGGCGGCGCGGGGCTTCGACCTCGCCTTCGACCGGCCGCCGGCGTGGCGCAAGCCGCGCCGGGCGGCGATCGCGCGCTCCGCCGCGCTCGACGATGCTTTCGCGGCCATGCTGTCGGAAGCGCTGCGGCATTTCCTGGACAACCGGCCGGCGGCGCTCGACGGCCGCGACGCCGAAGGCATCCACCAGACGCGGGTCGCGCTGCGGCGCCTGCGCACCATCCTCAAGGTGATGGCCGGGGCGACGGGAAGTACCGCGGCGCAGGATTTCGCCGCGGATGCGAAGTGGCTCGCCGGCGAACAGGGCGATGCGCGCGGCTTTGACGTCTTCCTGGCCGAAACCGTCCCGCCCGTCGAGGCCGCCTGCGCCGATCCGTCCGGCTTCGACGCGGTCCGCGCGACCGCAAACCCGCTGCGCGAGGATGGCTATGGCCGCGCCCGCGCCGCCTTCCACGACCGGGCCGCGCTGCGGCTGCCGCTGGCGCTCGCCCGCTGGATCGAACTGCGCGGCTGGCGCGAAGGCGCCGCGCCCGAGACGCTGGCGCGCCTGGCCGAACCGGCGGCGGGCCTCGCCCGCGACCTGCTCGACCGGCAGCACCGCAAGGTGCTGAAGCGCGGCCGGCGGTTCGGCAGGCTGGATGCAGAGGGGCGGCACGAGGTGCGCCTGGCGGTGAAGAAGCTGCGCTACCTCAGCGACTTCCTCTTGCCGCTGTGCACGAAGGACAAGAAGGCCGCGGCCTTCGCCCGGGCGCTGTCGCGGCTGCAGGACGGGCTCGGCCGCTACAACGACATCGCCACCACCGACCCGCTGCTGGACAGGCTCGCCGCGGGCGATGCGCCGGCAGCGGTCCACCGCGCCTGCGGCGAGATCCGCGGCTGGCAGGCGCGTGATCTCGAAGCGACCGAGGACCGGCTCCTGTCCGGCTGGAAGGCCTTCGCCTCAGTGAAGCCGCCCTGGTCCGATTGAGGCATCGGCGCGGTCCGGCGCGGGCGGCGGGTAGAGCCGGCCAAGCAGGATCGGCGTCAGGTACATCGGCACCTGGTAGCAGCCGATGAACAGCAGCAGCGGCTCGGTCACGGCCGCCGGCAGCGCCGTCAGGAAGAGCGCGATGTTGCGGTTGCCTGCGATGATGCCGAGCGGCGCCACGAACCGCTCCGGCGCCGTCCGCCTGAGGATCGTCGCCGCCGCGATCTGCAGGCCGAAATTGCCGGCAAATGCGGCGCCGAGCGCCAGCGCCAGGTCGGCCGGCCTCTCGCGGATGGCCGGACCCACCGCCGACATCAGGCCCACCACCACGATCGCCATCGCGATCGCCGACACCCCGTCGAGGGCAGCGACGGCCGCGGGCGAGGGGTTTGGGACGAGGAAGCCGCGGATCAGGAAGGCCGCTCCCGCCGCGCCGCCGATGATGACCAGCAGCCGGCCCGCCGAACCGACCACCGCACCGGCCTCGCCGAGCAGCGGCGCGAGCCAGAACACCGGCACGACCGTGAGCGGCAGGATGGCGGTGCCCAGAACCATCAGCCTGAGCGCCGGGGCCGGATCGTTGCCGGTCATCACCGTCAGGTTCGGGCTGCCCGAGATCGGCGCGGCCGCCGCCATCAGCACCAGCCCCGTCGCCAGCGGCCCGTGCCAGCCGATGAGGCCGAAGGCCGCGATGAAGGCGACCGGCAGCGCCACCTGGTAGATCAGCGCCACGCCGATCGACGCCCGGATGTCGGAGAGCACGCCGAAGGCCTGGCGCGGGCCAACGCGAAGCGCAGCGATGAACAGGAGCCCGGCCACCAGTTCCGCGATCCAGTCGCGCATGGCGAGCGCCACGCCCGGCAGCAGGATGCCCGCCACCAGCCCCGCCACCAGCACGCTGCGGCCGTGGCGGGCGGGCCAGGCGAGCAGCGCGGCGGCGGTCATGCGATGCCCCGCGCGACGAGCAGCACCGCCGCCATGCCGGCCATGGCGAGCAGGGCCGGGCGGTAGCGCCGGTCGAAGCGCCCGCGCAGCCGCCGGGCGATGACGATGCCCGCCAGCATCGGCGGCAGCATCAGCGCGGCCAGCGCCACGTCGCGGAGGCCGGCATGGCCGCTCATCCACAGGCCGGCGAGCGCGAGCAGGCAGCCGAGCGCGAAGAAGGCGGCGAGCGTCGGGCGCGCTTCCGCGGCGGGGCGGTCCTGGTAGATCAGCGCCAGCGGCGGCGCGCCGACCGAGGTTATGGTGGCCATCAGGCCCGACAGTGCCGATACCCCGATCAGGTTGGGCCGGTTGAACGGGATGCGCCGGCCGAACACCGACATCGCCACGGCGAGGCCTACCATCAGGCCGAAGGCGATCGAGAAGCCGCGCTCGTCGCTCAGGACGGCCAGCACGCCGGTCGCCGCCGCCACCCCGGCCACGCGGCCGATCGCGCCCGTCGCGACCTCGTTCCAGGCGATCGCCCGGCGTTCGCTCAACGCGCCCCAGCCGGAGCTCAGCATGCCCAGGATCAGCGTCGGCACCGGCACGAGCTCCGGGTCGATCAGCGCCAGCAGCGGCGCCGCGGTCAGGCCGAAGCCCATGCCGAGCCCCAGCTGCACGATCGCTGCCGCGACGATGATCAGCCCGACGACGGCAAGCCAGGGCGCCGGAAGGCCCGTATAGGCGACGAGGTCCATGCTCTCCGCGTCCGTCAGCCGGCCGCTGTGGGGCGCATGTTGTCGGGCAGCCAGGTCGCGAGCCCGGGGAAGGCGATCAACACGAATACCATTACCACCATGATCAGGAACATCGGGAAGGCGGCCCTGGCGATGTAGTTCATCTCGTGCCGCGTCATGCCCTGCAGCACGAACAGGTTGAAGCCGATCGGCGGCGTGATCTGCGCCATTTCCACGACGACGACGATGAAGATGCCGAACCAGATGATGTCGATCCCCGCCGCGCGCACCATCGGCTCCACCACGGCAATCGTCAGCACTACCGAGGAGATGCCGTCGAGGAAGCAGCCGATGACGATGTAGAAGACGAGCAGCACCATCAAGAGCTCGAACCGCGACAGCTGCATGGAGCCGATCCACTCGGCCAGATGCCGCGGCAGGCCGGTGAAGCCCATCGACAGCGACAGGAAGGCCGCACCGGCCAGGATGAGCGCGATCATTGCCGAGGTGCGGGTCGCGCCGAGCAGGCTCTCGGTGAAGGTCGCCCATGTCAGCGAGCCCTGCGCGGCGGCCAGCACCAGCGCGCCAACCACGCCGATCGCTGCGGCTTCGGTGGCGGTGGCGAAACCGAGATACATCGAGCCGATGACGGCCATGATCAGGAGCAGCACCGGGATGAGAAAGCGCGAGTTCGCCACCCGCTCGGCAAAGCTCATCGCCGGCTCGGGGTCGGGCCGGTAATCGGGCGAAAAGCGCGACACGGCAACGACATAGAGCATGAACATCGAAGCCAGCACGAGGCCGGGCACGATGCCGGCGATGAACAGCTTGGTGATGGATTCGTTGATCGTCACGCCATAGACGATCAGCGTCAGCGAGGGCGGGATCATCAGGCCGAGCGTGGCGGCGCCGGCCAGCGTGCCGATGACGTGCTTTTCGGGATAGTTGCGCTTGCGCAGCTCCGGGATCGACATCTTGCCGACGGTGGTCAGCGTCGCCGCCGACGAGCCGGAGACGGCCGCGAACACGGTGCAGCCGACGATGTTGGTGTGCAGCAGGCCGCCGGGCAGCTTCGCCATCCAGGGCGACAGGCCCTTGAACATGTCCTCCGACAGCCGCGTCCGGAACAGGATCTCGCCCATCCAGATGAACAGCGGCAGCGCCGTCAGCGTCCAGGACGAGGCCGAGCGCCAGATGACGGTCATCATCGCGTCGCCGGCCGGCCGCGTGGTGAAGAGCTCCATGCCCACGAAGGCGACGCCGAGCAGGGCCAGCCCCACCCAGACGCCGGTGCCGAGCAGGAGAAACAGGACGAAGAGGAAGATGCCGATCGGGAGTAGCTGTTCCACCGCGCCTACTCCGCCGCGTCTTCGATCGCCGAGGCGCGGATGTTGTCCCGGCCGCGGGCGATGAGGGTGATCAGATTGTCGGCGAAACAGACGGCCAGCAGGATCGCGCCGGCCGCCATCGGCAGCTGCGGGATCCAGATCGGCGTCGCGTCCTGGCCCTGGCTGATGTCGTTGAACCGGATCGACAGGTGCACCGTTCGCACCGCGTACCAGGCGAGATAGCAGCTCGCCGCCGTGCCGATCGCCAGGCCCCAGAGCTCGCCCCAGAAGCGGAACCGCCCGAGCGCGCCGAGCAGCAGGCTGACGCGGATGTGCGCGCCGTGGTTCAGCGCATGCGCGAAGGCGAGGAAGGAGGCCGCCGCCATCAGGTAGCCGGCATATTCGGAGGATCCGTGAAACGGAATGCCGGTCCACCGCGAGGCCATCTGGAGAACGATGACCGCCAGGATGAGCACCAGGCAGAGGGCCGCGAGCATGGCGGCAAGATCGTAGACCGCGTCGAGCGCGCGGCGGATTGCGGAAGCCATGTCGGTACCCCGGTTGGAATGGGCGATCCGGCCCGCGCCCTGAAGCCCGGGCCGGATCGCGTCATGGAAAACCGCGGGCGGTTACTTCGCCTTGTAGGCGTCGATGATGGCCTTGCCGTCGTCGCCGGCTGCCTTCACCCATTCGTCCGTCATGGTCGCGCCGAAGGCGGCGAGGTCGGACCGCAGCTGTTCGCTTGGACCGGCAACCTTCATGCCGTTGTCGGCCAGCGTCTTCAGGTAGCCGGCGGTCAGCTCCTCCGACTTCGTGGCGCCGCGCTCGGCGGCGGCAGCGCCGCAGTCCATCACGGCCGTGCGGGTGGCCTCGTCGAGCGCCGCGAAGGCGTCCTTGTTGGCCACGATCACGTTGCGCGGCAGCCATGCCTGCACGTCGTAGAAATGCGTCAGGCTCTCCCAGACCTTCGAGTCGACGCCGGTGGAGCCCGACGAGATGAAGGCCTCGGCCACGCCCGTCGCCAGCGCCTGGCTGAGTTCGGCGGCCTCGATCTGCACCGGCGACATGCCGGCCAGTTCGGCGATGCGGGCGGTCGCGGCGTTGTAGGCGCGGAACTTGATGCCGGCCATGTCGGCCACCGCGTTCAGGTCCTTCTTGGCGTAGATGCCCTGCGGCGGCCACGGCACCGAATAGACGTAGACCAGGTTCTGGTCGGCCAGCACCTTCTCGAGCTGCGGCAATGCCGCCTCCCAGAGCTTCTTCGAATCGGCGAAGGAGGTGGCGAGGAAGGGGATCGAATCGACCCCGAACAGCGGGTTCTCGTTGGCATGGGCCGACAGCAGCCGCTCGCCGATCGGCGCCTGGCCGGTCTGCACCGCACGCTTGATGTCGGCGCCGGAGAACAGCGAGCCGCCCGGATGGGTGACGATGTCGAGCGCCCCGCCGGTGGCGTCCTTCACGCAGGCGGTGAAGGTCGTTGCGTTCTCCGAGTGGAAGTTGGTGGCCGGGTACGCCATCGGCATGTCCCAGGTTTCCGCCGTGGCGGCATTGGCGGCCATGCCGGCAAGGGCGGTGGCGGCGAGCAGTGTCTTGAAGCTCTTCATCATGGTCTTGTCTCCCATTGTTGTGGTTGCTGGATGAAGTTCCCTGTGGTCGTCTGTCCCTGTCCTATTGGAAGCGCGAAGGCGCATAGGGTGCAAGGTCAATGTTCGGGGTTCGCCCCGAAACGAGTTGCGCCAGGATGCGGCCGGTCTTCGGACCGCCCGTCAGCCCGACATGATGGTGGCCGAAGCCGAGATAGGCGCCGCGCGCGCCGGGGACCTCGCCGATGACCGGAATCGAATCGGCCGGTGCCGGCCGATGTCCCATCCATTCGGTCCTGTTCCGGAAGGTCAGGCCGGGCAGGGCGGCCG
Source organism: Aquibium sp. ELW1220 (assembly GCF_030398385.1). Classification (GTDB taxonomy): domain Bacteria; phylum Pseudomonadota; class Alphaproteobacteria; order Rhizobiales; family Rhizobiaceae; genus Aquibium. Next base: position 47,238 of record NZ_JAOAOQ010000014.1, on the reverse strand, counting down.
TCACGTTCTTCATCAGGAGGTCGAAGGGCGCGCGCGAGGCCGGCGCGTCGAGCCCGCCGAACTCCACGATGCCCGCCAGCCGCAGCCGTCCGTCCATCGGCGTCATCACGAACTTGCCGGAAGCGATCATCATCGGGTTGCGCGGCGTGACCGACGGCTCCCACAGCTCGACGTGATAGCCGCGCTCGCTTTCGAGCGGCACGTCGAGCCCGAGCGTCGCGCAAAGCCGCTTCGACCAGACCCCGGTGGCCAGAACGGCGGCCGCGCAGGCAATCGTCTCCCCGCCCGCCCGCACGCCGGTCACCCGCCCGTTCTCGCGCACGATGTCGGTCACCTCCCCCTTCACCAGCCGTCCGCCGCTGGCGACGACATGGGTGGCCAGATCCTGCACATAGCGTCCGGGATCGGTGATCGTGCCGTGGTTCGGGAACCTTGCGGCAAAGCCGAGAGAAGCCGACAGCGCAGGGTCGTAGTCCAGCAGCGCCGCGCCCTCGATCTCGTCCCAGGCGATGCCCCGCGCCCTGCGGATGCCCCAGCCGAAGGCATCACCCTCGTAATGGGCACGGTCCCTGTAGATGTAGACGTAGTCGGACGGTCGAACCCATCGTTCCGCACCGGTGCCGGCCGACAGCGCCTGGTGGTCGGCGAGACTGTCGCCAACGATCGGCAGCAGCGCATCGGCGATGCGGTTCACTGCCTCCGGCGTGCAATGCGCGAGATAGCGGCGCAGCCAGGGCAGGAGCCGCGGCAGGTAGGACCAATTGAGGAACAGCGGCTGGTCGGGATCAAACAGCATCCGCGGCGCCCTGGCGAGCAGGCCCGGCACGGTGACGGGCACGACCGAGGCGGAAGCCAGCACGCCGCCATTGCCGTAGCTCGTGGCGGATCCTGGCTCACCGCGGTCGATCAGGATGACGTCGTGGCCGTCGCGCTGCAGCCAGATGGCGGTCGAGACGCCGACGATGCCGGCGCCGATCACCACGATCGGACGTCTCGTCCCGCTGCTCGATCCGTCCGGACCCATGCGCTTCCCCGCGTCGGCGTTGTCGATCACGATCCTGTCACACGATGACAAATTGTCAACGTTTTATCTGTGAAGTCTCGACATCGATTTTTGCGGCGCAGTCGGAAGGCTAGCGTCCGGACGGCATTGGACCACACGGAAGTTGTTCAATGTCAGTGGCTTGCACGGCCATGCGGAATCACCGTGGCAATCGGCGTGGCTCGTTCGGCAGCATCCGCTCCACCTCGGCCCTGATCCGCACCGCCGCCTCTTCCTTCACAGGCCCGTAGCCGCGGATCTGCATCGGCAGCGCGAGCGCCTCGGCGAGGCGGGCGTGGTCGTCGCGGGTGAGGCGGTCCAGCGCCGCGTCCACCTTCGACTCGTACCAGCCGATCAGGTCCCGCTCCATGCGCCGCTCGGCCGTGTGGCCGAAGGGATCGAAGACGGTGCCGCGGAGCCGCTTCAATCGCGCCAGCACGTGGAAGGGCAGGCGGATCCAGGGGCCGAAGGCGCGCTTCAGCGGCCGCCCCCGCGCATCGTGGCCGGCCGGCAGCACGGGCGGCGCCAGATGGTGCACGATGCGGAAATCACCCTCGAACTCCTGTGCCAGCCGCTCGGCGAAGCCCGTCTGCACATGCAGCCGCGCCACCTCGTACTCGTCCTTGTAGGCCATCAGCTTGAACAACGACCGCGCCACGGCCTCCGTCAGCCGCTCGCTGCCGATCTCGCGCTCGAGCCGGCGCACGCGATCCACCGTCCGGCGGTAGCGCGCGGCGTAGCCTGCATCCTGGTAGTCGGTCAGGAAGGCCTCGCGCCGCGTCACGATCTGGTCGAGCGTCTCCTTCGCCGGCGTCTTCGGCGCCAGCAGGCCGTCCAGCCGCTCGGGCATGGCCTGCGCCACGCGCCCGGCCAGGAAGGCGCGGTGGTTGGTCTCGGTCGCCACGCCGTTGAGCTCGATCGCCTGGCCGAGTGCGGCCAGCGACACCGGCACCAGCCCCTGCTGCCAGGCGAAACCGAGCATCATCACGTTCGCAAAGACACTGTCGCCGAAGAGCTTCTCGGCGAGGTGGTTGGCGTCCACCGCCGTCAGCGCCTGCCGTCCGGTCACGCTGGCGATGGCGGAGATCCGCCGGTCGACGGCGAGGTCGGCGTCGCGCCGGCGCACGATGTCGCCGGTCGGCATCTTCGCCAGGTTCACCGCCGCCTTCATGCCCGGCCGGTAGGTCGCAGACGCCTTGGGCGAGGACGACACGACCACGTCGCAGCCGATCAACGCATCGGCCGAACAGGCATCGATCCGCACCTGATGGATCGCGTCGGGCGACCGCGCCAGCCGCACGAAGGAAAGCACGGGGCCGAACTTCTGCGCGAAGCCGGTGAAGTCGAGCACCGTCGCACCCTTCGCCTCCAGATGCGCCGCCATCGTCACCAGCTGCCCGATGGTGACGACGCCGGTGCCGCCGACGCCGGTGATCAGAAGATCGAAAGGCTTGTCGAGCGACGGCAGGTCGGGCACGGGCAGGCCGGCCGCCAGCGCTTCGAAGTCGATCCCCGCGCCGCTCTTCTTCCTGCGCGTCGCACCCTCCACCGTCACGAAACTCGGGCAGAAGCCGTTGAGACAGGACAGGTCCTTGTTGCAGGACGACTGGTTGATGCGCCGCTTGGTGCCGAATTCGGTCTCGACCGGCTCCACCGACAGGCAGTTGGATTCCACCGAACAGTCGCCGCAGCCCTCGCAGACGAGTTCGTTGATCACCGCGAAGGTCTTCGGGTTCTCCATCGTGCCGCGCTTGCGCCGCCGCCGCTTTTCGGTGGCGCAGGTCTGCTCGTAGATCAGCGCCGTGACGCCGGCGATCTCGCGCAGCTCACGCTGCACCGCGTCGAGCTCCCGGCGGTGGTGGATCGTCGTCCCAGAGGGAAAGTCGCCCGGCTGGAATTTTTCCGGCATGTCGGAGACGAGCGCGATGCGCTCCACGCCCTCCGCCCGCACCGACTGGGCGATCGCCTGCACCGAGACCGGCCCGTCCACCGGCTGGCCGCCGGTCATCGCCACGGCGTCGTTGTAGAGAATCTTGTAGGTGATGTTGGCGCCGGCCGCGACCGCCTGGCGGATCGCCATCGAGCCGGAGTGGTACCAGGTGCCTTCGCCGAGGTTCTGGAACACGTGACCCTTGCCGGTGAAGCGCGAGGAGGCCGCCCAGTTCACGCCTTCGCCGCCCATCTGGATCAGCGACGTCGTCTCCCGGTCCATCCAGCTTGCCATGAAGTGGCAGCCGATGCCGGCCAGCGCCTTCGAGCCTTCGGGCACCTTGGTCGAGGTGTTGTGCGGGCAGCCCGAGCAGAAATAGGGCGTGCGCGTCGCGCCCGGCACCGAGATCGCCGGAATGGTCTCGCCGCCGATCTCCGCCGCCCGTTCCGCAAAGCCCCGGCCGGGAAACAGCCCTTCGAGCCGCTTCGCCACGATCGGCACGAGCAGCCGCGGCGACAATTCGCCCGTCCACGGCACCAGCCGGTCGCCCGTCTCGTCGCGCTTGCCCACCATCACGCGCGGCTTGTGGCCGGGCCAGTCGTAGAAATATTCCTTCAGCTGGCTCTCGATGATTCCGCGCTTCTCCTCGAGGACCAGCACCTCCTCCTTGCCGCGCACGAAATCGAGCGCGTCGCGCCGCGCCAGCGGCCAGACCATGCCAACCTTGTAGACGTCGATGCCGAGGTCGCGGCACTCCGCCTCGCCGATGCCCAGCAGCCTGAGCGCTTCCATCAGGTCGAGATGGCCCTTGCCGGTGGTGACGATGCCGAAGCGGGCGTCCCCGATGTCGTGGAGGGGGCGGTCGATCGGGTTTGCCTCGGCGAAGGCGAAGACGGCCTGCTTCTTGGCCTCCATCCGCTCCTCGATCTGCGGGCCGGGGAGATCCGGCCAGCGATAGTGCAGCCCGCCGGCAGGCGGCGTGAAGTCGGGCACCGCAAAGACGCGATCGGGCGCAAGCTCCACCGAGGCCGCGGACTCGACCGTCTCCGAAATCGCCTTGAACCCGACCCACATGCCGGAAAAGCGCGACAGCGCGTAGCCCCACGCTCCGAAGGCGAGATACTCGGCCACGCTCGCCGGGTTCAGCGTCGGCATGAACCAGGCCATGAAGGCGACGTCCGACTGGTGCGGCATCGAGGACGAGACGCAGCCATGGTCGTCGCCCGCCACCACCAGCACGCCGCCATGCGGCGAGGAGCCGTAGGCATTGCCGTGCTTCAGCGCGTCGCCGGCGCGGTCGACGCCCGGTCCCTTGCCGTACCACAGCGCGAACACGCCATCGACGGTGCGGTTCGGATCGATCTCGACCTGCTGCGACCCGAGCACCGCCGTGGCCGCCAGATCCTCGTTGACGGCGGGCAGGAACTCGATCCGGTTCTCCTCCACCAGCTTTTTCGAGCGCCAGAGCTCGAGGTCGAGCCCGCCCAAAGGCGAGCCGCGATAGCCCGAAACGAAGCCGGCGGTGTTGAGGCCTGCCGCCCGGTCGCGCCGCGCCTGGTCGAGGACGACGCGCACCAGCGCCTGCGTGCCGGTCATGAACACGCGGCCCGCCGGCTGCGTGTAGCGGTCCTGCAGGCGATAGCGGGACAGATCGCGGATGGGGTCGTGTGCCGTCATGGGACCTCCCATTGGGTATCCGGATCATTTTACCCGTCGACGATCGGAAAAAGTCACCAGAATGGTCGCCGTACGGCTCGTCTGCGAAACGTTCAGCCGCTATATCCCACCCAGATGGTGAAAATTCTCGGAGAAGGTCTTCTTCATGGACGAGATCGGCGACGCGGACCGGCGCATCCTCAACGCCCTGCAGGCCGACAGCCGCTTGTCGAACCAGCAACTCGCCGAGATCGCCGGCATGTCGGCTTCGGCCTGCTGGCGGCGGGTGAAGGCGCTGGAGGATGCCGGCATCATCCGCCGCTATTGCGCCATCGTCGATCCGGCGCGCATCGGCAGGACATTCCATGCCATCGTCCACGTCACGCTGACGCGCCATGACGGGCGGAACGTCGAGACCTTCATCGCCGAGGTGCGCCGCCGCCCCGAGGTGCTCGACTGCCATGCCACCACCGGCGAGGCGGACTACCATTTGCGCGTCGTCTGCGCCGACCTCGCCGCCTACAACGAGTTTCTCGAACGATTCCTGTTCCGCCTGCCCGGCGTCGCCACAGTGCGCACCAATCTGGTGCTGAAGGAGATCAAGCAGGAGACGGCGATCGCGCTGTGACGTCGCCCGGCTCGGCGACACGTCTTGCGTAAGAAAGGGGGCGGTCGCATCTGCGAACCGCCCCGAGGTTGCGGAGAGCGTTCAGCTGCCGGAGATGGCGCCCGCGATGGTCTCGGCATTGTGGCGCATCAGGTCGATATAGGTGCCGGCCGGGCCGTCGGCATCCGACAGCGCGTCCGAATAGAGCGTGCCGCCGATCGTCAGCTTGGTCTCGCTGGCGATCTGCTCGATCAGCCGCGTGTTGGTGATGTTCTCGACGAAGACGGCCGACGCCTTGTCCTCGCGGATCTGGCGGATCAGCGCGGCGACATCGGTGGCCGACGCCTCCGCCTCGGTGGAGATCCCCTCCGGCGCCAGGAAGGTGATGCCGTAGGTGGCGGCGAAATAGCCGAAGGCGTCGTGGGAGGTGATCACCCTGCGCTTGTCTTGCGGGATCGAGCCGATGATCGCGCGGATTTCGGCATCGAGCGCGTCGAGCCTGGCCGTGTAGGTGGCGGCGTTCTGGCGATAGCCGTCGCAGCCCGCCGGATCATGGTCGCAGAAGGCATCGGCGATGTTGCGCACATAGATCGTCACGTTCGGCACCGACTGGAAGGCATGCGGATCGACGCCGCCCTCGTGTTCATGGCCATGTCCGGCCTCGTCATGGTCGTGCCCGTCCGCCGCTTCCTTCGCGTGGTCGTCCTCGCCCTCGGCGTGGTCGTGCCCGTGGTCGTCGGCCTTGGCCTCTTCCCCATCGCCGTCCTCGTGATGGTGACCGTCCTCGTCCATCGCGATCGGCGTCACGCCGCGCGTCAGTTCCACGACCGGCACGTCCTTGCCGCTGGCCTCCGTCAGCCGCGACAGGAAGCCTTCGAAATGCAGGCCGTTGATCAGGACGACGTCGGCCCTTGCGACGGCGGCTGCATCGGCCGGCCGCGGCTCGTAGACATGCGCGTCGCCGTTGGGACCGACCAATGTGGTCAGCTCGATCCGGTCGCCGCCGACGTTGCGGGCGAGATCGCCGATGATGGAAAAGCTGGCGACCACCTTCAGCGGCTCGGCGGCCGCGCCGGAATGCATGGCCGGGGCGAGGAAGACCGAGCCCGCGAGGGCAAGCATGAACGAACGCATCTCGTGCTCCTTGTACGACTGCGCCGGGCCATCCGCGCGGGGGGAGGAGAGGGGACCGCTCCGGCCCCTCCGACATAGTGTAATGTTATTACATTCGTCAAGGGGTTCGTCGGCGCGCTCCTGCCTCTGCGGCAGGGCGCGCGCCGCGCGCGGCCGCCCGGTTGTGCTTTACAAACGAAATTCGCCCTTCCAATATCGCGCCACGGTTTCCGCCGCAGGTCCGGCGTGCGGGAACGGCAGTCCGGAACCCGGACAGACATTCACGGACATATGGGAGAGAATCTTCATGCGTAACGCGTTTCGCAGCCTGATCGCCGCGACCGTCGCGACGACGGCGCTCGTCGCGGCCGGTGCCGCACAGGCCGAGGACGTCAAGCTCGGCTTCCTCGGCGGCTTCACCGGCCCGATCGAAAGCCTCGTGCCGCCGATCTTCGACGCCGCGAAGCTGGCCGTCGACCACGTCAACGCCCAGGGCGGCATCCTCGACGGCCAGCTGTCGATCGTCTCGGCCGATTCCACCTGCATCGACGCCACCGCGGCCTCCAACGCCGCAGACCGAATGGTCAACGCCGAGAACGTGACGGCACTCGTCGGTCCGCTCTGCTCGGGCGAGACGATCGCGGCCGCCAACAGCGCAGCCATTCCCGGCAACGTCGTCATCGTGTCGCCGTCCGCCACCTCGCCGGCGGTGACCGCCGTGCAGGACAACGACCTCCTGTTCCGCACCACTCCGTCGGATGCCTATTCGGGCGAGGTGCTGGCCAAGATCCTCAAGGCCAAGGGCCACGACACCATCGCGGTCACCTACGTCAACAACGACTACGGCAAGGGCTATGCCGACGCGCTGAAGTCGTCCTTCGAGGCGCTTGGCGGCACGGTCGCGGCCAACGAGGCGCATGAGGACGGCAAGGCCGACTACCGCGCCGAAATCGGTTCGCTCGCCTCGTCGGGCGCCGACATGCTGGTCGTGCTCGCCTATGTCGACGGCTCGGGCCAGACCATCGTCCGCCAGGCGCTGGAGAGCGGCGACTTCGCCAACTTCGCCGGCGGTGACGGCATGGTCGGCGATAGCCTCGTCACCGCCATCGGCGAAGGCAAGCTCGACGGCTTCATCGGCACCAAGATCGGCCGCGCCGAGACCCCGGGCACGTCGCTCTATGCCGACCTCGCCAAAGCGGGCGGCATCGATCCCGAGGCCTCCTTCGGCCCGCAGTCCTACGACGCCGCCTTCCTGCTCGCGCTCGCGATCCAGAAGAATGGCTCGGCCGGTCGCGAGGGCCTGAGCGCGGCGCTGCGCGAAGTGGCCTCCGCGCCGGGCGAGCCGATCTATCCGGGTGAATGGGAGAAGGCGAAGAAGCTCCTCGCCGAAGGCACCGACATCAACTACGAGGGCGCCTCGGGCGCGCAGGAGTTCGACGCCGCCGGCGACGTTCCGGGCGTCATCATCGAGATGGTCGTCGAGGGCAAGGGCTTCAAGGAAGTCGGCGAAGTCAAGTAAGGCCTGGCTTGCGGACGAGACAGAAGGCCCGGGCGGGCGACCGCCCGGGCCTTTCCTTTGGGAAGTGCAGTGCTGTCGAAGGTCGTCAGCCCTGGTCGGGGTCGACGATCTCTCTGAAGCGCTTGATCTCGGCCTCCATCCTTTCTGCGATGTCACGCGCCGCCCGCAAGGATGGCGCGGCGAGACCGGGGTCGAAGCGGTCGTACCCGTGCGCGGCGATGTGGCGGAAGCGCCGCGTCTCCTGCAGCGCCGCCGCAGTCTCGCGCGAAAGGACGGCCGGCCGTTTTCGGCTGCCCTCCATCGGCCGAGCCAGCCTCAGGATCAGCGTCTCGTGCCAGTCCTCTCCGGTCGGCCGCTCCTCGCCGAGGATGTCCAGGATGCGCTTGAGCGCGGCTTCCGCCGACGTATGTCCTGCCTGCATGGCATGCATCATCGCCATCGAAGCCATGTAGCCTTCGAGACCCGGCGCATCGAAGCCGCCGCGCTCGTAGAGTTCGAGCGAATTGCGGAAATGCAGGACCGCGGAATGGCAGGCGGCTCCGACGTCCGACCAGCGTGCGTCGCTCATGCGATCACGATCGAGCACGACTTCACGCGATCGACGAAAGCCGGCGAGGCGTAGGCCGTCGTCAGGATGTCGACGGCGATGCGGTGGCGTCGTCCGGCTTCTTCCGCATGCTCCCATGCCGCACGTTCGAAGGCTGGAGGAACGTCGATGAGGATGTCGACATCGCTGTTGTAGCGCAGCCTGTCTTCGGCAACCGAACCGAACACGTAGAACCGGCCGCCGTGCGCTCTGACGAAATCCCGGAGATCCTCGATGACCGCAGCGGCCGCCTGACGACGACGCTCTGTCTCTCTGGCCTTCCGCTCCGGAACCGTGACGATGCTGGACATGATGGTTCCTGCTATGCTCCCGGCCAAAAAAATAGCCGAGCCGGGCAGTCGCGGCAAGCGACCACCTTCGACGCCACGTCACCACCTTCTTCGCCAGCAGCCCCTCCGGCGCGAAGCACGGTACCGGCGTGATCGTCGCGGGCCCGGTCCGGCGACCGTTGCAGCCACGCCGCGATGCCGCTGCGAAAGCCGCCGGGCGCAACGATCCGATGGACGTTCAGCCGGAAGCCTGCTTATGATCCGGCCACCGTGATCGGGGCATGGCCATGGCAAAGACGTTCGATTCCGTAGACACTTACCTTGAATCGCTTCCCGACCTCCCGCGCTCGATCATGGGCCGGATCAGGGAACTGATCGCCGCAGCCGCCCCCGGTGCGCAGGAGGCGATCCGCTATGGCATGCCCACCGCTCTGCTCGAAGGGTCCAGCATCGTCTATTATGCCGCCTGGAAGAAGCATGTCGGCCTCTATCCGGTCTACCGCGGCTCCGCCGACTTCGAGGAGAAGGTCGCGCCGTGGCGGGACTGGAAGGACACGGTCCGCTTCCCGCTGGGAACCGAGGTGCCCTTCGACGTCATCGAGATGATCGTTGCCGCCCAGGTCGCCCGCCTGCGCCGGGAGCGCGAGCCGGCCTGACCCGCGCGCTGTGCTGCGTCAGTCGTACTTGACCACCTTCTCCGGCAAGAGACCCTTCGGCGCGAAGCGCAGCACCAGCGTGATCGTCAGCCCGATGACGAAGACGCGCATCTGCAGGGCGCGGGTGTAGAGGTCGGACGGCGCCTCCCATCCGAACAGGCTTTCGCCCCACTGTTCGGCGGTGGTGAACAGGAACACCGCCACCGGCTCCGACATGATCCAGATGACGTAGACCAGCAGCGCGCCGAAGATGGCGCCGAGATTGTTGCCGGCGCCGCCGAGGATCACCATCACCCAGATCAGGAAGGTGTGGTTGAGCGGCGCGAAGGATGACGGGTCGAAGATCGTCGTGAAGGTGATCAGCGCCGCGCCGCCGAGCCCGATGATGAAGTTGCCGACGATGAACATCTCCAGCCGGCGCCGGTTGATGTCCTTGCCCATGGCCGCTGCCGAGACCTCGTTGTCGCGGATCGCCCGCATCATCCGGCCCCAGGGCGAATGCCACGCCCGCTCCAGCAGCACGTAGAGCACGACGATCATCACCGCCGTCACCGCCAGGTAGGCGGAGCGCGAAGCGACGAAGCCGAGTTCCTGCGGCGTCGGCACCGGCCAGGGCAGGGGAGAGACGGTCAGCGTGCCGCGCGTCAGCCAGTCGGCGTTCTTGAGGAAAGCCTTGACGATCTCGGCGATGCCGAGCGTGGCAATCGCCATATAGTCGGCCCTGAGCCCGAGCGTGATGCGCCCCATCGCCCAGCCGAGCAGCCCGGCCACAAGCCCGCCGGCCACCCACCCCATCCACACCGGCAGGCCGAGGCCGCCGACGAAGCCCGCCTCCCGCTCGATCAGCGTCGCGGCCGGATCGAGCTGGCCCTGCACCGCGAGATAGGTGATCGCGGCGGCCACCAGCGTCAGCGCCGTGCGCAGGCCCTTCGGCAGGCCGATCCGGGTCGAGCGCGACAAAAGGATCGTCACGGCGACGCCGATCACGAGGGTCAGCGCGACCTGGCCGAGCATCACCGGCCCGTCGCCCTGCCAGAAGGCGTCGTTGACCGGGAAGGAGACGAGCACCGTGGTGAAGGCGGCGATCGCCACGAAGCCCATCAGGCCGACGTTGAACAGGCCCGCATAGCCCCACTGGATGGTGAGGCCGAGCGCGATGATGGCGTAGCAGGCGGCTTCCGCCAGCATCCGCACCCCATAGGCGGCGCCGAGCCAGGCGAAGATGCCGGCGACGAGGAGGGCAAGTCCGGCGAAGAGGCCGGCTTCGCGCAGCGACGGGCTCAAATGTTGACCCTCCCCTTGAAGATGCCGGTCGGCCGCCAGATCAGCACCGCGACCAGGATGAAGAAGGGCACGACGATCTTGTATTCGGTCGGCACGAAGGCGAGCTTGGCCGGGATCTCGATGAACTCGGGCAGGTAGGGCCGCAGCGGACGCAGCAGCACCGACCAGTTGAACACCGCCAGCGTCTCGCTGAAGCCGACGAGCAGCCCGCCGGCGATCGCCCCGTAGGGCTGCCCGACGCCGCCGACGATGGCGGCCGCGAAGATCGGCAGGATGATGTTGTAGGAGAGGTCCGGCTTCAGCGTCACGTCGAGCGCGAGCAGCGTGCCGCCGGCCGCCGCGAGTGCCCCCGCGATCAGCCAGGTGGTGCGCACCACGTGGTCGATCGAGATGCCCGAGACGCGCGCGAGATCCGGATTGTCGGAGACGGCACGCATCGCCTTGCCCATGCGCGAGCGGGTGAGAAACAGGTGCAGCGCCACGACCGCGACGATCGTGGTGGCGAAGAGCAGCAGCTGCGGCTCGGTGATCACGAGGTCGCGGCCGCCGAGCGGGATGCGGTAGATGTCCTTGGCGTCGGTGTCGACATAGAGCTGGCGCGTGCCGGTTCCCGCGAAGAGCCGCAGCAGCCCCTGCATCATCAGCATGACGCCGATCGAGGTCATGACCATGACGACGGGCTTCACCCCGGCCTTTCGCATCGGCCGGTAGAACGTCCGGTCGAGACCGACCGCGAAGAGCGCGGTGACCGCCATGGCGATCGGCATCAGCACGAAGGCCGTCGGCAGCCCGACCGCAGCACCTGCGCCGGGGAAAATCCACAGCAGCACCAGCGCCACGAAGGCGCCGGCCGTCATCATGTCGCCATGCGGAAAATGCGCGAAGCGCAGGATGCCGAAGATCAGCGTCACCCCGACGGCGCCGAGCGCGTAGACCGAGCCGATGATGAAACCGGCGATGACGACCTTGTTCAGGAAGAACACGATCTCGTTCATCGGCAGGATGGCGAGCAGCCCGGCCTCAGGCATGGTCGGCTCCTCCGCCGAGAAAGCTCTTCGCCACGTCCGGATCGGCGAGCAGCTCCGCGCCGGTGCCGGTGAAGCGGTTCTGGCCCCCGGCCAGCACGAAGCCCCGATGCGCCAGCGCCAGCGCCTGGCGGGCGTTCTGCTCCACCATCAGGATGCCGACGCCTGCCTTGTTGACCGCGATGATGCGGTCGAAGATCTCGCCCATGTAGCGCGGCGACAGCCCGGCGGTCGGCTCGTCCAGCAGCAGCAGCCGCGGCTCCGTCATCAGCGCGCGGCCGATCGCCACCATCTGGCGCTGTCCGCCCGACAGTTCGCCGGCCGGCTGGCGGCGCTTGTCCTTCAGCGGCGGGAAGAAGCCGTAGACCTGGTCGATCAGGTGGCGGAAGCCGTCGCGGCGCACATAGGCGCCCATCTCCAGGTTCTCCTCCACCGACATGGTCGGAAACACGTTGAACTCCTGCGGCACGTAGGACAGGCCTTCCAGCACCAGCTTCTCCGGCGCCATGTTGGTGACCGTCCTGCCGTCGAAGACGACGCTGCCCTCGCCGACCTTCAAGAGCCCGAACAGCGCCTTCAGCGTCGTCGACTTGCCGGCGCCGTTGGGGCCGACGATGACGCCGATCTGGTCTGCATCGATGGCGATCGACACGCCGTTGAGGATGTTGGCGCCGCCATATCCGCCATGGATGTTGGTCATCTCGAGCAGGGGCATCAGTTCGCCTCCGCGGCCGGCGAGCCGCCGAAATAGGCCTCGATCACTTCCGGATCGTTGCGGATCTGCGACATCGGCCCCTGCATCATGACGCTGCCCGCCGCCATCACGATGACGGGGTCGCAGAGCCTGGCGATCAGGTCCATGTCGTGCTCGATGACGAAGAAGGTCAGGCCCTCCTCGCGGTTGAGCCGCTGCACCACGGCGGCGAGGTCGTTGAGCAGCGTCCGGTTGACGCCGGCCGCGATCTCGTCGAGCAGCACGACACGGGGCTGGGCCATCATAACGCGGCCAAGTTCGAGCAGCTTCTTCTGCCCGCCCGAGAGATTGCCCGCCCTCTCGTTCTTCACATGGCCGAGGCGGATGACGTCGATCACCTCCTCGGCGCGGCGGCGCACGTCGGCTTCCTGCGCCATCACGGCGCCGCGGCGGAAGCAGGCCGAGAACAGGCTCTCTCCGGTCTGGCCGGCCGGAACCATCATCAGGTTCTCGATCGCCGTCATGTTGGAGAAGTCCTGCGCGATCTGGAAGGTGCGCAGCAGGCCGCGCCCGAACAGCTCGTGCGCCTTCAGCCCGGTCACATCCTCGCCGTCGAGCAGGATCCGGCCGGACGAGGGGGCGAAAGCGCCCGCCACCATGTTGAACAGCGTCGTCTTGCCCGCGCCATTGGGACCGATCAGCCCGGTGATCGAACCCTTCTCGACCGACAGCGAGCAGTGGTCGACCGCAAGCACGTTGCCGAAGCGCTTCGACACGTCCTGGACGTCGATGATGGTCGGCATGCGCGCGCCGGACTCCCTTCAGCCGGGCGCGGCGCTTGCTGCGCCTGTTTTCCTCGTCCCGGATGAGCCCGGTGATAGACTGGCCCAGCGGCGCTTGACAAGGAAAAGCCGGCTTGCGCGCCTGCTTTCGGGGCTTATCCCCACGTCCCTTGCGTCATTTAGGGGGGATGCGTGCCGTCCCGCCGCGTCGCAGGTTCAGCATGTTGCCGAACAGGATGAGCGCTGCTCCGAGTGCCGTGAAGACGTCGATCGCCTCGGCATAGACGAGATAGCCCACGACGGCGGCGAGCGGCACGCGCAGGAAGTCCATCGGCACGACAATCGTCGCCTCGGCGTGCACCATGGCCCGCGCCATGCAGTAATGCGAGAAGGTGCCGCAGAAGGCGACGAGCAGCACCCAGGGCCAGTCCTGCGCCGTCGGCGTCTTCCAGACCAGGAGCGCGGGCACCAGCCCGAGTACCGACTGGATGACCAGCATCCAGAAGATGATGGTGGTGACGCTGTCGCGCCGCGTCAGCGCCTTGACCATGATCACGGAGATCGCGAAGGTCACTGCCGAGGCAAGCGCCAGCAGCTGGCCGAGATTGATCGTGTCGGCGCCCGGTCGCACGATGATCGCAACGCCCGCGAGACCGAGCGCGATCGACGCCGATTTGCGCCAGCCGATGCGCTCGCCGAGGAAGAGCGCGGCCAGGATCGCCGTCCAGATCGGCATAGTGAACTCGATCGAGATCAGCTGCGCGATCGGGATCAGCGCCAGCGCATAGAGCCAGAGATACTGGCCGGTGTAGTGGACGACGTTGCGGCCGACATGCTGGAAGAACGCCGTCGTGCGAAGCGTCCGGAAGCCGCCCGCCAGCATGACCAGCGGCATCAGCAGCACGAGCCCGATGGCCGAGCGCATGACCATAATCTGGAAGACGTCGAGCTCGCGCGTGGCTTCCCGCCCCGCCACCGTCATGGTCAGCATCAGCGCAAGCCAGCCGCCCATCCAGAGCGCTGCCTTCGGAAGTGAGGCTTGATCGTTCATCGCCCGTCTGTGGCAAAGCTCGGACGGTGCCGCAAGCCCGCGCCGACGGGCGGATGTTGGGCCAGAGGGCCCGTTCACCCGTGCGCGCGAAGGCGGTTCATGAGGTCTGCGAGCGGGAGCGCCGTCACCTCGTCGCGCAGTGGAAAGGCCTCGGTGCCCGGATAGACCAGGAACCGGGCCGTCGGCTTGACGTCGTCGCAGGCGTGGTGGAAGCCCTTCGTGAGTGCAGGCGCGCTGCTGCGCTTCACCTCGATCGCCCAGAGTTCCTTGCCGAAGCGGAGCAGCAGGTCAATCTCTGCCCCGGCACTGGTCCGGTAGAAAGAGGGCTCCGTACCATTGGGGGCGACCGCAAGAAGGTTCTCGATGACGAAGCCCTCCCAGCTGCCGCCCGCCACCGGATGGCCAAGGACGTCGTCGCGATCCTTCAGCCCGAGCAGGGCGTGCACGATCCCGCTGTCGCGGACATAGGTCTTCGGACTCTTGACCAGCCGCTTGCCGACATTCGTGAACCATGGCTGCAGCCTGCGGACGAGGAGCAGGTCCACCATAAGGTCGAGATAGCTCGCGGCCGTCGGGCTGGTCACGCCCAGCGAGCCGGCGAGATTGGAGGCGTTGAAGATCTGTCCCTGGTGATGCGCCAGCATCGTCCAGAAGCGGCGAAGCGTGGTCGCCGCGATGCGCGGCCCCAGCGATGGAATGTCCCTTTCGAGGTAGGTGCGGATGAAATCGAGGCGCCAGTCGAAACTCTCCGCCTGCTCGAGGAACGCTTCGGGAAAGCCGCCGCGCGTCCACAATGCGTCCATGCGATCGCTGCCCACTTCGAGCAGGTTGAGCGGCGGGAGGTCGATATAGGCGATGCGGCCCGCGAGCGACTCCGACGACTGGCGCAGCAGCTCGTTGCCGGCCGATCCCAGGAGGAGGAATTGACCTGTCCGGCGTCCGCGACGCCGGTTGATGTCGATCAGGCTGCGCAGCACCGGAAACAGGTCCGGCAATCGCTGGATCTCATCAAGGATGATCAGCCGGTCGGGAATGCTCTCGAAATAGAGGTCGGCGTTTTGGATCTTCGCAAGATCGGAGGGCCGCTCCAGGTCCAGGTAGACGGAGGGCATGCGCTCGGCGATCTCGAGGGCGAGCGTCGTCTTGCCGACCTGGCGCGGACCGAGCAGGGCGACCGCGGCGCGCCCATTCAGAGCCGCCAGAACGCGATCGAGGTGAATGCGCCGAAACATCCTTGTAAATTTAAAGCAGGATTTTAAATTTGCAAGGAAAAAGGCGGGCGCGGGCGCTTCAACGGGCGAACGAAGGCGGTATCCTCACCCCGGCAGCACCGCCGTCGCCTCGATCTCCACCTTGGCGCGGTCTTCGATCAGCGCCACCACCTGCACCATGGTCATCGCCGGAAAATGCTTGCCCATCACCGCGCGGTAGGCCTGGCCGATCTCGGGCAGCCGGGCGAGATACTCGGCCTTGTCGGTGACGAACCAGGTCAGCCGCACCAGGTGGCGCGGCTCCGCGCCGGCCTCCGCGAGCACGGCGGCGATATTCTCCAGCGCCTGGCGCACCTGGCCGACGAAGTCGTCGGTCTCGAACACCTGGTCGCCGTTCCAGCCGATCTGCCCGCCGACCCAGACGGTGCGCCCCTGTGCGAGCATGCCGTTGGCATAGCCCTTGGCCGGCTTCCAGTGCGACGGGTGCAGTTCCCGCGATTCGGGCGTGTTCGCCATTGGGGTTTTCCTCCAGTCAGACGCCAAGAAGGCGGTCGCGAATGTCGTCGGTGAGGGCGGCCGGCACGCCGGTCCAGGCGGTGCGGCCCTTCTCGATGATGGTGCAGCGGTCGGCGACCGGCAGAAGCTCGGCCATCGTCTTGTCGACGACGAGAATCGACTGTCCCTCGGCCTTAAGGGTCCGGATCGAGGCCCAGATGTCGTGGCGGATGACCGGGGCCAGCCCCTCCGTCGCCTCGTCGAGGATCAGCAGCCGCGGATTGGTCATCAGCGCCCGGCCGATCGCCAGCATCTGCTGCTCGCCGCCCGACAGCGTCGAGGCGAACTGATCGCGCCGTTCGGCGAGCCGCGGGAACAGCGTCTCGATGCGCGCAAGCGTCCACTGGCCCGGCCGTGCGGCCGCGACGAGGTTCTCGCGCACGGTGAGGTTGGGAAAACAGCGGCGGCCTTCCGGCACCAGGCCGATGCCCAGCCGCGCCACCCGAAAGGCGCGCAGGCCGGCGGTGTCGCGGCCGTCGAAGGCGATGCGCCCCTTGCGCGGCGGATTGAGCCGGCAGATCGAGCGGATCGTCGTAGTCTTGCCCATGCCGTTGCGGCCCATCAGCGCCACCACTTCGCCTTCGCCGACCGTGAGGTCGACGCCGAACAGCGCCTGGCTCGCGCCATAGAAGGTCTCGATGCCGGAAACGTCGAGGAGCATCGTCATGCCTCCTCTCCAAGGTAGGCGCGGCGTACCTCGGCGTCGTTGCGGATCTCGCTCACGCTGCCGGTCGCGATCACCCGGCCGTAGACCAGCACCGAGATGCGGTCGGCCAGCGCGAAGACGGCGTCCATGTCGTGCTCGACGAGCAGGATCGGCGCCTCCTGCCGCAGTTGGTCGAGGAAGCCGGTGAGAGTCTTGGAGCCTTCCGGGTCCATGCCGGCCATCGGCTCGTCGAGCAGGAAGGCCTTCGAGCCCAGCGCCAGCGCGATGGCGATTTCGAGCTGCCGCCGCTCGCCATGCGACAGTTCGGCGGCGGGGATCGTCGCGCGGTCCGCCAGCCCGACCCGCTCCAGCATCGCCATCGCGGGCTCGGTCAGCGACCGGTCGCGCATTACCGGCCGGAAGAAGCGGAAGCTCGTGCCCTGGCGCGCCTGGACTGCGAGCATCACGTTGCGCAGCGCGGAGAATTCCGGCGTCAGCGAGGAGATCTGGAACGTTCGTCCGAGCCCGATCCGCGCCCTCTCGGGCACGCCGAGCGCGCCGACGTCGCGACCGAGAAAGCGGATCGTGCCCGTGTCGGGCTTGAGGCTGCCGGCGATCTGGTGGATCAGCGTCGACTTGCCGGCGCCGTTCGGCCCGATCAGCGCGTGAATCTCGCCGGGTCGCAGGTCGAGCGAGACGTCGTCCGTCGCCTTCAGCGCGCCGAAGGTCTTGGTCAGGTTCGAAAGCTGCAGGACCGGCTCAGCCATGGCGTGCCTTTCCGGCCAGAAGTCCGACGACGCCGCCGCGCGCAAACAGCACCACGGCGAGCAGGAGCAGGCCGAGGAACAGCTGCCAGCGCTCGGTGATGCCGCCGAGGAAATATTCGAACGCGACGTAGAGCATCGCGCCCGCCACCGGCCCGGCCAGCCGTCCGACCCCGCCGAGGATGATCAGCACGATCAGTTCGCCCGACATGTGCCACGACAGCATTGACGGGCTGACGAAGCGGTTGAGGTCGGCAAACAGCGCGCCTGCCACGCCGGTCACCATCGCCGAGATGACGAAGGCGGCGAGCCTTATGCGATAGGGCGCGATGCCGACGGTTGCCAGCCGCCGCTCGTTCTGCCGCGCCGCCTGCAGCGCTGCGCCGAAGCGCGAATCGCGCAGCAGGGAAAACAGCAGCAGGCCGGCCATGAGCAGCCCGAAACAGACGAAGAAGAAGGTGAGCCCGTCCAGCGTGTTGACGCCTGGAAACTGGTTGCGGACGAAGATCGACAGACCGTCCTCGCCGCCATAGGCCGGCCAGGAGATGGCGAAGTAGAAGATCATCTGTGCGAAGGCGAGCGTGATCATGATGAAGTAGACGCCCGCGGTCCTCAGGCTTATGGCGCCGATTGCCAACGCCACGAGCCCCGACGCCACGATGGCCGTGGCCCAGATCACCGGCATGGCATTGGTTCCAGGCAGGCCGAAGGGCAGCGGCTCCATGTTGAAGGCGTGGCTGGCCAGTATGCCGGCGGCATAGCCGCCGATACCGAAGAACGCCGCATGGCCGAAGGAGACAAGCCCGCCGAGGCCGAGCGCGATATTCAGGCCGACCGCCGCCAGCGCCAGGATCGCCATGCGGGTGGCGAGCGTGATGTAGAAGGTCTCGCCCACCGCCGTCGCCCAGAGCGGTATGGCGAGCAGCGCGAGCACGATGACGAGGCTGATCAGGGTTTCGCGGCTCACGGTCTCACCTCAGCCGGCAGCGGCAAACAGGCCGCGCGGGCGGATCGCCAGCACCAGCGCCATGAAGACGTAGATCAGGATCGAGGCGAGCGAGGCGCCGATGCTGGCCGCCGCCGACGGCCCCATGAAGGCGGCGAGCGCCACCGGCAGGAGGAAGCGCCCGAGCGTGTCGATCAGCCCGACGAGCAGCGCGCCGACGAGCGCGCCGTGGATCGAGCCGATGCCGCCGATGACGATGACGACGAAGGCGAGGATTAGCACAGGCTCGCCCATGCCCACCTGCACGGACTGGATCGCGCCGACCAGGGCGCCGGCAAGCCCGGCAAGTGCCGCGCCGAGCGCGAAGACGACGGTGTAGAGCGTGCGGATGTCGACGCCGAGCGCGCCGATCATCTCCCGGTCGCTCTCGCCTGCGCGGATGCGCATGCCGAGCCGGGTGCGGGTGATGAGCAGATGCAGCCCGACCGCCACCGCGATCCCGACGCCGATGATCGCCACGCGATAGAGCGGATAGGCCGAACCGCCGGGCAGCGGAATGGCGCCGGACAGAAGCGGCGGGATGTTGAGATAGAGCGGGATCGAGCCGAACACCCAGCGCGTGCCTTCCGAGAAGACCAGGATCAGCGCGAAGGTCGCGAGCACCTGGTCGAGATGGTCGCGGTCGTAGAGCCGCCGGATCACCGTGACCTCGATGAGCGCGCCGGCCGCCGCCGCTGCCGCCAGGCTGGCGATCAGCCCGAGCCAGAACGAGCCGGTGGCTGCCGCCACCGTCGCGCAGGCGAAGGCGCCCACCATGTAGAGCGAGCCGTGCGCGAGGTTGATCAGCCCCATGACGCCGAAGATCAGCGTCAGCCCGGCCGCCATCAGAAACAGCATGACGCCGAACTGCAGGCCGTTGAGGATCTGCTCGATGAGGAGGGCGGTTTGCACGGTTGCGGGAACTCGAATGGGCTCTGTCTGCGGTGCCGCTCGCGGCGTGGACGATTCCTCTCCCCGCCTGCGGGGAGAGGGTAAGGGTGAGGGGCCGCGTTGGGTCGTGCGGAGGCGAGGCGTCGCCCGTCAAGGCGATGCACGCTGCGCCGCCCCCCATCCCCTGCCGGGACCTTCTCCCCGCGGGCGGGGAGAAGGCGGCCGTCACATCTTGCAGTCTTTGGCGTAGGCGTCCTCGTGGTTCTCGAAGGCGGTGCCGATGATCTTGTTGGTCAGCACGTCGCCTTCCTTCACCACCTCGCGCACGTAGATGTTCTGGATCGGGTGCTGGTTGGTGTTGAACTTGAAGGAGCCGCGAACGCTGTCGAAGTCGGCCTCCTTCAGCGCCGCCCTGAAGGCGTCCTTGTCGGAGATCGACGCCTTGCCCATGGCCGACAGGATCAGGTTCGCGGTGTCATAGGCCTGCGCGGCGTAGACCGAGGGCAGGCGGCTGTACTCGGCCTGGAAGGCCGCCACGAAGGCCTTGTTGGCCGCGTTGTCGAGGTCGTGCGACCAGGAGGCCGAGTTCTTGACGCCGAGGGCGGCATCGCCGATCGCCGGCAGAACGTCCTGGCTGAACGAGAAGGCCGGACCCATCAGCGGCAGGTCGACGCCCGACTGCGCCCACTGCTTGGTGAAGGCGATGCCCATGCCGCCCGGCAGGAAGAAGAACACCGCGTCGGCGCCCGAGGCACGGATCTGCGCGATTTCGGCCGCATAGTCGGTCTGGCCGAGCTGGGTGTAGACCTCGCCGGCGAGCTCGCCCTTGTAGAAGCGCTTGAAGCCGGTGAGCGAGTCCTTGCCGGCCGGATAGTTCGGCGCCAGGATGAACACCTTCTTGTAGTCCGCGTTCGCGTATTCGCCCATCGCCTCGTGGAAATTGTCGTTCTGGTAGGCGACGTTGAAGTAATTGGCGTTGCAGTTGGCGCCCGCCAGCGGCGAGGGGCCGGCATTCGGCGACAGGTAGATGATGCCCTGGCCCGTGACGCTCGGCACGACCGCCATGGCGAGGTTCGACCAGATGATGCCGGTCAGGATGTCGACCTTTTCGCTCTGGATCATCTTGTCGGCGATCTGCACCGCGATCTCCGGCTTCATCGCGTCGTCCTCGGTGACGACCGTCACGTCGGGATTGTTCGCCTGCTTCATGGCGAGCGCGAAGGCGTCGCGCACGTCGATGCCGAGACCGGCGCCGCCGCCCGACAGCGTGGTGATCATGCCGATCTTGACTGGCTCGGCAAACGCCAGCCCGCTCACGCTCATGCCGAGGCCCAACAGCCCCGCCGCAATGATCTTGTTCATGGTCAGTCTCCCTTTTCTTGCCCTCTGGCTTTTGTCCGGCTGCCGCCTTGCGCGACCTGTGTCCGGCATTCCCTGCTTCGGCGGCTCTCCGCCGCTCAAAGTTCCGTCCTGACTTTCCACAATTCCGGAAAGAGTTCCACCTCAAGCATCCGCCGCAGGTAGGAAACCCCGCCGGTGCCGCCGGTGCCGCGCTTCAGCCCGATGATCCGCTCGACCGTCGTCACGTGGTTGAAGCGCCAGCGGCGGAAATAGTCCTCGAAATCCACCAGCTTCTCGGCCAGTTCGTAGAGCGCCCAGTGGCGCTCCGGGTCCTGGTAGACCGCCTTCCACGCACCCATCACGACATCGCTCGCCACCCGCTGCTCGCGCAGCACCGGCCGCTCCGGTTCGTCCGACAGGTCGAAGCCTTCGCGGACGAGCAGCCGGATCGCCTCGTCGTAGAGGCTGGGCCTGGCGAGAATTCCCTCGAGCACTGCGGTCGTCGTCGCGTCGTGCCCATGCGGCTTCAGCATCGCGAGGTTGCGGTTGCCGGCCAGGAACTCGATCGCCCGGTACTGCCAGGACTGGAAGCCCGACGACTGGCCGAGCGCCGAGCGGAAGCGCGTGTATTCGCTGGGCGTCATGGTGCGCAGCACGTCCCAGGCCCCGTTCAGCTGCTCGAAGATGCGCGAGACCCGGCTCAGCATCTTGAAGGCCGGGCGCAGATCGTCGCGCGCGATGGCCGCCATCGCCGCCGTCAGTTCGTGGATCGCGAGCTTCATCCACAGTTCCGACGTCTGGTGCTGGATGATGAACAGCATCTCGTCGGGCGACGACGACAGCGGCGCTTGCGCGGCCAGAATGCCGTCGAGCTTCAGATAGTCCGAATAGGACATCCGCCGCGCGAAATCGGTCACCGCGCCTTCCGTCGAGGGATCGTGTGGAGCGCTCATGTCACCTTGGCCCGCTGTTTGAATTCCGGACGATCCCACAGCCGCTCGCCCATCACGCGCTCCAGCGTCGCGGCGGCGCGAAGCACGTCGTCGAGGCCGACATAGAGCGGCGTGAAGCCGAAGCGCATGATGTCGGGAGCGCGGAAATCGCCGACCACGCCATTGGCGATCGCCGCCTGCATGGCCGCATAACCCTCGGAGAAGGCGAACGACACCTGGCTGCCGCGCAACTCCGGATCGCGCGGCGAGGCGAGCGTCAGCTGCGGGCAGCGCGCCTCCACTTCGGCGACGAAGGTCTCCGACAGCTCGATCGACCGCGCCCGGACGTCGGCCATCGACACGCCGTCCCAGACGTCGAGCGCGGCGTCGAGCGAGGCCATCGACAGGATCGGCGGCGTTCCCACCCGCATCCGGTTGACGCCGGCGGCAGGCGCGTAGCCGAGATCGAAGGCGAAGGGCGCGGCATGGCCCATCCAGCCGGCGAGCGCGGGCGAGACCTGCTCGGCGTGCCCGGGGCGGACGTAGATGAAGGCCGGCGCGCCGGGGCCGCCGTTCAGATACTTGTAGCCGCAGCCGATGGCGAAGTCGGCGCCCGCGCCGGAAAGGTCGACGGGCAGGGCGCCCGCCGAATGGGCGAGGTCCCAGACGGTCACCGCACCCGCCGCATGCGCCTTCGCGGTCAGGGCCGCCATGTCGTGCAGCCGGCCGCTGCGATAGTCGACCTGCGTCAGCATCAGCACCGCCACCGTCTCGTCGATCGCGCCGTCGACCTCATCGGGCGCCACGATCCTGAGTTCGTGGCCGCGGCCGAGCGCCGCCAGCGCCTGCTGCGCGACATAAAGGTCGGTCGGGAAGTTGCCGCTGTCCGACAGCACGACCTTGCGTTCGCCCGACAGCGAAAGAGCCGCCGTCAACGCCTTGAAGAGATTCACCGACGTGGAATCGCCCGCCACCACCGAGCCCGCCGGCGCGCCGACCAGCCGGGCGATCTTGTCGCCCACCACCTGCGGCAGGTCGATCCAGCCGGCCTCGTTCCAGCCGCGGATCAGCAGCGTCCCCCAGCCATGCGACACCTCCCGCGCCACTCGCTCCCGCGCAGCGCGAGGCAGCGGCCCGAGCGAGTTGCCGTCGAGATAGAGGACGCCGTCGGGCAGGTCGAAGAGGGCGCGGGTCGCGTCGAAATCGGTCATGGGTACACTGCCGCCATGCGTGTGCGGGGATGGGCCGGGTGGCGAGGGCGGTGACCGCCCTGGGTGTTTCGGCCCGGATGGTTGCCGCGGCCTGGGAGATTGCCCTTGCGGCATTGGTTGTCGTGATGCAGGGCGTTACCCCCACCCCTTACCCTGCCGGGGCGAGCCGCTTGTCTCGCCCGTCCTACGGACCCCCACAAGGGGGAGGGGGGCGCCGGCGTTGACGCTTCGTCGATCTCGTGGGCGGCAAGCCGCGACGCCCGCCATTCCCCCTCCCCCTTGTGGGGAGGGGTAAGGGGTGGGGGTACGCGACCGTGCAGGAAAGACGGTCCATCCGACGACGAACCATCCCACCGAGGAAACCTGCCGAACACGGGGACCCGCCCCGCCGATGCCGACAGGCAAGACAATCCAGCCGCCCTCTGCTGCTCCACCGCCATCCCCGTCATCGCTCGATCTCCCGCAGCCTGAAGCGCTGGATCTTGCCCGTCTGCGTCTTCGGCAGCGCATCGGTGAAGATCACCGAGCGTGGATACTTGAACGGGGCGATGGTGGCCTTCACATGGTCCTGCAGCCGCTTCACCGTCGCCTCGTCCGGCGCGCAGCCGGCGACCAGAACCACATGCGCCTGCACGATCTGCCCGCGCGCCTCGTCGGCCACGCCGATCACCGCGCATTCCGACACGTCGGGATGGGACAGCAGTGCTGCCTCCACCTCGGGCCCGGCGATGTTGTAACCGGCCGAGACGATCAGGTCGTCGGCGCGGGCGGCGAAGTGGAAGCGGCCGTCCTCGTCCTGCAGGAAGGCGTCGCCGGTGATGTTCCAGCCCGCCTTGACGTACTCGCCCTGGCGGTCGTCGGCGAGGTAGCGGCAACCCGTCGGGCCACGCACCGCGAGCTTGCCCACCGTGCCGCGCGGCACCTCGTTCATGCCGTCGTCGACGATCTTCGCCTCGTATCCCGTCACCGGCCGCCCGGTGGTCGCCGGATGCCGGTCGTCGAGCCGGTTGGAAATGAAGATGTGCAGCATCTCGGTCGCGCCGATGCCGTCGAGGATCGGCTTGCCGGTCTTCCGCGTCCAGTCCTCGAACACCGGCCCCGGCAGCGTCTCGCCGGCCGACACCGCGATCCTCAGCGACGACAGGTCGGCGCCCTCGTCCATGGCAGCCAGCATCGCGCGATAGGCGGTCGGCGCGGTGAAGCTGATCGTCGCGCGGTACTTCTCGATGATCTCGACCATGTTCGGCGGCGAGGCGTTCTCGAGCAGCGCGGCCGCCGCGCCGAAGCGCAGCGGGAAGATCGCGAGCCCGCCCAGCCCGAAGGTGAAGGCGAGCGGCGGCGAGCCCACGAAGACGTCGTCGGGCGTCACGCCGAGCACTTCCTTCGCATAGCCGTCGGCGATGATCAGAAGGTCGCGGTGGAAATGCATCGTCGCCTTCGGCACGCCGGTGGTGCCGGAGGTGAAGCCGAGCAGCGCCACGTCGTCGCGGCCGGTCTTCACCGCTTCGAAGCGCACCGGCTTGTCGAGCGCCGCGCGGTCGAGTTCGGCGTCGTGGTTGGCCGTCCCGTCGAAACCCACCACCTGTTTCAGGAACGAACTCTGCTTGGCGCAGGCCACCATCTCGTCCAGCGCCCGCGTGTCGCACAGCGCCAGCGCGATCTCGGCCTTGTCGACGATCTTGGCAAGCTCGCCCGCCCGCAGCATCGGCATGGTGTTGACCACCACCGCCCCGGCCTTGGTGGCCGCGAGCCAGCAGGCGACGACCGCGGGGTTGTTCGGTCCTCGGATCAGGATCCTGTTTCCGGGCCTTACGCCGTAGTCCTCCACCAGCGCATGCGCCAGCCGGTTGGTCCAGTCCGACAGCTCCTTGTAGGTCCGCCGACGGCCATTGCCGATCAGCGCCGTGTTGTCGCCGAAGCCCCGCTCGACCATGCGGTCGGAGAGCTCGACGCCGGCGTTCAGCCACTCCGGATAGTCGAAGCCCCCGAGCAGGAGGTCGGGCCACTGGTCGGCCGGGGGCAGGTTGTCGCGGGCGAAGGTGTCGGTGTGGGCGGAAGGACCGAGGATCATGGCTTTGCTCCCACGAGATGTGTCCGGGCGAATACGGCACCTGCGGATGCCGGCACTCCACGGCGCCCCCCTCTGTCCTGCCGGACATCTCCCCCACAGGGGGGGAGATCGGCAGCGGCGGCGGCGCCGCCTTCCTTGCGACGTCGGCGATTGGCGAAGGCCGACGCGACGGCCGATCTCCCCCCTTGTGGGGGAGATGTCCGGCAGGACAGAGGGGGGCGCGAAGGAACGCGACCGTCGAAGAGGATCATTCCGCGAGCCCCCCCATCACCTGCCTGGCAATCACCACCTTCTGCACGTCCGACGCCCCCTCGTAGATCCGGAGCGCCCGGATCTCCCGATACAGGCTCTCCACGATGTGCCCCTTGCGCACCCCGTCGCCGCCATGCAACTGCACCGCCGCGTCGATCACCGCCTGCGCCCGGTCGGTGGCGAAGAGCTTGGCCATCGCCGCCTCGCGCGTCACCCGCGCAGCCCCCGAATCCTTCGTCCAGGCGGCGCGGTAGACCAGCAGCGCCGAGGCGTCGACGTCGAGCGCCATCTCGGCCAGATGGCCCTGCACCATCTGCAGGTCGAAAAGCGGTTTACCGAACAGTTCCCGGCTGTTGGCGCGGGAAAGCGATTCATCGAGCGCACGCCGCGCGAAGCCGAGCGCCGCCGCGCCGACCGTCGAGCGGAAGACGTCGAGCACCGACATGGCAATGCGGAAGCCGTCGCCCGGCTTGCCGATCATGGCCGACGCCGGCACCCGCACGCCGTCGAAGGAGAGCCTGGCCAGGGGATGCGGCGCGATTACCTCCAGCCGCTCGGCGACGGTGAGACTCGGCGTGCCCGCCGGCACCAGGAAGCAGGAGATGCCGCGCGCGCCCGGCGCCTCGCCGGTGCGGGCAAAGACGGTGTAGACGTCGGCGATGCCGCCGTTCGAGATCCAGGTCTTCTCGCCGGTGAGCACGTAGTCGCCGCCGTCGCGCGTGGCCGTCATGTCCATGTTGGCGACGTCCGAGCCCGATCGCGGCTCCGACAGCGCGAAGGCCGAGATCGCCTCGCCGCGCCGGGTCTTCTCCAGCCAGCGCTGCTGTTCGGGCGAGCCGAAGAGCGAAATCGCCCCGGTCCCCAGCCCCTGCATGGCGAAGGCGAAATCGGACAGCCCGTCATGCCGCGCCAGCGTCTCGCGCGTCAGGCAGAGCATGCGCACGTCGAGCGGACCTGGGGCGGCGGGGTCGACCGCCGTCGGCATCAGCCAGCCGTCGCGGCCGAGCGCCGCCACCAGCTTGCGGCAGGCGGCGTCGACATCGTGGTGGTCGACCGGGAGCTTTGCAGTGCACCAGGCCTCGAGCCGCTCGGCATGGGCGCGGTGGCGGTCTTCGAAGAAGGGCCAGGCGAGGAAGGAGCGGTCAGGCATAGTGCGGCCCTCCCGGGATTGACGTCGGCGTTCTACGGCGCCCCCCTCTGTCCTGCCGGACATCTCCCCCACACGGGGGGAGATCGGCAGCTTCAACGACGACGCTTCCCATGCAACGTTCGCGGCTGGCGAAAGTCGACGCGACCGCCGATCTCCCCCCTCGTGGGGGGTCCGAAGGACGGGCGAGACAAGTGGCTCGCCCCGTCCGGCAGGGCAGAGGGGGGCGCGACGGAACGCGAGGTTCGCAAGTCGAGCGAATTCCGAAGCCTCCCATCCCTCAATCCCCCGCAAACACCGGCTGCACCTTGCCAACGAATGCCTCGTAAGCCCTGCGGAAATCCCCCGTCTGCATGCAGATCGCCTGCGCCTGCGCTTCGGCCTCGATCGCCTGGTCGAGGCTCATCGACCATTCCTGGTTGAGCTGCGTCTTGGTGATGCCGTGCGCGAAGGTCGGCCCGGCGGCGATCGATGCGGCGAGCGCGAGCGCCTCGGCCTCCAGCGCCTCGGCCGAGACCAGCCGGTTGTAGTAGCCCCAGCGCTCGCCCTCGGCGGCGCTCATCGTGCGGCCGGTATAGAGCAGTTCGGCCGCGCGGCCCTGGCCGATGATTCGCGGCAGCATCGCGCAGGCGCCCATGTCGCAGCCGGCGAGCCCGACGCGGGTGAACAGAAAGCCGGTCTTGGCCTCGGGCGTCGCGAGCCGGATGTCGGAGGCCATGGTGATGATGGCGCCCGCGCCCACCGCCACGCCGTCGACCGCCGAGATGATCGGCTTGCCGCAATGGATCATCGCCTTGACGAAGTCGCCGGTCATGCGGGTGAAGGCCAGCAGCCCCTTCATGTCCATCTTCGTCAGCGGCCCGATGATCTCGTGCACGTCGCCGCCCGAGGAGAAGTTGCCGCCATTGGGCAGGAACACCACCACGTCGATATCGTCGGCATAGGCGAGCGCCCGGAACGTGTCGCGCAGTTCGGCATAGCTCTCGAAGGTGAGCGGGTTCTTGCGGTCGGGGCGGTTGAGGCGCACCTGCGCCACGCCGTCCTTCGCCTCCCAGAGAAAATGCTGCGGGGTCAGCCCGGCCATTGCGGTCAATGTTCGTCCTCCCAGTTGCTGCGGAAAGTCTTCAGCATCGTCGACAGCCGCCGCGCGTCCTGTTCGCCGATGCCGCCCAGCAGTTCGTCGATCCAGCCCTCGTGTTCGGCGGCCATGGCGCGGAACACTTCCGTACCCTGCTCGGTCAGCGTCACGATCGAGGTGCGGCGGTCGCCGTCGCGCCGCGTCCGGGCCACGTAGCCGTCGCTGACCAGGCGGTCGACGATGCCGGTGACGTTGCCGTTGGACACCAGCAGATAGCGCGACAGGTCGCTCATCAGCATGCCGTCGGGCGCCCGGTTCAGCGCCGCCATCACGTCGAAGCGAGGCAGGGTGGTCTCGAATTCGCGCTTCAGCCGCCCCTGCAGCTCGTTCTCGACGATGCGCGAGGCGCGCAGCAACCGGATCCACAGCCTCAGCCGCTCCTTGGAGGCCGGCGGTGCGTCCAGCGTCGCCAGGGGCGCGTCGACCATCGTCAGCCCCCCGAGATCGCGACCGGCTGCCCGGTCACCGAGATCGCGGCGTCGCTGGCCAGCCACAGCACCGCGGCGGCCACTTCCTCGGGCTTGATCAGCCGCTGGTTCGGGTTGAAGGCGGCAAAGCCCTCGCGCGCCTGCTCTTCGCTCCGCCCGGTCTTTTCCATCACGCGGGCGATGGATTCTTCCAGCATCTCTGTCTCGACGTAACCGGGGCAGATCGCGTTGACGGTGACGCCGGTCTTCAGGAGCTCCGCCGCCAGCGCCCGCATCAGCCCCACCACGCCATGCTTGGAGGCGACGTAGGGCGCGACATAGGCCGAGCCGCGCAGGCCGGCCACCGACGCGATGAAGATCAGCCGTCCGCGCATGCGCTCCGCCATGCCGGCGAGTGCCGGCCGGACGGTCAGGAACGCGCCTGTCAGGTTGACCTCGATGATGCGGTTCCACTCGGCGAGCGTCGTCTTGTGCGCCGGCGCGCTCGACGCGATCCCGGCATTGGCGACGACGATCTCGATCGGCCCGCGTGCGGCTTCGGCTTTGCGGTACAGCGCCTCCACGGAGGCCTCGTCGGTGACGTCGGCGGTCATGGCGTGGATGCGCGGATGCATGGCCGCGACCGCCTCGAGCGGCTCCGCGCGCCTGCCGCAGATGGTGACCTCGACGCCCGCTTCGGCGAGCGCGAGCGCGGTCGCCTTGCCGATGCCGGTCGCGCCGCCGGTGACGAGGGCGTGGGGGAGGGAGATGGTCATCGGCGGGGCCTCGCGGCGTGGATTCTCGACAGCCGAGCTCCGTCGCGCCCCCCTCTGCCTGCCGGCATCTTCCCCACGAGGGGGGAGATCAGGCGCGCCGCCGAAGCTGCCGATCTCCCCCCTCGTGGGGGGTCCGAAGGACGGGCGAGACCGGTGGCTCGCCCCGGCCGGCAGGCCAGAGGGAGGCGCCGTAGAGCTCCCAACCCGCTCAAGTCCGCGACTCGCATCCCCATCACACCTTCCCCCCCACCTGCTCCTGCCGCTCCGCCAGCCGGTACAGCTGGTCGCGGCCGGCGAGATACGGCTTCGGCCATGCCACCCCGCGATCGCCCAGCGCCGCCGCCGCATGCAGCGTCCAGTAGGGATCCGCCAGATGCGGCCTTGCGAGGCAGACGAGGTCGGCGCGGCCGGCCATCAGGATGGAATTGACGTGGTCGGGCTCGTAGATGTTGCCCACCGCCATGGTCGCCATGCCGGTCTCGTTGCGGATGCGGTCGGAGAAGGGCGTCTGGAACATCCGGCCATAGACCGGTTTCGCCCGCGTCGAGGTCTGCCCAGCCGAGACGTCGCAAATGTCGACGCCGGCTTGCTTCAGCATCCGCGCGATCGCCACTGCCTCCTGCGGCGTGACACCGTCCTCGCCCACCCAGTCATTGGCCGAGATGCGCACCGAGATCGGCTTTGCCTCCGGCCAGACGGCCCGCACGGCGCGGAACACCTCCAGCGGATAGCGCATGCGATTGTCCAGGCTGCCGCCATATTCGTCCGTGCGAAGGTTCGTCACCGGCGTGATGAAAGACGACAGCAGGTAGCCATGCGCCATGTGCAGCTCGATCATGTCGAAGCCGCAGCGCTCAGCCATCTGCGCCGACGCCACGAACTGGTCGCGCACCATGTCCATGTCGGCGCGGTCCATCGCCTTCGGCACCGCGTTGCCCTCCGACCAGGCCACCGCGGAGGCCGACAGAAGCGGCCAGTTGCCCTCGGGCAGCGGGCAATCCGCGTCTTCCCAGCCGACCTGCGTCGAGCCCTTGGCGCCGGCATGGCCGATCTGGGCGCAGATCTTCGCCTCCGTCTCGGCATGGACGAAATCGACCAGCCGTTTCCACGCCGCCTCGTGCCCGGGCGCATAGAAGCCGGGGCAGCCGGGTGTGATGCGGCCTTCGGGCGACACGCAGGTCATCTCGATCGTCACCATCGCCGCGCCGCCCTTGGCGCGCTCGGCATAGTGGGAAAAGTGCCAGTCGGTTGGGCAGCCGTCGACGGCCTTGTACTGCGCCATCGGCGAGACGACGACGCGGTTTGCAAGCTCCATGTCGCGCAGCTTGAACGGCGCGAACATCGGCGCGCGCGCCGCATTGCCGGTGCTGCCGGCCTGGTGCTGGAACCAGCTCTCCGCGCTCGCCAGCCATTCCTTGTCACGCAGCCGCAGGTTCTCGTGGCTGATCCGCTGCGAGCGGGTGAGCAGCGAATAGTTGAACTGCACCGGGTCGAGGTTCAGGTAGCGCTCGATGTCCTCGAACCATTCCAGCGAATTGCGCGCCGCCGATTGCAGCTTCAGCACCTCGGTGCGCCGCGCCGCCTCGTATTTTTCGAATGCGGCGGAAAGCGTCGCCTCCGACGTCACGTAGTCGGCAAGCGCGATCGCGCTCTCGACCGCCAGCTTGGTGCCCGAGCCGATGGAGAAATGCGCGCTCGCCGCTGCGTCGCCCATCAGCGCCAGGTTCTCGTGCGACCAGCGCTCGCAGAGCACGCGCGGAAAATTGATCCAGGCCGAGCCGCGCACGTGGTTGGCGTTCGACATCAGCGGATGCCCGCCGAGATGGTCCCTGAAGATCGCCTCGCAGGTGGCGATGGACTCCTCCTTCGACATCGCGCCGAAGCCGTAATTGTCCCAGGTCTCCTGGCTGCACTCGACGATGAAGGTCGCCGTGTCCGGGTCGAACTGGTAGGCATGCGCCCAGACCCAGCCCTTCTCCGTCTCCTCGAAGACGAAGGTGAAGGCGTCGTCGAACTTCTGCTGCGTGCCGAGCCAGACGAACTTGCAGGCCCGCATCTCGATGTCGGGCTTGAACACGTCGGCGAAGGCCGTGCGCGTCTTCGAATTCAGCCCGTCGGAGGCGACGACGAGGTCGTAGCGCTCCATGTAGTATTGCGGCTCGCGCGCTTCGGTCTCGAAGGCCAGCTCCACGCCGAGTTCCCGGGCCCGCTCCTGCAGCAGCACGAGAAGCTGCCTGCGGCCGATGCCGCAGAAGCCATGCCCGGACGACACCGTGCGCGTGCCGCGGTAAAAGACGGCGATGTCGTCCCAGTAGGCGAAATGCGCGCGGATGCGCTCGGCGCTGACGGGATCGTTCGTCGCGAGATTGTCCAGCGTCTCGTCCGACAGCACCACGCCCCAGCCGAACGTGTCGTCCGGCTTGTTGCGCTCGATGACGGTGACGTCATGCGCCGCGTTGCGCAGCTTCATCGAGATGGCGAAATAGAGGCCGGCGGGGCCACCGCCAAGGACCGCGATCTTCATCTCGCCCATACCTCCATCGCCTGACTGTGGAGGCAGCATGACAGCGGCCTCTGGATATTTCAAGCTTGAAATTTCAAGATTGAAGGATTTGACTCCGATAGCTCCGGTGATTGGCCGAGGCCGTGCTCGGACGGTCGAAAGTCGCGACGGCTCGACGATCGAAGGCCGCCACCGGCCGTCATCCTCGGCCTTGTGCCGAGGATCTGCCGACCGTCGAGGGTCCAGCGCGTCCCGGCACTCCGCCGCGTCGCAGGGAATGCGTGAAACCCGAGGCCGGGGCAGATCCTCGGCACAAGGCCGAGGATGACGGTCGGTCGCGCGCGATGCCGCTTGCCTGCCGTCAGCGCGAGGAAGAAAGTGATGCCTCCGGCACCGCCCGAAAAAATGTGCCGGCCGGTTCCCTGCGCTCGACAAGCCGCTACAATCCGGCCAAAGGGCAGGGCGGTCCGCCGCCGTCAGGGAGAGAGTACCATGATCCACCGCCAGATCGCCGATTGGGACGACGCCTATGCCAACGGCCCCAACATTCCGGGCGGCGACCGCTGGCCGGCCGCCTGGGTGGAGCCCGCGCGCGCCTATCGCGAGGAAATGGCGGAGGCCGGCCGCGCGCAGCTCGGCATCGCCTATGGCGAGGCCGAGCGCCACGCCTACGATCTCTTCCTGCCGGCGATCGCGGCGACCGGCCTCGTCGTCTTCGTCCATGGCGGCTACTGGATGCGCTTCGACCGCAGCCTCTGGTCGCATCTGGCGAAGGGCTGCGTCGAGAGCGGCTTTGCCGTCGCAATGCCGTCCTATTCGCTCTGCCCGGACGTGCGCATCGCCGACATCACCGGGCAGGTCGGCCGCGCGATCGAGCATGCGGCGGGCACCGTGCCCGGCCCGATCTTCCTCACCGGCCATTCCGCCGGCGGCCACCTCGCCTCGCGCATGGTCTGCGCGAATTCGCCCTTGCCCGCCGCCGTGCGGGAGCGCATCCGCAACGTCGTCTCCATTTCCGGCGTGCATGATCTGCGCCCGCTGATGCGGCTGGCGATGAACGAGACGTTGCGCGTCGATGCCGCCGAGGCTGCGGCCGAGAGCCCGGCGCTGCTCGAGCCGCTGCCCGGCACGCGCATCTGCTGCTGGGTGGGTGCGGGCGAGCGCGCCGAGTTCATCCGCCAGAACGCGCTGCTCGCCAATGTCTGGACCGGGCTCGGCGCCGAGACCGCTATCGTCGAGGAGCCCGACCGCCACCATTTCAACGTCATCGACGGTCTGGCCGATCCGTCGCATGCGCTGACGCGCACGCTGTTGACAGGCTGACCCGATCCGCCGAAGGTCGCCGCGCGGCAGCCGGATCGACCTTGGCCGCCCAGCAGATGGAGTGCCCATGCGAGCCGTTTTCGTCCAGGTCCAGTGCATCCCCGGCAAGACCTACGCCGTCGCGGACGCGCTCTTCGAGCGCGAGATCGCGTCCGAGCTATACTCGACCAGCGGCGACTACGACCTCCTGATGAAGCTCTACATCCCCGAGGACGTCGACATCGGCAAGTTCATCGACGAGAACGNGACGTCGACATCGGCAAGTTCATCGACGAGAACGTCGCCGACGTCCCCGGCATCTTCCGCACGCTGACGACGCTGACCTTCAAGGCGTTCTGAACGCAAATACTCCCCTGCGAAGCATGGTGGAGGGGGCGCGCTCCTTGCGAAGCCGGCGGAGAGCGTGATCTCCCCCCTCGTGGGGGAGATGCCGGCAGGCAGAGGGGGGCGCGACGGAGCGCGGAATTAACCCATTGACTGCCCGACGCCGTTGGCCCCCACCACCGCCTCACTCTACGGCGCCCCCCTCTGGCCTGCCGGCCATCTCCCCCACGAGGGGGGAGATCGGCAGTTCCGGCGGCAGCGCCATTCCTGCGGACCCTCGGGGTCGTCGCCACCCCATCCTCACGCGAACGCCACGTCCCTGCGCGTCCGCGTCCGCATCAGGATCGCCACCATCACCGCCACGTTGAGCACGTTCCAGGCAATCCCGTTCAGGAAGGCGGCGGCGTAGGAGCCGGTCCAGTCGTAGATCGCGCCCGACATCCAGCCCCCGACGGCCATGCCGGCGATCGTCGCCATGATGACGATGCCGATCCGCTCGCCGGCCTCGCGCGGCGGCAGGTATTCGCGCACGATGATCGCGTAGCAGGGCACGATGCCGCCTTGCGAAAGCCCGAAGACGAAGGAGACGACGTAGAGCGAGGCCAGTCCGTCGAAGGGGATGTAGAGCAGAAGCGACAGGCCCTGCAGCACCGAGCCGATCAGCAGTGTCTTCACCCCGCCGATCCGGTCGGCGACATAGCCCGAGGCGAGCCGGCTGACGATGCCGGCGGCCAGCATCAGCGACAGCATCTCGGCACCGCGCGCCACGCCGAAGCCGAGGTCGGCGCAATAGGCGACGATGTGCACCTGCGGCATCGCCATCGCCATGCAGCAGCCGAAGCCGGCGACGATCAGCAGCGTCAGCAGCGCACGGTTCGACAGGTCGATGGTGAATTTCGGCTTGGGAACCAAACCCGCGCCGCCCGCCGGTTCCGGCGCCTGCCCGCGCAGCAGCATCGACAGCGGCACGATCGTCACCACGCAGAAGAGGCCGATCCCCAGCGACGTCATGCGCCAGCCGCCGTTCTCCAGCCCGTACTGCACCACGAAGGGCCAGATCGCCCCGGCGAGATAGTTGCCGGTCGCCGATGCCGCCACCGCGATGCCGCGCTGCTTCTCGAACCAGCGCGAGACGTCGGCCATCAGCGGCCCGAAGGTCGCCGCCGTGCCGATCCCGATCAGGAGCTGTGCTGCCGCCAGCATCCAGACGCTCGGCGCAAAGGCCGCCGCCGCGAAGCCGATCGCCGAAATGACCGCCGCGACCGCCACGGGTATGGCCACGCCCATCCGGTCCACGAAGCGGCCGATCACCACGTTGCCGATGGCAAAGCCCACCATCGTCAGCGTGTAGGGCAGCGACGCTTCCCCGCGCCCCACCCCGAACTCCGCCTGCGCGGCCGGCAGCATCACCACGATCGCCCACATGCCGACGCTGCCGATCGTGCCGAGCAGCATGGCGATGCCCAGCCGGAACCAGGAATAGGGCCCGTCCGGCGCATAGGCGCGGCCGGGCGAAGGGGTGGCGGCCTGGGTCACGAAAATCCTCCCGGAGCGAAGCACGCCCCGACGCGACGATGGCGGAGGAGGCGTCCGCGTTCTACCCGCCAGTGGCGCAAGGGTGGTGGGCCAGTTCCTTCGCATCGTCACTCCGGAACGGCCTCCGAGCGCAGCGGAGGACGAGGTATCCGGGATGACGAGGGATGTGGCGGCGCCGGCGTCGCCCGCGACGACGAAGGCGGAGTGGGCGACGAAGCAGGCTGCAGCCGCGCCGCGGTCAGACCGGCCTGCTCAGATGGGCGAGCTTGATCATGTCCTGGACCGTCGCGCCGAGGTGCTGCGCGAGCTGGTTGCGTGCTTCGGTGAAGCTCTCCGTCCGCACCGACATCAGCTCCGTGCGGCTGTTCCACATTTCGTTCACGGGGACGGCGTAGCCCTGCCGCTTCAGATCCTTGGCGAGTTCCAGGAACTGATCGGCGTTCTCGACCACCCGGATCGGCTCTCCGCCGCGCGTGGCGCCTTTCGGCAGGATGACCGTCATCGGGAAGTTGTCCTTCTCGACGCTGTAAGGGTTGCCGCTGTCGTCGCCGTGGTGGAAGACCTCCCGGCCTCCGGTCTGGCCAACCGTCTGGTTGAGTTCGGGAATGAGGTCCCGGACGAACCGCGAGACGATGCCGAGGTCGCGGGTTGCCGTACCCTCTATGGAGGCGCCGAGCACCCTGGACAGCAGGTCGAGTTCGCCCGCATTGAGGTTGGGGTAGTTCTCGATGATCGTTTCGTACCTGGTGTCGGCGCGCAGGTCCACGCCGGTCCTGGCGAAGAAGGCCTCGCGGAATTCCGAACCGCTCAGGGGGCTGCCGGTTGTCGGCGCCATCCAGTCGAGAATTTCGCCTCGTGCGATGTCGACGTTCTCCGGTGTCGCTTCATAGCGCTCCTGGTTCTGTGCCAGCGCCTGGGGCACGGTCTGGGTCAGGAACTGCTTCTCGGCGGCGCGCCTGGACAGATCGGCGACAAACTCGCGCGACGGCGCCCCCTCCCGGATCGCGCTGTCCTCCTTGTCGCTCAGGCCTCCGGTCAGCTTGCCGAGTTTCTCCCTTGCGATGTCGATACGTCCCGTATCGCCGCTTGCCGCCGCCTCCCTGTATTCGTTCAACGCCGTTTCCACCGGCTTCATGAATCGCTCGACGATGGCGGTGCGGCGGCTCACCTCGGAGAAGGAGGTCATCTTGAGCGTGCTCATGTGCTCGGAGCCGAGGTCCTTGATCCGCGGCGCGACAAGCGCCAGATCGTAATCAGCGGTGACCGGCTTGCCGTCGCGATTGCCCATCACCTGGATCGGCGCGTCGGATTTCGACCAGTTGCCGTCCTTCCCCTGCTTGGCCGCGTAGATCGTGACTTCCCCGCCCTCCTCGACGGCGATGAAGTGGAAGTCTTCGCCCTTCGGCTTGTCCGTCGTCTTGAAGTCGTTGCCGGTGAGAAGGAGTTCGTTCCCGGCCAGCCCGGGCGCATGCTTCTCGATCCGCAGCGAACCCGTTTCCTTCGCCAGCATGTCCAGCCGCTCCCTGGGCATCTTGGCGTCGACCGACGTTGCGACCTTGTCCTCGATGGCATGATGGTTCTTGTCGTTGAACTTCGCCACGTCGCTGGGATCGTTGCCCTTCTTCCCGTATCGCTGGTCGACCGGGATCAGGCCGTTGAGCGGCGGCAGGTTCGAACTCTTCGCCTTGATCGACATGTCCTTGGTGCCGAACCCGCTTTCGACGAGACCGGTCGCCAGCGGATTGACGCCGCGGATGCAGATGCAGATGTCGCGGTCGTCCGCGATCGTCGTCAGGGCGACGGCGTGTTCGCCGAGAACGCCGCCCTTCTGCTGCACGGTCTGCGCGAGCTTCAGCAGGCCGGGATTGTCGTAGCTGCGCTGCAGTCCGGCGAGTTCGTTCTTTAGCGCATTGTCGAGCTTCGACGCGGGCAGTTGCATCAGCTCGGAGAGGCGGTTGCGCGAACCGGTCGACATGCCGCTTCCCTTCGGCGTCTCGTCCGAGACATCCTTGGTCAGCTTCTCGTACTTCTGGACGAGTTGCGCGACGCGACCGCCCGAAATGCCTTCGACCATGCTGCCCTCCGGACCGCCGTCCGCCCGGACAGGTTCGCCCGGATACCGGCTTGACGTCGGAGCACACTACGGGAAGGAGGCATTGATCGCCGTGTCGGGCGTCACAACGACGGCGGCGATGCGGCGACGGAGTGCCGCTGTTGCGCAGCGCATGCGAACCGCACGAGGCGGCTCGCCGGAGTTCAGACCTTCACCACCACCTTCATGAAGTCCGGCAGGTCGTCGCCGAAGCCGACGGTGCCGTCATTCATGTCGTCGTTGCGGCGGTGCCGGTTCGAATTGGCGGGCGCACGGGCGGCCGGCGGTGCCGGGCGCGGCGGGGCGCTGCGGCGGGCGGTGTTCTCGCTGCGGATGGCGTCCTTACGCTCGCGGCGCTCGACGGGCGCGGCTTCCGCCTCGTTCCCGACGTCGAGTTGCACCGATTCCGCCACGGCCTCGGCCACGGGGCTGCGCACGGGTCTGTCCTCGCGCTCTACCCTGGCCTTGCGCTCGACCTTCTCCTCGGCCGGCTTTTCGGCGCGGGCGGGCCGGTCTCCGCGTGGAGCCTGGTCGCGGCTGCGGCCGCGCTCGCGTCCGCCATCGTCGCGCTCGCGGCGGCCGGTGGCGCGCTTGGGCGCACCGCGGCCACGGCGCGGCGCGTCGTCCTCGCCTTCGCTCTGCACCACGGTCGACAGGTCGCCGTCGTGCCACTCGATCTTGTTGCCGGTCAGCTTCTCGATCGCGTCGAGATATTTCGCGTCCGACTTGGTCACGATGGTGAAGGACTTGCCGAGCCTGCCGGCGCGGCCGGTGCGGCCGATGCGGTGGACATAGTCCTCGGCATGGATCGGCACGTCGAAATTGAACACGTGGCTGACATCGGGAATGTCGAGCCCGCGCGCGGCGACGTCCGAGGCCACGAGGTAGCGCAGCTTGCCGTCGCGGAAGCCCGCCAGCATCGCCATGCGGGCGCGCTGGTCCATGTCGCCATGCAGCGCGCCGGCGTCGAAGCCGTGCCGCACCAGCGAGCGGAACAGTTCCGACACGTCCACCTTGCGGTTGCAGAAGATGATCGCGTTCTTGAGGTTCTCGTCCTCGTCGCGCATCAGCTTGCGCAGCGCCTCGCGCTTGTCCCAGCCCTTGTTGCCGGACTTGACCAGGCGCTGCGTGATGTTGACGCCCGTCGAGGCGGCCTTCGACACCTCCACGCGCACCGGCGCCTGCAGGAACTGCTCGGTCAGCTTGGTGATCTCCGGCGGCATGGTGGCCGAGAAGAACAGCGTCTGGCGGGTGAACGGGATCAGCTTGCAGATGCGCTCGATGTCGGGGATGAAGCCCATGTCGAGCATGCGGTCGGCCTCGTCGATCACGAGGATCTCGACGCCGGTCAGAAGCAGCTTGCCGCGCTCGAAATGGTCGAGCATGCGGCCGGGCGTCGCGATCAGCACGTCGGCGCCGCGCTCCAGCTTCTTTTCCTGCTCGTCGAACGACACGCCGCCGATGAGCAGCGCGATGTTGAGCCGGTGGTTCTTGCCGTACTTGATGAAGTTCTCTTCCACCTGCGCGGCGAGTTCCCGCGTCGGCTCGAGGATCAGCGTGCGCGGCATGCGCGCCCGGGCGCGGCCCTTTTCGATGCGCGTGATCATCGGCAGCACGAAGGCGGCCGTCTTGCCGGTGCCGGTCTGGGCGATGCCCAGCACGTCCTTGCCGGCGACGGCATGCGGGATGGCGCCCGCCTGGATGGGGGTGGGGATGGTGTAACCGGCGTCGGTGACGGCGGCGAGCACCTTGGCCGACAGGCCGAGGTCTGAAAACTTCACCGCTTCCGGAGCGTTCTGGTCGTCTGATGACACGATATCGATTGTCTTTAATCTGTGCGGGCCGCGTCGGAGGTGCGCGGCGGACCGGGCGCTTTTGCGCAATGCGTCAGTGCCGTTACGGTGCAATGCGGCAAAAGTCAACCTTTCGCAGCGTCCGCACGACCGAAAGCTTAACGGAAACCGGGCACTTGGGTTCCCTTGCGCGTCTGATCCGGGCGTTTCTGCGCTCAGTAGCGGAACTGTTCGGCCAGGATGCGCTCGTCCCACGAGTGGCTGGCGTCGAACAGGATCGTGGCCGTCGCGTCGGACGTCTCGCGGATCGTCACCGAGATCACCGACTTCACCTCGGTGTGGTCGGCCACCGCGTTCACCGGCCGCTTGTCGGCTTCCAGCACGTCGAAGCGCACCGTCGAGCGGTTGGGGATCAGCGCCCCGCGCCAGCGCCGCGGCCGGAACGCGCTCACCGGCGTCAGCGCCAGAAGCGGCGCGTCGAGCGGCAGGATCGGTCCCTGCGCCGAAAGATTGTAGGCGGTCGAGCCCGCCGGGGTCGCCACCATCACGCCGTCGCAGATCAGCTCGTCCAGCCGCACATGGTCGTCGATGGTGATGCGGATCTTGGCTGCCTGATAGGATTGCCGCAGAAGCGACACCTCGTTGATCGCCAGCGCGTCGATCTCGGCGCCGTCCGCGGTGATCGCCTGCATCCGGAGCGGCCGGATCGTCTCGGCGATCGCCGCCGCCACCCGCTCGCGCAGGTCGTTCTCGCGGTATTCGTTCATCAGGAACCCGACGGTGCCCTGGTTCATGCCGTAGATCTTGCAGCCGGCATTCATGTTGGCGTGCAGCGTCTGCAGCATGAAGCCGTCGCCGCCCAGCGCCACGATCACCTCGGCATCCTCCGGCCGCTCCTGGCCATAGAGCGCCGAAAGCCGCTGCGCGGCCTCCTGGGCCTGCTCGGTCTCCGACGCGATGAACGCCAGGGTCGGCAACGTCATGTGCATGCTCTCTCCGCCCGCCGCCCGTGACAGGCGGCCCGGGCGGGTTAGCATGGCGGGCCGCCGGGGGAAAGCACGGCCGCGCCACCCGATCCTCCGCCGCACGCGGCAATTCCGGGACGGGCAACACGAGCGGCCCGCCCCGGCGGGACCCACCGCCAAGCGTGATGGAATCGGCATCACGTTCCCCCTCCGCGTCCCGCAGCGCCACCCCCTCCGCTTCGTCATCCCGCAACGACGTTCGAGCGGAGCGAAGAAGGTCGCATGCGGGATCCATGCCTCGCCGGCAATGCACCCGGTCCGGTAAGGTCACCCTCCAGGCCACCCCACTTTCCATCGACCTCTGCGTCGCCGCCGCCGAGGCATGAATCCCCGGTTCTGCGCAACGGCCTTCGGCCTGCTTCGCTTGAGGATGATGACGCGGAGGGAACGGCCCGCCGCCGCGGCGTCCCCCCTCGGCGTAATCCCGGGTCCGCGCAACGGAACCCGGGATCCAGAGCGCCGCCGCGCGCGGCTTCGCGCCGGCCTGCGAAATCCGCGCGCGGCCTCCCGCCCCGCAATCCCCCGCCCATCCACCCCCGCGGCCGCCAGTCACCCCTTTACTGGCGTGCGAATTATGCTAACGAAACGCCGATGCCCTTGTAGCTCAGCTGGTAGAGCAGCGGTTTTGTAAACCGAAGGTCGCGGGTTCGATTCCTGCCGGGGGCACCATGGGAGCATGCGCACTGTTTGGTATGAGAAACATCGCCCGGTTTCGCCTTCTCAACGGTTCTTCCGGCCTTCTGGTCGACGGGCAGAACTTACCGAGTATGGCACATCCGTTGAATGTCAGGCTGGGCACGCGCAACTCAGCACAGCCGCGCACATTTCGTCGCGGCGCGCGCGCTCTGTATGGCTCGGCGCGGTGATTGCAGTTGGCAATTCGAAACAGCCGAGGGCACCCTTCGGGCCTCGCCGCCAAACGACTGCGCGGCCCCTACAAGCCTAGGAACGCCCGTCCCGGTCGGCTTGCACGATACCTCACGTCATGAGCCGGGATCGGGCTTTCTCTGGTAAGTGGCGATGTTCGCCTGGGCGCCGACTTCGGCAATGCCGTCCAGTCAACTGCTGCAATCGACCGGAATGTGGCAAAGATATCGAATGCTTCGCGCCGGAATAGTCCACGGCGTTGTTGAGTGGCTCTTCACCAGCCGAGGCTTGTCTTGAAGGGTGCCCGCAGTAGCCAATGCTCTTGCCTTCGACTGCGTTCGTTCCACGGCGGTTTAAGCCGATGCTGTTGATACACGGCCAGGTTGGTGTGCTATCTCTGCCTCGTAGGGGGGCAGGGAATCATGACACCATCCGTTGGAGAGTTCGTCCGCGTTCGTTCGCGCCGCTGGTTGGTCGAGAGCGGACCGCAGGACGCGAAATTCCCCGTCGTGCGCCTCGCCTGTATCGACGACGACGCCGCGGGCGAGACGGTAGAGATCCTCTGGAACGCGGAACTCGATGCCGAAGTGCTCGGTGATGAGGGCTGGGGACAGATCGCCAAGCAAGGAACCGACGATCCTTCGACCTTCTCAGCCTATCTCAAGACCCTGCGGTGGAACACGGCAACGTCGTCGGACAGAGAGCTTTTCCAGGCTCCATTCCGCGCCGGTATCCATCTCGACGCGTTTCAGCTCCTACCCCTTCGCAAGGCGCTGCGCCTACCTCGTGTGAACCTGCTAATCGCCGACGACGTCGGCGCAGGCAAGACGATCGAAGCAGGGCTCGTCCTCCGCGAACTGTTGCTCCGGCACCGTATTGACTTCGTTCTGGTGGCCGCTCCGGCAGGAACGGTGCGCCAGTGGCAGGATGAACTGGAGACCAAGTTCGGCCTGTCGTTCACCATCGTCGATCGAGAGCATCTGAACGTGCTGCGACGGGAACGCGGATACGGTGCCGAACCATGGTCGTCGGGCTCGCGCTTTATCCTGTCGCATTCGCTGTTGACCGACGAGACCTATGTCGCAGGACTGCGCGACCTGCTCGGGGATTTCCGGCCGCGGTCGCTGCTGATTCTGGACGAGGCGCACCACGCCGCGCCTGCAAGCGGGATGAAGTATGCGATTGAAAGCCAGTTCACGCGCGTCGTGCGCGGCCTCGCTGATCGCTTCGAGCACCGTCTGTTCCTGTCGGCAACCCCTCACAACGGCCATTCGAATTCCTTCTCGGCGCTGCTCGAGATCCTCGACCCGCAGCGATTCACCCGCGGCGTGCCGGTCCGGCCGAAGGATCTGGACCCGGTCATGGTTCGACGGCTGAAGTCCGACCTACGCCATTTCGGAGAGCGGTTTCCGCTCCGAAAGGTCGAGCCCATCCGGATCGCCGACCTGCCGCGGACCGCACCCGAACTCGTGCTTGCCTCCATGCTGCGCGGATATGCGGACGCGGTGCGGGCGAAGGCGGAGGGGCTTCCGCCCAGACAGGCCGGATATGTGCGGCTGACGCTGGTCGGCCTGCAGCAGCGGCTCCTTTCGTCGATCGCGGCTTTCGCCAGGACGCTGGAGGTGCATCGCAAAGGCCTTCTGCGTGCGGGCGACGGGGAAACGGCGAGCTTAGCGGCAAGTGGGCTCGGCCAGGCTGCGGAGATAGAGGAAGAACCGCAGGACGAGGCTGCCGCCGAATTGCTGCTGGATCAGGAGGAGAACGCGGCCGCGGAAGCGGCTGGCATGGCCACGGCCGCCGTCTCCGATCTCGCTATGGTCGACGAGATGCTGAAGGTAGCGCGTCGGCACGCACAGGAGCCGGATGCTCGTGTCGTTCGCCTCGCCCAGTG
The DNA here is from genome assembly GCF_030398385.1 of Aquibium sp. ELW1220. Taxonomy (GTDB): domain Bacteria; phylum Pseudomonadota; class Alphaproteobacteria; order Rhizobiales; family Rhizobiaceae; genus Aquibium. The sequence continues at coordinate 5,322 of NZ_JAOAOQ010000014.1, read as the reverse complement.
GATTCGCGAGAACATGGCTCCCGGCGGGCGGTGGAACGAGCGCCGTCTCATCCTCTTCACCGAATACGAGGATACCCGCCGTTGGATGGAAAAGCGGCTCCAGGAGGCGCTCGACGATCTCGCGCCTGACGATCGCATTGCCTGCTTCACGGGGGCCACCTCGACGGATCGCCGCGAAGAGCTGAAGCGCCGCTTCAACGCCGATCCGGCGGAAGACCCGTTGCGAATTCTGATCTGCACCGATGCCGCGCGGGAGGGCATCAATCTGCAGATGCGTTGCCACGACCTGGTCCACGTCGACCTGCCCTGGAATCCTGCACGGCTCGAACAACGCAACGGCCGAATCGACCGCAAGCTGCAGCCCTCTCCCGTCGTGTATTGCCGCTATTTCATCTACGAGCAGCGCGAGGAGGATGTCGTCCTGCAGGCGCTGGTCCGCAAGACGGAGAAGATCCAGGACGAGCTCGGTTCCGCCGGACAGGTCATCGCCGAACGCATCAACCGACGGCTGATGCAGGACGGCATCCGCGGCGCAAGCGGCCTCGCTCGCGAGATCGAGGGCGATGGCGACACCCCGGACGAGCAGACCAGGACGGCCGTCGAGGAAATGGACGACACGGTGGTCGCGCGTCGCGCCCGGCAGGCGAAGGAGCTCGATGACCTCCGATCCGCGCTGGAGGATTCTCGTGCACGGGTCGGCGTGGACCCCAACGACCTGAAAGCGGTGATGTCGGTCGCGCTCACCCGCACGGGCACCACGCTCGACGCACACCGCGATGGCGCGGTCGGAGAGATCCCAACCTTCCGCCTCGACCCGTCGGAACCTGCCTTCCAGACGGCGGGCTGGGCGGAGGCTCTGGACGACCTGCGGGTCCGCCGGCGCAAGCGGGGCGAGACACTGAAGGACTGGCGTCGCGACGCGCCGGTCCGCTCCTTCAGCTTCCGGCCTGCGATAACGGAGGCAGGCGTTGATGCAGAAGGCGTGGTCCAGGTGCATCTCGAACATCGCCTTGTGCGGCGGCTGCTCGCGCGTTTCCTGGCACAAGGATTCGCGTCCGGCCTGTCACGGGCGAGCGTAGTCATCGGCCCTGGCGCCCAGCCGCGCGTCGTGCTGATCGGTCGGCTGGCCCTTTACGGTCCCGGGGCGGCGCGCCTGCACGAGGAAATCATCCTGGTTACCGCGGCGTGGACGGAAGCCGGACGCGGCACGAAGCCGCTGAAGCCGTTCGGGCCGACCCGCGAAGCGGCGACGCTCGTGCAGCTCGAGGAAGCCTTCCGGGCAGCGCGCGTGCCCGCGTCACAGATCGTCGACCGCATCCGGCAGTTCGCGGCTCAGGACGCTGCCGATCTGGAACCGGAGCTGCGCGCCCGCGCCGAAGAGGCCAAGGCCGAGGCGGCGAAGGATCTCGCCAAGATTGCCGAGGCGGAGGCGACCTCGTTGAAGCGCCTGCTCGAAGACCAGCGATCCCGTATCGCCAAAGCCGATGCCGAGCCCGACGACAGGCAGATGAGCTTTCTCCCCGAGATCGTGGAGGAGGTGGAGCAGCGGCGGCGGGATCGGCGGCACTGGAAGGCGAAGCTCGATCGGCTGACGAGCGACATCGAGACCGGGCCCAAGCGGGTCCGCGAATCCTATGGCGTGGTGGCAGACCGGCTGGAGACCATCGGTCTCGTCTATCTCTGGCCGGAGGGGAACTGAGCATGGCGGGTTTTGATCCGAACGACGAATGGCTCGGCCACGTCCAGCCCGTCGGCCTCGTCGTCGCCCCGGTGGTGCTGAAGGCCTACGACCTCGTGCCAGAGCAGCAGACGCGCTCCGATACGGAGGCGGTGAAGCCGCATCTGTCGCAGACGGAGAGCGGCCCTGCGCTTCTCGATCCATGGGCCTTCTTCGCCGATATTCTCGGCTGGCGGCCGGGCCGCGTCGCGGGCAGTCCCGGCGGCGCGCCGATCCCCGACGAGCTGGTTCTCCGCATTGAGGAGAGCGACATCGAGATCGCGCCGCACTGGGCGGTCGCCGATCCCGAAGGCGGCTGGCAGATGCTGGTTCGGATCGAGGCGGCGGGCGTCGATCCGGACGGGCGCGGCGCGCTGGAAGGCTGGGAAGCGACGCCGCATCAGCGGCTGGAGCGCCTGTGCAAGGATCGGCAGGTCCGGACGGGAATCCTTATGACCGACGGCGAACTGCGCCTGATCCACGCCCCACGCGGGGAGACCAGCGGCTGGCTGCGCTTCCCTCTGCGCTCGCTGGGCGAGGTCGGCGGAAGGCCGATGCTCGGCGGCCTGAAGCTGCTCCTCTCCTCCTTCCGGCTGCACAACGACGCGCCGGAACGCCGTCTCCCGGCACTACTCCAGAAGAGCCGGGACGAGCAGGCCGAGGTGTCGACCAAGCTCGCCGCACAGGTACTCGGTGCGTTGCACGAGCTGATGCGCGGCATTCATGACGCCGACCGCGCGCGCATGGAGCGGCTCGCACGCGAACGGCCCGAGCATGTCTATGATGGCCTCCTGACGGTGCTGCTGCGCCTTGTCTTCCTGCTCTATGCCGAGGATCGCGAGTTGATCCCGTCACGTACCGACGCGGAGGCACGGCGGCTCTACGACCAGGGCTACGGCGTCCGGACGTTGCATGCGCGCCTGGCAGAGGATCGCGCACGGCATGAGCTGACCATGCACCTTCGGCGTGGCGCCTGGGCGCGGCTGCTCGCGCTGTTCCGGCTCGTGCATCAGGGCGACCGTTCCGGCGATTGGATTCGCGGGCGTGGCGGCAAGCTGTTCGATCCCGCGGCCTTTCCTTTCCTGCAGGGCCAGGACGATCCGAAGGATCCCCCGAAGCCGGCCGAGGTGTCGGACGAATGCGTGGCAAAGGTGCTCGACCGCCTGCTGGTGCTGAGCGGCGAGAAGCTCTCCTACCGCACGCTCGACGTCGAGCAGATCGGCAGCGTCTACGAGACCGTGATGGGATTCACGGTGGAGACGATGGACGGCCCGGCGCTGGCCATTCGGGCGGGCAAACACGACCGGACGCCGGTCTTCGTCGACCTGAACCGGCTGCTCGCGGCAAAGCCGAACGACCGTGCGAAGTTCCTGAAGGATGAGGCTGACCGGGGCAAGGTGACGGACAAGGTCGGCAAGGCGTTGAAGGAGGCGGGCACGATCGACGAGCTGGTCGCGGCGCTGACTCCCATTGTCGATGAACGTGCCTCGCCGGGCGCTGCAGTCGCCGCCGCCGGTACGCCGCTCCTGCAGCCGACCGACGAGCGGCGGCGGACGGGCAGCCACTACACGCCGCGCTCGCTGACCGCCCCCATCGTGCAGCATGCGCTCGAGCCTGCATTCGAGCGGATCGGACCGGACGCAAAGCCGGAAGACGTGCTGTCGCTCAAGGTGTGCGACCCCGCCATGGGCTCGGGTGCCTTCCTGGTGGAGGCCTGCCGTGCGCTGGGCGATCGTCTGGTGCTGGCTTGGGCGCGCTGGCCGCAGACCCGGCCTACCATTCCGCCGGACGAGGACGAGCCGCTCCATGCCCGCCGGCTGGTGGCGCAGCGTTGCCTCTACGGCGTCGACCGGAATCCGCGGGCTGTCGACCTCGCCAAGCTGTCGTTGTGGCTGGCTACGCTCGCGCGCGACCATGAGTTCACCTTCGTCGACCACGCGCTGAAGTCCGGCGACAGTCTGGTCGGGCTGACCAAGGATCAGATCGCCGCGACGCACTGGGACACGACGAAGCAACCGACCTTCGTCGGAAAGCTCGTGTCCGACCATCTGAAGGAAGCCGAAAGGCTGCGTTTCGACATCCAGAAGCGGGCGGAATGGGCGAGCGCCGCCGAGCTTGGGGCACAGTTGCGCATCGTCGACGCGCGGCTCGATATGGCGCGGCTCGTAGGTGACGGCGTGCTTGCCGCGTTCTTTTCAGCAGGCAAACCTAAGGCTCGGATCGCTGCACTGGTAGACTTCCAGAAGATCGTGCAGACCAACATCAGCGCATCGGACTGGTTCGATCGAATCGCGGATCGTTCCGCTGGCCTTACTATAGGTAAGGCCGCCCTGCGGCCATTCCACTGGCCGGTGGAGTTTCCTGAGGTGTTCGATCCGCGGGCGCGTGCCGGCAATCCGGGGTTCGACGCCATTGTCGGGAATCCTCCGTTTGCCGGCAAGAACACCATCATCGCTGGAAATCGAGACCACTATCTGCCTTGGCTGCAGACTCTGCACGAGGGCGCGCACGGCAATGCCGATCTGGTGGCGCATTTCTTTCTGCGCGCCTTTCACCTTTCGCGACAGGGCGGCTCGTTCGGCCTCATCGCCACCAACACCATCGGCCAGGGCGATACACGCGCAACGGGTCTGACCAGGATCATAGCGGAAGGCGGCGCAGTCGCCCGCGCCACGCGGCGGCTGAAATGGCCGGGCGAGGCAGCAGTGGTGGTGTCGGTGGTGCACGTCGTGAAAGGTGCGGCGGCTGCGCCCGTGCTCGATAGGCGGCGTGTGCGCCGCATTTCGGCCTATCTGGTCGAGGGTGATCTCGATACGTCGCCTGCTGCCCTTGTCGCCAATTCCGGCAAGGCGTTTGTAGGGTCATACGTGCTCGGCATGGGCTTCACCTTCGATGATGTCGCTGCCGCGAAGGGTGAGGCCGAGAGCCTCGACATGATGCGATCACTAATCGCGAAGGACTCCCGAAACTCCGAGCGTATTTTTCCTTTCATTGGTGGTGAGGAGGTCAATACTGATCCCACGCATGCGCACCACCGCTACGTAATTGACTTTAGGTCGTTTCCACATCGCCGCGACCCCACTCTCAAGAGTTGGATGACAATGAATGTTCGAGAGCGCGAAGCCGCACTCTCACGGTTCGTCGTGCCGGCCGACTACCCAGAATCAGTCGCCTCTGATTGGCCTGATCTGATCGAAATTGTTGAGAGGCGCGTGAAGCCCTCTCGTTTGACCCAAGGATCGATTGTAAACCCAGAGAGATGGTGGATGCATGCGCGTTCAGCAGCCGATCTCTACAACGCGATAAGAAACAACAATAATGTTCTGATAACTGGCCAGACATCGACGCATTTTTGCTTTGCGATGCTCCCTGCTGGAATGAGGTTTTCACACAAGATCATCGCAATATCAGGTGAGAGTTGGCATTTCTTCGCGGTTCTTCAAAGTTCTGCCCATGAGCTTTGGAGCAGGCTGCTTGGGTCAACCCTCAAGTATCCCCTCATTTATTATCCGACGGCGAGGACGGCGGCGGTGAGGTTGTTTTGGCGGATCAACGCCTGGAAGCGCTGGATCAGGGCGCATAAGTCTGGCTCCGGCATGTTGGGA
>NZ_JAOAOQ010000133.1 GCF_030398385.1 Aquibium sp. ELW1220 | reverse complement strand
GCCGTCATCCTCGGGCTTGTCCCACTGCTGTCCGGTTTAGCTTTGCAGGAACGCGAAGCTGATCTGGTTGGGATTTGGCTTCGGTGGATTTGGCGGTGTGGTGAGTTTGTCGATTGGTCTGCGGTGCATGAGATTGAGGCGGACGAGACGTGTGAAGGTCAGCGGTCTTGCGACGGCCTTTTGTGCGGCATGGGCGGCGCGCAGCACGAGATAGGCGATGAGGGCGACGAAGAGCTGGGTGCGGATGGCATTCTCGGAGGTTCCCAGGAAGCGGGCGATCTTGAGGTTCTGCTTGATCCATTTGAAGAAGAGTTCGATCTGCCAGCGCGCCTTGTAGAGATCGGCAATCTCCTGCGCGGGCGCGTCGAGATCGTTGGTGACGAGGCGGATGATCTTGCCGGTCGAGATGCGCACGGTCAGTTCGCGCACCGGGTCGGCGAACGGATTGCGCCGCGATGCGGCCATCCGCTGCGGCAGGAAACCGATGCGGTCGGACAGCA
>NZ_JAOAOQ010000132.1 GCF_030398385.1 Aquibium sp. ELW1220 | reverse complement strand
ACGAAGGCGCCGGTGGCGAGGTCGCGCACGAGCGTCTCGTTGACGGGCGTGCCGGCGAAGTCGAAGTCGTCGATGTCCTTGGCCAGCGGCAGCTTGGCGACGGTGAGCTGGTACTTGATGGAGCGCGCCTGCTTCTCGGCGATCTCGGCCGACAGCAGATCGCCGACGACCCTCGGCGGCTCGTGCTGACGCTTGATCGCANGGCCGACAGCAGATCGCCGACGACCCTCGGCGGCTCGTGCTGACGCTTGATCGCAGTGGTCATGATCTCGTCGTAGGCGCTGCGCATGCCATAGAGCTTCAGCGTTCCCATCAGGTCCAGAACCTGGGTGCGTTCCATCAGCTTGCCCTCCTGAGGCTGTCGTAGCGGGCGCAGTCGGCCTGCGGCTCGATCGCCAAGCGCAGTGCGTCGGGTGTGAGGATGGTGACGGCCGGCGCCGGATCGCGGCGCCGGGCCAGGATGTTGAGAATGACGGCGGACGAGCAGACGTTCTCGGCAAGCGC
>NZ_JAOAOQ010000131.1 GCF_030398385.1 Aquibium sp. ELW1220 | reverse complement strand
TCGACCGCCTTCGCAACGATCCGGCCTTCAAGCTCGCCTGCGGGCGGCTGCCCGACAGCGGTCAGGATCTGTGCTCGCAGCCGACCTGCTCGCGTCTGGAGAACCTGCCCGACCTCAGGACCGTCATCCGTCTCGGCCGCGTTCTGGTCGACCTGTGGCTGTCGAGCTACCCCGCGCCGCCGAAAAGCGTCACCCTCGACATCGACGACACGCTCGACGTCGTCCACGGCCATCAGCAGCTCTCGCTCTTCAACGGCCACCACGACGAGCGCTGCTTCCTGCCGATCCACATCTACGACGCCGACACCGGCCGCCCGGTCGCCATGATCCTGCGCCCCGGCAAGACCCCGACGGGCACGGAGATCCGCGGCCATCTGCGCCGGCTCATGAGGCGCATCCGCGCCCGCTGGCCGGACACCCGCATCCTGGTGCGCGGCGACAGCCATTATGGCAGGGCAGAGGTCATGGCCTGGTGCGAGGACAACGCGATCGACTACGTCTTCGGCCTTG
>NZ_JAOAOQ010000130.1 GCF_030398385.1 Aquibium sp. ELW1220 | reverse complement strand
TGCTCCACACCGCCGCCTACTGGCTCATGCTCACCCTGCGCGAGGCGGTGCCCGCCAGCCATCATCTCGGCAAAGCCGAGTTCGCCACGCTGCGGCTGCGGCTCCTCAAGCTCGGCGCCCGCGTCACGGAAACCGTCTCGCTCATCCGCCTGGCATTTGGCGCCGCCTGTCCCGAGGCAAGTCTGTTCCGTTCCATCGCCGCGACGCTGCAGCCGGCAGGACCGTGAGCCGACCCGGGCGGCATGCCCCCGCAACCAAGCCCCGTCAACCTCCAGCGCGTTCTACAAGTCCAGACCCACCCGCGGTGAAAGAGACGCCTCGACTGCCCGCGTATCGTCGACCGGCACCATCCGCGAAAGCGAACTCATGAATAAGACGGGCTAGCTACTGCGATGAAACTTCGAACAGGACACGAATCTCATGAATCCCCTCATTTCACGAACGACTCACTTTTGCCGCTAGCGCTCGGGAAACCGCTTGTCGACGAATCGGTCGAAGGGATGGCGGAGCGATGCGGGCGAGTGCGCAACGAGCT
>NZ_JAOAOQ010000013.1 GCF_030398385.1 Aquibium sp. ELW1220 | reverse complement strand
AAAATCCGAACCTGAGACGGGAGCCCGCCGGCGCCAGCGCCCGTCTGGCCAGACGGGCGCTGGCGAACCAGCTTCCCCGACAGTTAAGCACATCGACGACAGACAATCCTGAGGCGCGAGCCCGCACGGCGGAGGACACGTCAGTCCGGACATCGGCGGGCGAGCCTCGAAGGACGCACCACGCCACAGCAGCCTTGCGACAGCAGCGTTGCGGACCGCCGGCGCGGCCGCCTACGTCTCGACGTCGCCGAGTTCCAAACCCTCCAGCTGGGCCACGTAGTCCCGCATCATGTCGAAGCTCCAGCCGCGGTTGAGCGCGATGGCGAAGCCGTAGATCAGGAACGGGTGCGCGCGGCACTCGAAGATCGCGCGGATGTCCTTCGACGCCAGCGCCGCGCGCTCCGCATCGTCGAGTTCCCGGGTCGCGATCGCGGCGGACGCATCCGCGTCGAAGGCGGCACGAAAACCATCGTCGCGGGCGTATTCCCAGAGCACCTTGTCGAGCGCGTAGCGGGTCATGCCTCGCCTCCGTTCAGCGCAGCTTCATCCCAGGCGAGGAAGGCGCAGGCCGGTTGCGCGCCCGTTGCGACGAGGTCGGCGAAGGACGGCCGCGCGCCGGCCGCCGCACCGAAGGCGAGCACGTAGCCGAGGAAGCCCGGCGTGCCGTTGCCATGCGCGAAAAGCTGGTCGAAGCTGCTGCGCCGCGTGATCTCGTCGACGTCGTTCGCCTCGATCAGGCTCCACATGGCACGGTCCCACTCCGACATCGGCTCCGCCTGCACGCGCAGCATGCCGGGTCCGCCGACGCTGTTCGACATGTGGCCGGTGGCGACGACCGCGACACGGATGCCGTCGCCGAAACTCTCCACCGAGCGACGGATCGTCTCGCCCACCTGCCGGTAGCGCCAGCCCGGCGGCACCGGCGGCGCGAGCAGGTTGACGAAGATCGGGACGACCGGCAGGTCGTCCTCCGGCCGCAGGAACTGCAGCGGAATAGTGAAGGAATGGTCGGCCACGAACTCGTCCGAATAGGCGAAGTCGACGCCGCGGTTCATGCCGTCCTTCAGGATGTGGCGGGCGAGCGCGCCGTGGATCGGCAGGTCGCTGGCGGCAAGGCCCCAGGCCTTGATCTCGCTGTCGAAGGGGCCTGTCATGCGGGTCGCCTTGCCCACCATGAACGGCGCCATGTTGTTCATGAACCACTGGTTCAGATGGTCGCTGCCGATCATCACGACGACGTCCGGCCGGGCCCGGTCGAGGTCCGCCCGCAGCCGCTCGAAACCGGCCAGTGCCGGCAGCGCTCCGGGATGCGCCTTGCCTTCGGGCGCAAGCCGTGCGGCGATCGGCAGGGTCGGGTCGTGCGGCACGGCGGTGAGGGATACGAGGCGCGCCATGGCCGGCCGCCTCACATGTAGATCCGGACGGCCTTGAGCCGCCCCGGACGTCCGCGCTCGTAGACGGCGACCGCCGGCCTACCGCTCGGCATGTAGACTTCCAGAGCACAGGTCGTGCCGTCGTCCGTGGCCCGGCAATAGGTGACGCGGATGCCGGCCGTCCCCATCATCTTGGTGAAGTCGGTGCGCAGCCCCTCGCGCCCGACGAATGTCTCGGCGTTGGAGTGCCGGAAATAGCCGTCGTCTTCGAACAGGTCGAGCACGTCCTCGAGCCGGTTCTCCTTCAGCGCCTTGAAATAGGGCTGCAGGACGTCCTCCGGCGACTGCCCGGGCACGAGACCCGCGTCGGGCTCGAGGATCGGCCCGCGATCCTCGACGAGGTGATGGTCGGAATAGACCGTCGCCCTGGAACCGCCCTGCCCGTCCGGCTCGTACATGATGCCGACCGGAAGGTAGGCGACGCGCCCGTCGGCCGGCACGAAGTGGTATTCCTCGAAGCGCCGCCCGTCGGCATGGGTCACTGCGAAAGCTTCGATCGCCGACCACGACGCGCCCGGGCACAACGGGCTCTCCGCTTCGAAACGCGCAGCCGGTCCGGCGCCCAGATAGGGGTCGTCGACCCTCGACTGGAGACGCAGGCTTCGCATCAGGTCTGGGGCCGCCATGGACATTCTCCTCCTCCGTCTCGGCAGCCGCATCAATGACGAAATTTATTTGGTCGTTCAACCTATTTCTTGAGCCGCCGCCTTGTCGATATCGCCAGCCGCTCGTCATCGCATTTGGACGGTTGTTCAACCAATACACTCGTGCTAGTCCCCTGATGCCGGCCCGATCACCGGTTCGGCACGCCGATTTCGGCGACACGGCGTGGCCGGTCCATCCCGGCAGGCGGACGGAGGAGGAACCATGAAGCTCGCAACCATTCCCAACGGCACGAAGGACGGCGAACTGGTGGTCGTTTCGACCGACCTCGCCGCAGCGGTATCGGCCGCCGGGATCGCGCCGACGCTTCTCGATGCCATGGAGCGCTGGACCGAGGTCGTGCCGCTGCTCGAGGCGCTGGCGCGCGACCTTGCCTTCGGCCGCGCGCAGGGCACGTTCCCGTTCGACCAGAAGACGGCGCTGTCGCCGCTCCCGCGCTCCTTCCGGTGGCTCGACGGCTCCTGCTTCAAGAACCATCTCCGCCTCATGGCCATGAGCCAGGGACGCGATCCCGACATCGAGGTCAACGCCCCCTTCCCGCTGATGTACCAGGGCATGTCGGACGACTTCTATCGCCCGCAGGGCGACATCCCGCTGCCGCGCGAGGAGGACGGCATCGACTTCGAGGCCGAGATCGGCATCGTCGTCGACGAGGTGCCCATGGGAACAACGGCCGAGGAGGCCGGCAAGCACATCCGCCTCGTCCTCCTGATCAACGACGTCAGCCTGCGCGCCTTCGTCAAGCGCGAGATCGTCACCGGCTTCGGCTGGATGAACGCCAAGGCGAGCACCGGCTTCTCGCCTGTCGCCGCGACGCCCGACGAACTCGGCGCCGCCTGGACCGGCATCGTCAACCTGCCGCTGCGGATCGACCGGAACGGCCAGCCCTTCGGCCGCCCGAGCGGATCGGAAATGTCCTACACCTTCCCGCAGCTGATCGAGCACGTCGCCCGGACGCGCAAGATCGCCGCCGGAACCATCATCGGATCGGGCACGGTCTCGAACGCGAACTACAAGGAGGTCGGTTCCGCCTGCATCGCCGAACGCCGCTCCATCGAGATGATCGAGCAGGGCGAGGTGAAGACCGGCTTCATGAAGTTCGGCGACCGCGTCCGCATCGAGATGCTCGACGCCGACGGCCGCTCCATCTTCGGCGCCATCGACCAGACGATCGTGCAGTACCGGCGGTAGGCTCGCCCCGGCGCAGCTGCCCGCGTCCGGGCAACTGCGCCGGTAACGGAGTGTCAGCCGTTGGCCAGGACGTGGTTGATCATGTCGCCCGCGTGGGACACGATCAGGTCCTTGTCGTTGTCGAGGGTGGCGACGTGATAGGACTCGTTCAGCCAGATCAGCCTGACATGGTTCGACGACGTCAGCCCGTTGACGATGTCGAGCGCATTGCGCGCCGGCACGACGTGGTCCTCGCGCGACTGGATGACCGTGACGGGGCACTGGATGCGCGACAGGAGGTTGCTCGTGACGCCGAACAGCAGGTGGCCGTGCGCGAGCCGGCTCGCCGGGAACTCCGAATAGGCCACCTCGACGACGCCCGGCGCCTTGATGTCGGAGCCGACACCCGGAACCCGCATCGACGAATCCTGGTTGCACAGAAGCGCGGCCATGTCGGGTCCGAGAGCGATGGCCGGCGCGTTGACCGGGATCGCCGCCTTGACGATCTCCGGAAAGCGCGCGGCGAGGTTCAGCGTCAGCGATCCGCCCATCGACAGGCCGATCACGAAGACCGGCCGTCCTTCGGCCGCAAGGTCCTTCAGCGCTGTCTCGGCCGAGTTGAGCCAGTCGAGATAGCCCGTCTTTTCCATCTCGTCGGGAGTGGTGCCGTGTCCGGCCAGCAGCGGGCACGCGACGGTGAAGCCGAAGCGCTTGTGGATGGCCTCGCCGACATAGCGCATGCTCTGCGGCGTGCCGGTGAAGCCGTGCAATGCGAGCACCGAAGCGGTCTTGCCTTCGAAACGGAACGGTTCGGCACCGGGCATAATCGTGGTCATGGTTTCTCCCTCAGGTCTTGGTTCGTGCGGAATAGGCGATCGCCGCCACGGCGATGATGGCGCCCTGCAGCATCAGCTTGCTGGGCTCGCCGAGGCCGAAGCTGGTCAGCAGGTTGAACAGGAAGGTCAGCATGAAGGCAGCCACGGCCGGCCCCAGCACGCCGCCACGGCCGGAGCCGAAGGTGACGCCGCCGAGGATGACCGCCGCGAGCGAGTTGAGCGCGAGGTCGCGGCCGATGTCGAGGCTACCCATGCCGACGAAACCGACGAGCAGGAAGGCGCTGAAGACGGCGAACAGGCTCGACGCGACATGCACGAGCACGACGATCCCGCCATAGGGGATGCCGGTGGCGAGCGCTGCGCGCGGGTTGGCGCCGATCGCGTCGATGTAGTGGCCGAGCACCGAGCGCTTGAGGAACCACGCCACCGGGATCAGCAGCGCGAACCAGATCAGCGGCGCGAGCGGTACGCCCGAGATGCGCGACTGGCCGATGTACTTCAGCAGCGCCGGCGCATCGCCCGGCGCGCGAAACTGGCTGAAGGCGATGACGATGCCGGTCAGCAGCAGTCCCATGGCGAGCGTCACGATGACCGAGGAGGCCCGCAGCCGTACGATGAAGAAGGCGTTGGCCAGCCCGACCGTCGCCCCGAACAGCAGCGCGCAGGCGATGAGCACAGCCTCGCCGCCGGGAACGTAGCCGCTGGTGAGGATGTAGCTGACACCCATCGCCACGCCGCCGAAGGACAGGTCGATCGACAGGATCCGCATGCACAGCGACTGACCGATCACGGCCACCCCCAGCGGGGCAGCCTGGCGGATGATCAGCATCAGGAGCAGCGGTGAAAGGAGCGCTGGGCGGAACATGTAGGCGCAGATGAGCAGGATCAGCGTCCCGGCATAGGCGATCGGCAGCGCGGTCGCCACGTTCAGCAGGCGGGAGCCGCGGGACCGGTCTGCGGTGTCGAGCATGGCCATCGTCTCAGACCCCGATCGTCTTGCGGCGCTGCAGGCTGACGGCCCCGAGCAGCAGCAGCCCGGTGGCGGCCATGCGCAGGAAGGGCGATACGCCGAGCAGGTTCATGCCGTTGGTGGCGAGGCCGAGCGTCACCACGCCGAGGATCACCCCAGGCACGCTGCCGACGCCGCCGGAGAGTTGCACCCCGCCCAGCGCGATCGCGGTGATCGAGTCGAGGCCGAACGCCGCCCCGATGGTGGGATCGCCGGTCGAGACCCGCGCCGTCAGGAAGATGCCGGCGGCCACGGCCGAAAGCGAGCAGAGCACGTAGCAGGTGATGATCGGCCCCACCACCTTGACGCCGTTGAGCGACGCGTTGCGCGGATTGGCGCCGAGCGCATAGAGCCGCAGTCCGAAGGCGGAGCGCGACAGGAGCAGCCAGCACAGGAGGATCGCCCCCGCGCACCAGAACAGCGACGGCTGGAGGCCGAACAGCCGGCCATGCGCCAGCGCCTCGATGGCGGGTGCCACGACGCCCCCCGGCACGGGGCTGACCAGCAGCGTCAGTCCCTGGACGAAGGTCGCGGTCGCCAGCGTCATCACCAGCGGGTGGACGCCGAAGATCGCCACGCCGATGCCGTTGACGGTGCCCAACACGCAACCGGCGGCAATGGCCAGCGGAACGACGATCGCCGGATCGAAGGTGACGATGATGGCGCTGGTGAGGCTGAGCATGGATCCGACCGAGAGATCAACGCCGCCGCTGATCGCCACGATGAGCTGGCCGAGCGAGACGATGAGCAATGCCGTGATCTGGTTGCCGACATTGCCGAGGTTCTGCGCGGTGAAGAAGCTCGATGCCGTGAAGGACAGGATGACGAACATCGACAGGGGCAGCGCGATCGTGATGATCCCGATGCCGCTCCGCGAGGTTCTGGAAAACAGACGGCCGATCACGCTGCGGCTCCTGCATGGGCCCGGAAGGGCGCTCCGGTCAGCGCGGAGGTCATGATGGTCTCCTCGGTGGCGACGGCGCCGGGCATCTCGGCCACGAGCCTGCCTTCCCGCACCACGAGGATGCGATCGCACAGGCCGATGTGTTCCGAGAGTTCGCTCGACGTCATCAACACAGCACCGCCGTCGTCGGCGAAGGCGCGCAGCAGCGTGTAGATCTCGGATTTCGCGCCGACGTCGACGCCGCGGGTCGGCTCCTCCACCAGGAGGATGTCGACGCCTGCCGCCAGCCAGCGGCCGATGAGCACCTTCTGCTGGTTGCCGCCCGACAGCGCCTGGACCTCCTGCTGCGGTCCCGTCGCGCGCACGTTCATGCTTTCGAGCAGCCCGGTCAGACGCGGGCGATCGATGCGCGCGCGGCTCCAGATCGAGGAACGGCGCATCATGCCGATGCCGATGTTCCGCTCGATGGCGAGCGGCAGGAAGAGCCCTTCCGACTTGCGGTCCTCGGGCACGAAGCCGATGCCCGTGCGAGCCACCGCGACCGGCGACGGCGCGAGGCCGGTGGACGTGCCGTCCTTCGCATGATGCACGACTTCGCCCGAGACGGGCGCGATCTGACCGGCCACCGCACGGATTATCTCGCGCTGGCCCTGCCCCTCGAGGCCCGTCAGGCCGAGGATCTCGCCGCGCCGCAGGGCGAAGGTCACCGCCGGCGCACCAGCGACGGGAACCAGCCCGCGCACGTCGATCGCCAGCGGCGCTTCCGGCCTGACGGTGCCGCGATGCGGGAAGAAGCGATCGAGCGAACGTCCGACCATCAGCGAAACGAGCGTGTCCCGGGTCAGTTCGGAGGCCGGCTGCGTCGCCACGTGGCTGCCGTCCTTCATGACGCTGATCGTGTCGCAGAACCGGAAGATCTCGTCGAGCCGATGGCTGATGTAGAAGACGAGGTTGCCGCCGCGCTTGAGCGACATGATGAGCCGCTCGAGTTTCTCGATCTCCGGACCGTTCAGCGCGGCCGTCGGCTCGTCGAAGATGAAGACGCGCGCGTCGACCGCCACGCCCTTGGCGATCTCGACCATCTGCTGCTGCGCGATGGTCAGGTCGCCGCAATGGGCGTCGGGATCGAGATCGACCTCGATCCGCGCGAACACGCTGCGCGCCTCGCGACGCATGGCCGAGCGGTCCACCATGCCAAGCCGTCGCGGCTCGCGTCCGAGATAGAGGTTCTCCGCGACCGTCAGGTTCGGCAGAAGCGTCAGTTCCTGGTAGACGGTCGATATGCCGGCCTGTTGCGCTGCGCGCGGGCCGGCGAGAACGACCGGCTTTCCATGGAGGTAGATCGTTCCCGCCGACGGCTGGTGCACGCCGGCGAGCAGGTTCATGAGGGTGGACTTGCCGGCGCCGTTCTCGCCGGTCACGGCATGAACCGATCCGGCATGCCCGACCAGCGAGACGTCCTTCAGGGCGACGTTGGCCCCGAAACGCTTGGTCACGCCTTCGAACCGGACCATCTCGCCCCCGGCTGACGAGCCGGAGGCATGGTGGTCCAACGTCCCTGGATCGGTCATCGCCCCGCCCCGATTGTGTACGGACTGCTGCGGATCAGCGCTTGAACAGCTTCTGCAGCTCTTCCTCGGGCAACGTCGACGGCACCCAGAACGCGTCGTTCAGGTCGGGACGATAGTAGCTGTCGATGTCCGCATTGGTCATCGGCTCCGGCGCGGAGAAGTAGGTCTTGTGCAGCGACTTGCCTTCGAGAAGGGCCACGGCCGCGCGAACCACGGCGACGCCGAGGCCGGGGGTGAACACCGGCGACACCGCCTCGACTCCGGATTCCTTCCAGGTCTTCAGGAAGCCGTTGTTGCCTTCGCCGGTCATCGGGACGAGCGGCTTGCCCACCGACGTGAAGACGTCGATGCAGGCGCGGGTCATCTCGGCCCCGGAGAACCAGATGCCGTCGACAGGCTGGCCGGAAAGAACCAGGTTCTCGCAGAGCTGCTTCGACTTGGCGTAGTTCCAGTCGCCGTAGACCTCTGCGCCGATGACGATGTCGGTCCCGTCGATGGCGCGGCGGAAGCCCTCGTAGCGCTGCGATTCCTCTTCGACGCCCGCGACGCCGCGGAAGGCCCAGATCGTGCCCTTGCCGCCGAGCTTTTCCTTCAGGAAGGTGCCGCCGACCTCTCCGAAATAGTCGCCAGCGCCCATGATCTCGACGGTGGTGTCCAGTGCACCCTTGCTGTTGCCGAAGGTGATCACCGGGATTCCCGTCGCAAGCGCCGCGTCGATCTGCTTCTTCACGAGCTGGAACGCGATCGGCGTGACCACCAGCGCATCGAGATCGCGCGTCAGAAGGTCCTCGATATCGGCGACCTGCTTTGCGGGCTGCCAGTTGGCCTCGGAGAAGAGAAACTCCTTGACCTGAGGATTGTTCGCCGCCTCGAACTCGGCCTCCTGGTGCATCTGCACGATCCAGGTGTTGCCGACGCCGGGGAAGGAAATGCCAATCCGGTATGGCCCGTCCTTCTTGAACTTGCCCGGTTCCGTCATCTCGGTGGATTTGAGGTTGAGCAGGTTGTCGGGCAGGAGCTCCACCTCGTCCTGCGCTTGAGCAGCCGGAGCCAGCGCGACGGCAAACGTCATTGCCAGCCCGAGCACGGGCCTAAAAAACTTCATGTGATCCTCCCCTTCGTTTGCCAGCAGGCAATTTTCGCCCCCCAGCGAATTCGAAAGCTAGCAAAGCCAATTCGAAAATCAACGAAAAATGTATACACACATGTGAAATTATCGCGCGAAACTGCCTCGCTCAGGGCGTGCAGAATGCGCCGGATGCCGGCTGCCACATCGTCCAGCGGCTGCCAGCTTCGCCATCGTCATCGCCGCGACGTCTGGCCGGCCGTGGGGATCGCGTCCGCCGGGAGGGCGGCATGACCCGTACGCCCGGCCGGCGAGCGGCGTGAAGCGTCGACAGGGCGGGGATGACGGAGGCAGAATCCCTCGAGAACGCCAGTCCCCTCAGTCCCTGCGAACCTGTCCGATGAGCCATTGCTGGAAATCGAGCCCCAGCGAGCGCTGGCTCCGCCCGTCCGGAAGGACGACGTAGTAGCTGTTGTCCGTCGTCAACGGCAGGTCGTGAATGACCACGAGCGCACCGGAGGCCAGTTCGGATTCGATGAGGTAGCTCGGCAGGAGAGCAACGCCGAGACCGCCGAGCACGGCCTCGATGACCGTGGAGAACTGGTCGAAGCGGCTGCCGCGATAGGCGCTTTCGTCGCCCGCGCCACCGAGCCGGAACCACTCTGCCCACAGGGTCGGCCGTGTCGCCAGATGCAGCAGCGGCACCGAAAGAAGGTCGGCCGCCCCGAGCACGTCGCCGCGCCGGACGAGCGCGGGCGCAGCCACCGGGAGGATCACCTCGCTGCACAGATAGGTGCAGGTGGCGTTGGCCCAGGTCGGCTGGCCGAAATGGATCGCCAGGTCGACATTCGCGTCCTGCAGATCGAACGGTGCCGACCTCGACGTCATCTCCACCGTCAGCCCCGGGCGGGCCGCCAGGAACTGCGGCAGCCGCGGCATCAGCCATCGATTGCAGAAGGTCGGGAGCGACGCGATCGACAGCCGGGCGCTGCCGTCACCCGCCGAGCGGGCCTTCACGACCAGTTCCTCGGATTGGACGAGCAGGCGCTGCACGCTGGGCAGGATCTGCCGTCCCGCCACCGACAGATGCACGCGCTGGCGCGACCGCTCGAACAGCGGTACGCCGAGCAGGACTTCCAGCGTCCGGACCTGGCGGCTGACCGCGCTCTGCGTCAGGTGGAGCTCGGCCGCAGCCTTGGTGAAATTGCCATGGCGTGCCGCCGCTTCGAAAGCCTGCAGCACAGCCAGGTCGGGAATGGAGGCACGATTGAAGTTCATTCTGTTTTCACATCAAGTCAGTCCGAGAAAGCATGCGATAGCATGTTGCGGGCCGCTTATCACATGGCTACCAGATGCTGGCTCCGGAACGCTGCGTCCGGGCGATCTGGAACACCATGAACGGAGAAGAGCGATGGGTGCTGGCGTCGACGTGAAACGGGAAACGGCAGAGCTGCTCGGCAGGCTTGGCGTGCCGCGCGCCGCATGGACCGGCGGCGACATGGCCTCCTTCAGCCCCGTGAGCGGCGAAGAGATCGCCGCCGTCGCGACGACCTCCGCCGAGGCGGCCCATGCCGCCATCGACGCCGCGCACGAGGCCTTCAGGGCGTGGCGCCTCGTTCCGGCACCGCGCCGCGGCGAACTCGTGCGCCTGCTGGGCGAAGAGCTTCGCGCGGCCAAGGCCGATCTCGGCCGGCTGGTCTCGATCGAGGCCGGCAAGATCGCGTCGGAGGGCCTGGGCGAGGTGCAGGAGATGATCGACATCTGCGACTTCGCCGTCGGCCTCTCCCGCCAGCTCTACGGCCTCACCATCGCCACCGAGCGCCCCGGCCACCGCATGATGGAGACCTGGCACCCGCTCGGTGTCGTCGGCATCATCTCGGCCTTCAACTTCCCCGTCGCTGTCTGGTCGTGGAACGCCGCGCTGGCACTGGTCGCCGGCAACACCATCGTCTGGAAGCCGTCCGAGAAGACGCCGCTCACCGGGCTCGCCTCCCAGGCGATCCTCGAGCGCGCGCTGGCGCGGTTCGGCGATGCGCCGAAGAACCTGTCCCAGGTGCTGATCGGCGGTCGCGCGGTCGGCGAGACGCTGGTCGACCACCCCAAGGTGGCGCTCGTCTCGGCCACCGGCTCGACGCGGATGGGCCGCGAGGTCGGACCGCGGCTCGCCCGGCGCTTCGCGCGCTCGATCCTGGAACTCGGCGGCAACAATGCCGGCATCGTCTGCCCGTCGGCCGATCTCGACATGGCGCTGCGCGCGGTCGCCTTCGGCGCCATGGGTACGGCCGGCCAGCGCTGCACCACGCTGCGCCGACTGTTCGTCCATGACAGCGTCTACGACGCGCTCGTACCGCGCCTGAAGAAGGCCTACGAGAGCGTCTCCATCGGCAATCCGCTGGAGACCACGGCGCTGGTCGGACCGCTGATCGACGGCCAAGCCTTCGACGGCATGCAGAAGGCCCTGGCGGCGGCGAAGGCCGAAGGCGGCGTGGTGACCGGCGGCGAGCGCGTGCCCGACGCAGGCAGGGACACGGCCTTCTACGTTCGGCCGGCGCTGGTGGAAATGCCCGGCCAGTGCGGGCCGGTGCTGGAGGAAACCTTCGCGCCGATCCTCTACGTCATGCGCTACTCAGATTTCGAGCGGGCGCTCGAAGACCACAACGCGGTTGCGGCGGGCCTCTCCTCCTCCATCTTCACCCTCGACGTCCGCGAGGCGGAGCGCTTCCTGTCGGCCGACGGCTCGGACTGCGGAATCGCCAACGTCAACATCGGAACCTCCGGCGCGGAGATCGGCGGCGCATTCGGCGGCGAGAAGGAGACCGGCGGCGGACGCGAGAGCGGATCGGACGCCTGGAAGGCCTACATGCGCCGCGCCACCAACACGGTGAACTACTCGAAGTCGCTGCCGCTGGCACAGGGCGTGTCGTTCGACATCGAGTAGGACCCTGCTGCGGCGGCCGGCGCAGACAGGCGTCGGTTTCCCGCGGGGTCGAGTAAGCCGGAGGACCCGGCTCCGCTGATGGCCGCCGGCGGCGCTTAGAGAGAGAGGCCCGCCGCGTGGCGCTCTTTCAGCGCGCGTGCCAGGCTGCGATCGACCCGCGCTCGATGAGGTCGGCCCGCATGACCACGGCCCGCACGGGCGCCTCGGACCCCTCGATCCGTTCCAGCAGCAGCGTGGCCGCGGCATCGCCCATGGCGAGCCGCGGCTGCGCCATCGTCGAGATGCCGGGCGACAGGAAGCTCATCCAATCCAGATCGTCGAAGCAGACGAGCGAAAGCTCGCCGGGCAGCGTCAGCCCGGCCGCCGACACGGCGCCGATCACGCCCTCCGACATGGTGCCGTCGGTCGCAAACACCGCGCTCGGCCGGTCCGGGCGTTCGATCAGGGTCCGCGCGACGGCCTGCGCCGCACCCGCCGAATAGGCACCGACCCGGCGGATCAGCGACGTGTCGACCGCGACCCCGGCCTGCCGGTGGGCGCGCAGGTAGCCGAGCAGGCGCTGCCAGCTCGGATAGAGGGTATCCGTCGACAGAACCTCGCCGGCAAGGCCACGCGCGATGAAGCCATCGAAGCCGCCCTCCTGTTCTTCCAGCATTTCGCCGACCAGCCCGATGCGCCGGTGGCCGGTCGACAGCAGCGCGACAACCGCGCGCTCGGCAGCCGCGATGTTGTCGATGCCGACGCGGTCCACCTCCAGCCCTGCCACGCTGCGGTCGAGCAGCACGAGCGGCAGCCCCGCCGCGTGGAGGTCGCGCAGGTGCCGCGCGTTGCGCGTGTCGCATGGCGAGACGATCAGCCCGTCAACCTGCTTTTCGAGAAGCAGGTTGACGGCGCGGATCTCCTTGTCGAGATTCTCGTCGGAGTTGACGATCAGCAGCCCGAAATCGCGCCGTTCCACCACGTCGGCAATGCCGCGCAGGATGGAGGCATAGAACGGGTTCTGGATGTCGCCGGCCACCACGCCGATGGTGCGGGTCTTGCCGGTGATGAGGCTGCGGGCGAGCGCATTGGTGCGGTAGCCGAGCTTGCTCGCCGCCCGCATGACCTGCTCGCGGGTCTCCTCCCGGGTGTAGCCATACCGGCCAAGCACACGTCCTGCCGTTGCCGTCGAGACGCCGGCCAGCCGCGCAACGTCCGCGATCGTCGCCTTCGAGGTCTTCGCCACCGCCTGCCGCTCCCTTCCGCCTATCCCGTCCGGACATGCTGACGAGAGATCGCGGCGAATCGCCCTGATGGTGATTCCCCGTTTCCCTCACGCGGCATCATTGAGCGCGATTGCGGTGAAGACGTCGAGATGCGCGCCGCCGACATTCTTGAAGATGGTGATCTCGTGGGCCGACCGGCGCCCCTGCACCCTGCCCTGCGCGAGATCGAAATGATCGCCCGCGATCGCCGTCACCGGCACGAGGCCCGATGCCAGAGCCGGCCCGAGATCCCCGGTATTCTCCATTCCGCGCCAGGTATCGACGAAGATCCGGCCCCGCGAGAGCGCCTCCTCGTCCGTCTCGCGCAGGCTCTTCATGTAGGCGCCGACGAGATCGAGATGCGTTCCTGGCTTGAGCAGCGCGCCCTTGACCAGAGTGCGGTCGGACATGGTCACGCAGGTGATCACGTCGGCGCTCGCCACGGCCGCGTCGATGTCGCCTGCAGCCTGCGCATCGACGCCGTCCCGCCGCAGGCCGGCCGCCACCGCATCTGCCTTGGCCGCCGTGCGGTTCCAGACGAGCACGCGCTTCAGCGAAGGACGCGCGGCCATGTGCGCGGCAGCGAAATGAGGCGCCAGCGCACCGGCACCGACCACCAGCAGGACCTCCGCATCGTCGCGCGCGAGCAGCGAGGCGGCCAGCGCCGAATCGCCGGCGGTCTTGCGCGCCGTCATCGCCGCGCCGTCGGCGACCAGCAACGGCGCGCCGGTGGCGCCGTCGAACATGGCAACCAGTCCCTGCACGTTGGGCTGCGGCGGCGAAAGCCTCTCGTTGCCGGCAAAGACGCCCACCATCTTCACGGCGATCGGGCCGCCCGGGATCCACCCCGGAAGCGTGATGAACTGCTCGCCGCCGCCTGCGGGGTTGCTCTGCACCACCACGTCCGACGCGGGCATCGCCCCGCGATGCGCCTGCGACAGCGCGCCGATCAGATAGGGCCAGGGCAGTGCCGCATGGACCGCCGCCGCATCGAAGACCTTCATGACAATTCCTCCTTGCGCCCCGAGATCGGGGCTCAGTTCTTGACGGCGAGCGTGACCAGGTGACAGGGCGTGACCGATTGCGACAGGGCGAGCGGTCGCCCCTCGCCGTCGAGCACCAGCTTCTCGATCCGGTAGACCGGCTGCGTGGCGGACACGCCGAGCAGCGGTGCTTCGCTGCCGCCCGCGAAGCCGACGTCTATCACCCGCTCGGCTCCGGCGGGTTCGATGCCATAGGCGCTGCGCAGGCTGGAAAAGAAGCTGCCGCCGGCCGCGACCGGGCCGAACGCATCGGCGAAGCGCACCGCATCGAAATAGAGCGTCTCCAGCGTCATCGGCCGGTCGTCCGTCTCCAGCAGCCGGACGAAGCGGAAGACGTGCTCCGCCCGGAGGCGTGCCGCGACGGCGGGGGCATCGGCCCTTTCCTCGCTGTCGATGATGCGGTGGCCCGCCTTCAGTCCGCGGCCCTCGACCACGTCGGAAAAGCCCGAAAGCGAGATGGTCAGCTGCATCTTGCGCGGCGCCACAAGCGTGCCGCGCCC
Source organism: Aquibium sp. ELW1220 (assembly GCF_030398385.1). GTDB lineage: Bacteria > Pseudomonadota > Alphaproteobacteria > Rhizobiales > Rhizobiaceae > Aquibium. The sequence goes on along the minus strand of NZ_JAOAOQ010000013.1, from coordinate 135,885 downwards.
CTGCTGGCGCACGAGCAGTCCTTCGGCACACAGATCCCCCACCGCGCGGCGCAGCGTGATGCGGCTGACCCCATAGGTCTCGCACAGCTCGAACTCCGGCGGCAGGAAGCTGCCCTCCGCCAGGCGACCGTCCTCGATCTCGGACAGGAGCTTGCGCCTGACCTGTTCGTAGAGCGGCAGGAGGCCGTCTTGCGTCATCGGCGCCTCAATAGTCGGAGAGCTTCTTCATGTAGCGGCGGCCGTCCAGCATGACCTGCTGGCGGAACTCCGCCACCTTGTAGATGAAGCGCCACAGGGTGTCGAAGAAGATGAGCGGCGCGACATTGCCGCGGAAACGGGCATCGATGCCCGTCATGTCGAGCGACTGTGCATCGAGCACGAGAATGTTCTCGGCCTTGCCGAAACGGTGCAGGAATTCCTCGGCCCGCTCGTCGAGCGCGCGCGTGGAATCGACGCCCTTCATCAGGACGAAGCAGCGTGTCTCGTCCAGAACCTCGAAGGGGCCATGGAAGAACTCGTTCGAGTGGATCGCCTGGCTGTTGATCCACTGCATCTCCATCAGGACGCAGATGGCGAAGGAATAGGCCGCGCCATAGCTGGCGCCCGACGCCATCGTGTAGATCACGTCCTGCCTGGCGAAGTGTTCCGCGTAGCGGTCCCAGAGTGGGGCGAAGCTCTCCTGCGCACGGTCGATCACGCCCTGCAGGTTGCAGAGACTGGCGATCAGCGGCTCCGTCAGATCCTCGCCGCCGGACCTGGCCACCAGGCCCATGACGATCTGGTAGATGATCGAATAGTTGCTGTCCCTGGCGTCGATCGGCACACCGGTGGTGTAGGGCGCCTCGAACTTCACCGCATGGTCCGCCGCGTTGCCGAGCGGAGAGCCGGGCTCGACCGTCAGGCCGATGGTCGCCGCCCCCTTCTCGCGGGCGAACCTTGCCGCGGCGGTCGTCTCCCTGGTCGTCCCGGTCATCGAGCACAGCACGACCAGCGTGCCGGGGCCGAGCCGCTTCGGCGCCCGGGCGACGAACTCGGCGGCGTTGAAGACGTCCGACGGCAGCGTGCCGTGCTGGTCGAGCATGAACTTTGCCGGGTGCATGATCGACAGCGAGCCGCCGCAGGCCACGAAGAACACGTGGCGCAGGGCCGTCACGTCGATGGCTGCAAGCGCGGCGGAAACGGCCGGGTGGAATCGGTCGGGCAAGGACATCTTCAGGGCGCCTTCTTGATATGATGACATAAGACATATTAATTTCCGCGTCAGCGTGTCAAGCAGCCATTGACAAGCCGTCGGATTTCTTGCGAACGTTCTCATACCGTCACAGGGAAGAGATGCCGGTGTCACAGACGTCCCTCAGGATCCTCGCTTTCGGCGACAATGTCGTCGACTGCTACCGCGACCGGCGGCGCATGTTTCCGGGCGGCAACTGCGTCAACCATGCCGTGTTCGCCCGGCGTTTCGGCGCAGAGGCCGCCTATGCCGGCGCGGTGGCGGACGATGCGGCCGGCCGCGCCATCCGCGATGCCCTCGTCGCCGAAGGGGTCGAAACGTCGCTGCTGCGTTTTCTGCCGGGACAGACCGCCTATTGCGTGATCGCGTCCGAAGGTGGCGAGCGGGTCTTCGTCGGCGCCAATCTCGGCGTCTCGATCATCGCCCCCTCCCCCGCCGATCTCGCCTGGATGAAAACGGCGGACGCCGTGCACACCGGCCGCTCCAGCCATGTGGACGCCTGGCTGGCCCATTTCGCCTCGCTCACCCGCGTCTCCTATGATTTCGCGACGATCCGCGACGAAGGGCGCATCTCGGCCATCGCCCCCCATTGCTATCTCGCCGGCTTTTCCGGCGGCGACCTCGACCGCGAGGAAGCACTGGCGCTGGCGGCGACGACGCTCCGGCATGGCGCCACCTTCGTGGTCATCACCCGCGGCGGCGAGGGCGCGCTCCTGGCGGCGCGCGACGGTGTCCACGAGGCGCCGGCGGTTCCCGTGCGGCCCGTGGATACGCTTGGCGCCGGCGACACCTTCATCGCCCGCACGCTCGTGGGCCTGCTGCGCGGGGAAGCACCGGCTGCGATCCTGCGCGAGGCTGCGGAAGCGGCTGCCCGCACCTGCCTGTCGCCCGGCGCATTCGGCCACGGCGTGCCGATGAGCCTCGACCTGTCGACGATGCTCACCATCGACGAGATCTACGCCTCGACGCAGCCCGTACCCGGCCCCCGCGCCGGACACGCGGCCACGGCGTGAGAACGGGAAGGAGACGGAAAGCGTTCTCACAAACGCATTCCGTCTCGTTCCGGAAGTGCCTGAAAACGATACCGAACCAGGACGGGCAAAGCCCATGGAAGGAGGACCACCCATGAACCGATTTACCTCGTCGATCCGGCTGCTCGCTGCCGCGGCCACCATGACCACCATGCTGACGGGCATCGCCCTTGCGCAGGACCTGACGATCCGCATCGCCAGCGTGAACGCACCGACCAGCGAATCCTGGAAGGGCGTCATGGCCACGGCCGGGCGCGTCACCGAGCGCACCGAAGGCCGCGTGAAGTTCGAGGGCTTCCCCTCCGGCCAGCTCGGCACCACCACCGATTCCATCGAGCAGGCGAGCCAGGGCCTGCCGGTCATGACCTTCACCTCCGCCTCGTTCCTGTCGCGCTTCGGCGTGCCGGAACTGTCGATCGTCGAAGGCCCCTTCATCGTCTCGGGCACCGCCGAGGCGGAGACCCTCGCCTTCTCCGACCTGATGAAGGGCTATTACGACCGGCTGGCCGAAACCGCCGGCATCCGCGTCGTCGCGATCAACTGGTTCGACGGCCCCCGCCACATGATCGGCAGCGCCGGCTACCCGTCGCCGGAGGACCTGAAGGGCGTGCGCATGCGCGTGCCGCCGGTCGAGACCTGGCTGAAGACGTTCCAGCCGCTCGGCGTCGTCGCCACCACGGTCGAGGCGGCCGAGGTGTATTCGGCCCTGTCGCAGGGCGTGGTGACGGCGGCCGAAAGCCCGCTGACCGGCCTGCGCGCGTCGAAATGGCCCGAGGTCGCCAAGGAGATCACGCTCACCGGCCACTTCAACCTCTTCACCGGATGGGTGATGAGCGAGGCGGCGTTCCAGCAGATGAGCGAGGCCGACCGCGGTATCCTTCTCGAGGAATTCCGCAAGGGGGGACAGGCCCTGACCGAGGTCTCGGCCAATCTGGAAGCCGAGATCCGCGCCGAGTTCGAAGCGTCGGGCGTGACGTTCCACGAGGCCGACATCGACGCCTACCGCAAGGCGACGGCAAGCTTCTACACGAGCTTCCCGAACTGGCCGGCCGGCCTCTATGATCAGGTCCGGGCCGCGGCGACGGCAAACTGATGCCGATGCCGGGCGGGCCGGACGGCTCGCCCGGCGTCTCCCGCACCGATGGAGGCGGTTGAACGATGAAGCCCCTGCGCAGGCTGCTGGACTTTCTCGGCCTGACGCTGCCGGCCTTGCTGCTGGCGGCGCTTGTGGCCATCGTCACGGCCGACGTCGTCGCGCGCAACGCCTTCGCCATGTCGATCCTGTGGGCGCAGGAGCTCGCGGTCATCCTGCTCGGCGGGACGGTCTGGCTCGGCCTCTCGGGGGCGGCCCTGCAGGGCCAGCTCTTCGGCATCTCGCTCTTCGTCGACCGTCTGCCCCCGCGCGGCGCCTTCCTGGCCCGGCTTCTCGCCGACCTCCTGGTGCTTGTCATCGCTGCCGAGGTGATGCGCGCAGCCTTCGCGCAGATCTCGACCGCGCGTTTCACGGTCTTCCTCACCCTGGGCTGGCCGAAATGGATCATGGCAGCGATCCTGGCCGCCGGGATGGGCCTCGTCATCGTCGGCCGTCTGGCACAGATGGCCGAAAGCCTCCGGGACCGCCGCCCGTGACCATCGTCGCCATCGTCTTCGTCCTCCTGCTGGTGCTTGGCCTGCCCGTCGGCTTCGTCATGCTCGGCGCGTCCATGGCCTATTTCGCCGTCAATCCCATGATGGCCAGCCTCGTTGCGCAGCGCATGTCGTCCGGCCTCGAATCCTTCCCGCTCCTCGCCATCCCGCTGTTCATCGTCGCCGGTGCCGCCATGGCGCGCGGCGGCATCGCCGACCGTCTCTATGCCTTCTGCGAGACGCTGGTCGGTCACTGGCGCGGCGGGCTCGCGCAGATCGCCGTGCTCAATTCGGTGTTCATGGGCGCCATGTCCGGCTCGGCCAATGCCGACGCGGCGATCGACGCGCGCACCATCGTGCCGGTCATGCGCGCGCGCGGCTATTCCAACGCCTACGGCTCCGTCGTCAGCGCCGCCTCGGCGATGATCGCGCCGATCATGCCGCCGAGCATCGCATTGATCGTCTACGGCCTCCTCACCAACACGTCGATCGGCCGCCTGTTCATCGGCGGCATCGTCCCCGCCTTCCTCATCGCGGTCGCCCTGATGCTGACCGTGCGCTGGACCGCACGGCGCATGAACCTCGCCCCCGCCCGCGAGACCCGCGCCGCGCCGCGCGAGGTGCTGGCCAACGGCCGCGCCGCGCTCTGGGCGCTGGCGATGCCGGTCATGCTGCTTCTCGGCCTGCGCAGCGGCTGGTTCACGCCCACCGAGCTCGGCGCGGTCGCGGCGGTCTATGCCTTTCTCGTCGGCGTGCTCGTCTATCGCGGGCTGACCATGGGCGACACCCTGTCGCTCCTGACGGAATCCGCGGCGACGACCGCAGGCGTCCTGTTCATCGTCGCCTCGGCCTCGGTCTTTTCGCTGATTCTCAGCCTCGAACAGATGCCGCAGCAGCTCATCACCGCGCTCCTGTCGGTATCCGACAACAAGTTCGTGGTCCTGCTCGTCATCAACGTCGCCCTGCTCGTCCTCGGCACCGTGTTCGAGGGGCTGGCCATCATCGTCATCCTTGGCCCGCTGCTGGTGCAGGTGGCGCAGACACTCGGCATCGACCCGGTCCATCTCGGCGTCGTGCTGGTGTTCAACACCACCATCGGCTCGCTGACGCCGCCGGTCGGGACCGTGATGTTCACCGTCTGCTCGATCACGCGCTGTTCGGTCGAGGATTTCACGAAGGCGTTCCTGCCCTTCCTCGCGGCGGCGATCTGCGTCCTCCTGCTGCTCACCTACGTGCCGCCGCTGGTCACCTTCCTGCCTAACCTCCTGTTCTGAAACGCCGGTAGGCGCGCGGGCGGCCGGCGCGGCTCAGTCGGCGTGCTGGGCGATCACCGACAGGAAGGCGGGACCATAGCGCTCCAGCTTCGCCTCGCCGACGCCCGGAACGGCGCTCATGGCGCTGCGGGTTCGCGGCCGGGCGGAAGCCAGTTCCATCAGGGTGCGATCGTGGAAGATAACATAGGGCGGGACGTTCTGCGCCCGGGCGATCTCCATGCGTTTTTCCCGCAATGCCTGGAACAGCCCGCGGTCTTCCTCCGGCAGCGCCTCCGTTGCCTGCTTGCGCGACACCTTCGTCCGCTCGGCACGCGGCGCGGACGGCAGCCGCAGCATCAGCACCGGCTTCTCGCGCAGGAACTGCCGGCCGGCCTCGCCGATCGACAGCCCGCCATGGCCGGCCAGATCGACGGCGATCAGGCGCAGCGCGATGAGCTGGCGCAGGATGCCGCGCCAGGTGCGGCTGTCGTGTTCCTTGCCGATGCCGTAGGTGGAGACACGGTCATGCCCCTGTTCCGCGATGCGGCGGTTATCCGCCCCGAGAAGCACGTCGACGATATAGGCCTGTCCGAAGCGCTCCCCCGTCCGGTAGATGCAGGACAGCGCCTTCAGCGCGGCCGTCGTCCCGTCGAACAGCTCCGGCGGCTTGGCGCAGGTATCGCAATTGCCGCAAGGCGCGCAGCTGTCGCCGAAATAGGACAGGAGCACCTGACGGCGGCAGCCGGCCGTCTCGGCGAGGCCAAGCAGTGCGTCGAGCTTCTGCCGCTCGGTGCGCTTGCGCTGGTCGGGTGCGTCGGACTCCTCGATGAAACGGCTGCGCAGCGCGATGTCCTCGGAGCCGTAGAGCATCAGCGTGTCGGACGGCAGCCCGTCCCGTCCCGCTCGTCCGGTCTCCTGGTAGTAGGCCTCGATGCTGCTCGGCAGGTCGATATGGGCGACGAAGCGGACGTCCGGCTTGTCGATCCCCATGCCGAAGGCGATGGTCGCCACCATCACGACGGCCTCGCCGCGCTGGAAGCGCAGCTGGTTGGCCTCGCGCGCGGCCTTGTCCATGCCGCCGTGATACGGCAGGGCGTCGTAGCCCTGGCCGCGCAGCCATTCGGCTGTCTCTTCCGTCTTGCGCTTCGACAGGCAGTAGACGATGCCGCTCTCGCCCTCGTGCCCGGCCAGGAAACGCTTCAGCTGCGCGCGCGGATTGTCCTTTTCGCTGATGGCGTAGCGGATGTTGGGACGGTCGAAACCGGCGATGAACGCGTCCGTCTCGGCGATCTGCAGCTGTTCGAGGATTTCCGCCCGCGTCGGCGCATCGGCCGTCGCCGTCAGCGCCATGCGCGGCGTATCCGGAAACAGGCCGACGATCGCGTCGAGCTGGCGGTAGGACGGCCGGAAGTCGTGCCCCCACTGCGACAGGCAATGCGCCTCGTCGATGGCGATCAGCGACAGCGGCACCCGCCGCAACCGGTCGAGCGTCTCGGACCGCAGCAAGGTCTCCGGCGCGACGTAGAGGAGATCGAGCGCGCCCTGCCCGATGTCGCGCCACAGCTGCGACCGTTCGTCGGCGGGCAGGTCGGAGTTGAGCGCCGCCGCCCGCACGCCCGCCTGCCGCAGGGCCGCCACCTGGTCGGCCATCAGCGCCAGCAGCGGCGAGACGATCAGCCCCATCCCAGGCCGCGCCAGCGCCGGGATCTGGTAGCACAGCGACTTGCCGCCGCCCGTCGGCATCAGCACGAAGGCATTGTTGCCCGCCACCACGTGCTCGACGATCCGGGCCTGCGGGCCACGGAAGGCGTCGTAGCCGTAGACGGTTTTCAGGATATGTCTGGGATCGGCGGACAAGACGGCTTTCTTCGGGAATCAGAATGGTGCCGTGTCATAGCAGACACGAACGCTCGCCGCGCCGTGCCGTGCCTACGACGCTTCATTTGCATGCGCGCCGGCCGATCTCCGTTCAGCCTACGCGCCCGATCGAGCGGCATGGATCGCCGCCCAGATCCGCTGCGGCGTCAGCGGCATGTCGAGATGGTCGATGCCGTGCACCGACAACGCGTCCATGATCGCATTGGCGAAAGCCGGCAGGGCACCCACGGTCCCGGCCTCTCCCACGCCCTTCACCCCGAGGGGATTGGCCCGGGTCTCGGTCGGATTGCTGAAGGTCTCGAACATCGGCAGGTCGTTCGCCCGCGGCAGCGCATAGTCCATCAGCGAGCCGCTGAGCAGCTGCCCGCCCTCGTCGTAGCGGATCTCCTCCATCATTGCCTGCCCCAGCCCCTGCGCGATTCCGCCATGGAGCTGCGCGGCGACGAGACCCGGATGCAGGACACGGCCGACATCGTCCACGATGAGATAGCGCAGGATCGTCGTTTCCCCGGTCTCCGGGTCGACCTCCACCTCGCAGACATGGCATCCGGTCGGGAACGTCCCCTTGGCCGCATGGACGAAGGCTTCGGCCCGCAGCCCCATGTCCTCGCCCGGCGGCAGGCGGAAATGGTCGTGCGCCACCGCGCAGACCTGCGCCAGCGTGACCGAGCGGTCGGTGCCCGCCACGACGAACCGGCCGTCGCAGAACTCGACATCGTCCGGCGCGGCCTCGAGCTGATGGGCGGCGATCCGGCTTGCCTTGCGCAGGATGCGGTCCGCGCTTTCCATCAGCGCCGTGCTTGCCGCGGCCGTCGTGCGCGAGGCGAAGCTGCCCGTCCCGTTCGGCATCAGATCGGTGTCGCCGCTGACCACGCGCACCTTGTCCGGCGACAAGGCGAACCGGTGCGCCATCAGCTGCGCCACAAGCGTCTCGTGTCCCTGGCCGTGCGACTTGGTGCCGAGCAGCACGGTCGCGCGCCCGTCGGCCGAGAAGCGGATTTCCGCGCCCTCCCCGAATGGCTTGTCGACGAGCCCGCCGCCGGACGGCTCGATCGAGTTTGCAAGCCCGATGCCGCGCAGCAGCCCTCGCGCCGCCGCGTCATCGCGGCGCTCGGCGAAACCCGCCCAGTCGGCCTCAGCCAGGGCCTTGTCCATGTTCGCAGCGAAGTCGCCGCTGTCGTAGGTGTAGAGGAAGCCGGTCGCCCACGGCATCATGGCGGCGGGGATCAGGTTGCGCCGCCGGAGCTCGACCCGGTCCATGCCGGTGCGCGCTGCGGCGATGTCGATGATGCGTTCCAGCGCATAGATCGCCTCCGGCCGACCTGCACCGCGATAGGGCGCCGTCGGGCTGGTGTTGGCATAGACGCCCGTGACCCGCGTATGGATCGCCGGTGTCCGGTAGACGCCGGAAAGCCCGCCGACATGGGCGACCGGAACGAGGCTCCCGCCAAGCGACAGGTAGGCGCCCATGCCCGCCAGGGTCCGCACGCGCAGGCCGGTGAAGCTGCCTTCGGCATCGAGCGCAAGCTCGACCCGCGCGAGGTTGTCGCGGCCATGATAGTCGCCGGCCATCGATTCGGAGCGGTCTGCCACGAAGCGCACCGGCCGTCCGAGCGCACGAGCGCCCCACATCGCCGCGACGTATTCGGGATAGGCACCCTCGCGCATGCCGAACGAACCCCCGAGGTCGGGCGAGACGACCCGGATCCGGTCCATGCCGAGCCCGAAGATCCTCGCCAGCGCCTCGCGCCCCTGATGCGGCGTATGGGTGCCGCAGGTGAGCGTGAAGCGCTGCTCGGCCTGATCCCATTCGGCAATCGCCGCGCGCGGCTCCAGCGGCAGCGCGGTGACGCGCGAGATGCGCATGTCCGAGGCGACGACGGTCGCTGCATGGGCGATCGCCGCGTCCACCGCCGCGCCATTGCCGCGTTCCACCTCGAAGGCGCGGTTTCCGGGCGCTGCCTCCCATAGGTTCGGTGCGCCGTCGATGATGGCATCGGCCACATCGGTCACGGCAGGCAGCGGTTCGTAGTCGATCTGGCACAGGTCGGCCGCGTCGCGCGCAGCACCCCTCGTCTCGGCGAAGACCGCCGCGACCGGGTCTCCGACGAAGCGGACCGTCCCTTCGGCGAGCGCCAGCCGTTCCGGCACGAACATCGCCTCGCCATTTGGCCGCGGATGCTTGACGAAGACGTCGTGTCCACGGATTCCAGCCTCCCGCAGGTCGGCGGCCATCGCCACCGCCACCACCCCCGCCGCAGCCAGTGCCGCCTCCACGTCGATGGAGCGGATACGCGCATGGGCATGCGGAGACCGCACCACCGTCATGTAGAGCTCGCGCGCCCGCCCGATGTCGTCGGTGAAGCGTCCCCTCCCGGTGATCAGCCGTTCGTCTTCGATCCGTGCGGGAGAGCTTCCGAGTGCATGATCCATGGGAGTCCTCGTAGCGCGGCCTCCAGCCTTGACGGAGCAGGAGGCCTGATGATTGGTCGACCGTATTTCGCCATCGCCATCAGTTTTCGGACGGCAGCGTCGCGCTCGTCTGACGAAGTCGCCCCTGCGCCCACGCCCTTCGGTCCGGTTCAGTCTTCGGCGTGGTCGGCTAGTCCGAAACGCCTGAGTTTCAGATAGAAGGCCTGACGGCTGAGCCCGAGCGCGCGCGCCGCAGCGGACCGGTTGTTCCCGGTCAATCGCAGGGCGGCCTCGACGCACATCTTCTCGATCAGATCCGTCGTGTTCTGGACGAGATCGCGCAGCGGCGTGCGGCCGACGAGGTCCGTCAGGGCCGTCAGGTCGAGCCTTTCGCCCTCTGCGCTCGCCGAAGCTGCACCGGCACGAAGCACCCGCAGGACGATGCCGTATCGCGGCAGGACGGCATCCGGCACATGGAAGATCACCGCTTCGCAGGCGGTCAGGCCGGAATCGAGCGCCTCCAGCCCGATGCCGCCGGTCGAAAGACGTCCCTGGCGCTCGGCTGCCGACAGCAGATCGGCGAGGCGCCGCCCGCCGTCGACCGTGACGAACTCCTCGATGCCGCGGCCGACCGCCAGCACCTCGGCGGGAGCGCCGACGGCACCGAGAAACGCGTCGTTGGCCCAGAGGATGGAACCGGCGGGATCGATCAGCACGACCGGATCCGGGCTCTCGCGGATGAGCTGCGGCAAGGACGAGGAGGGGTCCTCGCCCGTCTCGTTGTCGCCGGCCTGAGACAGTCGCACGAGCAGAAGTCCGGCCTCGCCGCCGCCGGCGGGTTCGGCTACCAGCGACAGGCGCGTCTGGTGGCCTCCGGCGAGCGGCGTCTGGAAGCGGTCCGGACGACCCGACGACAGCACCCCGCGCAGCCGGACGCTGACTTCCGCGCGGGATGTCCCGTCGAGATAGTCGGCGAGGCGACCGGAGCGGATGTTTTCCGCATGGACGCCGAGCAGCGCCGCAGCGGCGCGGTTGCCGTCGCGGATTGCGCCGGTGCGGCCGTCGACCAGCAGCATGGCGTCGCTGCCGAGCGCCCACAGGCGGTGAAACAGCGTCTCCGAGGGCCATTCCGGGCGGGGGACCGGCGGCGCGGAGGTGCCGATCAGGACGATCCCGCCCTCCCCGCCGAAGGCCATCGCGACATACTCGACGGGAACAAGGCCGGAAGTCGTCGGATGCAGGATCCTCCGGGACACTCCCTCGGTGCCCGCCCGCGCCTCTGTCAGCAGGCCCTGCAGGTCGCCGGTGCTTTCGGCATCGACGAGATCCGACAGACTGCGCCCCTTCCAGGATGCGACATCGACGAGACCGGTCGAACGCGATCCCAGCGATGCATCCCGGACCTGGTCCTCGGAATCCACCACGACGGCGACGTCCGCCACGAACGTGATCATCCGCGCGAGCGAATCCGGATCGGCCTTTCCGATCGCTTTCTGAAGGATGTCCTGTCCCGACATGGCTGTTTCGCGGGCTTTCGAAGCCAAGGTGGCGCCAGCTTCAGGCGGCGCCTGCAGGCGGCTTCGTCTTCGCGCCGGTGACCGGCGGTGTCAACTCATTCCATTGCCTTGGCGTGCCGCCTTGCCTAACTTGTCGCACATGGGGAGCGGAGGACGCGATCGCCACCCGCGACGGAACCCGTCGAAACGCGTCCTTCCGCTGGACGCCGCGAGACCGGCGCCGGGAGATCGACATGCGACCGCGCATCGACCTGACGTCGTGCGACACCGAACCGATCCATTTCATAGGATCCATCCAGCCCAATGGCGCGCTGGTGGCGGCCGATGCCGCGTCGCTGCGGATCGACTATGTCAGCGCCAACACCGAGGCCTATCTCGGGCGGTCGCCCGAAACGCTGCTCGGCCGGCCGATGGGGGAACTGCTCGGGCCGGTTCTTGCGGGCGAACTGCAGGCACGGGCGATGGAGCCGCGCCGCCCGGACCTCATAAAACCATGGTTCGTCGACGTGGTACGGCCCGACGGCACGGTCCGCCTGGAGTGCTTTCCCCATCGGTACGGCGGCAGCATCATCCTGGAGTTCGTGCTCCCCGAGCATGGGCCGGATCGGGTATGGGAAGAAGACGAACTGCGTCAGCGCGTCATCACCGAACTCATCCGGCCGGACACGCTGACGGAACTTGCGCGGGCAAGCGCGCAGATCGTGCGCGAGGTGACGGGTTTCGACCGGGTGATGATCTACCGCTTCGCCGAGGATCTGCACGGCGAAGTCATCGCGGAAAGCACCGTGCGGGAGGATTCCTTCCTGGGCCTGCATTACCCGGCCTCCGACATTCCCGAGCCGGCGCGGCGGCATTTCGCGTTGAACGTGATCCGGTCCATCCCGGATATCATGGCCGAGCCCGTGCCGATCCTGACCCACCGCGGCGCAATCGCCGACGCATCGCATCCCGCTGCCCTCGACCTGACCCATTCCAAGCTGCGCGGCGTCGCCCCCGTCCATGTGGAGTATCTCGGCAACATGGGCGTCGGCGCGTCGATGTCGATCTCGCTGATCTCCAACGACGACCTCTGGGGTCTCGTGGCCTGCCATCACTACGGCCCGCTGCATCTGCCATGGAGCCGGTTCCGCTTCTGCGAACTGCTCGGCGGCACCATCTCGGCTCTGCTGCAGAGCCTCGAGAACGCGGCGCAGCTGCGCCAGAGCATAAGGGCCGAGCGCACGGCATCCGACATCGAGCGGACCGCGCGCGAGGGACATCCCCTGGCCTCGATCATCGCGGAAAAATCGGCAGAGCTGATGCAGCACGCCGATGCGCAGGGCATGGTGCTCGCGCTCGGCGGCGTCGTCACCCGCTTCGGCCGGACACCGCATCCCCTGCCGCCGCTCGATCGACTGCGCAGCGATCTGGTCGAAGGACTGGCCACCCGCGAGGCCGTCCCTGCCGAACTCGATCTCGATCCATCGCAATGGTCGATGGCCTCGGGTGCCGCCTATCTCGAGCTGTCGAAGGACGGCGAGGATTTCCTCGTCTTCCTGCGCGAGGAGTTCGAGCACACCATCGCCTGGGCCGGCAAGCCCGACAAGGTCGAGCGGACGGGGGCCGACGGAACGACGCGGCTCTCGCCACGCGGCTCGTTCGCGCTGTGGAGCGAGGAGCGGCGGGGCCGCAGCAAGCCTTTCTCCGACAGCGACCGTGAGGCGCTGCGCATCCTTCGCCGCGCTCTGTTCGCCCTCAACAGCCTCGACCGCGAACGTGCGGCCGTCGCCGCACAGAAGCTGGCGGAGGCCGAGGAAGCGAGGCTTCGACTGATGGTGATGGATGCGGCCCGGCGCAGTTCGATGGGCGAACTCGCCTCCGCCCTCGCCCATGAGCTCAACCAGCCGCTCGCCGCCGTCACCAACTACGTCAACGCCTGTCGCCAGGAACTGCGCAACCACGGGCTCGCCATCCCCGACAACATCAACGGCCTGATCGACCGCGCCGTGGTCGAGTCGCGGCGTGCGGCCGAACTCGTGCGGCGGCTGCGCAACTTCATCGGCCAGGGCGAACTCGTCGCCGAGCCCGTGGACCTCCGCCAGGTCGTTCGCCAGGGGGTCGAGCTGGCGCTCGCCGCCTCCGACGATCCAGAGCCCACCGTGCGCTTCGCCTTCGAGGGGGCGCTGCCGACCGTGGTGGCCGACCCGATCCAGCTCGGGCAACTGGTGCTCAACCTGGTTCGCAACAGCCTGGCGGCGATGCGCGGCAGCGACGAGCGACTGCTCGAAGTGGCGGTGCGGCAGGTCGGCGCCGAGGCCGAGATCTGCGTGCGCGACACGGGCCACGGCATCCCGCCGGAGATCGCAGACCGCCTGTTCGAGCCCTTCCATGCCTCCACCAGCAGCGGCATGGGCTTCGGCCTGTCGCTGTGCCGGTCGATCGTGGAGGCCCATGGCGGACGGATCGGCTCCCGGCCGGTGCCGCATGGGGCCCTGATCGTGTTCTCGCTGCCGATCGGCGGAGGCGCACGTGCCGTGGAGAGCTGAGCGCCTTCGGATCCATGTCGTCGACGACGACCCGTCGGTGCTCGATTCGATGCGGGCGCTGCTGGTCGCCCACGGCGCCCGCGTCGTCGTTCACGTCTCCGCGGAAGCCTTCCTTGCGACCGCAGACCGGCTGCCCGCCGACTGCCTGCTCCTCGACCTGCGAATGCCGGGCATGGACGGCCTGGAACTGCAGCGCCGGCTGCGCGAGAAGGGCGACGCCATCCCGATCGTCATCCTCACCGGCCATGGCGACGTCCCCGTCGCCGTGGCGGCAATGAAAGCGGGCGCGCTCGACTTCATCGAGAAGCCCGGAACCGAAGAACAGATCCTCGCCGCCATCGAACTCGCAGCCGACGCCGTGGCGAACCGCGCACCGAACGCGATCGCGCCGGAAGAGGTCGCCGACCGGCTCGCCCGGCTGACGGGACGCGAGCGCGAGGTGCTCGACCACCTCGTGCTCGGCGAGACCAACAAGGCCATCGCCGACCAGCTCGGCATCAGCCAGCGCACCGTCGAGATCCACCGCGCCCGCATCCGCGAGAAGCTCGAGGCACGCGGCCTGTCGGACCTCATCCGCATGATGCGCTAGCAGGGCAGCGCAGGCTCGACGCCGTCGCAGCGGCGCCACCTCCCCTCCCGACCCTCCATAGACGGCCCTCCATAAGTAGAATCCCCGTAGGCGTTTTTCCGCAATGGAGCAGGAAGCGCTTTCGCCCTAGGTTCGATGTCGTGGAGGAGCTCCGATCAGCCGTCCGGGCGGTGTCAGGGCAATGGATCGGCGAAACAGGGAGAAGGTGGCGTGTCCGCCTCCGAGAATGGCAATGGCACTGCTGGTGCGGCCGGCGCACGGCCCGGTAGCCTGCGAATCGAGGTCGTCCTGAACGAAGAGCAGTTCGCCGCGCTCGAAGGCTGGCGATATGCCAACCGCGTGGCGGACCGCTCCGAAGCCGCGCGCGAACTGGTGCGGCTGGGCCTGCTCGCCGAAATTGCGCGGGTCTACCGCCTCGTGGCCGGCGCGGCGGAATTCGGCGAGGCGGCGGAAGACGGCTTCGAAACCCAGGCCTGACAGGCAACGCGGCTTGCGTATCGCGGCAGCGGCGCTAAGTGATGCGGATCAACCCTTGCCGGAGCCTGCATCATGCTGGACTGGTCCATCGCGGTATTCGTCATACTCTGCGTCGCCGCGGCATCGAGCGGCGCGCTGTTCCAGCCTGGCGCGTGGTACGAAACGCTCGACAAACCGTCCTGGACTCCGCCCAACTGGTCCTTCGGCGTCGTCTGGACCATCCTGTTCCTGATGATCGCGATTGCCGGATGGCTGGCCTGGCGCGCCGCCGGCTGGTCTCTGCCGATCACCCTCTGGGCAGCGCAGCTCGTCGTCAATGCGGCGTGGTCGTGGCTGTTCTTCGGGCGCCGCCGCATGGACCTCGCCTTCGTCGACGTCGTGCTTCTCTGGCTGCTGATCGCAGGCTTCATCGTCAGCGTGTGGCCCGTCTCTTCCTGGGCCGCTCTTCTCTTCGTCCCCTACCTGGTCTGGGTGTCGATCGCCGCCGCGCTGAACCGTTCGGTCTGGCGCAGGAACCCGCAGGCCGCCTGACGCATCAGGCGGCCGGCATCGCCGGCACCGGATAGAGCCGCCGCTCCATCAGTCCGAGGCAATCCAGCGTCGAAAGCACGATCTGCGGCGCGTTCAGCCCGGCGGCGTCATACATCGCGCGCGGCTTGTCGTGGTCGATGAAGCGGTCCGGCAAGGTCAGCGTGCGGATGCGCAGCCCCCTGTCGAGCACCCCGGCTGCAGCCAGCAGATGCAGCACATGCGCACCGAAGCCGCCGGCGGCACCCTCTTCCACCGTGATCAGTGCCTCGTGGTCGCGCGCCAGCGCCAGGATCAGCCCGCGGTCGAGCGGTTTGGCGAAGCGCGCGTCGGCAACCGTGGCCGTGATGCCACGATGCGCGAGTTCGTCGGCGGCCACCAGACATTCCTCCAGCCGCCCGCCGAGCGAGAGCAGCGCGACCGAAGCGCCCTCGCGCACGAGCCGGCCGCGACCGATCTCCAGCGGAATGCCGCGCGCGGGCAGCGGCACGCCGGTGCCGGCGCCGCGCGGATAGCGGAAGGCCGACGGACGGTCGTCGATCGCATGGGCGGTGGCAACCATGTGGACGAGCTCGGCCTCGTCGGCCGCCGCCATCACCACGAAGTCGGGCAGGTTGCAGAGATAAGCGAGGTCGTAGGAACCGGCATGGGTCGGCCCGTCCTCGCCCACCAGCCCGGCGCGATCGATGGCGAAACGCACCGGCAGCCGCTGCAGCGCAACGTCGTGGACCACCTGGTCATAGGCGCGTTGCAGGAAGGTCGAATAGATCGCCGCGAAGGGCCGCATGCCCGCGGCCGCAAGGCCCGCCGCGAATGTCACGCCGTGCTGCTCGGCGATGCCGACGTCGAAGAAGCGGTCGGGAAACCGCTTCTGGAAACCCTCGAGACCGGTGCCGCTCGCCATGGCGGCGGTCACCGCCACCACGCGCGGATCGTGTTCCGCCTCTGCGATCAGGCTGTCGGCGAACACCTTGGTGAAGGATGGCGGACCGGGAGGCGCCTTCGCCTGGGCGCCGGTTGCCACGTCGAAGCGGGCGACGCCGTGGTACTTGTCGGCGGCACGTTCGGCGGGTGCGTATCCCTTGCCCTTGCTGGTCACCGCATGCACGAGAACAGGGCCGTCGGCGCGCCTGCGCACCATCCGCAGCACGGCAAGCAGCGTCGGCATGTCGTGCCCGTCGATCGGTCCGACATAGGAAAAGCCGAGCGACTCGAACAGTGTGTTGCCCGAGACCAGGCCTTTCATCACCCCGCGCGCCCGTTCCGCACCCTTGCGGATGGGCGAGGGCAGCCGTGCCACCGCTCCCCTCGCCGCAGCCTTCAGGTCCTGGAAGGGCTCGCCGGCTTGCAGCCGCGCCAGATGCCTGGACATCGCTCCGACCGGCGGGGAAATCGACATGTCGTTGTCGTTGAGGATCACGATCAGCCGCTTGCCGAGCGCGCCCGCATTGTTCATCGCCTCGTAGGCCATGCCGGCCGACAAGGCACCGTCGCCGATGACGCAGATCACGTCGCCGACATCGGCGCCGAGATCGCGTGCGGCCGCAAAGCCGAGCCCGGCGGAGATCGACGTCGAGGAATGGGCCGCGCCGAAGGGATCGTGATCGCTCTCGGATCGCTTGGTGAAACCCGACAACCCACCGCCCTGTCGCAGGGTGCGGATGCGGTCGCGGCGGCCCGTCAGGATCTTGTGCGGGTAGCACTGGTGCCCGACGTCGAAGATCAGCCGGTCGCGCGGCGTCTCGAACACGGCGTGGATCGCGACGGTGAGTTCGATCACGCCTAACCCGGCGCCGAGGTGGCCGCCCGTCACCGACACGGCCGAGATGGTTTCGGCCCTGACTTCATCGGCGAGCCGGACAAGCCCACGGTCGTCGAGCCGGCGCAGGTCGGCCGGTTCCACGATCTGGTCGAGCAAGGGCGTGGCAGGTGTGTCCATGCATCCTCCCGGGCGGGCGTTGGTGCGCACCACCTCTTTTCAGGCGCCGGATTCGGCTCCACGGCGGAGGTCGCCGACGCTTGATGTCCACTTAGATTGACACCAAGCGCCGTCACTGTCCATAGACTTCTTGCGGCTACTGGGCCGCGGCTTCCGGCGAGAAGGTCTTGATGTAGGCGATGACGTCGGCTCGCTCGTCGGCCTTCTTGAGGCCCGGGAAGGCCATCTTGTTGCCGGGCACTTTCTTCTTCGGGTCGGTGATATAGGCGTCGATGTCGGCCTCGGTCCAGACCAGACCGCCCTCGCCGGCCGCCACCATGGCCTTCGAGTACTTCTTCAGGAAATCCTCCTGGGTGCCTGCCACACGGCCCACCACCCCGTTCAGGTTCGGCGCGATCGGCTTGGTCGTGTCGCCGATCCCGTGGCAGGTGGCGCAACGCTTGAAGATGGTTTCGCCCTTCGCCACGTCCTGCGCGGCGGCGATCGTCGGCATGCCGAAGAGCAGGATGGCGGCGGTGGCAAGCGAAATCGGTTTGGTCATGGGTTCCTCCCGGTGTGTTTCCCTTCGTCCGAACAATTAGGCCCGGGCGGTTCGTCGTCAAGCGCACCTGTCCATCGAACTGGACGGAGTGTCGGCACGGACTGACAATTCCGATTGATAACCGATCGAAGCCATGCTTTGAATAGGGTGAGGTAAACGAAGTTGACATATGCCTTCGTAAATCATTCTGGACTGGCGTCCGCGACCTACCCGTTCTCCGCCATCGTCGGCCAGGACGGGATGAAGCACGCGCTCATGCTGGCGGCCGTCGATCCGACGATCGGCGGCATCCTCGTCTTCGGCGACCGCGGCACGGGCAAGTCGACGGCCGTCCGCGGCCTGGCCCGGTTGTTGCCGCCGATGGCGGTGGCCGGCGACTGCCGTTTCAACTGCGATCCGGCCGCGCCCGCCAAACTCTGCCCGGCATGCCGTGCCGGAAAATCCGCCGGCCGCCCGCGCAAGGTGCCGGTTCCCGTCGTCGACCTTCCGCTCAGCGCCACAGAAGACCGCGTCGCGGGTGCGCTCGACCTCGAGAAGGCGCTCGCGCATGGCGAAAAGGCCTTCGAACCGGGCCTGCTCGCGGCGGCCCATCGCGGCTTCCTCTACATAGACGAGGTCAATCTTCTGGAGGATCACCTCGTGGACCTGCTGCTCGACGTCGCGGCCTCGGGCGTCAACGTCGTCGAGCGCGACGGCCTGTCCATCCGCCACCCGGCACGCTTCGTCCTCGTCGGCAGCGGCAATCCCGAGGAAGGCGAACTGCGTCCGCAACTGCTCGACCGCTTCGGTCTTTCGGTGGAGGTGAAATCGCCGACGGATGTCGCGCAGCGCATCGAGGTGGTGAAGCGACGCGACCGCTTCGACCGTGATCCCGAAGGCTTCGCAGCCCAGTGGGAGCGCGCCGATTCGCGGCTGCGGTCGCGCATCTCCGCGGCGCGGCGCCGTCTCGATTCGATCGAGACGCCCGACGAGGCGATGGAATTCGCCAGCCGGCTCTGCCTCGCGCTCGGGGTCGACGGTCTGCGCGGCGAGCTCACGCTGCTCAGGGCCGCCCGCGCCGCCGCCGCGCTTGACGGCCGCGAGCGGGTGGACGCGGCGGCCATCGCCGCGATCGCGCCGCCGGCACTGCGCCACCGCCTGCGGCGAGATCCGCTCGACGAGGCAGGTTCGACCGTCCGCATCGACCGCGCGATCGCCGAACTTGCGGCCCGATGAGCGGAGTTCCCGGCCCTGACAGGCCCTGGGCCGACGCCATCGCCGC
This sequence comes from Aquibium sp. ELW1220, assembly GCF_030398385.1. Lineage (GTDB taxonomy): Bacteria > Pseudomonadota > Alphaproteobacteria > Rhizobiales > Rhizobiaceae > Aquibium. Next base: position 117,077 of record NZ_JAOAOQ010000013.1, on the reverse strand, counting down.
CGCGAGTCTTCTCGCCATCGATCCCGACGGGCTCAAGGGCATGCATCTGCGGGCCCGCGCCGGCCCGGCCCGCGACCGCTGGCTGGAGGTCGCCCTCGGCTGCTTCCCGAAAGGCGCGCCGCGACGGCGGCTCCCGGCCGGCTGCGATCCCGCCCGTCTGGCCGGCGGGCTCGACGTGGCAGCCACCCTGGCAGCCGGACAACCGATCCTCGACACGGGGCTGCTTGCCGCCGCGCATGGCGGGACGATCGTCGTGCCGATGGCAGAGCGGCTCGACCGCGCCCAGACTGCGGTCATCTGCTCGGCGATCGACCGGGGTGCGGTGCGGCTGGAACGCGACGGATTTTCCGGAGATCTGCCGGCGCGCTTCGCGCTGATCGCGCTCGACGAGGGTGCCGAGCCCGGCGAGACGATTCCGTCCCCGCTCGCCGAACGGCTCGGCTTCACCATCGATCTCTCGAGCGTCGCCAGCATGGCGGACATCGCGCCGGACGTGGATGCGCTTCTCGCCGCGCGATCGCGGCTGCACGGCATCCATCTCGACGACGGGCTGCTCGATGCCCTGGCTGCGCTTGCGATCGCGCATTCGCCGCGCCGGCTCCTGTTCCTGGTCCGGGCCGCCCGTGCCGCCGCCGCGCTGCGCGCCAGTCCGACCGTCGAGACCGAAGACGCAGCCTTGGCCCTGAGGCTGGTCATCGGCGCGGAAGCCGTCGCGGAGGCGGCACAGCAATCTCCGCCCCCGCCGCCGCCGGACCCGGGAGAGGAACAGCAGGAGAATTCGGAAGACGGCGCGCAACTGGCCGATGTCGTGCTGGAGGCCGCCGCCGCTGCACTGCCGCCTGGTCTGCTCGATGGCGCAGGCGCCGCAGGCGCACGCAAGAGCCGCAGCAGCGGCGCCGGAGCGGTGAGGACGGGCGGGCGCCGCGGCCCGGCCGTCGGCATCGCTTCGACGCCACCTTTTCCGGGGGCAAGGCCTGACGTGCTCGCCACCCTGCGCGCCGCCGCTCCCTGGCAGGCGATCCGCCGCAGGCAGGCAAGCGAAAACCGCACAGGCACCCCGAGCGCCGGCATTCTGGTGCGTCCGGATGATTTCCGCTGGCTGCGCCGCCGCGAGCCGCAGGGCACCACGGTGCTGTTCGTGGTCGATGCCTCCGGCTCGGCCGCGGCCGCGCGGCTCGCCGAGGCCAAGGGCGCGGTCGAACTGCTGCTTGCCGAGAGCTACCGCCGGCGCGACGAGGTGGCCCTGATCGCCTTCCGCGGCCCCGGTGCAGACGTGGTGCTCCCGCCGACGCGCTCGCTGGTGCGGGCCAAGCGCGCGCTCGCCGCCCTGCCCGGCGGCGGCGGCACGCCGCTGGCGGACGCGATCCTGGCGGCAGGATCGCTTGCCGCCACCGTCGCCCGCACCGGCCGCGAGGCCATCGCGGTCTTCCTGACCGACGGCCGGCCGAACATCGGCTTCGGCGGAGTGCAGGGCCGCCAGCAGGCGGCGGAGGACGCCGCACGCGCCGCGGCCGTCTTCCGCGCGGGCGGAACGCGCGGCGTCGTCATCGATACGGCCTCCCGTCCTCAAGGCGCGCTCGCAGACCTCGCGCGCAAGCTCGGCGCGGAGTATCGTCCCCTGCCGCACGGCGACAGCCGGCGGATCAGCCGCGAGCTTTCCGTGCACCTCCAGGCCCGGGCCTGAGTTCGCGAAGTCCTGGAGCGGGGCATGGACCGGCCGGAATGGAACAGGCAGGGCCGCGACTGGCCGAACCGCGAGGCGAGCCGCTTCGTGTCGGCCGCGCGGCTGCGCTGGCACGTCCAGGTCATGGGCCAGGGTCCTGCGCTGCTGTTGCTGCACGGCACGGGCGCTGCGAGCCACAGCTGGCGCGACGTGGCCCCGCTTCTCGCCCGCCGTTTCACCGTGATCGTGCCCGACCTGCCCGGCCACGGCTTCACGGGGCTGCCCCATCCCGAAGGCATGTCGCTGCCGGGCATGGCCATGCGGGTGGCCGCGCTGGTCTCCGAACTGGGGAGCGCGCCGCGTGTGGTCGTGGGGCATTCGGCCGGCGCCGCCATCGCGCTCCAGATGGCGCTCGACCTTCGCTTGGCGCCGGGACTGATCATCTCGCTCAACGGCGCGATCAAGCCGATTCGCGGCGCGGGCCTGTTTTCGCCGCTGGCCAAGCTGCTCTTCCTCAATCCGCTCGCACCGCGTCTGTTTTCCTGGCGGGCGCAGGCGTCGGGCGCGACGGAACGCCTGCTCAGGGGCACCGGTTCGACGATCGATGCGCGCGGCGTGGCACTTTACGAACGGCTGTTCCGGACAGCCGGGCACGTCGAGGCGACGCTCGGCATGATGGCCGCGTGGGATCTGGACGACCTTCCGCGGCGCATCGGCCAGCTGAAACCGCGGCTGCTTCTCGTGGCCGCCGCCGGCGACAGGGCGATCCCGCCTGGCGACGCCGCCGAACTGGCCCGCCGCGCGCCGCTGGCCGAGGCGCTCCTGCTGCCGTCGGGCGGGCACCTCGTCCACGAGGAGCGTCCAGCCGAGATCGCCGCCCTGATCATCGACAAGGCCGCCGCCTCGGGTCTCCTCTGACGTTTTCCCTTTGTCATTTCGAATGACATCGCATACTGTCCACTCATGTTGACAAGTCCCGACCGAAACCGAAGGTTCGACCCCACCGACCGGCGGCCGCATGCGGTCGTCATCGGCTCCGGCTTCGGCGGCCTCGCCGCCGCCGTCCGGCTCGGCGCGCGCGGCTTTCGCGTCACCGTCCTGGAGCGGCTGGAGCGCATCGGCGGCCGCGCTTCGGTGCTGTCGCAGGATGGATTCACCTTCGACCGCGGCCCCACCATCGTCACTGCCCCGTTCCTGTTCGAGGAACTCTGGACGCTCGCCGGGCGGCGGATGCAGGACGACGTCGATCTGCGGCCGCTCGACCCCTTCTACCGCATCCGCTTCGACGACGGCTCGCATGTCGACTGCTGGCGCGACGCGGACGCCATGCGCGCCGAGGTGGCACGAGCAGCGCCCGACGACGTCGAGGGTTGGGACCGCTTCATGGCGATGGCCCGCGAGATCTGTCGCGTCGGCTTCGAACAGCTCGGCCACAAGCCGTTCTCCTCCTTCGCCGACATGCTGCGCATCGCCCCGGACCTCATACGCCTGGAGGGCTGGCGCAGCGTCCACGGGCTCGTCTCCTCCTACGTCCGCTCGCCCAAGCTGCGCACCGTGCTCAGCTTCCACCCGCTCCTGATCGGCGGCAATCCGTTTCGCGCGCCGGCGATCTACTGCCTGATCCCCGATCTCGAGCGGCGCTGGGGCGTGCATTACCCGATCGGCGGCGTCGGCCGGCTGGTCGATGGCCTCGCCGGTCTGATCGCAGAACAAGGCGGGATCGTGCGCACGCGCGCCGAAGTCGCCGGGATCGAGACGAAGGAAGGCCGGGCGACCGGCGTGCGGCTCGCCAGCGGGGAGCGAATCGCCGCGGAGATCGTCGTCTCCAACGCCGATGCCGCCACCACCTATGGACGCCTGCTCGACAAGGCCGCGCCGCGCCGCTGGAGCGACCGCAAGATCGCCCGCGCACGCCATTCGATGGGGCTGCTCGTCTGGTACTTCGGCACCAGGGGCCGCTTCGACGCGGTCGGCCACCACACCATCCTGCTCGGCCCGCGCTACAAGGGCCTGATCGAGGACGTCTTCGAGCGCAAGCGGCTGACCGAAGACTTCTCCATCTACCTCCACCGCCCGAGCGCCAGCGACCCGGCCGTCGCGCCAGCCGGCTGCGATGCCTTCTACGCGCTGACGCCGGTGCCCAATCTCCAGGGCGACGTCGACTGGACGGTCGAGGCCGAACGCCGCCGCGCGGCGATCGAACGCCGGCTCGAGGAGACGCTGATGCCCGGCCTGTCCGGCCGCATCGTCACCTCGAAGGTGATCACGCCGGTCGATTTCCGCGACGACTACCTCTCGGCCCATGGCGCCGGGTTCGGCTTCGAGCCGGTCCTGACGCAGAGCGCCTGGTTTCGCCCGCACAACCGCAGCGAAACCATCCGCGACCTCTTCCTCGTCGGCGCCGGAACGCATCCGGGCGCCGGCCTTCCGGGCGTGCTGTCGTCTGCCCGCATCCTCGACACGGTCGTGCCCCATGCCAGCGCCTACCTTCGATAGACGCTTCTGCACCCCGGCCGATTGCGCGGCCTGCCGGCAGGCGATCCGCCAGGGCTCGCGATCCTTCTACCTCGCCTCCCTGCTCCTGCCGGTATCGATCCGCGAACCCGCCTATGCCGTCTACGCCTTCTGCCGCATGGCCGACGACCGCATCGACAACGAGAACGGCGGCCTTGCCGCCGTGGCCGAGATGCGGGCGCTGCTCGACCGCATCTATGCCGGCGCGCCGGGCGAAAGCACCGTCGAGCGCGCCTTCGCAGACGTCGTGACCGCCTTCGCCATTCCGCGCGCCCTTCCCGATGCACTGCTCGAAGGCCTCGCCTGGGACGCCGAGGCCCGCCGCTACGGGACGCTGTCCGAGCTGCGTGCCTATGCCATGCGGGTCGCGGGCTCCGTCGGCGCGATGATGACGCTGGTCATGGACCGCCGCCTCCCGGCGGTGCTGGCCCGGGCCTGCGATCTGGGCGTCGCCATGCAGCTGACCAACATCTGCCGCGACGTCGGCGAGGATGCCCGTGCCGGGCGTCTCTATTTGCCCCTCGACATGCTGCGCCGGCATGGCATCGATCCGGACCGGTTTCTCGCCGACCCCGTCTGCACGCCGGCGCTTCGCGCCGTCGTGGCGGAACTGCTCGCCGAGGCCGAGAAGCTCTACGACCGCTCGCTCTGCGGCATCGCGGCCCTGCCCGCCTCCACCCGCATCGGCATTTCCGCCGCCCGGCTGCTCTACCGCGAGATCGGGCGCGGCGTATCCGCCGGCATCGACCCGGTCGCGCAGCGTTCCGTCGTCACGATCCCGCGCAAGCTCTCCTTGCTGCTCGATGCGGTCGGCCAGGCCTATCCCGCCGAGGCGCCTTCCGCCTGGCCCGCGCTCGACGAGGCCCGAGGCATGATCCACGCGGTCGTCCGCTCCGCTCCGCCGGCCCGCAGCCGCGCCATGCCGCCCTGGTGGCGCGTCGAGGCGCGCGCGCTTCGGATGGTCGAACTGCTCCACACGTTCCAGCGCCGGCCGCGCGACCGGCGGATCCCCTTCGGCGAAACCCAGCGCTCGCGGCCATGAGTTCGGGCTACATCATCCTGTTCGAACTGGTTCTGGTGCTCGGTCTGGCGCTCGTCTTCGGCGTGCGCGAACTGCGCAATCTGAGGCGCTTCGACCGGGAACGGGCCGAACGGAACCGCCTGGCGGCTGGCCAGGCCGGAAACGGCGCCGATGCGTCCCCGACCGATCGCACCCCTGGCGACCGGACCCGCGACTGAACCGCGGCGACGGCCAGACGTTCAGGCGAACCTTCGCTACCGCCGCCGCGGCATGCGGAACGGCAGCAGCATGCGCACCCAGTTCGAGGCGAAGCGGTCGAGATCGACGCTCTCGCAGACGGTCGGTCCGGTCCGGCCGGGCAGGCCGGCGCGGCATCCGGTGCGGGTGTAGAAGGGCGTATCCTCGAACGTGTGGATGTCGGTCGGTGCGGTCGCCGAACGCATCGCGCGTCCGACACGCCACAGGGTGCCCGGCAGCTGGTGAACCGGTTCCTGCGCGATTCGCTCGACGGTTCCGTCGGCGCGGTAGGAGAGCGCCAGCCCCCGCCCGCCGTCCCGGCGCGTCTCCACGTCGTAGAAGATCGTCGTTTCGTCGGTGCCGGCCGTGCGCGACCATGTCCAGCCGCGAAAGCCGTTCTCGATCGGCTCGTCGCCGGCGTTCATGTCGACATAGGCCAGCCCGCTCCAGCCCAGGCGCGGATTGTCGAAGGACACCGTGGCGCGCGCCAGCGGCGCGACGGGCCGCCAGCGATGCAGCCCCCGGGCATCGAGCGCATGCACCGCATGGAACAGCGGCCCGGGGTCGATGACGACGCGCCCGGCCATCCGGCGCGGCAGCGGAAAGGCCCATTCGTCGATGTCGATGACGAGCTTGCCGTCCACCCACGCCACTCCGCTCGGCCCGATCGTCAGCCGGTCGGGCGCCCGCGCCAGCGCGCCCGCGCCCCGCTCGGTCATTGCCCATCGACCCGGCCCCGACCCGTAGAGGATGGCGTTGACCGCCACGTGGTCGAGCGGATTGACCGCGCCGCGCTGCCGCGCCCAGGCATGGTATGGCGAGAACACGCTGCCGACGAAGGCGATGATCGTCAGCGCGTGACGCCCGTCGTCGCTCGTCGCATCGACGTACCACCAGGCATAGCCGCCGGGCGGGACATCGCCGTCGAAGCGCAGTCGCGGGTCAGCAGGTCCGCCGCGTGCCATCCCGACAGCGCCGCCATCGGCAGGCCCGGCCCCGGATGAACCGCCCCGCCCGCCAGGTAGAGCCCCGGGATGCGGCTCCTCGCCGTCGGCCGCTGGAAGGACGCCGTCCATCCGTGCGAGGCCCGGCCGTAGAGCGCTCCGCCGGTTGCGGGAAAAAGCCGGTGAAACGCCGCAGGCGTCGTCACCTGTGTCCCGATGACCGACAGCGCGAGTCCCGAACGCCGCAGTCGCTTCTCGACCGCCTCGATGCATGTCGCGATCTCCCCTCTGCCCAGTGACGTGGAGCCGGTCTCGGCCGGCGCGTTGATGATGGCGAACAGCCGCTCGGCCCCGGTCGCGCCCGCATCACCCTCGTCGCGGTCCTGGGCGCAGACATAGACCGTCGGGTCGGCCGGCAGCCTGCGCTGCACGAAGATGTCGTCGAACTCGGCCCGGTAGTCCGACGAGAAGAAAACGCCGTGGCGGGCCAGCGGGAAGCCGCCGGCATCGGCGACCATCGACAGCGTCAGCGCCGAGAGCGACCGCTCCGCCGATGCGGCCGGTGCGATGGCGCCGCGCGCGCCCTCGCCCAGCAGGCCGGCGGCGAGCGCGGCCGGGTCGCCGTTGAAGACCACGGCATCCGCTTCGACCGTCTCGCCCGAGGCAAGCCGCACGCCGGCGGCCCTGCCCGACCGCATCACGATCTTGTCTACCGCTGCGCCGCATCGGATGACCGCGCCCGCCTCGGTTGCCGCGGTCGCAAGTCCCTCTGCCAGCCGGCGCATGCCGCCGTCGACGAGCCACACCCCGGACTGCTCGACATGGGCGACCAGCATCAGGGGGCCCGGCGCCGCGTAGGGCGAGGATCCGCAGTAGGTCGCATAGCGGCCAAACAGCTGTCGCAGCCGCTCGTCGGCGAAATAGGTCGACACCACCTGCCACAACGACGAGAAGGCGCGGATACGGGTCAGAGCGCCGAGACCGCCGATGCCGCTGCCGGCGACGAGTTTCGGCAGGCCGGGCTCGGGCTCGCGCATGAAGGGCGCGTCGAGCGTGCGGAACACCTCCTGCGTCCGGGCGCAGAAGGCCCGATAGGCCTTCGCCTCGCGCATCCCGGCCAGATCGCCGATAGCCTCCGCCGACCGGTCGGTGTCGGCATGCAGATCGAGCGCCGATCCGTCCGGCCACCAGTGCCGCGCAAGGATTTCCGCCTTCGACGTCGGCACGCGCTCCGAAAAGCTGAGCCCCGCCTGCGCGAACAGACCGTCGAAGACGGAGCGCATGGTCAGGACCGTCGGGCCCGAGTCGACCGGCCGGCCGGCCACGTCGAGCGCACGCAGCTTGCCGCCTGCGCGCGCCTCTTTCTCGATGACGGTCACCGCATGACCGCGGGCGGCCAGCAGCAGCGCGGCGGAGAGCCCGCCCACCCCTGCGCCGACGATCGCCACACGTGGTGCGGCGGCAATCCTGCCGGTCGGGGTCGAGCCGTTGATCATGCCCTTGTGTAAACTATTTTTTACATGCAAAGTAGTCTAAAGAAAGTGACGCCAAGAGGAATCCGGACATGCCCCATGACGATGCCTCGCTCCGTATCGAAGCCGCCCTGCGGCGGGCGCTGGCAAGGGCCTGCGGGCGCAACGCCCCGCCGAAGATCGCCAGCGCGATGCAGCATGCGGTGTTCCCCGGCGGCCAGCGCATCCGCCCGCGGCTGGCGCTCTCGATCGCCGCGGCTTGCGGCGACGACAAGCCGGTCCTGTCGGCGGCCGGTGCAGCGGCGGTCGAACTCCTGCATTGCGCCTCGCTGGTCCATGACGACATGCCATGCTTCGACAATGCCGGCATGAGACGCGGCAAGGCCTCCGTCCACGTGGCCTACGGCGAACAGATCGCGCTCCTGTCGGGCGACGGTCTGATCGTCCTCGCCTTCGAGACGGTGGCACTCGCGGCCGCAGCCGATCCGCTTCGCTCGGCGGCGCTGGCGAGCGTCGTGGCGCGCGCCGTCGGCATGCCCTTCGGCATCGTCGCCGGCCAGGCCTGGGAGAGCGAGCCATCGCCCGACCTCGTCGCCTACCAGCGCGCCAAGACCGGCTCGCTCTTCGCCGGCGCCTCGATGGCGGGCGCAGCGGCGGCTGGCCACGAGGCCGAGCCCTGGGGCGCGCTCGGCTTCTGCCTCGGCGAAGCATATCAGGTGGCCGACGACATTCGCGACGTGCTGTGCAGCGCAGCCGAGATCGGAAAGCCGATCGGCCAGGACGAGGCGCTCGGCCGGCCGAACATGGTGCGCGAACTGGGCGTCGCCGGCGCCGCCCGCCGGCTGAAGGATCTCGTCGACGAGGCCGTGGCCTCGGTTCCCGCCTGTCCGGGGCAGACCGCGCTGCGGATCGAGATCCAGAGCCAGGCATCGCGCTTTCTCCCGCGGGAGGCCTCGCAGGTCGCAGCGTGAGCGCCGACGGCAGTCTCGGGTCACGGTCGGCGCGGGCTCCGGCCGGCGCCGGTCTTGCCGACGCCTTCGCCGAGTGGAAGGCGCGGCGCCTGGCCGACCCGCGCTTTCGCCGCTTTGCCGCCCGCTTCTGGCCGACGCGCTTCGTGGCGCGCCGCGCTGCCGGCCAGCTGTTCGACCTGACGGCCGGCTTCGTCTATTCGCAGGTGCTGGCCGCTTTCGTGCGGCTGCGCCTGCCGGACTTCCTCTACGCGGCACCCCGCAGCCTGGAAGAGGTCGCGGCCCGGATCCAGCTTCCCGTCGACAGAACCGAGCGGCTGCTCGATGCCGCCGCCGCGCTCGGCCTTGCACGACGGCGGCGCGATGGCTGCTGGGGACTCGGCGATCTCGGCGCGGCCCTCGTCGGCAATGACGGCGTGACTGCGATGATCGAACACCACGCCCTGCTCTACGACGACCTGCGCGATCCGGTCGGCCTGCTGGCGTCGGACAGCGAGACGGAATTGTCCCGCTTCTGGAGCTATGCCGCGCGCGATCCCGCTGCGGCCGCCGAATCGGCCTCCTATTCGCGCCTGATGGAAGCATCGCAGGCCTTCGTCGCCGACGAGGTGCTCGACGCCCTGCCGCTGTCGCGCCATCACCGCCTCATGGATGTCGGCGGCGGCACCGGCGCCTTCGTCGCGGCCGCCGCGCGCCGGTCTCCGAGCCTCGGCCTCATCCTGGCCGACCTGCCGGACGTCGCCGACCTTGCGCGGTCGCGACTAGCGGAGAAGGGGTTGGCCTCCCGCATCCGCGTCCACGGCGTCGACATCTTCGACCAGCCCCTGCCGAAGGGTGCCGACATCATCACGCTGAACCGTATCCTCCACGATCACGACGAACCCAACGCATTGGCCATCCTGTCGGCGGTCCGCGCGGCGCTGCCGTCCGGCGGCACGCTGGCCCTGTCCGAACCCATGGCCGGCACGCCGGGCGCCGAGCGTGCCGGGCATGCCTATTTCGGCTTCTACCTCCTCGCCATGCGCCAGGGACGGCCGCGACGGTTCGACGAAATCGCGCGGCTGGTCGAGGCTGCAGGCTTCAGCGGTGTCCGCGAGTGCGCCACAGCCACCCCGCTCCTCGTCCGCGTGCTGTGCGCGCAAGCCTGACACAGGCATGTGTACATTTTAATTGACAACATCCATTGTAAATATAAGATGACACTCATAGCAGATCGCCGGATCAAGCCGGCGGCAAGGAGGAGGGGATGCGGTCACAAGCCGTCGTTCTCGAGAGCCCCGGGCACATCTCACTCGCGGAACTCGATCTGACTGACCCGAGCGACGATGACGTGATCGTCGAGGTCGAACACAGCGGCATCTCGACCGGAACCGAGAAGCTCCTCTTCACCGGCCGCATGCCGGCATTCCCCGGCATGGCCTACCCGCTGGTCCCGGGATACGAAACCGTCGGAAGGGTGGTCGAAGCCGGACCGCAGTCGCTGCGCCATATCGGCGACCGCGTCTTCGTGCCGGGTGCCAATTGCTACGGTCCCGTGCGCGGGCTGTTCGGCGGCGCGGCATCGCGCATCGTCGTCCCCGGCCGCCGGACCATGGCGGTCTCGCCGGCCATCGGCGACGACGCCGTGCTGCTGGCGCTGGCCGCCACCGCCTGGCATGCCCTGTCGCCCGACCAGTGCCGCCCGCCGGAGCTGATCGTCGGACACGGCGCGCTCGGGCGTCTGGCCGCTCGCATCGTCCTGGCCACCGGCGGCCGCGCCCCGACCATCTGGGAGACCGATCCCGCGCGTCGCACCGGCGCGTTCCCCTACGCGGTCGTCGCCCCGGATGACGATCCGCGCCGCGACTACCACCGCATCCTCGATCTCTCCGGCGATGCCGGCATCTTCGACAGCCTCGTTTCGCGGATTGCCCGCGGTGGCGAGATCGCCCTCGGGGGCTTCTACGCCGATCGGATATCCTTCTCGTTCCCGCCCGCCTTCATGCGGGAGGCGCGGTTCCGCGTCGCCGCCGAGTGGCGCCCCGGCGACCTCGACAGCATCTCGGCGCTCATCGAGGCGGGTCGTCTCTCGCTCGACGGGATCGTCACGCACCACGCGCTCCCGGCTGACGCCGGCGACGCATACCGCACCGCCTTCGGCGACTCGTCCTGCCTGAAGATGGTGCTCGACTGGAGAAATGCCGCATGAACGCTCCCGTGAAAACTCCGGAAGGCGGCTTGCTCGCTTTGGTCGAGGCCGTGCGCGCCGAAGCGGCGCAGGAGCCGGATCCCGTTCATGTCGGCGAGGCGAAGAAGGAAACGCAGATCATCGCGATCTACGGCAAGGGCGGCATCGGCAAGTCGTTCACGCTCGCCAACCTCTCCCACATGATGGCCCAGCAGGGCAAACGCGTCCTGCTCATCGGCTGCGATCCCAAGAGCGACACGACGTCTCTGCTGTTCGGCGGCCGCGCCTGCCCGACCATCATCGAGACCTCCTCGCGCAAGAAGGCCGCAGGCGAGGACGTCCAGATCGGCGACGTCTGCTTCAAGCGCGGCGGCGTCTTCGCCATGGAACTCGGCGGTCCCGAGGTCGGCCGCGGCTGCGGCGGTCGCGGCATCATCCACGGCTTCGAACTGCTGGAGAAGCTCGGCTTCCACGACTGGGGCTTCGACTACGTGCTGCTCGACTTCCTGGGCGACGTGGTCTGCGGCGGCTTCGGCCTGCCGATCGCCCGCGACATGTGCCAGAAGGTCATCGTCGTCGGTTCCAACGACCTGCAGTCGCTCTACGTCGCCAACAATGTCTGCTCGGCCGTCGACTACTTCCGCAAGCTCGGCGGCAATGTCGGCGTCGCCGGCATGGTCATCAACAAGGACGACGGCACCGGCGAGGCGCAGGAATTCGCCAAGGCGGTCGGCATCCCCGTCCTGGCCTCGATCCCGGCCAACGACGACATCCGCAAGAAGAGCGCCAACTACCAGATCGTCGGCTATCCCGGCGGCGAATGGGGCTCGCTCTTCGCCGAACTCGCCGAGAACGTCGCGGTCGCGCAGCCACAGCGGCCCAACCCGCTCACCCAGGACATGCTGCTCGGCCTGTTCTCGGCCAGCGACACCGGCGGCAACGTCGTGCTGGAGCCCGCCTCCCAGGCCGACATGCGCGGCGGCATCGTCATCGAGCGCCCGTCCCTCGAAGTCGTCTACGACGAAATCTGAGTGGCGCGGCCCATGGAAAGCCTTCCGCACAGCCCAGACAGGTCGCTCGACACCGCCGGCCCGGAGGTCGTCTACGACCGCGCCGCCGAGACCGAACTGGACAATCTGCCGGTCGCATCCTCCCGCGATCCGGCGCCGGCAGCCCCGGCCGAGACCGGCCAGGGCTGCCACGGCGGCAAGGCCGAGCTGACACGTGCGGCGATGGCGTCGGGCAATTCGGAACTCATGGAGCGTCTGAAGGCCGACTATCCGCAAGGCCCGCACGACCAGCCGCAATCCATGTGTCCGGCCTTCGGCTCGCTGCGCGTCGGGCTGCGCATGCGCCGCACGGCGACCATCCTCTCGGGCTCGGCCTGCTGCGTTTACGGCCTGACCTTCACGTCCCACTTCTACGGCGCCAAGCGCACCGTCGGCTACGTGCCGTTCAACTCCGAGACGCTCGTCACCGGCAAGCTCTACGAGGACATTCGCGACGCCGTGCACGGCCTCGCCGATCCAGCGCTCTACGACGCGATCGTGGTGACCAATCTCTGCGTTCCCACCGCCTCGGGCGTGCCGCTGCGCGCGCTGCCGAAGGAGATCAACGGCGTGCGCATCATCGGCATCGACGTGCCGGGCTTCGGCGTGCCGACCCATGCCGAGGCCAAGGACGTGCTGGCCGGCGCAATGCTCGCCTATGCCAGAAAGGAAGCCCAGGCGGGTCCGGTGCAGGCGCCCTCCGGCGGCCGCAAGGAGTTGCCGGCGGTGGCGCTTCTGGGCGAAATGTTCCCGGTCGATCCGGTGACCATCGGGCGCATGCTGGAGCCGATGGGCCTTGCCGCCGGTCCGGTCGTGCCGACGCGCGAATGGCGCGAACTCTATGCCGCGCTCGACTGCGTGGCCGTCGCCGCCATCCATCCCTTCTACACCGCCTCGATCCGCGAGTTCGAGGCTGCGGGCCGCCCGATCGTCGGCTCCGCCCCCGTCGGCATTGCCGGAACCGCGGCCTGGCTCGATGCCGTCGGACGCAGCTGCGGCGTTCCGCAGTCGACCATCGACAAGGCCAAGGCACCGATCCTTGCCGCCATCCGCGGCGCGCTCGAGACCGCCCCGGTCAAGGCCCGCATCACCCTATCGGGCTATGAGGGCTCCGAACTGATCGTCGGCCGCCTGCTCAAGGAATCCGGCGCCGACCTGCGCTATGTCGGCACCGCCTGCCCCGCCACCCGCTGGAACGCCGAGGACGCCGCCTGGCTGCGCGCGCAGGGCATCCATGTCGAGTTCCGAGCCTCGCTGGAAACCGATCTCGCGGCCGTCGACGGCTACGCCCCCGACCTCGCCATCGGCACCACGCCCGTGGTGCAGCACGCCAAGCAGAAGTCGATTCCCTCGCTCTATTTCACCAACCTCATATCGGCGCGCCCGCTGATGGGGCCGGCCGGCGCGGGTTCGCTGGCCGCTGTCGTCAACGCGGCGGTCGCCAACAAGGGCCGTTTCGAGCGCATGTCGGCCTTCTTCGACGGCGTCGGCGAAGGCCATCGCGCCGGCATCTGGCCGGATGCCGGCCGCCTCCCGCCGAAGGAGAAGCCCGTCGCGGCCAGGCCGCTCGTCGCCGCCAAGGCCTCCGTCCGGATGGAGGACTTCTGATGCTGATCGCCGATCACGACCGCGCCGGCGGCTACTGGGGCTCCGTCTACGTCTTCACCGCGCTCAAGGGCCTGCAGGTGATCATCGACGGTCCGGTCGGCTGCGAGAACCTGCCGGTGACGGCCGTCCTCCATTACACCGACGCCCTGCCGCCGCACGAACTGCCGATCGTGGTGACGGGCCTGGCCGAGGAGGAACTCGGCCAGAAGGGCACCGAGCAGGCGATGAAGCGCGCCCATTCGACCCTCGATCCGGACAAGCCTGCAGTCGTCGTCACCGGCTCGATCGCCGAGATGATCGGCGGCGGCGTCACCCCGGAAGGCACGCGCATCATGCGCTTCCTCCCGCGCACCATCGACGAGGACCAGTGGCAGAGCGCCGACCGCGCCCTCCTGTGGCTCTGGAAGGAATTCGGCCAGAAGAAGAAGCCGAAGAAGGCGCCGCCGCGGCCCGATGGCGCGAAGCCGAGGGTCAACATCGTCGGCCCGATCTACGGCACCTTCAACATGCCGTCCGACCTCGCCGAGATCCGCCGGCTCGTCGAAGGCATCGGCTGCGAGCTCAATCTCGTCTACCCGCTCGGCGCCGATCTCTCCGATACGCCGAAGCTCGCCGACGCCGACGTCAACGTCTGCCTCTACCGGGAATTCGGCCGCAAGCTCTGCGAGGCGCTGGACAAGCCCTACCTGCAGGCGCCGATCGGGCTGCACTCCACCACCGCCTTTCTGCGCAAGCTCGGCGAGCTGACCGGGATCGACCCCGAACCCTTCATCGAGCGCGAGAAGATGACGACGCTGAAGCCCGCCTGGGATCTCTGGCGTTCGGTCACGCAGGACTTCTTCGCCACCGCCAGCTTCGGCATCGTCGCCTCCGAGACCTATGCGCGGGGCGTCCGGAACTTTCTCGAGACGGACCTCGGCTTCCCCTGCGCCTTCGCGGTCGCAAGACGCCCGGGCGAGAAGCCCGACAACGAGGCGGTGCGGGCGCTGATCAAGGGCAAGCAGCCGCTGGTCCTGTTCGGCTCCTTCAACGAGCGCATGTACGCCGCCGAGGCGGGCGGCCGCTCGTCCTACATCCCGGCCTCGTTTCCCGGCGCCATCATCCGCCGGCACACGGGCACGCCGTTCATGGGTTACTCGGGCGCGACCTACCTCATCCAGGAGGTCTGCAATGCGCTCTTCGACGCCCTCTTCCGCATCCTGCCGATGGCCGCCGACCTCGATCGGGTCGAGCCGACGCCGTCCCGGCTGGAACGCGAGATCGCCTGGGACGAGGCGGCGCGCGCCGCACTCGACCGTGCCGTCGACAGCTATCCGGTGCTGGTGCGCATATCCGCCGCAAAGCGGCTGCGCGACCGCACCGAACGATCCGCCCGCAGCGCCGGCGAACGGCGCGTCACCAGCGAACGCATCGAGGCCACGCTGGCCGAGACGCTCGAGCTCGCGTGACGAGCGGGAAAACCAGGGGAGAACGATCATGGCAAGCATCGAGATGGACGCCCGTTACCCGCGCCACAACCGCCGTCGCGCGGAACAGCGCGAATACCGGCTGATCTGCATCCTGGCCTATCCGCTGTTCCTCCTCGCCGTCGTCATCGAGCGCCTTCTCGGGCTCGTCGGCCTGGTCGAGGCACGGCGCGTTCCGCGGCGCAACGTCTTCTCGGAGGCCCGCGCGGCCGCCCGGTCCTGCATTCCGTTCGCCTTCCGGTGAACGACAGAGCTTCCGGCAGGGCAACCTGACGGAGGAGGTCGACGGCCCGCGGGCCGCCGGCACAACCGCCGGACGAATCACCGTCCGGTTCATGGCCGAAAGGCCGAACTGAAGGAGGTAGCCATGGCTGCTAGTGACGGGTCCCTGTCGGGGCTCTCTGAAGCGGAAGCCAGGGAATTCCATTCCGTGTTCATGAGTAGCTTTATTGCGTTCGTGATCGTCGCGGTCATCGCCCACATCCTCGCCTGGATGTGGCGTCCGTGGCTTCCCGGGCCGGAAGGCTACGCATCGCTCGAGAACGGCGTGCAGCCGATCACGAGCGCCCTCCTCTCGCTCGTCGGATAAGGGGGAACATACGATGTGGAGAATCTGGCTTCTGTTCGATCCGCGCAGGTCGCTGGTCGCACTTTTCACCTTCCTGTTCGTGCTGGCGCTGGTGATTCATTTCATCCTGCTCAGCACCGACCGCTTCAACTGGCTGGAAGGGCCGCGGCCTGCCGCTGCCGCCGCCACGGTGGAGCTGGTCGCCGACGTCGCCTGACGGGCGAGGCCGGGACGGAACCGAGAATGACGCGGGCGGCTGCCGTGCCGCCCGCGCCGATCCAATTCGGCGGCGCCGTCGCGCCGCGCAAATCGCGCCCTGATGGGGGAGGCTCGACATGGCGATGCTGAGTTTTGAACGCAAATACCGGGTCAGGGGCGGTACCTTGCTCGGCGGCGACCTTTTCGACTTCTGGGTCGGCCCCTTCTATGTCGGCTTCTTCGGGGTCACGACCATCTTCTTTACCGCGCTGGGAACCGCGCTGATCGTCTATGGCGCATCGCTCGGCCCCACCTGGAACATCTGGCAGATCTCGATCAACCCGCCGGCCGAGGAAATCGGGCTGGGCTTCGCGCCGCTCAAGGAAGGCGGGCTGTGGCAGGTGATCACCATCTGCGCCATCGGTGCCTTCGGCTCCTGGGCGCTGCGCCAGGCCGAGATCGCCCGCAAGCTGGGCATGGGCATGCACGTGCCCTGGGCCTTTTCCTTCGCGATCCTCGCCTATGTCACGCTGGTCGTCTTCCGGCCGGTGCTCATGGGCGCGTGGTCCTACGGCTTTCCCTACGGCATCTTCACCCATCTCGATTGGGTCTCGGCCACGGGCTACGCCTACGGGAACTTCCACTACAATCCCGCGCACATGATCGCGATCACCTTCTTCTTCACCAACTGCCTGGCGCTCGCCCTGCACGGCGGCCTGATCCTGTCGGCCACCAATCCGAAGAAGGGCCAGGCGGTGAAGACCGCCGAACACGAGAACACCTATTTCCGCGACACGATCGGCTATTCGATCGGCACGCTGGGCATCCACCGGCTCGGCCTGTTCCTAGCCATCTCGGCATCCTTCTGGAGCGCGGTCTGCATCATCATCTCCGGGCCGCTCTGGACCGAGGCCTGGTCGGAATGGTGGGAATGGTGGCGCCGGATCCCGGTCTGGAGCTGAGGGAGGAGACCATGCTCGAGAATCAGAACATCTTCACCCGGGTTCAGGTGCGCGGCGCTCCCGACATGGGCGTGCCGATCCCCGCCGGGATCTGGAACCGCGAGACGCAGTCGCGCTTCGTTCATCTGTTCGGCCGCTTCGGCGACGCGCAGATCGGCCCGATCTATCTCGGCTGGCTTGGCCTCGCATCGCTGATGTGCGGCTTCGTCGCCATCGAGATCATCGGCCTTAACATGCTGGCCAAGGTCAACTGGGACCCGCAGGAATTCATCAAGCAGTTCTTCTGGCTGTCGCTCGATCCGCCCCTGCCCGAGCACGGGTTGCGCATCCTGCCGCCGCTGAAGGAAGGCGGATGGTGGCTGATGGCCGGCTTCTTCCTCACCTCGGCGATCCTGCTGTGGTGGGCCCGCATGTACCGCCGCGCCCGGGCGCTCGGCATGGGCACGCACGTGCCCTGGGCGTTCGCCTCGGCGATCTGGCTCTATCTCGTGCTCGGCTTCATCCGCCCGCTGCTGATGGGATCGTGGAGCGAGGGCGTGCCTTTCGGCATCTTCCCGCACCTGGACTGGACGAACAACTTCTCCCTGATTTACGGGAACCTGTTCTACAATCCCTTCCACGCGCTCTCCATCGCCTTCCTCTACGGTTCGGCCGTGCTGTTTGCCATGCACGGCGCGACCATCCTGGCCGTCAGCCGCTTCGGCGGCGAACGCGAGATCGAGCAGATCGTCGACCGCGGCACGGCCTCGGAGCGCGCGGCGCTGTTCTGGCGTTGGACGATGGGCTTCAACGCCACGATGGAATCCATCCATCGCTGGGCCTGGTGGTTCGCCGTCCTCTGCCCGCTGACCGGCGGCATCGGCATCCTGCTCACGGGAACCGTCGTCGACGACTGGTTCGGCTGGGGCGTAAAGCACGGGCTCGCTCCGGGCTGATCGAAACGGGCCGGGCGACCTGCGGAAGCCCGGTTCGACGTCGGCGACAGGCGGGATCGCAACGCCTTCGCCGCGACCGGGACGGACGTCCCCTCCTGTTCGTCCTGAAGGAAAGGGCCCGGATCCGAGCAGGATCCGGGCCCTCGCCGTTTCCCGACGACGCAGTCGGCCGGCGCCGCGCATCGCGGTCGTCGCCCGTCGATCTGACGGTGCCCGACCGCCTCCGTCGAACCCGCCTCGACCACCGACGGCCGCCCCTCCCGCCCCATCGAGGCATGCGGAGGGTCTTCAAGGATGGGATCGCCGGGAGGAGGTCGCCACGGGGCAGACCGCTTGCCGCACGGCCCCTTCCGCGCGGCCGCCCTCCACCGGTATCGAGCCTCATCGCCCATGGCATGGCCGGCGAAAGCAGCGGCCAACGCCCCGTCTCCCGCCGCGATCGCATCAAGCGACGAAGAGCCCGCTTCCCTGTGGGGACACGGGCTCCTTCGAACTCAGGCGATGAAGGGTGGCGATAGGTTGGCGGAGCCGTAGCCGGGTCAGCCGAGCGAGGCCGGCTCAGGCGGCCTGCAGGCCGAGCTCGCTCCAGCGGTCGAGATAGATCCGGAACCACGGGGTGAAGGACTGCGGGTCGGCGGCGATCGCCGCGTGCAGCTCGTCCCGGTCGAGCCAGGCAACGGCCTGCACCTCGGCCGGGTCGAAGCGGTCGAGCGGAAGTGCCGCGGCGCCTCCGGCCGCGGCGGCGGGCGAAACATGCGCCTCGAAGATGTGGACCCGTTCGTTCTCGATCATGCCGTTGCCGACGTCGGCGCGGTAGTCCACGACGTTGCGCGCCGAGAGCGGCAGCGTGAAGCCGAGTTCCTCCAGGAGGCGTCGGCGGGCGCAGGCAGCGGGCGCCTCGGCCCAGTTGGGATGGGTGCAGCAGGAATTGGCCCACTGGCCGCCGGAATGGTACTTGCCCGACGCCCGGCGCTGCACCAGCAAGCGGGCGCCGGCAAAGACGAAGACCGACACCGCGAGGTGCTTCTGGCCGCGATAATGGGCGTCGAGCTTGCACACCGGCAGGAAGGACCCGTCGCCTGCGATCGCGACGATGGTCTCCTCCGCCGGATCGAGCCGCTGCGAAATCGCGGTGGCGGACATCATCGTCTCCAACTCCCGTCCATCATCCCGGCCGTCATGCCACCTTCCTGGCCAGCGCGCAGCGCGACCAGAGTTCCGACAGGGCGCCGGCGAGGTGGTCGATGTCGGCGTCGGTGTGTAACGGCGTCGGCGTGATGCGCAGCCGCTCGGTCTTGCGCGGCACGGTCGGGTAGTTGATCGGCTGCACGTAGATGCCGTGGCTGTCGAGCAGGAGGTCCGACAGCCATTTGCACTTGGCCGCGTCGCCCACCATCACCGGCACGATGTGGCTGGGGTTCGGCATGGTCGGGATGCCGATCGCGTCGAGCCGCGCACGCACCTTGCGCACCCGCTCCTGGTGGCGGGCGCGCTCCATCTGGCTCTCCTTCAGGTGCCGGATCGAGGCCCGCGCGCCGGCCGCCACATGCGGCGGCAGGGCGGTGGTGAAGATGAATCCGCTCGCAAACGAGCGGATGTAGTCGCACAGCGCCGCCGAGCCGGCGATGTAGCCGCCGACGACCCCGAAAGCTTTGCCCAGCGTCCCCTCGATCAGCGTCACGCGGTCCATCAGCCCCTCGCGCTCGGCGATGCCGCCGCCGCGCGGCCCGTAGAGGCCGACCGCATGCACCTCGTCAAGATAGCTCATCGCGCCGTGCTTCTCGCACACCGCCAGGATCTCGGCGATCGGCGCGATGTCGCCGTCCATCGAATAGACGCTCTCGAAGGCCACGATCTTCGGCCGTTCCGGCCCGTATTCCGACAGGATGCGGTCGAGGTCCTCGACGTCGTTGTGGCGCCAGATGCGGCGCTCGGCCTTCGACTGGCGGATGCCCTCGATCATCGAGGCATGGTTGCCGGCGTCCGACAGGATGACGCAGTCCGGGATCGTCGAGCCGAGCGTGCCGAGTGCGGCCCAGTTCGAGACGTAGCCCGAGGTGAACAGCAGCGCTGATTCCTTGCCGTGCAGGTCGGCGAGTTCGGCCTCGAGCAGCACGTGGTAGTGATTGGTGCCGGAGATGTTGCGCGTGCCGCCGGCGCCCGCCCCGCAGCGGTCGATCGCCTCGTGCATGGCGGCGATCACCTTGGGGTGCTGGCCCATGCCGAGATAGTCGTTCGAGCACCAGACGGTGACCTCGCGCGTCTGGCCGTCGACATGGCGGGTCGCCCGCGGAAACGTCCCCCGCTGCCGTTCCAGATCGGCAAAGACCCGGTAGCGACCCTCGCCGCGCAGGCCATCGAGCTTCGTGGCGAAAAAGGCTTCGAAGTTCACGGGGCAGTCCTCCTCCATGCGCGGACGCGGTCTTGCCGGTCCTGGTCGTCCGGCGCGGCCGCTCATGCGGCCGGCCTCGGTTGCTTGATCTTCGCGGCCGGGCTGATCCGGCGCGCGCCCGCCGGCGGTTTCGCGGGCCGGTCTCTCGAGCCCAGGCTCCAGTTCCACAGGGCCTCGAAGGGCAGCGGAAGGATGAGAAACCAGTGCTCGATGATGGCGAGCGCCATGATGGTCGTGAGGAACATCATGCTCGTGCGCTCGAAATCGGTCTCTGCGCCGAAGGCCGCGAAGGCCGTCAGCGCGCACACCACGGTGGATACGGTCACCGAGACCGGAAACAGGAGGTTCATGTCGGCCTTGCGCATGAACCCCTTCAGGAATTCCAGGTGCTCGGGCAGGAAGTGCTCGTTCAGGTTCCTGACACCCAGGAAGACGTTCAGCCGCGCGCTCTCGTGCATCCACCACAGGATCAGGAACGTCCACAGCCCGGTCTTGTTGGGAGCCTCCCACGAGATCCACAGCACCACGCCGAACAGGGCGACGATGGCGAGCTCGTGCCAGATGTTTGCCTTCAGCGCATGGCCGAAATGGCGCCATCCCTTGCAGTCATGCGCGCAGCGTTCGATCGGCAGGCCGGTGACGAAGCCGAGATAGAGGCTGGATTCGAGCCAGGCCCAGACCGCCAGCACGCCGCAGAAGGCGAGGTAGGCGTCGTGCGCGTCCGTCCCGCCGGCCGACGCCCAGAGCAGCCAGAAGCCGGCCGCGGCCAGCGCCGTGGCGCCGGCCATGGTCCACTTGAAGGTGACGCGCGGCAGCCCGTCCAGCCAGATGATCGCCCCGGTGGAGAACCACCAGGCGAACAGGGCGAAAAGGGCGGGCGCCGCGTATCCGGACATGATGCCTCCTACCACACCGGCTGCATGCGGCTGGTGTCGGGCAGTTCGTTCTCGATCGTCGGGATCGTGTAGAGCGACACGAAGGTCATCGCCGCCGACAGGCCGCAGCCCGCGCGCCGGATCCGGGCGCCAATGCCGTTGCCCTTGATCGCATCCGCCTTCTCGTTGATGCGGCGAAGCTTCTCCAGCCCCTTGCGGAAGCGCGGATGGTCGATGTCGAGCACCAGCGGAAACACCTGCCGGGTGATCTCGCTCGTCAGCCGGAAGACCTTGTAGTCGTACTCGGTCGGATCCATGCCCAGCGCCTTGTGGAACTCCGGCCGGGCGTGATCGCGCACATACATGGTGGCATAGACCGCCAGCACGAAGAAGCGCACCCAGAGCCGGTTCATCCCCTTCAGATAGTCCGGATTGGCCCGCATCAGCAGCGCGAAGGCCTCGCCGTGGCGGAACTCGTCGTTGCACCACTTCTCGAACCACTTGAAGATCGGGTGGAAGCGCCGCTCGGGATGCCGCTCGAAATGGCGGTAGATGTTGATGTAGCGCGCATAGCCGATCTTCTCGGACAGGTAGGTGGCGTAGAAGATGAACTTGGGCCGGAAATAGGTGTACTTCTTGGCCTTGGTCAGGAAGCCGAGATTGACGCCGATCCCGAACTCCTTGAGCGAGTCGTTGATGAAGCCGGCATGGCGCGCCTCGTCGCGGCTCATCAGCCCGAACAGGCGAACCATCTCCGGGTTCTTGCCGCGCTTCTTCATTTCCTTGTAGAGCACGCAGCCCGAGAACTCGGCCGTCAGCGACGAGACCAGGAAGTCGACGAACTCGTTGCGCAGCCCTTCCGGCAGCGCCTCGAAGTCGATCTTGTCCCAGTCCTCGTTGCGCTTGAAATGGCCGCGGTTCGGATCGTCCTCCATCTCCTGCAGCAGCGCGTCCCATTCGCCCCGGACGCTCGACACGTCCATGCGGTCGAGCGCCTCGAAATCGGTGGTGTAGAAGCGCGGCGAGAGCAGCGTCGACTGCGCTGCCATTCCGTCGGTATCGGCCGCCTTCAGCGACAGTTTCTCGATGGTCATGACGCCCTCCCCGACGAGAAGCTGAACTCCAGCAGTTCCATGAACTCGAAGTCGCCGGTCATCCTGACCCACAGGCGTTCGGGCGCGGCGGCCTTGGTGACGGTGGCCATCCGCTCGAGCGTCACGCGCTCGCCATAGGGCACGACGATCTCGCCGCCCTGCACGTGCACCTCGTCGCCCGGACCGACGTCGACGCCGTCCAGTTCGACATGGGCATGCAGGCTTTCCCAGGTGTTCTCGATCTCGATGATGCAGCGGACGTCGATCTTCTCGCGTCCCAGT
Organism: Aquibium sp. ELW1220; assembly: GCF_030398385.1. Classification (GTDB taxonomy): domain Bacteria; phylum Pseudomonadota; class Alphaproteobacteria; order Rhizobiales; family Rhizobiaceae; genus Aquibium. The sequence goes on along the minus strand of NZ_JAOAOQ010000013.1, from coordinate 94,662 downwards.
CCAAGATGCTCGATCATATCGGTTCCCTCCTCTGATCGATGAAAGCACCGAATGCTGCGGCATTCGGCTGACCGAAGGCATTCAAGGTGATGGTCCGTCCGGTCTCCGGATCCACCAGTCGCAAGGCCCCGTCCGGATAGCGGACGAGTTCGAAGGGCGTGGCATCGGAAATGCCGCGCTTCTTGCGGGCCATCGCAAGGCCACGCACGGTCGTTCGAACGAAGCCGCCCTCGCCGACGCCCAGGCGCGCCAGCTGGTCGCCGGTCGTCGCGTCGCTGACGACGACGATGCCGCCCGGCGCGTCCGTGAAACGGATCGGCAGGGTGACCTCTGCAGGTCCCGCAGGCATCGGAGCCTCGGATTTGGGCGAGAGGGCCGCGATCAGGATACCCATCATCGCAAGGGCGCCGCAGGCGATCGCCGGGCGGCGGAGCGGGTCGGGCTGGCGGATGGCCTGGGTCATCACGGTCTCTTTCTCAGGCGGGCAGGCCGATGGCGCCCTGCGACGAGGACGCGACGGCGGAGGCGCGTCCGGGCAGGCGTGCCGCCGGACCGACGGTGCCCTGTCCGGTGGCGGCCATCGCCTCGGCGATCAGCGGCGCCACCGCGGGCGCGTCGGCGATGGCGCGCAGCATCGGTTGCGGGTGGTTGAAGGCGAAAGGCGTGGCGTTCGGCCAGAGCGCCAGCCAGGCGATCCGGTTGGGCCTTGCGATCACGAAACTGATGCTCGACGTGCCGAAAGGAGCCGACCTGACGGCTGCGGTCTCGACGAGCGCCAGCGGAATGTCGAGCGTGATCGGCAGCGCGATGCCGGAGCGGATCAGCAGGCGCTTCGACGTCAGTGAATAGACCGTCGTGCGCGCATAGAACCAGGCGAGCGTCGTCAGGATCGCCAGCGTGATCCCGGCGAGCAGCGTCACCCAGGCGGCGGCGGCGACGATGTCGCCGGCTGCGCCGCCATTGGCCCAGACCGAGGCGGCGCGCCAGGCGCCGACCAGGACGAAGTAGATCGCCACGCCGCGCAGCCTGAACGCCGAAAGCGCGAGCGCCGTCCATTGCGGCCGTCCCTGCCACAGCAGGCGTTCGCCGCGCGGCAGCGGCGCCGGCAGGCCGGGAGCGGCCTCGAAGGCGAAGTCGTCGTGCTCCCGTGTCATAGCAGCGGCTCCGAGCGCAGCGGCGTCGCGTACATGTGGCCGCCGCCGAAATAGGCGCAGATGCGATCCTCCTCGCGGAAGGTGACGGAATCGGCCGACGCCGGGCGCGGTGCCTTGCCGATCTGTTCGGCCTTCAGCGACCGCACCTTGACGCTGTGTCCCGAGAGATCGGATCCCTCGATCGTCGACAGCGTCATCGGGATCAGCACGTTGTTGATGCCAGGCACGTCGACCTTGACCTCGAGGTAGCGGATCACGTGCTCGGCACGGTCGACCCAGATGTCGACGACGGTGCCGGCCGCCTTGCGGTCGAGGCCGATGACCGTCAGGCCGCGCGGGTCGACGTCACCCGACGCCACGCCGTAATGCCCGTCGACGCGCGTCGGCACGATCTTGTTGTGGCCGTCCCAGGTCTGGTCCGGCACCTCGCGGCGTTCGGCCCAGGCGGCGGGGCCGACGCCGTCGGCCAGCGGATCCCCGGTCGGGGTCAGCGGCGCGCCCGGCCAGGGTCCGACGCGGACCGCAGCGACGGGGCGTTGGTCGCGCCTGAAATTGGGAGCGGTGGCCGTGGTGCCGTCGCGCAGGAGGAAGGTCTTGGGGCTCGGCAGCAGCAGGAAGCCGCGGTCCTTCACCTTGCCGGTCGGATCGGATTCCAGCGGATAGCCCTCACGCCGGTCCTCCCGGCGAAGCCAGAAGACCAGGCCGAAGAAGAACAGCCAGAAGACGTAGAGCGCCACCTGCGCCGCGTCGATGTAGCTGGTGAATTCGTTGGGATACATGCTCTTTCTCCCCTTTGCCGGCCTCAGCCGGGAAATGCCGCCAAACCGAAGGTGTCGCCGTCCCGCCGGATCGTCTCGGGTCCCGCGTAGCGGGCGAGCGGGCCGACGGCGATGAGCGATGCGAACAACAATGCGATCTCGAGATGGTAGACGACGCCGTAGCCGGCCTCCGGTCCCTGGAAGACCGAGCCCAGCGTGCCGTTCGCCGCCATCGCGGTGACGACGTCGCGCAGCGCGCCGCCCACCGCGATCGCCAGGCCGGCAGCCGTTGCCTGCGCCGCACCCCATGCGCCGAGCGCGATGCCGCTGCTGGTCGCGCGCCCGAGCTTCATGGCCGCCGTCAGCAGCCCCACCGTGTAGAGGCCCCCGCCGAAGCCGATCATGGCGGCACCCGCCCGGAACAGCGCGCCGGATTCCAGCGGCGCCGAGACGATGACGAGCGAGAAGGCGACGATCCCGCAGACGCCGCCGACACCGGCCAGCCGATAGGGATTGACGCCCCGGTCCAGCGCGCGCGCGGCCAGGAACAGTCCGGCGATCGTGCCGCCGGCGAGCATCGCCGTGAGCAGCGTGGTCTGGGCGACGTCAAGCCCGAGGACCTCGCCGCCATAGGGTTCGAGAAGCACGTCCTGCATGGCGAAGGCCGCCGAGCCCAGCGCCACCGCGACCAGCAGGCGCCGCGCACCGGGCGCGCGGGCGAACTGGGCCCAGGCTTCCGCGAAGGGCTGGCGCGAACGGTCGTGCGCGGTCACGCGCGGGTCGCGGCCTTCCTGTTTCCAGAGCGCCACGAGGTTGAGCACCATGGTGACCGCTGCAGCCCCCTGGACGACCTGGATGAGGAGGACGTGGCCGAAATCGGCGAGCAGCAGCGAGAATGCGATGGCCGAGACGAACATGCCGACGAGCAGGACGAGATAGAGCAGCGCCACGACGCGCGGACGGCTGTCTTCCGGAGCGAGGTCGCAGGCCAGCGCCAGCCCCGCCGTCTGGACCGTATGCAGTCCGGCGCCCACCAGCAGGAAGGCCAGCGCGGCGCCGATCTCGCCGGCATAGGGAACCGCCGCCTCGCCGCCGCCCGACAGCACCAGCAGCGCGAAGGGCATGATGGCGAAGCCGCCGAACTGCAGCAGCGTACCGAACCAGATGAACGGCACGCGCCGCCAGCCGAGATGCGAACGATAGGTATCCGAGCGGTGGCCGATCAGCGCGCGCGCCGGCGCAAGCAGGATCGGCAGTGCCACCATGACGGCCACCACCGTCGCCGGCACTCCGAGCTCGACGATCATGACGCGGTTGAGCGTGCCGGTGAGAAGCACCATCGCCATGCCGACCGAAACCTGGAACAGGGACAGGCGCAGCAGGCGCGGGAGCGGCAGGCCCTCGCTCGCGGCATCGGCGAAGGGCAGGAAACGGCTTCCGAGCCGGATCCAGGCCGAAGACATCGCAAAGCCGCCGCGTTTGCTCATGATGGCACGACCTCCATCGCCTGGGAGGTGTAGAAGCCGTGCCCGATGCGGGTCGTGCGGCCGGAGCGCCAGCCCGGGAGGGCGTCGATGCGCGAGGCGATCGCCTCCGGCCGGACCGGCTCGATCGCCGGCGCGCGGTCGCCGCGCGGGAACAGCCGGCCGACCGCATGCATGGCGGCCAGCGCTGTCGTGCGCGGGGCGAAGGTGAAGACGATGCTGCGTTCGGTCCGCGCGGCGAGGCGGGCGAGCGCCTCGGCGGCGTCGGCAAGCGGATAGTGGATCAGCGAGTCCATCGCCACCACCGCGTCGAACCGGCCGAGCCTGTCGGAAAGCATGTCGCCCGACAGGAAATGGATGCGGCCGGACCCGAGGTCGGCGGGCATGGTCCGTGCTGCGAAGTCGACCATCTCCGGCGACAGGTCGATGGCGGTCACGTCCGCGCCGCGGCGGGCGAGTTCCACCGAGAACATCCCGGCGCCGCAGCCGGCATCGAGCACGCGCCAGCCGGAAAGGTCCTGCGGCAGCATGTCGAGCATGGCCGCGCGCATCCGCGCCCTGCCCTCGCGCACGGTGGCGCGGATGCGGCCGAGCGGCGCCTCGGTGGCGAGCCGCTTCCAGGCGTCCACCGCCGTGCGGTCGAAATAGGTGCGGATCCTGTCCCGCCGCTCGATGTAGGCCGCGCCGTCCATCAGTCGTACCCCAGGAAGTCGAAGATCTCGCGATCGGGCATCGGGTTGGCGTCGAGTTCCTCCGACCCCGCCCACAGCATCTCGGCGAGCTGCAGATACTCGCGCTGGACCGCCAGCACTTCCGGCGACGGATCCATCTCGAACAGGGTACGCTTCTTCAGCCGGCTCAGCCGCACCGCGTCGAGATCGCGGATATGCGCCAGCCGCTTCAGGCCGATGGCGGCGTTGAAGCGGTCGATCTGGTCGGTCTCGCGCGAGCGGTTGGCGATCACGCCGCCGAGGCGAACCTGGTAGTTCTTCGACTTCGCCTTGATGGCCGCCACGATGCGGTTCATCGCGAAGATCGAATCGAAGTCGTTGGCGGCGACGATCAGCGCCCGCTCGGCATGCTGCAGCGGCGAGGCGAACCCGCCGCAGACCACGTCGCCGAGCACGTCGAAGATGACGACGTCGGTGTCTTCGAGCAGGTGGTGCTCCTTGAGCAGCTTGACCGTCTGGCCGACGACATAGCCGCCGCAGCCCGTGCCGGCCGGCGGACCGCCCGCCTCCACGCAGCGCACGCCGTTGTAGCCTTCGAAGACGAAGTCGTCGGCGCGCAGTTCCTCGGTGTGGAAATCCACCTGCGCAAGGATGTCGATGACGGTCGGGATCAGCGACTTGGTCAGCGTGAAGGTCGAGTCGTGCTTGGGATCGCAGCCGATCTGCAGCACCCGCTTGCCCAGCATCGAGAAGGCGACGGAGAGGTTCGACGAAGTCGTCGACTTGCCGATGCCGCCCTTGCCGTAGATGGCGAAGACCTTGGCCGTGCCGATCTCCAGCGTCGGGTCCAGCTGGACCTGGACGCTGCCTTCGCCGTCTTCGCGGCCGGCGGCAGCCTTCAGGTCCCTCGGATGTGTAAACACGTTCATGCGGCAGCCTCCACGCCCACGCCCTCGACGCGGTCTTCGAGTTCGTCTCCGGCGGCCCGCAGCGCGTCGAGCGTGGCGGCGTCCGGGGTCCAGTAGGAACGGTCGGTCGCCTCGAGCAGGCGGCCGGCAAGTTTGGAGGCCGCGCGCGGATTGAGGTCCGCCATGCGCCGGCGCATCTTTTCGTCGAGCACGAAGGTCTCGGCCATGTTCTGGTAGACCCAGGGCGCGACCTGGCCGGTCGTGGCCGACCAGCCGAAGGTGTTGGTCACATGCGCCTCGATCTGGCGCACGCCCTCGTAGCCATGGGCGAGCAGGCCCTCGTACCATTTCGGGTTCAGCGTCCGCGTGCGGGTCTCCAGCGCGACCTGTTCGGACAGGGTCCGCACCTTGCCCTGGCCGCGCGTCTGGTCGCCGACATAGACCGGAACGTCGCCGCCCGAGGCGCGCCGCACCGCGCGGCTGATGCCGCCCAGCGTGTCGAAATAGTGGTCGATGGTGGTGATGCCGAGTTCGACCGATTCGAGGTTCTGGTAGGCGGCGTCGACGTCTTTCAGGATCGCGCCCATCAGCTCGGGCCGCTTCACCGGCTTGCCGTCGCGCCCATAGGCGAAGCACTTGCGCCGCGAATAGGCCTCGGCGAGTTCGTCCTCGTCCTCCCAGCACCCCGACTCCACCATCATGTTGACGTTGGAGCCATAGGCGCCGGCGGCGTTCGAGAAGACGCGCAGCGCGGCTTCCTCGATGGTGCAGCCCTTCTCGGCCGCATAGGCCAGCGCGTGCTTGCGCACGAAATTGCGGTCCAGCGGCTCGTCGGCCTCGGCCGCGAGCAGGCTCGCCTCCGCCAGCAGCTTCGTCTGCAGGGGCATCAGGTCGCGGAAGATGCCGGACAGCGTCATCATGACGTCGATGCGCGGGCGGTCGAGTTCGGCGAGCGGCACCAGATCGGCGCCGGCCAGGCGGCCGTAACTGTCGAAGCGGGGCCTGGCACCGATCAGCGCCAGCGCTTGGCCGATCGGGGCCCCCTCCGTCTTCATCGTGTCGGTGCCCCAGAGCACCAGCGCGATGCACTCCGGCAGGACGCCCTTGTCCTTGACGTGCCGCTCGACCAGCAGCGTTGCCTGGCGGGCCCCGTCGGCCAGCGCGAAGGCGGACGGCAGGCGGAAGGGATCGAAGCCGTGCAGGTTGCGGCCCGTCGGCAGGATCTGCGGCGAGCGGATCAGGTCGCCGCCGGAGACGGGCCGGATGTAGCGCCCGTCCAGCGCGGCGATCAGCGCCGGCAGTTCATGGTCGCGCGACAGTTGCGCGTTCATCTCGGCGAGCAGCGGGGCCGCGGCGCGCAGGCGCTCGTCGCCGGCAAGTCGCAGCGCCTCCAGTGCTCCGGCAGGCGCCTCGCCGTCGGCCAGCCGCTGCGCCAGTTCGCGCGGCAGCGCGATGCCATGCGACGCATCCGCGACGGCCTGCAGCAGGTCGGCCCTCTCCTCCGGCGTCGCGGCCTCTCCGACGACATGCAGCCCGTGCGGGATCAGCGTCGCCTCGAGTTCCGCGACCGCTTCGACCAGCGTCGGCACATCGGGCCGGCCGTTCACGAGGCTGGCCGTCTCGAGATCGAGCGCGCCGGCCTGCGCCACGATGGTTTCCTCCAGCCGGGTCCGCTCGTGATCATCCGACGGCGGCAGGCTGCGCCACCGGTCGAGCGACGCCTTGAGTTCGACGAGGCCCTTGTAGAGGCCCGCGGCCGCGACCGGCGGCGTCAGGTAGCTGACGAGCGTCGCATTGCCGCGCCGCTTGGCGATCGCGCCTTCCGACGGGTTGTTGGCGGCGTAGAGATAGAGGTTCGGCAGGTCGCCGATCAGCCGGTCCGGCCAGCAGTCGCGCGACAGGCCGACCTGCTTGCCGGGCATGAACTCCAGCGCACCGTGCGTGCCGTAGTGCAGCACCGCATCGGCGCCGAAATCCTCGCGCAGCCAGCGATAGAAGGCGGCGAAGGCGTGGGTTGGCGCGAAGCTCTTCTCGAACAGCAGCCGCATCGGATCGCCCTCGTAGCCGAAGCCCGGCTGGACCCCGACGAAGACGTTGCCGAAACGCTCGCCGAGCACGAGGATCGACGACCCGTCTGACTGGTGGCGGCCGGGAGCTGCACCCCACTGCGCCTCGATTTCGGCGAGATGCGTCTCGCGCTGCACGTGGCGCTCGGCGGGAATGCGGGCCGCGACGTTGGCAGGCTGGCCGAAGCGGGATGAATTGCCTTCGAGGATCCGCGTGCGAAGCGCATCGACGCTGGGCGGCAGGTCGACCGAATACCCGGCCTGCTTCATTGCGCCGAGCGTGTTCCAGAGCGAGCGGAAGACCGAGAGATAGGCTGCGGTGCCGGTCGCCCCGCCATTGGGCGGGAAGTTGAACAGCACGACGGCGACCTTGCGTTCGGCGCGGGCCGTGCGGCGAAGGCGCACCAGCTTCTCCACCCGCGCGGCGAGCATGGCCGCGCGTTCCGGTTCGCCCGCCATGTCGCGGCGGGACCCGCCGCGGTCCGCGCCGCCGGCCGACGTGCGGCCACCGAACAGCATCGGCCCGGTCGCGCCGTCGATCTCGGGCAGCGCCACCATCATCGTGGTCTCGACGGGGGTCAGCCCGTGATCGCCGGAGCGCCACTCCTCGACGGTCTGAAATTCGACCGCAAAGGCCGAAAGGTACGGCACGTCGAGGCGGGCGAGCATCTCCTCGGCCGCGCGGCTGTCGTTGTAGGCGGGGCCTCCGACGAGCGAGAAGCCCGTGAGCGACACCACGGCGTCCACCGTCGCATGGCCATCGGCCATGAAGAAACCCTCGACGGCCGGGGTCGCGTCGAGGCCGGCGGCGAAGGCCGGTACCACCTTGAGCCCCCTCGCCTCCAGCGCGCCGATCACCATGTCGTAATGCGCGGTGTTCCCGGCGAGCACGTAGGAACGCATCACGAGCAGGCCGACGGTCCCCGCGGAACCGGTACCCGGCAGGTCGCGCAACGTCTCGCCGATGCGGTTGGGCAGCCGCGGGTGGTAGAGCCCGGCCTCCGGATAGTCGAGCGGCGCGCGCGCCGTCACCGCCTTGCGCAGCGCCGCGCGCGGTCCGGCGGCATAGCGCGACACCAGATGGCGCACGAGGTTGGCGACGTTGTCGTCGGAGCCCGCGAGCATGTACTGCAGGGTCAGGAAATAGGCGCGCACGTCCTGCGCCTTGCCGGGAATGAAGCGCAGCAGCCGCGGGATCTGGCGCAGCATCTTCATCTGCTGGCGACCGCCCGACTGTCCGGGCTTCGCCGCGCCGCGCAGGCGCTTCAGCAGCCCCAGCGCCCCGCCCGGCGCACTCGACATTGAGAAGCCGCCGAGCCTGGTCGTCCGCACGATGTCGCCCGCCGACAGGCAGCCCACCATGCAGTCGCAGGCGTCACGCCGCGCTTCCAGCCAGGGCTGGACCTTGCGGATGTGTTCCTCGAGGAAGATCATGTTGGCGACGACGATGTCGGCCGTCTCGACGTCGCGGCGGCAGCGGTCCTCCGCGGCCGGGTCGGAACCCCACTCGGCCAGCGAGTGCAGCGTCAGCTTCAGCCCCGGCAATTCCCGCTTGAGCAACAGGGAGGCGCGTTCCACGGCGCTCGCCATGTGGCTGTCGAGAGTCACGATCGACATCGTGATCGGGGTCGCGTCAGCGACTGTAGTGAGCCTTGGCATCGTACAATGTCTCTATTGTGATGGTCTGCAGTCCGCGTTCGACGGCAAAGCGCTCGGTGTTCTTTCTGGCCTTGCCGCGTACGAAGAACGGGATCTTCCTCAGTTCCTTTTCGGCTTCGCCGGTCCAGGCGACGGGCCTGGCCAGCACGACGAGGGTCGGATCCTCCGCCTCCGCCACGGGTGCGGCCGCGTGCCCGAGATGCGAAGGCGCGGCCCCGTCATTGAATTCGAAATCGTCGCGGAACATGCCGAGCAGGTGTTCCTCCAGGCCCATCATCAGCGGATGGACCCAGCTGTCGAACAGCACGTTGGCGCCCTCGTGGCCCATCTGCGGCGAGTACCGCGCGGGAAAATCCTGCACGTGCACGGGCGCCGAGATGACGGCGCAGGGGATGCGCAGGCGCTTGGCGACGTGCCGCTCCATCTGCGTCCCGAGAATGAGCTCCGGCTGCGCGGCGATGATGGCGTCCTCGACGGCCAGGTGATCGTCGCTGATCAGCGGCTCCACCCCGTAGCGGACGGCCGCCGCGCGGACCTCGCGGGCGAATTCGCGGCTGTAGGTGCCGAGGCCGCAGACGGCGAAGCCGAGCTCGTCCGCCGCCACGCGGGCTGCCGCAACCGCATGGGTGGCGTCGCCGAAGATGAAGACGCGCTTGCCGGTGAGATAGGTCGAATCGATCGAGCGCGAGTACCAGGGCATCCGCAGGGCGGCCGGCGAAGCGGCGGGCGCGGCCACGCCCGCAAGGCCGGCGACGGCGGCCAGGAAGTCGGCGGTGGCGCGAACCCCGATCGGCGGGATCGAGACGAAGGCCTGGCCGTGGTTGCGCTTCAGCCAGTCGGCCGCCGTGCCGGCGATTTCGGGATAGAGCACGACGTTGAAGTCGGCGTCGGGCAGCCGCGCAAGATCGGACGGGCTGGCGCCGAGCGGCGCGACCAGGTTCACGATCACCCCCAGCCGCTCCAGCATGCGGCGGACTTCCTCGATGTCGTCGCGATGGCGAAAGCCGAGCGAGGTCGGCCCGAGGATGTTGCAGCTGCGCTCGCCGGCCGGGCGCACCACCCGCGGTGCGGGACGCTGCGGCGCCGGCGCGAAGGCCCGCACCAGCCGGTAGAACGTCTCGGCAGCGCCCCAGTTCTCCTTCTTGGAATAGGACGGCAGTTCGAGAGGAATGACGGGAATGGGAAGGGCGAGTGCCGCGGCGAGTCCCGCCGGATCGTCCTGGATCAGCTCGGCCGTGCACGACGCGCCAACGATGATGGCTTCCGGCTTGAACCGCTCCACCGCGTCCCGGCAGGCGATCTTGAAGATCTCGGCCGTATCGGCGCCGAGGTCCTGCGCCTTGAAGGTCGTGTAAGTGACCGGCGGACGCGTGTCGCGCCGCTCGATCATCGTGAACAGCAGGTCGGCATAGGTGTCGCCCTGCGGCGCATGCAGCACGTAGTGCAGCCCCCGCATCGAGGCGGCGATCCGCATGGCCCCGACATGGGGAGGTCCTTCGTAGGTCCAGACGGTGAGCTGCATGGTCAGGCCCCCAGCTTCAGCACGGCGCGGCGGGCGAGCGGCCGCACGAACAGTTCGGCGAGGTCGCCGGCCTGCTCGTAGCCCTGCACCGGGGTGAAAACGAGTTCGATCGACCACTTGGTGGCGATGCCCTCGGCTTCGAGCGGATTGGCAAGCCCCATGCCGCAGACGGCGAGGTCGGGCCGCGCGGCACGGCAGCGGTCGAGCTGGCGGTCGACGTCCTGACCTTCCGAGAAAGGAATTCCGGGCGGCAGCAGCGCGAATTCGCCCGCCAGGTGCTGGCGGTGGAGGTAGGGCGAGCCGATCTCGACGATCTCGGCGCCCGCCTCGCGCGCCAGGAAGCGGGCGATGGAGGGTTCGAGCTGTGAATCGGGGAACAGGAAAACGCGCCGGCCTTCGAGCTCGGCACGATGGCGCCCGACCGCTTCGCGCGCCCGGCGCCGTCCGGCCCTGGTGATGGCGTCGAAACGGCCCGGCGCCACGCCGAACGCATCGGCCGCCGCGCGCAGCCAGGCGGTGGTGCCCTCCTCGCCGAGCGGAAATGGCGCGGCAAGCACGGTTGCGCCGCGCGCTTCCAGCGCCCGTGCCGCCTCGCCGAGATAGGGCTGCGCCAGAAGCACGCGTGTGGCGGGTCCGACCGGCGGCAGGCCCGAGGAGGCGCGCGACGGCAGGAAGGAAACCGGGCCGATTCCCAGCGCGTCGAAGATGCGGCGGAACTGGTCCTCGACCACGTCCGGCAAGGCACCGGCCACCATCAGCGACGGCGGCGCCTTGGCCTCCGCCGCCGGCAGCTCGCGCGCCAGCGCAGCCAGGAAATTGTCCTCGCCCTGGGTGAAGGTCGTCTCGATGCCGCTGCCGGAGAAATGCAGCACCCGGGTTGCGGGCGCATGCAGGCGGGCGAGCCGCTCGGCCGCCTTGCCGAGGTCGAGCTTGATGACCTCCGACGGGCAGGATCCGACCAGCACCAGCATGCGGATTTCCGGCCGGCGGGCAAGCAGGCGCGCCACCACCCGGTCGAGTTCCTCGTGCAGGTCGGCCATGCCGGCCAGGTCGCGCTCCTCGATGATGGCGGTGCCGAATCGCGGCTCGGCGAAGATCATGACGCCTGCGGCGGACTGCATGAGGTGCGCGCAGGTGCGCGACCCGACGATCAGGAAGAAGGCGTCCTGCACCTTCCGGTGCAGCCAGATGATCGACGTGAGTCCGCAGAAGACCTCGTGCTGGCCGCGCTGCCGCAAGGGCGTGACGGGGCCGCAGTCCTGCGCGCCGGTGCGGGGCGGCATCGCGTTCATCGGCCCGTCTCCGGCATTGCGGCCTGGACGCGCGCGGCGTCGAGCCTTGCGGCGCGCAGCTTCACCAGGAACTGGGTGGCATTGATCACGTAGGTCGCATAGGCGGCGAGCGCGAGCAGCATCAGGCCGCCGGGGTCGAGAGCGCCTTGGAAAAGCGCGACCAGGTAGGCGGTGTGGAGCGCCAGCACCAGCATCGAGAAGACGTCTTCCCAGAAGAAGGCGGGGGCGAAGAGCCAGCGGCCGAAAACGACCTTCTCCCAGATCGAGCCGGTGATCATGATGGCGTAGAGCACGAGGGTCTTGGCGACCACCGACGCGTTGGCCGCGGCCAGCCCCTCGCCGGTCGCGAGGTAGCGCAGGATGAGGATCAGGCTGGCGAGGAACACCACGAACTGCAGCGGCGCGAGCAGCCCCTGCACGATCGTCCAGGCTGTCTTGTCCCGCCGACGCCGCTGCTCGGGCGTGTAGAGCGGGCGTCTGGCCTGACCCTTTGCTGGTGCCTCCCTCATCGCCTTTGCGCGACCGCCTCCCTCTCGTGTTTTCTTGTCGTTCTTGTCTTGCAGTCCACGGACACTAATCCCGACGAACGGGATGTGTCAATCTGGATTGACGTCCACAATGGTTGACGATGTCACTTTTACTGGACAGATTCCGCTGGACAAGCGCGTTGAAGGGAGTATCGTTGGATCAACAATAAGGATCAGCGCGAAGACCACGCCATGCAACCAACGGCGCTCCGTGCAGCAGCACGGCGCGAGGGGGAAGCACAGCGCGCGACCTTTACGCTGGCGAACGGAGGGATCGCCAGTCATGACCAGCAGCAGCCCCGACTCCATCATGAACGGCACCCAGCGCGGCGTCGTCACCGGAAGCCGGTCGCATGGCGACCGCAAGGCACAAGGCGGCGAACCCCAGGTGGCCGACCGGCTCGCGGCGACCCTTCGGGAAAACGTCGTACCGCTGCTCGTCGGGCGCAATGCTCAGCGCAAGCCGAACCGGCGCGGCGCCTCCACGCGAAACCCCGCCATCGACGACTTCACCCGGCTTCTCCTCGACGAGAACAGCTCGCGCTGCGAGGATGTGCTCGAAGGGTTCGTGTCGCTGGACGGCGATCCGCAGACCGCGACCGAGGAGCTCCTCGCGCCTGCCGCGCGCCTTGTCGGCGACTACTGGCGCATGGACATCTGCGACTTCATGCAGGTGACGGTCGTCATGACCAGGATCCAGCGCCTGTTCTGGCGCCTGGCGACCGAATATCCCGCGGTCGGCGCGGTGCGGCCGGGACGTACGGCACTGCTCGCGCCCACGCCGGGCGAGCAGCATTCCTTCGGGCTGAGCATCGTGGAGGATGCCTTGCGGCGCGACGGCTGGCACGTCGACTGCTGCGGCTGCGGCGATGGTCCCGACATGTTCAGGCTGGCGGAGAGCGGCCATTATGCCCTCGTCGGCCTGTCACTCTCCGGCGCGGCGCTGCTGCCCGAGCTCGCGGGCGCGATCCGCAGACTTCGGTCCACCATGCGCAACAAATCCGCCACCATTCTTGTCGGCGGCCCGATATTCGTCGATAAGCCGGAACTGGCATTTGAGGTCGGGGCCGATTCCCTGGCCCTGAACGCTCGGCACGCGGTGGCCATCGCCGCCCTTGCCGACGACAGGGCGAACGGTATGCGTCCGCCCGTCGCCGCCGAGATGAACTGGAACTCGAAAGTCTCAGATGGACAAGCTGGTTTCACGGGACGTGTGCCGCTCGTTTCGCGACAGTGGCCGGTTCTTGAAGGAGCTGGACGCTGAGGCCGTATCGACGATCGTCACGGCCGGCGCCGATATCGCACTCGTCCTGTCGCCCGATGGCGACATACTCGACATTGCCTATCGCGACAGCGAGCTGAAGGCCTGGGGGCTCGAGACCTGGGTCGGGAAGCGCTGGCAGGACACCGTCACGGTCGAAAGCCGCGAAAAGCTGCGCGACCTCCTCAGCGATTCGGCGAACGTCCAGATCACCCGCTCGCGACAGGTCAACCATCCGGGGTCGGGCAACCGCGACCTTCCCGTCTCCTATCGCGTGGCCTCCTTTGCCGGCAGCGACACCCGCCTGGCGCTGGGTGCGGACGCCCGCTCGATGGCCGACATGCAGCAGCGGCTGGTGCGGGCCCAGTTCGAGATGGAGCGCGACTACCGGCGCGTCCGCGACATCGAGGCCCGCTACCGCATCATCTTCCACCTCGCCTACGAACCCCTGCTCGTCGTCGATTCGCAGAACTTCAAGGTGATGGACGCCAATGAGGCCGCCGCGCGGCTGTTCGCGCGGCCGGCCAAGAAGCTCACCGGCACCCCCGTCACCGCGGCCTTTGCGCGGACCGATCAGCAGACGGTCTCCGAGGCACTGTCGGCGATCGCCGCACGCGGGCGCGAGGACGTCATCACGGCGCGGATCGCGACGCTGGACGAGCCCCTGTCGATCCGCGTCACGCCGTTCCGCGAGTTCGGCCGCACCAATCTCCTCGTCTGCTTCCTGGCCGACCGCGACCTCGAGGGCGGCGTCTCGTCCGTGTCGGCCATGCTGTCCCTCGCCGAGAGCCTGCCGGACGGCCTTGTCGTCATCGACGGCGACGGCAGGGTCCTCGAAGCGAACATGGCCTTCCTCGACATGATCCGGGTGGTCGGTTTCGACCGGATCGAGGGCAAGAGCGTCGACGCCTGGATCGGCGGCTCCGCCGTCGACCTGCAGGTGCTGATCGCCAATCTGCGCGAGCACGGCTCGGTCAGGCGTTTCTCCACCATGGTGCGCGACGACCTCGGCGGCACCGAAACCGTGGAGATCTCCGCCACCCGCGTCGCCGGGCATGACGGCCCGCGCTACGGCCTCTCCGTTCGGGCCGCCCAGCGCGGCGACACGGTGCCCTCGCCGCTCGGTGCGATGAACGCCCAGTCGGCCGGCCAGCTGACCGAACTGGTCGGGCGCGTCCCGCTCAAGGATCTGGTGCGCGACACCGCCGACATCATCGAGAAGCTGTGCATCGAAGCCGCCCTCAAGCTCACCGACAACAACCGCGCCTCGGCCGCCGACATGCTCGGCCTTTCCCGCCAGAGCCTCTACATCAAGCTCCGCCGCTACGGCATATCGGACGTCGAAGACGATTCGGATTGACACTCGCGAGTGTCAATTTGAGTTGACGACAACGGGTCTGTCGACTTAGTCTGCGGCATGGCCTCACCGATCTCCATCGCAGCCGTCGCCGTCCGGACACCCACGCCGGGCGCCGTGCTCGAACTGCTGAAGCCGATCACCTGGTTCGCGCCGATGTGGGCCTATGGCTGCGGCCTCGTCTCGGTGGGTGGAGCGAGCATCGACCGCTGGCCCTACGCGCTGGCCGGCATCCTGCTCGCCGGTCCCCTCGTCTGCGGCACCAGCCAGGCCATCAACGACTGGTTCGACCGCGAGGTCGACGCCATCAACGAGCCGAACCGGGTCATTCCGTCCGGCCGCATGCCGGGCCGCTGGGGCCTGGCCGTCGCGGTCGCGGGCACGCTCCTGTCGCTCCTGGTCGCCGCGATGCTCGGTCTCGTCGTGTTCCTCGCCGCGATCGTCGGGCTGGCCCTCGCCTGGGCCTACAGCGCGCCCCCGTTCCGGCTGAAGCGCAACGGCTGGATGGGCAATTCCGCCGTCGGGCTCTGCTATGAAGGCCTGCCCTGGTTCACGGCGGCCGCCGCCGTGGCGGGCGGCTTCCCGGCCTCGCCGGTGGTGACGATGGCGCTGCTCTACAGCATCGGCGCGCATGGCATCATGACGCTCAACGATTTCAAGGCCGTCGGTGGCGACCGGGTATCGGGCATCGACAGCCTGCCGGTCCTGCTCGGCGAGGGGCTCGCGGCACGCGTCGCCTGCGCCGTCATGGCCGCGCCGCAACTGGTCGTGATCGGCCTGCTGCTCTCCTGGGGCTTCGCCTGGCATGCCGGCGCGGTCGCCCTGCTCCTCCTGCTTCAGGCCGCTTGCATGGTGCGCCTGCTGTCCGACCCGGAACGCCATGCCGCCTGGTACAACGCCACCGGCACGACCTTCTACGTGCTCGGCATGCTGGCGGCGGCCTTTGCACTTCAGGCCATGGGATGAACGCCATGCACGCAAGTCTCGGCTGGATCGGCATCGTCAGGCTGGGCCTCGTCCAGACCGCGCTCGGATCGATCGTCGTCCTGACCACCGCGACGCTCAACCGTGTCATGGTGGTGGAACTGGCGCTGGCCGCCACCATCCCCGGCGCCCTGGTCGGTCTGCATTACGCGGTCCAGATCCTGCGACCCGTCTGGGGCCACCGCTCCGACCACGGCAACCGGCGCACGCCCTGGATCATCGGTGGCATCGCCACGCTCGGCCTCGGCGGCGCGCTGGCCGCGCTTTCGGTCGCGCTGATGGCCGACCGGTTCGCCCTGGGCATGGCGCTTGCGGTCGCCGCCTTCCTGCTGGTCGGCGTCGGCGTCGGCGCGGCGGGCACGTCGCTGCTCGCGCTGCTGGCCAGCGCCGTCGCTCCGGCGCGCCGTCCCGCCGCCGCGACCATCGTCTGGCTGATGATGATCCTCGGCATGGCCGTCACCGCGGTTCTGGCCGGCGGCTTTCTCGATCCCTACTCGCCCTTGCGGCTCGTCGCCGTGACGGGCGGCGTCGCCGGGCTCGCCTTCATGCTCGCCTGCGCCGCGCTGTGGCGCGTGGAGAGCCGCCTCGCCCGCCCGGTGCTCGCCGCGGAGCCTGCCGCACCCGGCTTCCGCGTCAGCCTCGCCGATGCCTGGGCCGACCCGCAGGCCCGGCTCTTCACGATCTTCGTCTTCGTCTCGATGCTCGCCTACAGCGCGCAGGACCTGATCCTCGAACCCTTCGCCGGGCTCGTCTTCGGCATGACGCCCGGAGAGACCACGAAGCTCGCCGGCGTGCAGCATGGCGGCGTCTTCCTGGGCATGGTCTTCACGGGCATCGCCGGCACGCTGCTGTCGCGCCGCCATCCGGGCGTGTTGCGGATATTCACGGTCGCCGGCTGCTTCGGCTCCGCGCTGATGATCGGCGGGCTCGTGCTCGCTGCCGCGGCGCCGCAGGGGTGGCCGCTCGTCGGCAACGTCGTCGCGCTCGGCGTGGCGAACGGTGTCTTCGCGGTGGCCGCCATCGGCTCCATGATGGCGCTCGCCGGCACCGCCGGCCCCCGCCGCAGCGGCATGCGCATGGGGCTCTGGGGCGCCGCGCAGGCCATTGCCTTCGGTCTCGGCGGTCTCGCCGGCACGGTCGCGGTGGATCTCCTGCGCCTTGTCACCGACGATCCCGCCTCCGCCTACGGCGCGGTCTTCGCGCTCGAAGGCGTGGCCTTCCTCGCCGCCGCCGTCATCGCCCTGCGCCTCGCCGGCGCACGGCCGTCCGCTTCTCCTGCAATGGTGCCTGCCGAATGAGCGCCGAAGCCCGCCCCTTCGATTATGACGTGGTCGTGGTCGGCGGCGGCCCCGCCGGCGCGACCGCCGCCGCAGATCTGGCCCGCGCCGGACGGCGCACGCTGCTCGTCGACCGGGCCGACCGCATCAAGCCCTGCGGCGGCGCCATCCCGCCGCGTCTGCTCGCCGATTTCGACGTGCCCGAGAGCCAGCTGACGGCGCGTATCGCCGCCGCCGACATCGTCGCGCCCTCCGGCCGGCGCGTCGACATGGCCGTGCAGGGCGGATATGTCGGCATGGTCGACCGCGACCGCTTCGACCCCTGGCTGCGCGCGCGGGCGCAGGCGGCCGGCGCCACGCTCGCCATCGGCCGTTTCACCGAGATCGAGAACGATCCGGCCGGCGGCGTGGTCGTGCGGCTGAAACCGGCCGCCGGCGGCGCGACGCTGAGCGTTCGCACCCGCCTGGTCATCGGCGCGGACGGCGCCAACTCGCTCGTCCGCCGCGCGGCCTTCGGCCCCGATCGCCGGCCGCCCTACGTCTTTGCCTACCACGAGATCGTCCGTTCGCCGGCCGGCGCGACCGCCGGCTTCGATCCCGCCGCCTGCCAGGTCCACTACGACGCGCGTGTCTCGCCCGACTTCTACGGCTGGGTCTTCCCGCATGGGGACGCCACCAGCATCGGCGTCGGCTCGGCCGTCAAGGGCTTCGACCTCAAGGCCGCGACCAGGATGCTGCGCGAGGCGTCCGGTCTCGCCGAGGCCGAAACGATCCGCTGCGAGGGCGCCCCCTTGCCGCTCAAGCCGCTGTCGCGCTGGGACGACGGCCGCGCCGTGCTGCTTGCCGGCGATGCGGCCGGCATCGTCGCCCCCGCCTCCGGCGAGGGAATCTGGTACGCCATGACGGCTGGCCGCCTCGCCGCCGAGGCCGGCAACGAGTTCCTGCGCACCGGCGACGCCCGGGCGCTGGCCTCCGCCCGCCGCCGCTTCATGGCCGATCACGGCCGCGTCTTCATGGTCCTCGGCTTCATGCAGTCCTTCTGGTATCGCAGCGACAAGCGGCGCGAGCGTTTCGTGGCGATCTGCGCGGATCCCGACGTGCAGCGGCTGACCTGGACCTCCTACCTCGACAAGCGCCTGCAGCGCAGCGACCCGCTCGCCCATCTGCGCGTCTTCGTTAAGGATCTCGGCCAGATGGTGCGCCTCGCCTTCCAGGGCTCCTGATGCGCCCGTCGCGACCGATCGCGATGCCCTGCGACGGCGCCCTGCGCCGCGAACCGGCGCGAGCTCTCCCGTGCTGATCGCCCTTGTGGAAACCGGAGCCGTCGCGGTCATCGCCGCGGCCATCATCGCCACGGAGGTCGTCATCGTCTGGCTGAGCGGCAATCCGGGACGCACGGCCTTCGCCGCCAATGGCCTCGCCGGCATCATGATCCTGACAGCACTCGGCCTCGCCCTGCGCGGCCATGGCGCCGTTCCGATCCTGCTTGCGCTCGCCGCCTCCTTCGCCGCCCACCTCTTCTGGCTGCTCGCCGCGCGTCGAAGCTGACCGTCGAACCGCTCCCCGGGAAACCGCGGGAACGCACTCCCCGGGTAAATCTCCCGGTCGCGAAACGGTCCGTCCAGCAGCCTCGACGGTCCAGCTATTCCGCGACCACCGGATTCGTCAGCGTGCCGACGCTTTCGACCCAGACGTCCACGCTGTCTCCCGGCTCGATCGGCCCGACGCCGGACGGGGTCCCGGTGATGATGACGTCGCCGGGCAGCAGGCTGATCGCCGAACTGAGATAGGACACCAGCGCCGCCACCCCGAACAGGAGGTCCGATGTCGAGCTCGACTGGCGCTCGACGCCATTCACTCGCGCGCCGAGCAGCAGTCCGGCAGGATCGAGGCCGGTCGCGATGACCGGGCCGAGCGGACAGAAACTGTCGTAGCCCTTGCCGACCAGCAATGCGCCCTGGTCCATCTCCTCCTTCTGGATCACCCGCTCGGAAACGTCGTTGGCGCAGGTGTAGCCGAGCACGTGGTCGAGCGCGGCCTCCGGCGCAATGCGTCGGCCCGCGCGGCCGATGACGACGGCAAGCTCGGCCTCGAAATGCACGTTGCGGCCTTCGCGCGGATAGACGATCGGCGCGCCCGGTCCGACCACCGTGGTCGGGGGCTTCATGAAGAACAGCGGCCGCACCGGCGTCTTGGCGCCCGATTCCTCGATGTGGGCCACGTAGTTGAGCCCGACGCCGAAGATTCGCGGCGGCTCGACGGGCGCCAGCAGCGTCGCGTCGGCGAGGCTGTCGGTGATGCCGGCCCGCGCCAGCGACGCGAAGGGCGATCCGGCCAGCCGGTGCAGCCGGTCGTCTTCGAGCACTCCATGGTGGACGGCGGCGCCGATCCGGTAGCGTGCGATGAGCAAGTCTGTCCTCCCCTTCCGCGTCTCAGGCCGCGGCAATCCCTTCGATCTCGTCGACGTCGGCGGGACCGTCGTGCAGAAGCACCGTGAAGCGGCTCTCGAAGATCTCCCCGCGAGCCAGCACCAGCGCTGCCTCGCGGAACGGTCCGACGGTGACGACGCCCCAGTCGGCAACGAACCAGAACGGCGCCCGCGCAGCGACCCGGTGCGGGATGACGCTCACCCCGGCCACCGCGCCACCGCCGACCGGACCGGTGAAATCGATCCAGCGCGCGCCCGCCCCGCTGACCGCGACGCCGCCGCTGCGGCCCCTGTCGTCGATAACGGCGCCGCCATTGCCCACGATCATCGTCTCGGCCACCCGCACGTTGAACCAGGCATGGCGGGTGGGACCGAGCTTCAATGCGAAATCGCCGCATTCGAGCCGCGAGGTCACCTCGATGCGGTGACGCTGCCGTCCGGTCTCGACGGTGGTCGTGCGCGTCTCGACCGCCACGCGCCTGCCTCCGGGCGCCGCCCATTCCGCCGGCCCGCGCCAGTCCATCCGCTGCACGATGCGGAACCGGCCATCGTCCAGGGCCTCGCCGTTCCGCTCGGTTTCGACGACGCAACCGGGCGCCCGGCCCTGGAAGGTCTCGTCGACATAGAAATTGTAGGTGTATTCCTCGATCATCCCATGCGCGGCCGGCACCTGCGCATGGACATGGTCCGCGCCGATCCAGAGCCCGCTGTGGTGCGGGTGGTCGGCGGGCCGCTCGGCCGTCACGCAATAGCCGGCGGGCGTCGACAGCGGGTGCAGATAGGGCCGGAACGGTCCCTGCGTCAGCGCCAGCACGCTGGCGCCGTCATGGCGCAGCCGCAGCCGATGTGTCTTCGCCCAGGCGCCTGCCGGCAGGACGATCGCGTCGGATTCCAGGGTGAAACCGGCCATGGCTCAGTCGACCGGAGCGAGACCGGTGGAGTGCGCCGGCAGTTCGGTGTCGGCGAACAGGTCGGGATGGGCGGCGGCGATCTGCGGCAGCGCCACAAGGATCTCCCGCAGATGCCTGCGCATCGCCGCTTCCGTGCCGTCGGGATCGTTGGCGGCCAGGCGCTCCACGATCGCCTCGTGCTGGCGGATCAGCAGCGGCATCGGCGACGCGTCGGGGAGGCTGAGGAAGCGCACGCGGTCGGTCTGCACCCGCGCACTCTCGACTATCCGCCAGGCATAGTCGCAGTCGACGATGTCGGCGATGGCGCGGTGGAAGGCTTCGTCGAGGTCGTTGAAGCTGCGGTAGTCGTTGTGCGCGGCGGCGACCCGCTGTCGATCGAGGTGCCGGCGCAGTGTCTCGACATGTTCTGGTCCGGCCAGCCGCCCGGCATTGCTGGCGATGTCGCATTCGATCGCCTCGCGTACGAACCGCGCATTGGCGAGCTCGCGCGCCGAGATCTTCATGACGTAGGTGCCGCGGCTCGGCCGGATCTCGACGAGCCCGGCCTCGGACAGCTTGATGAAGGCCTCGCGCACCGGCTGCCGGCTGACGCCGAACCGGCCGGCGATGTCGCTTTCCGACAGGGCTTCGCCGGGCCGCAGGCGCAATTCGACGATACCCTGCCGCAAGGCGGAGAAGAGCTGGGGCGCGATGGGCTCCCTGGCGCGCAGCGCGATGTCCATGCGTCACCATCCTCCGAAGCCCGCGCAGCTTCGCCGGGCGATACGGTGATTTCCTGCAACTGGTCCGACCACACTTGCGCTGGCCGCTCGACGATGTATCCTACCAGTATGGTGCCATACCGCAAGCATGGGGATGAGACACCAAAGGACGTCCGAGGGAGGAAACAATGACCGCCATGCGTACACATATCTCGAGGCGCGGCTTCATCGCCGTCGGAACCGCCGCCCTGGCGATGCCGGCATTCATCCGCGATGCGCGCGCGCAGGAGAAATACGTCTGCAAGATCGCCCATACCGAGGGCGTCGGCACGCCGATCACCAACGCCTTCGACGCATGGGCCAAGGTGCTCAACGAGAAGAGCGGGGGGCGCATCGACGCCCAGCACTTTCCCGCCGCCCAGCTCGGCGGCCTCGCCGAGGCGCTCGAAGGAAGCCGCATCGGCACCATCCAGGTCACCACCGCCGGTCCGGATTCGGAAGAGGCCATCGCCCCCGAGATCGCGGCCTTCGGCGGAGCGCCGGGCTTCATCTACAAGAACGAGGCGCATGTCGACGCCGTCCTGCAGGGCGAACTCGGCCAGAAATGCTCCGACATCGCCCGCGCCAAGACCGGCGTCGAATTCGTCGCCTATGGTGAGACCGGCTTCCGCCACATCCTGTCCAAGCGCCCGGTGGGCAACCTGGCCGATCTCGCGGGCCTGAAGATCCGCGTGCCGCAGCTGCGTATCTGGGTCGATTTCTGGTCGCTGCTGGGCGCCGCGCCGACGCCGCTGCCCTATTCCGAGCAGTATTCCGCGCTCTCGACCGGCATCATCGACGCCATCGATTCCGACGTGTTCTCAATCGTCGGCTTCAAGTTCCACGAGCAGGCCAGCAATCTCACCCTGACCGGCCACTGGTTCCTGCCCAAGGCCGTGCGCGTCAACGCCGCCTGGCTGGACAGCCTGCCGGAAGACCTGCGCGATCTCGTCCGCACCTCCGCGAAGGAAGCCTTCGCCGAGCAGCGCACCGTGAACCGCGCCAATGCCGCCAAGACGCTGGAAGACCTCAAGGGCCTCGGCGTCACGGTCCAGCAGCTGCCCGCGGAGGAACTCGCGAAGATGGAGGCGCAGACCGCGAAGCTCTTCGACGAGTTCGGGTCCAAGAGCCCCGAGACCGCCGCGATGATCAAGGCCATCCAGGCGCTGGGTTGAGATCAGACGCATGGCGATGAATGCCGATGCCGACGCCGCACCGGAAGGTGCGGCGGCCGACACGTCGCTGGCAGGCTTCGCGCGGATCGTCGACCGCGTGCTGGAGGCGCTCTGCGTCGGGCTGATGCTGGCTGCGGTCGCGGTCGCGTCCCTGCAGGTGGTCTTGCGCTACGGCTTCAACTCCGGCCTGCCCTGGCCGGAGGAGTTCGCCACCTGGGTCTTCGCCTGGGCGGTCTTCCTCGGCATGGCGGTCGCGACCGGGCGCGACGCCCACATCGCCATCGACGTCGTCACCCGCGCCCTTCCCGAGCGGCCCCGGCAGATGCTGCTCGTCTTCAACCGCGCCGTCATGGCCGCGGCCAGCATCATGCTGGTCATGCACGGCTCAGACTATGTCAGCCGCGCGATCTCGGCGTCGCCGGCGCTGCAATGGCCGATGAAGTACTTCTTCCTCGCCGTACCGGTCGGCGGTGCGCTGAACCTGTTCTTCCTGTTCTGGCCGAGACCCGGACGCAGCCTCCTCCAGGGCGTTGCCGTCATCGCCGGCGGTCTGGCGCTCTATCTCATGATCCGCCTGGGCGCCTCCAGCGTCTATGGCGAGAGCGGCAGTGCGGTCGTCCTCGTTCTGGTCGGCATCGTGTCCATCGTCATCGGCGTACCGGTTGCCTTCGCGCTGTCTTTCGGGGCCTTCGCGGCATTCGCCGCCTTCAACCCCATCCTGCTCGTCACCATCTCGCAGAACATGGGCGCGGCGCTCAATTCCTTCACGCTGCTCGCCATTCCCTTCTTCATCCTCGCCGCAGCGGTGATGAACGCGGGCGGCATCACGCCGCGCCTGGTCGATCTCGCCATGCAGCTCGTCGGCCACCTTCGCGGCGGGCTGGGGCAGGCCAACGTCATCACCAACACCATGCTCGCCGGCATTTCCGGATCGTCGACGGCCGACGCCTCGACGATCGCCAAGCTGATGGTGCCGGAAATGGCCAGGCGCGGCTACGGTCGGCCCTTCAGCGCCGCCTTGACCGCGGCCAGCGCGACGCTCGCCAACCTCATCCCGCCGAGCCTCGGCCTCATCATTTACGCCGCGCTCGCCTCCGTGTCCGTGGGCGCGCTGTTCGTCGCCACCATCGTTCCGGGGCTGATGGTCGCCGCATCCCTGATGCTGGTCGTCTACGTGCTGTCGCGGCTGCGCGGCTATGGCGGCGACATTCCGAAAGCCTCGCTGCGGCAGCGCATGACGTCGCTCGGCCTGGCGATCCCGGCGCTCATCCTTCCCGTGATCATCGTCGGCGGCGTGCGCTTCGGCATGTTCACCGCCACGGAGGCCGGCGCCATCGCCTTCCTCTATGCCCTGCTGTGCGGAGCCCTGCTCTATCGCAAGCTGACGCCGTCGAACCTCCTGGCGGCGATCCGCGAATCGGTCTTCGACACCGTCGTCATCGTCGTCATCATCGCCGCCGCCGCCCCCTTCGCCTGGGTGCTGGCCTTCGAACAGGTGCCGCAGAAGATCGCGCAGGAACTGTCGGGGCTCGTCTCGACGCCGGTGCTGCTGATGCTGGCGATCAACCTCTTCCTGCTGATCGTCGGGCTGTTCATGGAAATGATCGCCTCGCTCGTGATCCTGGTGCCGATCCTCGTGCCGCTGGTGATCGCGGCGGGCGTCGACCCGATCCATTTCGGCATCGTCATCGTCATGAACCTGGTCATCGGCGCTCTCACCCCCCCGCTCGGCGTGCTGGTCTTCACCACCGCCCGCGTCGGCGGCGCCAACCAGACCGAGACCTTCAAGGCGATCATACCCTTCATCCTGGCCCTGGTAGGCGTGCTCCTCCTGATCACGTATGTACCCGGCTTCACGCTGCTGCCCGTCAAATGGCTCGGCCCCTGACATTCGACATTTCAGAGGTTGGACAGGTGAAGAAGACACGCATCGCAATCGTCGGCCTCGGCATGGCGGTCACCCCCCATGCCCGGGGCCTGGTGGATCTTGCCGACGGGATCGAGGTGGTCCACGCCTTCAGCCCGAGCGAGGCACGCCGCCGGGCGTTTTCCGACAGGTTCCCGTTCCCGACCTGCGACAGCCTCGAAACGATCCTGAACGACGCGAGCGTCGAGGCGGTGGCGGTCTTCACGCCCGCCAACACCCATCGCGACATCGGCCTGGCGTGCGCGGCCGCAGGCAAGCATGTCCTGATGGAAAAGCCGCTCGACATCACCACCGCCCGCGCCGTCGAACTGGTGGAGGGGTGCCGGCGGGCCGGCGTCACCATGGGGGTCGTGCTCCAGCACCGCTTCCGCCCGGCCGGCATGAAGCTCGCGCAGATGCTTGCCGACGGCGAACTCGGCCGCATCGTCGGCTGCTCCACGGCCATCCGGCTGTGGCGGCCGCAATCCTATTACGACGAGCCGGGCCGCGGCTCCTTCGCCCGCGATGGCGGCGGCGTCCTTATCTCGCAGGGCATCCACACGCTCGACCTGATGCTGTCGCTTGCGGGCCAGGTCGATGTCGTCACCGGCTTCGCCACGACGACGCCGGTCCACCGCATGGAGACAGAGGACATGGTCTGCGCGGCCATGCGCTTCGACAATGGCGCCTTGGGCACCGTCGACGCGACCACCGCCGCCTATCCCGGTTTCCTCGAGGAAATCGTCGTCACGGGCGAAAAGGGCACGGCGCGGCTCGCCGGAACCGAACTTCTGGTGCAGCTGCAGGACGGCCCCAAGGTGGCGATCGAGGCAGACCGGAGCGCCGGCGGCACGGGCGCCGATCCGATGGCCTTCCCGCAC
Source organism: Aquibium sp. ELW1220 (assembly GCF_030398385.1). GTDB lineage: Bacteria > Pseudomonadota > Alphaproteobacteria > Rhizobiales > Rhizobiaceae > Aquibium. Next base: position 69,701 of record NZ_JAOAOQ010000013.1, on the reverse strand, counting down.
GACTATCACCGCGCCGTCATGGCGGATTTCGCCGCAGCGATCCGCGAGGGACGCCAGCCGAAGGTGAGCGGCGAGGAAGCGCTCAAGGTCCACCGCCTCATCGATGCGCTGATCGAGACCGGCCGCACCGGCGCGCCTGCGACGGTCGCGCGATGAGCCGCGGCCTGTATTTCGCCGCGATCGGTCTCGACCACCGCCACATCTACCATCTCGTCGCCGAGAACGTCGCGGCGGGCGCCGAATGCGTCGGCTATTGTCCCCGGACCAGCGACCCCCGCGTCCTCGACGGTTTCCGCGAGCGCTTCCCGCAGCTGAGGCCGGTGGAGCGCGAGCGGCTACTGGAGGATCCGTCGATCGATTTCGTCGTCTGCGCCGCGATCCCCGTCGACCGCGCGGACGTCGCGATCGCGGCGATGCGTGCCGGCAAGGACGTCATGGTCGACAAGCCGGGCGCGGTGACCGAGGCGCAGGTCGCCGCCATCGAGCGCGTCGCGCAGGAGACGGGGCGCATCTTCTCCATCTGCTTCTCCGAACGCTTCGTCGTAAGGGCCTGCGAAACGGCATCGCGGCTGGTCGCGGAAGGTGCCATCGGCACCGTGGTGCAGACCACGGGCCTCGGGCCGCACCGGCTCAACCGGCAGATCCGCCCGGAATGGTTCTTCCGGCCCGAAGCCTTCGGCGGCATCCTCACAGACATCGCGTCGCACCAGATCGACCAGTTCCTGCACTTCACCGGCAACGCCACCGCCGGGATCGTCGCGAGCACCGTCGCCAACCACGCACTGCCGGATGTACCTGCCTTCGACGATTTCGGCGAGATCCTGCTGCGCGCAGGCAACGCCTCGGGCTTCATCCGCGTCGACTGGTACACGCCGGACGGCCTGCCGGCCTGGGGCGACGGCCGCCTGTTCCTGCTCGGCACCGGCGGAACCATCGAGCTCAGGAAATATGTCGACCTCGACGGCCGCCCGGGCGCCGATCACCTCTTCCTCGTCGACGGCAAGGGCGCCCGGCACATCGACTGCTCGGCCGAACCGCTGACCTACTTCGCACGGTTCCAGGACGACGTCCGCGACCGCACGGCGAGCGCGATGCCGCCGGGCCATGCGCTGACCGTCACCCGTCTCGCCATCGCGGCACAGACGACCGCGCATCGGCACGACGGCAGGACCTGAGACATCCGTACCGGCACGCCGGCTGCACGACAGACGGCCGCAGTTCTTATTCGACTGGACCTGGACGCGTTGGCCCGGCGTCGGGAGGGTGAAGGACGGGCCGGGCGTTTCCATCTGTCCGGCTTCCTCACCACCACGCCGAACGCCGATGTGCCGCCCGTACATCCGAGAGGGATGCCAGTCGTCCCCACCACGCCCGACGAGGTCGTCCGCGCCGTGGGAGGGAGCGAAGGCGCTGCGGCGGACTACCGGATGACGCGGAGCGATCCTGAGCCGGATGGAGCCATCCATGTCGGCGACGGGGAACAAAGCGCCGAGGTCACACCTGGCAGTGGGGGCCGGCCTGGCAACCAGCCTTCTCCAGGCTTGACTGGTTGTTTTCACGGGCCCAGGCGGTACAGATGCACGATCTTGCGGTCGAATGGCGCAGCCCCTACGTCATGTGCTCCGGCACCGAGCGCGGTGTGCCGCACTAAGTTGAGAGACCTCGGCTTCAAGCGCGGCGATCCGCGCATCGCGCGCTGAGAGGGCCGCCGCCACATCCGCAGCCTCGAACCTCTGTGGGATGTGCTGGGGACAATTCGCATCCCAGGCAGAGACGGTGAACATGATCACCTGTTCGGCGCGCGCCTTGTAGTCCCTCGGCATGAGGTCCGCGACCAGCGCCTCATCGCCCTCGACGACCCTCGCCGTTCCCCAGATCTTGATCCGGCGACGCTCTGCGTAGTCGATCAGGAACAGATACGCCTTCGGGTTGTCCGCAAGATTGCCCGAGGTGATGAACTGCCGGTTGCCGGCATAGTCGACAAAGCCAATCGTGTGCGCTTCGATGACCTTCAGGAACCCCGCAGCTCCCCCGCGATGCTGGATGTAGGGTTGCCCATCGGCGTTTGCGGTCGCCAGAAAGATGCTGGTCTGCGCCTCGATGAACGCCTTGAGATCGGGCGTGATCTCCGTTCGCCAGCCGCCCGACCGCTCCTGGCTTGCATAGGCGCGGCGCGAGCCCTTGCGGGCCTGGACAGCCTTCACGGTAGGCGTGAAGGCAACATCGCTTGAGTAGGTTGCTTCCACAAGATCCGTCCTAGAGTCCAAGGTCGCCGAGGCCGGGATGGTCGTCGGGACGGCGTCCCAACGGCCAGTGAAACTTGCGGTCCGCGTCCGCGATCGGCAGATCGTTGATGCTCGCGATGCGCCGCTGCATCAGGCCTTCGGCGTCGAATTCCCAGTTCTCGTTGCCATAGCTGCGAAACCACGCCCCGTCGGCATCGTGCCATTCGTAGGCGAAGCGCACCGCAATCCTGTTTCCGGCAAAGGTCCAGACCTCCTTCATCAGGCGATAGTCAAGTTCGCGTTCCCACTTTGCGGTGAGGAACGCCTCGATCCCGGCGCGACCTGACAGAAACGTGGACCGGTTCCGCCAGCCGCTGTCCGGCGTATAGGCAAGCGCCACGCGCGCGGGATCGCGGCTGTTCCAGGCATCCTCGGCCAGGCGCGCCTTTTGCGCGGCGGTCTCGGCGGTGAATGGGGGAAGCGGCGGACGGGTCATCATGACGGCTCCGTGGTTGAGGGGGCCGCCTTGGCGGCGGCCCCGCCGGGCTCAGGCTACGAGCGCCTCGGCGGCAGGGAAGTCGACAGCCGTCTGCGCCACTTCGTTGGCGTAGTTGGTCAGCGTGTTCACCGCGACATGCAGCACGATCTCGACCACCTGCGCATCGGAATAGCCGGCAAGCTTGACCGCCTTCACCTCGTCATCGCCCACGTGACCCCGCGCCTTGACGACGCTTGCGGCGAAGCGCACCGCGGCATCGGCCTTGGGGTCCGTCGAGTGGCCGCGACGGTTGGCGGCGATCTCTTCCGCATCGAGCTTGGCCATGTTCACGCCGATGTAACTGTGCGCGGCCAGGCAGTAGCCACAGCCGTTCAGCTCGGCGACGGCCAGCGCGATACGCTCGCGGGTGGGGGCAGGCAGGCTGCCCTTCGCGAGCGCGCCCGAGAGGGCAAGGTAGCCTTCCAGCGCGGCAGGGCTGTTTGCAATCAGGCGAAATAGGTTCGGCACCATGCCCAGTTGCTTTTCCACTTCCAGCAGCAGCGGCTGGCTGGCGGCGGGGGCATCGGCTGTCGTGGCAGGGATGGCGAGGCGGGTCATCGAAGGTCTCCTGTGGAAAAGGCCAGTCACTCTGGTCGTCCCTTAAGTAGAGACTGGCCAGAGGCGGGATAATCCAATAAATTCGGTGACCACCGTCCCATTTCCCGGAAGCCTCTGATGGACCGGCTCGACGCGATGACCGTCCTGCAAGCAGTTGTCGAGGCCGGAAGCCTGTCGGGTGCCGGTCGGCGGCTCGGCATTCCCCTGTCCACCGTCAGCCGCAAGGTCTCCGATCTCGAGGCGCATCTCGGGGCGCGTCTGCTTGTCCGGTCAACGCGCAGCATCGGTCTGACCGAGGTCGGGAAGGCCTATGTGGTCGCGACCCGGCGCATATTGGAAGATCTTGCCGAGGCCGAGCGCGCGGCGGCGGGCGAATACGAGGTCGTGAAGGGGGAAATGGTGATTACTGCGCCGATCGTGTTCGGGCGCCTGCACATGGTCCCGGTTGTCGCGGACTTCCTTCGTGCCTATCCGGAAACGGATGTGAGACTGGTCCTCGCAGACAGGCTACTGCACCTTGTGGAAGATCACGTCGATCTGGCCGTGCGCATCGCGACGCTGCCGGACAGCAGCGATGTGGCGATGAAGGTCGGAACCATCCGCCGTGTGGTCTGCGCAAGTCCCGAGTACCTGAAGCGGCGCGGCCGTCCGGAGAATCCGGCGCAGCTCGCGGAGCATGACATCGTGACCTTCTCCGCGCTCGCCCCGGCCGGAGCCTGGACCTTCGGGAGAGGAGCAGGGGAGCAGGTCGCACCGCTCCGCTCGCGTCTGACCGTCAATACCGCCGAAGCTGCAGTCGACGCGGCCATCGCCGGAGTGGGCCTGACCCGCGTGCTGTCCTATCAGGTCGCGGACGCAGTGAGTGCCGGACGGCTGGTGACTGTCCTTGACGATCACGCGCCAGACCCGGTGCCCGTCAGCCTCGTCTATCCCGTCCAGGGACTGCTACCGCTGAAACTTCGGGCCTTTCTCGATTTCGCGGCCCCGCGTCTGAAGGCCGCAATGCAGTAATCGGTGCAGCGTCAGCACGCTCGGCGCCGCGGTTCATCTGGATGTCCAGCCAAGTGGCCGCGCCACCGGTTCCACCGATCATGCCGGAGGGCGAGTGCGGCCGCTCAGCGCGGAGCGGCAAGTGCGCCACGGTGACAGCTTCATCGACGGTCGTCCTCACGTCCGTCATGCTTCCCATGCCCCTCGCCCCTACTGCGAAGGAAACAGGATCGGCATCGCGGCAAATCGTTCCGCCCACCCAGATACCTGCCCACGACCCCGCGCGCGCCTCTCCCATACCGCGTCCGGAGGAAACGGACGAGGCGACAGACCGACCGGCGGCATGCTGGACCAGATCCTGGCGCTGCTCGTCTGCCGGTCTCGCCAGCCGTGCGGCCGTCCAGCCTCTCCTGCTGCAGCTCCCCGGGCCCGGGCCCTGGCCCGGGGAAAGGAGGTGGCGCGATCCTTCGCCGCCTGACTGCCGTCCGGTGCGCCTGCCTCCGTCATGGCATCGTCTGCGGCCGACCGAGCCGAACGGCTGACCATGGAGTCTTCGCGTGCCGGCGCGGGTGCTGCGACAGCGTCCGGCACGGGCAAGGCTGCGGGCGCCCGCTGCCGGTCCTGAGAGACGCCCGGGTGGCGGATGCGTCTATGCCCGCGCGCGGCTTCGCCCGGCCGGAGCACTTCGTGCCGGCGCTGCGCACCCGGCACGAAGTGCTCCGGCCGCCGCGCCGCCCGCCTCCTCTCACCGTCGTGCTGCGGGGGGCCACCGCCCGTTGCCGAATCGGCAACGGGCGGTCCGAATCATTCTACTTTATTCGAACGTCCGCCGGCCGCATCATCCTCCCCGACCTGAGAGCTCAGCCGGCGTACGGGAACGCGCCAGGGTCCACCAACGGGAGATCGTCCATGCCTGAATTCCGCAGCACGCGCCGTCAATTCCTCCAGACTGCCGCCACGGTCGGCGGCCTTGTCGCCACCCACAGCCTGCTCAATGTCACCCGGGCCTCCGCGCAGTCGCCGGCCAAGGTCAACATGCAGCTCGGCTGGCTCGCCTCCAACGGCATCCTCGGCGAAGTCGTCGCCATGAAGAAGGGCTTCTACGCCGAGCAGGGCGTCGAACTCATGATCACGCCGGGCGGCCCCAACATCGACGGCGTCGCGAGCGTCGCCTCCGGCCAGGCGATGGTCGGCCAGACCTCGTCCAGCCCCTCCGTCATGCTCGCCCGCTCGGCCGGCATCCCGATCAAGGCGATCGCCGGCGGCTACCAGAAGCACCCCTTCACCTATTTCTCGCTCGCCAAGGATCCGATCCGCGAGCCGAAGGACATGATCGGCAAGACCATCGCCACCCAGCCCACCGCCTTCATCCTGGCGCGCGCGCTCTTGGCCAAGAATGGCATCGCCGAGGACCAGGTGACGCTGGTCAACATGGGCGCCGACATGAACCAGCTTCTCACCGGCCAGGCCCAGGCCGCGACCGGCTGGCTCACCAACACCAACGCGCTGAAAATCCTGGGCGACGACCGCGTCGACATGATGCTCTGGGACACCGGCATCCAGCTCTACGCCAACGTCTACTTCGCCACCGACAAGGCCATCGCCGAGACGCCGGACGTGCTGGCCAAGTTCATCTCCGGTTCCGCCATGGGCTGGGGCTACGCAAAGGACAACCCGGAAGAGGCCGTCGAGATCCTGGTCGAGACCTATCCAAACCTCGACAAGGCAAGCGAGCTCGAGGCCGTCAAGCCGGTGCTCGAATTCAGCTTCGGCGAAACCACCAAGTCCGAAGGCTGGGGCGCGATGAACCGGCCGAACTGGGAGGCCCAGCTCAAGACCTACGCCGATCTCGGCCAGTTCAAGGGCACGGTGCCGACGGTCGACGACATCATGACGCTGTCGATCCTCGAGGCGACAGCCGACATCCGCAAGAAGGTCGGCTGAGGTCATGGGCGCGAGCGCGCTGGCCCGGCCGGCCGCCATGCCCGCGGCCGCCGGGGACAAGGCGAACGTCGCCGTTGCGGTCCGCAACGTCGACGTCGTGTTCGGCGAAAGGGACAGCGCCGTGACGGCGCTGTCGGGGGTGTCGGTCGACATCCCCGTCGGGTCCCTCGTCACCATGCTTGGACCCTCGGGCTGCGGGAAGTCGACGCTGCTGCGGGCCATCGCCGATCTCGTGCCGCTCAGCGCGGGCGAGATCACGGTGCTCGGACGCTCGCCGGAGCAGGCGCGGCGCGAACGCAACTTCTCCTTCGTCTTCCAGGACGCGACGCTGCTCCCCTGGCGCAGCGCCATCGACAACGTCCGGCTGCCGCTCGAAGTCGGCGGCGGCGGCTCGGCGCACGCCGAACCCGCCGAACTGCTGGAACTCGTCGGCCTCAAGGGCCGCGAGAAGGCGCTTCCCTCCGAGCTCTCGGGCGGCATGCGCCAGCGCGTGGCGATCGCCCGGGCACTCGTCTCGCGGCCGAAGATCCTGCTCATGGACGAGCCTTTCGGCGCGCTCGACGAGATCACGCGCGACAAGCTCAACGAGGAGCTGCTGCGCATCTGGCGCGAGACGGGCACGACGATCATGTTCGTCACCCACTCCATTCCCGAGGCCGCGTTCCTCGGCCAGCACGTGCTCGTGCTCGCCTCCCATCCCGGCCGGGTGAAGGAGTTCGTGACGGTCGACCTGCCCGCCGAGCGGCGCCTCGCCATGCGCGACACGCTCGAATTCGTGCAGATCACGGCGCATCTGCGCCGCCTTCTGGAGGAATGCTGATGGCCGACGTCGCACATCGCTCCCCTGCCCTGACCCAGACGGCTGCCTTCGGCTTCGCCGACCGGTTTCGCGACAAGATGCCGGCAACGCTCGCCGTCGTCGGGCTCGTCGCCGGCTGGCAGTTCATCGTCTGGGCCTTCTCGGTGCCCACCTACATGGCGCCGGGCCCGCTCGACGTGCTCGCCTCCTTCCGCGACGACGGCCGGACGCTGTGGAGCAATTTCTGGCCGACCTTCTTCGAGTCCGTGCTCGGCTTCATCTTCGGCAACCTCGTCGCCATCCTGCTCGCGATCTGGTTCGTCCATTCGAGGACGGCCGAGAAGGCCTTCTACCCGATCGCCGTCTTCATCAACACGATCCCGATCATCGCGGTGGCGCCGATCCTGGTCCTGATCTTCGGCAGCGGCTACCTGCCCAAGGTCATCATCGCCGCGCTGATCTGCTTCTTCCCGACGCTGGTCAACATGGTGCGCGGCCTGAAGGCGGTAACGCCCGCCACGCTCGACCTGATGCGCGTCCTGTCCGCCTCGAAGTCCGAAGTCTTCTGGAAAGTGCGCATCCAGAGCTCCCTGCCCTTCCTCTTCGCCGCGCTGAAGATCGCCAGCACCACCTGCGTCATCGGGGCCATCGTGGCGGAATGGATCGGCTCCAACTACGGCCTCGGCGCCCTGATCATCGAGGCGACCTACAATTTCCGCTCGCCGCTGCTCTACGCGACGGTCTTCACGGCGGCGCTGCTCGCCGTGCTGCTCTTCACCCTCGTCTCGATCGCCGAGACGCGCCTCATCCGGTGGAAGACGTCCGACGTCCACTGAGACCGGAACGCCTGCCGACTAGAAAAACGGAGGAACATCATGGGACCCGTGACCATTCATGAAGCCGCGCGCGAGGCGAAGGTGGCCGACCGCTCCGACGTCGTCGTCGTCGGCGGCGGACCGGCCGGCATCTCGGCCGCCGTCTCGGCCGCCCGCAACGGCGCCAGCGTCACCCTGCTCGAGCGCTATCCCTATCTCGGCGGCCTCGCGTCCGGCGGCATGGTGCTGGTGCTCGACGACATGCACAATGGCGAGGAAGTCACCGTGCGCGGCATCTGCATGGAGATGATCGACCGCATGCGCGCCTGGGGCCTCTGCGTCACGCCCCCGGAAGAGGACCTGAGGCCGGGCGTGCGCGAGACGGAGGCCATGTGGCGCAAATGGGCGCGCTGGGGCCTGTTCGACTTCCACACCCAGACCATGCCGCACCCGGCCTGCTTCGCCGCCGCCTTCGATCCCGACGCCTTCAAGCGCGCCTCCTACGCCGTCATCGGCGATGCCGGCGTCAAGCTGCGCGCCCATTCCTGGTTCTCTTCGGCGATCGTCGAGGACGGCGCCATAAAGGGCGTGATCTGCGAGACCAAGGAAGGCCGCCAGGCCATCCTCGGCGACGTGGTGATCGACGCGACGGGCGATCTCGACGTGGCGGCGAGCGCCGGAGCGAAGTCGCAGGAGAGCTCCTTCATCCTCACTACCGTCTCGCGCTGGGGCGGCGTCGACACCGACCGCGCCGAGGCCTTCCAGTTCGAGCGGCCGGAGGAGTTCGCGAAGCTCGACCATGAGGCCAAGCGCATCATCGGCGGCTGCTGGAACTTCTGGTGGCTGAAGACGCCGCTGCCGGGCGTCGTCTGGCTCAACTGCCCGCACGTGCCCAAGCTGCACGGGCTGAAGGTCGCCGACCTCACCGCCGTCGAGATCGAAGGCCGCGCCCGCATGGAGCGCCTGATGGCCTTTGCCCGCGAGAACATGCCGGGCTTCGAAAAGGCCTATGTCGTCGACTTCGCGCCGCAGACCGGCGTGCGCCAGACGCGCATGCTGGAAGGCGAATACGTCGTCACCAAGGACGACGTCATGCAGCGCCGGCACTTCGCCGACACCGTGTGCCGCGGCCGCGACTACTACACCCCCTACCGCGCCATGCTGCCGCGCGAGGTCGACCAGCTGATCGTCGCCGGCCGGCACTATTCCGCGACGCCGCAGGCGCAGAAGTCGAGCCGCGAGATACCGCCCTGCATGGCCATGGGCGAGGCGGCCGGCATCGCCGCCACCGTCGCGCTCAACGCCGGCGTCAAGGTGCGCCATGCCGACGTGTCCGCCATCCAGCGCCAGATGCGCGCCCAGGGCGCCGATCCGGGCGATGTCCCGTCCGAAAACGCGATGCTCCTGGAGGCCGCCGAATGACCACTCTTCCGCTCGACGGCGTCCGGGTGATCGACTTCACCCAGGTGATGATGGGGCCGTGCTGCACCCAGATGCTCGCCGATTACGGCGCCGAGGTCATCAAGATCGAGAAGGACAGGATCGGCGACCTGTCGCGCTGGTCGCTCGGCTCGGATCCGGACGGATTGAACAACCCGGTCTTCTCCTCGCTCAACCGCAACAAGAAGAGCGTCGCGCTCGACCTGAAATCGGAGGAAGCGAAGGCGCAGGTGCAGGCGCTGATCGACGCGGCCGACGTCGTCGTCAGCAACTTCCGCCCGGGCGTCATGGAGCGCATGGGCTTCGGCTACGACGACCTGAAGCGGCGCAATCCGGGCATCATCTTCGCCATCGGCTCCGGTTTCGGCCTCGAAGGCCCCAACGTCCACAAGGGCGGCCAGGACGTTCTGGCCCAGGCGATGACCGGCGTCATGGCACGCAAGGCCGACGCCACCCAGCCCACGTCGATCTACTCGACGGCACTGTGCGACTATTCCGCAGGCATGCATCTGGTACAGGGGGTGCTGCTGGCGCTGCTGCAGCGCCAGAAGACCGGCCTCGGCCAGGTCGTCTCGGTGTCGCTCTACAACTCCATGCTCGCCATGCAGATGCAGGAGGGCGCCGCCCACATGATGCGCGGCAAGGACCTGAATTGGGGCGCCTTCCCGCTGACCGGCGTCTTCGAGACCACCGACCGTCCGATCGTGATGGTCGGCGCCTTCAAGCAGAACCCGCTGCGCGACATCTGCGAGGCGCTGGAGATCGAGGACCTGTCGAAGGAGGAGCGCTTCGCCGATCTCGACCGGCAGATGGAGCACAAGGCGGAGCTCCAGGCGGTGTTCCGCGCCCGCTTTGCCGAGAAGGGCTGCGACCACTGGCTGGCGCGGCTGGAAAAGGTCGACATCCTCTGCGCGCCGGTGCGCACGCTGGCGGAGGCGCTGGAGGACGAGCAGACCCTGGTCAACCGCATGATCCTCGACGCTGGACGGTCGCCGAATGGCCCGATCCGCCTGATCGGCAGCCCGATCGACATGTCCTCCGCACCCGTCACGATCCGGCATGCACCGCCGCGTCTCGGCGAACACAATGACGAGGTACTCGGCATGGCCGACGAGCGCCGCCGGGGGGCCGCATGACCGTCCGCCTCGACATCGCCGATCGCGTCGCGCGTGTCGTCATCGACCGTGCCGACCGGCTGAACGCCGTCGACGCGGCACACGAGGCCGAGCTCGAGGCCGCGTGGCAGGAAATCGAGCGCCGCTCCGACGTCTCCTGCGTGGTGCTGACCGGCGCCGGCGAAAAGGCCTTCTGCGTCGGCGCCGACATGAAGGACGTCGGCAAGTCCGGCCTCGAATACTGGGCGGACGCGCGGCCGCACGGCTTCGGCGGCATCGCCTACAGGCGCTCGCTCGACGTGCCGGTGATCGCCCGCGTCAACGGCTATGCGCTCGGCGGCGGCTTCGAGATGGTGCTCGGCTGCGACATCGTCGTGGCGTCCGAGAAGGCGCAGTTCGGACTGCCCGAGGGCCGCGTCGGCCGCATGCCGCTCGACGGCGGGATGGTGCTGCTGCAGCGCAAGATCCCGCACAACCTTGCCATGGGCGTCATGCTCACCGGCCGACGTTTCTCGGCCGCCGAAATGGCCGGCTTCGGCATCGTCAACGAGGTCGCGCCCGCCGACCAGCTCGACGCGGCGGTCGACCGCTGGGTGGCCGACATCGTCGCCAACGCCCCCCTGTCGCTGCGCGCCATCAAGCAGACGGTCAACCGCACGGGCCATCTCTCCCCGGCGGAGGCGCAGGCGCTGCGCACGCCCGCCCTCGTCGCAGCCCTCGCCAGCGAGGATTCGCAGGAAGGGGTCCGCGCCTTCAACGAAAAGCGTGCGCCGGTGTGGAAGGGACGTTAGGGTCGCCTGATCCATCGCGGAGGAGCGACCCGTCACCATGCATGCCGCCGTCCTGCGCTACTTCGTCGCCGTGGCGCGCGCGGGCTCGATCCGCAAGGCCTCGGAGGAGCTGCACGTCGCCAGTTCCGCCGTCAGCCGCCAGATCCAGAAGATCGAGGACGAACTCGGCACGCCGCTGTTCGAGCGGCTGCCGAGCGGCCTGCGGCTGACGCGGGCCGGCGAGATCGCGCTCCGCCACGCGCGCGAGACGCTGCACCAGTTCGACATCATGCGCGGCGAACTCGGCGACCTGAAGGGCAAGAAGACCGGCCGGGTCCATATCGCCTGCCTCGACAGTCTCTCGGTGCAGTTCCTGCCCGAGCGCGTGATGACCTTCCACCGCCGGCACCCGGCGATCGACCTCAGGATCCGCAACGACAACTACAGCCAGATCTTCGGTTTCGTCGCCGATGGCGACGTCGACGTCGGCATCACCTTCGACCTCGCCCGCCCCGAAGACATCCGCCGCGTCGCGGGCGTGCCGATGCCGCTGATGGCGATGGTGGCGCGCGATCATCCCCTGGCCCGGTCGAAGTCCGTGACCCTGCAGGAATGCGCCCAGTTCAATCTCCTGCTCCAGCTCGACAACGAGGTGATGAGCTCGATGATCTCGATCGAGCTCGCCGCGCTCGACCGCACCGGCCGCACGCTGGTCGCCACCAACAACCAGATGATGCTCAAGCCTCTCATCCTGGCCGGCGTCGGCGTCGCCTTCTTCACCCCGATCGGCCTGCTGAACGAGTTGCGCGAGGGCAGTGTCGTCGCCCTGCCGATCGCCGGTTCCCGGCTGCAGGAGCTGGAAATCTCCGTCATGGTCCCCCGCAACCGCCCCCTGACCGGCGCCACGCAGGCCTTCGTGGATTTCATTGCCGCCGAACTGGTCGCCTACAGCAAGGACATCCACGAGGTGCTGAACCGATGAGCGTGACAACCGCCGTCGAACGCTACCTGCCGACGCCCGGCCGCGGGCCTGCACTTCGGGACGTCGAGATCACCATCGGCATGGAGGGTCCGGCGATCACGGGCACCAGCACGGCCGGCGCCGGCCTGCTTGCATTGCCTGCGCCCGTCAACGCACACGACCACGGCTACGGCATCCGGCCCTATGATTTCGGCGGCCTCGACGACGCGCTGGAAGCCTGGATCCCCTTCATGCGGCTGAGGCCGCCGACGGATCCCTATCTCGAAGCCCTCGTGGCCTTCGGCCGGATCGCCTCGTCCGGCTGCGGCGCGACCATGCACTGCCACAACTCGCTCAACCTGGCGACACTCGTCGGCGAGGCATGCGAGGTGGTGCGGGCCGCGCGCGACGTCGGCATCCGGCTCGGCCTCTCCTGCCCCCTCCTCGACACGTCGCCCTTCGTCTATGGCGGCCTGCCCGAATTCCTGCCGGGCCTGTCCGCCACCGAACGCGCGCGCGTCGAGGCGCTGGCGCCGAGCTATGCGCCGATCGCCGACCAGCTTGCCGCCGTCGACGCCATCGCCCGCGCGCACGGCTCCGGCATGGTCGACGTGCAGTACGGTCCGGTCGGCCCGCAATGGGCGAGCGACGCGCTGCTCGAAGCCGTCGCCGAGGCCTCGGCGCGCACCGGCCGGCGCATCCACATGCACCTGCTGGAGAGCCCGCGCCAGCGCACATGGCTCGACCGGCGCTTCCCGCAGGGCGTGGTCCGGTTCCTCGACGAGATCGGCTTCCTGTCGCCGCGTCTGGCCATCGCCCACGGCGTGCAGCTGAGGCCTGACGAATGCGAACTGCTGGCCGCGCGCGGCGTCATCCTTGCCAGCAATCCCGCCGCAAACCTGCGCCTCCGCTCCGGTATCGCGCCCCTCGAGACCATCCGCGGCGCCGGGCTTGCATACGCCATCGGCCTCGACGGCACGGGCATGGACGACGACCAGGACATCTGGCGCGAGATGCGCCTATTCCATCTCCTGCATGGCGGACGCGGACTGGAGCCGTCGATCCCGACGGCGGAGATCTTCGACGCCGCAATCGGGCGCGGCGCGGCCGTCGTCAACCAGCCGCCGGCCCGCGACCTCGTCGTGGTCGACTACGCGGCGCTGGTCGCAGACGCCATGTTCGACGATCTCGACGAGGCGGAACTCCTGTTGGGTCGCATGACAGCCCGCCACGTGCGCAGTCTGGTCGTGGGCGGCCGGTGGATCGTGGAGAATGGGCGACTGGCGACGGTCGATTTAGAGGCCGCGCGCCGCGAACTGGTCGGCCAGGCGCGCGCGTCGGCGGGCAAGCTCGGCGAGCAGCGCGACAATGCGCGGTTCCTGTCGGAATTGGTCCGGCGCCACTATGCGGGCTACGCCGGCTGATCTCCCGGCCGCGGCGGCCGACCGGCGACCAGCGGATGGTCGAGATCGGTCTTGCGGGTCATGTCCCAGCCGCCCGGCGAATGCCACCCCGTCACCGCATCGCCGAAGAAGTCGCGGTTGACGGCCTCGAACGGCATGTGCTGCGGCTTCATCTCACCGTCCCAGACGATCGCGTCGACCGGACAGATCGACAGGCACAGCCCGCAATTGATGCACTCGTCGGGATGGATGTAGAACATCCGCCCGCCTTCGTAGATGCAGTCGACGGGACAGGCGGCCGTGCAGGCGCCGTCCTTCACGTCGATGCAGGGTTCGGTGATGATGTAGGCCATCGTGCCTGTCCGGTCTCCTCTATTCAGAGAGTGTCGCAGCAGGGGGCGTTCCAAACAATCATCGATTGTCGCCATCCGCGTTGCCGATCAGGCAACGCCGAGAACGCGTCGAGCGTCAGGGCGCCTCGTAGCCGGTCATTTCCAGATAGCCCCTGCCCTCGTGGCTGCCGCTGACGATCACCGGCCCTTCCCAGTAGGGCACGGTCAGCCCCATCCAGGCCTGGCTGTTCAGCGCAGCCACCGTCACGTCGAGCCCCTTGTCCTCCAGGATCACCCGCCAGCGCGTCGGCACAGCGCGGCCGGCGACCTGGCTCTCCTCCAGCGGCGTCGCCACCAGCGCGCCGTCGCCATAGGGCGTCGTCGTGCCGTCGGCCTCGATCCAGGTCGCCGAGGTGAAGTCGCCGCCGGCGGCGTCCCGCAGCCGGAAGCCCATCAGCTTGTCGCCGTCCGCGAAGGAGAGCGAGAACCAGTCCCAGCCGGACTGGGTTTCGGCGAGCGGCTGCGACGACCATTCCCGGTCGAGCCAGGCCGTTCCGCGCACGGGGATTTCGCCTTCCGGCAGCGTGAGCGTGCCTTCGACCTCGAAGAACGGCTGCGAATAATAGTGGCTCGCCTGTCCCGCCGCGGATTTGACCGAGTAGCCGTCCTGGCCGTGGAAGACGAGCGGCCCTGCGGCGCGCATCGTCACGTCGTAGGCGAAGTCGGCGCCCGTGGCCGACAGCCGAGCGGTGCCGAGAAGATCGCCCTCCATGTGCCAGTCGTCGATCCAGGCCTCGAAGGGCTCCGCGGTCACGCCGGCCTGTCCCGTCCCGCCGCGCCCGAAACGTTCGGCGGCCTTGTGGACCGTCGCGCTCGTCACAGCAGCATGGCCGAACCAGACCTGCGGGCTTTCCCATCCTTCCGCCTCGCCCGGCTTCAGGGCGGAGCGGAACAGCGTCCATTGCAGGCCGTAGGGCGTGCCGTCGGGGCCGCTCAGGTTCGCGGTGACGTACCACCACTCGATGCGGAAGTCGGGATGTGCGCCATGGTCCTGCGGAAAGGAGAAGACATGGCCCGGTTGCGGCATGGCGAAGCCTTCGGCATCGGTGCCGAGCCCGGCGAAACCCTGCGCGAAGGCCGTGCCGCCGCAGGCGAGCCAGAGAACCAGAAGGAGCGATCGGAACCTAGCGTTCATGGGCAAACACCTTGAGCAGGCTTGCCGGCGCCATGCGCGACAGCCGCCAGGCCGGCCAGGACGCGGCCAGCAGCGCGGCCGCGAGCGTGAGCAGGATCAGCCGGCCATATTCCAGCGGAAACAGGAACATCGGCAGGCGCCAGCCGAAGGCCTCGACGTTGACTACGGCAAGCAGCACCCAGGCAAGCAGAAGCCCGAGCGGGATGGCCAGCACCGCCGTCAGCAGCGCCAGGAGCACGGTGCGCAGCACTTCCAGTCCCGCCAGCCGCCGCTGCGTCACGCCCATCGCCCACACCGGCGCGAGCTGCGGCAGCCGCATTGCCGCCAGCGTCAGCAGGCTCATCAGGATGGAGAAGGCCGCCACCGCCAGCGTCAGCACGTTGAGCGCCTCGGTCACCGAGAAGGTGCGCTCGAACACCGACAGCGAGAACCGCTTGATCGCGGCCTGGTCGATGATGGACGAGGACGGCAGGCCGAACTCGTCGACGAGCGCGCGCCGCAGCGCTTCGGGATTGTCGGTCCGCAAGCCAAACCGGGCGGCCGAGACCGCCGGATAGGCTTGGCGGAACAGCGTCTCGCTGACGATCGCCTGCCCGATCGGATTGCCGTAGTCGCCGACGATGCCGGCGATGGGCAGTGCCAGGCCCGGCGCCGCCGCAAGACGGTCGCCGAGGCCGAGGCCGGCCCGGCGCGACAGCTGCTCGTTGACGATCACGGCCTCCCCGTCGGCCACCCGGTCCCAGACATCGGCCTCGGCGGCGAGGAATCGCCAGTTCTCGCGATAGGTCCGCCCGATCCGGGCGCCGTAGAGCTCCGCCGGCAGCCCGGCGAGTTCGGTCTCCACCGACAGGATCGGCTGGATCTCGTCGGCGCGCGTGTCGAGGAAGCGCTCCAGTGCCGCGCGGTCGTCCACGCCGGCCGCGTCGACATAGAGTTCGGCCGACAGGCGCTGGTCGAGGAAACCGGTGAAGGTCAGCCGGAAGCTCGACACCATGGTGGAGACGCCGACATTGGCCGCCATGGCCAGCAGCAGCGCCATCAGCGCCAGGCTGAGGCCGGGCAGCTGCTGGCGGCTGTCGGCCCAGAACCATTGCGGCAACACGCCCGACGACCGGTCCTGCCCCGTCTTCAGGATCACGGCGAGGCAGAGCGGCAGGGCCAGCGCCCCGCCGAGGAACAGGCAGGCGAGGATCGCAAATCCCGCCACCAGCCCGGCGCCCATGACGGCGAGACCGCCCGCCGCCGCGAGGAGGAAGAGCGCGGCCGCCGCCTGGATCGAGCGCCCGCGCCCCGACGCGACGGCCCAGGCCCGCCCCCCGGCACTGGCCAGGATCGGCATGCGCGAGAGACGCCACAGCGCGCTCGCCGCCGCGACCAGCGCGCCGCCCACGGCCATCGCCAGACCAGACAACCACCAGACGGGTCGGATCTGCAGCGTGCCGGCGACGTCGGCTCCGTAGAGGCCGCGGATCGTCGCCGCGACGTCGGGCAGCAGGACCGCCGCGACCAGATAGCCAAGCAGGATCCCGATGCCGCCGGCCAGCAGGGCCAGCACGACGAGTTCCAGGATCATCAGCACGATCAGCCGGTCGAGCGGGATGCCGAGCGCGCGCAGCGTGCGCACCATGCCGCGCCGCTGCTCGAAGGCGAGGCCGATCGCCCCGTGCACGATGAAGATGCCGACCGCGAAGCTCAGGAAACCGAAGGCGGTCAGGTTGAGATGGAAGCTGTCGGTGAGGCGGCCGACATCGCTTGCGCCGTCGGCCCGCTGGAGGACGACGTCGGGTGCCACCTCGGCGAGCGGCCGTTGGCGCAGCGGCTGGACCGGCGAAACCACCAGCCGGCTTATGCGACCGCCTCGGTCGAGCAGCTCCTGTGCCACGCCGATGTCGGCGATCACCGTGCCCGACGCGATCGACGCATCGACGATCACCGGGTTCGGCAATGCGCCCCGCAGCACGTCCGCCGCCTCCGGCCCGGCCATCAGCGTGTCGGCTTCGAGGAACCCCGCGAGGTCCGTATTGGCCAGCGCCGCACTCGCGGCGGCGCCGACCGGCACGGTCAGCGGTTCGATGCCGACCAGTCTCAGCGTCGACGTGCCTGCGCGAAGCCGCCCCTCGACCACCGGGCTGACCAGCCAACCGGCGCGGCGCAGGGCGATAAACCGCTCCTGCGGCATCGTCTCGCCATTGGCCGGAACGAGTTGGTCGAGCCGTCCCTCGCCCAGCGCGGCGGCCGCCGCGTCGTAGCTCGCGCGCGCCTCTGCATTGATCGCCTGGACGCCGGACCACAGCGCGGTCGCCAGCGCGAGACCAACCACCAACGTCAGGAACTGGACGCGGTTGCGCATCCAGTGCGAAGCGAGCGCACCGAGCGTGGCCGCCGTCATGCGAGGCGGCCCTGGCTCAGATGGGCATGGCGGCCGAGCTTGGCGGCAAGACGCGGCGAATGCGTGACCATGAGAAGCGCGGCACCTGTCTCGGCCACCAGCGCCAGGAACTGGTCCATCACCTCGTCGGAGGTTTTCTCGTCGAGGTTCCCGGTCGGTTCGTCGGCGAGGATGAGCCGCGGGCTTGCGGCAAGCGTGCGGGCGATCGCCACGCGCTGCTGCTGTCCGCCCGACAGTTGCTCGGGATACTTCCGCAGATGCGGCTCGAGCCCGAGCGCCTTCGTCAGTCCAGCTGTTCTTTCCGCGTCAGGCGCGCCCCCGAGACGCGCCTGGAAGGCGATGTTGGCCGCGATGTCGAGCGACGGGATCAGGTTGAACTGCTGGAAGACGATGCCGACCTTGGTGCGCCGCAGGGCTGCGCGCCCCCGGTCGTCCAGCGCCGTCACATCCGCGCCGTCGAGCAGGATGCGGCCGCTATCGGCGCCGTCGAGTCCAGCGACCAGATGGAGCAGCGTGCTCTTGCCGGAGCCGGATTCGCCCGTCAGCGCCAGGCTCTCGCCCAGCCCCAGCGCCAGCGTCACCCCGCGCAGCACGGGAACCGGTCCGTCGGGACCTGGATAGGATTTCGTGATGTCGTCGATTTCGAGAAGCATGCGCCGAAGCTATCGCACGCCGCGCAAACGGAAAGCCATCATGGCTGGATTTCTTGCGGGCGGAAGGCCCGGTGCGACGCTGCCTCGGCGCGTTCTCCAGATGACGGATACACTCCAGGCCCCTGCATCGGTGCGCAACTCCGGCGCGCAGAAGCAAGGCGACGACCACCGGCCTGCATCCGGCAAGCGGCTTAGCCGGTACGCCGTGTCTAATGCAGGTCGTGTGCGTCAAGTTCTGCAAATTGGGCGGCCACGGCTCTGGTCATGCGGCTTTTNGGGCGGCCACGGCTCTGGTCATGCGGCTTTTCGGAGTTGGAGCTTCTTGTGCTCTCTGAGGTCGTCCATGTTGAGGTAACGGTTGGCCTCCATCCAGTTTTCGTTGGTTTCGACCGCGAGCGCACGCACGAGGCGCAGGCAGCTCTCTGTGTTGGGGAAGATGCGGACGACGTAGGTACGGCGCCGGATCTCCTCGTTGAGGCGCTCCAGCATGTTGGTCGACTTGAGGTGCTTGTGGTGCTGGCGCGGCAGCCGGAAGAAGGTGAGCGTCTGTTCGATGCTCTCCTCCGCCCAGCCCGTCAGGCGCGGATACTTGCCTGACCACTTGGCGAGCCAGGCGGCGAGATCGGCCTTGGCCTCGGCGAGATCGCGGCGGTCCCCCGGGTCCGGCTTCGCCGGCCCGAGGACAGGCTCCGAGCCAGCGCAGTTCCTGCAGGCAGTCGTCGGCGTGCTTTCTCGGCAGATGGTCGAGCGCGTTCCGGAGGAAGTGCACGTAGCAGCGCTGCCAGGCGGCTTCCGGGATGGCTTCGCCGATCGCCGCCACCAGGCCGGCATGGTCGTCGGACACGACCAGTTCGACGCCCCTAAGGCCGCGCCCCTTCAGGCCGACGAGAAAGTCCCGCCAGGACGAGCGGCTCTCGCGACTGGCCATCTCGACGCCCAGGATCTGGCGCCGCCCGTCCCAGTCGATGCCGACCGCGATCAGCACCGCCTGGCTCATGACGACGCCTCCCTCGCGCACCTTCTCGTAGCGGGCATCGAGGATGAGATAGGGAAAGGGCTCGTGAAGCGGGCGCCCGGCAAAGGCGGCGAGGCTCTCGTCGAGCCGCTTGTTGATGGCCGAGATCGACGAGGCCGAGAAGGCGTGGCCGCACAGCTCTTCCGTGATCGCCTTGACCTTGCGGGTCGAGACACCCTGCACATACATCTCCGCCAGCGTCGCCACCAAGGCCCGCTCCGAACGCTGGTAGCGCTCGAACAGCTCGGTGGAGAAGCGACCGCCCCGGTCCTGCGGCACCCTGAGCTCGAGCTTGCCGACGCGCGTGACGAGCGTGCGGCTGTAATGGCCCGAACGGTAGCCGAGCCGCTCCGGCGTGCGTTCGCTCTTCGAGGCGCCGAGTGCTTCATCCATCTCGGCCTCCAGAACCTCCTGCATGACTACGCGGATCACGTCGCGCAGCCCATCCGGGTTCGAAAGCAGAATGTCTTTGACGGCGGCGCTCGCGGTCTTACCTTCAGTCTTGGTCATGGTGGCGTTCCTTCGCGGGAATCAGGTGACGTTGAACATCACCAGCCTGCCATGACCGCCCCTCTCAGCGAATTTGCAGAACTCTCCGCACACTACCTCTAATGCACGTTCTATTGAAGATCACTTTGTTGCTGGCAGTGAAGCCTCTGCTGGGTTACCGTGAAGTCAGCATCCAGCGACTGCAGGAGTATTCCTATGCCTCGATGGACCCTGGCGGTGGCAACGCTTCTCGCGCTGGTTCCGACGCCGATACTGGCTCAGAACGCGGCAGCGCTCAGCGGCACATGGCGTTGCGTGATGAATTCGGCCCCAGCAACGGTTGAAACTACCGTTTTTCTCGCCCCCGATGCGTCTGTCGTCGCCAACGGACTCATCATTCTCAACGGCACGAGCGGCTACTTTCCCTATACCGGTGCGAGGGGAGTCTGGAGCATCGGGCCGGGCGACAACGGGCAGGCCATGGTGCGGATCCAGATCTTTCCGCCGAACCGGCCGGTGTTTTCCCTGTTCGTCATCCCGCGGGACATCAACAACATGTACAATTACTTCGCCCAGCAAGGCGCCCGCGTGGAGACCGCCTGTCAGCGGATCGGGTAGGCACGCCAGCACTCCTGCTTCTCCGTCGAGCAACCGGCGGCCGGTACCTCGGTGTCACGAGCCAGGATCGCGCTCCGCCGGTCTATCTCCGCCTCGCCATCCAGATGACATGCCGCGCCCCTCCCCCGCCGCGTCGGGCACGAACCCGCGTCTCTTCGACCGCGAAGCCTGCCTGCCCGAGGCGGCGGGTGAAGCCGGCGTCCGGCCCGGACGACCAGACAGCCAGCACGCCGCCGGGGCGCAACGCCGCCCGTGCGGCCGCCAGGCCTGCATGATCGTAGAGCGCGTCGTTGGCCTTGCGGCTGAGGCCTTCGGGACCATTGTCGACGTCGAGCAGGATCGCGTCGTACGAGGCCTTGGCCGACCGGATCAGGTCGGCGACATCGTTTTCCCGGACGAGGACGCGCGGATCGTCGAGCGATCCCTCGAACACCCCGGCCATCGGCCCCCGCGCCCACGCCACGACCTCCGGCACGAGTTCGGCCACCGTGACACGGGCATCGGGCGGAAGCGCGGCTAGCGCGGCCCGCAACGTGAACCCCATGCCGAGCCCGCCGATGAGGATTTGCGGCGCGGGGCGACCGTCGAGGCGAGCCCAGGCCAGACGCGCCAGCGCCTCCTCCGAACCGCTCAGCCGGCTGTTCATGAGTTCGTTGGCGCCGAGCATGATGGAGAATTCGCCGCCGCGCTGCTTGAGCCGCAATTCGCCGCCGCCGGGTACTTTCGCGCTGTCGAGCTGGATCCACGGTATCATCGGTCCTCCATAAGCCGCACCGCTGCCGGCGACAACGCCGATCCCGCCGGATCGTGACGGGGAACCCTTCGGCCACGACTTGCCCCGATGCCCCCATCCCATGCTAAGGCGCTGGCGTGATCCATGGTCTGCCGGTATCAGCCGCCGTCAGACGCTCCGGGAGGCAACGCGACGTGCAGGAACTGGAATGCCTACGGGAAGGCGGCGTCTTGCGCCTGACCCTGAACGTGCCGGGCAAGAAGAACGCCCTGACGGACGTGCTGCGCGCCGAACTGCGCGAAGCCATCGCGGCCGCGCAGGACGATGCCTCCCTGACGGCCATCGTCCTGTGCGGCGCCGGCGGCAGCTTCTCGTCGGGCGGCGACATCTCGGCCATGACGAGCGATCCCGACGTGGCCAGGCGCCGGATGAGCGTCCTGCACGACATCGCGCGCCTGCTGATCGCCGGCCGCAAGCCCTCGGTGGCGGCCGTGTCCGGCGCGGCCTTCGGCGCGGGCCTTTCGCTTGCACTCTGCTGCGATGCCGTCATCGCCGACACCAGCGCAAAGTTCTGCGCCTCGTTCGGCCGCATCGGCCTGCCGCCGGACCTGGCGCTCGGCTGGACCCTTCCGGCCCGGATCTCGCTTGCAAAGGCGCGGCAGCTGCTCCTGTCGGGGCGCGTCGTCGACGCTGCGGAAGCCGGCGCGCTCGGCATCGTCGACGAAGTCGTGGAGCCTGCGTGGCTCCTGGCGACAGCCGACCGTTGGGCGGAAGCGCTGGCTGCGAACCTGCCGGGGCCGAAAGGCCACCTGAAGGCGCTTCTTGCCATGGACTCGCTGGACCGCGTTCTCGCCGCGGAGATGGAATCCTACGTCGCCTGCCTCGCTTCGCAGGAGCACCGCAATGCCCGGGAGGCGTTCCTGTCGAAAGGCAGGCCGAAGCCCTGACGAGACAGTCGCCCCGCAGCCGGGTTCAGCCGCCGGCCGCCTGATGCGGAGCCGGTGCTTCCAGCAACGCAAGCCGGCGCTGCACCAGGCACTCGATCGGCTCGGGCTTGTGAAACAGATAGCCCTGGCCGAACTGCACGTGCATTCCCTGGAGAATGCCGACGGTCTCCTCGTTCTCGATCCTCTCGGCGATGACGTCGTAGCCGAGCCCGCGCGCGACGCGGCTGATCGACGAGACGATCTGACGGTCGAAACGGCTGGTCGGCAGGTTCTCGACGAAGGATCCGTTGATCTTGAGGCTGTCGACCGGAAACCGCCGCAGATAGTCGAAGGATGACAGCCCGGCGCCGAAATCGTCCAGGCTGATCCGGCAGCCATGGCTGCGCGCCTGTCGGACGAACCGGTCGGCGGCTTCGAAATTCGTCACTGCCGCCGTCTCGGTGATCTCGAAAACCACCCGCTCGGGCAAGGCCCCGGTCTCTTCGAGGAGGCCGTGCACGTATTCCCAGAGCCGTGGATCGCTCAGCGTCTGCGCCGAGAGGTTGACGCCGACGGTCAGACCGCCGGGCCTCAGGACGTGTCCATGGTCGCGCAGGAGCTTGGCGATGATCCAGCGGTCGAGCGCGGCGGCACGGCCGAAACGCTCGGCCGCGGGAATGAAGGTGGCTGGCGGGACGAAGTGACCCTGCCGGTCGACGAGGCGCGCGAGGATCTCGATCTTTTCCCCGGGAGCGTCCGGATCGGCAAGGGAGCGGATTTCCTGGCCGTAGAGCCGGAGCCGGCCGTCTTCCTTGGCGTCTGCAATGTCGCCGACAAGTCGCGCCGCGGTCAGGCGCGACGCCTGGCGTTCCCCGGTCTGGGAATGCACGACCAGACGGTTTCGTCCCGCCGCCTTGGCCGCGTAGCAGGCATCGTCCGCATGGGCGATCACGTCCGGCGCATGCAGGCCCTCATCGGCCACGACGATGGTCCCGACGCTGGCACCGAGACGTCGATAGCTCGCATTGCTGCCAAGATCCGCACTGCCGATGGCCGCGAGCACCGATTCCGCAAGGCGCTCCGCATCGCCTTCGTCGCCGCAGTCGACGATGGCGGCAAACTCGTCGCCGCCCAGACGGGCAGCGACGGAGCCGGCGGGCACGCTGCCGACGATCAACTGCGCTATCATCACCAGGGCGCGGTCGCCGGCGGCATGGCCGGCATAGTCGTTCAGTGCCTTGAAATGATCGAGGTCGATGTAGAGCAGCGCAAAGGGCGTTTCGCCGGCGGACGCGACGCGCGCCTGCAGGATCTCTTCGAAGGCGGACCGGTTGTAGAGCCCCGTCAGCGCGTCGTGTTCGGCGGCGTAGGCAAGTTCGCGCTGCTTCTTCTGCTCGCTGGTCACGTCGAGCAGCGTGTGGACGAAGCCGCTGACGGAGCCGTCGGCGCGGGTGATCGGATTGGTCGTGCAGCGAACCAGGATGCCGCGTTCATGCCTGCCAGGAAGCACCATCAGACCTGCGGCGGCGGCATCGAACCCCGGCAGGTCCCCGACGGTCCCCGGCCGGGCGAAGAGTTCTTCGCTCCGCTGCCCCAACAGCGCCTCGGGCGCAAGACCGAGCATCTCCGCCGCAGCGGGGTTGGCAAAGGTGATGCGGTCCTTGCGATCGGTGCTGACCACCCCGTCGCTGATCGACGCCAGCGTCACGCGCAGGCGCTTCTCCTCATTGCGGAGGGCTTCTGCCGCAAGCACCTCCTCCGTGATGTCACGGACCGTGCCGACGATGCTCCCGTGCGGCTTCGGATCGCTGGAGAACCGCGCCAGCGTCTCGAGATGCCGCACCTCGCCGTCGGGCCGCAGGATGCGATACCGCATGCGCCGGTCGCCGTGGTCGAACAGCGAGAGGTCCGCATGCGTCGCCACCGCCTCGTCCCGGTCCTCGGGATGAAGGAACCCGAGCCAAGTGTCGCTCGGAACGGCGCCTTCCTGTGGCGGAAGCCCCATGATGACATGGGTATGGGTGTCCCAGAAGCTCTTGCGCGTGGCGATGTCGAAATACCAGATGCCCGTTCGGCTCGCCGCGAGCGCCAGACCGAAGCGCTCCTTGATGTCGTGCAGCGCCGCTTCAGACGCCTTCTGGCCGCTGATGTCGGTCTGGACGCCGACCACCCGCAGCGGGGCTCCGGCAGCGTCGCGCTCGACCACACCGCCGCGATCGAGCACCCAGACCCAGTGCCCCGCCTTGTGGCGCAAACGCATTTCGGCTTCGATGAAAGGAGTCTCACCGCGCAGGTGCCGCTCCCCCTTGTCGATCGTTTTTTCCCGGTCGTCGGGATGCATGAGGGTGATCCAGAGATCACCACCGCGCGGAAAATCGCCGGGCTCGTAGCCGAGCATCCTGAACCAGGTGTCGGAATACACGCAGGCGCCGGTGCGCAGGTCCCAATCCCACACGCCGAGGTTCGCCTGTTCCAACGCATGCGCCCAGACATCCACACATGCGGAGTCGGACGGTTTGGTTACCCCCATCCACGTCTCCCGGCATTTCGCCTTGTCGTTTTGGGAGACCCTACAGTCTATTCTAGAACATCAAGTTAATTGCATACGACGCCGCGCGGGCATCGCAGGAAGAGCGGCCCCGCCGCCGTCGAAACTCCGACGTTTCCGCCGTCGACCGGAAGGAGCGGAGAGCGCGCCACAGCCCTGGAACGTGCGGCCTGGAGCAGGCAGGCGGTTCAACCCGTCCTGCGCAGCGCCCCTGCCTGCACCGTCTCGCTGGCCCATTCCGCAGACGTCTTGATGCCGCCAAGCGGAAAGAAGTGAACCTGGTCGATCAGGCTGTCCGGATTCGCCGCCTTGTGGGCCGCCAGATCCGTGAGGACATCGGTCGGCTCGTAGGGCATGACCAGCTTGCGGATGTCCATGGCGCGGCGCTGCAGCACTCGGATCGAGGGGCCGACGCCGCAGGCCATGGCGAACTTGATCAATGTCTGCAGTTTCGCCGGGCCGGCGATGCCCACATGGATCGGCAGCGAGATGCCGGCCGTCTTCAGCCGGTCCGCCCAGGCGATCACCGGCTGCGCCTCGAAGGCGAACTGCGTCGCGATCGCCATGGCTGCGTCGGTGCGCTCGGAGAAGGCCTGCTTCCACTGCAGCGCGGCATCGACCTGACGCGAGGAACCGTCGGCGTCGATGTCCTTGTTGCCCTCGGGATGGCCGGCGACGTGCAGGCGCTTGAAGCCGTGCTTGTCGAAAAGCCCGCTCTCCATCAGGTCCATCGAGGTGGCGAGGTCACCATGCGGATTGGTCACGCCTCCGGCCAAAAGCAGCGCCTCGCTCACGCCGGCGTCGCGATAGCGCAGGATCCAGTCTTCCAGCATGGCGCGGTCGCGGATGATGCGCGCCGGGAAATGGGGCATGACGGGAAAGCCGTCGCCTGAAAGCCGCGCGGCGGTCTCGACCATTTCCTCGATCGGCGTGCCCTCGATATGGGCGACGTAGACGCGCGTGCCTTCCGGCAGGAGAGACTTGAAGTCGTCGATCTTGGCTGCCGTGCGGGGCATGACCTCGATCGAATAGCCTTCGACGAAGGCGCCGAGCAGAGGTTCGGAACCGGCGGCGGGCGCCTCGGGCGCGGCTTGCTTGAAAAAGGCCATGGTCTTCCTCCCTTTATCGTCCATGTATACACGACCCGCCCGCCAGGTCGCAACCCGGCTGCGACATGCCGCGACGCAATTGCGTATGGCGTGCGCAGAAAGCAGGCTTCCCGAACGCCTTGTCGCCACGAGACGCCGCGCGCGGGAGCCGTGATGCATACATGCAGTCAGCCCGCATACGCCGACATTCGTGACCGGAGACATCCGTCGGACGCATGGCGACGCGACAATGGGCCGGAAGCCGCCGGCGACAGCGCGTTCCTGCGCCATCGGATCGACCAAAAACGACGGGCGGCGGATTGCTCCGCCGCCCGTGATCGTCCTGTCGTCTAATCGATGCTCGAAAGCGTCGCGCCTTACGCGGTCGCCTTCGTGCGCCAGCTGTCGGCGTAGTTGGTGCGCGCCTCGGCGGCATAGGGCGTCTGCGACACGCGGACGCGGATCTCGGTCTGCTTGTGCTTCTCGGCAGACGTCTTTCCGGTCTGCTGCGGCTCGCCCCACTTCATGGTCAGGACGTCGCCGATCTGGACGTCCTGGTCCACGACGCCCAGCGAGAGCATGCAGCGCTCGTTGTAGGAGTAGCCGTTGAACATCGACATGCCGACCATCCTGTCGCCGTGCATGACCATGTCGGCGCTCGTGGAGGCGTAGTTGGGCTGCGGGAAGTCGATCCACTTGAAATGGTCCTCGCCCGGCTTGAAGGCCGACGCGATGACCTTGACAACGTCCTCGGCGTTCCACTCGAAGGTGACCTTCTTGCGGTTCTTCCGCTCCTTCATCTTCAGCAGGGCGTCCTTGCCGATGAAGTCGTTCTTCTTCCAGCCGATGTAGAAGTCGTAGCCGAGCTCGAACGGATTGACGTAGTAGTCCTCGATGTTGTCGGACACGAACGAGCCGCCGATCGCGCCGGAGGCCTCGTAGCTGTCGGCGCCGAGCCACTCGCGGTAGTCCTTGAGCATGCCGTCACCGGTGTAGATGCCCGGCAGCGGCGACGGGATCCAGCCCGACTCCAGGGTGTTGGTGGAATAGGCGCGGCTGCCGCAGCGCACGAGGTTTACGCCGGCGTCCTGCGCTGCCTGCAGAATGGCCGACAGGATGTAGCTCTTGTCCTCGTAGGGACCCCAGATCTCCAGGCCGGGCGCACCGGACATGCCGTGGCGCAGCGCCTGCACCTTCTTGGAGCCGATGTTGATCCAGTCGACGTGGAAGAACTTGATCTCCTGGATCGGTCCGCCGTTCATCTTCTCGAAGATCTTCGGCGCGTCCGGTCCCTGGATCTGGTAGCGGTAGTGCGTGCGCAGCACGCGCTCGCCCTCGGGCCGCGACGGCGAACGCGGATCGTGCTTGATACGGACGTTCCACTTGCCCCAGGCGGCGCAGAACATCAGCCAGTTGGAGGTCGGCGCGCGGCCGACCAGCACGAACTTGTCCTGGCGCTCGCGGAAGATGATGTGGTCGCCGATGACATGGCCGTTCGGCGTGACCGGCACATAGTGCTTGGCGCGGTTCAGGTCGAAATTCCCGAAGGCGTTGATGCCGTGATAGGCGAGGAATTCCTCGGCCTGGGGACCCTCGACGATCAGCTCGTCCATGTGGTGGGTCTGGTCGAACAGCACCGCCGACTCGCGCCAGGCGCGCTGCTCGTCACGCCAGTTGGTGAACTCCGGCGCCACCACCGGGTATACATACATGCCGACTTTCGAGTTGCGGAGGAGCTCGACGGGGTTGCCCGTCTTCTCCAAAACCGCCTCAAGACTGAATCTGCTCATCTGGGTTCCTCCCATGGTTCATAAGCCGTGTATACATGATCTCTGACCCAGCGGGTCGAAAAATGCAAGAGCGGAGTGCAGCGGAAAAGCGGATGATGGCGCGGGGAGAGGCGCGTCAAGCGCCGCGGTGCCCTCATCGAGCCGCCGCCGACCTCCTTTTGCCAGGCAGGCGCGCCCGTCCCTACCCGCCCGCTACTCCGCTGCCTTCGTCACCGGCGGCGTGCCGTGCGTGTGGAAGCTCTCGATGGTCTTGAGCCCCCAGGCCTGCCCCTTCTTCCGGTCGGCTTCCGTCCACACGACCGTCGGCCAGTCCGGATCGAGGATCAGCCGCGCACCGGCATTGGCGATTTCCACGCGGTTGCCGGCCGGCTCCCAGACGTAGAGGAAGAACGTGCCCTGGATGGCGTGCTTGTGCGGGCCGGTCTCGATGAAGACCTTGTTCTCCAGGAACACGTCCGCCGCCCGCAGGATGTCGTCGCGATGGTCGGCGGCATAGGTGATGTGGTGGAAGCGTCCGCGCGAGCCCGAATGGTCTTCCGTGCAGGCCATGTCGTAGCCCTTGTTGTTGACGGTGAACCAGCACCCGCCGATGCGGCCATTGTCGAGCTGGATCAGCTCCGTCACGCGGCTGCCCATCGCCTCGACCATGAAGTCGCGCATCCTCGACACGTCGGTCGCAAGCAGGTTGAAATGATCGATGCGGCGCGGCGACGCCCCGCGGCCGTGGAAGCGCTGCGCGACGTTCTTCAGCGCCGGACGCTCGGCTTCCGGAGCGTCATACTTCACCGTCTCCCAGTAGAGCTCGAAGACGTGGCCGTCCGGCGAGTGGAAGCGATAGCTCCGGCCGTGGCCAAGATCGCCCTCGGTCCAGCCGATGCCGAGGCCCATCTTCTCGATGACCGCAGCCCGGCGATGCAGCGCGGCTTCCGACGAGGTGCGGTAGCCGCAGTGCGCCATGCCGGTCGTATCCGAGCGGGTCAGCTTCAGCGAGTGGAACTCGTAGTCGTCCCAGGCCCGCAGATAGACCGAGTCCCCGTCCCTGCCGCTCTCCGTCAACCCGTAGACCCTGACGAAGAAATCGAGGCTTTCCTCGAAGCGGTTCGTCAGAAGCTCGACATGCCCCAGATGCGCCACGTCGAAACACGGCTCGCTCATCGTCCCGTCCTTTCCTGTTCCCGGTCCGCGCACCGTCCGGACCGCGCTTGAAGTCTATTCCGCCGCCAGGTTCAGGCCGACGAAACGGTCGAGCGTCTCGCGGTCGGCGAGGAGATCGTGCGACTTGGCCCGATGCGCGATCACCCCGCGCTCGATCACCACCGCGTCCTCGGTCAGGTCGAGCGCGACCTCGGCATGCTGTTCGACGAGCACGAGCGCCATTCCCTCGTCCCTGGCCATGCGGCGGATCGCGGCGGTCAGTTCCTCGACGATGATCGGTGCCAGCCCTTCCAGCGGCTCGTCGAGCAGAAGCACGTCGGGATTGGTCATCAGCGTGCGGCCGATCGTCAGCATCTGCTGCTCGCCGCCCGACAGCTGGTTGCCCATGTTGCCCTTGCGCTCGTGCAGCCGGGGAAACAGTCCGTAGATCGAAGCGAGGTCCCAGCGCCCGGCCCGCGCCGCGACCGTCAGGTTTTCCTCCACCGTCAGCGACGGAAAGATGTCGCGCTCCTGCGGCACCCAGCCGATGCCGCGCCGGGCGCGCTGGTGCGCGGCAAGCCGCGACACGTCCTGCCCGCGAAAACGCACCGCGCCGCCCGCCAGCGACAGGAAGCCCATGATCGTCAGGATCATCGTCGTCTTGCCGACCCCGTTGCGGCCGAGAAGCGCCAGACTGCCACCGGCCGGCAGGAAAACCGAGACGTGGTCGAGCACGATTCCTTCGCCGTAGCCGGCACTGACGTCATCGAGTTCGAGCAGCGGTTCAGCCATGATGCGCCTGCCCCAGATAGACGTCGCGGACGCGCTGGTCGGTGCGGATCACGTCCGGCTCGGCCTCCAGCAGAACGCCACCGGACACCAGCACGATGATGCGCGCGGCGAATTTGAAGACGAGGCTCATGTCGTGCTCGATGAAGAGCACCGAAATGTCGTCGGGCAGCGCCGCGATGACCGAGAAGAGTTCCGCGCTCTCGCCCTTCGGCACGCCCGCCGCCGGCTCGTCGAGCAGCAGCACCTTCGGCCGTGTCGCCAGCGCGAGCCCGATCTCGAGCAATCGCTGCTGGCCATAGGCAAGAACCCGCGTCGGCCGCGTCGCGACCTCGGTCAGGCGCAGCTGCGCGAGGATTCCCCACGCTTCGTCGATCGCGTCGCCGTGCGAGGCAAGGCTCCGCCAGAACTGGCCGGCGGTGCCCTTGCGCTCGGTGACGGCGAGCGTGATCGCCTCGATCGGCGTCAGCGCGGGGAACAGCTGGTTGATCTGGAACGTGCGGGCAAGCCCCGCCTTGACCCTGGCAGCGCGGTTCAGCCGCGTGATGTCCTGCCCTTCGAGCAGCACGCGGCCGGAATCCGGCGGCAGCTGCCCGGTGATCAGGTTGACGAGCGAGGTCTTGCCGGCGCCGTTAGGTCCGATCAGCGCATGGCGGGCGCCGCGCGGCAGGGTGATCGAGACGTCGCGCGCCACCTCTAGCGAGCCGAAGCGCTTGCGCAGGTTCTCGGTGCGCAGGGCATAGGTTTCCGTGCTCATCGCCGGATCCTTTCCCAGAGCTGCGCAAGGAAGCCGAGGATGCCCTTCGGCATGACGAGCACCACGATCATCAGGAGGATGCCGATCCAGAAGTACCAGTATTGCGGGTTGATGCCCGCAAGCTGGTCGCGCGCCACCATGAAGATGATCGCCCCGATGATGCCGCCATAGAGCCGCCCCGTCCCGCCGAGGATCAGCATCACCACCACGTCGGCCGAGCGCTGGAAGGACAGAACGTCGAGCGCCACCTGCGATGTCGTCTGCGTCAGAAGCGCGCCCGCCACGCCGGCCATGCCGGCCGAGATCGTGTAGATGACCTGGAGCCGGCGCTGGTACGGCGCGCCGATGGCCGGCATGCGGTTCAGGTTCTCGCGGATGCCGCGCAGCGACAGGCCGAAGGCCGAGTGGACGATGCGCCGCGCGATAAGCAGGCCGACGAACAGCACCGCCAGCGTGTAGGAATAGGCGGTGTAGCCCCAGAGGTCGTAGTCGAAGGTGCCGAAGATCGGCCAGACCGAGACCCCCTGCAGGCCGTCTGTGCCGCCGGTCAGCCAGCTCATCGCATTGGCGAGTTCCAGCGTCAGGAGCCCGAGCCCGAGCGTGATCATCAGCAGCGCCAGGTGCTGCACGCGCACGATCACGAAGCTGACCACGAAGCCGACCAGCGCCACGAATGCGCCGGAGATCAAGAGGCCGGTCAGCGGTTCGCCCCAGCCCGTCTTGGTGAGCAGGCCGGCGGCATAGGCGCCGAGGCCGAAGAACATGGCATGGCCGAGCGTGATGATGCCGGCATAGCCGAGGATCAGGTCGACCGAGAGCGCAAACAGCGCCGCGATGGCGATCTGGCTCGCCAGCGTCAGGTAGGTGGGAAAGAAAAAGAACGGGACGAACACCGCGATCCAGAACGCGATCTCGTACGGGCTCCAGCGGCCCTGGCGCCGGATCCAGGCCTGGGTCCCGGCAATGGTGGCTTGGTTCGCGGACGGATCGGCCATGGCGTCAGCGCTTTCCGAACAGGCCGAGCGGACGCCAGAACAGCACGCCCACCATCAGGAGATAGATGAGGAAGGAGCCGAGTTCGGGCACGAAGTACTTGCCGCCGACGTCGGCGATGCCGAGCAGTGCGGCTGCGAGGAACGATCCGCCGATCGAGCCGAGCCCGCCGACGGCCACCACGATCAGCACGTAGATCAGGTAGTGGAAGGCGAAGGTGGGATCGAGGCCGACGATCTCGATCGCCAGCGCCCCGCCGAGGCCGGCAAGGCCGCAGCCGAGTGCGAAGGTGATGGCGAAGATGGTGTCGACGTCGATGCCGAGCCCCTGCGCGACCCGCTGGTTGTCGACCGCCGCCCGCACACTGGCTCCGAAACGGGTGAACTCCAGCCCGAAGATCAACGCCGCGGTGACGGCTAGCGCGACGACGATGAGGAAGATGCGGTAGATGCCGAAGCGCAGGCCGCCGATTTCGACGGAGCCGCGCAGGACGTCCGGAATCTGGATGGGCTGCTGGCCGGTGCCGAACAGGAAGGTGGCGATCGCGGTTGCCACGAACACGAGGCCGACCGTGAACAGCACCTGGTTGAGCTCTCCCGACCGGTAGAGCCGGCGAAACAGGGTGCGCTCGCAGGCGATGCCGACGACAGCCGCCCCGACGAAGGCAGCAGGCAGCGCCAGAAAGAAGGAGAGCCCCGCCTCGCGCGTCACGACGAGGGCCACGTAGCCGCCGAGCATGCCGAAGGCGCCGTGCCCGAGATTGACGAAGTTCATCAGCCCCAGCGTGACCGACAGCCCCACCGACAGGACGAAGAGAAGCATCCCGAAGGCGAGGCCGTCGAAGAGGACGATCAGGAGATTGCCGGTCACGTGAGCGCCGATTTCCGATTCAGGGCCAGGGGCTTGGCGTCAGTTGCTCGCGCCGTGCAGCGGGTCCTTGACGTTCTCGATCGTGTCGATGATCACGTTCTGGAGCTTGCCGCCGACCTCCTGCACCTCGCGGATGTAGACGTTCTGCACGATGTCGCGCGTCTCCGGATCGATCGAGATCGGGCCGCGCGGGCTGTCCCAGGCCATGCCCTTTGCCGCCTCGACGAGCGCATCGCCCGACGTGTCGCCGTTGGTCTTCCTCAGCGCCTCGTAGATGAGGTGCATGCCGTCATAGCCGCCGATCGAGAACAGGTCGGGGCTGCGGCTGTTGTTGGCCTCGCGATAGGCGGCCACGAAGGCGTTGTTGAGCGGCTCTTCGCGCTCGAGCGTGTAGTGGAAGGTGGTGACGATGCCGCGCGCGTTGCCGCCCATGCTCTCCAGCGCTTCCGGATGGGTCAGTTCGCCCTGGCCAAAGATGCGGGTGGCGGGCGGGGTGAGCCCGCGCTCGGACAGCGCCTTGCCGATCGCCGCCGGCTGGCCGCCGCCCGGAACGAAGATGTAGACCGCTTCCGGACTGGCGTCCTTCACGCGCTGCACGAAGGCAGAGAAGTCGGGATTGGCCACCGGCGTCTTGTCGGCGCCGACGATGGTGCCACCGGCCTCGGTGAAGCCCTTGGCGAACGACTTCTCCGCGTCATGGCCCGGGCCGTAGTCGGCCACCAGCGTATAGGCCTGCTTGACGCCGCCCTTCTCGAACGCCCACTTGCCGAAGGCATAGTTGACCTGCGGAATGGTGACGGAGGTGCGTACGATGTAGGGCGACTTCTCGGTGACCACGGACGTGGCCGCGTTCATCACAACCATCAGCTTCTTGGCCTGGGTTGCGACGTCGGCCGCACCGAGCGCCTCGGGCGTCAGCGCAAAGCCCGCGATGATGTCGACGCCGTCGCGCACGACGAGTTCCTGCGCCAGCCGCTTCGCAACATCCGGGGCCGGGCCGCCGGTGTCCTTGCGGACGATCTCGATCTTCTTGCCGGCGACCATGTCGCCGTTCTGCTGCATGTAGAGCTTGATTCCGGCGTCGAGCTGGTTGGCGGCGTCGGCGAAGGGCCCGGAATAGGGCAGGATCACCCCGACCTTGACCGTCTCCTGCGCCTGCGCGCCGGCCGACCAGGTGAGACCTGCCGCGATAGCAAGTGCGAGCGTTGATTTCGTTGGCATCTGTTTTCCTCCCAGAATGCAGTGAAGCCTGGGCACAGTGTATACACGGCACCACCAAAATCAATGGGGCTGGAGGTCCTATCGACGGGACGCAAAGCCGGGAGCGCGCAGCCTGTCCGTTTTTGCGGAACGTCCGCCTCTTTCGCCGGCTTGTCTGATCCGCTGCCGTCTCTCGTCAGGACGGACAAGAAATGGCGATGCGCAAACAAGAAGGGGAGCGTTGCTCTCGGGCGCTCCGGGCTTCAATTCGCCGCCACCCTGTATACATGACGCAGGACTGGCCGCGGGACTGCAGCCGGTCAGCGCGCTTCGTCGGAGGCAAGCTGGCGCCGGAGCGCAGCTGGAAGCTTGGCCCGAATGATGTCGTAGGAAGACGCCAGCCGATGGCGAAGCTCCTCCTCGTCCGTCTCTTCCGGCAGCAGGATCCAGCTCTTGTGGAAGTATCGCGCATGCCCCGCCACGCCGGCTTCCTTCAACATGGTGGCAGTCTCGATGTCCCGGCACTTAACGGCGACCCCCGGCTGCACTGCGCCGATGCACGCGAACATCCGGTCTCCGACCTTCCAGGCGTCATGCCCACCGCCCCAGGGATCGGAGACCTGCGCGCCCGGGAGCGCGCCGCAGATGGCGCCGACGCGGGCGCGAAAACCGTCTGACATGGCTACTCCTCCTCGGGAGGCTGAAATCCCGCCACCATCGCCGGCGAGCGCAGTTTGCGCAATCCTGCCTCGCCCGCCTCATGCAACGCATGAAGCGGTTGATTCTCTTTCTCAGGATGCCTTGGCCGTTTCGCGCACCGGCACCACGTCGACGGCATGCGTGCTGGACTGCGGACCAGACGTGCGCATCGTGCCCTTGATCGGCGAGACGTCGAAATAGTCGCGGCCGCGCGCCACGACCACGTGGTCCTCGCCTGCGGCAATCGCATTGGTGGGATCGAACTCGACCCACCCGAGGTCCGCGCCGCACCAGGCGCGAACCCAGGCATGCATGGCGTCCGCCCCCTCCAGCCGCTCCTCCCCCTTCGGCGGGATCGTCCGCAGGAAGCCGCTGACGTAGCCGGCAGGGATGCCGATGCCGCGCAGGCAGGCGATCATGACGTGCGTGAAGTCCTGGCACACGCCGTGGCGACGCTCGAAGGCCTCCAGCATCGGCGTCTCGACAGTCGTCGCCTTCGGGTCGAAGCGCATCTCCTCGTGCAGCGCCAGCCCGATCGCCCGGACCGCTTCGAGCACGCTCGGCCGGCCGGCCGCGATCGCGCGGGCATGGTCGGTCGTGGCCTGTTCGACGGGCACGCGCGGCGAAGAGCCGAGAAAATGGTGCGGCGACATGCAGTCCATGCCGCGCCAGTCGAAGATGTCGTCCGCCAGCCCGACGAGCGGAGGCGAGATGTCGAGGATGTCTCCCGGCGCGTGACGCTCCACCCGCGACTGCACGGCAAACACGATCTCCGTGTGCGGATGATCGAAGCCGACTTCCACGCAGGGGTTGCCGAAGAAGTCGACGAAATTGACCCACTCGTCGGGTTTGGGAACGATGTTCAGCGCGCCTGCCACGAGGCGCTGTTCGCCCGGAACGTCTGCCGGCAGCAGCCTGGCGATGTGCCGGCCGGCATCCGCCGAAAAGTCGTAGCGGTAGGCCATCTTCAGGCTGATGTCGTAGAGCATGCGCGGACGGTCCCTATCGCATGTACTTGGTGGAAATGGCGTCCGACAGCGCGCCGATATCGGCGCCGAGCGTTTCGAGCGCCTCGGTGTCCAGCGTCTCCGGCAGTTGCAGCTCGAGCCCGGTACGGAGCTTCAGCAGGGCGCGGCGCAGCGGCGTCAGCGGCTGGTTCGGATCCTGGCCGGGCAGATAGTCGAGATGCCCGGCGATCTCCCCGATCTGGAAGATCACCGAGCGCGGATTGAGGTTGTCGAGTGCCAGCAGGTCGACGACGGTCGCCCGGTTGGTCGCCACGGCATAGCGACGCCGATGCGACATGACGCTGTCTCCGATCTCCACAGCCATGTCGAGACTGCCGTCGGGCGCGCTCTCGTCCGCAAGCCGCGCAAGCAGGTGCGCCATGGAGAGCGAGCGCTCCAGCGAGCGGCCGATCGTCAGGAACCGCCATCCCGCGAAATGATACATGTTCTCGTGGACCAGGCCGGAAAAGCCCGAGAGCTTGCGCAACAGCACGCTCATCGCCCGGGACATGTCGTCGCCGGGCACTGCGGTCCCGCGCATCGCCCGCACGGTCTTGGCGAGATCGGTCAGCGCCATCCAGCCGTCCGACGAAAAGCGGTCGCGCACATGGCCGGCCGACCGCGCGGCAGCCGCGATCGTGTCGCCCAGGGTGGCCGGCATCTCCTCGGAGATCACGACCCCGAGACTTTCGAGATGCTCGGCGCAGTGTCTCAGGAGAGGCGTCTCCGCCGTCGCCGCTTCCGCAAGGCGCACATGATAGGCACGCAGGACCCGCACGAGGTTCTCCGTGCGCTCCACGTAGCGGCCGAGCCAGAAGAGGTTGTCGGCCGCGCGGCTCGGCAGCACGCCCGGCTGCTGGCGCGCGAAGGCCTTGCCGTTGGAAGCGTGCATGGTGTCCGGCGGCACCGGCTTGCCGCTGACGATCCAGACGTCGGCGGCCGACCCGCCCTCCTGCAGGGCGAGCGCGGCGGACTTCGCGGTGCGTCCGATACGGGCGAAACCGCCCGGCATGACTTTCCAGCCCTCGCTCGTGCGGGCGAGAAAGACGCGCAGGCTCATCGGTCGGGGCGTCAGGCGACCGTCGACGAGCGCCGGCGTCGTCGACAGCGTCACCGCCTCCTGTCCGACGAGCTGTCCGGCGCCGTGATCGATCCAGGCTCCTACGGTCTCGCGCATTTCCCGGGTGAATTCGCCGCCGATCGCCGAGACGTCGTCGAGGTCGAAGAGGAGACGGGTGGAGAAGGCCTTGCCGATCGTCATGCGCCCGGCATTGGCCTTGACGTAGTCCCTTTCGGCCGACTGGCCGCACCACCAGGTGGCGACATTGGCGAGTTTCAGAGGTTCGCCGAGCAGCGCGCGACAGATGCGCGGCATGAAGGCGAGGAAGGCGCGCGCCTCGACGACGCCGCTGCCCAGCGCGTTGACCATGGTGACGTTGCCGGCGCGGATGGCGCTGAGAAGACCGGGGGTGCCGAGCCTCGAACCCTCGTTGAGTTCGAGCGGGTCGGCCCAGGCCGCGTCGAGCCGGCGCCACAGCACGCTGACGGGCTTCAGACCCGCCACAGTGCGCACCATCAGTTCGCCGTCGCGCACCGTCAGGTCCTCGCCTTCCAGCAGCATGAAGCCGAGATAGCGGGCGATGTAGGCATGTTCGAAATAGGTGTCGTTGTGCGGGCCGGGCGTGAGGATGCCGATCCGGCTGTCGTCACCGTCCCGCAGGCCCTGCAGCGTGTCCCGGAAAGCGCGGAAGAAGCCGGCGAGGCGATGCACGTTCGCGCGTCCGTAAAGGTCGGAATAGACCCGCGCGGTGGCGATCCGGTTTTCGAGCGCGAAGCCCGCACCGGACGGTGCCTGCGTCCGGTCGCCCAGCACCCACCATTCCCCGTCGGGACCGCGGCCGAGATCGAAGGCAAGGAAATGCAGGAACTGGCCGGACCGCGGCACGACGCCGACCAGCGGCCGCAGCCATTCCTGGTTTCCCGCAACGATCGCAGGCGGCAGATGACCCTCCGAGACCAGCCGGTTCTCTCCGTAGAGATCGGCCACGATCTTCTCGAGCAGGTCC
This sequence comes from Aquibium sp. ELW1220, assembly GCF_030398385.1. GTDB lineage: Bacteria > Pseudomonadota > Alphaproteobacteria > Rhizobiales > Rhizobiaceae > Aquibium. The sequence goes on along the minus strand of NZ_JAOAOQ010000013.1, from coordinate 32,852 downwards.
GCGCGCTGGACGAGCCCCGCCTCGAGCGCCGTCCATTCCGCCTCGTCGATCAGCACCGGGATATGGCTCAGCGGCCAGTCGCGCTCCGCGGCCTCGTCCCGCCCGTACTGCCGGTAGAACACGCCGGCGTCCCGAAGATACTGGTCGCCGCGGGCCATGCGCTCCGAGAGTTCCTGCGGCTTCATTGCCGCCAGTGCCTCCAGAAAGCCGCGCCACACGGGCCGTATCGCCCGGTCCGGTCCGAGAAGCTCGTCCGGAATCGTCTCCGACGTCCGGTAGCCGGCGATCAGCTGCGCGATGGGATCCTTGCGGGCGGGTTCGACCTTGGCGGCCATGACATCAGACCCCTGGCGCGCGTCTCAGGTCGAGCGTCATGGGAAACTCCCGATGCGGGGTTTCAGGCTGAGGCATGTAGGCGCCGGGCGTATGGCCGTGCGGCTCGAACCGTGCAAGCCGCCGCGCTTCCGCCTCGTTGGCATTGACCGGGAAGGTCTCGTAGTTGCGCCCGCCGGGATGCGCGACGTGGTACACGCACCCCCCGATGGCGCGCCCGCTCCATGTATCGAAGACGTCGAAGGTCAGCGGCGCGTTGATCGGCAGCACCGGGTGCAGCGCCATGGCCGGCTGCCAGGCCTTGAACCGCACCCCGCCAACCGCGACGCCGCCCGTCGAAGCCTTCGCCAGCGGGACGCGGCGGCGGTTGCAGGCGACGATGTAGCGTTCCGGATTCATGGTGGTGAGCTTCACCTGCATGCGCTCGACGGAACTGTCGGTGTAGCGCACCGTGCCGCCGATGGCTCCCGTCTCGCCGAGCACGTGCCAGGGTTCGAGCGCCTGGCGCAGTTCGAGGTGCACGCCTTCGATCTCGACCTCGCCGCAGTAAGGGAAGCGAAACTCGGCCTGCGCCTCGTACCATTCCGGCCGCAGGGAGAACCCGTGGTCCGACAGATCGCGCAGCACGTCGAGGAAATCCTCCCAGACGAAGTGCGGCAGCATCAGCCGGTCGTGCAGCACGGTGCCCCAGCGCACCGGCGTGCCGGTGAGCGGCGCTTTCCAGAAACGGGCGATCAGCGCCCGGATCAGCACCTGCTGGGCAAGGCTCATGCGGGGGTTGGGCGGCATCTCGAAGCCGCGGAACTCGACGAGACCGAGCCGCCCTGTCGGGCCGTCCGGCGAGTAGAGCTTGTCGATGCAGATCTCGGCGCGGTGCGTGTTGCCCGTGACGTCGATGAGCATGTTGCGCAGCAGGCGGTCGACGAGCCACGGCAGAGGCGGCGCCGCCTCGCCATGGCTCGGGATCTGCGACAGCGCGATCTCCAGTTCGTAGAGGGCGTCGTGGCGCGCCTCGTCGATGCGCGGCGCCTGGCTGGTCGGGCCTATGAACAGGCCCGAGAACAGGTAGGACAGGCTCGGATGCCGCTGCCAGTGCAGGATCAGGCTCTTCAGGAGGTCCGGCCGGCGCAGGAACGGGCTGTCCGTCGGCGTCGCGCCGCCCACCACGACGTGGTTGCCGCCCCCGGTGCCGGTGTGGCGGCCGTCGATCATGAACTTGTCGGCCCCCAGCCGCGACTGGCGCGCCTCCTCGTAGATCGCCTCTGTGGTGGCAACGCAGTCCTCCCAGCTCGACGCCGGGTGAATGTTGACCTCGATGACGCCCGGATCGGGCGCCACCCGGATCACGTTCATGCGCGGGTCGACCGGCGGCGCATAGCCCTCGATGTGGACGGGCATGCCGAGATCACGTGCGGCTTGCTCCGCCGCCGCCACCAGTTCGAGATAGTCCTCGAGCCGCTCCACCGGCGGCATGAACACGCACAGGCGTCCGTCACGCGGCTCGACCGAGATCGCGGTGCGGACAGCGCCTTCTAGTTCGCTCGCGCCCTGCTCGACGCGTGTCTGGCGAGAATCGGCGGCCGTGAACGACGCGACCGGCTGCGCCGTGCCGCCGAGCCCGTCCGTGCCCATGCCCACGCCCTCCGAACCTTCCGGTCGCGCACGAGCCCCGCCTGCGGAGGCGAACGCCTCCGGCAGCGGTTGTCTCTGCTCGGTCGGATCGGCCGGGTTGACGAAGGGATAGTGCGACGGTGCGATCCACGGCAGCGAACCGAGCGGCAGGCGGTAACCCACCGGACTGTCTCCAGGCACGAGGAAGATGTAGCCACGGCGGCTCTTCCACTTCTCCGAGCGCCAGCGGTGGCCGGACGCCCTCGCCTGCCAGCGCTGCACCGGCAGGACATAGCCTGACGGCTCGGTCAGGCCGCGCTCGAAGACGCGCGCCATGCGGTGCCGTTCTTCCGGATCCTTCAGCCGCGAATTTTCCGGCGTCACGTTCCCCGGCAGGTTCGCCTCCCGCAGCAGCCATTCGCCCGGATCCTCGAAGGCCGGCAGGACGTGGTCCGGCTCGATGCCGAGATGGCTGGCGATGCCCTGCAGCAGCGCTTCGGCCTGGTCCTTTCGCACCTCGCCGATGCCGCCCTCGGGCGCGATCAGCGCCGGGTCGTTCCAGATCGGCCTGCCGTCGCGGCGCCAGTAGAGCGAGAAGGTCCAGCGCGGCAGCGTCTCGCCGGGATACCACTTGCCCTGGCCGTAGTGCAGGAAGCCCCCGGGTGCGAACCGGTCCCGCAGCTTGCGGATCAGCCGGTCCGCAAAGAAGCGCTTGGTCGGGCCGACGGCCTCGGTGTTCCACTCGGGCGCCTCGAAATCGTCGATCGACACGAAGGTCGGCTCGCCGCCCATCGTGAGCCGCACGTCGCCCGCGGCCAGCGCCGCATCCACCTTGCGCCCCAGCGCGTCGAGCGCATCCCACGACTCGTCTGAAAAGGGCTTGGTGATGCGCGGATGCTCGGCCACGCGCGAGACCGTCATGTCGAAGTCGAAAGCGGTCTCGGCGTACCCGAAATAGCCGCCGGAGATCGGCGCGGCATTGCGGTAATGCGGCGTCGCGGCAAGCGGGATGTGGCTCTCGCCGGTGAGCAGTCCCGATGTCGGATCGAGCCCGATCCAGCCCGCGCCCGGGATGAAGACCTCCGCCCAGGCATGCAGGTCGGTGAAGTCGTGTTCCGTCCCGGCTGGTCCGTCCAGCGCGACGAGGTCCGGCTTGAGCTGGATCAGGTAGCCCGAAACGAAGCGCGCGGCGAAGCCGAGATGGCGCAGGATCTGGACGAAAAGCCATGAGGAATCGCGGCAGGAGCCGGTGCCGATCGTGAAAGTATCCTCCGGCTCCTGGACGCCGGGCTCCATCCGGATGACATAACCGATCTCGCGCGCCAGCCGCGCGTTCAGGTCCACCACGAAATCCACGGTGCCCTTGGGGCTTCGGTCGATCGTGTCGAGGAAGGCCTGGAGCTTCGGCCCGGCCTCCGCTGGCCGGCGATAGACGTCGAGATCGCCGCGGATGTCCTCGGGATAGTCGAACGGCCAGGTGGTGGCGCTCTCCTCCACGAAGAAGTCGAACGGATTGTAGACCGTCATGTCGGCGACGAGATCGACCTCGATCCGGAACTCCGTCACCGGTTCGGGAAACACGAAACGCGCCAGCCAGTTGCCGTAGGTGTCCTGCTGGTAGCTCACGAAGTGCTCGGTAGGCGTCACCTTCAGCGAATGCGAGATGACGCGCGTTCGGCTGTGCGGCGCCGGGCGCAGACGGATGATCTGCGGCCCGAGCGTAACCGGCCGGTCGTAGCGATACGCGGTAAGGTGATGGATGGCCGCCTTTATGGACATGGGATCCCTGCCGTTGGTCTTGGTAAAGTCGTTCCACATTCCGTTGCGATGCACAATCGTATTGGCCGGACGCGGTTCGATTCATCGACCTTTCCCGATCGGCACCCCCATTCCCTGATCCGTTCGCCCGCATGAGACGCAGGGAGCGGCGGGGCTGCCTCCGGGATGCGCCGGCGCAGGCGCGCCCCTCCCCGTTTCCCGATCTGCAAAGAGCGCATTGCAAACTGCGAAGCTGCGCGCGGCATCCTGGCGATCCGGCCTCGTCCTGCCGCCGAAAAAACATGGCTTTCCTCTGATTTCATTGGATTTTTCAAAAGTGGCACGCTCGTTGCTGATGTGTTGGCACGACAAGGGGCGTGTGAGGCACGCTCGAAACGAAACCAGAGAGACGAGTGAAAATGCACGTTCAACAAGTCATTCGCTGGAAGGGTCATCTTACGATCCGCGACGGAGCCCGCTCCGCCCGCGACTTCCTCGAAGCCCTGTCCACCGGCGCCGAAGTCACGGTGGACACGAGCGAGCTTCAGTCCGTCGATGTCTGCCACCTGCAGATCCTGGTGGCCGCCCACAGCTTTGCGCGCTGCCTCGGCAAGCGGCTCGAGGTGCTGGCTGCGCCCGGCGGCGCGCTCGACGAGGTCATGAACAAGGCCGGTCTGTCCAATCCGCTCGATGCGCAGTTGCTCCGCAACGGCGGCACCTGGACCGGGATCGCCTTCGACGAAAGGAACGCAGCATGAGCAAGACGATCCTGACGATCGACGATTCCTCGTCCGTGCGCCAGATGGTGAGCCTCACGCTCGCCTCCGCCGGCTACTCGGTCGTCGAGGCGGTGGATGGAAGCGACGGCTACGACAAGGCCACGTCGGCGCCCGTCGACGCGATCCTCACCGACCTGAACATGCCTGGCATGAACGGCCTCGATTTCGTGCGCAAGTATCGCACGCATCCGTCGAGCCGCGGCATTCCGATCGTCTTCCTGACGACGGAGTCCGACGAGAGCTTCAAGCAGCAGGCCAAGGCCGCCGGCGCGACCGGCTGGATCGTCAAGCCGTTCCGCCAGGATCAGCTCCTGGCCGTCGTGAAGAAGGTTGCGGGCGCATGACCATGACCGACGCCAACGAGACCTTCCGCACAGAGGTAGCGGAGCTTCTCGAAACCCTCCAGGCCGGCCTCATGGAACTCGAGCAGACGCCCGGTGACCTCGCGCTCGTCGACAGCGTGTTTCGCGCCCTCCACACCATCAAAGGCTCCGGGGCGATGTTCGGCTACACGGCCGCTGCCGCCTTCGTGCACGAGTTCGAGACCGTCTTCGACGGCGTTCGCAAGGGCAAGACCCCGGCGAGCCCGGCCCTGATCCGCATTGCGCTCGGCGCATGCGACCATATCCACGCGCTGGTCCAGTCACCCGACGCCAGCGACATCGGTGGAGAACCGATCCTCGACGCTCTGCGCGAGGCCGTCGGCAGCAGCACCCGCGAACCGACTACGGCAGCCGAACATTCATCGGCAGCCGTATCGGTCCCGGGGTGGAGGGTGCGCTTCCGTTTGCCGTCGGACGCGCTGATCCTTGGAACCAGCCCGATCCTCCTGCTCGAGGAACTGTCCGCCTTCGGTCCGTGCGATATCCGCGCGGTCATCGGCGGGGTTCCCGAGCTCGGTGCCCTGGATCCCGAGGCCTCCTACCTGGGATGGGAAGTCACGCTGCAGGCCGGCGTGCCGCGCGAGAGCGTCGAGGACGTCTTCATGTTCCTCTCCATGACCGGAGACGATCTCGTGATCGAGCCGCTCGACGTGCAAGGGCCCGACATGGCCGGCGACCGGACCAACCTGAACGACCAGAACGACGACTCGGTGGGGCACGCCGCCCCGACTTCTCTTCAAGGGGCGGCGACCGGGGCCGGAAGGAGCGAAAGCGGTAGTGGGGCAGTTCCCGCCCGCTCCTTCCGGGCAGACAAGGCGGGCACGTCATTGCGCGTGCCCGCCGAACGGCTGGACTCGCTGATGGACCGCGTCGGCGAACTGGTCATCGCGCAGGCTCGGCTGAGCCAGCTCGCGTCGGTCTCCACGGACCAGAACCTGAAGTCTGTCGCCGAGGACATGGAGCGGCTGAGCGCAAGCCTGCGCGACACGACGATGGGTATCCGCATGGTGCCGATCGGGTCGCTGTTCGGACGCTTCCGCCGTCTCGTGCACGACCTTTCGCACGATCTGGGCAAGGAAATCGACTTCGTCACCAGCGGCGAGGAGACGGAGCTCGACAAGACCATGATCGAGCAGCTGGCCGACCCGCTGGTGCATCTGATCCGAAACGCCGCGGATCATGGGCTTGAAAGGCCCGACACCCGCATCATGAATGGCAAGTCGCCGACGGGAACGCTCCGCCTTTCGGCCGTCTATGCCGGAGCGGAAGTCGCCATTTCCATCGCAGACGACGGCGCCGGCCTGGATGCCGAGCGTATCCGCGCCAAGGCGGCTGAAGCCGGGCTGATCGCGGCCGACCAGGTGCTCACGGAAAACGAGCTGTTCCAGCTGATCTTCCATCCCGGCTTCTCGACGGCCAAGGAAGTGACCGCGCTGTCAGGCCGCGGCGTCGGCATGGACGTGGTCAAGAAGACCATCGAAGGCCTGCGCGGCAGCATCGACATCGCCAGCAGGCCCGGCCACGGCACGACCGCGACGTTGCGCCTGCCCTTGACGCTCGCCATCATCGACGGCCTGCTCGTCCGGGTCGGCGACGGCTGCTACACGATCCCGCTGGCCGCAGTCGAGGAATGCGTCGAACTGCCGACGGACACCGAGCGCGCACCGAAAGGACGCAGCTTCCTCAACGTCCGCGGCGCTCTGGTTCCCTATCTGCGGCTGCGCGAACTGTTCCGTACCGACGCTCCGGCCGACCTTCACCCGAAGGTCGTGATCGTCTCGTCCGGCGAAACCCGCGTTGGCCTGGTCGTCGACCAGATCATCGGCAACAACCAGACGGTCATCAAGCAGCTTTCGACGCTCCATGCCGGGCTGAAGAACTTTTCCGGCGCGACCATCCTCGGCGACGGCTCCGTCGCCCTCATCCTCGACGTGCTGAACCTCGTCGGCTCCGGCCAGGACAGCGACGAGCGCAGCACCAGCAGATCCATCGGGAGGGCCGCATGAACGGCACAGTCGAAACCAACGCGGCCATGCGCGCCCTGACGATGCGGCTCGACGACGAGACCTTCGCCATCGACGCGGAAAGCGTCCGCGAAATCCTCGAAGTGGTGCCGATCACCCGGGTGCCCAGCGCATCGGACGCAGTCTTCGGGCTGATCAACGTGCGCGGCAGCGTGGTGCCGCTCGCCGACTTCCGCGTCCTGTTCAACATGGATCGCCGGCCGGCGACCGAAGACACCCGCATCGTGGTGGTCGAAGTCCAGCAGAACGGCGAGCGCCTCATCGCCGGCGTCCTCGCCGACAAGGTCTACGAAGTCGTCGACCTCGAGGGTTCCTCGCGAGAGCCGGTGCCTCGCGTCGGGATGCGCTGGCCCGCAGAACTCGTCCTCGGCATTGCCCGGCGCAACGACACCTTCGTCATCATCCCCAACGTTCAGAATATTTTCGCAACGCTTGCCGCGGCCTGACCGCCAGAACCGAAAGACCAGGACGATGTCCCAGACCGAAACCAAGAAGCGCGGCGCCCTCAAGTCGATCGCCGCCAAGATCGTCCTCATCCAGTCCGTTTCCTTCCTGGCGATCGCCGCCGTCGGCGGTGCCGGCTACTACGGACTGAACGAGATGCACAAGAAGATCGTCACCATCTACGTCGATCGGGTCGTGCCGATGCAGCAACTGAAGGACATATCGGATTCCTATGGCATAGCGATCCCGACCGGGGCCGTGAACCTGAAGAACCGCGTTGCGGAGTGGCAGACGGTCCAGACCGAAGTTGCAGACGCCCGGACGCTGATCAAGAAGGACTGGGACGCGTATCTGCTGACGCCCCTGACCGACGATGAAAAGGTCATCGTCGACCGCCTGACGCCGCACCTCGCGACCGCCGATGCCGCGATCGACAAGCTCGACGGCATCATCGCGGCACGCGACGCCGTCGCGCTCGAGACCTTCATCGCCAACGACCTCTATCCGGCCTTGGAACCGGCCCTGAAGGAGATCGTCGAGCTCAGCGCCTATCAGAACCAGACGGTGGAAAAGCTGATGGGCCTTTCGGAAGGACTCTTCCAGATGCTCTCCACGCTGATGATCGCGCTCGGTGTCGGCTCCACCCTGGCCGCCCTAACCTTCTCCGCATTCTTTACCCGCAGCGTGAAACGGAACCTCACCTCGGCCGTCAACCTTGCCAACTCGGTTGCCGCCGGAGACCTGGCCGCCACCGCCGAAGTCCGTTCGAACGACGAGATCCGCGATCTGGTGGACGCGCTGAACGACATGACCGCCAAGCTGCGTTCGGTCGTCGGCGAGGTCACCACGGCCGCCCGCAACGTCTCGTCCGGCTCCGAGGAACTGTCGGCGACGGCCGAACAGCTTTCGCAGGGCGCGACCGAACAGGCGTCTTCGACCGAGGAGGCGTCTGCCTCGATGGAGGAGATGACCTCCACCATCAAGCAGAGCGCCGACAACGCCGCGCAGACCGAGCAGATCGCTCGCCAGTCCGCCGCCGACGCCATCGCCAGTGGCGCCGCCGTCAGCAAGGCAGTCGATGCGATGCAGACCATCGCCACCAAGATCATGGTCGTGCAGGAGATCGCCAGGCAGACCGACCTGCTTGCCCTCAATGCCGCCGTCGAAGCCGCCAGGGCCGGCGAACATGGCCGCGGCTTTGCGGTGGTCGCATCGGAAGTGCGCAAGCTCGCCGAGCGCAGCCAGGCCGCCGCCGCCGAAATTTCGACCCTCTCCGTCGACACGGTCAAGGCCGCGCAGTCGGCGGGCGGCATGCTGAACCGGCTGGTGCCAGACATCCAGCGAACCGCACAGCTCGTCGAGGAGATCTCGGCCGGCTCGCGCGAACAGAATGCCGGGGCGGCGCAGATAAACGCCGCGATCCAGCAGCTCGACAAGGTGACGCAGCAGAACACGGCCGCGGCCGAGGAAATGGCAGCCACTTCCGAGGAACTCGCCAGCCAGGCCGAACAGCTCCAGTCTTCCATCGCCTACTTCCGCATCGACACCGCAAATGCCTCGAACAAGGCGACCCCGTCCGCAGTCAAGCCCGCGCCGGCCCGGCGACCGGCAGCCGCACAGGAGCATGATCTGCGCGAGGCTGTTGTCGCCCACGCTCCGCGCATTCCCTCTCGCCGCCAGCAGAAGGGCGGCTTCAGCCTCGAACTCGACAGCAGCGGCGACAGCCTCGATACCGAGTTCACCCGCCGCCACGCGGCCTGATCCGATAACCCTGGCGCGTGCACGGGCACGCGCCCATTGCCCAGTCTCAATACAAGGATGTTTACGATGAAACTCAGCCTCAAGGCGCAGCTCGGAGCCGGTTTCGGGTTCCTGATCCTGCTGACCGCAACCCTCGGCGTCCTGGCCACGTGGCAGATGAGCAGCATGAAGGGCGCGTCCACTGAAATCGTCAAGCTCTGGATGCCCTCCATCGACTCCGTTCACCGCCTTAACACATTGATCACCGACCTTCGCGTCGCGGAACTCGAACATGTCGTTGCGACGGAGGGGTCAGCGCTCGATCGCTGGTCGTCCACCGTCAAGACCCTGCTGGGCCGGATCGAGGAGGAGCGCGGGCGCTACGCGGCACTCCTCGCGTCCGACCAGGAGCGCTCCGTCTACGAGGAGTTCGGCGAGACGTTCGACGCCTACATGGCAGAGCACGACAAGGCCATGCGCCTGTCGGCGGAGGGCCAGAAGGAGGCGGCGATGCGCGTATATGACGGGCCGGCGCTGACCAAGTTCGAACATTTCAACGAGCTTCTCGACACGCTCGTCCGGATCAGCGCCGAAGGCGGCGCTGCAGCGAGCGCAAGGAACGACGCCGTGTTCAGCTTTGCGCTCATGACCACGCTCGCCACCGTCGGCGCAGCAGCCGCGATCGGCGCCGTGATCGCCTGGCGGATCACCACCGGCATCATGCGCAATGTCGGCGGCGAGCCCGACTACGTCCGGTCGATCGTCGGCGAGGTGGCGAACGGCAACCTGTCGGTCGAGATCCTGACCGCAAAGGGCGATGCCGCCAGCATCCTCGCCCGCCTCAGGCTCATGGTCGACAATCTCCTCGACACTGCCAAGGTGGTGGACGCCATCGCCGCAGGCGACCTGCGCGTCGAGCCGGAGCCCCGCTCCGACCAGGACGCCATGGGCCTTTCGCTGAAGCGGATGGTCGAGCGGCTGCGCGCTGTTGTCACGAACGCGAGCGGCGCCGCGGAGAATGTCTCGTCCGGCAGCCAGCAGCTGTCCGCCACCGCCGAACAGCTCTCGCAGGGCGCGGCCGAGCAGGCTGCCTCCACCGAACAGGCTTCGGCCTCCATGGAGGAGATGGCCTCGACCATCAAGCAGAGTGCCGAGAACGCCTCGCAGACCGAGAAGATCGCCCGCAAGTCTGCCGCCGACGCCATCGCCAGCGGCTCGGCCGTCGAGAAGGCCGTCGGCGCCATGCAAACCATCGCCTCCAAGATCATGGTCGTGCAGGAGATCGCTCGCCAGACCGACCTGCTCGCCCTCAACGCGGCGGTCGAAGCTGCCCGGGCCGGCGAGCACGGCCGCGGATTCGCCGTGGTCGCCTCCGAGGTCCGCAAGCTCGCCGAGCGCAGCCAGGCAGCGGCGGCCGAAATCTCGACGCTTTCTTCGGAGACCGTCAAGGCCGCGCAGTCCGCCGGCGAGATGCTCGGCAGGCTCGTGCCCGACATCCAGCGCACGGCGCAGCTGGTCGAGGAGATCACGGCGGCGACCCGCGAGCAGAATGTCGGCGCGTCGCAGATCAATGGCGCGATCCAGCAGCTCGACAAGGTGACGCAGCAGAACTCGAGCGCAGCCGAGGAAATGTCCACCACCGCCGAGGAACTGTCGATGCAGGCGGGCGAGCTCCAGAACGCCATCGCCTACTTCCGCATCGATGCTGCCGGCGAACGGTCGCCGGCCCGCGCCGCCGAACCTGCCGGCAAGGGAGCCACACAGCGCGAGAACCACCTCAGGCAGGCGGTCGCGACGGCGGCGCCGCACATGAAGCGCGCCCGCCGCGACCACGCGAAGGGCGGCTTCGACCTCGAGCTCGACGCCGGAACCGACGAACTCGATGCCGAGTTCACGCGGCGCGACGCAGCCTGACGGGAGCCAGGATCATGTCCGGAACGTCACAGTTCGTCACGCTCGGTGCCGCCGAGGAAATCTACGCCGCTCCGGTCGAGATGGTCCAGGAGATCCTTGAACTGAGGCCGATCTCGCGCCTGCCCAAGGCACCCGCCAACCTTCTGGGCATGATCGACGTACGCAGCGAGGGCATCCCGGTGCTCGACCTTCGCGCCACGCTCGGCCTGCCCGTCGCCGGCGACGACGAGAACACCCGCATCGTGGTGCTCCGCTTCCATGCCGATGGCCGCGAGCTGAGGCTTGCGCTCAAGACGGACCGGGTCTTCGAGGTGACCGTGCTCGACGACGAGACGCTCTCGCCGCCGCCGCCGACGGGCCGCCGCTGGGATTCCCGCGTCATCGCGGGCATCGGCCGGCGCAATGGCGCCTTCGTCACCGTGCTCGATCTCGACCGCCTCTTCTCCCTCTCCGACGTCGACGGCCTCGACGCACCGCTCCCCAACTGAACCGCAATATGCCGGGCCGCGAGCCCGGCAGCAGGAGACTGCAATGCTAGCCGCACGAAACCGCCTGCCGGACATGGATACCGATCCCGCAGACAGCCTCTCGAACAGGGACTTCGAACGCCTGGCGACCTTCATCGGCAACAAGGTCGGCATCAAGCTGCCACCGACGAAGCGGCTGATGGTGGAAGGCCGCCTGCGCAAGCGCCTGCGCGCGCTCGATATTCCCGACATGCAGACCTACTGCCGGCTCGTGATCGAGACCCGGACGCTCGACTCGGAGATCACGCATCTGATCGACGTCATCACCACCAACAAGACCGACTTCTTTCGCGAGGTCGAGCACTTTGACATCATGCGCGACCGGCTGGTGCCCGCGCTGCTGGCGGAGCGTTCGAAGGAACGCATGCCGCTCCTGAAGATCTGGAGCGCGGCCGCATCGACCGGTGCGGAAGCCTACACCGCGGCCATGGTGCTGCATGACATGACCACGAAACGAAACGCCTTCCGCTTCGCCATTCTGGGCACCGACATCTCCACGGCGGTGCTCGATCAGGCGCGTTCGGGTGTCTATCCGGCCGACATGATGGCCCCGGTGCCGAAGGACCTGCGCGAACGCTACGTCATGGAACCGGTCCGCAAGTCCCTGCGCCCGGACGTGAGGATCGTCCCGGAGCTGCGTCGCCTGGCTTCCTTCGAGCGGCTCAACCTGATGGACGAGACCTATCCCTATGACCTGGACGTCGACATCGTTCTCGTTCGAAACGTGCTGATATACTTCGAGAAGGAGGATCAGAGCGCGGTCGTGAAGCGCCTGGTCGGACATCTGCGACCGCGCGGCTACATCATGCTCGGCCACTCAGAATCGATGGTGGGCAACCTGCCGGGCCTCGCGCAGGTCGCGCCGGCCGTGTTCCAGAAGATCTGAGGCCGGTCATGCCCGAAACCAGTCCCGAATCCGCCCGCGCCGGCGGCAAGGTCCGCGTCCTGATCGTCGATGACTCGGCGTCGGTCCGCCAGGCGCTGAGCGACATCATCAACGCCGATCCCGATCTGGAGGTGATGGCGACGGCCGCCGATCCCTACATCGCAGCCGACCGCATTCGCGCCGAAGTGCCCGACGTCGTCTTCCTCGACATCGAACTGCCACGGATGGACGGGCTCACCTTCCTGCGAAAGATCATGTCGCAGCGCCCGCTGCCGGTCGTCGTCTGTTCCAGTCTCGCCCAGGAAGGGTCCGACATCTTCATGCAGGCCCTCGAGGCCGGTGCGGTCGAAGTGGTGATGAAGCCACGAATGGACGCTGCGCACTACCTGCTCGAATCGCGCATGCGCATCTGCGACGCGGCAAAAGCGGCCGCGCATGCACGGCTGCGCACGCTCCGCCGGCCTGCCCCGACCCTCACCGTCGAACCGAAGCTCAAGGCCGACGCGATCATTCCGCCGCTGTCGGCCGGACGAATGGCCGCCCTGCGCGCCATGATCCCCCAGACCGAGCCGATCATCTGTATCGGTGCATCGACCGGGGGGACGGAAGCGCTGCGGACCGTGCTGGAGGGCCTGCCCGCCTCCTGTCCGCCGGTGCTGATCGTCCAGCATATGCCCGAGAAGTTCACGGGAACCTTTGCAAAGCGGTTGAACACGCTCTGCCCGCCGACGGTGAAGGAAGCCGAGCAGGGCGATGCGGTGTTGCGCGGACGGGTGCTGATCGCGCCGGGCAATCGCCACATGCTCCTTCGCCGGACGGGGCGCAGCTACGTGGTCGACATCGTCGAAGGACCGCACGTGTCGCGTCACCGCCCGTCGGTGGACGTGCTGTTCCGGTCGACCGCCCACAATGCCGGAGCCAACGCCATGGGCGTCATCCTGACGGGCATGGGCGACGACGGCGCGGCAGGCATGCTCGAGATGCGCGCCATGGGCAGCTTCACGATCGCGCAGGACGAGGAAAGCTGCATCGTCTATGGAATGCCGAAGGAGGCGGTGGACCGCGGCGCGGTGGCCAAGGTTCTGCCCCTCGGCACCATCGCCGCCGAGATCATGAAGCAGGCGCGCGTGGCGGACACGGAGAAAGTCGCACGATGAACGCGCCCGCGGCTTCTCCCGGCTCGGCATGGCATTCCATCCTGGAAGACCTCGCCGATACGCGCGCGACGATCGATATGTCCGTGGCGGGCGCCGGCAGCAGGCTCTTGCGGTGCGTCGGCGATCTGAACCGCAACTCGGCTCTGTTCGAGGCGCTGCCGCGCGATATCCGCAGCGCGGAACTCGACCAGGCCTGTCGCGACATCGCGTCGATCGGCGACCGGGCAAGGGAGGTCACCGCCGCTTTCGGACGCGAGCGCGAGACGATGGACGACCTGAGCCGGGCGCTCGCCGCCTCGGCCTCGCCGATCTCGGATCTGCAGCGCAGCGTCAAGATGATCGGCATCCTCTCGGTGAACGCGCGCGTGGTCGCCGCCGAACTCGGCCAGGTCGAGGGTTTCGAGGTCTTCACCATCGACATCGACCGCCTCTCGCGCGAGGCCGGGACCACCGTCAGCCGCTTCTCCGACCTGTTCCGCCGCCTGCGCAGCGATCTGAAGGCGGTGGCCGACAAGCGCCTGACCTTCGAGCTCTCGCATTCCGGAACGCTGGCCGACCTCGGCGACAAGCTCGCTTCGCGTCTGGAGCGGGTCGAGGACCGGCGGCGGTCGGCCGCTGACGTCGGTCAGCGTACGAGCGAGACGGTCCGCCAGATCGCGGCCCGCGTCGGCGCCGTCGTGTTGTCCCTGCAGTCCGGCGATCGCATTCGGCAGCGCATCGAGCACGCCGAGCGGGCTTTCGTGCCGGGAACCGGCGCGGGCATGGATGACGAGGCGGGGGCGGATGCCGCCGAGGCACAGCTGAGGGAAATCGGCAAGCTGCAGGCGGAGCAACTCGCCGCCGCAGTCGCGGAATACGATGCTGACATGGCATCGGCCGAGGACGCCCTCGTCGGCCTCTCCCGCGACGCTCTCGACATGGTGCGCTCGGCGGCGGCACTGGTGGGGAGGTCGGGGAGCTCCGGCGAGGGCCCGATCTCTTCCCTCGCGAAGGAACTGCACCAGGCGATATCGCTGCTGCGCCGTTGCGCGGCCGAACGGACCGAACTCGATGCCCTCGCCGGACGGATGGCCAGTGCCGTCGCGGAGCTGCTGGCGCATGTCGAGGTGGTCCAGGACGTCGAGGCGGAGATGCGGATCCTCAGCCTCAACGCGACCGTGAAATGCGCCCAGCTGGGCAGCCGCGGCCGGGCACTCAACGTCGTGGCCCAGCAGCTGCGGGACCTGACCATGGAGACCGTGGCCTCGGCCGAGGCAGCCGTGGAGGCGCTGCGCGCCTGCGCGGGCGTGACAGACAGGATCCGGGCCGACGCCAGCGGCGACCTCGCGCGCGAGATCGGCGGGATCGAAGCCACGGCGCGGTCCGCCGTCGATCTTCTGATGACGATCGACCGACGGACCAGCGACGCGATACACACCCTCGAGGCGGAAGGACCCGGCATGGCCAAGACCCTGGAAGACGCGGCATACGACATCAGGACCGGTCGCACGCGTGCGGCCGAGCTTGCCGATCAGTCATCCCGGCTGGCCGCGGGCGAGGGCCTGCCCGCCGCGGTCGAGAACGACGAGCTCGTCGCCTCGCTGCTCGGAACGCTGGACAGGCTACGCAGCGGCTACACGATGGAAGACGAACGCCGTATTCACGACGCCTTCGCCGCCCGCATCGCCGCCCGGCGCACAGCCATGGGAGAATGATCCGGCCGACTTCGATGCCCGTGCGGTCCGTGGTCCTCGGTTTCGCCGATCCTTAATGGATATCGGATAAAACGCGCCCATGGCAGGCCAGCAAGGACTGCAAGGCAGGGCGACAGATGCAGTTTCACGCTGCGACGAATGGAGAGACACAAAGGGGTCGACGCCCCGTCGTGCTCGTGGTCGAGGATACCCCCTCGCTCTCTGCAACCTACCGCGCGATCCTCGAGAAGCAGGACTTCGCCGTCGAGACGGCGGCCACCGGCGCCGAGGCCCTGTCCCTTCTGAAGACCTGTTCGTACGACGCGCTGGTGCTGGATGTGCGTCTGCCCGACATGACCGGGCTGGACGTGCTCGACGCGCTGCGCGAGCGCGGCGACGAGACCGAAGCGGTGGTCATCACCGCCGATGGCTCGATCAACCTCGCCGTCGACGCCATGCGCCGGGGAGCCTTCGACTTCATCGTCAAGCCGCTCAACGCGCACCGACTGGCGGTCACCGTCACCAATGCCACCGAACGCGCGCGGCTGAAGGCGGAAGTTTCGACGCTGAAGCGCGAGCTCGGCGACGAAGCAGGCTTCTGTCGCTTCATCGGTCGCTCTCCGGCCATGCAGACCGTGTACCGCATAATCCGCAACGCCGCGCCGTCGAGCGCAACGGTCTTCGTCCTGGGCGAGAGCGGCACCGGCAAGGAACTCTGCGCGGATGCCATCCATCGCACGTCGAAACGGGCGAGCGGACCTTTCGTGACGCTGAACTGCGCGGCGATCCCCAAGGACCTGCTGGAAAGCGAGATCTTCGGCCATGTCCGCGGCGCTTTTTCCGGAGCGACGTCCGATCGCAGAGGCGCGGCGCTCTCGGCGGACGGCGGCACGCTGTTCCTCGACGAGATCTGCGAGATGGACATCGCGTTGCAGTCCAAGCTGCTGCGCTTCCTGCAGAGCAAGGAGGTGCAGCGCCTGGGCGAGGACAAGGTCCAGCGTTCGGACGTGCGCATCGTCTGCGCCTCAAATCGCGACCCCCTGGCCGAAGTTCAGGCCGGCCGCTTCCGCGAGGACCTCTATTACCGCCTGCACGTGATCCCGATCGAGCTGCCGCCGCTGCGCGACCGCGGCGAGGACATCGCCCAGCTGGCGCAGTCCTTCCTCACCCGCTTCGCAGAGGAAGAGGGCAAGGAATTCAGCGCTTTGTCGGCCGATGTTCTCGCTGCCATGCGCCGCCACTCCTGGCCCGGCAATGTGCGGCAGCTGGAAAACCTGATGCGGCGGCTTGTCGTCCTGAACGATGGTCCGTCGATCGAACCCGCCATGCTTCCGCCCGATATCCGGGCGCCGGTGCCCACGGCTTCGGCAGCCGGTTCCGCCGCCGACGCGCATCGCATCCTGGCATCGGCTCCCTCGATGGCCGGGTCCGGTCACCCCGACCAGCCGGTCGGCCCGCTCGAGACGACCATCCGCGAGGCGATCGAGCGCGCGATAACCGCCAGCGGCGGCTCCATTCCGAAGGCGGCGCAGATGCTGGAGGTCAGCCCGTCGACCCTCTACCGCCGCATCGAAGCCTGGGAAAATCCGCCCCGGTAGCCGCCTAGGAGGTCCGGGTCTCCGGCATCATCGACACATGCGCGGCCGCCACCTTCCAGCCGTCGTCGCTGCGCACCCACGTCTGCATCTGCCGTCCGACTTCGCCAGGAAAGTCGTTCCGGAAGAACAGGGTGGACGCGACCGCGAAATCGGTGCCGTAGGTGGTGATGACGGTGCGCGCGAGCTGCCGCTCGAAGGGCGCCTGAACCTTGCGGAAGGCGCGGATCTCCTCGTAGCCATGCTGGACTTCGGCCACGCCATAGCGGATCGTCAGTGGCGATGGCATGAACATCGCTTCAAGCGTGGCATTGTCGTTGGCCAGCAGAGCCGTCTCGTAAGCCTCGAAGGCTGCGATTGCCTGCGCCAGCGTCTCCGGATCGTTGACGACCATCATCGGCTCCCCTCCTCCCGCGCCAGCATCCGGTCCCGCAGCCGCGCGAGAAACGGGATCGTCTCGAACTGATCGGCCCGCACTTTCTCCCAGGTCACGCCCGCCGGCCGCGGCATGGCATTCTGCGTCTCGATCAGTTCAGCCTCGGTGGCGATGAAATCGAGCGGGCTGTCATGCGCCTCGATCACGACGACGTCGTCCGGCACGAGTTGCAGCGAATGCACGGTCGTGGCGAGCGGCGTGATGTCGCTGACGACGCCGAGCTCACGGAAGATGCCGGTCTCGAGGTCTGCGAAGCCGGCACCCTTGCCGGTGCGCCCGCCGCCGCGCCCGACGGCGACCGAGCCGACGACGCAGAAGTCGAGCGGCTCGACATCCTCGAACTCGATGCGCTCGCCATGCTGCATGAAGCCCTGCGCCGTGGCGGCGAGTTCGAACGAGACACCGTCGGCCTGGAGGCGCTTCGGGTCGAGCCTGAGATAGGGAAAATCGTGCGTCAGGTACGGCACCGGCGTGTAGACGGTCTTGCCTTCGTAGAGCGCGCGGACGCGGATCGGGATCTGCGGGTGGTCGGGATTGGTCTTCACCGTGCGCGCCGCCTTCCAGGCGGCGGTCTGTGAGAGCCGCCAGGCCGCGACATCGGCGCCGACGAAGTTGGGGATCATGCTCCAGGCCGGTCCGACGGCGACGCCGGCCCCCTCCAGGAGCCGCCACACATCGTGGCGAACGATGTCCTTGCCGGGATGGCGTCCCGCCCAGCGACCCTGTTCAGCCATGCACCAGCTCCCGCGCGAAAGCCGTTTCGAGCGCCGCGAGCCTCGCCGACCAGCCGACGATACCGCCCTGCGCCACGATCATCTCTATGGCCGACGCCTTGAACTCGGGAAAATAGCTTTCCGTCGCCTCCTCGATCAGAAGACACTCGTACCCGCGATCATTGGCCTCGCGCATCGAGGTCTGGACGCAGACCTCCGTGGTGACCCCGGCGATGACGAGCTGCGTGATGCCTTTCTCCGACAGGATCTCATGCAGGCCGGTCGCCCAGAACATGCCCTTGCCAGGCTTGTCGATCACCATTTCGCCGGTCAACGGGGCAAGCTCCGGCACGATGGCGTTGCCCGGCTCGCCGGCGACGAGAATGCGGCCCATTGCCCCCTCGTCACCGATCCTGAGACCGGGCGCGCCGCGCAGCCGCTTGGCCGGCGGACAGTCGGACAGGTCCGGCCGGTGCGCCTCGCGGGTGTGCAGGACTGGCAGGTTCTGGCCGCGAAACAGCGAGAGCAGCGCCGCCACCGACGGGATGATGGCGGTGAGCCGCGACACGTCGTTGCCGAGCACGGCGCCGAAGCCGCCCGGCTCGATGAAGTCGCGCTGCATGTCGATGACGACCAGCGCCGCATGCGCCGGATCGAGCGTGAAGGGATAGGGTCGGGCTTCGACGGTGATGGCCATGTCAGTGTCCCGCCATGTGCTGGCCGATGGTGTTGCGGTCCGTCTCGCCGATCGGCGACACGTAGCTGATCGTGCCGCCCGACATCACGGCGACCCGGTCGGAAAGCTCGAGGATCTCGTCGAGGTCCTCCGAGACCAGCAGCACCGCCGCACCACGGTTGCGCTGCTCCATGATCTGGCTGCGGATCTCGGCGACGGAGGCGAAGTCGAGGCCGAAGCAGGGGTTGGCGACGATCAGCACGTCGACTTCGCCCGACAGTTCGCGGGCGAGCACGGCGCGCTGGACGTTGCCGCCCGACAGCGCCTCGATCGGCGAATCCGGCGATGTCGTCTTCACCCGGTAGCGCGCGATCAGACCCTCGGCCTTCCGGCGCATCGGACCCGGCGACAGCCACCAGCCGAGGCTTGCCATCGGCGGCTTGTCGAAGGCGCGGAACGCCATGTTCTCCGCCACGCTCATGCGCGGCACCGTGGCGTTCTTCAGCGGCTCCTCCGGCAGCCCGTAGACCTTGAACCGGTCGAAGTCGGAGCGCTTCGGCTCGAACGGCTTGCCGTGGATGAAGACGCGGCCGTCCGACAAGGGTCGCTGGCCGGCCAGCGCCTCCACCAGCGCGCTCTGGCCGTTGCCCGACACGCCCGCTATGCCGACGATCTCGCCCGAGCGGATCTTCAGATTGACCCGGTCGATCGCCAGCCGCCCCTCCTCGTCCTCGGCGCAGAGGCCAGCGAGTTCGAGCACGGCGGAGCGATCGTTGTGCATGACGCGCTCCGCCCGCTCGCGCACCTCGGTGTCGCCGATCATCATGCTGCTCATCTCGGCCACCGTCGCCGTCCGCGCGTCGCCCGAGCCCGTCAGCCGGCCGCGGCGCAGAACGGTGAACGAATCGCAGAAGGCCTTCACCTCCCGGAACTTGTGGGAAATCATCAGGACGGTGATCTCGCCCCGTGCCGCCATCTGGCCGAGCAGGCCCAGCACCTCGTCGGCCTCGCCCGGCGTCAGCACCGAGGTCGGCTCGTCGAGGATCAGGAAACGCTGGTCGAGATAGAGCAGCTTCAGGATCTCGAGCTTCTGCTTCTCGCCGGCCGACAGCGTCGACACCTGCCTGTCGAGCGGGACCTGGAAAGGCATGCGCGCCATGAAGGCCTCGAGCTTCGGCATCTCGGCCTTCCAGTCGATGATCGCCGGCGCGTCGGCGCGCGAGATGACGAGATTTTCCGCCGCCGTCAGGCAGGGCACCAGCGTGAAGTGCTGGTAGACCATGCCGATGCCGAGGTCGCGCGCGTCGCGCGGGCTCTTCACATCGACTTCCTTGCCGTCGAGCAGCACCGAGCCGCGGTCGGCGGCGTAGAAACCCATGATGCATTTGACCAGGGTCGACTTGCCGGCGCCGTTCTCGCCGAGCAGCGCGTGAAACGAACCGGCTTCCACCTTGATCGACACGGTGTCGAGAGCCACGAGTGGCCCGAAGATCTTGGTCATGCCCGCCGTCTCCAGCGACGGCGCGCGTTTGGCGGCCGGCGGGACGGCAATGTCGGCGACGAGCAGCGCGGCGCTCACGGCAGGGCCTCCAGCAGGGCGCCCGAGGTCGCCACCGCGCCGAACACGCCGCCCTGCATCTTGATCATGTCGATGGCTGCCAGATGGTTCTCCACCTTGGTCGCCGCGCAGCAATCCTCGAGCAGCAGGCACTCGTAGCCGCGGTCGTTGGCGTCGCGCATGGTGGTGTGGACGCAGACGTCGGTCGTCACCCCCGTGAAGATGATGTTGCGGATGCGTCTGGTCTGCAGGACGAGGTCGAAGTCGGTGGCGAGAAAGGTTCCCTTCCCGGGCTTGTCGATGATCGCCTCGCCGGGCTCGGGCTGCAGTTCGGGGATGATCTCCCAGCCCGGCTCGCCGCGCACCAGGATCCGGCCGCAGGGGCCCTGGTCGCCGATGCCCGCGCCGATGCGCTGCGACCGCCAGCGCTTGTTGGCCGGCAGGTCGGAGAGGTCGGGCTTGTGGCCTTCCCGCGTGTGGATGACGAAATAGCCCTTGGCCCGCATCGCCGCCAGCACGGTCTGGATCGGCCCGATCGGCGCGCGCGTCAGGGAAATGTCGTAACCCATTGAATCGACGTAGCCGCCCGGCGCGCAGAAATCGGTCTGCATGTCGATCACGACGAGCGCGGTGTTGTGCGGCCCGATGTCGCCGTCGAAGGGCCAGGGATAGGGATCCGAAGCCACCGTCACGGCGCCCGGCACGCGGGCTTTCTCGATGCGTTCATCGACAAGGCTCATGGTTTGGTCCTCACTTGACGATCGACAGTTCGCCGGGTGCCTCGCGCGCAGCGCTCTTGGAGCGGGCCGAGGCGATCATGATGAAAAGGGTCAGGATGTAGGGGGCGGCGTTGAAGAAGTAGTAGCCCTGGCTGATGCCGATGGACTGCAGCGACGGGCCGATGGCGCCGGCCGCCCCGAACAGCAGCGCCGCGAACACGCAGCGCACCGGGTCCCAGCGCGCGAAGATCACCAGCGCCACCGCCATCAGGCCCTGGCCGGACGACAGACCCTCGTTCCAGCTGCCGGGATAGTAGAGCGACAGGAAGGCCCCGCCGACGCCGGCGAGGAAGCCGCCCGCGGCGGTGGCGAGCAGCCGCACCATGTCGACCGAGACGCCCATGGCCTTGGCCGAGGCCGCGCTGTCGCCGGTCATCCTGAGGATCAGGCCCCAGCGCATGTTGCGGAAGGCCCACCACAGGAAGACCGAAAGCGCGATGCCGACGAAGAAAAGCGGGTTGACCTGCAGCGCCTGGGCGATGGAGGAATTGCCGGTCCAGTCGCCGAGCGGGATGGCTTCCAGCCGCGGCGCGGAGGGCTGGATGTAGGGCTTGCCGAAAAAGAAGGCGAGGCCGGTGCCGAAGCTCATGAAGGCGATGCCGACCGCGATGTCGTTGACCTTCGGCAGCTTGCAGATCCACCCGTGCAGCGCACCCAGAACGAGGCCCGCGCAGCCTGCCATCAGCACGCCGAGCCAGGGGCTTCCGGTCGTGTAGGAGCCGGCATAGGCGACCATCGCGCCCAGCACCAGATTGCCCTCGTGCCCGAGGTTGATGCGCCCGGACTTCTCGGTCAGGCACTCGCCGAGCGCCACGAACATGAAGGGCGTGGAGACGCGGATGGCCCCGCCCACCATGGCGATCAGCACGATGAAGAGGTCGGCGCCCGTCATGTCCGGTCTCCCGTCGTTCTGGCCTGCAGGAAGGGGATGCGCCCGTAGAAGGTCTCGGACACGAGCAGCACCACGAAGATGATGCCCTGGAGCACCAGCACGGTGGCGTCGGGCATGCCCATGCGGCGCTGGATCAGCCCGCCGGAGGCCGCGAGCGCGCCGAACATGATCGCGACGGGCACCACCGCGAGCGGGTTCTGGCGCGCCAGGAAGGCGACGAGAATGCCGGTGAAGCCGTAGCCGGCCACCAGCGAGGCGTTGGCCTGGCCATGCACGGCGGCGACCTCGTAGAAGCCGGCGAGCCCGGCGCAGGCGCCTGCAATGGCGCAGCAGGCGACGACGAGGAAGCCGACGGGCAGGCCTTGCGCCTTGGCGGCGCGGACGTTGCCGCCGGTCATCCGAGCGGCAAAACCGAAGGTCGTGCGCGTCATCAGGATCCACAGCGCGACGGCCAGCACCAGCCCGGCCGCCAGACCCCAGTGCACGGATGTGCCCGGCATGGAGCCGACGCGGTAGGCGTCGCCGATCGGCATGGTCGACGGCTTGTTGGCCGACGCCGGATCGCGCAGCAGGCCTTCGACGAAGAAATTCATGATGGCGACCGCGATGTAGGACAGGAGCAGCGACGAGATCGTCTCGTTGACGCCGCGATAGTGGCGCAGCCAGCCTGCGAGCCCGATCCACACCGCACCGACTGCCATCGCCGAGAGCGCCATCAGCGGCAGCGTCACGACCGGCGCGATCCCGCCGGTGACCAGCGGAATGGCGACTGCGGCTGCGGTGAAACCGCCAAGCACGAGGGCGCCCTCTGCGCCGATCAGCGTCAGCCCGATGCGGGCGGGAATGGCGAAGGCCAGCCCGGTGAGGATCAGCGGCGCGCTGCGCTGCAGCGTATTCTGGATCGAGAAGGACGAGCCGAACCCGCCCGTCCAGATCAGGCTGAAGAAGGTCGCCGGCGACTTGCCGAGCAGGATCAGGAAGACGGAGAAGAGCAGCGCCGAAGCGATCAGCGCGCCGAGCGGAATGACCAGCGCCTCGAGAGCGCGCATGGTGCGCGGGCCGAGGCTGATCGGCCGGGCGGCAGGGGGCGAGACGACGGCGGTCATGGCAGGGTTTTCCCATCCGAGAGGTCGCAGCACCCCCTCACCGTCACGCTTCGCGTGCCACCTCTCCCCCTGCCCGGGGGAGAAGAAGCGCCTGCCGCAGCGCCGGCGTCCGTCCAGCCTGGGCTCCTCTCCCCCGGGCAGGGGGAGAGGTGGCCCGAAGGGTCGGTGAGGGGGTGCTTCCTCACGTCGCGACCCCGTGCCCGCGCGATCAGGTGATCGAGCCGACCACGCCCTCGAGCAGGTAGTTCATGCCGTCGAGCACCGGGTCGTAATTGTCCATCGAGCCTTCGATCACCAGCTTGCCGGTGTTGTCCTTGAGCGGACCGACATAGATCGGCTTGCCGGCCTTCAGGGCCTCGATCGCCGCCTCGCCGGCCTTGACCGCTTCCGGCGAAGCACCCGCGCCGAAGGCCGAGTTGCGCAGCATGTCGTTATGGTAGCCGCCGGCGATGAAGTTCGGCAGCGCCTCACCCTTGGCCAGAGCGTCGGCGTAGATCTTGTAGATCGTCTCCCACTTGTACTCGGCGCCGGTGATGAAGCCCTTCGGCGCCAGCGGCG
The DNA here is from genome assembly GCF_030398385.1 of Aquibium sp. ELW1220. Lineage (GTDB taxonomy): Bacteria > Pseudomonadota > Alphaproteobacteria > Rhizobiales > Rhizobiaceae > Aquibium. The sequence continues at coordinate 9,310 of NZ_JAOAOQ010000013.1, read as the reverse complement.
CCTGGCTGGCATTGTGGCCGCAGCTCTTGACGCCGCGCGTCTCGGCCGTCTCGACCACGACCTTCGGCCCGTCGACATGGCAGGTGATGACGTCGCAGCCCGCATCGATCAGCGCGTTGGCGGCTTCCGCCTCGCGCACCGGCATCGACCATTCGCCGGTGAAGATGACCTGCACGGTCGCGGCCGGATTGACGCTGCGGGCGCCGAGCAGCACCGAGTTGATGTTGGACAGCACCGACGGGATCGGCTTGGCCGCCACGAAGCCGATCTTGTTGGACGTCGTCGACAGGCCCGCCGCGACACCGTTCACGTAGTGCGCCTGGTTCAGGTAGCAGAAATAGCTGCCGGCGTTCTTCGGGTCGGTCGCCTCGTTCCACAGCGGCGCGGCGTGCCGGAACTGCACGTTCGGATACTTCTTCGCCGTCTCGACGACGAAGGGATTGTAGTAGCCGAAGGAGGTGGCGAGCACGAGGTTGGCGCCGTCGAGGTTGATCATGGATTCCATCGACTGGGCGACGGCGTCCGTCTCCGGCACCTTCTCCTCCTCGATGACGGTCACGCCCGGCACCTGCTTGAGGATGTCCATGGCCACGGCGTGGGCCTGGTTCCAGCCGAAATCGTCACGCGGGCCGACATAGACGGCACCGAGCACGATCGGCGTCTGGGCACGGGCGAAACCGAGAGGCAGAGCGCTCGCGGCCAGGCCGGCAGCGCCGGCCTTGAGCAGGGAACGACGGGAAAGCATCGACGTCATGGGAGGCTCCAAGGTTTGGGTGGGAGGTTGCAGGAAAGGCGGCGAGCCGCCGGGTTCGAAGAAGGGTCGGAACGGAGGAGGTCAGACCGCATGGGCGCGCGCCTCCGCCGGCTGCGGCCTGTCCTTGTCGCGCAGGTAGCCGCGCCAGCCGCCGAAATGAGAGATGTCGCGGGCGCCCTCGAGGCCCCATGGCTCGCAGAGGAAGCCCTTGACCAGGCTGCCGTCGTCGAGCGCAAGGCTGCCGATCCCCAGCGGCGAGGGAATGCCCGCCATGAAGTCGCCGAAGGCCGCGCGCGGCAGCGCCCAGACCTCGACCTCGATCGCCGCCCCGCCGCCGCGCTTGCGCACCATGCCGGGCCGGAACGGCGGTCCTCCTGCCAATGCATGCAGCGTGTACTCCGGCGCGGTTCGGCAGGCCTTGAGGAAGCGCGCGCCGCGGGAGGTGAGTTCGTGATTGAGCGGCAGGCCGGACATGTGCGCGCCGCAGACCGCGATCGCGATGTCGTCGGCGTCGACGACGCCGGCGGCCACCCGGTTGACCGGGCGGGCCAAGCCCGTCGCACCGAGCGTTCCTGCTTCGATGGCCAGAGCGACCGACGCGGCGCGGTGGTCCTCGCCCTTGCGCGCCAGCACGGTGAGGCTGCCCGGCCGCCCGTCTCCGCGCAGACCCGTCGGGACGGCGATCCCGCAAAGGTCGAGCAGGTTGACGAAATTGGTGTAGGTGCCGAGCATGGAGTTGGGGCCGATCGGATCGGCGGCGATCTCGTCCAGCGTCACGACCGTCGGGATGGTCGGCACGCAGAGCAGGTCGACGTCCTCCATCAGGTCCTCGCAGCGCCGCGCCAGCGCCTTCAGGCGATACAGGCCCTCGAAAGCGTCGACCGCGCTGAGTCTGAGCCCTGGCTCCAGAACGGCGCGGGTGGTCGGGTGCAGCGTCTCGGGCGCATCGACGAGACGTGCGCCCACGGCTGCCACCCGCTCGGCGAGCCAGGCGCCCTCGTAGAGCATGCGCGCGACCGCATAGAAGGGCCCGAAATCGATCTTCGTGACCGACGCGCCGGCCGTCCGCAGCCTGACCACGGTGCTGCGGAAATGCTCGGCCTGCTCGTCATCGCCGAACGTCTCGAGCGTCGCCTCGTCCGGAATGCCGATGCGGATGCCCGCGTGCATGGCGGTCAGCGGGCGGATCGCCACCGGCCGGGAATAGGCGTCATCCGCATCATAGGCGGCAGCGATGCCGAGAACCTCGAAAGCCTCGGCCACCGTCATGGCGAATATCGAGACCGTGTCCAGAGTGCGGCAGGCCGGCACCACGCCGCTGCCCGACAGGGCGCCGAGGGTCGGCTTCAGCCCGACGATGTTGTTGAGCGCGGCCGGCACGCGTCCCGATCCGGCGGTATCCGTTCCAAGCGAGAAGGCTGCGATGCCGCGCGCCACCGCGACGGCCGATCCCGACGACGAGCCGCCCGGCACGAGGGCCGGATCGATTGCGTTGCGGGGCGCCGGATAAGGGGACCGCACGCCCACGAGGCCGGTCGCGAACTGGTCGAGGTTCGTCTTTCCGATCAGGATTGCGCCGGCGGCTGTCAGCCGCGAGACCACGAACGCGCTCTCGCGCGGCACATAGGCGAAGTCCGGGCAGGCTGCGGTCGTCTCGAGGTCGGCGACGTCGATGTTGTCCTTCACCACGAAGGGAATGCCCCAGAGCGGCCTGCCGTCGGGAGTGCCCAGCGCACGGGCTGCGCGAAGCGCCTGCTCGCGCGTCTCGAGGATCAGGATCCCCGGATCCCCTGCGGCTTCGAGCCGACGGAACGCTTCGCCGACGACCGCTTCCGGCGAGACGCCCTCGGCATAGGCCCGTCGAAGCGCGTCGAGCGTGAAGGACAGGGTTTCGATCGCCGATGCCATCGCCCCGTCAGCTCCGGCGGAAGGAGACGGCGTCCGGCGTGCCGGCGCGGCGGAAAGCTTGGGGTCGAAGGGACATTGCGGCGCCTCTGCATGCACGAATATTGCTGTCGGAAGACGTTGCAGATTTCGCCGTTCGCGAAAATTGCTATAAACTCACCGTCCCGGTGCAAATTTGGCACCAGGGCTGGCGAGGGGCAGGAAAAATGAAGCATCTTCAGACATTTCGGTTGATCGAGGCGGTCGCTCGGGCGGGGTCGATGCGCAAGGCGGCCGAGGACATGAACATCACCGCCTCGGCACTCAATCGCCGCATAAACGGCTTCGAGGACGAGTTCGGCGCCGAGCTGTTCGAGCGGCTGCCCGGCGGCGTGCGGCTAAACCCTGCGGGCGAGCTTCTGCTGCACCACTACCGGGCCACGCTGTCCGACCTGTCACGGGTGCAGGGCCAGGTGGCGGACCTGTCGGGCGAGCGGCGCGGTCACGTGTCGATCGCCTGTTCGCAGGCGCTGCTGCCCTATTTCCTGCCGCAGCAGATCGCCCGCTACCGCCGCGACCATCCGGGCGTCACCTTCACCGTCAACATCCGCGACCGCTCTCAGGCGGAGCAGGAACTGGCAAGCTATTCGAGCGATCTCGCGCTGGTCTTCGAACCGGTCTACCTCGTCGATTTCGAGGTGATCCAGGCGGTCCCGCAGGCCGTCAACGTCGTGATGACGCCCGACCATCCGCTGGCCCGCAAGCCGGAACTGCGGCTGCGCGACTGTCTCGACACGCGCCACGTCGCGCCATCGCTGAAATACGGCGTGCGCCACCTGCTGGACTTCGCGGCCAAGCGCGGCACGCGCCGCGTCTCGCCCGTCGTCGAGACCGAGAGCTTCGAGCTGATCCGCCACTATGTGCTGCACGAGAAGGTGATCGGCTTCCAGATCCCGATCGGCCTGCGCGATCCCGGCGACGGATCGCTGCTGTTCCGGCCGATTTCCGAGCGCGACCTGCCGCCGGGAAACCTGATCCTCGGCCAGATGCGCGGCCGCACCCTCCCCGTCGCCTCGGCCCGCTTCGCCATGCAGCTCGCCACCGCGCTGAAGGACGTCACCGGCGCCGCCATGCAGTGAACCCGATGAGACAGGTCAGCGAGGGTCGGCAGGATCCGGGACTTCCCTGGCCGGCGCTGCAAAGCTCATGTTGCGGACGGCAGCCTTCCTGTCGCCAGTGCTGCGATCGCGCTTGAACACCGCTAGCCTGCCCGGGTTGCGTGCCCGCGCCTCGCGGATGAGCGGGAGCACGTCCCGACGGTCGGGACAATGGACGATGGTGCAGGCGACGACGTCGGCGACACCGTCCGCGACGGGGGAGAGTTCCGCCTCGTCGTTCAGCCACCTGTCGCCTATCTCGCGGGACGTGAGCAGCCAGCCGCAATAACCGGCAAAGCGGCCGCCCCGCATGAGGCAGACATGATGGCGCCGCTCGAGCTGCTGCTGGAGGGCGCGCACCAGGACGCGGCTGCGGAATTCGGAGAAGGGCGCCGTTGCGCTGAGGAAGGCGACGAGCAATCCGAGCGCCTCATGCGTCGGACGAAGCTGCCTGATCTCGAAGCCGCCATTCGTCGAACCAGGCTCCCCGGTCAATTGCCGCCTCCGCCGGTGCGCAGGTCCTCGATCGCCGCAGCGAGCCCCTTGGTGCTGATCGGAAAGCGAAGGGTCTGTCCGTTGGTGAGGACCATGGAAACGGCCACGTCCGGCACGTTCTTCATCCTGTCGACGAATTCGTTGGCAAGCCTGACGCTGGAGACGCAATGGCTGGCGTTGCAGCTCTGGTAGGGCAGAACGACGGCATCGGGCAAGCCGGCATCGATGCGCAGGCCACTGCTCAGGAGCACGTTCTGCGGGGTTTGCCAGATGCTGGTCAGCGACGCGCCGTCGCCGACGATCCGCCAGGACAGGAGGAGGCGCCGCGTTTCCTTGTGAAGGAGGTTCTGGACGATGGAGCAGGCTCGCTTGCCGTCGTCCCGTGTCAGGCATGCATGGCGCCAGTCGCCGTAAGCGCGCTGATCGCTCACCTGCACGCGCTGTCGGGATGCGTCGGCGTCGTGCCCGGCGCGCGGCTGAGACTGGTTCACGGGCGGCGTGTCCAGCTGCGAGGTACTGGCCGTCGATGTCGGGGCGCCGCGAACGAAATCGGAAACCTGGCTCCAGTTGGTGACCCCCACATACCCGCCGAGACAAAGTACGAAGGCAAGGCTGACCAGCACGAGAATCCGGCCGAAGCCGCGGGAGGGCGCCGGCACTTCGCGGTTCTCGTCATCCATCCGGAGTGGCATCGAGCCGTCTCCCGTGAAGTTCGAAATCGAAAGGGGCCGGTCATGCACGACCGGCCCCCCTTTTTCTGCCTGGAGGCAGCGATCAGAAGTTGATCCGCAGCCCGGCATTGGCGCCGTAGGACTGGTAGTCGCTTCCGAACTGCCCGGTGCCGGAGATGAAGCCCGACCAGCCGCTGTTCGCGCTCTTGAAGGTCAGGGTGCCCGTGACCTCGCCGAAGACGCCGTCGATGTCGTCCGAGAAGGTCGCGGTGTTGACGCCGTCCGAGACCGTCACGCTGTTGTCGTCGCCGAACTCGTTCCAGATCCGGCCGAGCAGCGCGGCTTCGGTGATCATGCCGCCGGCAGAGGCGAACTGGGCCCCCACCCGCACGCCGGCGCCGAGCCGGGCGCTGCTGCCGTCGTCGAACGAGACCGAGTGGCCGGCCGAAGCGACGTCGTCGACCGAGGTGTGGACATAGGCGCCCGAGACCAGAGGCTCGATGAAGGCCGTCCCCCGCGCCATGCGATAGCCGACGTTGCCGTAGACGCCGTAGTTGAAGACGTCGGCGTCGACGTCGATCGCCCCGAAGCGGTAGTCGGCGTTGAGGAAATCGCCCTTGGCCGTCAGGTCGGCGTAGAAGGCCCCGTTGTTGTAGGCACCATAGGCGCCGACGGTGCCGCCGCTGTAGTCGACGGAAGAGCCGTCCGAGGCAAAGTCCATGTCGGAGGCGACGTAGCCGCCGAACACGCCGAACCGGAAGAAGCCGTCGCCGGGAATGAAGTCGGCGCCTGCCAGCACGCTGTACGTGTTCTGGTCGGACGATCCGTCGACCCCGACGCCGCCGATCGTCAGTTCGCGGTCGCGCTCGGTCCAGCGGCCGCCGACCTTGCCCCAGATGCCCCCGTCCGGCGACGCTGTGGTCATCGGAGGCGCCATCTCGACGACGTCCGCGCCGCCGCCGCCCGATTGGCCGAACTGGCCGCCGTAGATGTGGTCTTCCACGCTGGCCACGGTATCGTAGAAGATCTGCTGCGCGCCCGTGACGATCGCCGGAGCGTTCTGCGCGCCCGGGCCCCAGTCGTTGACGAGTTCGTAGTCGTCGTCCCCGGCGTCGTGCTGGATGAACCAGGCAAGGAAGCCGTCCTGGATGTAGTCTTCGCCCGCGACCTCATAGTAGTCGTCGGACATGCTGGAGATGAAGAAGGCATCGTCGGCCGGCTCGTTGTCGTTGAGCTGGTACTCCACGACGTCGATTTCGGTGCCGAAGGTGCCGAGGCCCGTTCCCTGCGCCCGGCGGATGACGATTCCGGTCTCTCCGGAGATGTCGCCGCTGACCAGGAGCCGGTCGCTGGCGGCATCGGCGAAATCGACGTCGACGGCGAGATAGCCCCCGCCGGACGTCTCCTCCAGTTCATCCAGCACCATCGTCATGGTGCCGCCGAAATAGTCGCCGAGAATCGTCGTCGTGTCGCCCTCAACGCCGTCGGCCATGCTGAGGAAACCACCGTTCGAGAACGTGTCGATGTCGAAGGACGTGGTTTCGCTGACGCCGTCGTCGAAGGCGGTCTGGATCCAGCCGCTGTTGACGATCGTGTCGAATTCCGAGTCGCCATCGATATCGGTCTCGCCCGTCACGAACCAGGCACCGTTGTTCACCACGGAGTTGCCGACTTTGCCGACGTCGTTCGATCCACTCATCTGCACCCGGCCGGCGATGAGGCTGCCGGAACCGTTCTCCAAGTAGCCAGCGCCGCCGCTGGTCTCGACGATCAGGTCAGAGGCCGCGTCGGCATAATCGTCCATGGCGTCAGCGTCGAGGGGGCCGCCGTCGACGACGAAGCTCTGGAAGCTGGTGACGTCGGCCCAGAGCGCGACCGAATCGAACGTCGAGGCAGGCACCTCGGTCGCGTCCGGAGAACTCCAGGAGCTGTAGAGGAAGTGAGGCAGGTTGCGGCTGGCGATGATGCCGCCTTCGGTGTTGTAGATTTCGGTCGCGGCGCCAGTCGTGGTGCCCACCTTGTCGGTGTCGGTGCCCGAGACCTCGATGACCGGCTGGTCCGAGTCGCCGTCGCCGATGATGAGACCGGTCGACTGCACGCGGACCGTCTCGGCATCGTCCACCGCGATCGCCCGGTCGCCGGCGAGGATCCAGCCGTCATTGCCGATTGAGACGGTGCCGCCGTATCCGTCGAAGCTGTCGACCTCGCCGATCTGGATCGCATCGCCCCAGAGGCCCTGGATCAGGCCGCCGTCGCCGTTGATGACGAAGACGCCGCCGCGCCAGATGTCCTCCGCCTCGATGCCGTTCTCGCGGCCGAAGATCGTGCCGATGCCGTTGTCGACAACGACGTTGCCGTCGATGTTCCACAGGTCGATCGCGTTCTCGCCGCCCCAGACGAGGCCGCCCTGGTCGGGATTCTCGGTCGTGGCGCCATTGCCGAGCTGGAAGCCCGCGTAGAAGTCGGAATCGCCGTTGTCGACGAACAAGCCCTCTAGATCCGACACCTCGACCGCATGATCATCGATGCCGACGATCAGGCCGCTCCCGTTGTCGATGAGGACGAAGCCGCCGTCATCGCCGGCGCCGTCGATCTCGATGCCGTGATCCTGCCCCCAGATGCCGGTCGTGAAGCTCGTCCCGGCGAGCTGGCCGCTCGGGAAGAAGCCGTCGACCGCGTCGTTCAGCCCGCCGAGGCTAATGCTGCTGCCGGACCAGTTGTAGGTGTTGCTGTTGTCGATGATGATGTCGACGTCGGCATCCGTGATCTGGATACCGCTGCCGCCGACGCCGTAGATCAGGCCGCCGCTGTAGTCGACGAGGCCCGACGTGTAGCCGTTGTTGTTGATGACGACGTCGCCATTCTGGACGTTGTTGACGTCGATGCCGTTCACGCTGCCCACGAGGACGCCGCCGCCGAGGGTGAGCGGCTCGTCACCCGTGCCTGCACGGCCGCGATTGCTGATCGTCACGCCATCGGCACCGGACACGAGGTCCAGGTTCACGCCGTCACCCGCGAGACCGGCCACCAGGCCGCCGGCATTGTCGAGCGAGAATTCGCCGATGCTGCTCTGGTTGATGCCGTTGGTGCCCCCCACGATCGACTGGTAGCTGGCATTGGTGATCGTGCTGCTCGCCGCGCCCGTCACGTCGATGCCGTTGCCGACGCCGCTGATCGTGTCGTCGTTGTAGATCACGACGTCGCCGCCGACGTTGAGGTACACGCCGGCCCGGTTGACGCCCTGTCCGGTGATCGTGCCGTGGTTGGAGATGCTCGCACCGCCGGTGGTCGCGACGTGGATCGCCGAGCTGTTGCCGCCGAGGATCTCGCCGCCCTCCTCGTTCTCGATATCGACGTCGCCCGCGGCGCGGTCCGCGAGGTTGAGGTTCTGCGAGACGACGATGCCCATGCGCTCGAACGGCAAGGGGGTCGCATCTCCGCCCCCGATCTGTCCTGCGTTGGTGATGGTCAGGAGACCGCGCAGGCCGGCTAGCTGGATACCGTCATCCTCCCCTATGACGGCGCCGCTCTCGAGGACCGAAATGGTCACGTCGTCGGCATTGCCGGTCGCGCTCGCCGTGGCGTTGCCCGAGCCCGAGATCTGGATGCCGTCGCCGTTGGAATCGTTGCTGGTGACGGAGCCGGCGATCACGAACTCGAGGAGTTGCCCGTCCGTTGCGCCGCCCGGCACCACGAGGATGCCATGGCGGGTGTTGAAGGTGTCGGTGGCGTTGTCCTCGATCAGGATCGAGGAATTCTCGGTCACCACCACCCGGCCGCTGTTGTTCTGCGCATTGACCTGGAGCGCCGCACCGGCCACCGTCCCGGAGGCGATGGTGATAGTGCCCTCGTCCTCTACGTCATTGATGTCGACTACGCCGACATGGACGACCCAGTCGTCGCTTGCGGTCAAAGTCTGCGGATCGGTCTCGCCGGACGGCATGTCCATGCAGGTGATGAAGTTCGTGCCCACCGCGCAGTCTGCGCGGGCAGGCGTCGGCATCGCGATCAGGGCTCCGAGACCCGCCACCACGCCGGCCGTCAAGGCCGTGCCGCCCAGCAGCCAGCGCCGCTCCGACTTCGGAGCCGCGAAAAGCCGCGCCGCCCGCTTGGCGTTCACTCGTCCCGCCTTCTTCTTCCCCGTAGAAAACATCGATCCGCTCCCGTTCCTGGCCGGCAAGGCAATTCCAGAATTTGCTCGACGCAGCGCAGCCCTGCTCGGACTCCGGCCTCAAGTATCCCCTCATTTATTATCCGACGGCGAGGACGGCGGCGGTGAGGTTGTTTTGGCGGATCAACGCCTGGAAGCGCTGGATCAGGGCGCATAAGTCTGGCTCCGGCATGTTGGG
>NZ_JAOAOQ010000129.1 GCF_030398385.1 Aquibium sp. ELW1220 | reverse complement strand
GCGCTGTCGCCGCTGCCCGGTTTTCGCGTGTTTTTTCCGGTTTGATTTTTCCGTTTTGTTTTGATTTCAGGGGGTCTAAATCATTGAAATCATTGATGTCGACCCCAACGAAGCGGGTTTTGAAAGGGTAGAACGCGCACTTCCGCATTTTGCCAGTTCGTTTTGATTTCGGTTGGTTTAACGTACTGAAATCATTGAAGTGGACCCCTCACGAAGCGGGTCTTGAAGGCGCTTTCGCCAACCACGTTCGGGCGCCACTGCGTTTTGATTTCGAGCCGGCCTGACCGGCCCGCCGTTGCTGCAATTTGACTTCTCCCGGAGAGCGCGATGATCGTCACCGACATGCCGATCGAGCGGCTGATCCCCTATGCGCGGAACCCCCGCAACAACACCGCGGCGATCGATGCGGTGAAAGCCTCGATCGCCGAGTTCGGGTTTCGCCAGCCGATCGTCGTCGACGAGAAGATGGTGGTGATCGTCGGCCACACCAGGCTGGAGGCCGCCAAGGCGCTCGGGCTCGCGACGGTGCCGGTGC
>NZ_JAOAOQ010000128.1 GCF_030398385.1 Aquibium sp. ELW1220 | reverse complement strand
GGAGGCGGCTCTGCCGCCCGGCCAGTCGGACCCGGAATGGGATTGGTACGGCTGAGCGTTCACGTCAGGACGTGTCGTGATACGGCGGCAGGCCGGACATGGCGCCGCCAGCCATGGCAAGACGCGCGCCGCCGCGGCAGGCAGGCCTGCCGTCTCGGCAGGCGGCCCGGTCGGGCGCGCGATCGTGCATCCCGGCGTCGTCGCCGAGCAGATTAAGCAGCGCGGCGAGCACGGTCGCATACCAGCGCAAGCGCCAGGCGATCAGGACGGCATCGGCGGGACTAGCGTCGCCGGGAGCGACGACGGGCGCGAGCTCGTCCTCGAGATCCGCCGGCTCGACATCCAGCGCGCGGGCGACATAGTCCTGCGCGACGCGCTCGCCCATGCGCAGGAAGAAAAGCACAAGCCAGCGGACGGGAAAGGCGCGGCCGGCGGCGATGTCGGCCTTGCACGCCATCGAGACGAGCAGCGCGATGATGCCCCTCAGCTCCCGTCCGTACCGTCCCGCGCCGCGCATGCTCCAGTTCCTCCTTCAGCTGCGGTCATTGTGCGCCCGGGTGGGAGGGGTGTGGACAGAG
>NZ_JAOAOQ010000127.1 GCF_030398385.1 Aquibium sp. ELW1220 | reverse complement strand
ACCGCCAGCGCCTCGCTCGAGCCCGTCGTCTTGACCACTTCGACGAACTTGCGGCGCGCATGCGCAAGGCAGAAGGCAAGCTGCAAGGGTGCAGCATTGCTCTTGCGCCGCCGCTTGGCCAAGCTCTTGTAGGCGCCATAGCCATCGACCTGGAGAATGCCCCCGAAGGTTGACAGCTGCGTCTCGATTTCTTCCGTCCCGCGACTTTCGGCAAACACATAGCCGACCGCTGGCGGCGCCGGGCCCCGCCAGGGCCGATCATCGACCGCCTGCGCCCACAACTGGCAGACTTTCGTCCGCTTGCGCCCCGGGTCGAGCCGCGGCAGTGATGTCTCGTCACAGAACACACGCGGTTGCGAGCGGATGAAGGCGAGCAGCCGCTCGTAAAGCGGCTTCAGCCACCAGGCTGCCCGTCCGACCCAGCCGCCGAGCGTTCCCCGGTCGATCTCGACGCCGTAACCCGAGAAGATCTGCGCCTGGCGATAGAGGGGAAGATGCCAGGCGAACTTGGAGGCGACCACATGCGCCACCAGCGCCGTCGTCGCCATGCCACCATCCATCACCCGCGGGCGCGCCGTCGCCTGCACGACGTTGGCTTCGCAGGCCCGGCAGGCATATCTGGGCCGGAT
>NZ_JAOAOQ010000126.1 GCF_030398385.1 Aquibium sp. ELW1220 | reverse complement strand
CCGACATAGCCCCGAGCAAGACCGGCTCCGGCAATGTACATCTCGCCCCAGACCCCGACAGGGACAGGCTGCAAGGACGCCGAGAGAACGTGGATCTGCGTGTTCCAGATCGGAGAGCCGATCGGAGGACTGCCGTCTGCAGGTAAAGCAGTGGCGCGCCAGGAGGTCACGTCGATGGCCGCCTCGGTCGGCCCGAAGAAGTTCCAGAGCGGGCAGGCAAAGCTGTCTGGGACCCGCTGGTTCGTGCTCTGGCTCAGCGCCTCGCCGCTCACCACCAGATGCCGGACGCGAGACAGGTCCACCGGGTCCGGGTCGGCGTCGAGGAACGCCTCGAGCATGGAGGGAACGAAGTGCAGGGTGGTAATGCCCCGGGCAGCGATTAGCGAGATCAGATAGGCTGGGTCCTTGTGCCCGCCGGGAGCCGCCAAAACCAACTCCGCGCCGAAGAGCAGCGGCAGGACGAATTCCCACACCGAGACGTCAAAGCCAAAGGGGGTTTTCTGAAGCACCCGGTGACTTGCGCTGAACTGCAGCTCTTCGGCCATCCAGTCGATGCGCTGGCGTAATGCAGCTTGTGTATTGCCCACACCCTTTGGCCGTCCGGTGGAGCCTGAGGTGTAGATGACATAGGCGAGATGGTCCGGGCGCAGCGGCTGGTGGCGCTCGACATCGGCGACCCGGTCGGTGCTGTG
>NZ_JAOAOQ010000125.1 GCF_030398385.1 Aquibium sp. ELW1220 | reverse complement strand
GCGGAGGCTCCCGCAGCCGGCACCGTTGCCGATGCGCAGGCGCCGGCCGCCGCGACCGACGTGCCGCCCGCCGCACCTGCCGCCGGAACGCCAGCCGCACCTGCCGCGGGCGAAACGCAGCTGGCCATGGTCGATCCGGCCGCGCCGGCCGAGGCCGCCCCGCAGGCGCCCGCGCCGTCCGGCGCCGAACAGCCCGCCGTCCGCGTCGAGGCGGTCGAGATCGAGGGCCGCACCGTCTTCGTGGCAGGCATGGCCTCGCCGGGGCTGACCGTGCGCGTCTATGCCAACGCCATCCTGCTCGGCGAGGCGCCGGCTTCCGAAGGCGGCCGGTTCCTCATCGAGACCGAGCGCGATCTTCCCGTCGGCGACTACATCGTCCGCGCCGACCTGCTGGCCGATGGCGGCCGCAAGGTCGTCGCCCGCGCCGCCGTGCCGTTCCAGCGCGAAGCGGGCGAGTCCATCGCCGCCATCGCCGCGCCGCCCCCGGCGATCGTGCAGGCGCCCGCGCCCGACGCGCCAACCGCCGATGCCGCCGCCACCGCGCCGGCCGATGCTCCCCAGGCCGCCGATGCCGCCGCACAGCCTGCCGAGCCCGCCGCTCCGCAGGTCGCAGCCAGCGAGCCCGCCCAGCCGACCGCCGAAAAGCCCGCCGCCGAGATGGCCGCTGCTACGCCGCAGCCGTCCGAACCCGCGCCCGCCGCGCCGG
>NZ_JAOAOQ010000124.1 GCF_030398385.1 Aquibium sp. ELW1220 | reverse complement strand
GGCGCACTGGCCGGGACTGACAGCCTTCCTCGACGACGGCCGGATCGAAGTCGACAGCAATATCGTCGAACGATCGATCAAGCCGGTCTGCCTGACAAGAAAGAACAGCCTCTTTGCCGGATCGGCCCGCGGCGGCGAGACATGGGCTGTGCTGGCATCGCTGGTCAACACGGCAAAGCTCAACGGGGTCGATCCCGAGACATGGCTCGCCGATGCGCTGGAGCAGATCGTCTCAGGCGCCGTGACGGTCAATCGGCTCGACCAGCTTCTCCCGTGGAACTGGAAGGCAGACCGCGAAGCACTGGGCCAGGCAGAGACGATGGCGGCATGATCGCACGTCTGCCAACCGGGCCTGTTGTCGCTCCGCCCGCCGCGGCTTCCCTGCGTCCGCCTTCGCGTCCGAGGCTGGACGATACCGCCTTCGAAGCGTTCCTGCACGAGCGGCGGCCACATCCGCCCGTCTTCAGCATGTCTGGGCTCGACGGCTATCTGACGGCCCTCATCATTGGCCCGCGCTTCATCGACCCGCGCCGCTGGATTGGTTTGATTGCCGGTGAGCAGGCGATGATGGAGCCCGAAGGTACAATCGAGGCGCTCGCGGTTCAGACGCTGGCTGCCAACTACAACCGCATCTCGACTGGGCTTGCGGAAACGCCGCAGATATGGCGGCCACGCCTTACGCGACGCATGGACGGAACGTTCGACACCTTCGCGTGGTCGACAGCCTTCCTGCTTGCCACCGGCTACGCCCCAAGGCTCTGGCGCCCCGTCCTT
>NZ_JAOAOQ010000123.1 GCF_030398385.1 Aquibium sp. ELW1220 | reverse complement strand
GGGGTACCGCAACGGACACCGCGAACGGCAAGTCGTTGGCACCTTTGGCACCGAAACGGTGAGCGTACCCCGCGCGAGGGTTGAAGACGAGGCGGGCAAGATTACCGAATGGCGGTCAAAGGCATTGGTGCGCTATCAGCGTTTGACCAAGAAGGCCGAGGCGTTGATTGCCTCTGTCTACCTCGCAGGCACCAACACACGGCGGGTGAAGCGGGCGCTTTACGGCCTGTTCGGTGGTGCTATCGGCAAGGACATCGTCGGCCGGGCGTGGCGCAAGGTGAAGGTGGACTGGGACGCCTGGAGCGCCCGCAGCCTTGCGAACGAAGATATCGTGCGGCTGATCCTCGATGGCACCGTCATCAAGACCCGGCTCGACCGCAAGGCCACCAACATCTCGGTGCTGGCAGCCATCGGCGTGCGCCGCGACGGGCAGAAAGTATTGTTATCAATCATGAATATGGGTGGTGAGAGCAAGGCGGCCTGGGGCAAGTTCCTCGCCGATCTCGACGCGCGCGGGCTCAAGCGGCCCGAGTTCGTGATTGTGGACGGCGCGCCTGGGCTTGAGGCGGCCCTTGTGGCGCTGTGGGGCGATGATCTGCCCATTCAGCGCTGCACCGTTCACAAGCATCGCAACCTTCTGGCTCATGCCCCGAAACACTTGCACGACGAGCTGACCGAGGATTACCGCGACATGATCTACGCCGACACAGCGGTCGACGTCGAGAAGCGCCGCAAGGCCTTCCTGCGCAAATGGCGGCTGAAGTGCCGTGCGGTTGCCGA
>NZ_JAOAOQ010000122.1 GCF_030398385.1 Aquibium sp. ELW1220 | reverse complement strand
CTCAGCCTGGTCACCCGGCATGGACGCGCCCAGCCTTTGCTGTGGCTTTCCGTGTTCAAGGCCGAACTGACCGGAAAGCGCAACGACATCGAGGACGCGTGTCTGGTCCGCCTGAAGCAGGTGCTGCCCGAGGCAACCAGGGTGACGATCCTCGCCGACCGTGGCTTCGGCGACGTCAAGCTGTTTGGCCTTCTCGCCAGGCTGGGCTTTGCCTATGTGATCCGCTTTCGCGGCGACACCTACGTGACCGCAGCCGGCGGCCAGACGCGCCGCGCCAGGGACTGGGTCGGCATCGGCGGGCGCGCGCGCAAGCTCGCGGACGCTGAAATCTCGCGCGAAAAACACAAAGTTGGCGCGGTCGTCTGCGTCCACGCCAAGGGCATGAAGGACGCCTGGCACCTGGCCGCCAGCGACGGCCAGGCGACGGCGCGTGCGATCGTCAACTCATACGCCCGCCGCTGGAGCATCGAGCCCGAGTTCAGGGACACCAAGGACCTTCGCTTCGGCATGGGCTTGAGCGCGACGCGCGTTGGCGATCCCCACCGGCGCGACAGGCTGCTTTTGATCAGCGCCATCGCCGTGATGCTGCTGACCCTGCTCGGCGGCGCCGGCGAAGCGCTCGGCATGGACCGCCTTCTCAAAAGCAACACCGTCAAGCGCCGCGTTCATTCCCTGTTCCGCCAGGGCTGCCTCTACTACGACGCCATTCCCAACATGCCGGAGCCAGACTTATGCGCCCTGATCCAGCGCTTCCAGGCGTTGATCCGCCAAAACAACCTCACCGCCGCCGTCCTCGCCGTCGGATAATAAATGAGGGGATACTTGAG
>NZ_JAOAOQ010000120.1 GCF_030398385.1 Aquibium sp. ELW1220 | reverse complement strand
GCCTTGAAGTCTGGCATCAGCGTCGTCCAAGCCCATCCAGTCGCACTCCTCGCCCAACAGACGGCAAGTCTCGCCAGCGAATAGCCGCTCCGCAAGACGGGGTGCTCGTGGCGCTCACGATACTTCGGCATCTGCGCCCACAGCACCAGAAATGCCGGAATGCCTGATGTGAGCTTGCCGTCATGCAACACATAAAGCCGACGAGCCGCAGTGTCGGCGTCCAAGCTCCAATGCTCCCGAGCGTCCGAATTCAGATCGTCGAACCGGATCGGCAGACCCTTGGCAAACGCATACCGCGCGTAGTGCTGGATCTCGAAGTTGCAGACCGGACAGGTTGCGTTGTAGAGAACGGAAGTTTCTAGATCTCGCTTCATCGTTCGTGACCTAGGATTGGCTGATACGAAGCCCAATAGGCGCTTTGTCGCAGCGTCGCTCCCAACACTCGCGGCGCGCAGAGGAACGTGGGCTGCTTGGGCAGATTGGTGACGTTGAAACCAAAGATGTAACTTCCCAAGGCGCCAAATGCGGCAATCTGTCCTTCGCTTCGCAGAGCGATGGTTCAATCCGTGAAATATCCGACCCCAACCATAAACTGCCTGAGCCATTCCGCCAGCTTCGACCAGCGCCGACGCCCCGAGACATTCTTCACCGCGATCGCGACGGCCTTCTTCTGGCCGACCAGCACGACCAGCTTCTTGCCGCGGGTGACACCCGTGTAGATCAGGTTGCGCTGCAGCATGGCGTAGTGCTGGGTCATCACCGGGATGACAACAGCGGGATATTCCGATCCCTGGCTCTTGTGGATAGTCGCGGCATAGGCCGGGACCAGAGTGTCGAGCTCGCCGAAGGCGAAGG
>NZ_JAOAOQ010000012.1 GCF_030398385.1 Aquibium sp. ELW1220 | reverse complement strand
CTTCCGATATCTCGGCGATCGCCTCGGCATACCCGCCCACCAGCCGATACCGCGACTCCCCGATCTCGTCAGGCAAGCCGCTCAAGCCTGATCGCCCGGAAATCTGCCCCGGTTACGTTGGAATCGATGTCGAGGTAGATGCCGCCGTGCTTGAGGAGGACGAGCACGCGCCAGAAATCGGCCCGCGACGCGCCGACGTTCAGCCGCGCGTAGGCCCCGTATACGGCGGCCGGGTAGTTGTCCCGGACGAAGGCGTCACAGGTCTCGTCGCTCGAATACCGGAACTCGAATTCGGGCGACAGCCAGCGGTTGAACAGGTAGTTGGCATAGACCGACAGGGTGACCTCGTTCGAGTAGTTCGTCTGCCACACGACGTAGGGAATCGGTCCATGCGGCACGCTTGGCCGCCGGGCATAGGACACCTCCGGAATGACGTAGCGCTTCTCCGGAAGAAGCCGGTGATGGATGGCGAAGACCGGCTTGAGTCCGTTGCCGAGGATCTTCACCAGCTTGTGGCGGATCATCCGGTCCCACGGCGCGAGCTTTTTCATGCGGAAGCCTTGTCGACGGGGTGTTCTCTCCGGGGCATGCCCGATGCGGCCGAGAACATCGACAGAGCGATTTAAGGCGACGGCGGGATACGAACCCTTGTAGCAGAATAGACAGGACAGAAACAACTTGCCGCATCCGGACCTCCCAGCCGGCCGATCCGGGAGAACCGTCTCCTGGCCCCGGTGAACGGAACGACAGGCCCGAGGCGAAGGAGGCCCCGGCCTTCGGCGGACGGCATTGCCGCCGCCAAGGAAGCGAGGCCGCTCCGCATCGGCGAAGCATCGATCGCCCGGGGGCCCGGACAGGCCCATGCAGTGGATGCGACGCCGGGCGCAGGCATCCTCGGGCGGTCCGCCGGCGGGCCGGCGGGTCTCGGCGCTGCCCGTTTTCGGCTGCGGCCGCAGGCGCACGGGGCCGCCGCTTGAAGCGTCGGGGCGCGACTGCCTGCAGGAGCGTCCCGCCGCCGCCATGGCGCCGGCTGCAGCCGCGCCCGCGCGGCTCGCAGGCCGCAACCCGGCTATGCACGCGGAGGCAGGCTCCGAGGCCGCCCCGCCTCGGCGGCCGCGCCAGGAGCATCTTGACCCGCGTCCTCGTTGTTACATACTGGCGGAAATATTTTTACGCGCGGAAAATTCCAGTCATCTGCGAGCCCTCCGGGTTTGCCCGAGGGTCCGCCGCATTTCCTTCCTCCAGAAAGGCCGGGAAGCAATGAACGAAAGCAAGATCAGGAACATGGAGGAGTTCGCCGCGATCTCCGGCATCTCGCGGCCGACCGTGTCCAAGTACTTCAACGACCCGTCGAGCGTGCGGCAGTCGACGCGCGTCCGGATCGAGGAGGCGCTTGAGCGATACGATTTCCGTCCGAACATCTTCGCGATGAACCAGAACAGGCGGCTGACCAAGAACATCGGCATCGTCGTGCCTTACCTCGCCGATCCCTTCTTCGCCGAGATCGCGCGGAACATCGAGCGGCGCTGCATCGACGCCGGGTTCTGGCCGATCCTGTTCAGCGCGCACGGCGAGCGGAAGCTGGAGAACGACATACTCGACAGCCTGCGCTCGCTCCGGCCTGCCGGCGTGCTGCTCGCGCCGCTCGGCCGCGCTTCCGACCGGGCGGCGGTAGAAAGGTTCTGCCAGGACGTGCCGACGATCCTGTTCGACAGCAACATCGAAGGCGTCGGCCACGCCTTCATCGGCTCGGACAACTTCCAGTTCGTCTCGCTGATGGTGGACTACCTGTGCCGCACCGGCGAGCCGCCCTGCTTCTTCGAGATGCGCACGCCGGCCAATCCGAACGCCAACAAGCGGCGAAACGCCTATATCCAGGCGATGGAGCGGCTCGGCCATGCGCCGCAGGTAGTCCGCGCCGAGGGCGAGGGCTGGGGCTTCGAGGAGGTCGGGTACATCGAGGGGCTGCGGGCCATCGAACAGCGGCTCCTTCCCACCAGCACGGTGCTGTGCAGCAATGACCGCCTGGCGATCGGCTTTATCGCCGCCTGCTACGAGAGGGGGCTGCGGGTGGGACGCGGCCCTGGCTCGGCGCTGCGCGTCGCGGGCCACGACGACCACCCTTTCTCCCGCTTCACCTGCCCGCCGCTGACGACGGTTGCCCAGAACTACGAGGCGATCTCCGACCGCAGCGTCGAGGCGCTGTTCGCCCTCATCCAGAACGGCGCGCCGCAGGGCGACCGCCTGGAAGTGCTGTTCGAAGGCAGGCTCGTCATGCGCGCATCTGCCTGAGCCGACGTAGAAAATTTACGCGCGTGAATTTATTATTGACTCCGCGCGAGATCGGGAGATAGTGGACGCCGGACCATCCAACGCCAAGGGAGGAGATAGGATGTACCCGAAGACGTCACTGTGCGTGGCGAGCGTCATTGCGCTTGCCGCTGCCACCGCCGCTCATGCGCAGGCCACCACCATCACCATCGCCACTGTGAACAATGGCGACATGATCCGCATGCAGGGGCTGACCGAGGACTTCACCGCGAAGAACCCCGACATCAAGCTCGAGTGGGTCACGCTCGAGGAGAACGTGCTGCGCCAGCGCGTCACGCAGGACGTGGCCGCCAAGGGCGGCCAGTTCGATGTCATGACCATCGGCACCTACGAGGTCCCGATCTGGGGCAAGCAGGGCTGGCTCGTGTCGCTCGACGACCTGCCAGCCGAATGGGACGCCGACGACATCCTGCCCGCCATCCGCGGCGGCCTGACGGTAGAGGGCGATCTCTATGCCGCGCCGTTCTACGGCGAGAGTTCGATGGTCATGTACCGCAAGGACCTGATGCAGGCCGCGGGGCTTGAGATGCCCGAGGCGCCGACTTGGGAGTTCATCAAGCAGGCCGCGGCCGCGATGACGAAGAAGGACAAGGAAGTCTACGGCATCTGCCTGCGCGGCAAGGCCGGGTGGGGCGAGAACATGGCCTTCCTGACTGCCATGGCCAATTCCTTCGGCGCCAAGTGGTTCGACGGGGAGTGGAAGCCGCAGTTCGACGGCGAGGCGTGGGCGAACACGCTGAACTTCTACATGGACCTGATGACCAACTACGGTCCTCCCGGCGCCTCCACCAACGGCTTCAACGAGAACCTGTCGCTGTTCCAGCAGGGCAAGTGCGGCATGTGGATCGACGCCACGGTGGCGGCCTCCTTCGTGACCAACCCGAAGGACTCCGCCGTCGCCGACCGGGTCGGCTTCGCGCTCGCCCCCGACAACGGCCTCGGCAAGCGCGGCAACTGGCTCTGGGCATGGTCGCTCGCCATCCCCGCCGGCTCCGACGCCACCGACGCGGCGAAGAAGTTCGTCGCTTGGGCCACGAGCAAGGAATACACCCGGCTCGTCGCCGACAAGGAAGGCTGGGCCAACGTGCCGCCCGGCACCCGCACCTCGCTCTACGAGAACCCGGAATACACCAAGGCCGCGTCCTTCGCCGACATGACGCTCGCCTCGATCAACACCGCCGACCCGAACCGGCCGACGGTCGACCCGGTGCCCTATACCGGCGTCCAGTTCGTCGCGATCCCGGAATTCGCGGGCATCGCCACGCAGGTGGGCCAGGAGTTCTCCGCGGCGCTCGCCGGCCAGCAGACGGTAGAGCAGGCGCTCGGGAAGGCGCAGGCGCTGACCGCCGACGAGATGGAAGCCGCCGGCTACTGACGGTTCCTCCCGGCCGGGGGGCGGCTCGCGCCGCTCCCCGGCCACCCCCTTTCCAACACCGTCCGGTCCGATGGCCGCGGCTCGGCCGCGGCTGCGAGGAGGCAGGTCATGGCGACGCAGCATTCCCGATCCGCAGCCAGGCTGATGATGGCGCCCGCGGTCGTGCTTCTCCTCGGCTGGATGCTCGTGCCGCTGGCCATGACGCTCACCTTCTCCTTCAAGCAATACCTGCCGCTGCGCGGCGGGGACCTCGGCTGGGTCGGCTTCGAGAACTACGTCCGCTTCGTCACCTCGAGCTCCGTCTGGCCGAGCGTGCAGGCCACCCTGGTCATCGTCGGCGGCGTCCTCCTCATCACGGTCGTCCTCGGCGTGCTGCTCGCCATGCTGCTCGACCAGCCGATGTGGGGGCAGGGCATCGTGCGCATCCTGGTGATCGCGCCGTTCTTCGTCATGCCCACCGTCTCGGCGCTGGTCTGGAAAAACATGTTCATGGACCCGGTGAACGGTCTCTTCGCGCATCTCTGGAAGGCATTCGGGCTGGTGCCCGTGGAATGGCTGAGCCAGGCCTCGCTCGCCTCCATCATCATGATCGTCAGCTGGCAATGGCTGCCCTTCGCGACGCTGATCCTGCTCACGGCCATCCAGTCGCTCGACAGCGAGCAGCTCGAGGCTGCCGAGATGGACGGCGCGCCGCCGCTGTCGCGCTTCGGCCACATCATCCTGCCGCACCTGGCGCGGGCGATCACCGTGGTCGTGCTGATCCAGACGATCTTCCTCCTGTCGGTCTTCGCCGAGATCTTCGTCACCACGCAAGGCTCCTTCGGCACCCGCACGCTGACCTACCTGATCTACCAGCGCGTACTGGAGAGCCAGAACGTCGGCCTCGGCTCGGCCGGCGGCATCTATGCGGTCGTCCTTGCCAACGTCGTCGCCATCTTCCTGATGCGCATCGTCGGCAAGAACCTGGACGCGTGAGGAGAGCCCCGCCATGCCCCGCGCCGTCACCACCCGCCGCAAGACCGTCAACACGCTCGCCGCATGGGCGATCGGGCTGCTGATCTTCTTCCCGATCCTGTGGACCATCCTGACCAGCTTCAAGACAGAGGCGACGGCGATTGCCGACCCGCCTGTTTTCCTCTTCTTCGACTGGACGCTCGAAAACTACGCCGTCGTGCAGGAGCGCTCCGACTACATGCGCTTCCTGTGGAACTCGGTGATCATCGCCGGCGGCTCCACGCTGCTTGGCATCCTGGTCGCGGTGCCGGCGGCCTGGTCGATGGCCTTCGTGCCGTCGAAGCGCACCAAGGACATCCTTCTGTGGATGCTCTCGACCAAGATGCTGCCCGCCGTCGGCGTGCTCTATCCGATCTACCTCGTGTTCATCCAGCTCGGCCTCCTCGACACGCGCGTCGGGCTGACCATCGTCCTGATGCTGATCAACCTGCCGATCATCGTGTGGATGCTCTACACCTATTTCCGCGAGATTCCGGGCGAGATCCTGGAGGCGGCGCGCATGGACGGCGCGACGCTGAAGGAGGAGATCCTCTACGTGCTGACGCCGATGGCGGTGCCGGGCATCGCCTCGACCATCCTGCTCAACATCATCCTGGCCTGGAACGAGGCCTTCTGGACGCTGAACCTGACGGCGGCCAACGCCGCGCCGCTGACGGCCTTCATCGCCAGCTATTCGAGCCCGGAAGGCCTGTTCTACGCCAAGCTCTCGGCGGCCTCGACCATGGCCATCGCGCCGATCCTGATCCTCGGCTGGTTCAGCCAGAAGCAGCTCGTGCGCGGACTCACCTTCGGCGCGGTCAAATAGGAACGATCACCATGGGACAGATCACGCTCGAACAGGTCACCAAGCGCTTCGGCGAGGTCGACGTCATACGGCCTCTCGACCTCGTAATCGAGAACGGCGAGTTCACCGTCTTCGTCGGCCCGTCGGGCTGCGGCAAGTCCACGCTCCTGCGCTTGATCGCGGGACTGGAAGACGTCACCTCCGGCACGATCCGCATCGACGGCAAGGACGCGACCGACATCGCGCCGGCCCGGCGCGGGCTCGCCATGGTGTTCCAGTCCTACGCGCTCTACCCGCACATGAGCGTGCGCAAGAACATCGCCTTCCCCCTCAAGATGGCCGGCATCGACAAGGCCGAGCAGGACCGGAGGATCGCCCAGGCCGCCGCCGCGCTCAACCTGACCGACTATCTCGACCGCCGGCCGGGCCAGCTCTCCGGCGGCCAGCGTCAGCGCGTCGCCATCGGCCGCGCCATCGTGCGCGAGCCCTCGGCCTTCCTGTTCGACGAGCCGCTGTCGAACCTCGACGCGGCCTTGCGCGTCGGCATGCGGCTCGAGATCAGCGAGCTGCACGAGCGGCTCAAGACCACGATGATCTACGTCACCCACGACCAGGTCGAGGCCATGACCATGGCCGACAAGATCGTCGTGCTACGCGCCGGCCGCATCGAGCAGGTCGGTTCGCCGCTCGAGCTTTACCGCAGCCCGCGCAACCTCTTCGTCGCAGGCTTCATCGGCTCGCCGCGCATGAACGTGATCGCCGGCGCGGAGGCGGCGCGCCACGGCGCCCACACGATAGGCATCCGGCCCGAGCACATCGACGTGGCGGCGGACGGCCGCTGGCAAGGCCGGGTCGGCGTCGCCGAACATCTCGGCTCGGACACCTTCCTGCACATCCACGACACCGGCCTTGCCGACACCATCACTGTGCGCGCGCCGGGCGAAGTCGGCATGCGCCACGGCGACCGCGTCGGCCTGTCGCCGCGCACCGACCAGTTTCACCGCTTCGACGACAAGGGCCTGCGCATATCATGAAACGTCTCGCCGGAAAGACGGCACTCGTCACCGGGGCCGCCCGCGGCATAGGGCTCGCCTTCGCTCAGGCCTATGTGCGGGAGGGCGCCCGCGTCGCCATCGCCGATATCGACATAGAGCGCGCCCGCGGCGCGGCAGAGGAGATCGGCGCGGCGGCGATCGCCGTGCCGCTCGACGTGATGCGCCCGGAGAGCATCGGACGGGCGGTGGCCGACACGGTCGAGGGGCTCGGCCGCATCGACATCCTGGTCAACAACGCGGCCCTGTTCACCGCCGCGCCTATCGTCGAGATCGACGTCGCCGACTATCGCCGTGTCTTCGACGTCAATGTCGGCGGTACGCTGTTCATGCTGCAGGCGGTCGCGCGCCACATGATCGCGCGCGGCGGCGGCGGCAAGATCATCAACATGGCGAGCCAGGCCGGCCGCCGCGGCGAGGCGCTGGTCGCGGTCTACTGCGCCACCAAGGCGGCGGTCATCAGCCTGACCCAGTCGGCCGGTCTCGACCTGATCCGCCACGGCATCAACGTCAACGCGATCGCGCCGGGCGTGGTCGACGGCGAGCACTGGGACGGCGTCGACGCCTTCTTCGCGAAATACGAGAACAAGGCGCCGGGCCAGAAGAAGAAGGAGGTCGGCGCCGCAGTGCCCTTCGGGCGCATGGGAACCGCGCAGGATCTCACCGGCATGGCGATCTTCCTCGCCAGCGACGAGGCCGACTACATCGTCGCCCAGACCTACAATGTCGACGGTGGCCAATGGATGAGCTGATCCGCCTGTCGAACGCCACGCTCGCCGCACTGCCCGCGGCAGTACGGCGGCCGCGCTACGACCGCGCGGCGCTGACGCCGGGCATCGTCCACATCGGCCTCGGCAATTTCCACCGCGCCCACCAGGCCTGGTACCTGCACCGCCTGATGGACGAGGGGCTCTGCCTCGACTGGGCGATCGTCGGCGCTGGCGTGCGCCAGGCAGATGCCCTGCAGCGCGCCAAGCTCCTGGAGCAGGACTGCCTTACGACGCTGATCGAGCTCGATCCGTCCGGATCGTCGGCCGAAATCACCGGATCGATGATCGGTTACGCGCCGGTCGAGGCCGGCAACCCCACGCTCATTGCACGGATGGCGGACCCGGCGATCCGCATCGTCGCGCTGACGGTGACCGAGGGCGGCTATTATGTCGACCCCGCAGGCGGCTTCGATGTGGCACATCCCGACATCGCGCACGATGCGGCAGGCCCGGACCGTCCACGCACTGCCTTCGGCGCGATGGTGGCGGCACTGAAGCTGCGGCGGCGGGGCGGGCACGGTCCCTTCGCCGGGCTAAGCTGTGACAATCTCCGGGGCAACGGCGCTATCTTGCGCCACACGGTCGTCTCCTTGGCGCGCCTCTCAGATCCCGATCTCGCCGACTGGATCGACGCGACCTGCAGCTTCCCCAACTCGATGGTGGACTGCATCGTGCCGGCGACCGGTCCGCGCGAGATTGCGCTGGCGCACGGCTTCGGCATCGACGACCGCGCGCCGGTGACGCACGAGAATTTTCGCCAGTGGGTGATCGAGGACGATTTCTGCGCCGGCCGGCCCCACTGGGATCACGTCGGCGCGACCTTCACGCCCCATGTCCACGACTACGAGTCGATGAAGATCCGCATCCTCAACGGCGGACATCAGGTGATCGCCAATGCCGGCGAGATCCTGTCCGTGGAGACGATCGCCGGCTGCATGGCGCACCCGCTGATCGCCGGCCTGTTCCGCAAGGTGCAGGCCGAGGAGATCGTGCCGCATGTCAGGCCGGTGCCGGGCATGACCCCGCAGGCCTATGTCGACCTCATCGACCGGCGCTTCTCCAACACGGCGATCGCCGACACGACCCGCCGCGTGGCCTTCGACGGCTCGTCGCGCCATACGGGCTTCATCCTGCCGATCCTGCGCGACGCCCTCGCCTCGGGCGCGCCCGTCGAAGGCCTGGCTCTGGTCGAAGCGCTTTGGGCACGCATGTGCGAGGGCACGCGCGAGGACGGGACGACGATTTCCCCAAACGACCCGTTCTGGGGGGAACTGCAGGCCGCCGCCCGCGCCGCGAGGGAACGGCCCCGCGCCTGGCTCGAGCAGCGTCAGGTCTACGGCGACCTCGCGGAGGTCCCACGCTTTGCCGGCCCATTCGTCCGCTGGCTCTCGCTGATCTGGTCGGAGGGAAGCCAGGCCGCCTTGAGATCATACCTGGCAGCCTGAAGCAGTGGCATTAGGGTTTAGGGTCCGTCCGCGCCGCCGGACGCCGGAAGCGGCGCTTGCTCTTCCCGTCCCGTCCCGCCCTCGCCCGCGAGGCTGACAGCACGTTCGCCTGCCCTGTCCAGGCATGTCGGCACCGATATGGGCCATACAGGTGCGGCGGATCGACGGCGCGCTGCCGGCAAATGCCGTCCGAACGAACGACAGGGCGGAAACCTACTCCCAGAAAACGGGATGGATGAGGCCGACGTAGGTCAAGGAAAGGACTCCGGCCGCGAACATGATCCACGCGGCGACCTCCCTCAGGAGCGGACCCCACCGGCGGCTATCGTCTTGGTCCAGTTCTCGCTCCGACGCTGCCATTGCACTTGAAGCCGTTAAGTTCGAACAGCCGGACTACCGTCCATATCATCGGTCAACGAGCGATTGTGCAGCAGCCACCGTGAGACCGTCAAGTTCCGGATGCATCAATGCCCGCGGGCCCGCGTCGGCATGCCTCTCGACGGACAAGAGGCCGAGGCCGGTGTTTGGCGGGCTGGACCGGTTCGGGCCGCGTTGGCGGATGCTTGGCCCACCCCCATGCAGACAAAGTGAACCCGCCGGCATCGGGGGGGGGCGCCGGCGGGTCTTGCCAAGGTGCAACCGGGGTGACCGTTGGTTGCAGGCATGTCATACCTAGCCATGGTTAACGGGACGTTAAGAATAAGGCTTTCGACACGCGTAGATTGCCGCGCTGCATGGCTGGCAAATGTAGCCAGCATACGCAGGCATGGGAGAGATGGCTTGTGCGCATAGCGTGGCGGCGCCTTCGGTCCTTGCTCGGCCTCGATGGCCGCAGGCGCTCGTCCGATCTGTCAACCCACCGACCTTGCGCGAGCGGGCGACCTGTCAAGATGCTTCCGCACCACGGACAGCATTGCGGCAGCTGGACAACCGCAATACGGGAAACCCAATGACGGACGCATGTCTGGCGCCGGCATGGATATGGCGCCATCCTCCACCCTCTCCGCTCGCGGCGTCGACGGCATGCTGCATCAAGCAGCCCCTCCTTCGATCTGCAAGTCGGCGAAGACGTTCTTGCGGAGCGCGCGTGTTGCAGGTCGCCCGTGAACCGCGGCTTCCGCGCCGGGCTGGCGGCCCCGCCTTCCGTGCTCCGGCGGGCTTGCATATCGCGCTGCTGCGCCTCCTGCTTCGCCAGCTTCCGGAGATCGACCTTTGTCGTCCCCGGCCTGCCCCTCCCCTGCCGTCGCTGATGCGCTGCACCAGAAGCGGCAACACCGGCCCGGGCGTGTGGCAGCGACGCAACAGTCGCGCGGAATACCGCAAGTGAAGGCAAGCAATGCTAACGCGACAAGAGCCTGACAGGCTACACCTGCCGTACAGGCACGCGGATTGATTCTGCGCGAGCTTGCTTTTTTGCAGGGGGCATTCAGGCATGAACGACGTTGTTGCACGCGGAGGCAGCTCTTTGGCTGGTTTGAGCAAGGCAGCCGGCAGGAAGCCTGCGCGGAGACGTTCGCTGCTGAGCGGCGCGGCCCTGACCACCGTTTTCCTCTGCCTCGGCGCGCCCGGCAGCGCCCAGGCCGCCTGCTCCATCGACGGCACTACCCAGACCTGCACCGGCCTGCTGGGCGACGGCGTTGCCGCGACCAGCCCCGTCGAGACGCTGCTGATCAATAACGTGACCGGCAAGATCTGGCCCGACAATGCCGGCGTCAATGCTATCGACTTCCAGTCGTCGGGCCCGATCACCATCACGAGCGACACCGGCAGCTTCGAAACCATTGCCGTCGACGCCGACGGCATCTACGCCAACTCCACGGGCGGCTCCATCACAATCGACCACGAGGGAGAGATCGTATCCACCGGCGGCTTCGGCGTCCGTACCCTCTCGCAGGACGACACCTCGGTCGACCTCATCGGTGACATCAGCGGCACGCTCGGCGGCATCAGTGCCTACTCCGAGTTCGGCGACGTCTCGGTGTACAGCAATGGCGACGTCACGTCGTCCGCAGGCTCGGGCATCGTGGTCGACGCGCCGGACGGCGATGCTGAACTGACGGGTGGCGGCGACGTCGAGGCCTATGGGGACGGCCTCTTTGCGCAGTCGACCGGCCAGAATGGCGATGGCAGCGCGACGATCGAGTGGGACGGAACGGTCACGTCCGAGATGGGCAAGGGCGTATACGCCTACTCAGCCCTCGATGCCGTCCTCGTCGACCAGTACGGCGCGATCGACTCCTACGGCGACGGCATCTTCGCCGAGAACCGCAATGCGGAATCGGTGACCGTCGACCACACCGGCGACATCGACACGACGCGCGGCACGGGCCGTGGCATCTACGCCTATTCGTCGATGGGCCAGGTCTCGGTGACGATGAGCGGCGGCGACATCACCTCCGCCGATGACGGCATCTTCGCGGAAAACCGCAGCGGCGCATCCGTCTCCGTGGACATGACCGGGATGATCGATGCCGGCGGCAAGGGCGTCTACGCCTATTCGTCGTCCGGTGCCGTCACCGTCAACCAGTACGGCGCGCTCACCTCCACCGGAACCGGCATCTTTGCGCAGAACTATGGCTCGGCCACGGTGACCATCGATCGCACCGGGAACCTGAACTCGACGTCAAGCGACGGCATCTATGCCTACTCCGCGACCGGTGCCATCGGTGTGACGATGTCCGGCGGCGACATCAGTGCATCGGGATACGGCATCTTCGCGCAGAACTACGGCAGCACGGCCATCGACATCGATCTCGTCGGCGGGATCACGGCCGGCAACGACGGCATCTTTGCCTCCTCGGCGACGGGCAACATCGACATCGGACAGCATGGCCTGATCAGCGCGAGCAACGACGGCATCTTCACCCGAACCTCCGACACCGGTACCATCACGATCGACCGCAGCGGCGACATCGTCGCGGCCTCCGGCAAGGGCATCTACGCCGATGCGGTGCATGGGGCGATCGACATCACGACGATCGGCGACATCACGGCCGGCGCCGAAGGCATCTATGCGCGCGCAGCCGGCGGCGGCTCCGTCACGATCGACCTGACCGGCGACATCCTGCAGAGCACGACCGGCATCAGCGCGACGAGCGCGGACGGCGCGATCCTTATCGACGTCTACGGCGACGTCACGTCCTCGGGCCGCGGCATCTATGCCTCGTCGTCCAATGCCGCTGTGACCGTCAACCAGTACGGTTCGATCCAGTCCGGCGACGACGGCATATTCGCCTCGACCACCGGCGACGACGACGGCGTGACGATCGATCAGGACGGCGCCATCACCTCGACGGGTGGCCGCGGCATCTACGCTTCCTCGGCCGACGGCCCGATCACGATCACACGCGATTACGGCGACATCTCCTCATCGAGTACCGGCATCTTCGCCCGCAACACCAGTACCGGCACGATCGACATCACCTCCGCCGGCAACATCGCCTCGACGTCGGGCTACGGCATTTTCGCGGAGACACCGGCCGGCTCGATCGAGATCCGCAACCAGGGCGATATCGCCTCCTATTCCGACGGCATCTTCGCCCGCACCTACGGGACGGACAAGAACATCCTGATCGAGCAGGCCGGCGACATCACGTCCAGCGACCGGGACGGCATCTATGCATACACGACCGACGGGTCGATCATGGTCACGATGACGTCCGGCGACATCGATGCATCCGGCGACGGCATCTTCGCGAAGTCCCTGAGCGACGACGCGATCACGATCGTCCAGACCGGCGACATCCTCGCGGGCTCCAACGGCATCTTCGCCGAATCGGCCGCCGGACAGATCTCGGTGACGCATGTGGGGATCATCGACGCCGACAACAGCCACGGCATCTTCGCCTCCACAAACGGCACGGACAAGTCGGTGACCGTGCAGCAGACCGGCGACGTCAGCAGCGCCAATTTCGGTATCTACGCCTACGCGAAGAACGGCGCCGTGACCGTGACGGTGGCGTCCGGCAACATCGATGCGGGCGGCACTGGCATCTTCGCCGAGAACGTCAGCAGTGAGACGGTCAGCGTCACCCAGACCGGCACGATCGATGCAGGCTCGAATGGCATCGGCGTCTACGCCGTGTCGCGGAGCGGAGCGGTCGTCGTTAACCAGTACGGTGCCATCGACTCCGGACGTCACGGCGTCTTTGCCACGACGATGGGCAACGGCAAGTCCATCACCATCGACCGCACCGGCGACATCACGTCGGAGACGGGGAACGGCATCTACGCCTACACCTCGAACGGTCCGATCACTATCACCATGGTCTCGGGCGACATCTCGTCCTACGAGAGCGGCATCTTCGCCGAGGGCGGCGGCGACGGCGCCATCACGATCAGCCATACGGGGACGATCGACGCGGAGACCAAGTATGGCATCTATGCCGAAACCGCTTCAGGTGCGGTCAGCGTCACACAGTTTGGCGGCGTCAGCTCGGTGCTCGACGGCATCTATGCCCGCAACATCAGCGGCGACTCGGTGACCGTGGATACCACCGGCGACATCAGCTCCAGCACCCGTGCCGGCATCCAGGCCTATTCGGGCAGCGGCACGATCACCATCAGCTATGACGACGGCACGGTCTCCGGCGCCCAGGACGCCATCCACCTCCGCACCTGGGGGACGCAGTCGGTCACCATCGGCAGCGACGGCGCGGTCCTCGGCGGTGCGGGCTTCACCGGCGTCTACTTCGAGCAGGCCAACTACAACAACCTCTACAACTACGGCACGATCGCCAGCGCCGACGGCATCGCCGGCATGGCGGTGCAGGCCGATCGCGGCGACACGCTGATCGACAATTACGGCACGATCACCGGCAACATCGACCTGTATGAATGGAGCAACGCCTTCAACAACCGCTCGGGCGCGCTGTTCAACATGGGCAGCATGGTGAACCTCGACGGCGGCAACGTCCTCACCAACTGGGGCACGCTGTCGCCGGGCGGCGACGACAACGTCTTCACGACGACGCTGACGGGCGTGCTCGTCAACGAGGCGACCGGCACGCTGCTCTTCGACATCGACATGGACGCGACGACTGCCGACCGCATCGACGTGTCGGAGACGGCGGCGCTCGACGGCGACCTGCAGCTGAACTTCATCACCGCCAACGGCACGCCGGACACCTACACGATCGTCACCACGGCGAACGGCGTCACCTCGCAGACGCTGACGCTGCTCAACCCCTTCGTCCTGGCCGACATCAACACCGTCAATGGCGGCGACGACGTCGAGCTGTCGATCGACGGCTTCGACTTCTCGCCGGCCGGCATGGGCGACAATGCAAGCTCGATCGGCAACGCCATCCAGGCCAGCATCGAGGGCCCCGGCGGGCTCGAGCCGCTCGCGGTCGCGCTGCTCAACCTCGGCTCGGTCGATGAGGGCGAGGACGCGCTCAACCAGCTCTCGCCCAACATCTACGTCGCCGACCAGATCGCCGCCGTGCAGGACATCGACACCTTCTCGGACGCGATGCTGAGCTGCCGCATGGCCGGCGGCGAGAACGCCTTCGCAGCCGAGGGCGAATGCGCCTGGGGCCGCGCCGTCTACAGCGAGTACGACCTTCAGGCCAATGGCGACCTGACCGGCTTCAACACCCGCTCCACCGAGGTCATGGGCGGCGTGCAGATGGCCATCGACGGCACCCCGTGGCGGATCGGCGGCTCCATCGGCTACCGCTCGTCCGACCGCGACGGTGACGGCGGCGCATCGAGCGAGGGCGACAGCTTCTCGGCCGGCGCGGTCGTCAAGTACGCGCCCGGGCCGCTGCTGCTGGCAGCGTCGCTGTCGGCATCGCACGGCAGCTACGACACGCTGCGGCCCATCGCCTTCGGCAACTTCACCGACCTCCTGTCGGGCGAGACCGACGTGACCACCGTCAGCGGCCGCCTGCGCGCCGCCTACACCATGCAGACCGGCGGCTTCTACCTGCGCCCGATGGTCGACGCCTCGGTGACCTATGTGAAGACCGGCGCCTTCACCGAAAGCGGCGGCCTCGCCTCGGTCAGCACCGACGGCGTCGACAACACCGTGCTGGCGCTGATGCCGGCGGTCGAGATCGGCGGCCAGGTCGAACTCGGCGGGGACATCCTGCTGCGCCCCTACCTGCGCGGCGGCGTCGGCCTCTACACCGGCAACGACTACTCGCTGACCGGCGTCTTCAACGCCGACGGCAACGCCGCCACGGCCTTCACCATCGGCACCTCCTCCGAAGACGTCCTGTGGACCGTCTCGGCCGGCGTCGACATCCTGAAGGGCGACATGGGCACCCTGCAGATCTTCTACGAGGGCGCCTTCGGCCAGGACACCACGATCAACGCAGGCGGCGCAAAGTTCAGCGTCAACTTCTGATCGGGGAACCAAAACGGCACAACGCCGTGCCGACGCAGGGGCAGTTCAAGGCTGCTCCTGCGTCGACGTTTTTACTCCGCGGACACAGATGAGACGGACCGACGGCTCGCAGCCCGGCAATGGTCCGGAGCCTGCGCATTCCCGTCAGTCCATTCCGATGTTCCGAGCGCCCTGCCGGAACAGGGCGGCGGCATCGGGCTCGAAGCGGAACGCCGCGAGGAACGCGTCCACGCCGTAGTGCGGCAGGCTTTCGCGAATGCGCCCGGCCAGCGCCCGGCCCTCGGCGATGCGACCGGCAAGACCGAGACAGCAGGCGGCGATCGCCAGGATGATGGCATGCGGGTTGGGCCGCGCGGCGGCCTTCAGCGACCACTCGGCCGCCTCCTCGAAGTGGCCGAGGCGGACATGTGCCATGGCTCGGGCTGCCAGCATGCCGAACAGCAGGGGATCGAACGGACTGAGGTGTCGCGAGTGGTCGGCCGATCCGATCGCAGCGAGCGGATCGCCGGACTGGGACGCGACGAACGACAGCGCATAATGTCCCAGCGCGAAGTTCGGACTGAGATCCACGGCGCGTGCCAGTTCGCTGAGCGACTCCTCGTTGCTGCCGCGCAGCCAGAGTGCCCGCCCCATGGCCCAGTGCGCGGCGGGATTGTGATCGTCGATCAGCACGCTCTCGCCCGCAGCCTCGTAGGCGAGCGCGATGTCGCGGTCGCGGTCTCCCCAGCGCTGGAACGCGCTCTGCCAATGGGTGAAGGAGAGCCCGGCATGGGCGCGCGCGAAGGTCGGGTCGAGGCTCGTCGCGACGCCGAAGAACTGCCGGGCCTTCTCGTTCTCCTCGCGGGTGAAGCGGTACATGTGCCAGAGTCCGCGGTGGTAGGCTTCCCACGCATTCAGCGAACTCGGTGCCTTCAGGATCGCGCGATTTCGCTCCGTCATCTCGATCTCCGTCGAAATCGACGCCACGATGCTGTTGCCGATGTCGTCGAGAACGAGAAAGAGATCGTCCCCGTCAGGCTCGAACGTGTCCGACCAGATGATCCGCGCCGACGGCACATCGACGAGTTCCACGCTCACGGAGTCGCGGCCGCCGTTCCGGCGCACGAAGCCGCTGGCGACGTAGTCGACATCGAGCCGCCGTCCGGCCTCCTCCGGTCCGAGCCCGCGGTCCGCCAGCGCGAAGACCGATCCCCGGGCGATGACGAAGAAGTCCCGCAGCCTGGCCAGCCGCGTGATGATGTCGTGCGTGAGACCGTCGGCAAGCCCGCCACGGACGACGCCTCCGGATCGCTGCTCCACGAACGGCATGACCGCGAGCGAGGCCCGCTTCTGGTTCCGGTCGGCGGCGATGGATGTGCGAACCTGGCCTTCATGGTCGGGGAGCAGGTTCCGGGCCTGGGCTGCGATCGGAACGCTGCGCAGCTTTCGCCACATGTCGGTCAGAACCGAGGGATCCATGTCCTCGGACGTGAAACGATCGGAGGCCTCGGCGAGATGCCGCTCGCAGGCGTCGAAGCGACCATTGGCGCAGAGGCCGGCGAGCAGGGCATGGTGCGCGCGAAGGTCGAACGGCGACAGGTCGAGCCACCGCTCGACATGCGGCGCAGCCGCCTCGTCGCCAATCGGGAACCGCGTGATCGCCTGCTCGGCCACGGCGACCTGCATCGCATGGAACCGCCGGCGCTGCGCCGAAAGCCAAGCGAGGAAATCCGGGCATCGGTCGATCTCGAGGCCGTCCAGGAACGGACCTGAACTCGCGGCCGACAGGGAGACGAGACCGCTGGTCGTCTGCCTGTCGAGCCCGTCCGCGACCGCCGAGGCAAGCAGGGTGGCATCGATGGAACAGCCCGCGAGGTTCACGCCGACGGCATCCCCCGGCGTTTCCACCCGCTGCACGCCCGCGTCGTCCAGCACGCTCCGCAGCCTGGTCAGGCACCACCGCAGTTCGCCGCGCGGGTCGTTCGGCCCATCCCACAGCAGGTCGCAGAGCCTGCTGCGGCTGACGGGTCGCGGCGCGAGAACGAGATAGGCCAGCAGCGCGCGCAGCTTGCGCGATCGCGGCAGTTCCACCGGAGCGCCGTCCCGCCTGACGGCCAGCGGGCCGAGCAACTGGATGCTCAGGTCCTGCTGCCCTCTCGTTTCCACTGCCGTTTCCACGATTGATACCACGTCCCGAACACGCCGCCTGTCATAGCATCAATCAGATGGCGCTGCACCCGACGGCGTCGTCGACCCAACCTGGCGCGGTCGTCTTCGAACCGCGCGACGAGAAGGAAGCGCAGGATGACTTCGCAACAGGGCATCAGGACCACCAGGGGTCGCGGCCGGCTCTACGACAGCGTTCTGGACTCGATCGGCGACACGCCGTGCATCCGCATCAACAATCTCGGTCCGCAGCACGCGACGATCTACGTCAAGGCGGAATTCTTCAATCCGGCCGCATCGGTGAAGGATCGCCTCGCCATCGGCATCATCGAAGAGGGCGAGCGCAGCGGTGCCCTGAAACCGGGCCAGACCGTGGTCGAAGCGACCAGCGGCAACACCGGCATCGGGTTGGCGATGGTATGCGCGCAGAAAGGCTACCCGCTCGTCGTGACCATGGCCGACAGCTTTTCGGTCGAGCGGCGCAGATTGATGCGGATGCTGGGGGCGAAAGTGGTGCTGACACCCCGCGTGCAGAAGGGGTTCGGGATGTACCGGAAGGCGGTCGAACTTGCCGAGGCCAATGGCTGGTTCCTGGCCAGCCAGTTCGAGACCCGCGCCAATGCCGCGATCCACGAGGCGACGACGGGGCGCGAGATCGTCAATGACTTCGCCGGCACGCGGCTCGATGCCTTCGTGACCGGCTATGGAACCGGCGGGACCCTGGCCGGGGTGGCGCGCGTGCTGCGGCGCGAGCGACCCGAAACGCGGATCGTGCTGAGCGAACCCGCCAACGCCCAGTTGCTCGGCAGCGGCCTCATCCAGAGCCGCGACCCCGATGGCGCGCCATCGGCCAGCCACCCGGCCTTCGAGCCGCACCCGATCCAGGGCTGGACGCCGGACTTCATCCCGAACGTCCTGCAGGAGGCCATCGACCTGAACCTCTACGACGAGGTGGTTCCGGTGGCGGGCGCCGACGGCATGATCTGGGCGAGAACCCTGGCAAGCAGGGAAGGCATCTTCACCGGGGTCTCCGGCGGATCGACCTTCGCCGTGGCACGGATGGTCGCCGAGCGGTCACCCCCCGGATCGGTCGTGCTCTGCATGCTGCCCGATACCGGCGAGCGCTACATGACGACCCCCCTGTTCGACGGGATCGACGCGGAGATGAACGAAGAGGAGACGGCCTTGTCCCGTTCGGCCCCCGGCTTCCAGTTTCCGGCAGCCGCATGATGAAGACGGTCGAGCCCGGGATGAACGCCATGGACAGCCCTGCCGCGCCGGAGGAGACGCTCGATCCGCCCGACTGGTCGGACATCCAGGCGCTCTCCCATCGTATCGTCGACGACGCCGTGGCGTATCTGCGCGATGTCCGCGAACGCCCGGCCTGGCGCGAGATGCCACGGGAGGTGCGCGATTTCTTCAGGGCAGAGCTGCCGTTGGAAGCGACCGCGATCGGAGAGGTGTACCGCGACGTCGCCGAAAACGTGATGGCCTATCCCATGGGCAACATCCATCCGCGCTTCTGGGCCTGGTACATGGGCTCCAGCAACTACACGGGTGCACTCGGCGAATTCCTGGCGGCCGTCCAGGGATCGAACCTCGGCGGAGGCAGCCATGCGGCGGCCCTGCTGGATGGCCAGGTCATCGACTGGTGCAAGCAGATGCTGGGATTCCCCGCCCATGCCAGCGGCACCCTGGTCAGCGGCGGCTCGATGGCGAACCTGATCGGCCTGACCGTCGCCCGCAACAGCAAGGCCGGGATCGACGTGCGTGAACGGGGCGTCGCCGCGATCCCGAAGCCGCTCCGGTTCTACGGCTCCGACCAGGTCCATTCCTGCCACCGCAAGGCCATGGAATCGCTGGGCCTCGGCAATCAGGCCCTGTGCCGCGTCGGCACCGACGCGGGTTTTCGCATCGACCTGCGTGAACTGGAGACGGCGATCGCAAGGGACCGCGCCGCCGGTCTTCACCCCGCCTGCATCATCGCCACGGCCGGTACGGTCAACACGGGAGCCATCGACGACCTACCGGCATTGGCCGACATGGCGGTGCGCGAGCGGATGTGGCTGCATGTCGACGGCTGCATCGGCGCCCTGCTGTGCATCGCGCCGGCGAACCGTCATCTGGTGGCGGGGATCGAACGCGCGGATTCGGTCGCCCTAGACCCCCACAAGCTGCTGCACGCCCCCTTCGAGGCCGGCTGCGCCCTGGTACGCGACGCAGACGCGCATCGCGGCACCTTCGCGGTCACGCCCGAATACCTCGAAACCGCTCCGAGAGGGCTGGCGGCGGCGGAGTGGCTGCACGAATACGGCCTGCAGACCACGCGCGGGTTCCGCGCGCTCAAGATCTGGATCGCGCTGAAGGAGCACGGCGTCGCGAAGTTCGGCCGCCTGATCGACCAGAACATCGCCCAGGCCCGTCATCTGGCCGCGATGATCGATCGGGAGCCGCTGCTGGAGCTTGTCGCGCCGCCCGGCATCGACATCGTCTGCTTTCGCTACAGGGCCGCCGCTCTGGGACCCGACCGCCGGAAGGACCTCAACGTCGAGATCATGCTCCGGCTCCAGGAGGAGGGCACGGCCGTCCTTTCGGACACGACCGTTCGAGGGCAGCACTGCCTCAGGGTCGCGATCGCCAACCACCGGACGACGCGGGAGGATCTCGAGCTTCTCGTCGCCGAAGTGATCCGGCTGGGCCGCGACATCGAGAGCGCCTGAGCGGGCAGGACACGGACGCCCGCGGCCCCGCGCCGCACGGACGAACGACCCGCATCGTCGGGCCGGCTGCGCCAGGCACCGTCAGAACGCGATGCCGAGCCTTGCCTTCAGCGACCACATCAGCACGTCCTCGAGCCCCAGCCCGGAGACGTCCGCATCGAAGCCGAGCGATGTGGACGCGTTGAGGCGCGCCGTGAAGCCGGCACTGAAACGGGCCGAGAGATCGTCGAAGGCTTCCAGCGTCGCCGTGGTTTCGCCGCCGGAGAAGCGGTAGTCGGCATAGGCGGCGACATAGGGGATGAGCGACCGGCCTTCGCCGAGATAGATCTCCGTCGACGCCTTCGTGCCGGCCGAGATCTTCCCGAAGTGGAACTTGCGGGCGGCATGCGCCACGCTGGCGCTGTCGAAATGGGCATCCTGGTCTTCCCAGACGCCGGTCGCCCGCAGGCTCGGCTCGAAGGCGATCGCTCCGAAGCGCTGCATGCCGGTGACGCCCGCCGCGGCGATCAGCCGGTTCGCGCCGAAGCTCGTGGTGACCGCGCCCGACCGAACGTCATAGAGCAGCGAGGTACCGGAGAGCTGCGCGTCGAACCGCAGCCCTGCCGTCGGCCGCCAGGCCGCATAGACGCCGCCGGTGAAGCCGTCGCCCTCGAAGCGGGCGTCGCCGTCGTCCTCGAAGTCCATCACCTCGTAGCCGGCGAAGACGCCCATCACCAGTCGGTCGTTCAACCGGTAGCTGGCACCGGCGAGCGCATTGACCTGCGTGCCCTCGAGATCGGCCTCGGTCGCATTGACGTCCACGCCGGTCAGCCGTGCGGATCCCCAGAACGACCAGCGCGACGGATCGACCTGGTCGACCGCGTCGCTGCCCCCCTCTCCGGAATAGGCGAAGAGTCCCGGCAGCGTTCCGCCGGCGCGCTCGCGCACCGCCTTGCGGTCCTCCGCGGTCAGCGCCTCGATGGCGTCCGACGCGGCGGGGTCAGGCGCGCCTGCTTGCCGAGCGTGATCCGCACGCCGTCGGAATAGGCCGTCACCAGCGGCGGCGTGTCGCTGAAAGCCGTGATCGCCGCGTCGGAGACCGTCTCCACGATCACGTCGCCGGAGACGATGGCGGAGGCTTCGGTCGCGGCGTCCGCAAGCTCCTGGATGGCGCTGCTGTCGAAGGCGGGCTTCACGTCGAGCGTGTAGTTCACGATCTGCTGGCCGACCGGAGGCGTCGTCCGGGCGCTGATGCTCACACGCGCGGTGGAAATCGACGGGTCGACGCAGACCGAGAAATCATAGGCTCCGACCTTCTTCGGCGTTCCGGTGAGGTAGCCGTCGATATCGAGGATAAGCCCGGGGGGCAGATCGCCGGTGCAGACGGATGTGGTCACGGTGACGCTGGTCGTGATTATGATCTCGTACGGCTCGTTCACGACCGCAACGGGCAGCTTGCCCGGAGGCGGCGAAATGGTCATCGCCGGTCCGACGGTCACCTGCGCCACAAGGGGCTTCGCCGCCTCGTGGGTATCGTCGCCCTCCTGCGAGGCCGTGATCTCGCAGACGCCCTCCTCCGAGAAGGTCACGGTCCCGCCGTCGATGGCACAGGGCACATCACCCTGTCCGGCGCCGTTGCCGACCGAAAGCGTGACGTCCAGGCCGGAATCGGACGTGGCAGCCACGTCGAGCGTCTCGCCGACGAATGCGGTCTCGGGGATGTCGGAAGTGAACGAGATCACCTGCGCGATCTTCAAGCCGGGCTTCGGCGCCTTCACGGTGATCGTCACCATGTCGGCCTCGTCGCTGTAGGACATGCCGTCATGGACGCTGAGCGAGAAGGTCAGGACGACGTCATCGTCGCCCGGCATAAGCGTCGGCGCGGTGAAGGTCTGGCTGTCGCCGGTGCCGCTGCTCTCCAGGGTCACGTCCGGACCGCCGGTCTGCTTCCACTCGAAATTGAGCTGGTCTTCCTCGGGATCGCTCGAGCCGGAACCGTCGAGCGTGACGCTCGCGCCCGATTCCACCTCCTGGTCCGCGCCCGCATCGGCGAGCGGCGGCTTGTTCGGTTCCATCACGAAGATCGTCACCGTATCCGGCTCGCTGTCCTCGGTGCCGTCGTTGACGACGAGCGAGAGGGTGAGATCGCTCGGCTGGTCCGGCGCGGTGAAGGTAGGCCGCGCCGCCGTGGCGTCGGACAGCGTGACCGTCGTGCCATCCGTCTGCGTCCACAGATAGGTCAGGTCGTCGCCGTCCTCGTCGCTCGAACGCGATCCGTCGAGGCCGACGAAGCCGCCTGGAGCCACGCGCTGATCGGTGCTGGCAGCCGCGACCGGCCGCGTGTTCGCACCGGCGACGGTGACGATCACCTCGTCCGCCTCGCTGTCGGCGAGCCCGTCGTTCATCACCAGCGAAAAGGTGAGGGTGCCCGCCGTGGCCGGCGCCGTGAAGGTCGGCGCCTTGGCGGTCGCGCTCGACAGCGTCACCGTCTCGCCGCCGGTCTGCGTCCAGAGATAGGCCAGGCCGTCGCCATCGGCATCGCTCGACCCGGAACCGTCGAGCGTCACCTCGTCGCCCGGCTGGACCTCCTGGTCGCCGCCGGCATCGGCGACCGGCGCCACGTTTTCCGCCGTCAGGCCGGCATGCTGTCCGTGCCCGGCAGGTTGAAGCTGTAGAATCCTGACTTGCGGCCCACCGCCGGAACGGAGACGAAAAAGTCGAGATTCATCCCCTCGTCGGCCAGATAGGCGTTCCTGCCGCCGGTCTCTGCACCGTTCTGCGATGTGATCGTGACCTCCGACGCGTCGATCCCGAAGCACGTGGCGAGGATATCCTTCGTGACGGGACTACCGGTGTACGTTACCGTCTCCATACCGCTGAAAGTCGAGTATTTGTCGTAGTATGCTCCACCGGCATGGTACACGTCGCTTCGGTGGATAAGCACGAGCAGAGCACGCACGCCGTCGTCGTCGATGACATGCTCGAGACCGATCATGCAGTAGTCGCCGATCATCGTGGAGCGCACCACGTTCCCTGATTGCGACAGCGCCCCTTGCGCCCCGGCCGGTGCCTTCACCGTGATCGTCACCTCGTCCGCCTCGCTGTCGACGAGCCCGTCGTCGACCACCAGCGAGAAGGTCAGCACCGCGTCCTGCGCGCCCGGGGCGAGCGTCGGCGCGGTGAAGGTCGGCTTCTGCGCCGTCCCGCTCGAAAGCGTCACCGTCTCGCCGGCGGTCTGGACCCACAGGAAGGACAGCTTGTCCTGCCCGCCGGTGCCCCCGCCGTCGAGCGTCACTTCCGTACCCGACTCGACCTCCTGGTCCTGCCCGGCATCGGCGACGGGCGTGTCATAGGGGTCCGGAACCGTGTCCGTTCCGGACAGGTTGAAGCTGTAGGACCCCGCCTGCCGGCCGCCGGCCGGTACGAGGACGACGAAGTCGAGATTCATCCCCTCATCGACGAAATAGGAATTGTCCCCCGCCTCGGCGCCGTTCTGCGACACGATCGAGACGTCGTCGGCCTCGACGCCGAGACAATCGGCCAGCGCCTGTTCGGCGACAGGGGAGTCTGGGTACGTCGTCGTCACCTCGGACACAGTCTCGTAGCCCGCTCCTCCAGCCGTGGCGATGGAACCGGGGCTGCCGTCCGAATACAGTTCGATGGAGGCGGCACGCCACACGCCATCCACATGGTGGTTGACGACGACCCGGCATGTGCCGAGTTCGGTGGTCCGCTCCGAAACTGAGGCCGAGTCCGACAGCGTGCCGGCCCAGGCCGGCGATGCGATCGCCCCCGCTGTCAGCAGCCCTGCCGCGACGGCCACCCTGAGCTTCGCTGCAACGCACCGAACCGATTTCGCGCCGTAGATCACTGTGAGCAGTCCCCAGTCGAAAGTCCCCGACGGAGAATTAGCCGCGTGGCCGGAAATCCGCATACCCACATTTGGGTATGCCACTGGAAACACGTGCAAAATCGCGCGGATCCCGCAGGGCCCGGGCCCGCCCCGACGCGGCGGCGGCCCGGAGGCTGGCGCCGTCATCGCCGCGAATCAGCCGAGATCGCGCCTGGAACCCTGCGAAAACTGGACGAGTTCGCCCTGCGATGCCCAATAGTCCGTCAATTGCCCTCGCGAACGGCACTCGAAAGGCCGCCGCGAAGCAGCCGCCGGGAGAGGCTTAACCCTCTGTTAAGTATCCCGTTGACGAACCGCCGCGCGGTGGGCCAATAACGAAAAGTTGGGCTTTTCTGGGAAGATTATGCCAAGCATTGACAAGCACGATCTGGTTGCAGCGATCTACGCCGCTACACTTCCACCGGGAGATTTCAACCGGATGTTCGACCGGTTGGATGAACTCTTTTTCGCCCGGGGTGCCGACGGCAGGCCGGACGAAGACGTCGCCGCTCTGGTGGACGAAAGCGCGCTCGGCCACATCGAGATCGTGCGCTCGATCCAGGAGCGGCTCGTCCGGGCACGGACCGACGACCAGAGGGCCACGGCCGTCCTCGAGTCGGTGCCGAACCCGTCCTATCTCGTTCGCCGTTCGGAGACCGTCATCGCCGCCAACGCGATGGCGCATGCGCGGCAGGACCGCATGCCCGCGATGCTCCGCGACCTGCTCGCCGATCCGGGCATTCTCCGGCGGGTGCGGGAGTACTTGTCGTCGGCCGATACCGGTCGGCTGCTCGCGGTGGCCGGCCATGCCGATCCGCGCAGCCGGACGCAGACCAGCGTGCTTGTGAAACGCGTCGAGAACGGTTTCCAGGGCGCCGGCGAGGAGCCCGTCTTCCTGCTGTCCATCGTCGATTTCGGCTTCGACGAGGCGGCGGTCGAGCTCTTCCGCAGCGCCTACGGGCTGACCCAGGCCGAAGCCCGCGTGGCGGTGCTGCTCGCCAGCGGCCTGCGGCTGCCGGACGTCGCCGCCGAGCGCGGCGTTTCCGTCGATACCGTCCGGACCCAGATCAAGCTCATCAAGAACAAGACGTCCGTCCGCGACATCCCCGCCCTGGTGCGACTGCTCTGCGGCTTCTCGGCGGGCGTCCTCGGCCCGACGTCAAGGCGGGTCGAGCCGGTCGCCGCGCAGGCCGGCTCGGCCCCCGTCAAGGTTCGCCGCCAGATCGTCCTGCGCGATGGCCGCCGCCTGCAATACTTAGAGCAGGGCGCGGCCGACGGCGAGCCGGTCCTGATGCTGCACAACCTGCCCTACGGCGCGGAGCTGCCGGAGGCGGCCATCCGCCAGGCCCACAGGGACGGCCTGCGCATCGTCGCACCCTTTCGCGCGGGCTTCGGCGGGTCCGACATGGTCGCCGTGGCGAGCGACGACGATCTGATCGACAGCGCCGCGGGCGACATGCGCGACCTGCTCGGCCAGCTCGGCATCGTGCGCGCCGTCGTCGTCAGCCACTCGACATCGGCGCCCTTCGCCCTGCGTTTCGCACGGCTCCATCCCGAGTGCGTCAGGCGGCTGGTGGCCGTCTCTCGCGCCCCGATCTGGCGCGACGAATGGCTGAAGTCGACCCCGCAGCGCCAGCGCTTCATGCTGCGCATGGCCAGGAGCCTGCCGCAGCTGCTGCCCGTGGTCACCTGGGCGATGGTCAGCGTCATGGAGACCGCGTTTGCGAACGACTTCGTCGTCTACAATTGCCGCGACAGCGAAGTCGATGTTCTGGCGATGCGACGCAACCCCGAGATCGCCGATCTCATCGCCAAAGGATCGGTCGAGGCGCTTCGCAACGGTGTCGACGCTTTCTGCCGGGAGACCCGTCTGGCGATGTTCGACTTCTCGCCGGAGGCCCGGGCGACGGGACACAAGTTCCAGATCCTGCACGGGCGCGACGACGTCATCGTCCATCCGTCCCAGTCGCTGGCCTTCGCGGAAGTCGTTCCGGGCACGAGCGTCGAACTCGTCGACGGCGCAGGCCAGCTCCTCTTCCTCAGCCACTGGCAGCAGGTCTTCGAGGCCATCCGGCGCAGGGACGGCGTGGCACCGCAGGAGGCTGCCTGAGGCCGCCCCCGCGCGGTCTTTTTTCCCGGGCGAGGGAAAAACGCGCTGGGTCCGGGAGTCGCCGGACCCGACCGCTACTGCAGCACCCGCCCCCCGGACTGCTGGAGATGGTGGCCGAGCGGCTGCTGATTGTGGAGAGCGTCCGTCGCCTCCGGGCCCTGAAGGCCGGCCGCGACGATCGACACCCTGAAATTGCCTTCCAGGCTCTTGTCGAAGATGGCGCCGACGATGATGTCGGCGTCGTCCGTCACTTCCGCCCGCACCCGCGACGCGGCCTCGTCGACCTCGAACAGCGTCATGTCCATGCCGCCCGAGATGGAGACCAGCACGCCCTTGGCGCCCTTGATCGTCGCCTCGTCGAGGAGCGGATTGGCGATCGCCGCCTCGGCCGCGTTCCTGGCCCGGCCCTCGCCCGACGCCTCGCCGGTGCCCATCATCGCCCGGCCCATGTCGCGCATGACCGAGCGCACGTCGGCGAAGTCGAGATTGATCAGGCCTTCCTTGACGATCAGGTCGGTGATGCAGCCGACGCCAGAATAGAGCACCCGGTCGGCGATCACGAAGGCGTCGGCGAAGGTCGTCTTGGCGTCGGCGACGCGGAACAGGTTCTGGTTGGGGATGACGATCACCGTGTCGGCCACCTGCCGCAGCCGCTCGATGCCGGCCTCCGCCATCTGCATGCGCCGCCGCCCCTCGAAGGCGAAGGGCTTGGTGACGACGGCGACGGTGAGGATGCCTGCGCGCCGCGCCGCTTCGGCGATGACGGGCGCCGCACCCGTGCCGGTGCCGCCGCCCATGCCCGCCGTCACGAAACACATGTGCGTGCCCGCGAGGTGATCCATGATCTCGTCGATCGATTCTTCCGCAGCCGCCTGCCCCACCTCGGGTAGCGAGCCGGCGCCGAGCCCCTGCGTCACCTGTGCGCCCAGCTGGATCAGCTTTGGCGCCTTGGACATGGCCAGCGCCTGCGCGTCGGTATTGGCGACGATGAACTCCGCCCCCTGCAGCTTCTCGGCAATCATGTTGTTGACGGCGTTTCCGCCGCCGCCGCCGACTCCGATGATGGATATCTTCGGCCGCATCTCGGCGATGGGGTTGTTGTGATCGGCCATGGCTTTTCTCTTCCGGCAAATGCCCGCGGGTCGGGGCGCTCGTCGGACGCCGCTGGCTTCCGACGGCTGGTTCGAATCAGCCCCTCTCCCGCCAAGGAATCAGACTCGGCCGCGCGCCGCAATCGCTCTTTGCGTGACGCCGCGTGATTGGCCCCGTGGCGGGCACCCGCACGGCCCGACCACGACCGACCCGCACAGTCGTCGGCCATGCCCCGGAAGCGCGCGCGGCCGGGCCTAGAGCGCCACGTGCTGTCCGATGCCGCGCACCTTTGCCTCGGCATGGATGAAATGCGCCGAAGCGAGGTCCTGGGCTGCGATCCCGAGCGAGCGGTAGACCGTGATCTCGTCGCGCGACGAACGCCCGGCCGCATCGCCCGCAGGGACCGAACCGATCTCCCCGCGGAGGTCGTCGGCCGAAAACCGGCCCGCCGCGATCATCTCGACGATCTCGCCCGCCTGGGCGAGCGTCGACGGCAGGTAGTCGACCCAGATGGCCGCGCGCTCGACGAGGCGGTCGTCCACTTCCCGCATGGAGGGGATCGAGGAGCCCACGACGTTCACGTGGCATCCGGCCGGCAGCCAGTCGCCCATCAGGATCGGGGCCGCCGAGGCGGTGACGGTACAGACGATGTCTGCGTCTTCCACCGCCGCCTTCACGTCGCTCCCCGACGTGAAGACGACGCCTGGATGACGCTTCGAAGCCTTCAGCGAGAAGTCGTCGGCCTTCTCGGCCGATCGCCCGGCGACCGCCACCCGCTCGATCCGCCGCACGGCCAGCATGGCGTCGAGATGGTGCCAG
This sequence comes from Aquibium sp. ELW1220, assembly GCF_030398385.1. Taxonomy (GTDB): domain Bacteria; phylum Pseudomonadota; class Alphaproteobacteria; order Rhizobiales; family Rhizobiaceae; genus Aquibium. The sequence goes on along the minus strand of NZ_JAOAOQ010000012.1, from coordinate 123,034 downwards.
GCCTGCTCGCCATAGCCGATGATGGCGAGCGCGGTCGCGTCTTTGCGCGCCAGTGCCCGCGTCGCGACCGCGCTGGCGGCGGCCGTCCGCACGGCGGTGAGCAGGCTCGCATCCATCATCGCGATCGCCTCGCCGGTCTCGGCCTCGAAAAGCACGACCGCGCCGCGATGCGACGACAGGCCCTTCGCCGGATTGCCGGGAAACAGGCTGACCAGCTTGACCCCGAAGCAGGCCGGATCGGCGAGTGCGCCCGGCATCACGCCCATGCGGTTGGCCCCGCCCACCGGTACGACGCTGCGCAGCGGCAGCTCGGCGCGGCGCGCCGACACCTCGATCATGACGCGCTGGACGACGCCGATCGCCTTCTCCATCGGAAACAGCGTCTCGATGTCGGCGTGGCTGAGCACGATCATGCGCTGCGTTCCGCCGCCGTGCCCCAGTCGTGACCGGTCACGTCGAGGCCCATGATCTGCTCCAGCATCGCGGTGTAGAGCGCCGGCCGGGCGATATAGGGGAAGTGCCCGCCCTGCAGGTAGCGGTAGGCGACGGCCGGCCGCAGCCGCGCCCGCACCGCCGCGCGCATCTGGGGCGGGATCAGCGGGTCGTCGTCGGCTTCCACGGTGAAGATCCGGTCGCCGGGCAGGCCCATCGGCGGCAGCTCCTGCGCCGTCTTCAGGGCATTGAGCCGCGCGCGCAGTTCCGGTTCGAGGATCCGCCCGCCCGCCTCCTGCAAAAGCAGGTCGACGAGGTCGCTCTGGTCGGGATGCGCCTTGCGCCAGATTTCCATCCCCGTCCCGAACCCCGCGCGGAGCTCTCCGATCGGCGCGGCCAGGAGATCGAGCGAATAGGGCGGACGCTCCTTGATCCCTTCCGCCGAATGCAGCGTGTTCGCGGCGACGAGCGCCTCCACGCGCTCGGGCGCGACGCCCGCGATCTGCTGCGCCAGATAGCCGCCGAGCGAGCTGCCGAGCACCGTCGCGCGGCCGATGCCGAGCCGGCCGAACAAGGCGAGAAGGTCCTGCGCCCAGTCGACGACGCCGCCGCTGTCGGGATAGCTCACCGCCACGAGACGCAGCCGGTCGGAGAGCGCTTCGATCTGGTTCCAGAAGATGTCGCCGCGGCCGAGCGTTCCCGGGATCAGGACCAGCACCGGACCCTTGCCGACGTCGCGATATCCCCAGTCCCGGCCGCCGAGAACCGCCCGCTGCTCGGGATGGCGTGCCGCGAACGCATCGCGGGATTGGATCAGAGGATTGGTCATGACAGGGGATCCGGTACGGCTGGCCAGTAGTCTCGGGCGCGCTTCGTGTAGGGGATGTTGGCGTAGTCGGGCGTGATCGAGCCGGGCGTGGCGACCGGGATCACCTTCGCGGCGATCGGGTTGAAGCCGGCCTGGTAGTGGTTCGACGACTTGACGCAGACATAGCGCCGCTCCGAGAGCACGATGCCGAGCTGCTCGAAGGCCTCGGGGTGGAAGGTCTGGCCGCGCACGTCGTTGATCACGATGTCGATGCCGTCAGCCTCCACCCACACCGCCTCGCCCATCGGCGCCGGCAGCGTGCCGAAGCGCTGGGTAAGTCCGGACGCACATTTGCGCACCGTCACCACGAGGTCGAGCGGATCGCCCGACATCGGTCCGCACTTGCCGCCGAGCCTCAGGGACAGGGTCGCGCCCTCCCCCGCCTCGCGGCAGATGCGCACCGCCACCGGGTCCCAGAACAGGCCGGTCGCCACCGATGTCATCCCGCGCTCGATCATCGCCCGAAGCAGGAACGTCGCGTCGGACGGCGCGCCGCCGCCGGGATTGTCGGAGACGTCGGCGAGCACGATCGGGCCGCGCGGCTCGGCCTGCGCCTCGTCGAGCGCCCGCGCGATGTCGGCCATGTCGGGCAGCAGCTGGTGGCGGATCGCATAGAGCGAGCGGCCGAGTTCCTCGGCCACGGACTGCGCCCTCTTTGCGTCGCCGTCCACGATCGCCAGCGCACGCGCGCCGGTCCGCTCGTGGTCGCCCCACGGGAAGCCGTGCGCGATCGACAGCGACAGGATGCCGCCACTGCCCTCCCGCGCGCTCATGGCATCCACGAAATCGCGCATCGGTCCCTTCGGCGTCGGCATCGCCAGGATCATGCGGCAGTCGAAATCGCGCATGACCGGCCGGATTTTCGCTTCGGCGGTTTCCGCCGCCAGCCGGAACAGGTCGTCCGCCCGTTCGGGGATGTCGACATGCGGATACTCCTTGAAGCAGACCAGCAGCGAGGCCTTGGTCAGCATCGTCTCCGTCAGGTGGCAGTGCGGGTCGAGCAGGCCGCCGATCACCGCATCGGGCGATGCCTGGCGGCAATGGGCGATCAGGTCGCCCTCGCAATCGTCGTAGCCGTCGGCGATCATCGCCCCATGCAGCGCCAGGAGCACGATGTCGGCGCCGCCGCAGCGGGCAAGGTCCGCCGCGATCTCGTCGCGGAAGCCCTCGTAGACCGAGCGCACCGTCAGGCCGGCCGGCTGGGCGTGGGCGGAAAGCGATTCCACGACCTCCCAGCCCCGCGCCTCGGCCAGCGCGCGCCAGATGTGCAGCGGCGCGGTGAAATATTCCTTCGGATAGCGTGTCGCGTCGCCATGGCGGATGCCGGCCTCCGCGAAGCTCAGCATACCGGTCGGCAAGGGCGAGAACGAGTTGGTTTCGGTGCTCAGGCCCGCGATGAACAGCTTCATTCGATCAAGTCTCACTCGTTTCGTCGGCAGGGGCGGTTTCGTTGCGGGCGGCAAGCTCCGACGCCAGCACGGCAAGCATGTGGATGAGGATGATGGCGAGCGCGACGGGAACCGCCGCGGTGAACCAGATCATCGGAACGCCGAGCATCTCGGCCTGGCGCTCGAGGCTGCGCCCCAGAAAACCGCGCGCGAGGTTCATGCCCGGCGCGAAGACGCAGAACCAGAGCACCGGCCCGACGAACACGACGACGCCCGCCGCGCGCAGCAGCGACAGGACGACGCCCGTACCGCCGCGGATCTTCAGCATCCCCGGAAACAGCATCGGGTTGGCGCCGGCGCGAAAGGCGCAGGACGCACCCAACATGCCCGCCCACACCATGGCGCGCCGCGCCAGTTCTTCCGTCCAGATCGGCGGCGAGTTGAACATGTAGCGCGCCACCGTCTGCCACAGCGCGGCGCCCAGCATGATGCCGATCGCCGCCACCGCGAGCACCATCGCGATGCGGTCGATCCTCGCCGACAGGCGGTCGAGGCCCATGGCGAGGGTCTGCATGATCGTTACTCGCCCTTGGCCTTGCGCCATTCGGCGAGCTGCTCGTCGGTGATCAGGCCGCTCTGGTAGGTCGGCTCGGACGCCTTGCGGAACTCCGCGCGGGCCTCCTCGGACAGTTCGACGACCTCGACGCCCGCTTCCTTCAGCTTGTCGATGACGCCGCCCTGCGTGCCGAGCCAGTCGCGATTGGCCTTGTCGGCCGCCGCGATGGCGCCGTCGACGATCGTGCGATCCGCCTCCGAAAGTCCCTCGTACCACTGCTCCGACATGATCACGATACGCAGCGACGGCGACACGGCCGCGTCGGTGAAGTGCTTGATGAAGTCGGTGTGGCCGAACAGCAGCGGCACGAAGGCCGGGTTGAGATAGCCGTCGGCGACGCCGGTCTGCAGCGCGTTCGGCACCTCGGCCCAGTTGACGACGGTACCCGCCGCGCCCCAGGCCTCGTAGAGCTCGATCTGGCTCTCGTCGAGCGCGCGCATCCTGAGCCCGGCCATGTCGGCGACCTTTTCGACCTTGCGCTTGGTGTTGAAGATGCCGCTCGCCGGACCGACCGTCGTCATCGCCGCGACGCGGACGCCGCCCGGCGTCGTGCCCGCATTGATCTTCTCGAGCATGCCGCCCTCGTAGAGCGCCTTGTCGACCTCTTCTATGTCGGCGAAGAAATAGGGCAGGCGCAGCCCGTAGATCAGCTTGTCCAGCGACCCGACGATGTTGAGCGGCGCCAGCGCCACCTCGACGAGGCCCTGGCTGACCTGGTCGAACACTTCGTCGTCGTTGCCGAGCGCGCCGCGCTGGAATTCCTCGGCCTTCAGGCCGTTGGCGTTCATGTGTTCCACGAAGGCGTGCGCCCAGACGTAGCTGCCGGAACCGCTGAGATCCGGCGGGCTGTCGAGCGAGACCTTCACCTGCGCGAAGGCGGCCGGCGTCAGGGCCAGCGCGGCTCCGATCGCGGCAAGAAATGCAAGACGTCTCATCGATGTTCTCCCGTTGTCGTTGTTGAAGTCCCACTGGATCGGAATGGCCGTCACCCTCCGCCGACCAGCCCGAAGGCACGCGGCAGCGCCAGGCTGAGCTCGGGTACCGCGATCAGCAGCGCCAGCACGAGGATCTGCACGGCGACGAAGGGCAGCACAGCCCGCGCCAGGCGCCAGTAGTTGATCCCGGTCACCGTCGCGACCATGATCAGGCAGCCGCCCAGCGGCGGCGACACCAGTCCGATGCACAGATTGAAGCAGAGAACGATCCCCAGGTGAACCGGATCGGCGCCCTGAGCCAGCGCGGTCGGCGCCAGCAGCGGCACGAGCAGCGCCAGCGCCACCGGAATGTCGAGGATCATGCCCGCCAGCAGAAACAGCACGTTGATGGCGATCATGAAGCCAACCGGCCCAAGCCCCATGTCGCGCACGAGTTCGGAAATCGCTTCGGGAATGCGTTCCAGCGCGCTGAGATGGCCAAGCGCCGAAACCGCTGCGATCAGGAGGAAGATGGCGCCCGACAGCATCGCGGTGCGGCGAAAGGCCTGCCACACCTCGCTCAGGGCGAGACGCTCGTAGTAGCGTCCGCCGAGCCAGGCGACGGCGACCGCGACGGCAGCGGCCTCGGTCGGCGTCATGATGCCGAAGACGATGCCGCCGAGGATGATGGCCGGCACCAGCAGCGCGGGCAGCGCATGGAGGAGCGCCGGGAAGAAGGCCGGCACCTCGTGCCTCTCCAGCCGCGGATGGTTCTGGGTCCGCGCGAAGATGGCGTTGAGCACCATCAGCGCGGCCGCGAGCAGCAGGCCGGGGACGATGCCGGCAATGAACAGCGCCGTCACCGACGTGCTCATCAGCGCGCCGTAGAAGATCAGGATGATCGAAGGCGGAATGATCGGGCCGATGATCGACGAGGCGGCGGTGATGGCTGCCGCATATTCCAGCCCGTAGCCGCGTTCGCGCATGGCCGGCACCAGAGTGTTGGACACGGCCGCGGCGTCGGCCACGGCCGAGCCGGAGATGCCGGCGAAGAAGACGCTGGTCATGATGTTGACGTGGCCGAGCCCGCCGCGCAGCCGCCCCACCATCGCCATCGCCAGGTCGATCAGCACCCGCGTGATGCCGCCGCGGTTCATCAGTTCGCCGGCCAGGATGAACAGCGGCATGGCCATGAGCGCGAAGACGTCGATCTTCGAGAAGATCTGCTGCGGCAGGACCGCCAGGTAGCGCGTGTTGTCGGTCGCGACGAAGGCCAGCACGGCAGCGGCGCCGATGACGTAGGCGATGGCAAGGCCGGAGCCCAGCAGCAGAACGCCGATGATCGGCACCAGCCAGATCATGCCGCGCCCCCCAGGCGTTCCGCCCCGAGCATCCAGGGCTCGACGCCTTCCGCGGCGACGTCGTCCGGCACCGCCCGCCCGAGCACGAGCGCAGCCGCGGTGCGCGACAGGGCCGGAGCGCTCTGGATGCCGTAGCCGCCCTGCCCCGCCAGCCAGAAGAAGCCCGGCGCGTCGGGGGCATAGCCGGCGACGGGGGCCTTGTCGGCGACGAAGGAGCGAAGGCCGGCCCATTTGTGCTCGATCCGCCGCACCGAAATGTCGAAGGCGGTCTCGATGCGGTCGATGCAGATGGCGACGTCGAGTTCTTCCGGCTGCGCGTCGCAGGGCGCGGACGGCGTCTCGTCGGCCGGCGAGATCAGCAGCTTGCCGGCATCGGGCTTGATGTAGAACTGCTCGTCGACGTCGACGACGGCCGGCCAGATCGCGGGATGGTCGGGCGTGGCGCCTGCCGGCGGATCGATCAGCACCGCGGTGCGGCGCTTCGGCACCAGGCCGATGCGGGCGACGCCGGCCATGGCGGCGATCTCGTCGGCCCAGGCGCCTGCCGCGTTGACCACGACGGCCGCGCGGAAGCGCCCGGCCCGCGTCTCCACGACCCAGTCGCCCCCGACCCGGCCGAGCGCCGTCACGCCGGCGTGGGTCCGCACCACTCCGCCCGTCGCCTGCAGCGACTTGAGGTAGTGCTGGTGCAGCGCGTCCACGTCGATGTCGGCGGCGGAATCGTCCATCACCGCCTGGGCGACGTGCCCCCGCCGCAACAGCGGCATCTGCGCCTGCGCCGCTTCGGGATCGATCGGGCGCACGGCGTCGCCGAGTTCCGACACGAGTTCGGCCATCCCGCGCGCCTGGTCGCTCCGGGCGATGAAGAGCACGCCGCGATCCTTCAGCAGCGGATGCGTCACGAAGGGGCTTTGCGGATTGCGGTAGAAGGGCAGCGAAGCGCGGGACAGCGCCCGGATCACCGGTGGGCCGTAGGCGGCGGTGAACAGTGCCGCGGAGCGGCCGGTCGTATGGTAGCCGGGCCGGCTCTCGGCCTCGAGCAGGAGGATGCGCCGTCCCACGGCGAGCTCTGCCGCTACCGACGCACCCGCCATGCCTGCGCCGATCACGATGATGTCGTAGAGGTCGTCAGCCATCCCCATCCCCTTCGGGACAGAAAGCTAGCATCGATTTTCCGATTGGAAAAGATCATTTTCCAATCGGAAAATGACTTTCCACGCGGGGTGGTCGGCCCTAAAACGGAACCATGCTGCAGATGGAAAAGGCCGATACCCAGCGGGTCGAGTTCGGAAAGCGCATCCGCGCGCTGAGACGCGACAAGGGCTGGACCCTGGCGCAGGTCGCCGAGCGTTCCGGCCTCGCGGTCTCGACTATTTCAAAGGCCGAGCGCGGCGTGATCGCCCTGACCTACGACCGTCTGGCGCAACTGGCGAACGGCCTCGGCGCCGACATGGCCGCGTTCTTCGACGCGCGGGGCAGCCGGTTCGAGGACGGCGCCTTCGCCGTCGCCCGCAAGGGCGAGTTCATCCGCCAGGAGACGAGCAACTACGTCTACGAGATGCTGTTTCCCGAGTTGTGGCAGAAGGCCATGACCCCGATGATGGGCACGCTGAAGGCGCACGACATCCTCGACTTCGACGAGTTCGTCCGCCATCCCGGCCAGGAGTTCCTCGTCGTCATGGAAGGTGCGGTCACCGTCCATCTCGAAGGCCGCGACCCTGTCGTCCTCCAGCAGGGCGATTCGATCTATTTCGACAGTTCGCGCGGCCATCTCTGCGCGTCGAGCGGCGAGAACGACGCGCGGATCCTCGTGGTCTGCGCCGGCCCGAGATAAAGCCTGTCTCCCGAAAGTGGGCACCGGTTTCGGGATATATGCGCGAACAGAGACCTGAAGCGTGCGGAGCGAATCTGAAAGATCGCGACACGCTTTAGCGGCCGTGCGTCAGGCCCGCACGACCTCCTGGTCGAGCGCGCCGAAGGGCGTGCTGCCGTCATCGGCCCGCGCCTGCATCTGCACCCGGTCGCCGAAGGAGAGGAAAGGCGTCTTCGGCGCCCCGTCGCGCAGGATTTCCAGAACGCGCACCTCCGACAGGCAGGACGAGCCGGCCTCCGGATCGTCGTTCGACACCGTCCCCGTGCCGATGATGGTCCCCGCCGACAGCCGCCGCGTCGCCGCGCAATGCGAGATCAGCCGGCCGAACGAGAAAGCCGCCGCGCCGCCATGCGCCCGTCCGACCTCGCGGCCGTTGATGGCGACGTGCAGCCGCAGCTGGATGCGGCCGTCCCGCCAGTCGTCGCCCAGTTCGTCCGGCGTGATCGCCACCGGCGCAAACGAGGTCGAGGGCTTCGCCTGCACCCAGCCGAAACCGCGGCTCATCTCGTAGGGCGCGAGCTTCCGCAGCGACCAGTCGTTCAGCTGGACGAGCAGGCGCACGTGATCCAGCGCCTTTTCCGGCGTCGTCCCCATCGGCACGTCGCCGACGATCAAGCCGAACTCGCCCTCCATGTCGATCTGGTGCTCCTCGGCGACGAAGGGCATCGGCTCGCGCGGGCCGCGCAGGTCGTCGCTGCCGCCCTGGTAGACCACCGGCACGGTCTCGAAATCGGGGATCGGCGGGGCGTTGAACGCCTTCTCCATCAGCCGGCCGTGATGCAGGAAGGACGAGCCGTCGAGCCAGCCCGGTGCGCGCGGCAGCGGCGCCATGCAGCGTGCGGGATCGAAGGGCGTCGCCCCGGCCACACGCCCGGCGTCCAGATCGGCCGCCAGCGAGCGCAGCGCGGGTGCCGTGCTGTCCCAGGCCTCGAGGGCCGCCCGCAGGGTCGGCGCGATGCCATGGGCGGGCGTGGCCATGCTCAGGTCGCGGCTGACGATCCAGAGCTGGCCGTCCCGGCTTCCATCCTTGTAGGTGGCGAGTTTCATGCGTGTTTCTCCCCCGGCTTTCGCCCGTGTCCTGCGCCGCGATCGGCGGTCGTTCGGTTCCCTATGCCGATCTCACGGCGGACGGCAAGTCCGGACCCGCGCGGGCGGCTTCGCGATCGGTCGGTATCAGATCGGCTGCGCCAGCGCGCCGAGCGTCATGCCCATCAGCCTGGAGTGCTCCTCCTGCGTGCCGTGGCCCTGCTCGATCTCGGCGAGGCGGCCGGAATTCTCGACCACCATCCGGCAGCGTTCCCAACGCCGTTGCTGGAACGCGGCGAGCGCCGTTGGCAGGTTGTCTGCGCCCGCGAGTTCCTCGGCGAGCACGATGGCATCCTCGAGCCCGATCATCGCGCCCGCCGCCATGTGCGGCGTGGTCGCATGCGCGGCATCGCCGATCAGCACGACCCGGCCCTTGTGCCAGGGCGCAGGCAGAAGGAGCTGTTCGAGCGGCCGGTAGACGATCTGGCTGTGTTCGCCGAGGCCCTCGGCGACCGTCTTCAGGGTCGGCGACGGGAACCGCGCCAGCAGCGCCTTCAGCGTCGCCAGCTGCGTCTCCACGGGCACATGGTCGTTGGTCGGCCGGTCCTCGGTCAGGAAGAGATAGGACTGCGCCGCCGAGACGTGGTTGATGCCGGCCTTCAGCTTCGGCCCCATCCACATCGCGGTGGTGGGGAGGCTTGCCGGCCGCGGGATCACAGCCCGCCACACCGCCTGGCCGACATAGCGCGGCTTCGGAGCCTCCGGCCAGAGCGTGCGACGGACGGCGGAGTAGAGTCCGTCGGCGCCGACGACCAGGTCGTAGTCGGCGGTCGTTCCGTCGGTGAAGCCGACCCGACAGGCGTCCGCGCTGTCCTCGATCCCGGTGAAGCTTGCTCCGAGCCGGACGTTGACGCCTTCGGCCCTGACTTTTTCGGCCAGCAGACGCGCCAGCAGCGGCCGCATCGTACCGCCGTTCCCGGGCATGCCCTCGACCACCGAAGGTGTTGGCAGGCTCGCGAGAATCTGGTCCTGCGGGCCACGGATCTCGACGCCATCGCTCATCGCTCCCTCGGCCCGGAACCCGTCGAGGATGCCGAGCGTCCGGAACACCCGGAACGTCCCGCCATTGAGGCTGATGCCCGCGCCGTAGCTGCGCCAGCCCGGGTCGATCTCCACCAGGTCAACGTCCACCCCCGCCCGCTTCAGCTGGATGGCGGCCGCCATGCCCGAAAATCCGCCGCCGATCACCAGCGCCCGTCGCACCTTTGCATTCATCTTCTCTCCTCCCCCGGCCTCAGGCGCACCGCGCCGGCCTCGTCAACGATCAGCGGCACGCGGATCAGCCGCTTGCCGAGGCACGGTCCCTGCACGCAGGCCCCCGTCTCGATGTCGAACCAGGCTCCGTGAGCATGGCACGCTATGTGGTCGCCGGCGCCGTTGAGATAGGCGTCGCGCTTCCAGGCCATCGGCGTCCCGCCTCTGTAGTGCGGGCAGAAGTCGCGCCAGCCATGGACGCGCCCTCCGCGGCGCACGACGATGACCTTGCAGGCCAGACCCGGCACCTCGAAGCCCCGCGCGCCGCCCTCCGGCAGGTCGTCGAGATGGCAGAGCCGCGTCAATGGCCCGGCTTGGGCCCGCCGCTCGGCGCCCATTTGTCGCGATGCTGGAACAGGAACGCCTGCGCCGCCTCCGCCCCCATCGGCGTCTCGCGCGGAACCCAGTCGTCGTCATGCGTGTCCATGTCGGCGTCGAACTCGACGTTGCAGCCGAGCGGGCTCTTGAAATACCAGAACCAGTTCGAGCCGAACTTGTGGCGGCCAGGCCCCCAGAAGCTCTCGAAGCCCGCCTTGATCATCTTGCCGCCGGCCAGCATCAGTTCGGTCGGGCCGCCCATGTGGAAGGCCAGATGCTCGCAGCCCTGCATGTAGGGCGGCGTGCGGATGAAGAAGTGCGTGTGGTGGTCCGGATTGGCCTGCGGGCGCAGGAATGGCCCGGTGCCGATGAACGTGTCGGTGACGCGGAAGCCGAGCCTGTCGCGATAGAAGGCCAGCGCCGGCTCGATGTCGGGCACGAACAGCACGACATGGCTGAGCGTGCGCGGCTTCGTCGGCATCTCCTGCCAGACCCCGATCTGGTTGGGCTTGCGGCCGAAGTCGCCCGGCGCGTTGACCTTCTCCGCCGGCAGGTCGAGCTGCCTGCGCGTCGTCACGCGGAACGACAGCTCGAAGCCCTGGTCGTCCTGCGTCCGCAGCGATCCGTCCGCAAGGCGCAGCACCTGGCGGTCCTTGCCGAGCTCCGCCGCCACGGCCTCGAGAGCCGCCTCGTCGACCACGCCCAGCACCTGCATCCGCAGCATGTTGCCGGTCTTCAGCGCCGGCGGCAGCGAGGGGTCGTCGCGGCGGCGGATCTCCAGCCCGGTTCCGTCGAGCGACAGGAAGTGCCCGCCCTTCTCCGGCGTGTAGTCATGGGCGTCGAGCCCGTAGGCGGTGAGGAACTCGTGGCAGGCGGGCACGTCGTCCACGCCGAAGACGAGGGAATCCGGTCCGATGATCTGCATGGATCTGTCTCCGTGGTTCAGGACGTGCGGCCGCCGAGGCACTCGGCGACGAAATCGGAAATGCAATCGAGGGCGGCCCCCGAATTGTCGACGCTGGAATGCATCACGCCGCCGGTGCGCTCGTCGAGGATCACCAGTTCGCGGCGCGGGCTGTTGACCAGCTGTTCGTAGGTTCGGTGCGCCCATTTCAGCGGGATCTGGGTGTCGTGCTTGCCGTGGGTGACGAGGAAGGGCACCCGGATGCGGTCGAGCACGCCGTCGAGATGCATGTGCTCGGCCTTCTTCATGAAGTCGTCGACGTCGGCTGCGCCGAACACCCAGCAGGCATGCGCCCAGTAGTGCGGCACCGGGAAATCACCCTCGCGCTCGAGGCGCCGCTTCTGCACGTCGCGCCAGTCGTGGTTGGCGCCCCAGCTCACGCCGCAGGCATAGCGCGGTTCGAAGGCCACCGCGCGCGGCGCGTAGTAGCCGCCGAGGCTGACGCCTTCCATGCCGATCCGCGCGGCGTCCACGTCCGGCCGTGCGGCGAGCCACTCGTAGACCGGCGTCGCCCAGTGCTCGGCGTCGTGGCGCGCCACGATGTCCTGCAGCCGCAGCGCCTCGCCGGTTCCCGGCTGGTCGAGCACCAGCGAGGCGATGCCGCGCCTGGACAGGAAGCCGGGCAGCTGCGCCATCAGGCGCATTTCCTTGGTGCTGTCGAAGCCGTTGACCTGGACGAGAAGCGGTTGCGGGCCGCTCGCGCACTGCGCCGGCACGAAGATGCCCGCCAGGTGCTTCCCGGCATAGGGAATCTCGACGCGATGCGCGCCGGTCGCGCCCATGGCGAGCGCCTGGTAGAACGTCGCGAGATGCCGCCGGTAGAGCGAAAGCCGCCCTTCCGCCCCGTGCGCCTGCATCCGCTCGGCGATGATCATGTAGTTCGCCGCCCGCATCAGCTTGCCCGAGGCCGACAGGGTGCGGCCGCGCACGAGGTCGTCCTGCGCCAGCCCGCACAACCTGTCGGCCATGCGCTCCCAGCTTTCGCGGAAGGCGCGGGTTCCCTCCGCGTCGGGCGCCTTGGCGGCCTCCGCCAGCGGCGCGCACATCTCCGCGATCTCGCCCATCCGCGCGCCCATCTCGATCGACAGGTTCACGGAGAGGTCCCAGACGTAGTTCGTGGGGAAGTAACGAAACACGCGGCTCCTCCTGTCGCGGCCAGTGGCGGGACATTAGCCACCCCCTTGGCATTGATGAAATTGTAAGTTTCAATGCGAGGTATTCACGAAACTGGAGGGTCGACCGTGCGCTTCAAGAACCTCGATCTCAACCTGCTCGCCGCGCTCGACAAGCTGATCCGTCTGCGCAGCGTCAGCCGCGCGGCCGAGGAACTGTCGATCACCCAGTCCGCCATGTCGAACGCGCTGAACCGGCTGCGCCAGCACTTCGACGATCCGCTGCTCGTCCAGGTCGGCCGCCGCATGGAACTGACGCCGCGCGCCATCGCCCTCGAGCAGCCGGTGCGCGACATCCTCGTGCGCATCGACGCGGCGGTGGCGACGCCTCCGGGTTTCGAACCAGCGACCTCCAGCCGCCGCATCGGCCTGATGGTGTCGGACTACAGCCTGCACACGGTCGTGCCGCCCTTTCTTGCGGCGGTGGCGCGCAAGGCTCCGTTCATGCGCTTCGACGTCAAGCCGCAGCAGAGCCTGCCGCAGCAGCAGCTCGAACGCGGCGACACCGATCTCCTGATCGCGCCGGGAATCTACTGCTCCCCCGACCACCCTTCCGAACGGCTGCTGATCGACCCGATGGTCTGCGTCCTCGACGCCGACCACCCCGCCGCGCGGGGCAAGCTGACGATGGCGGCCTTCCTCGATGCCGAGCACGTCGTCATGCTGCCGCCGAATGCCGGAGAGAGCTATGCCGCGCGGGTGCTGCGCGAGGCCGGCCTCACCGTCCAGGTCGCGGTGACGAGCTTCTCCTTCGCCTCGCTGCCGGATCTCGTGCGGTCCACCCGGCGCATCGCGCTGGTGCAGGGACGGCTCGCCCGCCGCATGGCGAAGCTCGGCGGCCTTGCCGTCGTCGATCCGCCGCTCGCCCTCCCGGCGCTGGAGCAGTGCGTCCAGTGGCACTCGATCCGCGGCCAGGACCCGGCGCTCGAATGGCTGCGGATCGAACTCCACGCCAGCATCGCGGCGGCGCCGGATTGATGGGTTCATCCATCACCAGGATCAATAACTGGCATTCAACCAATCAAATTTCCAAACGCATCGTCGCCCGGTAGTTTTCCCGCCAGCGGGCCGATCGAGGATCGGCCGGCATTCTGAAACGGGAGGAAAACCATGAGACGCCACCTGATCGCGGCGCTGCTGTGCGGCGCATCGCTGACGGCCTGCACGGCCGCATTCGCCGAAACGCTGCTCTTCGGCACCTCGAACGCCGAGCAGCATCCGATCGTCACCAAGGTGCTGAAGCCCTGGGCCGACGCGGTCAACGCCGAAGGCGGCGGCGCCGTCGCCATCGAGATGCGGCACGGCCCGACGATGGTCAACCACGAGAACTACTACGACCGCGTCATGGACGACGTCGTCCAGGTGGTCTGGGGCATGACCGTCTTCGATCCGGGCCGGTTTCCGCGCATGCTGGTCTCCACCCTGCCGCTGATGGTCGAGAATTCGCAGCAGGGATCGCTGGCGCTCTGCCGCATGCACGAGAAGGGCGCCTTCGCCGACGAGACGGGCGCCATCGTGCCGCTGCTCTTCGTCCAGTTTCCGCAGTCGGCCGCCCACCTGAACGGCGCCGAACTCACCGCCATGGACCAGATCGCCGGCAAGAAGATCATCTCCGGCAGCCCGATCTCGGCCGCCATCATCCAGGCCTATGGCGGCACGCCGCTGTCGATCACCATCACGGAGCAGTACCAGGCGCTGCAGCGCGGCACAGCCGACGGCACCATCATGAACTACACCGCCTTCCCCGGCTTCCGCCTCAACGAGGTGACGACGAACCATCTCGACCTGCCGCTCGGCGGGGCGCTCGGTCTGGTCTTCATGGCGAAGGACCGCTGGGACGCGCTATCGGACGAGGCGCGCGCGGTTCTGACGAAGCATTCGGGCTGCGAGGCGTCGCGCACCGCGGGCGCCACGGTCGACGGCTGGGAAGCCGAAGCCCGCGGCTTCGTGGCCGCCCACGGCAGCCACACCTTCACGGTCGGCTCGCCCGAGGAGGTGGCCGAACTCGTGGCGCGGCTGGGCAGCCGCATCGAGGCCGGTTTCGCCGAGCGCGTCCCCGGCGGCGTCGAGCTGATCGCCGCTTTCCGCGAGGAACTCGCCGCCGCGAAGCCCTGATCCCCGCCTTCCCTTCGTCCGACCGGACGGGAAACGGCCGGCAGCTCTCGGGCTCGCCGGCCGTTCTTCTTTCGGGAGGAAGACCGCGCGGCTCTCGCCGCAGGCGGTTGCTGTGCCGAAGGTCGAAGGCAAGGGCCGCCGGTCAGTTCATCGTCGAGGGCAGCCAGAGCGACAGCGCGGGGAAGGCGACCAGCAGCACGATCTTCAGGAGATCGGCCAGCACGAACGGGAGCACGCCGCGCATCACCACCGACAGCGGCACATCCGGCTGCAGGCTCTTGATGACGAAGAGGTTCATGCCGAAGGGCGGCGTGATCATGCCGGTCTCGACCACGACGAGCATCAGCACGCCCCAGAACAGCATGTCGTAGCCGAGGCCGAGCACGAGCGGCGTCACCACGGGCACGGTGATCACCATCACCGCGAAGCTGTCCATGACCGAGCCGAGCAGCAGGTAGAACACGATGAGCGCCGCGAGGATGACGACCGGCCGCGCGTCGAACGAGGCGATCCATTCAGCCGCCATCGTCGGAGTCTGGCCGAGATTGACGAAGAAGGAGAAGGCGAGCGCGCCGAAGATCAGGCCGTAGATCATCGCCGTCGAGGCCGTGATCTCGGAGAACACGGCAAGCATGCTCGTCCGGTTCAGCCGCCGGCGCGCCAGCGCCAGCAGGAACGCGCCGACAGCGCCCACCGCCGCACTCTCGGTCGCGGTGAACACCCCGCCATAGAGACCCCCGATCACCACGGTGAACAGGACCGCGACCGGCAGCGAACCGCGCAGCGCGGCCGGCAGATCGCCCGCCGATGACGGTTCGGCCGCAGGCGCCGATGCCGGATCGAGCCGCAGCACCACGAAGATGGCGGCGAAATAGAGCAGGACCGCGAGCAGCGCCGGCACCATCGCCGCCATGAACAGCGCGCCGATCGACTGCTCCGTCAGGAGCGCGAAGAGGATGATCACGCCCGACGGCGGCACCAGCGCGCCCAGCGTCCCGCCGGCCGCCACGGTGGCGCTCGACAGCGTCGGCGCATAGCCGCGCTGCTTCATCTGCGGCAGCGCCATGCGCCCGAAGGTCGCCGAAGTCGCGATCGAATTGCCCGAGACGGCGCCGAAGCCGGCGCAGCCCGCAACCGTCGCATAGGCGAGCCCACCCCGGAAGCGGCCGAGGACGGCATTCGCCACGCGGAAGAGGTCGTCGGAAACGCCGGCCACCACTGCGAAGGCGCCCATGATCAGGAACATCGGCAGGGTCGCCACCTGCTCGTTGCGCAGGAAGTCGAGCGCGTCGGAGGCAAACGTGTTTGCCGCCGCCGGCCCGCCCACATAGGCGAGCGTGCCGACGAGGCCGATCATCGCCGTGACCGTCGCGAGCGGCAGCTGCGCCAGGACGCCCACCCAGAGCAGCAGGAAGGCCAGGATCACCGCGACGGCGGGATGGCCCGTCACCGCGCCCGAAAAGCCGTCGAAGTCGACGACGATCCACAGACCGGTCGCTGCGGCGAAGACCGTCAGCGTTCCGACCAGTGCGAGCACCACCGGGCTCGATCGCCAGCCGGGCCGGACCGCGATCGCTTCGCGCACGTCGTCCACCGCGTTGACCAGTTGCACCAGCCCCGCCAGGCCCATCGAGACGGAGACGGCGAAATAGGTCGGCGCCAGCGGCCACCGCAGGATCGAGCTCGCCCGTCCCTGCGCATGGTAGCGAAGGGCCAGTCCGAAGACCCGCCAGGCCAGCAGCGCGAAGAAGGCGAGCAGCAGGATCGATCCGGCCACCTTGAGCCAGGCCGTCAGGCGCGGCCCGGTCATGTGCCCGAGAAGGTCGATGCTGAGGTTGACGCGCCGCGCCGCGCCGGCCGGCAGCGTCGCCGCAATGGCCACCGCGAAGACCGCCGACATGATCTCGTTCAGCGCCACCACCGAGGTGCCGAACAACCAGCGCCCCAGAACGTCGATGCAGATCACCAGAGCACCCGCCAGGATGCCCGCGACGGCCGCCAGCGAGATCATGCCGGTGCCGGCGAGGGTCCAGCGCGAGAGGCCGCTGCCGGCCGGCCGCATGCGCGCGGCAGGCAAGGTCTCCGTCATCGTCTGCGCCCCGGATGGTTGTCCGTCGACACGCGTTGGGGCGCGCCGGCCGCTCCGTCTGCGCACATCACGTGTCGATCAGGGCGACGGGCCGGCACCAGCCGGCCGATGCGCGCTCGACCTTGACCGGCAGCGCGATCACCTCGAAGCCGGTCGACGGCAGCAGGTGCAGGTTCGCGAGCTTTTCCATGTGGCAGTAGACGCTGTCGGCGCCCGCCTTGTGCCCTTCCCAGAACACCGACCAGTCGCCGGTCTGCCGCGCGCGGGCGGCCTGGTAGGCCAGCGGCGGATCCCAGCTCCAGGCGTCCGTGCCGCACACCCGCACACCCTGCCCCGTGAGGAAGAGCGTCGCCTCGCGGCCCATGCCGCAGCCGGTGCCGACATAGTCGTCCTGCCCGTAGCGGGCGCCGGCCGCCGTGTTGACGAGCACGATGTCGCCCGGCGCAAGCCTGTGGCCGATCCGCGCCAGTTCCGCCTCGACCTCGGCCGCCGTCACCGTATGCCCGTTCGGCAGATGGCGGAAATCGAGCTTGACGCCGCGCCCGAAGCACCATTCGAGCGGCACCTGGTCGATCGTCATCGCCGGCTTCCCGCCATCCATGGTCGGGTGATAGTGCCAGGACGCATCCATGTGCGTGCCGTTGTGCGTGGTGATGCGGCACCGCTCGGCGGCCGCGCCCGCGCCGTCGCGCAGCGCGCCGGCCGGAACGCCGAACATCGCCTCGAATTCGCGCCCGCCCTCGGCATGGCCCATGTAGTCGATCTCGGGACCCAGTCCCGGCGGATCGGACCTGATACCCGCCGTCAGCGCGACCGCGAGGTCGATGATTGTCCTGGCCATCCCGCATGCTCCTCCACTGCGGGCCGCACACTAGCCGCCCGGTGAAGCATCAGTCGAATGAATAGTCGAAATACCTCGGCGCCGGCTCGTGAATACCTGGAGCGCCGGTTTGCCGGGGGGTCAGCGGAACCGGGAGACCTCCGCGCTCGCGAAAGCGGCGACATAGTCGCGGTGCAGCGTCTCGACGAGCGCGGCCACCGGCGGCATGTCGTCGATCGCGCCGACGCCCTGGCCCGCCGCCCAGAGGTCGCGCCAGGCCCTGGCATCGGTGGTCCCGAAGTTCAGCTTGTCGGGCGGCGTCAGGTCGTCCGGATCGCGCCCGGCCGCCGCGAGGCTCGCCCGCAGGAAATTGCCGGGGATGCCGCTGACCGCCGGCGTCAGCACGATGTCCGCCGCCCTGGCCTCGAGCAGCATCGCGCGCTGGCGCGGAACCGCCAGGCTCTCGGCCGTCGCCATGAAGCGCGTCCCCATATAGGCCATGTCCGCGCCCATCATGGTCGCGGCGGCGACGTGCCGGCCCGTCGAAATCCCGCCGGCGACCAGCAGTGTCCCGTCGAAGATCCGGCGGATCTCATGCACGGCGGCGAAGGGATTGAGCGATCCGCCGTGACCGCCGGCACCCGACGCGACCGCGATCAGCCCGTCGACCCCGGCAGCGGCTGCCTTCTCGGCAAACTTCAGGTTGGTCACGTCGTGGAAGACCAGCCCGCCATAGCCATGCACCGCCTCGATCAGGTCGCGGCTGAGCCCGAGCGAGGTGATCACCAGCGGCACCTTCTTCTCGACGGTGATGGCGAGATCGGCCTCGAGCCGCGGATTGCTGCGGTGGACCACGAGATTGACGCCGAAGGGGGCAGCGTCCGCGGCAAGCCGCGCCAGAATCTCGTCGAGCCAGTCGCCATAGCCCTCGCTGCTGCGCTGGTTGAGCGCCGGGAAGCACCCCACCACGCCCGCATTGCAGGCGCCGACCACGAGGTCGGGGCCGGAGATCAGGAACATCGGCGCAGACAGCACCGGCAGGCGCAGGCGCCCGCGCCACGCGGCGGGAATGGCCATGAGGTCTCCGATGGAAAGGGCGGACCCGCCGCCGAGCGGCGGGTCCGCGCGGCTGTCTCAATAATCGGCGAAGTCGGTCAGTGCCTTGAAGGTCTTCTCGGCCGCATTCAGCTGGTAGACCGCGACCGCCTTGCCCGAGAGCTGCTCGGGATTGTCGAAGCTCAGCGGCGCGCTGATGCCCTGGGTGTCGAAGTCCTTCAGGCCGCGCAGCTTCTCCACCGTGCAGGCGCGGGTAAGCTCCTGGCCGCACTGGCCCATCGCCTCGGCCAGCGCCTTCAGGCCGACATAGGTGACGTAGGTGTAGCGGTTGATCGCGCCCACTTCCTCGTCGCTGGCATATTTCTTGGCCTTCTCGAGGAAGGCGTCGATCGCCGGGCCGCTCAGCGCCACGTAGTCGGCGACGAGGTAGTCGTAGCCGGCCGGCGCCGAGAGATTGACCGAGGGCGGCATGTCCTCGCTCCACACCGAGGCGACCTGCAGGTCCATCGACAGCTTGCGCGCTTCGCCGAGGATGTTGGCCGCGCCGGCGATGATGCCGCCATTGGCCAGCACGTTGACGCCCGCCTGCTTCATCTGCGCCACCTCGGCGGCAAAATTGGCGGTGCCCTTCTTGAAGCGGATGCGCAGCCCGTCCTTGACCCCGAACTCCTTGACGGCGCGGTCGTAGCCGGCCTCCACGGCGCCGCCGAAATCGTCGTCCTGCCGGATCAGCCCGTAGACCGCGTTCGCGGGCTCGCTGTTCTCGTGGATGTATTTCAGCTGCGCGTAGAAGGCGTCCGAGTAGCTGGCGCCGACGGTGAAGACCGAGGGACGCACCGGATTGTAGACGAGTTCGTTCGGCGCCGTCGTCACCACGGTCGGCAGGTTGTTCTCCTCGATCAGCGGCATCATGGCGAGCACGTTGGCCGTGCCCGAGGTGCCGTTGAGGGCGAAGATCTCGTCGACCTCGATGAGCTTGGTCAGTGCCTGGAACGAACGCGCCGGCACATAGCCGTCGTCCTCGGTGATGATGGTGATCTTGCGGCCGTTGACGCCGCCGGCCTCGTTGATCTCGGCGGCCGCGATCTTCGATCCGACCGAGACGGCGCGGCCTATGAAGGACGCGGGTCCGGTCATGATGTTGACGTCGCCGATCTTGATCTCGGTGTCCGAGACGCCGGGATCGGCGGCATAGGCGGCGGTCGAGGCAAGCAGGAATGCGCTGAGCGCGAGCAGTCCGTTCTTCATTGTTTCCTCCACGTTGTTTTGCTCGCCCGCCGTTTCCGCGGCTAGTAGGCGAGCGGCCAGTTGCTCCAGTATTTCCTGACGTCGCGCCACAGCCCGATCAGCCCCTCCGGCTTCAGCCGCAGGAAGGCGATGATGACGATGCCGTAGGTGATGCCGCGGATCTCGTAGACGTAGGTCGTGTAGAAGCTCGAATTCGTGTCGGCGAAGGCGTCGAAGAAGAGCCGGATCGCTTCCGGCAGCAGCGACAGGAAGATCGCGCCGAGGATGGCGCCCGCGATCGAACCGAGCCCGCCCAGGATGATGATCGCCAGCGCCTCGATCGACAGGATCAGCGCGAAGACGTCGATGTTGACGAAGCGGATCTGCAGCGAGATCAGCGCGCCCGCGATGCCGACGATGAAGGAGCTGACCATGAAGGCGTAGAGCTTGTAGCGCAGGAGGTCGACGCCCATCACGCGCGCCGCGATGTCGTGGTCGCGGATCGCCATCCAGGCCCGGCCGACCCGCGACCGCTGGATGTTGAGCGCCGCGAACACCACCAGGACCGTGATGCCGAAGGTCAGGTAGTAGAGCGCCTTGCCGCGCTGCAGGTCGACGCCCATCACCTTGGCGCCCGACACGAAGATGCCGTTCGGCCCGTGCGTCAGCCATTCCGCATAGAGGATCACATGGTTGATGATGAAGGCGAAGGCGAGCGTGGTGATGGCGAGGTAGAGCCCCTTGAGCCTGAGCGACGGCACGCCGACCAGAAGGCTGACGAGCGCCGACACAACGCCCGCCGCCGGCAGCGACAGCCACACCGGCCAGCCATGGTCCATCATCAGGATCGCGTTGGTGTAGGCCCCGACGGCAAGAAATCCGGCTTGCCCGAGCGAGATCAGGCCGGTCGTGCCCGTCAGCATGTTGAGCCCGACGGCGCCGACGATCGCGATCATCGCCGAGACGAGCAGCGTGACCTGGTAGTTGCCGATCAGGAACGGCGCGGCGAGCACGAGCGCGAGCAGGAGCCCGGCGAACGACCACACCACCTTGCTGTCGCTGAGCGCGACGAGCTGGGCGGTGCGTTCCTTGAAGTGACCTGTGCGCATCAGACCCGCTCGATGTCCCTGGAGCCGAACAGTCCGAAGGGGCGGACCATCAGCACGATGACGATGACGATGAAGCCGGAGATCTCGCGCAGCCCCTGCCCGACATATCCCTGGAAGAGGTTCTCGATCACGCCGATGACGAGGCCGGCCACCGCCGAGCCGATGACCGAATCCATGCCGCCCAGGATGACGGCCGGGAAGGACCGCAGCCCCTGGAACCAGAGGTCCGGCGCCAGCTTGAAATTGGCCGCGAACAGCACCCCTGCGATCGAGGCGATCGCCGCCGACAGCATCCAGGCGATGGCGTGGATGCGGCTGACGCTGATGCCGACGAGCAGCGCCGCCGTCTCGTTGGCCGCCACGGCCCGCATGGCGATGCCCATGCGCGAGAAGCGCAGGAAGGCCCAGCCCGCCGCCGTCAGCACCGCCAGCGCGCCGATCAGGTAGAGCTGCGCGGGATAGAACGGCACGCCGCCCAGTTCGACGACCTCCGTCGGGATGCCGGCGTTGAAGTTGAACGGATCCGGCCCCCAGATCATGATGGTGATGCCGCGTAGCACGACCGCCAGGCCCACCGTCACCATCACGATGGCGAAGATAGGCTCGCCCAGCATCGGCCGGATGAACAGCCGCTCGAGCGCAAGCCCGATCGCCATCGAGATGGGGATGGTGACCAGCATCAGCGGGAAGAAGGACAGGTCGAAGGTCGAGTAGAGCGTGAACGAGATGTAGGCCGTCAGCATCACCAGTTCGCCCTGGGCGAAGTTCACCACGCCGGTCGACTTGAAGATCAGCGCGAAGCCCATGGCGATCAGCCCGTAGGCTGCACCCGAGACCAGACCGCTGGCGAGGAGGAGGAGCAGGAAATCCATCAGGCGGCATCCCCGTAGATCGACCGGATCTCGGTCTTGAACTTCTCCTCGATGATCCGTCGGCGCACCTTCATCGTGGCGGTCAGCTCGCCGTCGTCATGGTCGAGCTCCTTGGCCAGGATCAGGAACTTGCGGACGTTCTCGACGCGGGCGAAGCGGTCGTTGACGCGCTTCACCTCGGCGCCGATCAGCTCCACCACCTTCTCGTTCTGGGCCAGCGTCCGGTACGTGGTGTACTGGATGTTCTGTTCCTGCGCCCATTTGCCCGTCGTCTCGAGGTCGATCTGGATCAGCGCGGCGAGGAAGTTTCGGCCGTCGCCGAGCAGGATCGCCTCGCGGATGTAGGGAGAGTCCTTCAGCGCGTTCTCGATCAGCGAGGGCGTGATGTTCTTGCCGCCCGACGTGATCAGGATGTCCTTCTTGCGGTCGAGCACATGCGCCTCGCCGCTCGCCTCCACCTCGACGATGTCGCCGGTGTGCAGCCAGCCGTCGGAAAAGGCGCGCTTCGTCGCCTCGTCGTCGAAGAGATAGCCCTTGAAGACGCTCGGGCCGCGCAGCAGCAGTTCGCCGTCCGGCGCCGTCGTCTGGTCGAGCCCGTCGATCAGCGGTCCCGAGCGCCCGAGCGTCGTGGCGCCGCGCCGCTGGCTGTGCGAGACGCCCGCGCTCTCCGTCATGCCGTAGATCTGGTAGACCGGCACGCCGAGGATCCAGAAGAACAGGAGCACCTCGGGCGAGACCGTCGCCCCGCCGCAGAAGCCGGCGCGAACCCGGTTCAGGCCGAGGAAGTTGCGCAGGCTGCGGAAGCAGACGAGCGACAGCAGCGCGAAGCTCAGCCGGTCGGACAGGCTGGCGAAGGCCCCGCCATTGGCCAGCCGCCGCTCGGCGATCGGCCGCCCGCGCGCCATGCAGGCCTCGTAGACCCGGCGCTGCAACGGCGTCGTGTCCTTGACGCGGTAGGCGACGCTCTGCTGCATCTTCTCCCAGATGCGCGGCACGCCGAGAAAGCCCCTCGGCGCGATCTCGCGCAGGTTGACCACCACCGTGTCGACCGACTCGGCGAAGGAGACCGTGCAGCCCGTCACCAGCTGCAGCACCGTCGAGAAGCTGCGCTCGGCCACGTGGCAGAGCGGCAGGTAGCACAGCACCGAATAGCTCTCGCGCGTCAGCCCGTGGATGCGCGCCACCTCGGCCGCCGAATAGAGCATGTTGCGGTGGCTGAGCATCGCGCCCTTGGGCATGCCCGTGGTGCCGGACGTGTAGACCACGATGGCGACGTCGTCGGGACTGCCGCCGTCGATCCGTGCATCGACGATCGGGCCGAGCTCGGCCTCCCGCTCGCGTCCGAGCGCCACCAGGTCGTCGAACGAGATCAGCCCCGGCTCGCGGTACTGCCGCATGCCCTTCATGTCGACGCAGACGATGTGCTCCAGGTCGGGCAGCCCGCCGTCCTGGCGCCGCGCCTCCAGCACCTTGTCGGTCTGCTCCTGGTCGCCGCAGACGACGATCCGCGACCGCGAATGGCGCACGATATACTGCAGCTCCGGCCAGGGATTGGTCGGATAGATGCCGAGGCAGGCGCCGCCGGCCATCTGCGCGCCGAGGTCGGAAAACAGCCATTCCGGGCTGTCGTCGCCCGCGACCGCCACCCGGTCGCCGGGCCGGAAGCCCAGCGCGCAGAAGCCGATGGCGGCAAGCCGCGCGGTCTCGAAATAGTCGCGCCAGCTGGTGCGCCGCCACAGCCCCTTCTGCTTCTCGCGCAGCGCCAGCGCCGCGCCTTGCGTGGCGGCGTGCCGCTTCAGCACCTGCGGCATCGTCATGGCGCCCGGATCGATCGCGCCGCTCATGCCGCGCTCCGGCTGCTGCCGAGATAGGCGTCGATCACGGCCTGGTTCGCCGCCACCTCGGCAGGCGTCCCCTCGGCGATCTTGCGCCCGTAATTCATGACGCAGACGTGGTCGGAGATGTCCATGACGATGCCCATGTCGTGCTCCACCATGAACACCGTCATCCCCAGTTCGTCCTTCAGGTCGAGGATGAAGCGGGCGATGTCCTCCCGCTCCTCCTGGTTCATGCCCGACACCATCTCGTCGATCAGCAGCAGCTTCGGCGAGATCGCCAGCGCCCGGCCGAGCTCGACCCGCTTCTG
The DNA here is from genome assembly GCF_030398385.1 of Aquibium sp. ELW1220. Classification (GTDB taxonomy): domain Bacteria; phylum Pseudomonadota; class Alphaproteobacteria; order Rhizobiales; family Rhizobiaceae; genus Aquibium. Next base: position 99,354 of record NZ_JAOAOQ010000012.1, on the reverse strand, counting down.
CTGGCCGTAGGACAGGGTCCCGACCGGGTGGTCGCGGATGTCCTCGATCTCCAGGAAGTCGATGATCTCCTCGACGCGCTCGCGCGCCGCGATCTCCTCGCGCCGCGTGCGGCCCCAGAACAGGGCGGCCGCGACGGGACCGGAGCGCAGGTGCGAATGCATCCCTACCAGCAGATTGTTCACCACGGTCTCGTGCTTGAAGACCGCGAGGTTCTGGAACGTCCGCGCGATGCCGAGCCGCGCCAGCGCATGGGTGGGAAGCCGCGTCAGGTCCTGCCCCTGAAACAGGATGCGGCCCTCCGTCGGCCGGAAGACGGCGCTGATCAGGTTGAACAGCGTCGTCTTGCCCGCACCGTTCGGGCCGATCAGGCTGTAGATCTGGCCCTGCTCGACGGAGAGGCTGACGTCGTTCACCGCCACCAGCCCCCCGAAGCGCTTGACGACGCCATGGAGTTCGAGGAAGGCGGTCACGACAGCCACCTCTTGCGACGCTTGTAGTGCTTGACGTCGCGCATGCTCCTGCGCTCGCCGCCGGAGAAGCCGAGGTAGAACTCCTGCACGTCTTGGTTCGAGCGCAGCGTCTCGGCCGGCCCGTCGAGCACGATGCGGCCGTTCTCGATGATGTAGCCGTAGGAGGCCGTCTGCAGCGCCAGCTGCGCGTTCTGCTCCACCAGCAGCACCGTCATGGCGCTCTCGGCATTGAGCTTGACGATCGCCTCGAAGATCGTCTCGACGATCTGCGGCGCGAGCCCGAGCGAGGGCTCGTCCAGCATCAGGAGCCGCGGCCGGCCCATCAGCGCGCGGCCGACGGCCACCATCTGCTGCTCGCCGCCCGACAGATAGCCCGAAATCTGCGTCCGCCGCTCCTTGATGCGCGGGAACAGGCCGTAGACCGTCTCCAGCCCAGCCGCGGTCTCGGAACGGCTGCGCGTGAAGCCGCCCATGACGAGGTTCTCCTCCACCGTCAGCGTGGAAAACAGCGCCCTGCCCTCCGGCACCTGCAGCAGGCCCCTGCGGACGATGTCGCGCGGTGCGGCCCCCGAGATCCGCTCGCCCTCGAGCAGGATCGAGCCGCTCATGATCTCGCCGTCCTCCTGGTAGAGCACGCCCGAGATCGCCTTCAGGATCGTCGACTTGCCCGCCCCGTTCGAGCCGAGCAGCGCCACGATGGCGCCCTGCGGCACCTCGAGCGACACGTCGCGCACCGCTTCGATGGCGCGGTCGTAGAGAATCTGGATGTTGTTCAAAGCGAGCATCGCCCTGCCGCCGCCTCGTAATGAATTCTGTTTATCTAAACCGACGGAAATGGCTGACGGGCGCTCAGGCGATCATCGACACCGCAGGATGGGCGACCGCTGGAAACGATTGACTTGTCCGACATTGCCCCTCCCAGGACGCTCGATCGCGCTTTCATTCCACCTCTTGCCTATTGCTGCAAGATGATGAATTGTGTTCATTAACGGGTGAAGCCATCGGTTTGTCAACCCGGAATCCGATGGCTTCCCGCGGAGCTGAGAATGACCTCGACCGAGATGAACCCGCCCGCGACGATCGACTGGCCGGCAGGCGGCATCGCCCGCATCACGCTCGCCCGCGGCGAGACGCACAACACCCTCACGACCGAGTTGCTGGCCGCGCTCGAGGCCCTGCTGGGCGAGGTCGAGGCGGCGGGCGCGCGCGCCCTGATCGTCACCGGCTCCGGCCGCACCTTCTGCGGCGGCGCCCATATCCGCTACTTCACCGACCCCGCCTCGCCGCTCTACGCCGACCCGCGCGGTATCCGCGACTACGTGCAGCGCATCCTTGCGGTCTTCGCGCGGCTGCGCAACGGCCCCTTCGTCACGGTGGCCGCGATCGGCGGCCACGCGCTCGGCGGCGGCTGCGAACTGGCGCTCGCCTGCGATTTCCGGCTGATGTCGGGCGAGGCGCGGATCGGGCTGACCGAGACCCGCCTCGGCGCCGTCCCCGGCGGGGGCGGCGTCCAGCTCCTCTCGCGGCTCGTCGGCCGCGCGAAGGCGCTGGAATTCGCCCTACCCGGCGAGCCCTGGACGGCGGACGCAGCACTCGGCATCGGCCTCGTCGCGGCCGTGCATCCGCAGGCCGAGCTTACGGAAGCGGCGCTCGCCTTCGCCCGGCGCTTCCTGCTCTGCAGCCCGATTTCCGTTGCGGAGACGAAACGCGCGCTGTACCGCTGCGAAACCGCGACGGCGGAGGAAGCCGACAGGATCGCGCTCGACGCCGTCGCGGTTGCAGCAGCCGGACCCGAATGGCGGGAGGGCATGACCGCCTTCACCGAAAAACGGGCCCCGTCCTTCCGATTGGAGGCTCGATGAACAGCGGCACCCCCCGCCGGCAGGTCTTCCGTCTCTCCCGCGAGCAGCGCGTCGCCGAGATCATGTCGGCCGCCCGCGCCGTCTTTCGCGAAAAGGGCTACGAGGACGCCCCCCTCTCCGACATCGCCGAACGCGCCAACGTGGTCGAAGGCAGCATCTACCGCTACTTCGAGAACAAGCGCGACCTGCTCGTCAAGGTGATCGAGGACTGGTACGAGGGCATGCTCGCCGACTACGACCTGCAGCTTTCCGGCATCCGCGGCACGCGCAACCGGCTGCGCTTCATGATCTGGCGCCATCTGTCGACGATCCACGACGAGCCGGCGCTCTGCAACCTGATGTTCCAGCACCTGCGCACCGGCCGCGACTACAGCCACACCGCCGTGCACGAGCTCAACCGCGAATACACGCGTCGCACGCTCGACATCATCAAGGAAGGCATGGCGGCGGGCGAGCTGCGCGAGGACGTGCCGCTGCGGCTGATCCGCGACATGATCTACGGCTGCACCGAGCACCGCACCTTCGCCTATCTCCGCGGCGAAGGCGACTTCGACCCCGACGCCACCGCCGACATGATCGCCGACCTCGTGCTCAGCGGCCTCGAACGGCGCAGGCCCGACACGCCGCCGGCGCCCGACCTCGCCGAACGGCTGGAACGGGCGGTGGCGAGGCTGGAGCGGATGACCGGTCCGGCAGCGCCGTAGCAGGCGCCGGACCGTGCGCGGGGCGGATCGGCAGGGAGGATCTGATGCAGTCACCAACCACGACACCGTCCTGGCGCCAGGACGTCGTGGCTTCCGGCCGCCTCACCGTCCACGGCCTTTTTCGCGCCTGTGCGCGGCGCGATCCGGATGCGATCGCCATCGAGGCGGGCGCTCGCAAGGTGAGCTACCGCGAGCTCGACCGCCGCGTCGCGGCCCTCGCCGGCGCGCTGCACGGTCTTGGCCTGTGCCGCGGCGACCGGCTGGCGCTCCTGTCGGAGAACCGTCTCGAATATGCCGAGATCGAGCTTGCCTGCGCAGCGCTGGGCGCCATCGTCGCCTGCCAGAACTGGCGCCTGGCGCCTGGCGAGCTGCAGCACTGCATCGACCTCGTCGACCCGTCGCTGATCGTCGTCTCGCAGCGGTTCGAAGCGACGCTCGCCGCCCTCGACACGGGCACGCGGCAGCACTTCGTCCTCGAGCGCGACTACGAGCCCCTCCTCGAGGCCCGCCCTCTCGACCGGCTGCCCGAGATCGAACCCGAGGACGGCCTCGTCATCCTCTACACCAGCGGCACCACCGGCATGCCCAAGGGCGCGCTGATCAGCCACCGTGCCGAGATCGCCCGCAACATGGTGCTGCGCGTCGACATGCACGCCTCCGAGCGCGACGGCTTCGTCGCCTGGGCGCCGATGTTCCACATGGGCTCGACCGACCAGGTGCTCGGCGCGCTGATGTCGGGCGCGACGGTGATCGTCGTCGACGGTTTCGACGCCGAGGCCATCGTCGACGCCATGGAGCGGCACGAAATCGGCTGGATGCTTTTGATGCCGGGCTCGATCGAACCCGTCATCGACCTGCTGCAGCGCAGCGGGCGCCGCCCGAAGAGCATCCGCGCGGTCGGCGCCATGGCCGACCTCGTGCCCAGGCACCAGATCGCCGAGCTCTCGCGGCTGACCGGCGCCCCCTATCTCAACAGTTTCGGCTCGACCGAGACCGGCCTGCCGCCGGCCTCCTCCCACCTGATCCCGCCGGGCACGATCCCGGAAAGCCTCTCCAAGCGCCGCAGCGCGCTCTGCGACCTACGCCTCCTCGACGCCGACGGCAACGAGGTGCCCGACGGCGCGCCCGGCGAGGCGGCGGTACGCGGCCCCACCGTCTTCAGCGGCTACTGGAACGCCGCCGAGACCAATGCCCGCGATTTCGCCGGCGGCTGGTTCCGCATGGGCGATCTCTTCCGCCGCAACCCCGACGGCACCTACGATTTCGTCGACCGCGCCAAATACATGATCAAGTCCGGCGGCGAGAACATCTATCCGGCCGAGATCGAGCGCGTGCTCCTGTCCGACCCGCGCATCCGCGACGCGATCGTCGTGCGCCAGCGCGACGACCGCTGGGGCGAAGTCCCCGTCGCCTTCATCGCCCGCAACGACGAAACCCTCACCGCTCCCGAAATAGAAACCCTCTGCCGCACCCAACTCGCCGCCTACAAACGCCCCAAGGCCGTGCGATTCATTCCGTTCGAGGATTTTCCGCGGAGCACGACGGGGAAGATTTTGCGGCATGAGATGGAGGAGAGGTTGAGGAGGGGGTGAGGGGGGGCGGGGGAAGCGGTTGTGGGCGGCGGGGAAGCTAAGGTCGTCGCCCATGACCAGACGTTTGGTCGGCGCATCGCGAGAGGCGGGATCGGGGCCGGAGAACGAACCCGCTGCGCGGGAATGCGCCTTGGGTTGAGGTAGAGGGCACAGGCCGGACGTTGCGCATCCATTGAGCGTCGCCCGATAGCGGCAGAGCATGATGGGCTTCTTCAACAAGGAGCCTGACCATGCAGCACCCACATCTCGACACGCGCATCAGCCCGCTGCGCCAGCGGTTGATCGACGACATGAACATGCGGCGCTTCTCACGCGAGACGCAACGCAACTACCTCCGCGACATCGGACGCCTGGCGGCATTCCTCGGGCGTTCACCGGACACGGCGACCGCCGATGACCAGCGCCGGTTCCAGATCGAGCAGCAGGCGGACGGCGTGCCCGTGCCGACCATGAACAGCATCGTGTCGGCGCTGCGCTTCTTCTTCACCCACACGCTCGACCGCCCGGACCTGGCGCGCAGGCTCGTCCAGCTGGCGCATCGGCGTAATCTGCCCGTGGTGCTCAGTCGCGACGAGGTTGCCCGCCTGCTCAATGCCACCACGTGCCTCAAGCACCAGGCCGCGCACTCTGTCGCCTATGGGGCTGGCCTGCGCGTCGCCGAGGTGTCGATGCTGAAGGTTGCCGACGTCGACAGCGAGCGCATGCTGCTGCGCGTCGAACGCGGCAAGGGCGGGCGCTGTCGCAACGCCATGCTTTCCGAGGATCTGCTCGCTCTCCTGCGTGAGTGGTGGAAGGTCGGACGGCAGCAGGGCGTGATGCACCGCGACGGCTGACTGTTCCCCGGACAGCACGCGATGAAGCCGATCAGCACACGGCAGCTCTATCGCATCGTCGTCGAGGCGGCCCGGGCCGCCGAGATCGCCAAGCGGGTCGGGCCGCACACTCTACGCCATAGCTTCGCGACCCACCTGCTGGAGGACGGCACCGACATCCGGATCATCCAGGTGCTGCTTGGGCATGCCAAGCTCAACAACACCGCCCTCTACGCCAAGGTCGCGACACGGACGGTGCGCACGGTCACGAGCCCGCTCGACGAGCTCGGCCTGTTCAGACCGGCAGAGATCTCGCCCGACGGCTGAGCCGTGCGCGCCTCGATCGAGGTCGCCGACATCTTCCGAGCCGCAGGGCTTGCCTACCGAGCCGCCCATGCAGGGCGCTTAAGCCTCGCCCAGCTCAAGGTCATGTCGGCGATCGAGCATTGTCGTGCCGCGGCCCTCGGCGGTCACGTCGAGGCCTGCGAGGACTGCGGCCAGTGGCGCATCGCCTACAACTCTTGCCTTATGGGCAAAGCCGGTAATGGGGAGCTGGCGGCAATTTGATCGCGCTCCGGCACCAATCACCGCCAATCCTGCTCTCCATTACGAGGTACGCCTGAGGAGTTCGATCAGCCGATCGGTGGGCTGGAAGACGCCGCGGCACAGGTGGGGCGGCAGGATCGCCTCCATCGCATCGAGCTTCTCGGTTAGATCGCCGCGCGTATGGGCCTCCGTGGTCGTCAGCGTAGCGTGGCCCAGCCACAGCGACACTTTCCGGATGTCCCCCGTCGCTTGCAGAACGACCATCGCGCAGGTGTGCCTGAGCACGTGGGGCGAGATGCGTTTCTTGGCGAGACCGGGCTGCTTGCGAGCCGCAGTCGCGGCGTGCTGTCTGAGCAGATAGGCAAAGCCCCATCGGCTCAGCGGCTCACCACGGGCGTTGACAAATACCTCGGGTGTCGCGACCTGTTTGCGGATGGCCAGCCAGGCACGCAGCGCAGCGGCCGCTGGCTTCCACAATGGAAGCGTCCGCTCCCGGCGTCCCTTGCCGAGCACGCGGATGCTCATCGAAGGCAGGTCGATGTCATCGACCTTGAGGCCCGTCAGCTCGGAGACGCGCAGCCCTGCGCAGACGGCCACGTGCAGCATTGCGCGATAAAGGATGCCATCGCGTGTCGTCGGATCGGGAGCGTCGAGCACGGCTTGGAGCTCTTCGCGCAGAAGGTAGGGCACAAGGCGCGTGTCAGTTTTCTTGAACGGGATCGCCAGTACACAGCGGATTTGCTCGAGCGCCGCCGGCTGCCGGTACTCGAGGAAGCGGACGAACGACTTGATCGCCGCCAGGCGAACGTTGCGCGTTACGGCCGCGTGTTTGCGCTCGTCCTCAAGATGCTCAAGGAAGGTGCTGACGAGCCCGGCATCGATCGGCCGGGTCAGATCGAAGCTCCATCATCAGGCCTGCGGCATCGCGGGCGTAAAGCCTGACGGTGGCATCGGATGCGCCGCGATGCTTGCGCAGCCACGTCTTGAAGTCGGCGACCAGCTGCGGCTCAGCGGGTGCTGCCCCCACGGCTGCGGACTGGCAAAGGCCGAGCTCGACGAGGTGTCGACGAAAGAACCTTGCACCGTAGATGGTGTGATGGTTGCGCCGGCCGCCTTTGGCGCGTGGGCACCGGCAAGTCCGCACGTGTTCGCCGAACGCGGCGAGATCAACGTCCGTCGGGCCCGCGCCTTGCTCGGCCACAAAATGGCCGATGTGAGCCGCCGCTCGCAAATAGCGAACCGCTGTCTCGGGGCCATAGCCCTGCCGCTCAAGCGCCGCTGCAAACCCGTCAAGGTACGGCCCGCTCGGCCCACTTCGCAGATGCCCCAGCATCTTCGCTGCCGAGAAGTATGTTTCCAACATGTCCGTCTCCGTATGTGATCAGCCATCAGTGGCCGACCCAACGGGGCCGCACGGGCGACTTGTAATGGAGAGATCGAGAGCGGCAATGCACAGGAAAATACGGTGATCGCGATTGGCAGCTCCCCATTACCGGCTTTGCCCATAAGGCAGGTAATGGGCGTCGCCCATTACCTGCCGCAACCGGCACTGCCCGAAGTGTCAGGGCGCGGCAGCGCGGACGTGGCTTGCCGAGCGCGAGGCCGACCTGCTGCCGGTCGGATACTTCCACGTCGTGTTCACGCTGCCCGCCGAGGTCGCCGACATCGCGTTCCAGAACAAGGCGCTCGTCTACGACCTTTTGTTCAAGGCGGCGTCGGAGACGATGCTCACGATCGCCGCCGATCCGAAGCATCTCGGCGCGCGCATCGGCATCACCGCCGTGCTCCACACCTGGGGATCGGCGATGACCCATCATCCGCACGTGCACATGATCGTGCCGGGCGGCGGCATCGCGCCGGACGGAAGCCGCTGGATCTCCTCGCGGCCGGCCTTCCTGCTTCCGGTGCGCGTGCTCGGCAAGCTGTTCCGCCGACTGTTCCTCACCCGGCTGATCGCTCTCCACGACGCCGGGCGGCTCGCCTTCTTCGGAACCTTGGCGCACCTCATCGACCGCCGAGCCTTCCTGCGCCACCTTGCTCCTGTCCGGACGAAGCGCTGGGTCGTGTATGCCAAGGCGCCCTTCGCAGGACCGGAGGCGGTGCTTGCCTATCTTTCGCGCTACACCCACCGGGTCGCGATCTCGAACAGCCGCCTGATCGCATTCGACCAGGACGGCGTCACCTTCCGCTACAAGGATTATCGCCGCGACGGCGCGGACCGGCAGCAGGTCATGACGCTTGCGGCCGACGAGTTCATCCGCCGCTTCCTGATCCATGTCCTGCCACGCGGCTTCCATCGCATCCGGCATGGAGCCTGCCCCGGACTTGATCCGGGGGTCTGCTCGCCGGCTCCGCCCGCAGGGCCAGCCTCGCGCTCGCCCACAAACTCCTGGATGTCGCCGCGTCGCCTGATGACGACACACCAGGCGAACCGGACGACTACCGCCCGCCATGCCCATGCTGCGGCGGACGCATGATCGTCATCGAGACCTTCGAACGTTGGGGGCAGCCGCGTGGACCGCCGCACGCGTCGGCGACGAACCGGGAGACCGCCCCATGACCCGGCATGGCATGGTCGAGCCTACAGCCGCAGACGTTCCGCCTCCGGGAACGAACTCGCGTGCGGCGACGGCAATCGCTGACGCCGACACGGGTCTCCCCGAACCAGTTCCGGGTCGCCTAAACCGCGCAGAGGCGCAACGAAGCGGCCTATCCGCATCCACCATCGCGCTTCCCAGCGCCGGTCGCGCCAACGCCGACATCGGCCGCAGATCGAAATCTCCATAGCCATCGAATCGTGGCTCGCGGGTTCCTTCCTCGGGGACTTTCGTACGCCTGCCGGCGCCCGAAACTCTTCACGACACCGGACGGTCCGGTTCTGGGAAGCGCTCGGCGGTAAGCCGCCGTTACAGCTTAGCGTCATCGGGCAAAGTTTGCCTCGTCAACGCACGACCCCATTGCCGTCGTTCGCCCTTCTATGGTGTGCCGAAAGCTGCCGAGGATGGCGATTGAGATCACGAGGTCTTCAAGGACCGGCCTCAACGGCTGACTTTAAGGTGTCGACGTCGCGGCGCGGCGGGGCGCCAAACAGTCTCTTATACTCCCGCGAAAATTGGGACGCACTTTCGTATCCAACCGCGTAGCCCACGATGGCGGCTTCGGCGTGCTCGGTGACCAGACGGCGGCGCGCTTCGTGGAGCCGTATCTGCTTTTGATACTGCAAGGGACTGACATCGGTCAGCGCCTTGAACCGACGATGAAACACCGACACGCTCATGCCGGCAACCGCAGCCATGGCGTCAACGCTGAGCCGCTCGGCATAGCGCTGGCGAATCCATGCCATGGCGCGGCGGATATGCGCCAGGCGGGTGTCGGCCCCGGCCATCTGGCGCAGCAGAGTGCCGTGCGGGCCCATCAGCAGCCGGAACATCAACTCATGCTCAAGATGTGGCGCCAGAACCGCGATTTCGTCCGGGCGGTCGAGCAGACTGATGAAGCGGCGCCAGGTCTCGAGCAGCGCCGGTCCCGCCTTGGCCACGCCAAAGGCGGACCCTATGGCGGGTTCGGCAAAACCGTTCATGTCGAGCAGGATGGTCGCGATCACCGCTGGGTCGAGATAGAGATTGACCGCCAGGTAGGGCTCGTCCGTCGAGGCTTCGCAGACCTGCCCCATGGCCGCGACCTCGGCGGCCACCACGATGCATTCGCCGGCACCATATTCGAATGTGCCATCGCCGATGAAAGTGCGCTTGCGCCCTTGGACGAGCAGGCAGACAACCGGCTCATAGATCAGCCCGCCGACATCGGTGGGGTTGTCGACGCGATAAATGTGAAGCCGCGGCATGGCCGGATTCGGCGGGCCTGCATGGCGCCTGGCGATGGCGCGGATATCGTCGAGGTCTGTCATGCCGCTATCCGACGGTGCTTGCCTCAAAAGGTCAAGTGATCGGCAGGATCAGGCAATCATTCGGGACCATCAGACATCCAGTCCGGCGCCTCTCGTCCTACATTCCGGCAGTACACGCAGGAAAGGATATTGCGATGCAGCAGCGCAAACTCGGCAAGAACGGACCGGACGTTTCGGCTATCGGATACGGTGCCATGGGGTTTCACCTGGCCTATGGCGCGGCCGACGCCCAGTCGGGCCTCGACCTCGTCAAGCGCGCCTATGATCTGGGTGTGTCCTTTTTCGACACCGCCGAACTCTATGGCTGGGGCGAGAACGAGAAGTTCATCGGCCAGGCCGTGAAAGGCTTTCGCGACGACATCACCATTGCCACCAAGTTCGGCTTCACCTTCGATAACGGCACGTTCGGCGCCAATAGCCAGCCCGAGCATATCCGCAAGGTCGCCGAGAACAGCCTGCGTTATCTCGGCGTCGAGCAGATCGACATTCTCTACCAACACCGCGTCGATCCCAATGTGCCGATCGAGGAAGTCGCAGGCACGGTCAAGGACCTGATCTCCGAGGGCAAGGTCAAGTATTTTGGCCTCAGCGAAGCTGGGCCGCAAACCATTCGCAAAGCCCATGCCGTGCAGCCCGTCACAGTACTGCAGACCGAATATTCGGTGTTCGAGCGCGACGTCGAAACGCTTTTCCCGACCTTGCGCGAACTGGGCATCGGTTTTGTGCCCTATTCGCCGCTGGGCCGCGGCTTCCTCACCGGTGCCGTCAGGCCGGCCGCCGACTATGAAGAGAGCGACATGCGTCGCTCTGATCCCCGTTGGCAGCCTGGAAATTTCGAAAGGAACCTCGATGCGGTTCGCCAGCTTGAAGCCCTGGCCCAGGTCAAAGGAATCACGGTGTCCCAGCTGGCGCTGGCCTGGATCCTGGCGCAGGGCGACAACATCGTGCCGATCCCCGGTACACGCCGGATCGAGCGCCTCGAAGAAAACCTGGCTGCTGCAAACGTCACCCTGGCCGCCGATGAACTGGTCCATATCGGCAGTATCCTGCCTGATGGCGCTTTCGGCGCGCGCTACGCCGGCGATATGGTCCCAGACTGGGTTTGACAAACGTTGGGTGGCCGGCATTGCCCGCCACCCATAACTGCCCTTGACGAGAGGCTTCACACGTCGATGTCAGATGAAGGTGATTGCGAGACCAGAAGGGGACAGACGTCAAACCGCCTCGTTCGAGCCGTCCAGGCGCGCGCGGCGCGCCCGACCGGGGACTGGCAGGAGTCGACCTCATTGCGAACTGTCCGACCGACGACGCAGGACTAGACCCTCAGCCTCTGTTCGGCGCCAAGATTCCGTCGTTTCTGCACTCAGTCCTGAGCGGTTGGCCGCACCACGATTGAACCGCCCCGGGTTTGCCGGAGGCTCCAACTCATGAGTAGGATGGAGCCATCATGAGCAAGACGACGAACAAGTTTTCCCCGGAAGTGCGCCAGCGAGCCGTGCGGCTGGTGCTGGATCACGAACATGAACACCCCTCCCGCTGGGCGGCGATCATGTCGATCGCGTCCAAGATCGGCTGCACGGGCCAAACGCTGAACGAGTGGGTGACGAAGGCGGAGGTCGACGCCGGCAAACGGGCCGGTATGCCGACGAACATGGTAGCGAAGCTGAAGGCTCTGGAGCGGGAGAACCGTGAGCTTCGGCAGGCCAACGAGGTTATGCGCAAGGCGAGCGCTTACTTTGCCCCCCCTCTCGGCGTTTGCAAGCAAACGCCTGCCGGGCAGCGGGACGGAGCTCGACCGCCCATTCAAGCGATGATCGCGTTTATCGACGATCACCGCGAGGCGCATGGGGTCGAGCCGATCTGCAGGGTGCTGCCGATCGCCCCGTCGACCTACCGCGACCACGTCGCCAAGCGTCTCGATCCCGAGAGGCTGTCGGCGCGGGCGAAGCGGGACTTGATGCTGAAGCCCGAGATCGAGCGCGTCTTTGCCGAGAATTTCGAGGTCTATGGCGCGCGCAAGGTTTGGCGTCAGATGCTACGCGAAGGCTTCGCTGTCGCACGCTGCACGGTCGAGCGGCTGATGGCCGACTTGGGCCTTCAGGGCGTCATCCGCGGCAAGATCGTCCGCACCACGGTGCAGGACAAGGCGGCGCCATGCCCGCTCGACCATGTGAACCGGGTGTTCCATGCCCCGGCACCGAACAGGCTCTGGCTGTCGGACTTCACCTACGTCAGCACCTGGTCGGGCTTTGTCTACGTCGCCTTCGTCATCGACGCCTACGCCCGTCGGATCGTCGGCTGGCGGGTGAGCCGGACGGCGCACGCGAGCTTCGTCCTCGATGCTCTCGAACAGGCCCTGCACGAACGGCGGCCCATTCATCGCGGCGGCCTCGTGCATCATTCCGACAGGGGCTCTCAATATGTCAGCATTCGCTACACCGAGCGACTGGCCGAACCTGGCATCGAACCCTCCGTTGGCAGTGTCGGCGACTCCTACGACAACGCTCTCGCCGAGACGATCAACGGCCTCTACAAGGCCGAGGTCATCGATCGCAGGGGACCGTGGCGGAGCTTTGAGGCTGTCGAGTTCGCCACCCTGACCTGGGTCGACTGGTTCAACAATCGCCGGCTGCTGGAGCCCATCGGCAACATCCCGCCGGCCCAAGCCGAGGAACGCTACTACGCCATGCTGGAGGAACCGGCCATGGCAGCGTGACTCAAACGAAACAGCCTCCGGCAAACCCGGGGCGGTTCAAAGCTCATCGGACGCGCGCTGCTGAACTTTCCACCCGCGTCCGTCTATCGGATATCCCGAAAGCCGCTGTAGATGAGCGGTGCAGTCCTTTGTCCCTAGCTCACTGAAAGCCGCCCAGCGGGAATCACCCCGATCGAGCCGTGCAGGCGCGCGGGACGCCCCGTGACCGGAGTCTGGCAGGAGTCGACCCCATATTGGACATCTGCACTGGCTTGAATGTCTTCCGAGAGCCGCTGCTTCTGGCCGGCTACCGGAATGACCGACTAGATGACTTCCGGCTCGTGTTGCCGCAATCGGCCCAGGGGAGACGCGCATGAATGCGGCCCCACGACCAGACCGCCCCGATCGACGAAGCCGTGAATGGCGATCACCGCACGCGCAACGGAATCGTGCGGCGCGAGCAGACGCGCCGCAAGCTGTGGCGGCAGCGGTCGCGGTGTTTGCACAGAAGAGCCCGGACGCCGCCTCGATCGACGATTTCATCGAGCAGGCCGGCGTGTCGCGCGGGACTTTCTACAACCATTTCCGCTCGATCCACTAACTGCTGCAGGCTGTCAACGCCGGGGTTTCGGACGGCGTGCTGGAGGTGATCGACAAGATGGTGCTGACCTTCGACGATCCGCTTGAGCGGATCGCCGCGGGCTGCCTCGCCTACATGTCGCTGGCCATCGAGAGCGGGGCCGGGGGGCGCTTCATCGTTCAGGTGGGCACCCAGGGTGAGGCGGGCGGCAAGCTGGTCGACGTCTACCTCCCGCACGACATCCAGATGGCCGCAGGCAACGGAGACTTTCGGCTTTCCGCGGTGCAGGTTGCGCATGACGCAATCCTGGGCGGCCTCGTCCGCAGCATTCAGCCGGTCATCCTGGGCAGGACACAGCCCGACCATGTGCGCGAGACACTGATGGTCCCCTTCATCGGCCTGGGGGTCGACGCCGAACGGGCGCGGCGTGTCTGCCGGATGAAGGTGCCCGAGCTGCCGATCTCGGGCGATTCCGACTTCTGGGCGCTGATCAGCGAGTGATGGCGTGCCCGCGGTGGCCGACCCGCGCGAGCAGCCCCGCCAGCGTGACGAGGAGGATGCCGGTTGCCGAGAGGGCCCAAAGCGAGCTCGCGAAGCCGCCGCTGCGGTCGGACAGCAGCCCGATCGTCGTCGGACCGAGGACGCCGCCGATCTCGGCCGCGACGAAGAACAGGCCGCCGAGCAGGCCGTGCCGCTTCCGGTCGATGCCCGGCAGGTCGAGCAGGAGCAGCATCACGATCGCCGTGGCCGAGGTGCGCGCGATACCGAGCAGCACGAGCGAGGCGACCAGGGCTGCGCCCGCGGGCAGGAGCAGCAGCAGGCTGGCGGCCGCCATGCCGGCGAAGATGAGCCCGATCAGCGCCAGCCGCCGCCCCGCGACGGCATAGCGCGGCACGACCAGCGACCCGGCGATGCCGACGATCTGCGTCAGCGACGCCCAGAGCCCGGCCTCCGCTGCCGTGAGTCCTTTGGCGCGCAGGATCTCGGGCAGCCAGTTGTTGAACCCGTGGTTGATCAGGAAGATGCCGACGCCCATGACGAGCAGCACCTGCACGGACGGCTTGGCGAGGAGGGCGAGCGCGGTGCCCGGGTCGAAGGCGCGCGGCGCGATCGCGTCGGCGGCTGGCGCGGGGTCGGCCAGCGGATGGCTGGCGAGCAGGAACCATGCGGCGCCCGCTGCGAAGGCCACGGCGGCGTTGGCGACCATCACCATGCGCCAGTCCTGGTCGAAGAGCGGCATGAGCACGCTCGTCATGAGCGCCAGCGAGGCCGCGCTGCCGAGCGCCGGGCCGGTCGTGTAGATGCCGATGGCGCTGCCCCGGTCGCGCCCGTCGAACCATCGGGCGGTCAGCTTCGGCGCGCCGACGGAGATGAGCGGTCCGCCGATCCCGAACAGCCCGACGGCCGCGAAGAGCGAAAGCTCGTCCCAGGCGAAGCCGCGCAGGAGCGCCGACAGCCCGACGATCGCGCTGCCGACGAGCAGCGACCAGCGGGCCGTCAGCCGGTCGAGGATCACCCCGCACGGAATGGCGGCGGCGATGTAGACGAGCGGCCAGGCGCCGAGGATCGCTCCCATGCCGGCGTTGGAGATGCCGAGTTCGGCGCTGATGACGGGGATGAGCGGCGCCATCGACGCGGCGACCAGCCCGAAGCAGAAATAGACGAGCCAGATGCCGAAGAGCAGGAACCAGCGGTAGCCTTGGCGTCCGGCCGGCTTCGACAGGGCCGCTTCACCCACCGGCGGACCTGGCTAGCTGAGCCGGGGCGGGATCGGAGGAGAACGGCATCTTGGAGGCCAGCAGAATGTCTGTCGTCACGCGCAGATGGTCGGCAAGGAGCGTCTTCGCGCGCGGGCCGTCGCGTGCCAGCACGGCCGCCGAGATGGCGCGGTGCTCGGCGTCGATGTCGCGGTCGTACTCGGCGAAGGGGCCCGACAGCCGGCGGTAACGCTCCGACTGCACGAAGAGCTGCTTGCGCAGCCGCAGCCACCAGCTGTTGGTGCAGGCCGACGCGATCTCGTCGTGGTAGCGCTCGTGATAGCGATGCCACGTCTCGGTGTCCGCGCTCACCTTGCCGATCGACAGGGTGAGCCTGGAAAGCTGGTGCGCCACCGAGAGCACTCTGCCCTCCCAGGCGAGATTGCCGTTGGCGATCGAGGACTCCACGCAGGTGGTCTCGATGACGATGCGCGCCTGGGTGAGGTCGATCAGGTCCTGACGCGAGATCAGCGACACGGAGAACCCGCGCTGCGGCTCCGCCGTCACCAGTCCCTCCGAGGTCAGCCGCGCCAGTGCCTCGCGCACCGCGCCAAGGCTGGCGTCGAATTCCTCCTTGAGCGCGTCGATGCGCAGCCTCTCCCCGGGCCGGTAGCGCGCGGTGATGATCGCGTGGCGGAGCCTGTCGTAGGTCCGCGAGGTCATGCTCTTGTGGACGCTGACGCCGTCCGTCTCGTCGGGGGATTTCATGGCGTCACCATATCCGACTTGGCCGGCCAAAAAAATGTATTTTTTGTTGACTGATACTTTTTATCGCCGTAAGTGCATTGGAAACGCAGATCGCAATGGATGGTGTCGTGCGCTTCCTCAGTTACGAAGTCGATGGAACGGGCGGCCTGGCCGTCGACACGGGAACCGGCGAGTTCCGGGGCCTGCTGGCGTCGTCCGAGGCCTTTCCGGGCACCCTCGACGACATCGTGCGCAGCGGCGACTTTGCCGGCGCGGCTAGGCGGCTGCAGGCGGGTTCGTCGGTCGATCCCGCGTCGGCCATCCACCGGCCGCCGCTGACGCGCGCCTCCAAGATCCTGTGCGTGGGCCTGAACTACAGCGACCACGCCGCCGAAAGCGCCATGAAGGCGCCCGACTTCCCCACCGTCTTCGCCCGCTTCAATTCGGGGCTGGTCGCGCATGGTGCGCCGCTGGTGAAGCCGAACGCCTCCGACGCGTTCGACTACGAGGGCGAGATGGTCGCCGTCATCGGCAAGCGCGGCCGCGAGATCGCCGAGGCCGACGCGCTCGACCACATCGCCGGCTACTCGATCTTCAACGACGGCTCGATCCGCGACTTCCAGCTGCGCACCCCGCAATGGACTGTGGGCAAGAACTTCGACGGGACCGGCGGCTTCGGCCCGGTCTTCGTCACGGCCGACGAACTGCCGGATGGCGCGGCCGGCCTGCACATCGAGACCCGGCTCAACGGCCAAGTCATGCAGAGCGCCAGCACGAGCGACCTGATCTTCGACGTGCGCAAGCTCGTCTCGCTGCTCAGCATCGCCATGACGCTGGAGGCCGGCGACGTCATCGTGACTGGGACGCCCTCGGGCGTGGGCGCCGCGCGCAAGCCGCCGGTGTTCATGAAGCCCGGCGACATCTGCGAGGTCGAGATCGAGCGCATCGGGACGCTGAGGAACAGGATCGTGTCGCAAGGCGGGTGACGAGGCCCGCCCAAGGGCACGACAGACCTCGACTTCATGCGGGAGGAGCATGTGAGGAACTGGGATTACGACGTCGCCGTGATCGGCGGAGGGCCGGTAGGCCTGGCGCTCGCCACGGAGTTCGCCGCGCGCGGCCATAGCGTCTGCGTCATCGAGCAGAACGACCGCGTCGGCGTGCAGCCGCGCGCCAAGACCACCAACGTGCGCACCATGACGCACATGCGGCGCTGGGGCCTGGCGCCCGAAATGCGCCGCCGCTCGCCGCTCGCGCCGGGTTTCCCGCGCCGCGTCCGCTTCGCGACGGGCCTCTTCGGCCATGACATCTTCGCCTTCGACAATGCCTTCTGCGCCTCGCCCGTCCGCGACGAGCGCTTTCCCGAACATGCCGAGTTCATTCCGCAATACGTCGTCGAAGGCATCCTGCTCGACCACGTGACGGCGCATCCGCTCGCCACCGTCCGCTTCCACACGCGGCTGGAATCGTTCGAGCGGATGGCCGGAGGCGGGCTGGCCGCCACGGTGCGGGATCTCGAAACCGATTTGGTCGAACGGGTGACGGCGCGCTTCCTGGTCGGCGCCGACGGCGCCCGCTCGAGCGTGCGCAAGCTGCTTGGCATCCAGATGCAGGGCCTGCACTCGCTGGTGTCCTTCGTGACGCTGATCCTGCGCATCCCGGGCCTCAATGCCGACCCGGCGCTGCAGCCGGCGCTGTTCCACTGGCTGGTCAGTCCCGACGCGCCATGCGTCATGGGACCGATGGACAAGGAGGACGTCTGGTTCTGGGGCATGCCTCTGCCGCCGGGCCGGGAGATGTCCGACGAGGATTTGCTCGCCACCGTCCGCAAGGCGATGCGCAGGGACTTCGCCATGGAGATCCTGGCGCGCGACCCCTGGACCGTGCACAAGCTCCTGGCCGACCGCTACCGCGACGGCGACGTGTTCCTGGCCGGCGACGCCTGCCACCTCCATTCGCCCTTCGGCGGGCACGGCATGAACTTGGGCATCGCCGACGCGGTCGATCTCGGCTGGAAACTGTCGGCCGCGCTCGAGGGATGGGCCGGGGACGACCTGCTCGACAGCTACGAGACCGAACGCAAGCCTGCGCATCGCCTGGTCATCGAGACATCGACGGAGAACGTCGCGGCGCTGAGCGACAAGTTCCTCGCGCCGGGCCTCGGCGACGACACGCCGCAAGGCGCGGACGCGCGTGCGGCCGCCGCCAGGGCCGTGGAGGAGGCGAAGGCGCCCGAGTTCCGCTCGCTCGGCGTCGTGCTCGGCTACCGCTACGCCTCGCCGCTGGTCGTGGTCGACGAGGCGGGCGATCCGCCGGCATTTTCGGTGACGCGCTACACGCCGACGGCCTATCCCGGCTCGCTCGCGCCGCATGCGTGGCTGGACGACGGATCGGCGCTCTACGACCATTTCGGCGCGGGCTTCACGCTGCTGCGGCTCGGCGAGCCCGACGCGGCGGCGGAGCGGGAGCTGACGGAGGCCGCGGCCGAGCGGAACCTGCCGCTGACGCTGTTTGCGCCGCGCGACGCGGCGGTGCGCGAACGCTACGGCGCCGACTACGCGCTCGTCCGCCCCGACCAGCACGTCGCCTGGCGCGGAAGCCGGCTAGCCGCGCCCGCAGCCTTGCTCGACCGCATCCGCGGCAAGCCTGCGACGGACCCGCGAATGGCGGCAGCTACAGCAAAAGGGAGAGGAAAATGAAGCTTACGAGACGTGGATTCGTGGCGGCGACCGCCGCGGCGCTGGCCATGCCGGCGATCGGGCGCGCGCAGGCGGGCAAGCTCAAGCTGTCGCACTATCTGCCGCCGCAGCACCAGATCAACGCCGAGCTGATGCGCTGGGCCGACGAGGTCCGCGAGAAGTCCGGCGGCGCGGCCGACATCGAGGTGTTTCCGGCCGGGCAGATGGGACCGCCGCCGCGCCAGTACGACCTCGCCCGCACCGGCGTGTCCGACATCTCCTTCATCTTCACTGCGCTGACGCCGGGACGCTTCCCGCTCGTTGACGCGCTGTCCCTGCCGTTCCTCTTCGCCGACGAGGAGGGAAACCCCGTCACCACTGCCGAGGCCTCGCGGATCGCCACGTCGATCAAGGCCCGCACCGCGGCCGAGTTCCAGGGGATCGAACTGCTCTACGCCGTCGTCACGACTTCGGGCGGCTGGTTCATGCGCGACAAGCTGATCCGCACGCCCGACGACATGAAGGGCCTCCGGATACGCCCGACCAGTGCCGCAGCTACTGCCCAGATCGCCGCGCTGGGTGCCTCGCCGGCCACCATCCCGCCGACCGAACTGGCCGACGCGATCGCCAAGGGAGTCGTCGACGGCGCCATCTTCAATTTCGAGGGCGGCAAGGCGTTCCAGCTCCAGCAGTCGGTGACCAAGGTCAGCACGCTCGCCAACTCCGTCGGCTACTTCGCGCTCGTCATGAACGGTGACAGGCTCGCCGGTCTGCCCGAGGAAGGGCGGCGCGCGATCGCCGAGACCACGGGCCCCGATGCCGCCGCACGGGTCGGCGGGCTCTACGACGCCGCCGAGGGTGTCGGCCGGAAGTTCATGGAGGACGCCGGGATCGAAGTGATCGACCTCAGGGGCGACGCCGCGAGAGCCTTCCGGACCGCCCTGCAGCCCGTCGCGGACAAGCAGATCGCCGATCTGAAGGCCGCGGGCCAGGACATCGACGGGATGATCGCCGAGATCAAGGCGAAGATGGCCGAGCTCTGACCATGGCGAGGCGCACCCTCGAACGGCTGGCCCGGGTCTGCACGTTTGTCGGTGCGCTCGCCATCGCCGTGATGATGCTCGCGACCTGCTGGGACATCGTCGCCCGATGGGCGGCGAACAGGCCGCTACACGGGGTCGTGGAGCTGGTCGAGATCATGGTGCTCGCCAGCGCCATGCTCGGGCTCCCCGAAACCTTCCTGCGCGACGAGCAGATCCGCGTCGATCTCGTCGACGGGTTCGTGCCGCGGCGCGCGCTGGCTCTTCTCAAGATCGCGGGCCTCGCTCTCTCGGTGATCCTGCTCGGCACCATCGCACTGAACGTCTTCCAGCCGATGCTGGACGCCCGCCAGTTCGGCGACCTCAAATATGACCTCGGCATGCCGGTCTGGCCGCTCTATGCGCTCATCATCTTCGCCTTCGCCGCCTCGATCCTGACATGCGCGGCGACGATGCTCCGCGAAATCGCCGGCGGGGAGCGATAGGACGATGGAACCCATCACGCTGAGCTGGATCGGCATCGTCGTCCTCGTGGCCCTCATCATGCTGCGCATGCCCGTGGCGGTCGCGCTCGGTCTGGTCGGATATGTCGGCTACGGCCTCGTCGAAGGGTTCCACCGGGCCAGCCTCACGGCGGGCGCCGCCCCTATCGAGCTCGCGCAGGCCTACAGCTTCTCGGTCGTCCCGCTTTTCACGCTCATGGGTGCGGTGGCCGCCAGCGCCGGCCTGTCGAGCGACCTCTTCCGGGCGAGCAACGCGCTCTTACGCGGCACGCGCGGGTCGCTCGCCATCGCCTCGATCTTCGCCTCGGCCCTGTTCGGCGCGGTCTGCGGCTCTTCGGTCGCGACCGCGCTGACCATGAGCAAGGTGTCGATCCCGCAGATGCTGGCGGCCGGATACCGACCGAGCCTGGCGGCCGGATCCGTCGCGGCCGGCGGCACGCTCGGCATCCTCATCCCGCCGTCGCTCATCCTGATGATCTACGCCATCATCGCCCAGCAGTCGGTGGCCGAGCTCTTCATGGCAGCACTGGTGCCCGGCCTGGTGCTCACCGTGCTCTACTGCGCGGTGGCGCTGCTGCTCGTCCGGCGCACGTCCGAAGGCGAGGCCGACGCCGCCCCGGCCCCTGCGCCGCGCGAGCCGGTGCTGCCGGCGCTCGCCCGCATCTGGCACGTCGTGCTTCTGTTCGTCGTGACGCTGGGCGGCATCTATGCCGGCTGGTTCACGCCGACGGAAGCGGCCGCCGTCGGCGCGCTCGGCGCGATCATCCTCGGCATCGCCTTGCGCCGGATGGGCCTGCGCGACCTCGCGCTGTCCTTCACCGAGACGGTGCGGCTGGTGTCGAGCATCATCTTCATCGTCATGGCCTCGACGATGTTCTCCTATTTCATCGTGCAGACCGGCGTGGCCGATGCGATCTCGTCCGCCATGCTGTCGGCCGGCATCGGCGCGACCGGGGTGATCCTCCTCCTGTGCGCCGTCTACATCCTCATGGGCTGCTTCCTCGAAGGCGTAGCGATGATCCTGATCACCGTGCCCATCACGCTGCCGCTGATCCTGTCCTTCGGCTTCGATCCGGTCTGGTTCGGCGTCATGCTGGTCATCCTCATCGAGATCGGCCTGATCACGCCGCCCATGGGAATGAACCTCTTCGTCATCCGGGCCGTCAGCCCGGGCATCACGATAGCGCAGATGTATCGCGGCGCCTTCCCCTTCCTCGCCGCGCCCCTCGTGCTGATCGCCATGCTCATCCTGTGGCCGGAGCTGGCGCTCTGGCTCCCCTCGCAACTTCACTGAAATGGAGGCCAGCATGCCCAAGGTATTCGAGCTCGGTTTCGTCGCTCTCGCAGTCGCCGACTTCGCCAGGACGCGGGACTACTACGTCGACACGTTCGGAACGACCGAAGTCGACCGGGAGAAGGACGGGACCGTCTATCTCAGCCTCGGTTATCATCACCACGACATCGTCCTGCGGCCGGCCGACGGCAAGTCGCTCCTGCATCTCGGCTACCAGCTCACGCCCGGAATTGGCCTCGATGCCTTCGCGAAGGACGTGCGCGCCCTCGGGCTCAAGGCGGAGAGGAAGACCGATTCCCAGCCCGGCATCGCCGAACTCGTCGAGGTGGAAGGCCCAGCAGGCAACGTCTTCCAGTTCTATGAAACGATCGACGCACCCGCACCCGGCTTCAAGTCGGGCACAGTTTCGCCGCTGAGCCTCGGCCACGTCGCCGTGATCTCGCCGGAGGCGGGCAAACTCATCGCTTTCTATCGCGATTTCCTGGGCTTCTGGGAAACCGACTGGATCGGCGACCTGGCCAACTTCCTCACCTGCAGTTACGAACACCATGTCGTCAACATCGTCAACGCGCCGCTGTCGAAGGTCCACCACATCGCCTTCCAACTGCAGGACAACAGCCATCAGTTCCGTGCGGCCGATCGGCTGATCGCCGATGGCGTTCCCACGAAGTGGGGCCCATCGCGCCACACCGCTGGCCACAATGTAGCGGCCTACCACTACGATCCCGACAAGAACCTGATCGAGCTCTACACCGACATGGATGTCTTCGTTCCGGGACTCGGCATGT
This sequence comes from Aquibium sp. ELW1220, assembly GCF_030398385.1. Lineage (GTDB taxonomy): Bacteria > Pseudomonadota > Alphaproteobacteria > Rhizobiales > Rhizobiaceae > Aquibium. The sequence continues at coordinate 77,438 of NZ_JAOAOQ010000012.1, read as the reverse complement.
GCCAACCCCGCCCGTGGCACGAGCACTATCCCATGAAGCCCAGGCGCTGGGATCCGCAGTTCAGCGCCTGGGAGGTCGAGTTCGGCTTCGACCTAGCGCAAGGCTGACGCTTCGGTTCGCTAAGGAAGCCGCATCCACTTCGACAATGAGCAATCTCTCTGTCGCGGCGTTCCAGCGCCGCGTGGCCCCTTCCCAGTGAACTCCACGAACCGGTGCAGTGGTGACTTCGCGATGAGCCCCCCATCTCAACCATCGCCGGTGACACCGCCGCGGAACTTGCCAGCGTATGAAACGGACTTTCGCGCGAGCCGGAAACGAGGAAATCGCGAGCCCACCGTCCCAGCGCCGAATGGCGCTGCTTTTTGCATAGATGGCGGTGTGACGCCGGCGATCGTTTGAGGAAGTGACAACGCGAACTGCGTGTTATGTCGCGTACATAGCCTTTTAGCGCATCAGCGAAGTAAGTTACTGCCTAAAGATGGCCCGAACGGCGTCGTCAGCGCATGGGGTCGATCAATGGCTGCTTTCGGGAAGCCACCATCAAGAGCTGTACGTCCAGAATGGTGAAGGGTTTCGGGTGCCGGCAGGCGTACGAAAGCCTCTCATGCAGGAACCCGCGGGCCACCATCGACGGCTATGGGGATTTCGAACTGCGGCCGATGTCGGCGATGGCGCGACCGGCGCTGGGAGGAGCGATGGAGGATGCGGACAGGCTGCTTCGTTGCGCCTCCGCGCGGTATTGGCGACATAGGCGACCCGGAACTGGTTCGGGGAGACCCATGTCGGCGTCAGCGATTGCTGTGGCCGCGCGCGGGTTCGTTGCCGGAGGCGGAACGTCTGCGGCTGTAGGCTCGACCATGCCATGCCGGGTCATGGCGCGGTCTCCCGGTTCGTCGCTGATGCGTGCGGCGGTCCACGCGGCTGCCCCCAACGTTCGAAGGTCTCGATGACGATCATGCGTCCGCCGCAGCATGGGCATGGCGGGCGGTAGTCGTCCGGTTCGCCTGGTGTGTCGTCATCAGGCGACGCGGCGACATCCAGGAGTTTGTGGGCGAGCGCGAGGCTGGCCCTGCGGGCGGAGCCGGCGAGCAGGCCGTAGTGGCGGATGCGATGGAAGCCGCGTGGCAGGACATGGATCAGGAAGCTGCGGATGAACTCGTCTGCTGCAAGCGTCATGACCTGCTGCCGGTCTGCGCCGTCGCGGCGATAATCCTTGTAGCGGAAGGTGACGCCCCTCTCGTCGAAGGCGATCAGGCGGCTGTTCGAGATCGCGACCCGGTGGGTGTAGCGCGACAGGTAGGCGAGCACTGCCTCCGGTCCCGCGAACGGCGCCTTGGCGTATACCACCCATCGCTTCCCGCGAACGGGAGCAAGGTGGTGCAGGAAGGCTCGCCGCTCGGCGAGATGAGCGAGGGTGCCGAAGAGGCCGAGCTGCCCAGCGTCGTACAGAGCGACCAGCCGCGTGAGGAAGAGCCGTCGGAACAGCTTGCCGAGCACACGCACCGGAAGCAGGAAGGCTGGACGCGAGGAGATCCAGCAGCTTCCGTCCGGCGCGATGCCGCCGCCCGGCACGATCATGTGCACGTGCGGATGGTGGGTCATCGCCGAACCCCAGGTGTGGAGCACGGCGGTGATGCCGATGCGTGCGCCGAGGTGTTTTGGATCGGCGGCGACGGTCAGCATCGTCTCCGACGCCGCTCGGAACAGCAGGTCGTAGACGAGCGCCTTGTTCTGGAACGCGATGTCGGCGACCTCGGCGGGCAGCGTGAACACGACGTGGAAGTAGCCGACCGGCAGCAGGTCCGCCTCGCGCTCGGCAAGCCACGTCCGCGCTGCCGCGCTCTGACACTTCGGGCAGTGCCGGTTGCGGCAGGAGTTGTAGGCGATGCGCCACTGGCCGCAGTCCTCGCAGGCCTCGACATGACCGCCGAGAGCCGCGGTGCGGCAGTTCTCGATCGCCGACATCACCTTGAGCTGGGCGAGGCTTAAGCGCCCTGCATGGGCGGCCCGGTATGCAGGCCCTGCTGCGCGGAAGATGTCGGCGACCTCGATCGAGGCGCGCACGCCTTACTCCGGCGGCGTCTTGCCCTCCATCAGCGCCATCAGGCGGTCGAGCGGCCCGGTGACAGCGTGGATCGTCCGGGTCGAGACCTTGGCGTAGAGCGCGGTCGTCTCAAGCTTGCTGTGGCCGAGCAGCACCTGGATGACGCGGATATCGACATCCTGTTCGAGCAGGTGGGTGGCGAAGCTGTGACGCAGCGTGTGCGGGCTGACGCGCTTGCGGATGCCGGCGACCTCGGCGGCCTCCTGGACGGCGCGGTGCAGTTGCCGCGACGAGACCGGATCGGTGCGGCTGCGGCCGGGGAACAGCCAGCCATGCGGAAGCATGACCCCGCGCCGCCGGCCTTCGCGCCACCACAGCCGCAAGAGTTCCAGGAGCTGCGGCGAGAGCATCGCGTTGCGGTCCTTGCGGCCCTTGCCCTGCTCAACACGAAGGAGCATTCGCCCCGAGTCGACGTCGTCGACCTTGAGATGCGCGACCTCGGACACACGTAGGCCCGCGCCATAGGCGACGCCAAGCGCGGCCTTGTACTTGAGGCCCGGTGCGGCTTCGAGCAGCCGTCCCGCTTCCTCCACGCTGAGCACATCCGGCAGCTTGCGGTGATAGCGGGTGATCACCAGTGCGCGCGACAGATCCCGGCGCTGCAGGGTCACCAGGAACAGGAACCGCAGCGCCGAGACCGCGCCGTTGATGGTCGCAGGTCCCACGCCCTTCTCATGCTGATCCAGCTGGAAGCGGCGGATATCCTCCGGCGTCGCGGTGTCGGGCGAGCGGCCGAGGAACGCGGCGAAGCAGCGGACGTGACGAACATAGTCCTGCTGCGTATGGGAGCCGAGGCCCCGCATGATCATGTCGTGCAGCATGCGCTGGCGAAGCGGCGAGACGGGTGCATCGATCGACGGGTTAGACATGGCGAGTTCCTCTCGTTGAAGGGAACTCCAGGATCGGCCCACCCGCCGACACCTGCTCAAAGGCTACGGATACTACGCCATCTCAAGCCAAGGCGCCCCTCCCGCGAAGCGGGTTCGTGCATGGGGGCGCTAAGCTGACTGCAGTCCGCGATCTCCGCAACGTCCGCCTTCAGGCGAATGCAAATGTTGGTTAAGCGTCAGACACAGGGAGCCTACCCGCCTTACCCCATCCTCCACTCAAGCCTCGGCTACCTCAGCGCCCCCAACATCCCGCAGCACCACCGTCATCGTCCCGCGGTGCACCACCGCCTTGTCCTGGTTGAACACCTCGAACCGGAACGTGCCGAGGCTCCGCCCGGGCTTCGAGGTCGGGCGCAGCGTCTCCACCGTCACCGTCGAGCGGATCGTGTCGCCGATCCGCACCACGCCCATGAAGTCCCAGTTGAGGTTGACGAGGCCGATCACCCGCGGGCCGAACATCCCGGTCTGCGTCGCCATGCCGATCGCGGTCGCAAGCGTCAGCGGGCCGTGCGCGATGCGGGCGCCGTGCGGCGAGGCGCTGGCGAATACATCGTCGACATGGATCGGCGTGAAGTCGCCGACCAGCCCCGCAAACAGCGAGATGTCGCCCTCCCCGATCGTCCGGCCGGGGGTCGTCACGGTGGTGCCGGGCCGAAGCTCGATCATGGTTCCTCGCCTCCGTCGGGCCGGGCGGCGCTCGCCTCGGCACTCTTGCGACCGGCGCCCCCCGCGCCAGTGCCCGTGGAACCGCCGTCCCCCGCATCGGCGCCGCCGGGACCGTTGAAATAGTCCGGCTTGCCGGTCGTCCAGGTCTCGCCCCAGAGCTGGCCGCCGCCGTCGACGGTGAGCAGTTCGCCGGTGATGAACTTGCCGGCCGGGCCGCCGAGATAGACGCTCGCCTCCGCGATGTCCCAGGCGTCGCCCGCCCGCATCATCGGGTTGGTCATCGGATAGGCGGCGCGAACCTGCGGCGTGTAGACCTTCCAGCCCTCCGTCTCGATCGCCCCCGGCGCCACGCAGTTGACGCGGATGCCGAGCGGTGCCCATTCCACTGCCACGGCGCGCGACAGGCCGATGACGCCGGACCGCGCGGCGATCGTGTGCGCCACGCCGTAGAGGCCGTGCGTGGTGACGACGACGATGTTGACGATGCTGCCCGGCTGGCCGGCGTCGCGCCATTTGCGCGCCGCCGCCTGCATCATGAACCAGGTGCCGTTGAGGTTGGTGTTGATGACGGCGTTCCAGCCCTTCACGCTGAAGTCGATCGCGGCCTGCGGAAACTGCCCGCCCGCGCTGTTGACGACGAGGTCGAGCCGCCCGTGCGTCGCAAAGATCCGGTCGAAGAAGGCCGCCACCCCTTCCGGATCGCGGATGTCGACGACATGGCCGGAGCATGTCAGGCCCTGCTCGGCCATGGCGGCGACGAGGCCCGCGATCTTTTCCTCGCTGCGGCCGCTGACGATCACATGCGCGCCGAGCCGGGCAAGCAGCCAGGCGGTGGCGCGGCCGATCCCGCCCGCGCCGCCCGAGACCAGCACCACCTGCCCCGCGAAGGTACCGGGCGCGTAGACTGTCGGCCGGGCGGCAAGATCGGCGTCGGTGAAGCCGAAAGTCTCCGCCCCGCTCACCGCTCCATGCCCTTGAGCAGTTCGCCGGCGATGATCATCTTGCGCACTTCCGTCGTACCGGCGCCGATCTCGAGCAGCTTGGTCGAGCGGAACAGCCGGTTGATCTCCGATTCCCAGATGTAGCCCGTTCCGCCATGCACCTGCACGGCGAGGTCGAGCACCTTGTGCGAGGCCTCGGCCGCATACATCACCGAAGCCGCCGTCAGCATGTGGATGTCGCCGCGCCCGCCGCCGCCGATCTCCAGCGGCGCTGCCGACGAAAGAACGCGGTAGGTGAAGGTGCGGATCGTCTCCACCTGCACATACATGTCGGCGATCATCGACTGCACCATCTGGAACGAGCCGATCGGCTTGCCGAACTGCCGGCGTGTCTTGGCGTAGTCGATCGAGAGTTCCAGCGCGCGCTCGGCGACGCCAAGGCAGATCGGCGAGATCATAGCCCGCTCGAGGTCGAGCCCGCTCATCACCACCGCCACGCCGCGATTCTCGCCGCCGACGAGGTTTTCGGCCGGCACGCGGCACTCCTCGAACAGCAGTTCGCCGGTCTGGCTGCCGCGATAGCCCATCTTGTTGAGCTTCTGCGCCACCTTGAAGCCGGGCATGCCCTTCTCGACGATGAAGGCGGAAATGCCGTGCGCGCCCTTCTCGCGGTCGGTCTTGGCATAGACCAGCAGCACGTCGGCCACCGGGCCGTTGGTGATGTAGATCTTCGAGCCGTTCAGCACGTAGTCGTCGCCGTCGCGGCGCGCCGTCGTGCGCATCGAGCCCAGCGCGTCCGAGCCCGCTCCCGGCTCCGTCAGCCCGAGCGCGCCGATCTTGCGGCCGGAGCAGAGGTCGGGAACGTAGCGCCGGCGCTGGTCCTCGTTGCCGTTGCGGTAGATGTTGTTGGCGCAGAGGTTGTCATGCGCCACCCAGGCCAGCGCCATGGCGTGGTTCCAGCGCGCGAAGCCCTGCAGCACCAGCCCTGCGGCAAACAGGTCGAGGCCGGTTCCGCCATAGGCTTCCGGAATGGTGATGCCGAACAGCCCGGCATCCCCGATCTTCGGGAAGGCCTCGTCCGGCCACCATTCCTCATTGTCCATCCGCGCGGCCAGCGGATAGAGTTCGCTGCGCGCGAAGCGGTCCGCATTGTCGAGGATCATCGCGTGTTCCGGGTCGAGATCGAAGGCGGCGTTCTTTTCGTTCGATCCTGCAATGTCCAAGACGTCCTCCCTCGATCACGCCGGAGGCATTGCAGCCGCCGCTAATGAAGTCATTTCATCATCCGATCGCCCGGCTCATGTCAAGTGTTTGCCGGCCAATTGTGATGTGCCCTTTCGGTAATATCTCCGTGCAGGATGATCGGCCGGGATTGGTTGACAACGCTGATGAATTGGAATCATTTAGGCTCGAACCCGACCGCAGAGCATGGGGGAAAAGGTGACGGAACCGGTGACGATCGAACGCCGCGGCGAAGTGCTGTGGATCACCATCAATCGCGAGGAGCGCCGCAATGCGCTCAACGAGACGGTGGCCGAACGGATCCATTCCGGTCTCGACCGGGCCGAGGCCGACCGCGAAATCCGCGCCGTGGTGCTGACCGGCGCGGGCGACAAGGCCTTCTGCGCCGGCGGCGACCTGCAGCTCCAGGCCGACGGCACGCCCTTCACCATCGACGTCGCCGACCCGCGCCACTACGTCGCCCGCCTGCTGCGCCGCATGGATTCCTGCCGCCTGCCGCTGGTCGCGCGGGTCAACGGCCATGCGCTCGCCGGTGGGCTCGGTCTGGTCTGCGCCTGCGACCTCGTCGTCGCCCGCGAGGACGCCATGCTGGGCGTCTCGGAGGTGAAGGTCGGCATATTCCCGATGATGATCCTGCCCTTCCTGCTGCGCGTCATCAGCTATCGCCGGATGATGGAACTGTGCCTGTCGGGCGAGCCGATGCTGGCGCGCGAGGCGGCCGGCGAGCGGATCGTCAACTACGCGGTCCCCGCGGGCGAGCTCGACGAAAAGCTGGACTGGCTGCTCGCGCGCATCACCGACAAGTCGCCGACCGGCATCCGGCTCGGCAAGCAGGCGCTCGCCAAGATCCGCGAGATGTCCACCGACGCGGCGCTGGAATACGCCCAGTTCATGCTGGCCAACATGTCCCGCACCCAGGATGCGCGGGAAGGCTTCCTCGCCTTCAACGAGAAGCGCAAGCCGAACTGGACGGGGGAGTAGCGGGCATGGGCAAGATTGTCCGCATCGGCTGCGGCGCCGGCTTCTGGGGCGACACGCCGGAGGGGCCGGCGCAGCTCGTGCGCAGCGGCGGCATCGATTATCTGGTGATGGATTATCTGGCCGAAATCACCATGTCGATCCTGGCGCGGATGAAGGCCAGGCGTCCCGAGCTCGGCTATGCCACCGATTTCGTCACCATGGTCATGAAGCCGCTGGCGCGCGAGATCGCCGGGAAGCGCATCCGCGTCGTCACCAATGCCGGCGGCGTCAATCCCGACGCCTGCCGCGACGCCCTCCTGGCGGTCTTCCGCGAAGCGGGCGTCGACCTGAAGGTCGCGGTCGTGCGCGGCGACGACCTGTCGGGCGAGGTCGAACGCTACCGCGCCCAAGGCGTGCGGGAGATGTTCTCAGGTGCCGTGATGCCGGCGCAGGCGGCAAGCGTCAACGCCTATCTCGGCGCCTTCCCAATCGCCGCCGCGCTCGCTGCCGGCGCGGATGTCGTGATCACCGGCCGCGTGGTCGATTCGGCCGTCGTCCTAGGCCCCCTGATCCATGAATTCGGCTGGGCACCGGGCCAGCACGACCTCCTGTCGGCCGGCAGCCTCTGCGGCCACGTGCTCGAATGCGGCACCCAGGTCACCGGCGGCATCTTCACCGATTGGCGCGAGGTCGCCGGCTGGGACGACATGGGCTTTCCCATCGCCGAGTGCAGCGCCGACGGCAGCTTCGTCGTCACCAAGCCGCAGGGCACCGGCGGGCTGGTCAGCACGAAAACCGTCGCCGAGCAGATCGTCTACGAGGTCGGCGACCCGACGCGATACGTCCTTCCCGACGTCGTCGCGGACTGGAGCGAGGTCAGGCTCGAGCAGGCGGGTCCCGACCGCGTCCGGGTCACCGGCGCCTGCGGCGCAGCACCCACCGACAGCTACAAGGTGAGCCTCACTCACCCCGACGGCTACCGCTCCGCCGTCACCATGATGATCGCCGGACGCGAGGCCGCCGCCAAGGCAAGGGCAACCGCCGAGGCGATCCTCGCCCGCGCCGAGCGCCTGATGAAGGCCGCCGGTTTCGACGGCTTCAGCGACCGCTCGATCGAGATCCTCGGCAGCGAGACCAGTTACGGCGACCATGCGCGTGCAGGCGACACCCGCGAGGTGGTGCTCAAGATCGCCGTCCGGCACGTCTCGAAGGACGCGCTGCAGATCTTCGGCCGCGAGATCTTCCCCGCCGCCACCGCGATGGCGCAGGGCCTCACCGGTTTCGCCGGCGGCCGCCCCGAGCCGCAGCCGGTGATCCGCCTCTTCTCCTTCCTGGCGCCCAAGAACGACGTGACCGTCACCATTGCCGGCGACGTCGGCGAGCAGACGCTTTCGCCATATCTGCCCAACGCAGCGGACGCCGCGCCTGCGGCAGTGCCCGCACCGGCCGAATGCGCGGCGTTCGACGGCCCTCTCGCCACCGTGCCGCTCATCGCGCTCGCCCATGGCCGCAGCGGCGACAAGGGCGACATCGGCAACATCGGGGTTCTTGCGCGGGATGCGAACTACCTGCCCTTCATCCGCCGCGCAGCTACCCCGGAAGCGGTCGGGCGCTTTTTTGCGCATTTCGTCAGGGGCAAGGTCGAGCGTTTCGAATGGCCCGGCCTCGAAGGCTTCAACTTCCTCCTCCACCAGGGCCTCGGCGGCGGCGGCATCGCCTCGCTGCGGCACGATCCGCAGGGCAAGGCGCTGGCGCAGATCATGATGGACTTCCCCGTCGAAGTTCCGGCGCGCTGGCTGGAGGCTGCGGGTCCGCTGGAAGGCTGGAGCAGGGACCCCGCATGACCGCTCCCTTGTTCGGCAAGATCCTGATCGCCAACCGTGGCGAGATCGCCTGCCGCGTCATCCGCACGCTGGACGCGATGGGCATCGCCTCGGTGGCGATCCATCACTCGGTCGAGGCGCGCGCCCGGCATGTGCGCATGGCCAGCGAGGCGGTGGCGATCGACGGCGAGACGCCGGTCGGAGCCCATCTCGACATCGACGCGATCGTCGCGGCGGCGCTCGCGTCGGGCGCCGACGCCATCCACCCGGGCTACGGCTTCCTGTCCGAGAACGCGCGCTTCGCCGCCGCCGTCGAGAAGGCCGGGATCGTCTTCATCGGACCCGACGCCGCGACGATTTCCCTGATGGGCGACAAGATTTCCGCCCGCGCCTTCGCCGAGGCGCAGGGCGTGCCGGTGGCGCCCTCGGTCATGCCCACCGGCGACCTCGACGACTTCATCGCCCGGGCGGAATCGATCGGCTTTCCGCTGCTGATCAAGGCGGCGGCCGGCGGCGGCGGCAAGGGCATGTCGATCGTCCGCTCCGCCGAAGGCCTGCGCGAGGCCGCCCGCATCGCGGCCGGCGAGGCGCAGCGCTATTTCGGCGACGGCCGCGTCTATGCCGAGACCTATGTCGAGCGCCCGCGCCACATCGAGGTGCAGGTGCTGGGCGACGGCGACGGCGGCGCGATCCACCTGTTCGAGCGCGAATGCTCGGTCCAGCGCCGCTTCCAGAAGATCATCGAGGAGGCCCCCGCCGCCCGCCTAGATCCCGCCCTGCGCGACGCCATCTGCGCCTCGGCCGTCCGGCTCGCCGCCGCCGCGCGCTACAAGAACGCCGGCACGGTGGAATACATCCTCGGCGCCGACGGCCGCTTCTTCTTCCTGGAGATGAACACGCGCCTGCAGGTCGAGCATCCGGTCACCGAGATGGTCACCGGCATCGACCTCGTCCGCGCCCAGATCGAGATCGCCGCCGGCAGGGGACTCCCCGCGAAGCAAGGGAAGATCGCCGTCTGCGGCCACGCCATCGAGTGCCGCATCTGCGCGGAGGATCCGGATCGCGACTTCCTGCCCGAGACCGGCATGCTCGCCCATCTCGGCGTGCCGGAAGCGCCCTGGCTGCGCTTCGAGAACGCCCTCGACCCCGGCCAGAAGATCACCGCCGACTTCGATCCGATGCTGGCCAAGCTCGTCGCCCATGGCACCACCCGCGCCGAGGCCATCGACCGCTCCATCGCGGCGCTGGAGGGCCTGGCGCTGCTCGGCGTCACCACCAACATCGACTATCTCGCACGCGTGCTGGACAACGCCGCCTTCCGCGCAGGCGACCTGCACACCGGCTTCGTGGCCGAGCAGCGCGAGGCGCTGGCGCCCCCGCCGATCCCGCCGCAGCTGCGGGCGCAGGTGCTCGCCGCCGCCGCGCTCGGCCTGCGTGACTTCCGCGAACTCGCGCTCGGCACGCCCGAGCCGCACGCCGCCATCGGCGGCTGGAGGAACTGAGGATGAGCCTCAAGCTCACGCTCGACGGCAAGGTCCACGAGGTCTCCATCGTCCGGCGCCGGCCGCATCTCGTGCTGCGCATCGACGGGCAGGACCACGAACTGACCGAACTGCCGGCCGAAGGCCGCGGCCACGCGTCGATGGCGATGGGCGGCCACGCCGTCAGCTTCGCCCGCGCCACGGTCGCCGACCGCCAGCTGCTGCGGCTCGCGGGCCGCACCTTCGAGGTCGGCACCGTCGACCCCTTCTCGAAGGCGGGTGCCGGCGGCGCCAGCCAGGACGTCGTCCGCGCGCCGATGCCGGGCGCCGTCATCTCGGTCCACAGGCGGGCCGGCGAGGCGGTCGCGCGAGGCGAGGTCCTCGTCACCATCGAGAGCATGAAGCTCCAGACGGGTCTCGCCGCGCCCCGCGACGGCATCCTCGCCGCGATCCACCGCTTCGAGGGCGAGACGTTCGAGAAGGACGAGGTCATCGCGACACTCGAGCCACAGGTCGACGAAGGCTGACACGCATGCGCAAGATCCAGTCCATGATCTCGACGTCGTCGGCGGATTTCCGCCGCTTCGACCGGCACAACCGCGCCATGCTCGCCGATTTCCGCGCCCGCCAGGAGGCCGCGCGCCACCAGCGCCCGGAGCGCGATCTCGACCGGCTGGCCAGCCAGGGCAAGATGCGGCCGCGCGAGCGCATCGAGAAGCTGCTCGATCCCGGCACGCCCTTCCTCGAACTCTCCTCGCTCGCCGCCAACATGGCCTATGGCGGCGATTCCCCCTCGGCGAGCTCCATCGTCGGCATCGGCATCGTCTCGGGCCGCGAGGTCGTCATCCGCGCCGACGATCCCACCGTCAAGGGCGGCGCCTGGTATCCGCTGACGGCCAAGAAGATCGTGCGCGCGCTCGACATCGCGATGGAGAACCGGCTGCCGGTCCTCCATCTGTGCGATTCCGCCGGCGGCTTCCTGCAGCTCCAGTCGGAGGTCTTCCCCGACAAGTACATGGCGGGCCGCATCTTCCGCAACCAGTCGATCCTGTCGAAGATGGGCGTCAAGCAGCTGGCGCTGGTCTTCGGCCACTGCACGGCCGGCGGCGCCTACATTCCCGGCCTCTCCGACTACTCGGTCATCGTGCGGGGCACCGGCGCGGTGTTCCTCGGCGGCCCGCCGCTGGTCAGGGCCGCCACCGGCGAGGAAGTGTCCGTCGAGGATCTCGGCGGCGCCGACATGCACACCTCCGTCTCCGGCACCTGCGACTATCCCGCCGCCACCGAGGAGGAGGCCATCCACATCGGCCGCGAGATCGTCGCGCAGTGGGATCGCGCCAAGAAATGGGATTGCCAGCGCGACGCGCCGGAAGATCCCGCCTACGACCCGCAGGAGATCTACGGCATCGTCCCCGACGACATAAAGAAGTCGTTCGACATGCGCGAGATCATCGCCCGCATGGTCGACGGCAGCCGCTTCCACGAATACCAGCCGAACTACGGAACGACGCTGATCTGCGGCTATGCCAACATCTGGGGCTACAAGGTCGGCATCCTCGCCAACAACGGCGTGCTTTTCAACGACTCGTCGCTCAAGGGCGGCCACTTCATCGAGCTCTGCAACCAGAACAACACGCCGCTGGTCTTCCTGCAGAACATCACCGGCTACATGATCGGCAAGGAGTACGAGCGGCGCGGCATCACCAAGGACGGCGCCAAGATGATCATGGCGCAGAGCTGTTCGCGCGTGCCCAAGTTCACCGTCATGTGCAACGGCTCCTTCGGCGCCGGCAATTACGGCATGTGCGGCCGCGCCTTCGACGGCCGCTTCCTGTTTACCTGGCCCAACCACCAGATCGGCGTCATGGGCGGCGACCAGGCCGCCAACACGCTGGCCGAGGTCAAGATCAACCAGATGAAGCGCAATGGCGGCGGCGTCGACGAGGCGGTCGTCCGGCAGCTGTGGGAAGAGACCCGCGCCGCCTACCAGGAGCAGCTCTCCGCCTACCACTCCACCTCCGAACTCTGGGACGACGGCATCATCGACCCCGTCGACACCCGCAACGCCCTGGCCATCGCCATCTCCGCCTCCCTCAACGCCCCGCTCGCCGACCCGGGCTACGGCGTGTTCCGGTTCTGAGGGAGCGCGCTGCAGTCGCGTTCCCGGAGATAGGGGAGATACCGAGCGGATACTCCCGTCAGTGCAGCCCACTCCCGGACCTCATCCTGAGGCGCTCGCGAAGCGAGCCTCGAAGGACGCATCAAGCCCCTGCAACGACAAGGACCACGAGGCCCGCGCCGGCATCGTCGTGCGTCCTTCGAGGCTCCCCTTCGACAAGCTCAGGGTCGCGCCTCAGGATGCGGACCGTCGGGGTCACTGCACCCCGGCCAGCGCCCCTCGGCCCCCCGCCTCAGCTGTGCCGGATCTCCGTTCCCAGCACCTTCAGGCATTCTCGCATGAAGGCGGCAAGCCCCGTCCAGCCCTTGGCCGAGACCATCGTGCCGTCGACATAGGCCTCGGTCGGCTTGACGTCGATGTAGGTGCCGCCGGCCAGCGTCACCTCGGGCTCGCAGGCGCCCAGCGCCGCGACCTTCTTGCCGCGCACCACGCCGTCCACCGCCACGAGGATCTGCACGCCGTGGCAGATGGTGAAGATCGGCTTGTTGGTCTCGTGGAAATGCCGGACCATCGCCTGGATGCGCTTGTCGGTGCGGATGTATTCCGGGCCGCGGCCGCCGGCGCAGTAGACCGCGTCATACTCCTCCAGCCGGACCTCGGAAAAGGTCTTGTTGATGTCGGCCAGATGGCCGAAGCGCTCGATATAGGTCTGGTGGCCCTCGAAATCGTGCAGCGAGGTCTGGATCTTGTCGCCCGCTTTCTTGTCGGGGCAGATCACGTGGACCGTGTGGCCGACCGCCTCCATGCCCTGCTGGAACACGAAGATCTCGTATTCCTCCGTGAATTCGCCCGTCAGCATCAGTATCTTCTTGCCTGGCATCGGGATTCTCCTCCGTTGATGCGCCTGTCGCGGCCGGGCGGGATCGCTCCGTCCCGGAAAATGTCGCCGTGCCGCCCTACGCCGCGTCGAGGTGGCGGCGGATGTGCGCGTAGCCCTCGCGGTAGACCGCCTCAGGGCTCTCGGCGAAGTCGCGCCACACCTTGGTGGCCGCCGCCAGGTCCCTCAGCGCCCGGCCGAAGGCCTCGATGGTCAGCCAGCCGTCATAGCCGCTGGCCCTGATGGCGGCGAAAGTCTCGTCCCAGGGAATGTTGCCGCGCCCCGGCACGCCCCGGTCGTTCTCCGAGATGTGGACATGGACGATGGTCTTCAGGTTGCGCGTGAAGGCCGCGATGGGATCGGCTTCCTCAATATTGGCATGGAAGGTGTCGTACATCGCCCTGATGTTGGGATGGCCGATCGCGTCGACATGCGCGCAAAGCGCCTCCATCGTGTTGACGAGGTAGCATTCGAAGCGGTTCAGCGCCTCGAGCCCGATCGTCACGCCGCGCTGGGCTGCATGCTCGCCGATGGCGCGCTGCGAGGCGATCGACCGCTCGAATTCCTCCCGCGTCGGCCCATCGCCCGAAAAATGCCCGAGCGTCGAATGCAGCGGTCCGCTCAGCGTGCTGGCGCCCAGCGCCGCCGCGCAGTCGATCGCCCATTTGACATGGGCAACGCCGGCCGCCCGCGTCGCGGCATCCGCACCGATCAGGTTCATCGCCGGATCGCCCATCGCCGAAACGGCGGTGCGCTCCAGCCCGATCGCATCCAGCAGGTCGCCGAGGCGCCTGTAGTCGTCGGGCGTGCCTTCGCAGACCGGAATCTCGACGCCGTCGAAACCCGTCGCCTTGATGTCGCGCAGGATAGCCTCGTGCTCCCCCGTGACCTTCGTCGTCCAGAGGAACATGCACATGCCGATCTTCATCGCCGTCCCTCCGTCCGCTCTCCACCCCTCACAGCCGCGTCCACGCGGCGTCGTTCTTCGACGATGCAACGCAGGCCTCGACGAAGGCGACGCCCTCGACACCGTCGGTGACGGAAGGATAGGTCACCGCCGCGTCGGGGGCGGCGCCCGCCCGGGCGGCGCGGATCGCCCGCGCGGCTTCGGCGTAGATGGTGGCAAAACCCTCGAGATAGCCTTCGGGATGGCCGGACGGGATGCGGCTGACCCGGCCGGCCGCCGCGCCGGCACCGGCACCCGCCCGCGTGATCAGCCGCTTTTCCTGCCCGAAGGGCGTGAACCAGAGGTGGTTCGGCTGCTCCTGCTGCCATTCGAGCCCGCCCTTCGTGCCGTAGACCCTGAGCTTCAGCGCGTTCTCGTTGCCGGGCGCCACCTGGCTCGCCCACAGCATGCCCTTCGCCGCCGGTGCGCCGCCCTTGGCCTTGAAGCGCAGCATCACATGGGCGTTGTCGTCGAGCGGCCGGCCCTCGACGAAGGCGGCGAGATCCGCCGACAGCGCGTCGAGTTCCAGCCCGGTGACGAAGCGGGCGAGGTTGTAGGCATGGGTGCCGATGTCGCCGGTGGCACCGCCCGCGCCCGATTTCGCCGGATCGGTGCGCCAGGCCGCCTGCTTCTGCCCGCTCGCTTCCAGCCGCGTCGTCAGCCAGTCCTGCGGATATTCGGCCTGCACCACGCGGATGTCGCCGAGATCGCCGGCCGCGACCATCTCGCGGGCGTGCCGCACCATCGGATAGCCGGTGTAGTTGTGGGTGAGCACGAACAGCTTGCCGCTCCGCTCCACCGCCGCTGCGAGCGTCCTCGCGTCGGCGAGGTTCGAGGTCAGCGGCTTGTCGCAGATGACGTGGATGCCGGCGTCGAGAAAGGCTTTGGCGGCCGGGAAATGCATGTGGTTGGGCGTGACGATCGCCACCGCCTCGATCCCGTCGGCCCGCCCCGCCTCCGCCGCCGCCATCTCCTCGAACGAACCATAGCTGCGCTCGGGGTCGAGCCCCAGTTCCGCCCCCGACGCCCTCGCGCGCTCCGCATCCGACGACAGTGCCCCGGCCACGAGCACGAAGTCCCCGTCGAGCCGCGCCGCAATCCGGTGCACCCCCCCGATGAACGCCCCCTGTCCGCCGCCGACCATGCCGAGGCGGATGGGACCGGACCGGGTGGAGAGGTTCGATACGCTGACCATGGCGGGCTCCGGGGGTGAGGAGTTCGTAGTGCGTAGTTGGTAGTGCGTAGGGAGTAGGGAGTAGTGGGTAGTGCGTTGTGGGTAGTGAATGGCGTGTAGTCAGAGGTGATAGCTCATCTACATGCGACAATCGTGAGCTGCTGTCAGAACTGCAAAACTCCGCACGCCGCACTACGCACTACGCACTACCAACTACGCACCACGCACTCCTCACCCAATCCCCATCATCCGCCGCAACGCCGCCCGGTCCGTCGTCCCGCCGGCGAAATCGTCGAAGGCCTTTTCGGTCACGTCGATGAGGTGGCTGCGGATGAAGGGTGCGCCTTCGGCGGCACCTTGCTCGGGGTGCTTCAGGCAGCATTCCCATTCCAGCACCGCCCAGCTGTCGTAGCCGTATTGCGTCAGCTTCGAGAAGATGCCGGAGAAGTCGACCTGGCCGTCGCCGAGCGAGCGGAAGCGGCCGGCACGGTCGGTCCAGGAGGCATAGCCCGAATAGACGCCCTGACGCCCGGTCGGGTTGAACTCGGCGTCCTTGACGTGGAAGGCCGATATGCGCTCGTGGTAGATGTCGATGAAGGCGAGATAGTCGAGCTGCTGCAACAGGAAGTGCGACGGATCGTAGTTGATCGTGCAGCGCCGATGCCCGCCCACCGCATCGAGGAACATCTCGAAGGTGGTGCCGTCGAAGACGTCCTCGCCGGGATGGATCTCGTAGCCGATCGAACAGCCGGCATCCTCGTAGGCGTCGAGGATGGGCCGCCAGCGCCGGCCGAGCTCGGCGAAGGCCTCCTCGATCAGCCCCGCCGGCCGCTGCGGCCAGGGGTAGAGATAGGGGAAGGCGAGCGCGCCGGTGAACGACACCGAGGCGGCAAGCCCGAGGTTCTTCGAGGCCTTCGCCGCCATCAGCATCTGCTCGACGGCCCAGGCCTGCCGCGCTTTCGGATTGCCATGCACGGAAGCGGGCGCAAAGCCGTCGAACTGCGCGTCATAGGCCGGATGCACCGCCACCAGCTGGCCCTGCAGATGCGTCGACAGCTCGGTGATCTGAACGCCCGCGTCGGCGCAGATGCCCTTGACCTCGTCGCAATAGGCCTGCGATTCCGAAGCCTTCTTCAGGTCGAACAGCCGCCCGTCCCAGGTCGGGATCTGCACCCCCTCGTAGCCAAGCCCCGCCGCCCATGCCGCGATCGACGGCAGCGAATCGAACGGCGCCGCATCGCCCGCAAACTGCGCCAGAAAGATCGCAGGCCCCTTGATCCGTGCCGCCATGATGCTCCTCGCCTCGTTGCTTGCCTGCGAAAGCCTCCCCTCCTCCGGGTAAGGCCTCCGCGCTTTCGCGTTCTGGTCATACCAAATGCAGCGAATTGGTCAAGCTGGTCCGACCAGACTGAGAGAGCCCCGACCACCTCGGACACGTCATATACAAGGTAAAACAGGCTTCTAAGCCGAAAGTCGGCCGCCTTGGCGGATGCTTGCGCCACATTCGGGAATGGTTTAGAGCTTCAGGCAGACGGGTTTGGTCGCACCAGTTTCTCCGGAACGGCTGACCGACGGAAAAAGACGGGCCGGGCGACCGGGCGATATTGCAGCAATCGGGAGGACGCTGACCATGCATCTATCGACACACAACTGGATGCGCGCGGAGCCGCTGGATACGACGCTGCGGCGGATCAAGCAGTTCGGCTATGAGTCGATCGAGATTTCGGGGGAGCCGGCCCAGTACGAGACGAAGGAAACGCGGCGGCTGCTCCAGGAACACGGCATCCGCTGCTGGGGCGCGGTGACGCTGATGCTGGGCGAGCGCAACCTCGCCGCGGCCGACCAGGGCCAGCGCGAGCGCTCGGTCCAGTACGTCAAGGACGTCCTGACGATGGTCAGCGAACTCGACGGCGAGATCATCACGCTGGTGCCCGCCACCGTCGGCAAAGTCGTGCCGGACGGCACCGAGGCGGAGGAATGGGCCTGGGTGGTCGACGCCACCCGCGAGTGCTTCGCGCATGCGAAAAAGGTCGGCGTTCGCGTGGCGGTGGAGCCGCTCAACCGCTTCGAGACCTACCTCTTCAACCGCGGCGAACAGGCGCTGGCGCTGGCCGACGCGGTCAGCCCCGAATGCGGCGTATGTCTCGACGCCTACCACATCCACATGGAAGAGTTCGACGTCGAGGAAGCCATCCGCAAGGCCGGCAAGCGGCTGTTCGACTTCCACATCGCCGACAACAACCGCTTCGCGGCCGGCCTCGGCACCATCGACTGGAAAAAGATCGTCGGCATCCTCAAGGACATCGGCTATGACGGGGCGCTCACCAACGAGTTCGTCGCGCCGGTCGATCGCACCCCGGCGAACCGCTATCCCGACATGGTCGAGCGCAATCCCGTCGACATCTCGCCCGAGCAGCTCAAGTTCATCCAGGACCACGGATCGAGCCTGCTGACGGAGAAATTCTACACCGACCAGATGCGGATCACGGCGGAAACCATCCTGCCGCTCATCAAGTAGGTATTCGACGCGGCGAAGCAGGACCGACGCCATGACACCAACAGCGACCGATCCGGCCGGCCTTGCGCCGCCGGAGCTTGCGAAGGCTTGTCGGGAAGAGGTGTGGCGGATGGTTCGGGGGGGCAGGTTCTGAGATGCGCATCAAATCAGCCCGGGCCTGGTGGGTCCGCATCCCCATCGAGGCGAGCCGCCAGCACAAGAGCGACTTCGGCCAGCTCACCACCTTCGACGCGGCGATCCTGCGCATCGAGACCGACGACGGCCTCGTCGGCTGGGGCGAGGGCAAGAACGCCGCCGGCAGCGCCGGCACCTATGCCGCGCTCGTCCACATGCTCAACCACGAGGTCGCGCCCCGGCTGATCGGCCGCGATCCCGCCGACATCTCGCAGATCTGGGAAATGCTCTACAACGGCGTGCGCCACGAGAAGGCCGCCGCCGCTGGCCACGCCATGCCGGAACTGTCGCGCCGCGGCATCTCGGTCGCCGCCATCAGTGCGGTCGACATCGCGCTCTGGGACATCCTCGGCAAGTCGCTCGGCCAGCCCGTCTGGCGCCTGCTCGGCGGCCGCAAGGCCGAGCGCCTGCCGGCCTATGCCTCCGGCGGCTGGGCCCCGGCCGACCGGATCGGCGAGCAGCTGCAGTCCTACATCGACGCCGGCGGTTTCCGCGCGGTGAAGATGCGCGTCGGCGCCATGGACGGCCCGCCGCACGTGTCGGCAGCCCGCGTCAGGGCCGCGCGCGAAGCGCTCGGGCCGGACGTCCAGCTGATGGTCGACGCGCACGGCACCTACACCGTCGCCGACGCCAAGCGCTTCGTCCACATGGTGGCCGACTGCGACCTGACCTGGTTCGAGGAACCGGTGATCGCCGACGACAAGGCCGGCATGGCGGAAGTCCGCGCTTCCGGCCCGGTGCCGATCGCCAGCGGCGAGTCCGAGGCCACCCGCTTCGCCTTCCGCGATCTCGCCATCCTCAAGGCCGTCGACGTCTTTCAGCCCGACCCCGCCTTCTGCGGCGGCATCACCGAGGCGATGCGCATCGGCGCGCTGGCCAGCGCGTTCAACCTGCGGCTCTCGCCGCATCTCTGGGCCGGCGCGCCTTGCTTCTTCGCCGGCTTGCATGTATGCGCGGCTTCGCCTGCAAGCTTCGTGATCGAATACTCGCTCGGTGCCAATCCCATGATCCATGACCTCGTCGAGGACGACGTGTCGGTCAAGGATGGATTGATCGCAATACCGGATCGGCCGGGCCTCGGTTTCACGATCGCGGAATCGTTCCTGGAGGCGCACGCGCACGGGGCCTAAGCCATGAAGGAAAACAACCTTCTGCCGGATCTCGCCGCCTTCCTGTACCAGCAGTCGAAGGCGGAGAACGGCCGACTGCCGTCGGAGCGGGAACTGGCGGACCATTTCTCCGTGAGCCGCGGCCAGATCCGCGAGGCGCTGGCGATCCTCGAGGCCATGCGGATCGTCGAGCGCCGGGCCAAGTCCGGCATCTATCTCACCACCAACCAGGCGAGCGTCGATGCCATGGCGCTGTTTGCCCGCGCCGGCGTGCCGCTCGATCCGATCCAGATCTACGAGACCGTCGAGCTGCGCAAGATCCACGAGATCAAGGCGGCCGAGCTCGCCTGCGATCGGGCGACGGAGGAAAATTTCGAGCGCCTTCGGGAGATCCTGCAGGTGTCCGAGCAGAAGATCGCGGCGGGCGAAGGCCTGGCGCGCGAGGACCGCGATTTCCACCTCGAGATCGTGCGGGCGACCAAGAACAGCGTCTTTCACAAGGTCTGCAGCGTCTACTACATCATGGGCGAGCAGCGCCTGCCGATCTATTTCAACGATCCCGACCGCGGCCGCCGCTCGCATGCCGAGCACATCCGCATCTTCGAGGCCCTGCAGCGGCGCGACGGCAATCTCGCCCAGGCGCTGATGAGCGCCCACCTCCAGGGCGCCGAGAGCTACTGGAAGGGCCTGATCGAC
Source organism: Aquibium sp. ELW1220 (assembly GCF_030398385.1). Taxonomy (GTDB): domain Bacteria; phylum Pseudomonadota; class Alphaproteobacteria; order Rhizobiales; family Rhizobiaceae; genus Aquibium. The sequence continues at coordinate 57,718 of NZ_JAOAOQ010000012.1, read as the reverse complement.
GGTCCCGACGGCGAGCGGCCGACACAGACACTCGAAAAGGCCTGACGCCCTTGCCCGACATCCTGTCCACCAACGTCCTGCATCCGCAGGTCGCCGAAAGGCTCCGGACGCTGGGCAGCCTGCGCTTCGCCTCGGCCTACGATCCCGACACGCTTCTCGCCGAGGGCCGGAACGCCGACCTCATCATCGTGCGCGCGCCGCTGCCCCCTGCCCTGTTCGAACAGGCGCCGCGCCTGCGCGCCGCGATCCGCCATGGCGCGGGGCTGGACATGATCCCGATGACCGCGGCGACCAGGGCCGGCGTCATCGTCGCCAACACGCCGGGCGCCAATGCGCGCACCGTCGCCGAATACGTCTTCTTCGCCGCCATGACGCTGCTGCGCCGGTTCCGCATCGTCGACCGCGACCTGCATGCCAACGGCTGGAACGCCGCCCGCCATCATGCCGATTTCACCCGCGATCTCGACGGCCTAACGCTAGGCGTCGTCGGCTTCGGCAATATCGGCCGCCAGGTCCACGCCATCGCCCGGCACGGCTACGGCCTCGACGTGCTGATCCACAGCCGCAGCCGGCGTGACATCCCGGACGACGCCTCCTTCCTCGGCCTCGACGAACTGGCCGCGCGCTGCGACATCATGGTGCTCTGCTGCCCGCTCACCGACGAGACGCGCGGGATCATCGGCACGCGCGTGCTCGGCCTGATGAAACGCGACGCACTGGTCATCAACATCTCGCGCGGGCCGGTGATCGACGACGACGCCATGCTGGCTGCCCTGCGCGAACGCCGCATCGGCGGCGCCGCACTTGACGTCTTCGCCCGCCAGCCGCTGCCGGCCGACCACCCCTATCTCGGCTTCGACAACGTCATGGTCACGCCGCACATGTCGGGCATCACCGAAGGCAGCATGCGCCGCATGGGCATGGCCGCAACCGACGAAGCCGCCCGCGTCCTGCGCGGCGAGCTGCCGGTAAACCTCTGCAACCCCGAAGCCCTCGACGCTTACAAAAACCGCTTCCCGGCCTGAGCGACCCGCCGACAACGCTGCCGCCCATCCTCCAACACCACGAAGTGGGGGGAGGTGCCGAGCGAAGCGAGGCGGAGGGGGGGAGTCCGCCGGACCGAACCGGAGACCGCGGAAGCCAAGCATGAGCGGCATGGCACGAAAGACGGCAACGCTCCCGCGCATCGACGGCTGGCGGGTCGGCATGGGTGTCGCCATCGGTTCGCCCCCCAATACCCCACGCCGCTCCCCCCATGCCGGGCGGCGACGCGCCGCAACGCTCGTGCGCCCGTGTTCGGCGACATGTGTCCGGCAGGCCGCAGCCCGGATCGCCTCCCGCTACGCGCCCGCCAGATTCTGCCCGGATGCGCGGTCGAACAGGATGATCTTGTCCGGGTTCCACGAGAAGGCGACCGTATCGTCGATCGACAGCTTCTGCGAGGCCAGCGTGGTCAGCCGCACCAGGGTGTCGCCCGCCGCGAGCGTGACGATCTTTTCGACGCCATGGTTCTCGACGTCGTGAACTCGTCCCCGCGCCGGCGCCTCGGGATCGAGGCGGATGTCCTCGGGCCGGACGCCGAAGGTGACCGGACGCCCGTCCTGCGACGAGGCGGATGCGATCGGCAGGGCGAACCCCGCCTCGGCCATCGCCTTGCCGTCGCGCACGGCGCCGTCGAGCAGGTTCATCGGCGGCGAGCCGACGGCGCGCGCCACGAAGGTGTTCTTCGGCCGGGCATAGATCTCGGAGGGCGTGCCGACCTGCACCAGCCGGCCGCGGTCGAGCACGCCGACCCGGTCGCCCATCGACATCGCCTCCACCTGGTCGTGCGTGACGAACAGGAAGGTGGCGCCGAGATTCATCTGCAGGTTCTTCAGCTCGATCCGCAGCGCTTCCCGGAGCTTGGCGTCGAGCGCCGACAGCGGCTCGTCCATCAGGAAGACGCGCGGCTTGCGCACGATGGCGCGCCCGATCGAGACGCGCTGCATCTCGCCGCCCGACAGCCGGTCGGTCTTGCGGTCCATCAGGTGCTCGATGCGCAGCGTCCGGGCGACGCGGTCGACGCGCTCCTTGATCTCGGCGGGCGCGACCTGGCGGATCTTCGACTTCAGCGGGAATTCGAGGTTCTCGCGGACGGTATAGCGCGGGTAGAGCGAATATTGCTGCAGCACCAGCGCGACGTCGCGCTCGGCCGCCCCCCAGTCGCCGACGTCGACGCCGTCGATCAGCACCGTGCCGGCCGTCGGCTTCTCGAGGCCGGCCACGACGCGCAGGGTGGTCGTCTTGCCCGCGCCCGTCTCGCCGAGCAGCACGAAGAACTGGCCGTCCTCGACCGTGAGGTCGAGCCCCTTCAGCGCCGTGCTGTCGCCGAAGGTCTTGGTCACGTTTCTGAGCTCGATATGGGCCATGGCTTACAGTCTCACTCCGAGGCTCTTGCCGCTGGACGTGTCGAAGAAATGCGCCTGGGCGGGGTCGACGCGCGCATGCACCGCCTCGCCGGCCTTCGGCACGAAGCCGGAGGGCGTGCGGGCGCGCAGGATCTCTGCCCCCACCTTCAGGTCGACGATGTCGTGCGAGCCGAGCGGCTCGATGATGTGGGCGACGACCGGCACGTAGCCCGGCTGCGGCTGGCGGCTCACCAGCACGGCTTCCGGGCGGATGCCGAGCTTGAGCGCGCCGCTGCCCGCATGCCCGTTGAGCTTGCCGAGCAGCTCCGGCGGGAAGGCGAAGCCCGGCACGGCCGCGTCGATGGCGACCGAGACGTCAGCCCCTTCGCTGCGCACGATCGCGGGCGAGACGTTCATCACCGGACTGCCGACGAACTGCGCCACGAACAGGTTCTGCGGCTGCTGGTACACCTCCTCGGGCGCGCCCACCTGCTGCAGCACGCCCTCGTGCATGATCACGATCCGGTCGGCGAGGCTCATCGCCTCCACCTGGTCGTGGGTGACGTAGATCGTCGTCGAGCCCTGCTTGACGTGCAGCCGCTTGATCTCGGCGCGCATCTCCTCGCGCAGCTTGGCGTCCAGCGCGCCGATCGGCTCGTCCATCAGCATCGCCTTGGGATGGCGCACCAGCGCGCGCCCGATCGCCACGCGCTGCATGTCGCCGCCCGACAGCGCCGACGGCCTGCGATCGAGCAGCTCGGTGATCCGCAGCACCTTGGCGATCGCCCGCACCGCCTCGTCGATGCCGCTCTTGCCCATGCCCGTCGCGCGCAGCGGAAAGGCGATGTTCTCGTAGACGGTCATGTGCGGATAGAGCGAGAAGGACTGGAACACCATGGCGATGTCGCGGGCCGAGCACTTCAGGTGCTGCACCGGCTTGCCGTCGATGAGGATGTCGCCTTCGTCGATCGTCTCCAGGCCGGCGATGGCGCGCAGCGTCGTCGTCTTGCCGCAGCCCGACTGGCCGAGCATGACGATGAACTCGCCGTCCTCGATCGTCAGGTTGAGGTCCTTGATGACCTGGACGGCGCCGAACCATTTCTGCACGCCGCGAAGCTCGATATGCGTCATGCGCGTCCTCCGGCCTTGCCGTCGTGGTGGTCGGAGACGTCGAAGGCCCCGTCCGGGTTCTTCGACTTCGCCGGCCCGATCTTGCCGGTGATCATGAAGCCGACCAGCCCGATCAGGATCAGCGTGACGCCGTACCGGTGCAGGAAGAAGTTCCACGGCTGGCACAGCGCGACGATGCCCAGGATCATGAGCGTCTGGAACGCCGGGTGCAGCCAGCGCTGGTTGAAGGCGCGGAAGCTCATTTGCGGATCGCTCCGAAGCTCATGCCGCGCAGCAGGTGGTTGCGCAGGAGGAAGGTGAAGATGGCCACCGGCAGCAGGAACAGGAAGGTGCCGGAGGCGATCACCGTCCAGTCGGGCAGGCCCGACCCGACCTGGCTCGGGATGAAGGGCGGCGCGGTCTGCGCCGTCCGCCGCGTCATGATCAGCGCGAAGGCGTATTCGTTCCAGGCGGTGATGAAGCAGAACACGGCTGTCGCCGCGATGCCGGTCGCCGCCTCCGGCAGCACCACCTTGAAGAAGGCTTCCATGCGCGTGTAGCCGTCGACCAGCGCCGCCTCCTCGTATTCCTTCGGGATCTCGTCGATGAAGCCCTTCATCAGCCAGACGGAGAAGGAGAGGTTGAAGGCGGTGTAGAGGATTATCAGCCCGAGATGCGTGTCGTTCAGCCCGACCACGCGGTACATCAGGAACATCGGGATCGCCACCACCACCGGCGGCAGCATGCGCGTCGACAGGATGAAGAACAGCCAGTCCTGCTCCCCCTTCACCTTGAAGCGCGAGAAGCCGTAGGCGGTGATCGTTCCCATGCCGACCGCCAGCACCGTCGAGACGATGGCCACGATCAGCGAGTTGACGAAGCGGCTGGGATAGCCCGACAGCTGCACGTTGCCCTGGCCGTCGCGCACCACCTTCTCGCCGCCGTCGAACACCAGCCGCTCCCACCACGGGGCTGCGGCATATTCCTCCGGCGTCGGCTGCTCGCGCAGCTGCGAGCGGCGCAGCACCAGCTTCACGAAGGGCGAGATCTCCGGCTCGAACAGCACCGTCGGCGGGATCGTCGTCGCCAGGTTGCGCGGCTTGAAGGAGGTCGAGACGATCCAGTAGATCGGCGCCAGGAAGATGATCGTTGCGATCAGCACGCCGACGATGGCGATCCTGTTGAGGGCGCGCTCGGAGGTGGTCTGGACGGCAGCCATCTCAGCGTTCCTTCACTTTGTTCAGGTATTTCACGTAGATGTTGGTGATCGCGATGACCATGATCAGCACGATGTAGGCGAGCGCGCAGCTCATCCCGGTCTGCCATTCCTGGAACGCCATCTTGTAGAGCCGGATCGAGATCACCTCGGTGGTCGGCTGGCTGGTCAGGATGTAGGCGAGGTCGAAGGTCTTGAAGGCCTCCATCGTGCGGAAGATGATGGCGATCATCAGGATCGGCGCGACCAGCGGCAGCGTGATCCGGAAGAAGGTGTAGATCGGCCCGGCCCGGTCGATCGCCGCCGCCTCGTAGAGGTGCTTCGGCACCGCCGACAGCCCGGCCAGCGACAGGAGCATCACGAAGGGCGACCACATCCAGATGTCGGTCAGCGCCACTGCGTAGAGCGCCATGTCCGGATTGGACAGCCATTCGAACCGGCCGAGCCCGAAGGCGTAGTTGATGATGCCGAAGGACGGATCGTAGAGCAGCTTCCAGAACAGGCCGACGACCGCCATCGACAGCATCATCGGCAGGAGCAGCAGCGTCGTGATCAGGCCCTTGAAGGGGATCTCGCGGTTGAGCAGCAGCGCGACGCCGAAGCCGACGATGACCTGCCCCGTCACCGAGACGATCACGTATTTGGCGGTGATGGCGAAGTTCGACCAGATGAACGGGTCGTTGAGCAGCGTGCGGTAGTTGTCCAGGCCGACGAAATTGGCCGGTGCGTTCGACGACGCGCGGAAATCCGTGAACGAGTATCCGAGCGAATAGAGCAGCGGGAAGATGTTGAAGACGATCAGGAAGATGATCGTCGGAATGATGAAGAGGTTCCTGATCGACAGGTCGCTCAGGCCTCGCCGCGCCGCACGACTGCGCGGATCGAGTGTCGTCATCGTCAATGTCGTCAAAACCCTGCTCCTCCCAGAGCCTCGCGGTGCCGGACCGCCCGGAACGAGTCGAGGGGGCAGCGGACGCCGCCCCCTCGAACCAGGATGCCGTTACTGTACGCGGTTGTACTTCTTGAAGGTGGCGTTCCAGTCCGCCGCCAGTGCGTCGAGCACTTCCTTGGCGGAACCCTGGCCGGCCGTGATGTACGGATAGACCCGCTGGTTCATCTGGATCAGCAGTTCCGCGTATTCCGGCGTCGCCCAGAAGTCCTTCACCTTGAACATGGTCTCGTAGAAGGCCTTGTTGTAGGGCGTCGCGTTCTGGAACTCCTCTGACTCCAGCACCTTGGCGCTGGCGGTGTAGCCGCCGAGCTCGGCCCAGCGCTTCTGGGTCTCGTCCTTGATGAACCATTCCAGGAACTTCATCGATTCCTCCTGGTTCTCCGAATAGGAGATGACCGAGATGCCCTGCCCGCCGAGCGCGGCGAACTGGTGGCCGTCCGGACCGGCCGGGTTGGCGAAGAAGCCGGTGTTCTTGGCGTTCGGGTTCGAGGCCTCGTTCGTCAGGGCCGGGAAGAAGGCGAAGTAGTTCATGCTCATCGCCGCCAGGTTCTCGGTGATCGCCTGGTTGTTCTCGACGAAGAAGGTCTTGGCCCAGCCGGGCGGCGTGAAGCCGTAGAGCTCGCGGTACATCTCGAGCGCCTTCACGTTCTGCTCGGAATTGATGATCCCGTCGACCTTGTAGGTCGCGTAGTCGCCGAGTTCGCCGCCGTAGGAGAAGATGGCGTTCTCGACGCCCATGACGAGGCCGTCATACGAGTTGTCGGTGTAGATGGCGATGCCGTAGCGGTTCTGGTCCGGACGATGGAAGAACTCGGCGATGTCGCGCATCTGCGCCCAGGTGGCCGGCGGCGCGAGGTCGTAGCCGTACTTCGCCTTGAACGCCTCCATCTCCTTGGGATCCTCGAACCAGTCCTTGCGATAGGACCAGCCGACCGCGTCGCCTTCGGCCGGGATGGACCAGTACTTGCCCGAACTGGACGGATACTCGGCGTAGTATTTCACCGTCGCCGGCGCCATCACGTTGTTCAGGTCGTGCTTGTTGAAGAACTCGGTGAGGTCGACATAGTGTCCGGCTTCCGAAGCCGCGCCGATCCACTGCGAGTCGCCGACGACCATGTCGTAGGCCGAACCGCGGGCATTGAGCTCGGTGAAGGTCTTGGTCTGGAAATCGGACCACGGCGTGGTCTCGACCGTGACCTTGACCCCCGTCTCGGCCTCGTATTCGTTGACGAGTTCCTGCAGGTAGTTGGCCGGATCCCACTCCGCCCAAAAGATCGTGAGTTCCTGAGCGAACACGGAGGTCGAACAGGCAAGCGTCAGTCCAAGACCGGCCACGAGGCCGGTGATCCTATTGCGCATAATGACTTCCTCCCATCTATGCACCTACCGTCTGAAGTGCCAGCCGATTGCTGGCACAGGTAGTTCCATGCTGGCGCTGCCCGGCCGAAGAAACAGTTCCTCCACTCTTCGGCCCGCGCTTCGGAGAAATGCTCCCTCACATTCCCCCGGTACAATCTGGTATTACCAAACGACGAACTCCGTCAAGGCCCTTCTCTCGATCAGTTGCTGGACGGCATTCCCGGAATTGTTTGGAAAGGCAACATTTTCCAACCAAATCGGCCGAACGGACCGCCAGTGACGCCTGCAGCAGGCCCGAAGCCGCGATACGCCGCGGAGATGGGCCCTCGAACTGGTCCAACCAGATGCGACGCCGCCAGGCTCAGACTTCGGGACCTGCCCCCGCTTCGACCGCCGCACGCACCAGCGCGGATGCCGCCCACCGCGTGACCGACTGCACGCGTGCCGGATCCAGCCCCCAGATGTCCTTCAGCACCACCAGCGCCTCCACCCCGTAGATCAGCGACAGCGCCTGGGCGAGGCGCAGGTAGTGGTCTTCCGGAAGCGTCTCGCGCAGCGGGGCGAGCGCATCCTGCAGCAGGTCGATGCGATGGCCACGGGTGAACTGCGGCTCGTCGCCGAGCGACCCGGCCTGACGCCTGGCCCACTGATCCAGCGACAGCTTCAGCGCGGCCTTGAAAGTCGCCTCGAACTCCTCGATCCGCGGCAGCGACGTCCGGAAGAGATCGTCGACGCGGTCCTCCGCCTTCGATCGGTCGCACGTTCGCGTCAGGATCGGGCCGAGCGCCTCGTCGACCACCGCATGCACCAGCGCCGCCTGGCTCGGAAAGTACCGGTAGGCGGTGGCCCGCGAGACCTCGGCGGCTTCCGCCACTTCGCTGACGGAGGGCGTCGCGCCGGACTGCATCAATCGCGTCGCCGTCTCCAGCATCAGCCGCCGCGTGCGGGCCCTCGGTCCGCGCGCCGGATCGGCTTCACCTTCTGTCGATTGACGTGAGACATTCATATCAATATGATACGCGCGTCTCAAAAATTTGCAACCGTCCATCGACGGCTGCGCGATGAACGGGGCCGCCTTCCGACCGGAGGGCGTGGGAGGATCATGAAACGCGTCTACGTCGTCGGCACGGCCGACACCAAGGGCGAGGAACTCGACTTTCTCGCCGGCCTCGTCGCCGCACGCGGCGCTGCGGTCGCCCGCGTCGACGTCGGCACGCGCGCGCCGGCGGACGGCTTCGACGTCGGCGCAGCCGAGGTCGCGGCTTTCCATCCCGAGGGCGCGGGCGCCGTGCTCGGTCTCGACGACAGGGGCCGCGCCGTCGAAGCGATGGGAACGGCGCTGGCGGCATTCCTCGGCTCCCGCCACGACATCGGCGGCGTCGTCGGCATTGGCGGCGGCGGCGGCACGTCGATCGTCACCACCGGCATGCGCGCGCTGCCCTACGGATTGCCCAAGCTGATGGTCTCGACGCTGGCCTCCGGCGACGTCGCACCCTATGTCGACATCTCCGACATCGTCATGATGCCGTCCGTCACCGACATGGCCGGCCTCAACCGGCTGAGCCGGACGATCCTCGCCAATGCGGCCGAGGCCATCGCCGGAATGGTGCTGCACCCCGCCGCCGCGGTTCAGGACGGGCTGCCGGCGATCGGGCTCACCATGTTCGGCGTGACCACGCCTGCCGTGACGGCGATCGTCGAGCGGCTGCGCGACCGCTACGACTGCATGGTCTTCCACGCCACCGGAACCGGCGGTCGCACCATGGAAAAACTCGCCGACAGCGGCATGCTGACCGGCTTTCTCGACATCACCACGACCGAGATCTGCGACCTCCTCTGCGGCGGCGTGCTGCCTGCCACCGAGGACCGCCTGGGCGCGGTCGCCCGCACGCGCCTGCCCTGGGTCGGCTCGGTCGGGGCTCTCGACATGGTGAACTTCTGGGCGGTCGACACCGTGCCCGCGCACTACGCCCGCCGCACGCTCTACCGCCACAATCCCAACGTCACGCTGATGCGCACCACCGCGGACGAGGGGCGCGCCATCGGCGCCTGGCTCGCCGGGCGCCTGAACCGTTGCGAAGGTCCGGTGCGGCTGCTGATCCCGGAAAAGGGCGTCTCCGCCCTCGACGTCGAGGGCGGCGCCTTCTTCGACCCTGAGGCCGATGCCGCGCTCTTCGACGCCATCGAGCAGACCCTGGTCCGGACGGCAGACAGGCAGATCATGCGCCTGCCGCTGCACATCAACGATCCGGCTTTCGCCAAGGCAGCCGCAGACGCCTTTCTCGACATCGCAAAGACCTGAGGGACCCATGCCCGCCATCCCGCGCAAGACGATACTGGAGAAGTTCCGGGCGATGATCGCCGAGGGCCGGCCGATTGTCGGCGGCGGGGCGGGCACCGGCCTGTCGGCCAAGGCCGAGGAGGCCGGCGGCATCGACCTGATCGTCATCTACAATTCCGGCCGCTACCGCATGGCCGGGCGCGGCTCCGCCGCAGGCCTGCTCGCCTATGGCAATGCCAACGAGATCGTCAAGGAAATGGCGGTCGAGGTCCTGCCCGTCGTCCGGCACACGCCGGTGCTGGCGGGCGTCAACGGCACCGATCCCTTCGTGCTGATGCCGCAGTTCCTGGCGGAACTGAAGCAGATGGGCTTCTCCGGCGTGCAGAATTTTCCCACCATCGGACTGTTCGACGGCATGATGCGCCAGAGCTTCGAGGAGACCGGCATGGGCTTCGGCCTCGAGGTCGACATGATCGCGGCGGCAGCCGAGCTCGATCTCCTGACCACCCCTTACGTCTTCAATCCCGACGAGGCGGTGGCGATGACGAAGGCCGGCGCCGACATCATCGTCGCCCACATGGGCGTCACGACCGGCGGCTCGATCGGCGCGACCTCGGCGAAGTCGCTCGACCAGTGCGTCGGCGAGATCGACGCCATCGCCAGCGCGGCCATGGCCGTGCGCGGCGACGTCATCGTCATCTGCCACGGCGGCCCGATCGCCATGCCCGACGATGCGCGCCACATCCTGGCGAACTGCCGCATCTGCCACGGCTTCTACGGGGCGAGCTCGATGGAGCGCCTGCCCGCCGAAGCGGCGATCCGCGACCAGACCGCGAGCTTCAAGTCGCTGCCGCTGAAACCGCGCGGCTGAGGAAACCAACAGGGAGGAGACGAACATGAAGCAGGGATCGGACGGGTACTTCGTCTATCCGAAGGACGTCGACGCCTTCGGTTTCGACTGGGGCAGGCTGGCGCTGACGGTCGCGCCGGAAGTGAACGGCGCGCAGCGCTTTTCCGGCGGGGTCGTCGACCTGCCCGCCGGCCGGGGCCATGCGCGCCACAACCACCCGGGCGCCGAGGAGATCATCTTCGTCATCTCCGGCGAGGGCGAACAGATGGTGGAGGACGAGGACGGCAATCCCGTGACCCGCAAGGTCGGCCCCGGCTGCACGGTCTACGTGCCGGAGAGCCGGTTCCATTCGACGCTCAACACCGGCGAAAGGCCGATGCAGCTCTTCGTCGTCTATTCGCCGGCCGGTCCCGAGCTCGGCCTGCGCGACCTGCCGGATTTCCGCATCATCAAGGCGGGCGGCTGAACCCTTCGTCCCGGGCGTGACCGGCGGGCGATGCTTCGCCATCGCCGGCTGCCCGGGTCCTGCGGGAAGCGGCTCAGGCCGTGCCGCCCCTGTTCCAGCCCCTGCCCCGCTCGCCGAACATCGCGTAGCCGTCGGCGGTGACCGCCAGCGTGTCTTCGAGCTTGATGAAGCCGCGCGTCGGATGCAGCATCGTCGTCTCGACCGAGAGCACCATGCCGGCTTCCAGCGGCCGGTCCGCGTCCACCCCTTCGTAGGCGACGGGGTGGTTGGTCATCAGGAACGGCACCTCGTGGCTGATCAGGCCCATGCCATGGGCGAAGAAGTCGGTGAAGGCCGCCACCTTCGAGGCCTTCAGGACCGCCTCGGCATGGGCGATCATGTCGCCGCCGCGCGTTCCGGCCGCGACTTTCGAGAAGGCGGCCTGCTGCACCGCCTCCACTTCGGCCAGCAGGTCCTCCAGCTCAGCATCCGGCTCGCCGAGGATACCCATCCGGCACAGGTCGCCGATATAGCCGTGCCAGTTGCCGCCGGAATCGATCGACAGCACCTCGCCCTTCCTCCACGCCTGGTCGGAGGCCGCGCGATTGTGGCTCGAGCCGAGCGTCAGCAGGCAGTATTCGAACTGCAGCCCGCGATTGGTCTCCTCGCGCCGCAGCCGCTCGATAATCTCGGCCTTGGTCGATCCCTCCCCTGCCCCGGCGATCGTCGCCATCATCGCGTCCGTGATCAGTTCCGAAGCCTGTTTCAGTTCGGCAAGTTCGTGCGGGGTCTTCAGCGCCCGCAGACGCTCCATCACCGCCGTTGCGTCGACCAGCGTCGCGCCCTCCAGGCCGTCGACGAGGATCTTGTGCGCGTCGGAGGGCAGGAAGGCCGGCTCGATGCCGATGCGCGCGCCTGCCTTGCCGATCTTGCGCAGGTGCTCGACCGCGCGCCTCGCCGCGTCGACCGACCCCCAGGTCTCGGGGTGGAACGCCGGCGTCCAGAACGGGTGGTTCTGGTGCTCGCCCGCCTCCATCCGGTTGGCCACGAAGGCCGCATGATCCGGCCGCCCCTTGTCGTAGACCACGATCGGCAGGTAGCGGCTGTGGCCGATCGCGTCCATCGCCGAGAAGAAGATGAAGCGGTAGCCGCCGAGCAGGTAGGCGGTGTTGTGCTTGGACGTCGCCAGCATGACATCGATGCCGGCCTCCTCCATCAGCCGGTCGAGGCGGCCGGCGTCGAAGGGAACGGCCGGGGCGGCAACCGCCGGCTGCGTGGCAATGTTCATCGTCTTCTCCTCCCGGGACCCGATCACGGCCGGAACCTCCACCCGAAAACTGGTCCGACCAGATCGGATGTTTGGAAAGACCGGCGCCTCCTGTCAAGCCGGATCAGCCGGCGTCGGCGCAAGTGTCTCGCGCCGGACGGCTGTCAGCGCCCCTGCGCGCATGCCTCGACCAGAACCGCCGTCGTACCGGTCCAGACGATCGCCACCAGCGCAAGCACGCCGGCGACCCGGGCGATGCGGTCGTAGGCCGCGCGCGCGTCCATCTCGCGCGTCAGGCCGAGGACGCGGGCGACGGCCAGAGGAAACAGCAGGAATGAGCCGACCAGCACGGCAAGCACGGCCGAGACGACGATGACCAGTCCATCGCCCAGCGCCGCCGAGCCGCCCTGGCTGCACACCAGGGTGTGGCCGGCATAGACGAGGGTGAGCTGGAGCGCCCAGGCCAGGGGTCCGAGCAGCAGATAGGTCAGCGTCCCGAGCGTCGAGGGTTCGGGACGGGGGCGCAGCAGGTTTTCCAGATCGCTCATGTCAGCCCACCATGCGCGGGAAGCCGTGGATGAGGAACAGGCCGAACAGGGCCTGGCCGGCGGCGTAGTAGTAGAGCACGGCGCCGTTGTCGAAGCTCACGCGGCGCTCGCGGTCGAGCAGCCCGGCGAAGTAGCGCGCCACCGAGAAGCCGATCATGATCAGAAGCGCGAAGGCGAGCTGTCCGTTGACGACGCTCTGCATGTAGACCATCGCGCCATAGGAATTCTCGTCCGGGCGCAGGCCCGACTGGAAATGGCTCCAGATCTCCAGTGCAACCGCGCCGGCGAGGCAGAGCGCGCCGAGCGCGTTGAACAGCGGCATGGCGGGCGAGCGTCCGCCGGGTTCGGGCAGCAGGCGCCCCGCAAGCCACATCGACCCGGTCCCCGCGATGATCAGCGCGGCGCCGCCGAGCGGCCAGGCCAGAGACGGCAGGGCCGGAGAACCGGCGGGCGCCCAGACCTCCGGCGAGACGATCCACAGATAGAGATAGGAGAAGACGTAGGCGACGTAGAGCGAGGTCGCGACCAGCACGAGAACGATCATCGCCCACCAGGAGTGCGAGCTCGGGCCGGACATGTAGGTCGGCAGCTTGAGGCCGGCGCCGATGTCCACCTTGCCCTTTGCCGGTCCGGGGTCGAGGCCCCACGTCCAGGTGAGCATCGCGCCGATGGCCACGACCGCGCAGACCACCGCGATGGTAACGGCCTTGATGGTGAGGAGCAGGAAGAAGGCTGCGGTGAAGACCGCGGCGATGAAGGGCGACCAGCCCGGGCCGGGCATCTGGATGATGTATTGCGGTTCGGCGTCGATGGCCGAGGTGACGATGGTCTCGCGCCCGCCCGTCGGCGCGTTGGGCAGGAAGTGCCGCCCCTCCTGGACCTCCCGGGGCAGGTCGGGATTGTCCCAGAGCGGCTCGCGGCTGGTGACGAGCGGCACGCTTCGCGCCGAATAGACGTCGTTGGGCAGCCACTCCAGCGTGCCCGCGCCCCAGGGATTGTCCGGCCCGCCCTCGCCTGCCCGGAAGTTGCGGAAGAGATCGAGAACGAAGATGGCCACCCCGGCGGCGAAGATGTAGGCGCCGGCCGTCGAGATCAGGTTCAGCCAGTCCCAGCCGACATCGGCCGGATAGGTCCAGACGCGCCGCGGCATGCCGCGCAGCCCCGTCAGGTGCATGGGGAAGAAGGCGACGTTGAAGCCGACGAACATCAGCCAGAACACCCAGCGGCCGAGCCGCTCCGAGAGCGGCCGCTTCGCCACCATCGGCGTCCAGTAGTAGAAGGTCGCAAACAGCGGGAAGACCATGCCGCCCACGAGCACGTAGTGGAAATGGGCGACGACGAAATAGGTGTCGTGCACCTGGAAGTCGACGGGGACGAGCGCGACCATGATGCCGGTCATGCCGCCGATCGTGAAGATGAAGAGGAAACCAAGCACGAAGAGCGACGGCGTGTTGATGCGCAGTCGCCCCTTGCTCGCGGCGATCGTGGCGATCCACGAAAACATCTGGATGCCGGACGGGATGGCGACGGCCATCGAGGCGGCCGAGAAGAAGGCCAGGCTGAGCGACGGTATGCCCGTCGTGAACATGTGATGGACCCACAGCCCGAAGGAGAAGAAGCCGGTGGCGATCAGCGCGATGACGATCAGGTTGTAGCCGACCAGCGGACGCTGGGCCATCGTCGGCACGATCATCGAGACGAGACCCGCCGCGGGCAGGAAGATGATGTAGACCTCCGGGTGGCCGAAGAACCAGAACAGGTGCTGCCACAGCAGCGGATCTCCGCCCTGGTCGGCCGTGAAAAAGGGCCAGCCGAAGGACCGCTCGATCTCCAGCAGCATGGTGCCGAGGATCACCGCCGGAAAGGCGAACATGATCATCGCCGCGAAGATCAGCATCGCCCAGGCGAAGATCGGCATCTTGGCCAGCGACATGCCGGGCGGCCGCGTCCTGAGCGCCCCGACGACGATCTCGATCGCGCCGGCGATCGCGGAAATCTCGATGAAGCCGATGCCCAGCAGCCAGAAATCGGCATTGTCGCCCGGAGAGTACTCCTTCAGCGTCAGCGGCGTATACATGAACCAGCCGCCCTTCGGGGCAAGGTCGTAGAATACGGTCGAGAAGAAGACGAGCCCGCCGACGACATAGGCCCAGATGGCGAAGGCCGACAGCCTCGGGAACGGCAGGTCGCGCGCGGCCAGCATCTGCGGCAGCAGCATGACCCCCAGCGCTTCCACAGCCGGCACGGCGAAGAGGAACATCATCGTCGTGCCGTGAACGGTGAAGACCTGGTTGTAGAGGTCCTGGCCGATGAAGTCGTTCTCCGGCATGGCGAGCTGCGTGCGCATGACCAGCGCCAGCACGCCCGCCATCAGGAAGAACAGGAAGGCGACGCCGATATAGAGCAGCCCGATGACCGTGTTGTTGACGGCCGTCAGCAGCCGGAAGCCCTTCGGCATCGCCCAGATGCGCTTCAGATCCTCCAGTTCCTGCGGATCGCGGTTGCCGGGGTTGGGCAGGTCCCTGCCGGTCGTGTCCGTCATGTGCCCGCTCGCAAGGTGTAGAGGATGGAGACGCCGCCGAGATAGAAGACGATGACGAGGATGGAATCGTAGCCCATCCGCAGAAGCGACCTGTCGCGGCGCTCGGTCATGCCGGCGAGGAAGAAGGCCGTCAGCACGACGGCCAGCAGCGCACCGAAGATGGCGAAGTCGTCCATCCGGTTCAGGACCGGCTCGGCGTCGGCGTCGAGCAGGTCGACGACGAAGACCAGCGCGACATTGATGATGTTGGTGCCCAGGATGTCGGAGATCGCCATCGTGTAGAGGCCGAGCCGGGCGGCGCTCAGCGCGGTGCTGAGTTCGGGCAGCGAGGTGGCGAAGGCGACGAGGACGAAGCCGACGAAGCTCTGTCCAAGGCCGCTCGCCTGCGCGATGGCGTCGCCGCTGCGCGCCAGGACGAAGCCTGCGACCAGGATGATGGCGGCAATGATGGCGGTTTTCACAAGCAGGCCGCGGAGGCTACCGGCCGTGTCTTCCGCCCTCTCTTCCCGTTGCCGCTGCTTGTCGATCAGATCCTCGTCGACGCGGCCGCCGGCGGCCGCCAGCCAGGGGCGCTTTCCTTGCGCCTTCGAGAGGAGCCAGACACCGGCGATATAGCCGAAGAGACACCCCCAGGCCCACAGTCCGATGCCGAAGAACGGCACGTCGCCCGCCACCATCGCCGCCGCCGCGAAGGTGATGAGGACGACGTTCAGGGTTCCCATCAGCAGCACGATCGGGTCGGGGACGACCGACGTCAGCGCATCGCGACCGATGACGAGGTCGACGATGGCGAGGAGCGCGACCTGCAGCGCGATCGACCCGAACAGATTGTTGACCGCCAGCTGCGCATCGCCGGAAAGCGAAGCCGTGGCCGTCACGCCGATCTCCGGCAGCGAGGTGATGCCGGCGAGCAGGACGATGCCGATCACCGCCTGGCCGAGACCGGTCTTGCGGCTGATCGCGTCGGCATAGCCGGTCAGCCGGGCGCCGGAGAACCAGACCGCAATCGCGGCCGCCCCGAACAGGAGGATGTTGATCCACAATCCGAGCTGGGCGAAGTCGAGCATCTCTACTCCAGGCTTTCCAGGTAGGCCGAGAGCGTGTCGAGCTCGTCCGGTTCGAGATAGCCGTACTCCGGCATCAGGTTCTCTGGCTTGATGTGATCGTTCTCGACCAGCCAGGCGGCGAAGGCGGCGCGGCTGTTGGGCAGCGCGGCCGCGGCGAGCGACAGGCGCCCGCCGACATGGGTCAGGTCCGGTCCGAGCACGCCTTCGGCGCCGGTGCCGCGGATCGTATGGCAGGCGCCGCAACCGTTCTCGAGGAAGAGCTCCCGCCCGCGCGCCTGCGCTGCGGTCTGCGGCTCTCGCGCATCGGCAGCTTCGCGCTCCAGCCAGTCGTCATACTGGTCCTGCGGCAGGGCCACGACCCAGAACGACATCAGCGCGTGCGCCCCGCCGCAATACTCCGCGCACTGGCCGCGGCTCGCACCGGGCTCCGTCGCCTCCAGGGTCAGCACGTTCGTCCGGCCGGGGATCATGTCGAGCTTGCCCGCCAGCTGCGGCGCCCAGAAGCTGTGGATGACGTTGTCGGATTCGAGCCGGATCGCAACGGCGCGGCCGACGGGAAGGCGCAGCTCGTTGGCGCTGCGGAATTCGCGGCCGTCCGGGGTCGTGTAGACCACGTCCCACCACCAGCGCTTGCCGGTGATGGTGACCCCCGGTCCCTCGGCCGTCCCGGCCCGCGTGGCGCCGGCCTGCAGCACGATCAGGCCGTAGACGAACAGCCCCGACAGGACGACGACCGGAAAGACGATGCCGCCGCCCCAGACGATCCAGCCGCCGGCGAGCCGCGCCCGCCAGGCGGGCGGGCCGAAGATCGCGATTGCCACCAGGATGGTCACGAGGCCGGTGACGGCGGCGCTGATGCCGGTCACCGTCCAGAACAGCGGATCGATCTCGGCCGCTTCCGCACCGCTCGGCGAGAGGGCGGACTGGACCCCGGCGCAGCCCGAGAGCGACAGCGCTGCCGCGAGGGGAAGGAGGTTGCGTCTCATCGCGCCGCCCCGGGAAGAGCCGGCGCCGGCCGCTGCGTGGTGGCCGGGAGCGCGGCGAGATAGGCCGCGACGTCCTTCATCATCGTGTCGTCGAGATGGTTGGCGACGTTGGCCATGATCGCCGCATAGGGCGAGGCATCGCGGACGCCTTCGCGGAAGAGTTCCAGCTGGGTGACGACGTAGGCGGAGGACAGGCCGTCGATCAGCGGAAACTGGTTCGACCGGTTCGCGCCGTGACAGGATCCGCAGGGCGCCACGCGATCCTCGGGAAGCCCGAACCGGACGATCCTGCCGCCACGTTCGGCATTTCCCACCGCCGCCGGCGCTTCCGGCACAGCCTCGCCGGCACGACCTCTCGCTGCGTCGATGCCCGCATAGTGGAGCGCCAGCGCGCGGATCGTCGCGTCATCGAGATCATGGGCCACCGGCTCCATGAACCCGCTCTGGCGGACGTCGTCGCGATACTCCGTCAGGGCGCGTTCCAGATACTCCGCCTTCTGTCCCGCCAGGGCGGGGACGAGCCCGTCGACCGGGTCGGCACCGCCCGCCCCGTGGCAGGCGTCGCATCCGGCCGTCATGGCGGTCAGCGGGCGTCCCGCGGCATCCTCGCCGCCGAGATCGAGACCGGCTGCACTGCGGCTGGCGGGCGAAGCCAGAAGCGCGTCGTACTCAGTCGGAGACATCTCAGGCAACGCTTCGAGGAAGGCGACGAGCGGCCAGACCTCCACGCTGCGTCCGGCGCCCGGCCAGGCCGGCATGCCGGTGAACTTCAACCCGTTGGCAACGATCCAATGGAGGTCCTCCGGGCTCCAGTCGTCGCGCGCGTGTGTCAGCGGCGGGGGCGCCGGATACATCCGCTGCACCACCGCGGAGCCCGCGGCAGCGGGACTGCCGTGACAGGGCGCGCAGCCGATCCGGTAGTGATTGGCGCCGAGCCGCACGAGGCCCGGATCATCGAGGGCGGGCACGTCGTCGACGCCGCTGTGGGTCTGGATGGACCGCCAGAGGCCGATCTTGATGATGCGGTTCGTGACGTCGAAATGCTGCACAGATGCCGCGACATTGTAGATGCCGGAGAACATGAAGACGAGGAATCCGGTGACCCCGGCTGCGGCAAAGACCACGAACCAGAACAGCGCTCGCTGGAAGCGGAGGTCCTTCGGAATCCACATGGTCAGGGAAGCCCTCCGGTCCAGCCGGGCCTTGCCTGGATCCGCGCCATCACGCGGGCGACGATGGCGACGGCCGCGACCAGGAAACCGAGCGCCGATATCGCCATGAAGAGCAGCCCGCCCAGGTTCTGGTCCCACTGCTCCGACGCGCCGCCTCCCGCCACCGCGACTGGTGGCCCGTAGATCGGCCGCGGCGCCAGGACGAGCAGCACGCCGAGGAGACCGAAGGCCTTCATGCCCGACAGGACCGCCGCCAGCGAGCGCCAGGGCCGGAGGTCGGCATCGGCGAGCACGGCATGCCAGAACAGGAGCGCGCAAAGCATGACCGTCGCGTACAGCGTCGCGGAAATGGATGCAGATGACAGTGCCGGACCGAGCACGGCCGGAATGTGCCAGCCCCAGACGGCGCCGACCAGGAGCAGTCCTGCACCGAAAGAACCAAGGACGGGCGCGCACGCCCGCCACAGACCGGCAGCGCGCCAGGCGAGGATTCCCAGCGGCGCCACGATGTTGGTCAGGACCGCCAGCACGACGAGGTGCGCGGTCAGCATGCAGGCTGCTCCCTCATGCGAGGCCAAACACCCCGGCGGCAGGATTGTTCCTGCTGTCTCAGCTGCTGCTGCTCGAGGTCGGCGGCCCGAGCCCGCGCGTGCGAAGCGGCGACCGCGCCCGCGGCGCGAGGGGGCGCCGATCCTGTCAGGTTCCCGGGTAGGGATTCGTCTTCAGCAACCGCGCGAGATGGGCCGCACCGGAGGCCGCCGTCTTCAGGGCTGACGCGACCGGGTCAGGGATCTGATCGAGGTCCTTGTAGTCCTTCGACTGCATCGCCTCCCCGACCCAGTAGCAGCCGGCATTGGCCGGGATGGTGAAGCCGACGTCGTCGAGCGCCTGGAAGCAGGCCGCGTGGCAGGCATGGGCGCCGTCCTCGTTGCCGACGACGGCCACCAGCGCGACCTTGCCGGTGGCCGGCATGCGCCCCTTGTCGTCGGTCTCGCCGAGGAAGGCGTCCAGGCGCTCGAGCACGCGCTTGGCGACGGACGATGGCTGGCCGAGCCAGATCGGGGTCGCCAGGATGAAGATGTCGCTCTCGACGATCTTCTCGCGCAGCCGGGGCCAGCCGTCGCCCGGCCCCATGTCCGACAGGACACCCGGCAGGATGTAGGCGTCGACCGCGCGCACCACTTCGCCCTCCACGCCAAAGGCGGCCAGTTCCGCAAACAGGTCCGCCACCATCTTGTCCGTGGAGGAATTTTCGGCGTCGGCGCCGGACTTCAGGCTGCAATTCAGTGCGAAGGCTTTGAGTGTGTCGGCCACGTGGTTTCTCCTCGGGACAGCTTCGGTGGAAAGGTGGCGCCGGACCGGTCCGGGGCGTACCGGACCCCGCCGGCATGGACAGCGGAACAGGGGCGCACCGCCGGTCGGCGGCCGGCTGCACCAGGGATTGAACAGGCGGCCCGCCGCATTGTTCCTGTGCCGGGACCGAACCATTCCGCTCCTCGCTGGTTCCCGAAGCGGGCTGCCTCAATCCGAGACCAGGTTTGGCGCGTCGATCGGCAGCCCGTCATGCCGCGCCTACAGAAACCGAACACGGGAGAAAACAATGAGATATCTGATGATGGCCGGCGCCAGCGCTCTGGCCCTGGCGTCCGGTCCGGCCATGGCGCAGGACGCCGGCGGCAAGGACGCCCGCAACGCCGCCGGCAACTTCCCCTGTCCGCATTACAACCTCGAAGAGTCGGGGCTGCGCAGTTCGGACATCAAGGAAGCGATGCGACGCGACGAAGGCACCGCGCGTGACGTTCGCCGCGACGGCCCGGCGCGTGACGCGATGGGCGATCCGCCCGCGCAGCCCGGTGCGAGCGCGGATGCCGGGGCCAGCCGGTCGCGCGACGAGACGAGCTTCAAGGAGCTCGCCGAACGGCTTCCGGTCCCCGATGTCTCCGACCGCGCGGTGGAGACGCGCCAGGACGGCGGCCGCGCGGACGACGCCTCGGCAGCGGACGGATCGGACGACCGGTCGGGACGCGACCCCGCGACTGCCTCCACCCGGGACTTCAGCGACATCATCGAGGAAGGCGACGTCGTGCCCGAAGGTATCCGCGACTGGCAGGACAAGGAAAAGTGGAAGCTCGGCGCGCAGGAGGGCCAGAAGACGCCTCGCGAGATCCGCCGGGAGGCGCGGCAGCGGGCCGAACGGAATGGCGGTGACGAGACGTCGTCCACCGGGGCGGGCAGCGACCGGATGCCGGCAGGCAGCGGGAACCGCCAGCCGTCCGCCGGGCAGTCCTCGACTTCCGCTTCTCAGCCATCGTCAAGACAGTCCTCGTCTTCCGCGACGGCGGATGCAACGCGCGAGGAGCGGCGCCGTGCACTCGCGGCGATCGCGCTGCTCAGCGCCCGCCAGGCCATACCGAGCGCACGCTTCGGAACCTACGAGTTCACGATCGACGACAATGAGCGGGTGATCGAGATATCCGGGCGCGACACCCGCTCCGGGAACCGCGTGGCCGTCGACGTCTATCCCGATGGCCGGATCCAGTCGATCGATACCGCAATCGCGCTGGACGAGGTTCCGGAATCCGTCCGCAGCACCGTCCGCGACGAGCTCGGTCGACTGCGGGTGGCGCACACGACGCGCAGCCTCCGGCGCGATCTCGACATCTATTACGAGTTCGCCGGGATCGCCGAGAGCGGTCGTGCCGTGGAGGTGCAGGTCCGCGCCGATGGCTCGGACCTGAGCGTCCGGTATCTCGACCGGAGCTGAGTCTCGCCTGTTCGAGAATGAGGAAGGGCCGGCGTCTTCGCCGGCCCTTCCTGCATGGAAAGCTGCGCCAGCCACGCGCTGGCAAAAAAAAGGGGTGCGCCGGCCTCCGGCGCACCCCGTCTCGTCAGCCGCTCCCCACGGGAGCCTTCCCTTCGGGATCAGCCGTCGTCGTTGTTCCTGCGATCCCAGAGATCGAGGTCGTTGTCGCGATTGGTCGGGCTGCGGTCGGCACCGCGATCCCATGGATCGCTGTCCATCCAGTTCCCGCGCGCGCCGCCACGGTCGCGACGCTCGGCCCTGTCACCGTCGCGGCCGCGGTCGTTGTCGCCGCGCTCACCGCGGTCGTTGTCTCCGCCGCGTCCGCGCCGCTCGTCGTCTCCGCGCTCATTGCGGTCGTTCCATCCGCCGCGCCCGCGCCGGTCGTTGTCGTCCCGGTCGCCGCCGCGCGCGTTGCGGTCGCGCCGGTCGTCATCGCCCCAGCCGCCGCGGCGTCCGTCGCGGTCACCGCGATCATCGTCGTCCCAGCGGTCGCGCCGGTCGCCGCGGTCGCGCCGGCCGTCGCGATCGCGGCGGTCATTGTCGTCCCATCGGCTGCGGTCTGCGTACCAAGGCATGCCGCGATAATGGCGGTCGGCATAGTCGCCGAAGGAGAACGACACGATCGGCAGATCGAGACGCGCGCCCCATTCGGCGACCGGCCGGGTGCGGCGGTCATAGGTGTAGTTGAGGTAATCCGAATACACCCAGCCGCGATTGCCGCGCCAGGAGACGTCGCACCAGTTCAGACCGCTTTCGCAGCCGTAGATGTCGACCGACCGGCCGTCCGGGATCGTGGTGATGACGGGATACTGCGATCCGGGACCGGCGCGCATGTTGAGGTCGGCGGTCACGCTGGCGTCCTGCGCAAGCGCCGGCACGGCGATGGAGGACAGAAGCAGTGCGGATAGAGTCGTGAACGTTCGTCTCACGGGGCTTTCTCCCTTTGTCTCGTTGTTGCGGACCCGTCCCCCAATCCCGCCTCTCCGGCGATGTTCCATGATTTCTCGGCCGGCCGGCGCGCGCACGGTCGGCAATGCGACGGCCTGCCGGTCGAACCGCCGGCGCGTGGTCGCGATTTTGACGAGGCAGTCGCCTGCGGCCGTGCCCGCCTGCCTGGGAGCCCCTGAGCCTCAGGCGGTCTCCACCGCCCGCGCCACGAGCCTGTCGACCAGCAGGTCGAGATGGCGGTCCGAGACGCCCGCGCGCGACAGATAGGAGGAAAAACCGCCGTGCCGGTCCGAGACGTGGCCGAGGAAGGCGCGCATCGTCGGCGCTTCGCTGGACAGCAGGATCGCGGCGGCGGCCTCGCTCAGGCCGCGCTTCCGGGCAGCCTCGCGCAGGCTGTCCATCAGCGGAGCGGCGGTGCTGGCGGTGAGCGCGTAGTCCTGCACGATGTCGTCGTCGGCAACGCCTGCGAGGCCGAGCAGCATCGCGGCGACGATACCGGTGCGGTCCTTGCCAGCCGTGCAGTTGAACAGGACGACGCCGCCGTCGGCTTCCGCGATCGTGGTGGCGATCCGGGCGAGCGCCGGCCCGCAGACCTCGACGGCGCTGACGTAGCGCTCGGCGAGACTGTAGGTCGGCGACGAGGACAGCAGGGTGTCGACAGGGGCGAGGCTGTCGAACAGCGGGATGTGCCGGTAGTCGACGGCGCGGTGCACGGCGAAGGCGCTCGGATGCCGCTGGAGCTCGAGATCGCTGCGCAGGTCGACGACCGTCGCGAGGCCCACATCCAGCAGCGTCCCCATGTCGGCCTCCGTCAGCCCCTGAAGGCCGTCCGCCCGCAGCACGGACCGCCAGCGCGTCGTACCGCCGCCGGCCAGCGCATAGCCGCCGAGGTCGCGGACGTTGAAGGCCCCTTCGAGGCGGATGTGACGTTCGACAGTTCCGGACATTCAACGGATCCCCGACTTCATGAAGGAGTCGACCACCTGTCGCTGCAGGACAAGGTAGAGCGCGAGGATGGGCAGGGACGCAAGCGTGGCGGCGGCCATCAGCGGTCCCCAGTCGTTGCCCTCCTGCGTCATGAAGAACTGCAGCCCGATCTGGACGACCGAATTCTCCATGCGGCGGATGAGCAGAAGCGGCCAGAAATATTCGTTCCAGGCCGAGATGAAGCACAGGATCGAGACCGAGGCCAGCGGCGCCCGCAGGTTCGGCAGCACGACCTCGGCGAGGATGCGGAAATCGCCGGCCCCGTCCATCCGCGCCGCCTCGACGACTTCGCGGGGAAAGCCGCGCATGGCGTTGTAAAGCACGAGGACGGAGAAGGCCGCCGCGGCGTTGGGGATGACCAGCCCGGCCACCGTGTCGAGCAGGCCGAGTTTGCTTGCCAGCACGTAGTTCGGGATCATCACCACCTGGAACGGCACCAGCCAGGACAGCGCGATCAGCGACCGCGCCAGCGCCCCGCCCGGAAAGCGCCAGCGCACCAGCGCCCAGGCGGCGAGCAGGCCCGTGGCGACCTGCGCCAGCGTGGTGGCGCCCGCCATGACGGCAGTGTTGCCGAGGATGCGCAGCATCGGCATCGCGGCCAGCACGTCGGCATAGTTCTTCAGCGTCGGCGCCGTGGGAAACCAGCCGCCCGAGAAGATCTCGTTCTCGGCCCGGAACGAGGTCTGGATCATCCAGTAGACCGGGAAGATCGCCAGGAACGACAGCGCGATCATGACGCCGTGGGCGGCGATGCGCCCGGCACGGGCCTTATTCGTCATAGACCGCGAACCTCTTCATGAGGGCGAGACAGCCGATCGCGATCAGCCCGAAGACGACGAAGACGAGCATGCCCGCCGCCGTGCTCCAACCGGCCGCCATGGTCTTGAAGCCGTATTCCCACATCACGTGATAGACGTTGGTGGTGGAGCGCAGCGGCCCGCCGCCGGTCAAAGCGTTGATGTAGACGAAGCTCCACTGCGCGCCGAACAGGATGGTCATCATGGTGATCAGGAGGATGGTCGGCGACATCAGCGGCAGGCGGATGTCGCGCACGATCTGCCAGGGGCTCGCCCCGTCCATGCGTGCGGCCTCGACATAGCTCGGGCTGATGGCACTGTCGGCGGCGGCAAAGAGCAGGGTGGAAAAGCCGATCAGCTTCCAGCCGGTGATCCAGACCAGCGTCCACAGCGCGACGTCGGGATCGCTGAGGAAGCCGATCTTTCCGAGCCCGAGCCCGGCGAGCCAGGCGTTGACGAGGCCGTGGTCCTCGTTGAGCAGCCAGCGCCACAGGATGGCGGCGACGATCGGCGCCACGATCATCGGCACGAAGATCAGCGCGCGGTAGAGGTTGCGCAGGCGCCCGCTCAAGCCGCCGGTGAGCAGCGCGACGGCAAGCGGGATGCCGACGGAGAGCGGCAGCAGCCCGACCGTGTAGAGAACGGTGTTGACCACAGCCTGGCGCATGTCCGGCAGGGACAGGAGGTTGCGGTAGTTGTCGAGCCCGACGAAGCGCGGGGTCGAGCGCGGCAGCATGTTCCACTGGTAGAAGGACAGCTCGAAGGCCTGCAGCAGCGGCACGTAGGTCCAGACCGCCACTACCAGCAGCGCCGGCGCGAGGTAGAGCCAGGGTTCGGCGGCCGCAAGGCGCAGCCGCGGAACGCTGCGCGGCGCGACATGGGCGCCGGTGATCGTCGCGTCGGTCATCATGATCTCCGGGAACGGTGCGCCGGGTCGGTTGCCCGCCCCGGCGCCCTGGCAGTCCAGCTCAGTCCTGCGGCATCAGCGGCTGGGCGGTGTCCTGGGCGGTCTTCAGGACCGCGCGCGGGTCGCCGTCGCCGAAGACGGCTTCCGTCACCGCTTCCTTCATCATGTTCTCGACCTGACGATAGTTCGGACCGGGGAAGGCGACGTTCGGGGTCAGCCGGTCGAGCTGGTCGATATTGGCCTGGAACTTCGGATTGGCGGCCATCCAGTCCTTCAGGTAGCGCGGATCCTCGACCGTCGAGGGGCGCAGCGGCAGGTAGCCGATCTTCGACGTGATGATCGAGTAGGCCTCGTCCGAGGTCAGGAACTTCATCAGCTCCCAGGACGCACGCTGCTTCACCGGATCCTGCGAGAACATGAAGATCGCGGAGCCGGAATTGGTCGGCGCGGTCGGCTTGTCGCCGAAGGACGGCATCGGCGCCAGGCCAAGCTCGAAATTGCCCTTCGCGGCGGTCTCGAAGCGGCTGAGCACGGCCGAGGTGAACAGGAACATGCCGAGATTGCCCGAGGCGAAGGTGTCCATGTGCGCGCCGACGTCGATGCGGGCATGCGCGCCCGAATCCATCAGATCGCGCAGCATCGCCACCGCATCGGCCTGGTCCTTGTCGGCGAAGGTGAGCGTGTTGCCGTCGCGCACCTTGCCGCCGCCGTTCGACATGACGATTGCCTGGTAGACGAAGGTGCCGTCGATCGGCCCGTAGGCGCCGGGGAAGAAGCCGTGCTTGCCGGTCTTCTCGGCGATCGCCATGCCGGCCGCCTTGACCTCGTCCCAGGTGCGCGGCGCCTTTTCCGGATCGAGGCCGGCGGCGCGGAACAGGTCGCGGTTGATGAACATCACCGGCGTGGAGAACACATAGGCCAGGCCGTAGGTCTTGCCGTTGACCGCGCCGAGCGCCAGGCCGTTGGGCACGAAGCCCTCGGCGTGCGCCGAAAGCTCATCGCCCGCCAGATCTTCCAGCGGCTGCGCGCCAAGCTGCTCGGCGGCGTAGATCAGGTCGCGGAAGACGAGCTGCGCCACGTCGACCTCCAGGCCGGCCACCATGTCGGCCTGGACGCGCGACAGCACCTCGTTGGAGGGCGCTGCGATCGGCTCGACCTTGACGTTGGGATTGGCCGCCTCGAAGCGGGCGATCAGGTCGAGCGTCGCCTCGCGGCCGAGACCGGCCGAGGCCAGGTTGTAGTTGTAGAAGGTGATGGTCACCGGCTTGTCGATAGCGGGTGCCATCTGCGCCTGCGCGGCACCGGAGAAGCCGCCGGCCAGAAGACCGGTCGAGAGTGCGAGTGCCAGGAAATGTCTTCGGATCATCGGGTAGGCCCTTTCGTTCGTGGGAGGTTCACTCGGCCGCGGCCTGCACCGGCGCGGCGCGCTGGAGCATGAGGTCCAGCGGGTAGACGTTGAGTTCGGCGCGGTCGGCCGGCAGCGGCACGAAGGCCACCGTGAGCCCGCTCTTGCGGATCGTGCCGATGGCGAAGGACGAGCCGCGCACCATCCGCAGCACGTCGCTGCGCAGGATGTCGGTGGCGGCGTGCTGGCCCATGCCGACGACGACCGGAATGCCGTGCCAGGAGGAGACGCGGTCGTGATGGATGTGGCCGGACAGGATGCCGATCACGTTGCGGCCCTTCAGCATCTCGGCGAGCCGCTGCGACTGGTCGAAATGCACCGTGCGCCAGTGCGCCCAGTCCGGCGCATCGCCGAGTGCCGGCGGATGGTGCGAGACGATCAGCTTCGGGAGCTCGGGGTGGCGGTCGAGCGCGTCGGCCAGCCAGGCGAACTGCGCCTCGTCGATCGAGCCGCCGATGAAGCCGGGCGTGCTGGAATCGAGGGTGACGACATGGATGCCGTCGATGACGGCGTCGTGGTCGTAGGGCTGGGCGAGATCGTCCTCGCGGCCGAGCAGGCCGCGGTAGAAGCCCTCGCGGGTGTCGTGGTTGCCGAGGGCATAGACGACCGGCATGTCGAGCGCCGCCATCAGTTCCTTCAGCACGGCGTAGCTTTCCGCGTCACCGCGGTTGGAGAGGTCACCGCTCGCCACGACGAAGCTCGGCTTCGGCTCGATGGTGCCGACCAGCCGCACGATCTCGGAGAGCGTCGCGCGCGTGTCCGAAAACAGGTGATCGTCCTGCGCCGGATCGCCGATGTGGAGGTCGGTCAGGTGTATGAAAGTGACGTCGCGCGCCATGGGGCTTCTCCGGAAGGTTTCGGTGTCGGGATGGGTGCTGCCTCCGGCTCGACGCGCCGGCCGTCGCCGAGAAAGGCGTGGACCGCCGAGGGCGGAGCCTTCAGGCAGACGGGGCCGGAAGGGATCGCGGTGGCGGCCGGCAGCGCCACCGCAACGGCGTTGCCCTCGACCGTGCCGTGCCAGTGCAGCTCGTTGCCGAGATCCTCGAGAATGTCGGGCTGGAAGGGGATCGCGCCGTCCGTCTCGCGGCCGGCGACGAGGCCGAGGTCGCCGGGCCGCAGGCCGATCTCGATGGCCGATCCGGCGGGAAGGTCGAAGGTGAGCTCGGGCCACGGCGCGCGCCCGCCCGCGAGGACCGCCCTGCCCCGCCGGTCAATCCCGGCGGGCAGGAAGTTCATCGGCGGCGAGCCGAGGAAATTGGCGACGAAGCGGCTCTTCGGCCGCCGGAACACCTCGGCCGGCGTGCCCACCTGCTCGATCACACCCTGGTTCATCACCACGAGGGTGTCGGCAAGCGTCATCGCCTCGACCTGATCGTGGGTGACGAAGACGCTGGTGGTCTTCAGCTCGCGGTGCAGCCGCTTGATCTCCAGCCGCATCTGGATCCTGAGCTTGGCGTCGAGGTTCGACAGCGGCTCGTCGAAGAGGAAGATGCCGGGCTGGCGCACCATGGCGCGACCCATCGCCACCCGCTGCCGCTGCCCGCCGGAGAGTTGCGAGGGCTTGCGGTCGAGGAGGTCGCCCAGCCCCAGCATCGCCGCCACCCGGCCGATCCGTTCCCTGCGCTCGGCCTTGGCGACGCCGGCCACCTTGAGCGCATAGCCGATGTTCTCGGCCACCGTCATGTGCGGGTAGAGCGCGTAGTTCTGGAACACCATGGCGCAGCCGCGGCGACCGGGCTCGACGTCGTTGACCACGCGACCGTCGATGGCGATCTCGCCCGCGGTGATGTCCTCGAGCCCGGCGATCATCCGCAGCAGCGTGGACTTGCCGCAGCCCGACGGGCCGAGGATGACCAGGAAGCTGCCGTCCTCGACGGAAAGATCCAGGCCGCGCACGGCCGGCGTCCTGCCGTAGAGCTTGTGGACGTTGGTGATGTCGATCGAGGCCATGCCGCCGCCCGTTCTCTTGCGTCGGGGGCATCGGTATGCCGCTGCTGTTGCCGCGGCATGACAGGTTTCGGACGCCGTTCGAATTCCGGCGCCGAGATCGCCGGGCGCGCTTCAGCCGCGCGGGCTCAGCACAGGCGGCGGAACATCGGCGCCACCACCTCGACGATCCGCGCGATCACCACCTCCGGATCGGAGAAGTCGATCGCATGACCGGTCAGCACCTCGTTGCGCACCCGGCTGCGCGTCACCTGCGAGCGGATGCCGAGCGCGCAGCTCATGCGCCAGCCGATGGCGGCATCGTCGAGCCACGGCGCCAGCTGGCGCAGATAGACCATGAAGGCCTTGTGGTGCTCCACCCCCTCGATGATCGCCCGGTAGATCTCGGGATCGCGGCTGCGCTGCGACATCGCGTTGAAATGGGCGAGCACGCGGTAGCGCGAGGTGGGCTCGAGGCTCCAGCGCACCGAAGGGCCGACGAGCGCCACGATCACGTCCTCGAGGTCCGGCGGCTCCGGATGGCGCTTCTGCACCGCCCGGTTCAGCAGGTTCATGCGCTCCTGGTTCAGCCTGCGGTAGACGCGCTCGGCGGTGGCGACGATCAGGCGCTCCTGCGAGCCGAAATGGTAGCTGACGGAGGACGGCGCCACCCCCGCTTCCGTCGCAAGGCGGCGCACGGTCAGGTCGTCGACGCAATCGACCTCGCAAAGCAGCCGCTCGCAGGCATCGAGCAGGCGGACGGACGTGTGGTTCATGGCGGGGCACTCCATCGATCCAGCATCGCGGCAGCTTATGCCGCCTCGGCGAATGCTGGATGACTGCCGGCCGCGAATGCAGGGCCTGACACCGGATTCGGTTGCAGAGAGCTGAAGCGACGGACCGGCATCGGCATGGAGTAGCCGACGGTACACACCCACCGAACCAGCGGCGGCGGACGTCCGCAGCCGCCTTGTCGGGATAGGCGGGCCGAAGCGAATGCGCTCCGATCGGCCAGTCAAGGCTCCGTGATCGGGACCCTTGTGAACGCGATGGCCAGCCTGCCGCTCGGCTGGAAATGGAACCGCCCGAACTCCGGCGGCCCGTCGCTGGCGATCGTCAGACGGAACCCCGACACCAGCTCGTCCACGAAGACCTCGCCGAGCGCATGGGTCCAGTCGACGCCAAGGCAGCGGTGCTTGTCCAGGCCGAAGGGGGCGTAGTCGCCTGCGCCGACCCCTCCCCCCATGAAGCGTCGGCAGTCGTGCCGGAAAGGATCGTCGAAGATGCGGGGGTCGTGATGGGCCTCCCAGACGCAGATCCGGACATGACTGTCCCTGGGAATGAAGATGCCGTCGAAGACGATGTCGCGCGTCGCCACCCGCAGCAGCAGTTCGCTCTGTTCCATCCGCAGCGTCTCGCGCACGATCGCCAGGGCCGGCCGAACCGCACCCGCTCCACCGGCCGGATGGCTGCGCGCGAAGTCCGCGATCATCGGATCGTCCGCCACATGTTTCAGCAGCCAGACGCACAGCCCGCCGAGATCGTAGCTGGCGACCACGACCATCTGGATCAGGTTGCCGAGCACGGTTTCGTCCAGGGTATTGGCGCGGACGAAGTGGCCGAGCAGGCCGGGCGGCGACGAATGCTCCTTCAGCGCCTGCGCATGTCCGGCCACCAGCGCGTGGATCCCGTGGTAGGCGCGGCGGTGGCGTCATCGCACCACCAGGAAGGCACCGTCCGGAGCATAGGCGGCGCAGCCGGCGGCCACCCGCCGCGCGAGGTCCGAGCCCGGCTCGACGCCGAGGACGAACCACAGCATGAGATCCATCGCCAGGCTCCTGATGCGGCTGCGGATGGCCTCGACGGCGACCGGCTGCGGCGCTTCCGCCATGCCTGCCAGGCAGGTCCGGACGGCCTGGCGGACGATCGGGTCATCGGACCGGATCGGTGTGGCCCGGAACGCCTCGGCGAAAAGCTTGCGGTAGAACTTGTGCGGCGCACCTTCCAGGGCGCGCAGGAAGCCGTGCGGGAACAGTGACGAGAGATCAGGCGTGGCGGCCCTCATGTCGCCTTCGTGCTCGGAAAGGAACCTGCGCGACAGGGCATGGCCGACGATGCATGTCGTCAGCTTGTGCGGCATCCAGACCTTGAAGACCGGCCCGAATGCCTGCGCCCGCTCCATCAGGAACCTCTGATCGTGTCGGGGATCGTCCTCCATCACGGTCAGCGGGCCTGGGGCGAGCCGCGCACCCGCAGCGGAGGCTCTCCGTCCGGCACGGATTTCCCAAAGCATCTTCTGAAGCACGCGCCTGTAGTTCGAGAAGGTCAAGAAACCCGCCATCCATGCCCGCCTGATGCGCCGGTCGAGAATGAGCGTTCGTCGCCGCTCGATCAACGGGTTCTGGAGCCTACAGGATTGAAAGCGGGCCGGAAGCTACGATCATCCCCGGCTTTCGCCGCCCGCGGATGATGCGCCTAATCCCGCGAACCCCGCTCGGGACGCTGCCTGAGACGGCAGCGCAACGAAGCCTCTTGCGCAGTTGTAGGATGACAGTATGATCTGATTACGTAATGAAGGGTTTCCCTTGCTCGCCCCAGCCGCCACCCCTGCCCTGGAAAGCCTCCGCGCTGATCTCGAAGGATCGCTGGGTGCAGCGGCCGTGCTCGTCCGGCCGGAGGACAAGGCCGGCTACCTGACCGACTGGTCGGGCGACTGGACGGGCGATGCCGTCGCGGTGGCGCGACCCGGCTCCGTCGCGGAGGTTCAGGCCTGCGTGGACATCTGCCGCCGGCACGGGATCGGCATCGTGCCGCAAGGCGGGAATTCGGGGCTGGTCGGGGCTGGGTTCCCGCCCGCCTCCGGCCAGGCCATGGTGATCGTCAGCCTGTCGCGGCTGAACGCCATCCGCCGGGCCGATGCCGCGAATGCGACGCTCGACCTCGACGCCGGCTGCACGCTGCAGATGGCGAAGGACGCCGCGGAGGCGATCGGCCTGCAGTTTCCGCTTGCCCTCGGCGCGCAGGGCAGCTGCCAGGTCGGCGGCAACGCGGCCACCAATGCGGGCGGCGTCAACGTGCTGCGCTTCGGCATGGCGCGCGACCTGATCCTGGGGCTCGAGGCGGTGCTGCCCGACGGCTCGCTGTGGAGCTCCATGCGCGGCCTGCGCAAGGACAATCGCGGCTACGACCTGAAGCAGCTCTTCATCGGCTCGGAAGGCACGCTGGGCATCGTCACCGGGCTCTGCCTGAAGCTGCATCCGAAACCGGCGACGATCGAAACCGCCTATCTCGGCGTCGGATCCGTCGAGGACGCCATGGCGATCAGCGCCCTGGCGCGCGGCGAACTTTCCGAACTCGTCACCGCCTTCGAGATCATCGGCACCGAATGCCTGGCGCTGACGCGGCTGGTCGACGCGGATCTCGCCTCCCCCGTCTCGCCGGCCTTTCCCGTGCACGTGCTGATCGAGCTCTCCTGCGGCCGGCGCCTGGACGGCCGCGCGCTGCTGGAGGGGTTTCTGGCCGACATGATCGCGCAGGGCCTCGCCAGCGATGCTGTGGTGGCGCAGAGCGGCAGGCAGGCGCGCCGCTTCTGGGCCATCCGGGAGGGGCTCGTCGAGGGCCAGGCGCGACGCGGCTACCATGTCCGCAGCGACGTCTCGGTGCGGCTCGGCGACGTGCCGGCCTTCGTCGCCGCGGCGCGCGCCTTCGCCGCCCGCGACTGGCCCGACTGGGTACCACAGGTTTACGGCCATGCCGGCGACGGCAACATCCATTTCAATCTTCTCCCGCCGATCGACATGCCGCGCCGGGACGCTCAGGACCTGGGCCGGCGCATCACCGCAGGCCTCTTTGCGATCGTGGAAGCGTTCCACGGGTCGATCAGCGCCGAACACGGCATCGGCCGCGCCCGCACCGGCGCCTTCTGGGATGGGTTGAGCGAGGTGGAGAGACGGACGATGCGCGCGGTGAAGGACGCGCTCGATCCGCTTGTCCTGATGAACCCGGGATGCCTCATTCCACTCGCGGAGGAAAAAGCATGAGAGAACGGTCAAGCAGCATCGGTGTGTTCGAGGCGCTTCCCGGGCGGGTCGCGGCCCTGCTGTCGCGCGAGATCGAGACCGGCGGTTTCCAGGCCGGCCACCGGCTGCCGACCGAACAGCAGCTGGCGGACCGCTTCGGCGTCAGCCGCAACGTCGTGCGCGAGGCCGTGGCGCAGCTGCGTGCCGACGGCGTCATCGAGGCGCGCCAGGGGGTCGGCGCCTTCGTGCTGGCGCCCGAGCATCGCGCCGCGATCCGCATCGACCGCGATGCGCTGAAGGACGGCGACAACATGGAGCGGCTGTTCGAGCTGCGCTGCATCCTGGAAGCGGAGGCGGCGGCACTGGCCGCCGAACGCCGGACGACCGGACACCTCGTCGCCATCAGGGCCGCGCTCGACCGCATGAGCGGCGAGGAACGCTGGGAGGACGGCAGCATCGAGGCCGACCTCGCCTTCCATCGCGAAATCGCGCGGGCGACCGGCAACGGCTACATCCACACCTTCATCTCCTTCATCTGCGAGCAGATCCGCCGCTCGATCCACTATGCCCGCGCGGTCAACCCGCTGCATGATCTCGTCGACGTCAATGTCGGCGAGCACGTGCTGATCTACGAGGCGCTGGTGGCCGGCGATGCAGACGCCGCAGCGGACGCCATGCGCGCCCACATCATCGGCGCGGCCGAGCGCGTCGGCGTCAGCCTGAAGAACGCCAGGAACAACCACGAAGCCGGGGAAAGCCAGCCATGACCTTCGGAACGGAGCACCGCATCTCCGACATCTGCCTTCTGGTGGAGGACATCCAGAAGACGGTCGACTTCTACGTCGACAGGCTCGGCTTCCGGCTGCGCCGCCGCGCGGAGGGTTTCGCCGATTTCCACGGCGAGGGCGTCACGCTCGCCGCCTGGGAGATCGGCCACATCAGCCGCCACACCGGCGTCTCGGACGTTCGCGCGCCGCGTTCGGCCCACAAGGCCTGCGTGGCGGTCCGGCTCGACGCGCCGGCCGAGATCGACCGGGTCCATGGCGAGCTGTCGGCGAAGGGCGTGCCCTTCCAGGGCCCGCCGGCAGACTATGTCTGGAACGCGCGCTGCGCCTATTTCACCGATCCCGACGGCACGCTCTGGGAACTCTACGCCTGGCTCGACGGCGGCCCCGGCGACTATCACGACGAACAGCCGTGACCCACTCCCCCGGACATGGGACCGGCGGGACGCAACAATGACAAGGGGAACGATCATGACAGCATTCTCGAACCACCGCATCGACCGCAGAACCCTCCTTCGATCCGGCGCCGCGGCAGGCCTGCTCGCCTTCGCGCCCGGCATCCAGCTGCTTTCCGCGACGTCCGCCAGGGCCGCTGCCAAGCTGGTCATCCAGTATGACTGGCTGATGTCGAACGGCCAGATCGGCGACATCGTCGCGATGAAGAACGGCTACTTCGAGGAGGCCGGCTTCGAGGTCACGTTCAGCCCGGGCGGCCCGAACTCCGCCACCGTTCCGCCGGTGATCTCGGGCGCTGCCCAGCTCGGACAGTTTTCCGAGACGCCGCAGCTCTTCGCCGCCCGCGCCGGCGGCGTTCCCGTCCGCATCATCGCCTGCGGCTTCCGCACCGGCCCCTATGCGCTGACCTCGAAGCCCGGCAAGCCGATCAACGCCGTGGCCGACCTGAAGGGCAAGACGATCGGCATCCAGCCGACCGCCCGCTTCCTGATGGATGCCATCCTGTCGAAGAACGGCATCGCGCCCGCCGACGTGAACGTCGTCAATGTCGGCTTCGACAAGGGCCCGCTGGTGCGCGGCGAGGTGGATGCCATCGGCGGCTGGATCACCAACACCCAGGCGCTGTCTGTCGTCGGCGAGGATCGCATCGACCTCCTCGTCCGCGACCTCGGCCTCGATTCCTACGCCAACGTCTACTTCGCCACCGACGGCGCGGTGGAGAGCGACGCCGAGACGCTGGCGAAATTCCTCGGCGCGGCGGCCAAGGGCTGGGGCTTCGTCCACGCCAACCCGCAGGAGGCCGTCAAGATGATGGTCGAAGCCTATCCGGAGATGGATCTCGGCTGGGAAGAGAAGACCATCGACCTGATCCTGAAGCTCTCCTTCGACGAGAACACCGCCGCCGGCGGCTGGGGCACGTTCAGCCCCGAATCCCTCGACAGCCAGCTGACGCTGCTGGACAAGGTCGGGCAATATCCGAACGGCCGCCCGAAGACCGAAGACGTCTACACGACGAAGATCCTCGACCTGACGGCCGACAGCCGGCCGAAGCTCGCAGCTCCCGGCGCCTGAGCCGATGCCGGACGCCGTTCGGGCAGTCGGTCTCGACGTCGGCTATCCGACGGCCAGGGAACCCGTCACCGTCATCACCGGCCTCGACCTCGTGGTCGAGGCCGGTTCCTTCCTGTCGATCCTCGGCCCCTCGGGCTGCGGCAAGTCGACCCTGCTGCGCGTGGTGGCCGATCTGCTGCCGCCGCTCGCCGGAACCGTCGAGGTGCTCGGCGCAACCGCCGCGGCGGTGCGCAGCCGTCGCGACGTCGCCTTCGTCTTCCAGGATTCCACGCTTCTGCCCTGGCGCACGGTCCGGCAGAACGTCTGCCTGCCGCTCCAGGTCGCGCGGTCGCGGCTCACCCGCGCGATCTCCGACCGGAGCGAGGCCCTGCTCGACCTGATGGGCCTGTCGGGCTTCGGCGACCGCTATCCCAACCAGCTCTCCGGCGGGCAGCGCCAGCGCGTCGCCATCGCGCGGGCGCTGATGGGCGAACCGAAGCTGCTGCTGATGGACGAGCCGTTCGGGGCGCTCGACGAGATCACCCGCGACCGGCTGAACGACGAACTGCTGAACCTTTGGCGACGAACCGGCACGACGATCCTCTTCGTCACCCACTCCATCGCCGAGGCGGCCTATCTCGGCGAGCGCGTTCTCGTGCTGGCCGCCAATCCGGGCCGCATCTGCCTCGACCGCGACCTGAAACCCGTCAAGCAGCCGCAGAACCGCTGCACGCGCGAGGACCCCGCCCTTGTTGCCGTGATGGCCGAGCTGCGCGCGGCGCTTGCGGAGGCATCATGACACCGCTCCCGCCGCTTGCCCGCACCGTGCTGCCCTTTGCCGGCGCCGCGTCGCTCATCGTCGCCTGGCAGTATCTGCTGCCCATGGCCGGCGTGCCCGCCTACATCGTGCCGACGCCGACCGCGGTGCTTGCCGTGCTGGCGCGCGACGCCACCCTGCTGACCGGCCATTTCTGGCCGACCGCGCTCGAGGCCGGCGCCGGCTTCCTGATCGGCAACCTCGCCGCGATCCTGCTCGCCGTCGTCTTCGTGCACAGCCGCGTGCTGCAGGCCGCCTATTTTCCCGTCGTGCTGTTCTTCAACACCATCCCGATCCTGGCACTCTCGCCCATCATCATCCTGATCTTCGGGCTCGGCATGACGCCCAAGATCGTCATCGCCGCGGTGATCTGCTTCTTCCCGACGCTGATCAACATGATCCGCGGCCTCGATTCGGCCGGCCCCAGCGAGCACGAGCTGTTTCGCATGCTCTCGGCCAGCCGCTGGGAAGTGTTCTGGCGCCTGCGCCTGCCGCGCTCGCTGCCGCTGCTGTTCTCCTCGCTGCGCATCAGCTCGGCCACCGCCGTCATCGGCGCCATCGTCGGCGAATGGATCGGCTCCGACAAGGGCCTCGGCGCGCTGATCATCCAGGCGACCTTCAACTACCAGTCCGACCGCCTCTACGCCGCGATCGTGCTCTCCTCGCTGCTCGCCATCGGCATCTTCGCCGTCGTGGTTGCGGCGGAGAAGGTGATCGTGCGGGAGGGATAGGGCGGGGGATGGAGGGCTGTTGTGTCGGTTGGAGTGGAGCTTGGCTGGGGAACCTGGACTTTAAGCAGGGAGGGTGGAAGGCGGACCTAAGTCATTGGCGGGAAAGAAAAAGCTTGTGATTCATGGGGTTACTGATACGAGGGTGCTAATGAATGGTGCTAATGTTTGCACTACGAATAAGGCGAACGCACCATGTCCAAGCTTCATCGTCGCGGCGCCATCTACTACGAGATCATTGCCATTCCGACTGACCTCCAGGGCGTCCTTGGGAAGAAGCAGAAGTGGGTTTCGCTCCGCACGCCCGATCGCAAGCAGGCGCTTCGTCGCCAACCCGCGGTTAGGGATGAGTGGACGGCGATCTTCGACGACATGCGCCGTCGGCGCCATCTGACCGACGAGGACATCTCCACGGCTGTATGGGAACATTACTCGACCAAGATTGAGGAAGGGGACCGCGAGCGAGCGACCCGTCCGACCGCCGCGCAGATAGACGCCGCAGAAGAGAAGGCCCTGCTCGACGCCAACCGTGCTGGCGTGACTGGGCTCATTGCCTCGATTAATGCCATGACCGATGTCGAAATCCTTGCCGGCAGAGCAGGCTGGGATGCACGCCGCCGATCAGCAAGGCTGAACCGCCTTCGTTCGGATCTCGTAAGTGGCGATACCCGTCTGATCGAGGCTGAGGCGGATCGCTTCCTCGCCAAGCATGCCTTCGCGATCGATCATGGCAGCGTGCTCTACCGCGACCTTTGCCAGAAGCTCATGCGCGCCGACATCGAGCAGTTGGAGCGACGGTCCGAACGGGATCGGGGGGACTATTCTGGCAAGCCGAAAGACCCGGTTGTTGTCGAGCCTGTCCAAAAGTTGGAAGCGAAAGATTCCAGCGGCGAACGCATCATGGATCTCTTCGCGAAGTATGAGACCGAAAATCCGAACAGCATTCGGCTAGAAACGTTCACCCAAGCCCGCCGCGATGTGCAGCACTTCACCGACTTCGTAGGAATGCGGATCAGCGCATCAAAGATAGACAAAAAGATGATCCGGGAGTGGAAGGCGGTTCTCGCCGAATGGCCGGTAAAGGCAAGCGAGACCGCTATATTCCAAGGGCTCGGCATTCGCGAGATCATCGACGCCAATAGGGCGCTCCTACAGCCGAAGCCGGCACTGACCCGCAACACGATCCGGCGATATCTCGCGAGCCTTGGTGGCTTCTGCCGCTGGCTCGTCACCAATGACTATCTCGTCTCGAATCCTGTCGCCGACATGCTTCCAAAAAAGAATGGCCCGGCGATCAAAAGAAACACCTTCGACGACGACGCGATCCGGACCTTGTTCACATCGCCGCTGTTCACGACCTGCAAGAGCGAGCACTGGCGCGACGTGGACAAGCTGGGCAACGTCGCGGTGCGCGATCACCGCTACTGGATTCCCTGGATCATGCTCTTCAGTGGCGCCCGCCCCGCCGAAGTCGCGCAGCTTCATGCCGAGGACGTGCGCGAGATGCATGGGATCTGGATCATGCACATCACGGAAGAGGGTCGAGGAGCGAAAAGAACCAAGAACAAGGGATCGATGCGCGTCGTGCCCGTCCACCCAAAGCTGATCGAGCTCGGTTTTCTCGATCACTGCAAGCGAATGGCCGCTGCGGACGAGAAGCAGGTGTTTCCCGAGATCGAGATCCCCGAGACCGGACAGATCGCCGCGCAGTTCTCGCGGGAGTTCAACCGGTATCTGGCAGGAGTGGGGGTCAAGCCAGGCAAGGATATCGTTACCTATAGCCTTCGCCACACGTTCATTGATCGCGCCCGGCTTGCTGGATTCATGGATGACGAGATCGGCACAGTCGTGGGACACGGCAAGGCGTCAATGACTGGCCGCTACGGAAATGAACAGGAAGGAACACTAAAGAGAAGGGCAGAGATTGTGTCGTCCGTGAAATACGCATCAATAGCGCGATAATATATTTCGGGTCCGAGTGTATTTAATTTATGAGAGTGCGAACAAGTCCTATTTTCTGTTGCTATAACGAATACATAGAGTTCGTAACAGAAGGTTCAAGACATTGTCTAACGGAAAGCCCTACGCCGAAACGCGCGTCGCCAAGTTCATTGACCGCCGCATCCTCGAGCTCAGCCCCAAGAAATCCCAGCACGAGATCGCCATCGATGCCGGCTTCAAGACGCCGAACGTGCTCTCGATGCTGAAGACCGGAACCGCCAAGGTCCCGCTCGACCGGGTGCCCGCGCTGGCCAAGGCCCTCGAGTGCGACGCAAGGTTCCTGTTCCGCCTTGCGCTGGAACAGCTCGGTGGCAGCATGACGCCGAGTGCCATCGACGAGATCTTCGGCACCATCGTCACCGAGAACGAGGTCGGCTGGCTGAAGGCGATCCGCGAGTTCTCGGAGGGCGCCGACCCGAGGCTGACCCAGCGGGCGCTCGCAGCACTGCGTGCGATCTTCGGGAAGTGACCATGTCTGATCTGACCATCGCTTCGCGCGCCGATCTGGTCGAGCGCATGAACAGGCCGATCACCGAGAACGAGCGCTTCTGGATCGAGGTCATCCGGCTGGCTTCCCACGATGGCGACCCGGCCCCGACCTTGGCCCGGACGCAGGCGCTGCGGCAGGTGTTCAGGACGTAGAGCGGAATTCGACAGGGCGGCGTGCCGGCAGGCGCGCCCCCTTCCCCGCGCCTCCCCATTCTCATTGGAATCCGGCATGACCGACCTCATCCCGCAGCGCCTGGCGCTGCTAATCGACATCGACAATGGCAGCGCGGCTGCCATCGACGGCGTCCTGGCCGAACTCGAGCGCTACGGCCGCAGCGACATTCGCCTTGGCTTCGGCGACTACGAGCACACCAGCGCCGCCTGGCGCGAGGCGTGCATCCGCTGTGCAATCGAGCTGCGCCACTACCCGGTGTTGGCCATGGGATCCAAGAACGCCGCTGACATTGCCCTCGTCATCGCCGCTATGGATCTGCTTCACGGCGGCGGCGTCGACGGCTTCGCGATCGTCTCCAGCGACACCGACTTCGTCCGGCTCGGCACGCGCATCAGAGAGGCAGGCCTGCCGGTCTATGGCTTCGGCCCCTGGGGAACGTCCGAGCGATTCCGGAAGGCCTGCACGCGCTTCCTCTTCAGCGAGAACCTGATGCCGGACACGCCCGCTCATCCTGCCATCATCGGTCGCAGGCCGCTGCAAGAGCCGCGCGATGCCGGCAACGAGATCCGGGACGCGATTGCGCGTCTGCATCCCGGTGTCGGTGGCTGGGTCGGCGTCGAGGATCTCGATCGCGAGCTGGTCAGGCACGCGCCCGATTTCGATCCCCGCACCTATGGCAAGCGCACGCTGCTCGAACTTCTGAAGGCCCAGAGGCGGCTCACCGTGAGCCAGTATCCGGTCGGGCATTGGAGGGTGCGATTGATGTCTGGCGCCTCCAAGGTAGGCGGGATCTGATCTCTACTCACATTGCGGCACCGTCCCACCTTCAAATTGGCCAGTTCAATCACTCGCGGCATCGGCCGCCGACAGGATCCGAACCTGTGACCTCTGCCTGAAAGGACAGCACAATCTCCATGACGCTCGTGGTTGAAGCGCCGCGCCGCTTCGGCTATGAAGCCAATGCCCGTGCCGCTTTCTCGCGGCTCGGGCCGATGCGGAGACCCTGTCCCCGCGGCGCGCACCCGTAGATCAGCTGGATAGAGTGCTGCCCTCCGAAGAGTCCCCGGCTTGATCTGGGCGTTAACAATCCCTCCTTGCCGGCTCTAGCTTCCCCCGATTTGATACATCTTGGACTGGCGTTTACGGCACGAAACCGCCACTCTCGTGGACTTTGCGCCTCACTTGTGCTGCGCGAGAATGTAAAAAACGCTGGTGACGATCGGGGGAAATCGCCACCAGCGGCTTGGGGTCGGCATCCGGGCGAAAGATGCCGAGGCCTGGAGGCAGTGAGCGAAATGGAGGACGGTTTTCGCCGGGGAATGCCTCCAGGATCTGCGGATGCGGATAGTGCGAACCGGTCGGATCGCACCATGCATCAAAGGCCGTTCACGTCCTCCACGGTGCGGTGTTCCATGCCCGGCCAGTTGGCCTCAGCCTTGGCGATCGTGCCGGCCTTGTCCTTCTTGTAGGCCTCGAAGACATCGGCGTTGAGGAAGAGGTAGAGCTTGCCGTCGACGACATCGGCAAAGCGCGGGCTGCCGTCCAGCTTCAGGCCCTTGGCGACGCCGAAGGCGCAGAAGCCGCCATATTGCGGAATGAATGCTGCCGGATCGGCCTTGAACTGCTTCATCGTCTCCTTGGACGAGAAGTAATAGGCGACATTGTCATGCACGACGGTGAACTTGGCGTGGCCGGGGGTCACGTCGAGGCCGGTGAACAGGGC
The DNA here is from genome assembly GCF_030398385.1 of Aquibium sp. ELW1220. GTDB lineage: Bacteria > Pseudomonadota > Alphaproteobacteria > Rhizobiales > Rhizobiaceae > Aquibium. The sequence continues at coordinate 17,520 of NZ_JAOAOQ010000012.1, read as the reverse complement.
GACGGAATCGTTGCCGCGGAGCGCAACGCCCTGGCCGTCTACGGTGGTGCCGGTCGAGACGTTATATTCGTCGGCGGCGAATGCGGCCGAAGCGCCGGAGAGCGTGCCGATGACACAGGCAATCGCCATGATGGTGTTCAGGTTCTTCATGTCAGTCTTCCTTTTGGTTTGCGCCACGCGGGCGTCTGGGTGAAGCCGCCGGCGACATGCCGTCGGAACGATCCCCCGGAAACCGGCACGATCGATCCTGTGACCGCGAGGAGATCCTCGCCGTCCGCGCTGGCCCGGTCGGGTCGGCGGCAAAAGGTGGTGCTTGCGCGGCCCTAGAGGCCGAGGTCGCTCAGGCCCGGATGGGTTTCCGGACGCGGCCCGAGCGGCCAGTGGAACTTCCGGTCGGCACCGCCGATCGGCGCGTCGTTGATGCTGGCGACGCGGCGGCGCATCAGGCCGCGCTCGTCGAACTCCCACAATTCATTGCCGTAGGAGCGGAACCAGCTGCCGCTGTCGTCGCGCCATTCATAGGCGAAGCGGACCGCGATGCGGTTTTCGCGGAAGCCCCAGAGCTCCTTGACCAGGCGGTAGTCGAGCTCGCGGTCCCATTTGCGGGTCAGGAAGGCAACGATGGCGTCGCGGCCCTGAAGAAACTCGGCGCGGTTGCGCCAGTGGCTGTCCGGCGTGTAGGCGAGCGCGACGCGCTCCGGGTCGCGGCTGTTCCAGGCGTTTTCTGCGAGCCGGACCTTGCTTTCGGCATCTTCGACCTGCGTGAAAGGCGGCAGCGGCGGGCGTTCGGGTTCCATGGTCAGTTTCCTTCTGCGCTGGCGAGCCGGGCTCGCAGCTCTTCGTTTTCGGCTTCGAGCGCGGCGACGCGGTCGTGCAGTGGCGCCATCGCCGCGGCGATGTCGGCTTCCTCGTAGCGAGGGGTGATGTGCCGGGGGCAGTTCCAGTCGAATGCGGCGAGGCGCAGCACGAAGACGCGCTCTGGCCGTGCCTTGTAGTTCGGCTCCGCGACGAGCGCCGCGAGATCGCCGTCGATCGGGATCATCTCGGCATGGGCATAGATTTTCAGGCGGGCGCGGGCCGGATAGTCAACAAGGATCAGCGCCGCGCGGGTGTCGGCGGCGAGATTGCCGGCGCTGATATACTGGCGGTTGCCGAGATAATCGGCAAAGGCGAGCGTCTTGTCGTCGATGACCCTCAGGAAACCCCGGGGACCGCCGCGGTGCTGGACATAGGGCCAGCCGGTTTCCGAGGCGGTGGCCATGTAGAAACTGTCGCGCGCCGCGATGAAGGCCGCTTCATCGGCTGTGAACCTGTCGAAGGTGCGATCGGCCCTGTAGTCCCGGTAGACCCGGTCGCTGCCCGCGGCCTGCTGCTCCGCGCGGACGCTGGGTGTCGTGGCGATGTCGAGAAATCCATAGGGCATGGTGGTGTCTCCGGGGCGATGACGGGCGGGTCAGAGGAGCCCGCCCGCTTCTCGCGTCAGGCGGCCTCTGCGGCGCGGACGACGGGGAAGTCGATTTCGGTCCCTGCGACCACGTTGAGCAGGTTCGTGAAGACGTTCTCGGCGGCGACCGCGATGATCTCGACGATCTGGCCGTCGGAGAATCCGGCTTCGTGAACGGCCTCGATATCGGCGGCGGCGACCTGGCCGCGGTCGCGAATGACGGTCACGGCGAAGCGAACGGCGGCATCGGCTTTGGCATCGCCCGACCGGCCCGTGCGGTTGAGCGCGATCTCCTCGCTCGAGATCTTCGCCATGTTCATGCCGAGATAGCTGTGCGCGGACAGGCAGTAGTCGCAGCCATTCACCTGGGCGACGGCAAGCGCGATGCGCTCGCGCGTCTTGACGTCCAGCGCCTTGGCGAGCGCGGCGTTGTTGGCGGTGTAGCCCTTAAGGGCCGCGGGGCTGGAGGCGATCAGCCGGAACATGTTCGGGACGACACCGAGCTGGCTCTGGACGGCGTCGAGGATCGGTTTGGATTCTGCGGGGACATCGTCGCGCGCCGGAATGGTCAGACGGGGCATTGCTGTTTCTCCTTTCGAGTGCCGGAACCCGGTGGGCTCCGTTCGAAGGAGGATTAGTCCATTCCAAATCGAAGGATAATCGCCTATTATCGGGAATTAATGTCTCGAATATTGGAATAATAATGGACCGGCTCGACGCCATGCGATTGCTGCTCAGCGTCTCCGACAAGGGCAGTTTCTCGGCAGCGAGCCGCGAGCTGGGCGTGCCGCTCGCCACCGTCAGCCGCAAGATCAACGAGCTGGAAACGCATCTGGGCGCGAAGCTGCTGATCCGCACGACGCGCAAGGTTGCGCTGACCGATACCGGTGCGGCCTATCTGGCTTCGGCGCGGCGGATCCTAGAGGATGTCGAGGAGGCCGAGCGCATCGCCGCGGGCGAGTTCCAGGCGCCGCGCGGCGAACTGACCCTGACAGCCCCGGTGCTGTTCGGCCGGCTGCATATCCTGCCGGTCGTCGTCGATTTCCTCGCGGCTCATCCGGATATCAATGTCCGGCTCGTCCTGTCGGACAGCAACCTTCATCTGCTCGACGAGCATGTCGACATGGCGGCGCGGATCGGCCGGCTGCCGGACAGCACCATGATCGCCACCACGATCGGCGCGATGCGGACTGTCGTCTGCGCCAGCCCGAGACTGATCGAGGCCTATGGCAGGCCGGCAAGGCCGGAGGATGCGGCGGCGCTGCCGAGTGTCAATTTCGAGTTCCTGTCGCCGGCCGCCAACTGGCCCTTCCGGCTGGCCGAAACCGGGCGGGTCATCGATGTGGACATCGCGCCGCGCCTTTCGGTTTCCACGGCGGAAGCCGCAGTCGAGGCCGCCGTCCGGGGCGTCGGCGCAACGCGCGTCCTTCACTATCAATGCGCCGGACAGGTGCGCGACGGCGCGCTGCAGATTGTCCTGGAGGCGTTCGAACCGGAGCCGGCCCCGGTTCATCTGATCCACGCGGCACGCGGCATGCTGCCCTCGAAAATGCGCGTCTTCCTCGATTTCGCCGTGCCGGCCCTGAGGGCGCGGCTCAGGGCGTTGTAATTCGTCAGCGCCGAGCGCGAACAACCAGATGCGCCTGCATATCTTTTATAGAGCGCTGCTAGTTTTAGGCAGCGCTCTCCCACGTGTTCTCGGCTCTGGAACTCCTTGCCCGGTCTGCATCCCCTCGCGGTGATAAACATCGCCCAGATGCGCCACTGACGCTCCCGGCACTATCTGATCATACTCGACCTGGAAAACCTCCTTGGCGCCGTCTGGGCGGCGTCCTACGCGTCAGAGGCACAATGTAAAAAGGTGCTTCATGGCGACGATCCGCCGACTACGCGGCAAATGGCAAGCGCAGGTCAGACGTAAAGGATTGCCCCCGAAAGCCAAGTCCTTCGTCTCGAAGGTCGACGCCGAGAAGTGGGCGCGAAACCTCGAAGCCGAACTCGATCGCTGCGGTAACCTGCCGGACACGCGGCTGGCCGAGCGCATGACGATCAAGGAGCTTCTGACGCGTTACCTGGGCGAGATCACGCCGCACAAGCGTAGCGCTTCGTCGGAGACGTATCGCATCAAAGCGCTGATCCGAGCACCAGTTCCGCAACGGTTGCGGATTTCGACCAATGAGCGTCGCCCTCCCATCCGACAGTCTCGCTCCGAACATTGACACGGTCGAACAGCTGAAGAGCACCAAGCCCCAGCGCGCCATCGGGGGTCAGGAACCACGGAACCGGGCGCCTACCCCGACGCCGGGTCCCCTAAAGGTGGGTGGGGCAGGTGTCCCCCTGCGGGCTTCCCCACCCTGCCCCGCCCACCATGCGAAAGCTGGGCCTCCTCAAGACGACACCCCCCACAGCACGGCCGCAGGAGTGCGAAGTCCTAGAGAACCCGCCTCCCCTTCAAAGGGATGCCTTACGGGTCCGACAAGATCCGGCATCGGACCACCTCTGGTGTCGGGATGCAAACGACTCAAGAAGATCAGGGCCATGCTTGGCCAGCGCGACGTCAATTCGGCTCGCAGAGACCTGCGATTGAGCACCGCACCCATCCATGTCCAGCTTGTCAGACAAGGACACCCTCGTATTCGAAATACGATTTGGCCTTACGCTAACCTTGCGCGAACCTTGCGGCAGGAAGGGCTTCACGCCGAAAAACCGCGAATGACAAGCGGAGGACGGTCGATGCCTCGTGAGCCTGGAATACGAGATCCACGAAACGGGAACTAGAATCGACCGACATCATCCGGCAGAGATTGGGGTTGGACAACTCCACGACCTCGTTCGTCCCGATCGCGAGCGGTGTCCCTGCTCCAAGGCTTCCATCGGAATAGGCATCACCACTCTGACAGATACGCACACAGGCTGTAGAAGAGCGCGCACGAACGGGTCGAGTGCAAAACCCGGAACAGCTGCCTCACGCCACATCCGGAGCGGCGTGTCTGCGGAACAGGAAACGCGGCCGGATGCCTTCCGCCAACCTCCTCCTCCTCCGCTGCCGTTCACGAACCACCTACAACACGACGGCCCACATTCACCCGGAGACATCCTTGAATCGGACGATAGAAACGTCCACCCGGGCGATACAGAGCCATCTGACGTGTAACGTCTTCCAATACTGTTAGTCTTTCTTAAAGGTAAGAAGAAGAAAGAGGCATTGGAACCCGTTACACGCTTGAGGCTGTTCGGAGGCTACCACTGAGCGCCCAAGCGTCCGGACGATGAGCCGACGCCCCGGCTGACTATCCTAAACTTCTAGGCAGACGACGTGGGTGCGGCTGCCCTCTTCTGTTTAGCCCTCCATGCGCGGACACGTTCAGCCGTCTTCTTACGCCTTGCGTCCTCCACCGGCGTTTCGCTCCCCATACGCTCCTTCACCTTCTCGCGGACGCGGGACGAGATTTGGAGGCACTTATCAGAGGCAGGACAACTGACGCACACTGGACGATCAACCTCGGGCGCGCCGGGCAGGCCAAAACAACTTGGCAACAGGTCGACCTGAGTGAGCCGGGGTGCGACCGTCGGTGTCACTCGACCGTTGCGCACGGACGAATCCGCTAGCGCCCATTGCTGCTCAACAAGTTCGGGATCGAAACGCCCCTCTAAGTCGGCGCGGCACAGCTGGCCATTCTGGAGGCAATATACCTCGATCGCCTGGGCAAGGCTTGAACCGGTGGTGAGAATGCGTTCGACGGCAAAGTCGCGAAACGCCATCTGAGCCGGGAACCCTTTTCGATTCTCCACGCGGTAGCAGGTCATGTTGTCCACGGAAGCGATTCCGTCGCGCACCAGTTCTTCCCATCTCTTGAGCCGATAAGCCACCCAATAGTCGTGTGCGGCGTCGCCATGATGTAACTGGTTCGGACGAGGCAGCTTCTTCCGCACATGGCCGCGCCTCAAGGCGAAGTCGAAAGAGAAGTCGATGTAGTCCTCGTAGCGCATCCCGACAACGTCAGCCCTCACGCGCGCCATCCACAGCTGCGTCCGCTCGCGTGGATCCTTACTGAAGCGCTTCGGATCTGATCCGACCACGTTCCTGGCCTGATCCCTGTCGATATTGCTGGCGAACTTTTGCTGGTAGATTTCACGGTAGAGGCGGGCGAAGCGAAGGGTCGCGTCGAGCGGCGACATAAAGCGGTATTCGAACCATTTGATGGATACGAGATCCGCCTCGATCGCCAGCGTTTGGGTCGGAAACCAGCAGGCTGTCTGAACGATCGAGTCCAGTCGTTTGGTCGTCGGTGTCATGGACCTGAGCATGGGGTTGCGTCGGCGGAGCTGGTCCGCTCTCCTTGTCTGAGTTGAGGGGGGGGGGGGGGGATGACGTTTCGTCAGCGAGGAACACCTCGCCAACGAATTGTGTTCGAAGGGGTCTACGAGCAGGCCAATTTTATCAGGCTTTTTGGCGAGAAGGGATCCTGCTGGGCACCCTATAGGCGTGCGGCAATCGCGGTGTTCTCGGGCCGGATGACATGGACGATACCCGAAGGCTCGAACACTGCAACGATCGGACCGAGCGGGGTCTTGAAGGCTTCGAGCGAATAGAATCCACCGCTATCGACGTCGATCTTGAACAAGTTCTCAGGGGAGATCTCGTAGGCCGGCCGACCATCGGGCCAAGCCTCCATGAGCATGATCCCTTGGGACTTCCGGGTCATGTAATGAACGTTGTAGGCCGGACATTGATCATCCGCGCAGCAGAACGGTTCCGAGATATTTTGCGGCCTATCGATACTATTGGTGATAGAGGCGGGATGGATCCCGTCCACCTGCTCATTGTGGAGATAACCTCGATGCCCGAACACGATCAAACCTGCCGGAGTATTGAAATACTCGATAACCTCGTAGGGTGCCCTAAAGGTGAGGCCACGATGCCCACGTCCGCCAAGGACATCGGCGATGTAGGATCGGAAGCCCTTTCGGCTGGTCGTCTCGTGCGAATACCTGGCGCCGAGGTAGTCAATGGACGCGGTGTCGCGATTGTTAATGACGTCCGGAATGTTGGTCTCGGTGAAGTTCTGCACTATAGTCTCCTTGCCCTTCGGGGCGTTGATTGGCAGGCAAAGCCGCCTGCCGCAGCTACTCTCCCGGTCGTGACACGACGCCAATCAAGGCACGGCCGGGAGAATTCGTTCACAGGCTAGACCTCCTTGACGGTCCATTCCCGCAGAGACCAGCGCTTCTCCTTGCGCAGGCGATCTCGGATTCTTGAAAGCCGCACAATGTCAGCAAGCGCCTTCTTGCGATCCACCGGATGGGCAAGGTCGGCCTTCTCTAGTTCGGCGATCCTGTATTCAATCTGTTCAAGCTTGTATTGGTTGAGGCGGGATGCCAGTCCCGTCGCCGCGTCCAAGAGGCATGACACCAGAAGTTCGCCCCGACCCACGGATCCACCAAAATCATCGTAGTAGCCTTCGTCGGCTCCCCACTCATCGAACTTCCGAGCGATCTCCTTTCCGCCAGTGTCGTCCCAAAAAGGCAGGAACTCGAACCCGGCCACTCCGAGGGGAAAGGTGATGTCTTCCCAACGTCCACCATTGCCCATCCATTCGAAGAACGGCTGCAACAGGAAGTCGTGTGTTGCGTCAGATCTATTTTTCTCCTTCTCTCGCTTCCGTTTGCGATAGCGGCGCTGTTTCTCGGCGGGCGTTAAAGCCATGGCATGATCCTCGGTGACAGCCTTCATGTAGGCGTTACCGTTACGATCGTCAAGGGGCTTGGAATGGTAGATTGGCCGCTCCATGTCCGGAACGTCGACCAGGCATTTGCGCGTCGGCCTCGCATGCGGGGAAATCAGCTCTTGCACGCCGTGGTCCAACCGCCGGATGATACGAGCGTCTTGCCAGGCAGCATGATGCCCTGGGGCCTCAGGGAGGTTCACTGGATGGAGGTGGCGCCCATTCTGCTACCCAACAGCGCGCAGAGGTCGGCGCGTGCCAGCGGGCTTCCCAGGCGGCCAGGCGCCGAAGTGGCCCAGATCGCGAGGAAACGGAAGATCGACAAGCAGCGATGACATCCGCCGGCGACACGAAACTGCAGCATCCGATCATCATGGCGACGGCGTCGCACCGCGCTCTACCGAAACGCGGGCCGGACGGCACCCCGGGAGGGATCTTGCTGCGGGAATGCCACGCGCGGCTAACCGGCGAGCGCAACCTTGATCGACCGGCTCGTCCACAGTCCAAACCGAACCAGCAGCCAAAACGCTCCAAGCACCCAGACAAGCAAACTTAGAAGCCAGCCGAGCAGGTGATAAATTATCGAGCCCAGTTTGAGAGATAACTTGCCTGTGAAATGCAAGGCGGCGAGAGACCCCCTTCCAAATCTTTCGGATAGCCTTGCTGCCTGATTAACATCCTCCAGACTGTCTGCTCGGTCCAGAACGCGCAAGACCCCTCGATAGCCGCCGTTCTGACCGATCGCCGAGACATCCTTCCCCAGATCGGACAATTTGTTGACGGTATCGGGCTTCACGAGCGCTTTGGCCGCCGCCAGCATTGCGCGCACGTCAAAGCGCGTGGATGCCCGCCCAAGAACATCGAGCGCTTCCTTGTCGATTGAATTGCGCGCGAGAATTGCGATGTCGTCGACTAGACCTGCGGAGAGTTTCCCCGTTCGCTGTGCAACTTTGATGGTGCTAAGCCCGGCCTTGGCGGAGACCGTGACGGGCGAAGCGCCGCCGAGGGAGAAGATTGTCGCGCCGGTTAGGACGAGACCCGCGGAGGAAACCATCAGCGTGACCTGGTCCGTTGGCTCGCCAGCCATGTAGGCCTTGGCTTGAACAGTTAGGTCTCGGATGTCGCCGTAACCGAGAAGATCCGCCGCAATCGCACCGCTGAGAGCCGCTTCATTCGAAGCCTCTCCAGATATGAACCCGTCCCAGGCATCTGACGCCGTTTCCAACGCGGTGCTGTCATCTCCCGCCTCGACGCTTTCAACCAGATCGCTTCGCAACTCGACTTGATGTTGCCGGGCGAGGGCAACCATGCTTGCGGCTACCTCGAAGTCCCTGGCCTCCAACGCGTCTTCAATGGCCGATTCGTAATCGTCCGGTCCTAGGCGCGACAACCTGTAGACTGCGACTTCATGGGCGTCAGACCAATCCAACAGGACGCGGCCCACCATATACGCCTGCGGCAGCACCGTGCCTGCCGTCATCACGAGTGATCCGGCAGTCAGGAACGTCAGGGTCCAGCGGATTGGGGAGATCATTCCCGTCCTGAGCAATTTGAAGATGCTGCGGTGCGAGTTTGGTAGCGCGCAGCTACACCCTCCGCCTACTTGCCAATACCTTGTTCCGAAATGCATGGGAAGGCGGTGGCTGGATGGGAGGAATCAGTGTCGCGGCAAAAATTCCACAGAGGTAGAGACGTCAAGTCGTCGACAATGGACGGCGCAGAAAAGCGCCACTCAGGTCGTGGCTTGCTGTGGCTTCTTTTCCGGGCGCCTGGTGCAGTTATCCTCTGGTGGCGGTATTACTTCGCAAAGCCTGGCAACGTAGCGGTGTCAGCGCGACAGAAGGGCAACCCACTCATTGAGATCACGTTTTCGCTCCTCTTCTGGGGCAGCGTGACGCTTACCTTGTTCCTCGCGTTATCCGGCGAAGGCTGAGGGATTGGGGTATGCCACACTCCGCGCGCAATGGGACGAGAAGCTGAGGCTCCAGGCAACGTCGAGCCAGAGATCTCTTTCATTCTGCCGATCGATCTCCCGGAAGAACAGACTGCAGATCTGCGCGAGCTGCCGCGTCCGAAGTGAAGCCGTCAATCGAGCGCGATCACCCTGGCCGGCTCAAACGACAGCACCGTCTTCAGGCCGCTCAGCATGTCTCGGGCGAATCTTGGCGTCCCCGGCTGACGCTTCAACCAGCACTGCTTCTTGGCGCGCACGAAGGTGTAGGCCCCGCAGGCTTCATTCTGCACACATGCCAGACGGCAAGCGAGCGGTGTGTCGGCCGCAGGATGTGGCAAGGACGAGAGATCACCGCCGGGCAGATCAACGTCGTTGAAGGTGCCCTCCTTGGGATCGATGACACCGACACGGAAGGCCTCTGGTGCGCCCTGCCCCCTCGCCAGAACCAAGCCGGACAGAGCAACGGAGTTGCCGTCCAACTGGCCACGCTCGGCCTTGAGGAAGCAGTTGGGGCCTTGCCTGGCCTCTGGGCTGACGTTGAACGTGAATGCCTGGCACTCGCCATTCCGCTCAAGGCAACGCACCGCGCAGGCGCCGACGTCAGGTGTCGTCTCTACAGCGATGTCGGCACCGAAGAAGTCGAGGCCGGAATACATCGCGAGCCTCGCCGGCTGCTTCACCAGCTCGGCGAGGTCGCCTAGCGAGCCCTGCGGCAATACGCCGGCAGAAGGCAGCGAGCCTCCGACGTCTTGGCCAGTCCTTTCCGGCAGCTCCGCGACTGCGCCGACCGTGCCGCGGTTGATGAACCGGTCGACTTCATCGGGCGAGAAGACATGCATGTCGTCGGCCGAAGTTCGGAACATCGCGGTGAGCACCTCGGGCGGCGTGCCGAACCGGCTGAGCAGCTCGATGATGTCGGAAATCGCGACTTGGGCACCCTCAAGATCTGGCGTTGAAGCGGAAATCTGATGCACGCCCAGAGCTCCATCGGCGCGACGTTCCCGACCCGCCAGAAATATGAAGGCGCAGGCCGAGTAGCACCTGGCGTCGGCTGGAATGTATGTTGCGATGCCTCGCTCATGGACGTCGTCGGCGATCAGCAGGCCGGTCTGCACCAAACCGCCGGGGCTGTTCAGGACCAGCACCCGGGCGCCTGGTGCGGCTGAGAGGGCACGGCGGAAGTTCAGGGCCGCGCTGAGGTCGATCTCGCCGTTCAAGACGATTGCGGATTCCGGCCCGTCGCTGACCATGAACGGGCCAAAGATCTGGGAGGCAGACGCGGCAGACTGGACCACCAGCCACAGTCCGCACGCCATTATCGCCGACAAAGTTACTGATCTGATCCCCACGCACGCCCCTCTAATCTGGCTTTCATTCAACGTGGGTTTGCCGAGTTGAGCAAGGGCTTCGTCAGCGCAGATACAACTTGGCGGTCGCGACTATCGATGGGTGGAGGCTCCCACGGAGCAACATCGCGGTGATGGGAAGCGCGTGCCCCTTCAGCTCCCGTGAGCCTAGTCCGGCTAAATCTTGCTCACTCCACCGTGCGGCTTGCCGATGAGGACTCGCCAGGCACGGGGGCTTCGGCACTTGATTCTCGCTTGCCGCGCGGAGCCGCACAAAAAAATCGCGCTCAATCGCAATCGGCACTTGAACTGGTAACGGCAACGCATACCTATAACCATGCAGCATGAAGAGAGGAACACGCCATGGCTTTGATGCGCGCCAAGAAGCTGGACGGAGCAGAAGGTCCCTTCCGATGTGACCCTCACCGCCTATCTGGCCGCGACTGTCCTGCCGGTGGCTTGGCGGCTGAGAGCGCCGAGAAGCTCCGCGGGCTTTGGTTCCCGTTTCCGTTCGTTCGGAGCAGCATTTCTCATCGTCAATCGAAGATTGTGTTTGACAAACTAGCCACGGTAACGCATAACCGTTTCTCCCAATTGGAAGGAGACGAGACATGGCTTTGACCCCGGCCGAGAAACAGCGTCGATATCGCGACAGGAAGCGTGAAGAGGCCAAAAACAGCCCCGACGCGACACGCCCGTATCTCGCGGCCCCCTTTCATAAATGGATGGGAAGTTCTGACTCCGCCTACTGGCAGGAGGTCGAGTTCCCGCTCGGGGTGAGCGGCCTCAAGTTCGAGGCGTTCACCGACGACAGCGGCTCGGCGGACATCGCGCGGCCCTACGATGAGTGGGGCGCAAGTGAGGGCTACTACGACCACTTCACCGGGTCGGTGGGCAGGGCTGAGCACATGGTCTGGAACCTGATCGAGGCCGGCACCGCGCTTGCGCGCCGGCTGAACCAATACAAGCTGGAGCACGTCGAAGCCGAGCTCGCTCGCCTGGAAAAGGCGGATCTTCTTGATCCGTCCGAACGCAAGAAGGCAGTCGCCGAGATGGTGAAACTTAACAAACTTCGGGATCGCCTGAAGAAGGAAAAGCGGTTCGCTATGCCTGAATGGATGGTCAATGACCAATAGCGACCGACGATAGATACCCCGGCTGCATCGAGACGCCAATCACAGTGCAGCCGGGGCGGGACGACCGGGCAGGCGGACCCTGCCACCATCGCAACCATTGGAGATGACGCGATGACTTTTGATCCTAACACGTCGAGCGTTGCCGAAGCCAGCATCTCGGAAAAGGAACTCTTCAGTGAGTTTGTCCGGTTTGGCTACAACCATAGCGACCCGTTCAGCTCCGAGGTAGGAGCTACGCAATACCCGCTCGATAATCTGATGGGCCAAGCGGGCTTCACGGACGTTTCGGATAATCTGATCTACTGGATCGGCAGCCTTACCGAATGCGAGGATCCAGCCGATGAAATGGAGAGCATGGTCGATCTAGTCTCCGATTTTCTTCAGGAGCTTAAGGAAGTTGCTGGGACTTTCCGTAGACTCCAGTCACGTCGCTCGGTGGAGTGTGATGACGAGAGTGATGTCTGGATGGATGACGAACCTCGCTACGAACTGCGGCCGGCAAACTGGCCGAATTCTGACGAAGGCGTTGGGTCCAACATGACTCGGGAGTTGATCTGATGGCTTTCCCCGAAAATCCAAAGGAATTTTTTGCAACTTCTACGTTGAAAAAGGAGGCAAAAGGAGGAATCTATCCATATGAGCCGCTGAAGAACGATGATAACACCTATCTTATCATCAATGTTGCAGAGCTTATAACAGAAGCACTGAAGGGACCGGGCATCGACGCCTACGACCTTGCTGATTACATTGTTGCAATCGTGCTCCAGGGCGGTGAGTAACGACGTCCGGCGCATCGACAACCGAGAGACCCGCCAAGGAGACTTGGCGGGCTTGCCTCTTCTGATGACGCTGATGGCCGCCGGCGTATACTTGGTAAAATCCGCAGAAGAATGGCTCCTCATCAGAGACCCATCATTAGGCCCCACGTCCCGCTACACTCACCCGTCCACCACCAGATCCTCGAGAAACTCCGACGCCGGCGAGCATCCGGACAGCCAGAGCTTCTCGCGCGCTCGCGTGGCGGCGACGTAGAGCAGGTGTCGTTCGGTGTCGAAGATCTCCTTGAGCGCCCGCTCGTCGGTCGCGCCGCGGAGACGTCCCTCGCTGGGGATCACGTCAGCGTCGCAGGCCATCACCGCGACCGCGCGATACTCCCGGCCCTTGGCGTCATGCATCAGGCCAAGCTTGACTTCCGCTCCACCGGCAGCAGCCACAGCGGCGCGTGCCCGCGGCAGTTCGGCCATGGAGCGCACCAGGACGGCGATCGTCGAGGGATCCATCGACTCGTCCAGGCAGGCCTTCAGCCAGGTGCCGACAGCGGCGCCCTCTGCCTCCGGTGACTGGAAGATGTGGATCTCTGGCGGCGGGCCGTTGAAAATCGAGGAGACGCCGAGACGTCGATCCTCTCCTCCGTCTGCTTCGAGCAGCCGCGGGGGCAAGAGCAGATCCGACTTGGCCCGGATCTGGTGGGAGGTGCGGTAATTTACCTTGAGGCTCCTGGAGCGGCCTTGGATCTCGACGCCGGCCGCCTTCCACGGGAAGGGCGAGCGAAATATCCGCTGGCCGATATCGCCGGCGAAGAACAACCCGTTCGGCCGCGCACCTACTATGGCCGCGACCAGGTGGAGCTCCGGTGCGGAGATGTCCTGCGCCTCGTCGATGACGACATGTGTGAACGGCGGCGCTTTCATCTCGCGCGCCAGGCGGTGCATCAGGCCAGCCTCCGTTATCCGGCCGGCGGCATCAAGCTCGCTTCGAACGCGCGCGAAGATGCGCCAGAGCTCGTCCCGTCGCGAGGTGGCCATGCGGACCTTGCGGCCAAGCCTTGGCAGTTCGCGATAGGTCTCCTCGTCACGGACGTCCCATGCGTCGACGATCAGTTGCCACTCGTCGAGGAGGAAGCCGGCGTCGATGGTGGTGCCTTCCGCCGCCGCTGCGCGGACCAGCATGTCGGCGATCTCCTCGTCACCGACGATCTCGATGGCGCCGACGACCTCTCCGGCCAGCCGCCGCGCGATGATACCGAGCGTGCCGACGACGATGCGACCACCAACCTCTGGCCGCCCCTTCGTCAGTCGCTCGATCTTGCCGGCCAGGCCGTCCGCGAGGTCCGGCGAAAAGGTCGTGAGCAGCACCTTGTGCGCTTCGTCCTCCGCTGCCAGGCGCACGGCGCGATGCAGCGCCACGACGGTCTTGCCCGTCCCGGCCGAGCCGATCACGCGCGCCGGGCCGTTGAAATCGCGCTCGACGAATTCGCGCTGGGCTGGATGAAGGAAGATCGCCCAATCCTCCCACGGCGCATCGAGCGCGGCGGCGAGCTCGGCGTCGTCATGGACGAGCAGGAACCGGCGCCGGGCGTCCGGATGGCTGTAGCCGGCCTCGTCGCCGGTGGCGAGGCGCACCACGGGCCGTTCACCTACCGCGGCCGCAAGCAGGGCCTCCTGCGCCTCGTCGGGCAGGTGGCCGGCAATGTCGAGGACCGTATCGTCGGTCGCCTGGCGCACCGTCTCCAGCCAGTCCTGAGGGACGCCCCAGCTCAGCAGCGTCTGGTCGTCCTCGGATGCGAACAGCGAAGGCTTCTGCTCGGCCTGTTCGACGTAGCGACGGACGATGACTTCCTCGACGGTTTCGCGGATCTCGACGATCTGCGCGGCGCCGGTGGTTGGATGCTCGTCTAGGCGCCGGCGCTGCGCCCACTGGTAGGCGTCGTCATGATGGCCGACATAGGCGAAGAGCGTGTTGCCAGCGCGCTTGTGGAGCACGATCCGAATGTCCTGGCTGACGCGCGCGGACCAGAAGTCAGGATCGGGGCAGCGGTCGATGCGATGCAGCGACAGGCCGGGGCTGTCAGGGTTGTGCTGGATGTCGAAGACGGTGACCTTCACCGCCGCTTGCTCCTGGCCGGTTAGCTTGCCGAGCGACTTTGTGAACGACGTTGCAATAAGCACCGTCATGCCGTCATTCCTCTTTTCGCGTCGTGATCCGGAATCGCTTCGACAACATCTCGATCATCTTCTCCTTATCGATGTCGCCTTCTGGTGGTGGGGCAATGGACTCCAAGATCCGTGGCGGCTGAGCACGGACGATAGTCTTCTTCTTTTCGCTCTTCCGCTGGCGCTTGTTGCGCCGCTTCTCGAGCGCCTGTTTCAACCATTTCGGAGCATGCTCGCGCCGAATAAGTTTCGTGCTGCCAAGAACCTCTCGACGAGCAGGCGAGCCCCTCGAGGTATCGTTCGGGACATCCCGAATGAGATGTTTCGTCACGGCGATCGGTTGGCTCCAGCGCTCGTCACGATACCACGTCACCGCAACCGTCCTGGCGCCGAAGGACTTGATGTCAAAGAAGCTCACATGGCTGAAGCACGCGCTGAAAACGTCACCAATTTTGAGGTATGAAACGTCCTCTTCAATAGTGATATAGACTATGTGATCTGATCCGACTTTCTGAAGCAGCCGCCCTTTAACCGAAGTGCGAATAGCGCTTCGTTCAATCCCGAGGATCTCTACCATCTGCCAGTCGATCGGGTAGCCAGAAGCATCGACGCGAGATTCATCATACTTGCCGGCTAGCCGCGCCGCTCCGAGCAGTTCAATACGCTCTCCTCGTAGACGCGCTAACGGACGAGGCGCTCGGGCGGTCGGCGTTCGGTCTCGCGCAAGGTCTGTGCACGGGTGCTTGGGCCACGGCGGTCCCAACTGATCAAAGTAGACGCGGCTGCCATGCTCGTTCTGATAGAAGAAAACAGCGACGCCGCAAACAGGACACTGCGCATTGGGGTTGACGAAGCAGGCTGCATGGCCCTGTGACGCCCTGCATTCGCGAAGCAGTCGAAGTGCGTCCGCCCGCGCTAAAGAGTGCTTGACCGCATCACGATCGATCCGGACATTCGCCCACGTGCTTGTGCACCATTCGCATCCACAGTCGTGGGAGTGGTTATGACCCCGACCCACCAGTCGTCTCCCGGCTTCTACTCAGATCTATTCGATTATTTTCATTATATTCATTCGCCATTCAAGGCTCCAACCGCTCGTGATTTTCATTACTATAGTTTTATATCCCGCTTATATAGATAGCACCTTCATCACCTCGTCCCCGAGATGGTTGATCACCTTAACCGCGATCCGCCCGCTCTTCGGCCGCGCGAACGGGCGTGAAACTGTGCGTTTGAGGCTGTCCCAGGCTTCCTCGTCGATGTCGGCCTTCAGCGTCGAGCGCAGCGCCTTGTAGGGCACCTCGGCGCCGGGGAAGTAGGCCTGGCGCACGAAGAAGCTCTCGCCGGAATAGTCGGTGTCGATGAACCAGCAGGCGATGTCGTCTGGCTCGGAGGTTTCCACCGTCCCGGTCGCCGGGCGGAAGATGTCGACGCCCTTGAGCTCGACGCGGTAGCGGTCGCCTTCCTGCCGCAGCTCGATGTCGGGCTCCCCGAAGACGACGAAGAGATTGCCGCCGCCGGCCTTGAGGTCGCCGGCCATGTGCAGGTCGGCGTTCATGCGCGCGTGCAGGATCGGCACGCGGCCGAGCCGGTGGAATTCCTGCGCATGGGCCTCGAAATTGAAGGCGCAGGCGATGACGATGTCCATGCCGAAGTCGCCGGCCTCCTTCGCGCAGGCGACAAGATCGGCGCGGCTGACGGTGCCGTATTCCGGACCGATGAAGATGCCGGCGCGGCGCTCGACGGCATCCTCGCCCTCGCCCTCTCGGTAGCGTCCCTCGGCGCCGATCCACTCGCCCGGCCATGGCGCCAGCGTGTCGAAGCGGATGGCGTCCTTCTTGTCCTGCTGATGAACGCCGGCCTTGGCCAGGTTCTCCATGATCGCCTTGCGATAGTTCTCCGCCTCGCGCTCGCCGGGCAGGTGCAGCCCCTCCGCAGCATTGATCTGGTCGATCAGTTCGCCATGTTCGTCGACGGGCGAGATCGAGTGCGGCGACAGGCTCTCGACCGTGAATGGACCGGCGACGCGGATGCGCTTCTTGTCCTCGTAGGGCTTGTCGTAGAGGTTCTCGAACTCGGCGCGCGCCGCGATCGAGGCGTCGATTTCCTTCTGCCTGTTGATGCGAGCTTTCCAGAAGGTCTCAAGCGCAGCCTTCGCCGCGGCCGGCCAGCCGTCAGGCGCCTTGCGCGGGATCTCCCATTCCATGAAGCCGTTAGCGGGCGCCTCCTCGCCGGAGGGCAGCGTGACAGTGCCGGAGGCGGTGAAGTCGACCATCTTGCCGGTGCGGCCGCCGGTCTCGACCTTGAACGGCGCCTTGTGCCCAACGAGCGCGGCGTTCAGCGCGGCGCACGCACCCTCCACCGCCGGCTGAGTCTCCTCCCAGATCACGTCGATTTCTGTATTCCGAGCAATGTCTCCAAGCATTATATGAGGTAAACGCTCATAGACGAAACCGTGGCGGATATCGCCATGTGTGGGTTGCATGGAAGGAGCCGAGCGCGTCACTTCCGCTTGTTTCTTCTGCCCCTCCGGGCTGTCGGCGAGCAAATACCACGGAAATTTTGCGCCCATTATTCGCGCGCGGGCGAGGGCTAGCGCGACACGTGAGGTGTCGATGGTGATCCAGCGCCGGCCCCACTGCTCGGCGACATGAGCAGTCGTGCCCGAGCCGCAGGTCGGGTCGAGCACCAAGTCGCCAGGATCGGTTGCCATCAGTAAGCAGCGCTGAACGATCACGTCTGAAGTCTGAACTACATACACCTTTGACAAAGCGCCACGGACATCCTGCCAAGAATTGTTAGTAGCGAAGACTGCGTAGTCGCTGAAGTATCTGCGATACATTCTCTTTTTGGTGCGCGGGCTAACCCGTCTTATTCATGAGTTCGCTTTCGCGGATGACGCCGGTCGATGGTACGCGGGCGGTCGAGGCGTCTCTTTCACCGCGGGTGGGTCTGGACTTGTAGAACGCGCTGGAGGTTGA
>NZ_JAOAOQ010000119.1 GCF_030398385.1 Aquibium sp. ELW1220 | reverse complement strand
TCGTTCTTCCGATATCTCGGCGATCGCCTCGGCATACCCGCCCACCAGCCGATACCGCGACTCCCCGATCTCGTCAGGCAAGCCGCTCAAGCCTGATCGCCCGGAAATCTGCCCCGGTTACTACATCGGCGTGTGGGAGAAGAGGTTCCTGAGAACGTGGGCCGCCAGGTTGAAATCCCTGAGAACGGCTGCCTCCAGACCCATTCGGTTGATGCGCTGCTCGATAAAATGCTCCTGGTTTTCCAGATAATCACGTGAGGTGAGCGCCTCAAACCTGATCACCGCTTCCCTCCTAAGCCTGGAGCTATCGAAAGCGATTAGCTCTGGTGATACGACGGCACTGTAAAAGCGTTCGACCGACCCTCGCAGATAGGCATATCGATCGTCCTCCGAGAGGATAGCCTGTTCCTCCCGCCGGCTCTTCAGCTGATCATACTCCGTGTCGGAAAGCGGCCGAGCGCCCATGATACCAGCCTCCAATTCGGCGGCATGTAGTTCCTTCCCTGCCTCACTAAGCTCCTGTCCAATCGAAAAAAGTTCGCTGTCCCTCCTCGACCGGATCACCATCCATCCCTGTCGGAACATGTGCTCGGTGAAGTTGTATTTCAGGTCGTTGATGGAAGCACGTTGTGTCGACCTGATCAGAGAAGCCAACCGGAGCATCTCGTCGGACTTTTCGTGGATCGGCTGTCCGTGGTCGTCAAACCCCGTCAGGAGGTGGTCGAACATACCGGCACGAAGCAGGTCGTGTAACCGGGGCAGATTTCCGGGCGGAGGGGGTTTTCAGCCGATCCCGGTCGTGATTCATCCTTTGCGTGACGCTACCACCGATTGATTCTCTTGAAGGCCTGTCGCTCGCGGAACTCCG
>NZ_JAOAOQ010000118.1 GCF_030398385.1 Aquibium sp. ELW1220 | reverse complement strand
TGGGGTTTGGGAGGGCGAAAGCGGCGGCGGCGACGAAGGCCGCCGTGCAGTTCGTGCCGGTCATGGTCGCCGACGAGGAACGGCAGCTCGATCATGGTGGGGCTCGCAAGAGTGATGCGCCTGCGGCAACCAGTCGGATCGAGCTGGAGATACATGACAGCCGGCTCGTCCTGACGGGCTCTGTCGATCCGACCCTGGCGGCGGCAATCGTTGGCGCCTTGCGCGTGCCGCGATGATTGCGGCAGCTGGCGACGTAAAGGTCATGGTGGCGACGCAGCCGGTCGACTTCCGCCGCGGCATCAATGGCCTTGCGGCACTGGTCGCCTCGGCTCTTGCAGCCGATCCCTATTGCGGTGACGTCTTTGTCTTCCGTCCCAGGCGCGGCGACCGGTTGCGGCTTCTGTTTTGGGATGGCAGCGGCATGGTTCTGGTCTCGAAGTGGCTCGAGTCCGGGCGCTTCACCTGGCCACCGATCCAGGACGGAGCGATCCGGCTGACGCGCGAGGAGTTCGCGCTTCTGGTAGCCGGTCTCGACTGGACGCGGGTGGCGAAGAAGCACGTCAAGAGGCCTGTTCGGGCAGCGTGAAGTGACTNCACGTCAAGAGGCCTGTTCGGGCAGCGTGAAGTGACTGGATTTGCTTGAAGAATCCGAGCGACATGGTATGGTTGATCATGTCGCTTCGCGCTGATTTGCTGCCATCGGATTCCAACGAACTGAAGAGAATGGTTCTGGCTCTTGAAGCCGAGAACGCTGAGCTGCGCGTCTATGCCGACCTTCTGCGGCAAATGATCTTCGGAGCAAAGTCGGAGAAGCTGGCCACGCTCGATCCGGCACAGACCGTGCTCGATCTCGGCGACCTCTCCGAGGTGCCGGCGGCAGCAAATGACGATGTCGCCGA
>NZ_JAOAOQ010000117.1 GCF_030398385.1 Aquibium sp. ELW1220 | reverse complement strand
CTTGGGGGCCGTAGCTCAGCTGGGAGAGCGCCTGCTTTGCAAGCAGGATGTCGTCGGTTCGATCCCGTCCGGCTCCACCATTGTGCCCCTGTTGGGGAATGCGAAATCACTCGCAGCAAAAGTTTGCGGAAGGCTTCTTGCCTTTCGCCTGTTCTGCATGACATCGTGAAGAGAAGATTTGTTCGAGTTCCGCCAGGGAAACCTGTGCGGTCCGTCGCCGTGGGACGCTCAATCCCTGGCAAATGATTGGTTGCCTGACCGCGCCATCGGACAGATCTCGAGAAGCTGGTCTTTTCTGCCAGGCGCATTGATCTTCGGGTCGATGGGCATTGGCAATGAGAATGATCAAGTGTCTTAAGGGCAATTGGTGGATGCCTTGGCATGCACAGGCGATGAAGGACGTGATACGCTGCGATAAGCGTCGGGGAGGTGCGAATACCCTTTGATCCGACGATTTCCGAATGGGGCAACCCACCTGAGATACTTGGTAAGTCAATTTTGTTCTGTCTTCACGGATGAGCGCGGCTTCGGCCGCTATCCTCCGGACGGGGGCGCGCAGCGATGCGCGACGGCCGGTCAGCCTTGCGAGCGCCTTGCGTTCGTGGGGCTTTCCGCCGCTGGACGGAATTGATTACCAAGTATCGCAATCAGGTATCTTGTCTTGAATACATAGGGACAAGAAGCGAACGCGGGGAACTGAAACATCTAAGTACCCGTAGGAAAGGACATCAACCGAGACTCCGCAAGTAGTGGCGAGCGAACGCGGACCAGGCCAGTGGCAATCATGAGACAAGTGGAACGCTCTGGAAAGTGCGGCCATAGCGGGTGACAGCCCCGTACACGTAATGCGAATGATTGTCCTCGAGTAGGGCGGGACACGTGAAATCCTGTCTGAACATGGGGCGACCACGCTCCAAGCCTAAGTACTCGTGCATGACCG
>NZ_JAOAOQ010000116.1 GCF_030398385.1 Aquibium sp. ELW1220 | reverse complement strand
TACGGAGGAGCTATTTCCTGGGACCGCTTCGCCGCCCGACCAATCCGATAAGGTCGAACGACACACGCAATCCGTCACTACCTCCAGGCCCACGAATATTGACGTGGTTCCCATCGACTACGCCTTTCGGCCTCGCCTTAGGGGCCGGCTAACCCTGCTCAGATTAACTTTAAGCAGGAACCCTTGGACTTTCGGCGAGCGGGTCTCTCACCCGCTTTATCGTTACTCATGTCAGCATTCGCACTTCCGATACCTCCACCGGTCCTCACGGATCCGGCTTCATCAGCCTACGGAACGCTCCGCTACCGCTTGCATTGCTGCAAACCCGAAGCTTCGGTGCATGGCTTTAGCCCCGTTACATTTTCGGCGCAAAGACCCTTATTTAGACCAGTGAGCTGTTACGCTTTCTTTAAATGATGGCTGCTTCTAAGCCAACATCCTGGTTGTTTTGGGATCCTCACATCCTTTCCCACTTAGCCATGACTTGGGGACCTTAGCTGTCGGTCAGGGTTGTTTCCCTCTTCACGACGGACGTTAGCACCCGCCGTGTGTCTGCCGACTAGTACTCCCGGGTATTCGGAGTTTGGTTAGGTTTGGTAAATCGGTGAGATCCCCTAGCCCATCCAGTGCTCTACCCCCCGGGGTATTCGGTCGACGCTCTACCTAAATAGATTTCGCGGAGAACCAGCTATCTCCGAGTTTGATTGGCCTTTCACCCCTAGCCACAAGTCATCCCGATCTATTGCAACAGATATGGGTTCGGTCCTCCAGTACGTGTTACCGTACCTTCAACCTGCTCATGGCTAGATCACTCGGTTTCGGGTCTAATGCGACGAACTGAACGCCCTGTTCAGACTCGGTTTCCCTGCGCCTCCACCTACCGGCTTAAGCTTGCTCGTCACACTAAGTCGCTGACCCATTATACAAAAGGTACGTGGTCACCATT
>NZ_JAOAOQ010000115.1 GCF_030398385.1 Aquibium sp. ELW1220 | reverse complement strand
TTGGCAAACCCTCGATAAGGCGATCGAGCCCATGACCCTTGACCTCGCCGCTTGATCAAGCGCAAATCATCCCGCTCGGAGGACGTCGCCAGAGAATTTCCACCACATACGAGACACAACCGCAATCGCTTTTCTATGATTCTCCCACAGGAAAGGCCAACGGCTCGCCTCGCTCTTCAACCACTCGTTCCACTTCTCTGGATCGGAGCCCGGCGGCGGCGGCGTGGAAATGAGAATGTCTTCGCCGAACGTTCCGGCAATCTTCTCCAAAAGCGCTGCCAGGTGGTGCGGTCCCGGAAACAGCGACGTCGATCCGAATTCACGCCCCAGCTCCTCGGATATCGCTTGGTCGACAGACAAGTCTTGAACGTAGCGAAACATTTCAATTGCACGGTCGACCGCATCCGGCCCCGCGTTTCCCAAACCGACATTTGCCAGCAAGTGCAAGCCGCGCAAGATTTCGCGAAACAAGAGGTCGGCGGCAAAGTCGTTTGAATTGGATGCATCGAGGCCTTCCGCCTCCGGGTCTACTTCCAACAATTCCGCGAATTGACCCCGGCAAAAGCGACCGAGTGCCAATATCACACCTCGGCGCATAGGGTTGGGTTCACCCGCCGCGCGAATGTTCCTGGACGCCTCGTAGGCATCGGACGATCTTTGCGCGATTAGGAAAAGAAGTGATGCTGAGAGCTCTGCGCCGACAACCCGGTCGCTGAGTTGCGTAGGCCCTTCCCTGTCTGCAACAACCCTAGCAAGCTGTGCGAGCACCTGTCTTGCAGATGCCGCAACGAATGCAATTGCACGGCGCCGCTCGGGCTGCACATCCAAGACAATCTCGGCTTCGTAGGCATCCGCTAACCCGTCTTATTCATGAGTTCGCTTTCGCGGATGACGCCGGTCGATGGTACGCGGGCAGTCGAGGCGTCTCTTTCACCGCGGGCGGATCTGGACTTGTAGAACGCGCTGGAGGTTGACGGGG
>NZ_JAOAOQ010000114.1 GCF_030398385.1 Aquibium sp. ELW1220 | reverse complement strand
GGAATGGAAATCAGAGTGACCTGCGCAATCGATTGCGACGACCTGTTCGTGATCGGGGTCACTGACGATGGCGGCAGATAACGAGTGGAGAACGATGGACCCTTACCACTACACTGAAACCGGTCTGCCAAACGTGTGGCTGTTTGGGATTGAGATGCGCGACACGGCCTATGGGCCCGTCAGCACCATTCCAGGGATTGAGAACCTGCATCGCACTATCGGGATGAACATCGCACAGGCAAACCGACAGATGACCGGAGCTGAGGTGCGGTTTCTGCGAAGCGAGCTTGACCTATCACAACGCGCCTTGGCTGGACTTCTGGACGTACAGGAAAAGATGCTGCGACTATGGGAGCAGGGCAAAGTGGACATCCCCGGCGTGGTACAGCGAGCGCTGGCGGGGTTCTACCTTGAGACGGTATCGGACACCATCTCGTTGCGCGACCTCATGATCAAACTTGCCGAAACCGACCGCGATCTGAAAAAGGTTGATATGCGGTTCAAGCGAATTGACGAAGAATGGGTGCCGCGCACAGCCCGAGTTCGAGCCCAACCTACAGAGACTGACCGCGACCAATCATCTCACAAGAGCCGCCGACGCGGGCGACATAACCCTCGCTGAGTAGGCACTACATCAGGTTGCGCAGGGGGCGGTATGCCGCGCCGAGTTTGGAACGACGCACAGCCCTCGAGCGCGCAAGCTGGCGGGGTCTATTGCCTGCCGAGAAAGGAACATGCATGAGGTGCTGTTTCTCATGAAGGTCGCCCGCAATACGATGCCGAGGGCAACCAACGGTCATCCCGCAGGTCTAAGCCGCTTTGGCGGAAAAAGGCGGTCCTCATGTGGCCTCTACGATGACGGTAGTACCTTTCGTCACCACTGCGACAGTCGCGTATGTTTAGCCAGCTTAACGACCAAGCATCATGACCCGGCTCCAACCGGGCCAGCGGCAGCCGCGAAGACCCTCCCGGATCTCGAT
>NZ_JAOAOQ010000113.1 GCF_030398385.1 Aquibium sp. ELW1220 | reverse complement strand
CTTGGGGGCCGTAGCTCAGCTGGGAGAGCGCCTGCTTTGCAAGCAGGATGTCGTCGGTTCGATCCCGTCCGGCTCCACCATTGTGCCCCTGTTGGGGAATGCGAAATCACTCGCAGCAAAAAGTTTGCGGAAGGCTTGCGCCTTTCGCCTGTTCTGCATGACATCGTGAAGAGAAGATTTGTTCGAGTTCCGCCAGGGAAGCCTGTGCGGTTCGTCGCCGTGGGACGCTCAATCCCTGGCAAATGATTGGTTGCCTGACCGCGCCATCGGACAGATCTCGAGAAGCTGGTCTTTTCTGCCAGGCGCATCGAGCGAATAGGGAGTGGCGAGTTGCGAATAGGGTTCTATTCGCTGTCAGCCATTCGCCATTCGCTTCAGATGGGCATTGGCAATGAGAATGATCAAGTGTCTTAAGGGCAATTGGTGGATGCCTTGGCATGCACAGGCGATGAAGGACGTGATACGCTGCGATAAGCGTCGGGGAGGTGCGAATACCCTTTGATCCGACGATTTCCGAATGGGGCAACCCACCTGAGATACTTGGTAAGTCAATTTTGTTCTGTCCTCACGGATGAGCGCGGCATTCGCCGCTATCCTCCGGACGGGGCGCGCAGCGATGCGCGACGGCCGGTCGGCCTTGCGAACGCCTTGCGTTCGTGGGGCTTCCGCCGCTGGACGGAATTGATTACCAAGTATCGCAATCAGGTATCTTGTCTTGAATACATAGGGACAAGAAGCGAACGCGGGGAACTGAAACATCTAAGTACCCGTAGGAAAGGACATCAACCGAGACTCCGCAAGTAGTGGCGAGCGAACGCGGACCAGGCCAGTGACAATCATGAGACAAGTGGAACGCTCTGGAAAGTGCGGCCGTAGCGGGTGACAGCCCCGTACACGTAATGCGAATGATTGTCCTCGAGTAGGGCGGGACACGTGAAATCCTGTCTGAACATGGGGCGACCACGCTCCAAGCCTAAGTACTCGTGCATGACCG
>NZ_JAOAOQ010000112.1 GCF_030398385.1 Aquibium sp. ELW1220 | reverse complement strand
GACGGGCGCGGCCCCGAATTCGGTGAATTGTCCCCGCATTTCCGCCAGCGCCGGCGCGCCGGGAGGCGGCTCTGCCGCCCGGCCAGTCGGACCCGGGAGATGTTCGGTGCAGCGGCGCGGCCACGTCACGACGTGTCGTGGAACGACGGCAGCGGGAAGCCGGCCCTGTCGCCGCCGGCCATGGCAAGACGCGCGCCGCGGCAGGCAGGCCTGCCGCTGCTGCAGGCGGCCCGGTCGGGCGCGCGGTCGCGGCCAGTCATCCGGCAGTCGATGCCGCCGAGCCGTTCGAGCAGCGCGACAAGCACGGTCGCGTACCAGCGGAGGCGCCAGGCGAGCAGGACGGCATCGGCGGGGCTCGCGTCGCCGGGACCGGCGACGGGCGTGAGCTCGGCCACAATCTCCGCCAGCTCGACCCGCAGCGCCCTGGCAACATGGGCCTGCACGATGCGCTCGGCGATGCGCAGGAAGAACAGCACCAACCAGCGCACCGGAAAGGCGCGGCCGGCGGCGATGTCGGCCTTGGCCGCCATCGAGCCGAGCACCGCAATCATGCTCCTCAGCTTCCGCCCGTTCCGTACCGCACCACCCACGTCGTCCGTCCTCCTTCAGCTGCGACCATTGTGCGGCAGCGTGGGAGGGGTGTGGACAGAGCGGGGTGAAATTCGTGCAAAGGGTTGATTTCCTTTGCGATGGCAGACGCGGATCGGGTGCCGGAAATGCGGGGACAGTTTACTTAATTCGGCTCGAGAACGACTGAGGAAGGCCTCGAACTCTGCCGAATTAAGTAAACTGTCCCCGTATTTCCCTCCGCCGCGGCTCCCGGGTCTGCGCCTCCGCTTCGCCCGGGATGACGAAGGTGGGGGGATAGGCTCTGGTCCAGACCTTGGACGCTCGCGGATGGATCCGGCGGGCCCCCCCCTCCGCCTCGCTTCGCTCGGCACCTCCTGTACCCTTTTCCCGCGGTTTCTGGATGCACGCCGTGGGTCGCGCGAAGTGAAGCGGAGCGGAACGGAGCGTGACCCACGGGCGACGG
>NZ_JAOAOQ010000111.1 GCF_030398385.1 Aquibium sp. ELW1220 | reverse complement strand
GTCAACCTCCAGCGCGTTCTACAAGTCCAGACCCACCCGCGGTGAAAGAGACGCCTCGACCGCCCGCGTACCATCGACCGGCGTCATCCGCGAAAGCGAACTCATGAATAAGACGGGCTAGCTGCGACGGCGCTAGAGATTGTGCGTTCTACCGCCGACATCGGGGCTGTGGAATTTGCCGCTCGGATTTTGCGAGATCAGGTTTGGGCACACGCGCTCTTTGGGCGATCGGGCCGGACCCAGTTCGACAAGATCGGTCTACCGGCCGAGTGGGAAAAAGCCTGTCGAGAGTATGCTGGACACTGGCGAGGCGAGCATCTCGCCACCAACTGGTTTTTCGGCAACTGGAAAGAGTCGCCGGTGTGGTTTCTGGCGAACGTGGGTGGTTGGGACAATGCCTGCGTTGAGAAACTCAATCAATTGACCGAGGACGAAGCAGCATTCGAGGCCTTCGTCATGATGGTGTTCGGTAGGCACTACCGAGTTGATCAGTCGGGCATCGAAACGTTGATGGGATGGGAGAATTTTGCGCGAAAGTTCCGTCGATTGGAAGACGGGCGAGGAGACCGCGAGCTTTCGAAGGATGTGCAGGATGCCGTCTCGAAAGCACGCGAGGCAGTCATAGGCAAAGAAGGTGGAAAGCCCAGAGAAGGCGAAATGGATGCGAGCACTGCCGAGGAAGTCCTGCCTACCGTCGGATCAGAGTCTTCTACAGCATAAAGGTGCGGTTCATCGCTCTTGTTCGCAGAAATTTATCCCGCGCCGCCACCCCACTCTCATGCACAACCCCCACCCCCCTAAAAAATTTCCATCCACACCCCCCGTCACCCATCGCACAATGCCCACGGGTCATGAAAGGGCACGGGCATGGAGGGAGCACTGGACGACCGGACGCTGAGGCGCACCGTCGCGCTGCTCGTCTCGCTCGCCGTGCTGGCCGAGCGAACCGCCGCGCGGTCCATTGCCGTCCGATGGTTCGTTCTTGTCGTGCTGCGCTATGCCGAGCGCGTGGCGCTAGCCCGTCTTATTCATGAGTTCGCTTTCGCGGATGGTGCCGGTCGACGATACGCGGGCAGTCGAGGCGTCTCTTTCACCGCGGGTGGGTCTGGACTTGTAGAACGCGCTGGAGGTTGA
>NZ_JAOAOQ010000110.1 GCF_030398385.1 Aquibium sp. ELW1220 | reverse complement strand
CTTCAAGTCGACGCTCCCCGAGAAGTGGAAATCCTTCCGGGACACCGTCAACGACAACTTTCACATCGTCCGACCCGACAAATTTCGGGTTATCGGGTAGACGGGGTATTACTTAATTCGAATCGAGAACGGCTGAGAAGGCGTTCAAAGTTGCCGAATTAAGTAAACTGTCCCCGCATTTCCGGCACCCGATCCGCCTCTTGCCACGATTAGATAAGTCAACGACTTCCGCGATATTTCATTCCGCTCTGTCCACGCCCCGCTGGCCGGCGGAACCCCCGCGCGGCGCGCCGGCGCTTGCGGAGGCATATGTGGACAGTTGACCGAATTCGAGGACGCACCGGCCGAAACACCCGCAGTCATCGTCCGAATTAAGTAATACCCCGACTCCCCGAACCCCCGAAGAAATGGCGTTGACGATCGTCCCGCGAGCGATTCTGCTGGGTGCATGATTCGCGGTGGTTTTCTGTCGAAGGACGGGCGTGCCCATCTCGAGGCGCTGATGCGGCGTCCGAACGAGAAGCATGGCATCGGGCGGCGGGCGAATGCGATCCTGCTGCTCGACGACGGGCTGAGCTGCGAGGACGTCGCCAAGGTTCTGTCCCTCGACGACGACACGGTGCGCGGCTGGCATCGGCGCTTCCTGGCCGACGGGGTGGCGGCGTTGCGGGCCTTCGGCTGGAAGGGCGGCGAGAGGAAGCTGGAGCGCGCGCAGGAGGCCGAACTCGCCGCGGCGCTGTCGGCGGGCTTCTACACCAGCACGGCGGCGGTGATCGCGCTGATCGAGAAGCGCTTTTCCATCACCTATTCGAAGCCGGGCGTGCTCAAGGTCCTGCACCGGCTGGGCTTCGTCTACGTCAAGCCCAAGGGTCTGCCGGCCAAGGCCGACGCGGCCGCGCAGGAGGAGTTCGTCGCCCGATACGAGGCGTTGATGAACGGGCTCATGTCCGACGAGGTCGTCTATTTCAGCGACGCCGTCCATCCCGAGTACCAGAGCCGGCCGGCCCATGGCTGGATCCGGCGCGGCGAGCGGCCGGCGGTCCGCAAGGGCAAGGGGCGCCAGCGGCTCAACCTGATGGGCGCGCTCAACCTGGAAAACTTCGACCTGCGCCTGGTCGAGACGGTGAAGATGAGCTCCCAGACCACCATCGACCTGCTCG
>NZ_JAOAOQ010000011.1 GCF_030398385.1 Aquibium sp. ELW1220 | reverse complement strand
GATCACGCCGATGATCTGGCCGATCTGGGACGACGACTTCTCGATCTGCTCCATGGCGGTGATTGCCTGGCGCACGATCTCGCCGCTCTTCTCCGCATCCGAGCGGGTCGAGGCGACCGTCTGGTCCGCCTTGCGGGCGCCGTCGGCCGTCTGGCGCACCGTCTCGGTCAGCTCGTTCAGCGCCGCCGCGGTCTCCTCCAGGCTCGCCGCATTCTGCTCGGTCCGCTTGGACAGGTCGTCCGATGCGCGCATGATCTCGCTCGTCCCGCTGCGCACCGTCTCCGCACTGCTGGCAATCGACGTCAACGCGCTCTGCAACGAATCGACGGCCTTGTTGAAGTCGACCCGCAACGCCTCATACTCGGCCGGGAAACTGTCCGAGATGCCGTTCAAGAGATTGCCCGCGGCGAGATTCCTCAGCCCTCCGGCAAGAGCCTCGACGACACTCTGCTGCTCGCGGGCCCGCGCGGCGCGCTCCTCCTCGTTGCGGCGACGTTCGAACTCGACATCGGTGATGTCCAGCGCGAACTTGACCACCTTGTACGGCTTGCCCGATGCGTCGAAGAGCGGATTGTACGACCCTTGGATCCAGATCTCCCGTCCGCCCTTGCCGACGCGGGCGTACTTGTCTGAAAAGAACTCGCCGGCGCGAAGGCGCTCCCAGAACACCTTGTATTCAGGGCTGGCGGCGAAGGCCTTGTCGACGAACATCGAGTGGCGCTTGCCCACGATCTCGGCTTCCGTGTAGCCGAGCGTATCCAGGAAATTCTTGTTCGCCGCCAGGATCGTGCCGTCGAGGGCGAACTCGATGACCGCTTGCGACCGCATGATCGCAGCGACCTTGGCGTTCAGTTCCTCGGCATCGGCCCTTCCGGCGGCCGACCGGGTGCTCGCAGTGAAAAATCCCATTCTCTCCCCCAAAGATGCCGGTCGACTGGTACCGGCAGGTCCGTCAGCGACAGGCGCGAATTCGCGACCGGGCGACGGCGTTCGTGCATCGCCAGTCGAATTTGGGAGAATACTGTTAATGAATTGCCTAGTTTTGCTCGTCTGGACGCCTAATTATACACGGATTATACAACCATAGGAGGGCATCAGACGACGTCATCAAGCCATCCTAGAACTTCGCCCCCGAGTGCATGGGACATTGCGCCAAATCGATCGCAGCGGTCGTCGTCGGAAGTTCCTGGTCGACCCCGACCGCCAATGTCAGCGTCTCCCCCGTTTCCGCCCGCGAGCGCAGATAGCGCAGCGCGCGCTGGCCGGGCATGAAGAAGTACCCGCCGCCTTCGACCGTGACGAAGGCCTGGAGCCCGCTCAGCATCAGGGGGCCGTGACGGGTCGGCACCGTGAAGGCACCGTTTCCGCTGGGGTGGCCGACGATCGGGTCCTGCTCGCCGTGCAGTGTCTGGAAGCTCGGATTCATCACCCAGGTCTGCTGGACGAACTCGAACTGCCGTTCGATGTCGGCGTTCAGGCACATGAACAGGATCCCCTTCCGGTTACCCTGCTCGAAGGCGCGACTGATCCGCAGCAGCCGGTGGCGCTTGGCCAGTTCGATCTGCGCCTGGGGATCCTTGCCGAGCGAATCGCGCGGGTTTGACCGCCGCGCATGGGCGCCGAGCGGGCAGGCAAGCCCTTGCGGGTCCTCGCCTTCGTAGAGGAAGCCGTTGTCGGCCACGTCCCGCTGGCGCCCCTCCGTGGCCTCTGCGTCGCGCCGAACGGGATGCCGGACCAGCGATGCGCCGTCCTTCCAGCGACCGAACATTTTGGCGCCCACCCACTCGGACGCCGGCCGGCCGTCGATGGCGTCACGGCCGAGCCCGTCAGCCGTCTCCCCGCAGAAGCTCTCGAAGCGGTCGACGTGCTGGACGAGTTGGCGCACCACGAGGAAGGATCCGTTGCGGCCGAAATCGCGCCAGTCCCGCCCCTCCCCGCCCACCGGCGGCACCGCGAGCGCGCTCAGGCACTGCGCGCGGTCGAAACCGGCCTGAACGGCGATCGGCGGCGGAGCCTTGCCGGTCTGGTCGGGATAGCCGAGCAGGAACTCGCCGGCTGCGACCTTGTGCTGCGGATGAATCGGCGCCCGGGCGCGCGGCGTTCCCTCGATCACCGGCTGCGAGATGCCGTCCCGATAGCCGAAATGCTCGATCGGCCGGCCCTCGCCGTCCGTCTTGATGATCAGCGGCAGCCGATGCAGCACCCGCATGCCCGCGACCTCCGCCTCGGCCACCGCGGTCGCGGTCATGCCGGCGATGCGCTCGCCGGTCGCGTAGCAGACGAGAACTGCGTCGGCCTCCGCGCCGGCCTTGCCCCAGGCCCAGTTCGCAGCCGCATTCTCGCCGACGTCGCCCAGCACCCGATCCTGGCCGGGCGCCGCCATGCCGCGCCGGAACACCGTCGGCAGTCCCGCTACGCCCTCGTCGGCAAGGCCGAGCTTGCGCAGCCCGCTGGCGCTGAAGGCCACGGTCATTGCCTCCTTCTCCGGAACACGCGCTCCGAAGCTGGCATTGGCCAGCACGAAATCCAGCCACTGTGCCCTTTCGGCTGCCGGCATGCTCTCGGGCAGGCGCAGCGCGATCATCTCGGCCGCCTGCAGCTTGCCCATGCCGCCGAAGACGATGGACTGGATCTCCTCCGTCTCCAGCGCATCGGCG
Source organism: Aquibium sp. ELW1220 (assembly GCF_030398385.1). GTDB lineage: Bacteria > Pseudomonadota > Alphaproteobacteria > Rhizobiales > Rhizobiaceae > Aquibium. The sequence continues at coordinate 150,050 of NZ_JAOAOQ010000011.1, read as the reverse complement.
GGCAACGGTGCCGAGCCGAAGCTGGACAGCAGGGCCGCGGCCTCGCTCTCGGTTCGGGCGCCGGCGACCGCCTGGCGGATCGCCGCGTTGCGCCGGATGTGGAAGGTCGTCAGCTCGGGATAGGCTGAATACCAGAACAGCGTCGGGATCTGCTGCTCCCGCGCCCAGAGCTTGAACAGCGCCCCGTTGGTCGCCCCCTCCTGGAACAGATTGCGCGTCCGCGGAAAGCCCACGGTATTGCTCCAAACCCCGGTCAGGCCGGCATGCGCCTTGGTGATGAAGTCCTCGAGATAGCTTTCCCAGCTGCCACCGTAGTTGCTGAAGAACAGCAGCTTGTCGGTGCCGGGCAGGAGCACCCAGCGCGCATAATGGATCGACCCGATATCCGACAGCCGGCCGGGCTCGAATGCCCGCGTTGCCGCGATCTTGATCGCGAGGAAGGTCAACCGCAGCGTCAGGCGGCGCAACCGGCCCGGCTTCATCACCGATACCGCGGCGAGATGGTTCTGCGCCACGTGGTTCTCGCCAGCTGCGATGGGCTCGAAACGCTCCGGCGGCAGAGGCGCCCCCTTCTCAGCATCCCGTTCCTCGGCCCGGCGCAGGCCCCAGTAGCCGAGGCCGGCCAGCCCGCCCACGACGAACACCATGGTCAGGATCGCCAGCGACAGCGCCGCCGCCCAGGCGACCAGCGCTCCGCCCACCGCCTGCGCGCCTGCGAAGGCGAAGCGGGCGTAGAGCGCGGTCAGCAGCGCCAGCGCGGCGACGGTGCCGCCGAGGATCCACCAGGACGACAGCCAGCCGATGAAGGCCGCCGTCAGCGGCTTCGTCGCCCCGTCGAGACCGTGCGGGGCCGGCTGGAACGCCCAGTCGTAGCCGCCGCGCTCCGCCAGGTGCCGGCGCAACCGTTCGAGCCGCGCCAGCGCGGTCTCGGCCGGGTCCGGCCGCATCCTGGCCAACGCCGTGCGCAATTCCTCTTCCAGGCAGGCTTCCGCCTTGATGCGATCGACGCCGTGACCGGGGGTTCCGGTAAAGACGAGACCGGCATGGGTCGAGAACCCGGGACCGATCCGGACGCTGTGCATCTGCATGAAGGTCGCGAGTTCCCGGCCCGGCGTCAGCGCGCCGGCCTTCTCGAAGACGCTCCGCAGGAAGGGGCCGGCCTTCTCCGCCATCAGCGCGATGGCTGCGGCCTCGCTGCCGTCGGCGGAGAACTCCAGCACCACGTCGAACCGGCCATCGGACGTTTCGGCTCGTGGATCGGCGCTGCCGATCACCGAAAGGCTGGCGAAATGCACCGCCCGCGCATCGTCGAGCGCCGCCTTAATCCCGCCGGTCGCCGGGTTGCCGAGCCGCGCGACCTCCCCGCGCAATGCTGAAATGTCGACGCCGGACGCCACCGGCGCGGCGACGGTGACGAAGGCATGCTCCACGGTCCGGGAAGACGCGTCGACGTCGAACGTGACGCAGAGCCTTTCGGGGAAGGCACCGCGCCGGGACAGACGCCCGGCGCGGCCCTCGGCCCGCCGCAATCCCGGCCGCTCGAACAGCGCCCGGAAACACTCGCCGATCTGCACGCGCGCGATCGCCGAACCGATGCACCAGTGGATGCCATGGCCATAGACCATGTAGTCGCGGCACGAGCGGTCCGGATCGAAACGCTCGGGATCGACGACGGATTCGGCATCGAACATCGCCGACAGGATCGACGGCATCACCGTGGCGCCCTTCGGCACGAAACGCTCCCGCGACGTGCCGCGGGCGATAACCGCATCCGCGGCGGCGTACCGGAACGGGCCGACGAAGATCGGCTTGAACCGCATGGCTTCCAGAATGGCGCGGTCGAGCGCGCCAGTATCGCCGCCCTTCACCGCCTTCACCACCGCAGCCCGGGCCTCCGGCATCGACAGGACGACGTCCAGGCAGTTTCCCGCGGCCAGCAGGTTGGTCGGCGCGAAGCCGGAGATCATGCCCATCATCACGGACCGGATCTCGGCGATCGAGATCACGTCGGGCCGCTGCTCGTTGAGGAGGACGAGCCGCGCGAGCGGCGTGTCGGCGGCGATCTCGCCGCGCTGCGCCCGCTCGATCGACAGGTCGATCGCGGCCAGCATGTGATGGGCGGCCGTCACGGCCAGTTCGCGCGTGTCGGCGTTCCCGGCGGGATCGGCGAAGAACAGCGTCGACAGCGCGATCGACCAATCGGAGAAGGCTTCGTCGTCGTCGATCGCCATGCCGAAATAGTCGCGGCAGACCCGCACCGGCACGATCTTCAGGAGTTCGTCCACCGCGTCGAAGCCGGGCGTCGCGGTCCGCATGATGTCGTCGGCGTGGCGCCGCGCGATCGGCCGCACGCGACGCTCCACCTCGTCCGGGGGGAAGGCCGACAGGATCGGCGACTTGAGCTTGCGATAGGCCGCCCCGTCCTGCATGCCCAGGATGAAGTTGGACCCGTTGGCCATCTCCATCATCTCGGGCCCGAAGGGGGTGTGGAACACGTCCTGGCGCTCGAACACCTCGCGCACGTCGGCGGCGCGCGTCACCAGAACGAAATTGCCGATCTTCGGGTTAGGCCACCAGCGGCGCAGCACGGAGAGCCAACCGCGCGGGTTCTCCATCAGCCGGCCGACGGCCCGCCCGACGAAGCCGCGCGTGCGCAGGCGCTCGGGGTCGAAGGGCGGCAACGTGCCGGCCGGCTTCTGACCGGCCTGCGCCTTCCTGATCCCGTCATGATATTTCGTCTGCAACGTGCTGTCCCCGACTGTTCCCAGGTTGCAGGTAAAGCGCTGTGCCCGCCACTGTAAGTGACGCGCTTCACACTGCGGCGCGGTTCGGGGGACTTATTCGGCGGCGAGATAGGCGGCGATCAGGAGATCGTTGTACGCCTTGTCGGCAAACGGGATAAGGGCGGCCTTCTCGACGGTGAAGCGTGGGTCCTGTCCGAGCAGGATCGTCCGTTCGGCCCGCGCCTCGTCATGCCGTCCCGTCCGGGCGAGTGCGCCGGCCTTGAGGAACCGCGCATACCAGTAGGCCGGTGCGAGCATCAGCGAGCGCTCCGCGCTGATGACCGCGCCATCCCAGTCGCCCGCGAGGCACTGGGCGGAGGCGAGTTCGCCGAGATTGTGGAAGCGGTAGAGATCGAAGGGGCTCAGCCGGTCCGCGCCCTGGAACAGCGGGATGGCGCGCCCGGCCTCGCCAAGCAGGTTGTGCGCGCTCCCCATGGCCGAGCGGGCGAAGGCGAAGCTCGGGTTGATCCGCAGGGCCTCCGACAGATGTTCGAGCGCACCGCGCGGACGGCCCGACATGATGTCGGTGATGCCGAGATAGGCATGCGGGCGCGCATCCTGGCTGTCGACGTAGAGCGCCTTGCGCGAATACTCCACCACGCGCTCGAGGTCCTCGCGGTACTCGCCGCTCGCGCCGAAGTTCAGCCAGGACCGCCAGAAGTACCACCAGGCCAGCTCGTCCAGCACGGTCGAGGAATTCGCGTCGCGCTCGTAGGCCGCCTGGAAGAACTCCAGCGCGCGTTCCGTGTCCTCGCGCGTTCGCCGCTGCATGTGCCAGCGCCCGCGCCGCACCAGTTGCCAGGTTTCCAGGCTCTCCCACGGGACGCGGAAGGTGCGCGCCTGTTCGATCCGGTCGACCTCCTTTTCCAGCGTCGCGACGATCTCGCTGCCGATCTCGCCTTGCATGTCGAACATGTCGGTCATGTCGCGGTCGTAGCGGCGCGACCAGATGTTGCGGTTGGTCGAGGCGTCGTCGAGCATCGTGCGCACGCGCAGCTGGTTGCCGTTGCGGGTCACCGTCCCGGTCACCACGTAGCGGGCGCCGAGTGCGCGGCCGGCCGCCTCCGAGGTCACCCCGGCATCCTTGAACTGGCGGCTTGAATTGACCGAGATTACCGGCAGCCAGCGCACGTTGGACAGGCCTGCGATGATGTCCTCGGCGATGCCCTCGCCGATGTAGCGTGTCTCGGGATCGTCGGGTTCGCTGCGTAGCGGCAGGATGGCGATCGCGGGCGGACCGCCCTTGCCGTCGGCGCGGAAGAACGAGAAGGGCGCCGCGCCGTCCTGCCGGACCACCGGCAGCGAGACCCCGCGCTCGACCCGGTAGGCGCGGACCGGCAGGAGGATGTTGTGGAAATCCTGGATCCCGAGATCGGTGAAGCGCACGGCGGCGCGGTCGCGCACGTGCTGCCACGTCGTGTCGGAGATCACCACGCCGCCTTCGGGCGCGATCTCCTGCAGCCGGGCGGCGATGTTGACGTCGTCGCCGTAGCGGCTCTCGTCGCGAACGATCACGCTGCCGGTATTGATGCCCGCCCGAAAGGACATCCGCCGGTCGGGTGCGATGGCCTCGTTGTGGTCGCGGATGCGGTCCTGGAAGTCCAGCGCGGCCAGCAGCGCCTCCACCGGCGCGCCGAACTCCGCCATCATGCTGTCGCCGGCGGGACCGAACAGTCGGCCGCCATGGTCCGCGCAGGTCGCGTCGATGAGTTCCCTCATCTGCTCGAACGTCGCGACCGTCGCCTCGTCGTCGATGCCCATCAGACGGGAGAACCCCGCTGCATCGATCGATACGATCGTCGCCACCTGCCGCGTATAGCGCGGGCCGGCCATGCATTGCCCCATTTCCGTCGGAAGACCGGCTCCCCGCCCGCGACCCGAACCCGTCGCTTATGGCAGGAAGACGAACTGCCGATACATCGTTTCACCTCGCGGATGCTCGGCGGTCGATCGGCGCCGGGCAAAACTACAAAGTGTCTAGTCTTCTTAACAAATGCACGGTTGCATTTCCACCGCGACGGGTAAAGCGCCGGCGACTTTATGCCCAGGAGCGTGCGAACGATCCCGATGCCCCCGGTTGCGCGAGCGATATCCGCAAGCTTGCCGGTCGGGAAAGGCCGGACAGCCCCCTATTCGAAGACGATCGCCGGCCCCTCGCCGCCGCCCTTCCCGGCCTCCAGCTGCTCGATCACCCGGGCGGCGATGTCGCGGTAGACCTTGGCGTGCGGCCCGTCGGGCTGCGAGACGACGACGGGCGCGCCCGCGTCTGAACTCTCGCGGATCGCCATCTCCAGCGGTACCTCGCCGAGGAAGGGCACGCCCAGCCGCTCGGCTTCCCTGCGCGCACCGCCATGGCCGAAGATGTCGTAGCGCGTGCCCGTGTCGGGGGCCACGAAGTAGCTCATGTTCTCGACGATGCCGAGCAGCGGCACGTCGACCTTGCGGAACATGTTGAGACCCTTGCGCGCGTCGATCAGCGCCAGGTCCTGCGGCGTCGAGACGATGACGGCGCCGGCCAGCGGCACCTGCTGCGCCATTGTCAGCTGCGCGTCGCCGGTTCCGGGCGGCATGTCGACCACCAGCACATCGAGGTCGCCCCAGGCCACCTCGCGCAGCATCTGCGTCAGCGCCGACATCACCATCGGTCCGCGCCAGATCATCGGCGTCTCCTCCTCGACGAGGAAACCCATCGACATGACCTTGAGCCCGTAGCGCTCCATCGGTTTCAGCACCTTGCCGTCCACCGTTTCCGGCTTGCCCGTCAGGCCCATCAGGCGCGGCAACGACGGGCCGTAGATGTCGGCGTCGAGAATGCCGACCTTCATGCCGAATGTGGCGAGGCCGAGCGCGAGATTGACGGCCGTGGTGGACTTGCCGACGCCGCCCTTGCCTGAGGCGACCGCAATGATCGCCGACACGCCCGGCACGCCGCGCTTGCCCGGCTGGCGCGACGCGGGAGCCGGCCGCGGCGCATGCGAATGCCCATGTGCGTGGCCGTGCGCATGCGCGGCGGCGCGCGGCGGCGGCGCGGGCGCCCGCTCCATGCCTCCGCCCTTCTTCTCGGCTGTCAGCGCCACCATCGCGCCGACGATGCCGGGAATGGACTTCACCGCGCGCTCGGCCGTCTCGCGCAGCGGCTCCAGCTCGCGGGCGCGCGCCGCCGGCACGGTGATCGAGAAGAACGCCTTGCCGTCGGCAATGAAGATGTCCGACACGAGCCCGAGCGAAACGATGTCCCCTCCCCCGTCGGGACCCGTGATCGTCCGCAGCTTCTCGATGACGATTTCCTTGGTGACGGACATCTGGCCCCCCTGCTGAATGCGCGGTCTGACGTCACACATAGGTCAATGCGGCCACGACACCAAGCGGGGCGACGGCGCGGAAGGCCCGAAAGGCGACGCGCCGCCAAGGATTCCGCGGCGCGTCGTTCGAGGTCGATAAGCTGCCGCTACCCGTGCGCCACCATCACGTGGCGCACCGCCGTATAATCCTCCAGCGCGTAGAGCGACATGTCCTTGCCGTAGCCGGACTGCTTCAGCCCGCCATGCGGCATTTCGTTGGTCAGCATGAAATGGGTGTTGATCCAGGTGCAGCCGTACTGCAGCCGCGAAGCCGTCGCCATCGCGCGGCCGACGTCCTTCGTCCACACCGACGACGCCAACCCGTAGTCGCTGTCATTGGCCCAACTCACCGCCTCGTCGACGTCGGAGAAGCGCGTCACCGAGACGACCGGGCCGAACACCTCGCGGCGCACGATCTCGTCGGACTGCAGCGCGCCGGCCACCACGGTCGGCTGGTAGTAGAAGCCGCCGCCCTCGCCCGGCTTGCCGCCGGTGGTGATCTCGATGTGGTTGAGTTCCGACGCCCGCTCGACGAAGGAAGAGACACGGTCGCGCTGGCGCTTGGAGATCAGCGGCCCGATCTCGTTGGTGGTGTCGTCCTCCTGCCCGTAGGCGATGGTCGAGACCGCCGAGGAGAGGTCGGCCACCAGCTTCTCGTAGACCTTCTCGCCGGCATAGATGCGGCAGGCGGCGGTGCAGTCCTGTCCGGCATTGTAGAAGCCGAAGGCGCGCAGTCCGCCGACGACGGCGTCGAGGTCGGCGTCGTCGAAGACGATCACCGGCGCCTTGCCGCCAAGTTCCAGATGCGTGCGCTTGACCGACTTGGCGGCGGCCTGCAGCACCTTCTTGCCGGTCGCGATGTCGCCGGTGATCGAGATCATGTTGACCTTGGGATGGTTGATCAGCGCGTTGCCGACGCTCTCGCCGCGCCCGAGCACCACGTTGACCACGCCCTCCGGCAGCACTTCGGCGAGAATGCGCGCCAGCTTCAGCGCCGTCAGCGGCGTCTGCTCCGACGGCTTGAACACCACGGTGTTGCCGCCGGCGATGGCGGGCGCCAGCTTCCAGGCCATCATCATCAGCGGGTAGTTCCACGGCGCGATCGAGGCGACGATGCCGATCGGGTCGCGCCGGATCATCGAGGTGAAGCCCGGCAGGTACTCGCCCGCCACAGCACCGGGCATCGAGCGCACCGCGCCGGCAAAGAAGCGGTAGCAGTCGACGATCGCCGGAATCTCGTCGTTCTTCACCGCATTGATCGGCTTGCCGCAGTTCAGCGCCTCGAGTGCCGCGAAGCCATCGGCCTCCGCCTCGATCCGGTCTGCGATCTTGAGCAGATATCCCGAACGCTGCGCGGGCGTGGTCCGCGACCATGTCGCGAAGGCTTTGTCGGCGGCCGCCACCGCCGCCTCGATCTGGCCCTGGTTCGCTTCGGGCAGGTTCAGGATCGTCGCGCCTGTACGCGGGTTGAGGATCGGCTCCTCCATCTCGGTCCCGGCCTCGAAGCGCGAACCGATCAGCATTGCGGTGTCCATCGTGTATCTCCCTGTTTTCGAGAAGCGAGTGGCGAATGGCGAAAAGAATGACCCTAGTCGCTATTCGCTATTCGCCACTCGCCATTCGTCCGTTTCACTTCCCCGCTCCGGCGATCTGGTCGCCGTCCCGGGTCAGATAGAAGGCGGCGAGGATCGGCAGGAAGGTGACGATCACCACCACCATCGCCACCACGTTGGTGACCGGCCGCTGCCGCGGCCGCACCAGTTCCTCCAGCATCCAGATCGGCAGCGTCGCCTGCTGGCCGGCCGTGAATGTGGTCACGATCACCTCGTCGAACGACAGCGCGAAGGCGAGCATGCCGCCGGCAAGCAGCGCTGTGCCGATGTTGGGCAGGATCACGTAGCGAAATGTCTGGAATCCGTCGGCACCGAGATCCATCGACGCCTCGATCAGCGACGCCGAGGTGCGCCGGAACCGGGCCACCGCATTGTTGTAGACGACGACCACGCAGAAGGTGGCGTGGCCGAGCACGATGGTCCAGGTCGAGAACGGGATCTCGGCGAGCGAGAAGGCAGACCGCAGCGCGATGCCCGTGATGATGCCCGGCAGCGCGATCGGCAGGATGACCAGCAGCGAAATGGTCTCGCGGCCGAAAAACTTGGTCCGGCTCACGGCGGCCGCGCACAAGGTGCCCAGCACCAGCGCGACGGCCGTCGAGATCGACGCCACCTTGACCGACAGCGTCAGCGCCTCCCAGACGTCCGGGCGGTTCCAGGTCACCGCGAACCACTTGGTGGTGAAGCCTGGCGGCGGCCAGGCATAGCTCTTGTCTTCCGTGGTGAAGGCATAGACGAAGATCAGCAGGATCGGCAGGTGAAGGAACAGGAGCCCGGCCGCCGCGGCGATCGTCAGCGGCAGCGGCGCGCGCTCGTTGCGGTCAGCGCGCATGGGCAATCTCCCGACGGCGACGTCCGGCCCGGCAAGAACGTCCATCCCTGCCCCTCACCGCCGCAGAACCCCTCACCGCAGCAGGACCCCCACCCCTCACCCCTCCCCACAAGGGGGAGGGGGACACCGGCGTCACCGCTTCCTCATTCGACCGAACGACGAGCTCCAACGCTCGCGCCCCCCCTCCCCCTTGTGGGGAGGGGTGAGGGGTGGGGGTCCTGCGACGCAGCGGAGCAGGTGACGGCGCCGGGGACCGTGCTATCTCACATCGCATCGAACGCCCCCAGCCGCTTGGCGCCCCACAGGTAGAACCCCATCACCACGATCGGCACCACCGTGAAGGCGGCCGCCAGCGGGATGTTGCCGGCCGTGCCCTGGTGCGCATAGACCGCCTGGCCGATGAACAGCCGCGACGTACCGACGATCTGCGGGATGATGTAGTCGCCCAATGTCAGCGAAAACGTGAAGATCGAGCCGGCCACCAGCCCCGGCAGCGCCAGCGGGAAGATCACGTGCCGGAACGTCGTGGCGGGGGCAGCGCCGAGATCCGACGAGGCCTCGACCAGGTTCCCCGGAACGCGCTCCAGCGCCGCCTGCAGCGGCAGGATCATGAAGGGCAGCCAGACGTAGAGAAAGACGAGGAAGGTGCCGGTATAGCTGAAGGACAGCGAATTGCCGCCGACGATCGGCAGCGACAGCCAGGCCTCGAGCAGCCAGGTCAGGTGCAGCTTGGCCAGCAGCCAGTTCAGGATGCCTTCCTTGGCGAGGATCAGCTTCCAGGCATAGACCTTGACGAGATAGCTCGACCACAGGGGCAGCATCACCGCGAGATAGAAGAACGCCTTCCATTTGCCCTTCGCGTAGCGCGCCGCGAAATAGGCGATCGGGAAGGCAACGGCGGCGGCCGCCAGCGTCACGATCGCCGCCATGACGACCGTGCGCACGATGACGTCGAGGTTCTGGGCACGCAGCAGTTCGCCATAGGTCTTCAGCGTGAACTCGTACTGGACGAGGCCCGAGAACTCGTCGATCGAGAAGAAGCTCTGCGCGAGCAGCGCAAACAGCGATCCCAGATAGATGATCCCCAGCCACAGCACCGGCGGCGTCAGCATCAGGAACAGAAGCAGCCCCGGATGCCGCCAGAATGCATCCGACAGCGCCCCCGCGACGCCGCCGCGGCGGGGCAGGATGGCGGGGTTTGCCGACAAGGCCCTCACCCCTCGCCCCCCATGACGTGCAGCGTCTCGCGATTGAAGGTCAGCACCACCGCCTCGCCGTCGTCCGGCAGACGGGCGCCGGCGGGCAGGATCGCGTTGATCCGCAGCCCGTCCGCGTCCAGCACCACCCGCGTGGCGGCGCCCAGATAGCTCTTCGACAGGACGCGCGCGGGCACGCCGTCGCCGGAGGCATCTGCCTGGATGCGGATCGATTCCGGCCGCAGGCTGCCCCAGCCGCGCTGCCCGCAATAGCGCTGCACGAAGTCGGGCGGCAGCACGTTGGACGAGCCGACGAAATCGGCGACGAAGCGCGAGGCGGGCCGCTGGTAGATCTCCTGCGGCGTACCGACCTGCGTGATGCGGCCCTCGCTGAACACGGCAACGCGATCGGCCATCGACAGCGCCTCGCCTTGATCATGGGTAACGAAGACGAAGGTGATGCCGAGCTGGCGCTGCAGCGCCTTCAGCTCCTCCTGCATCTGCTCGCGCAGCTTCAGGTCGAGCGCGCCGAGCGGCTCGTCGAGCAGCAGCACCTTCGGCCGGTTGACCAGCGCCCGCGCCAGCGCCACGCGCTGCCGCTGGCCGCCCGACAATTGTCCCGGCCGGCGGTCGCCATAGCCCGGCAGCTTGACCATCGCCAGAACCTCTTCCGCCGCCCGTCGCCGCTCGGCCTTGGCCACCCCGCGCACCATCAGCCCGTAGGCGACGTTGTCGACGACGTTGAGATGCGGAAACAGCGCATAGTCCTGGAACACGGTGTTGACGTTGCGCCGGTAGGGCGGCACGCCCTCGGCCGTCTCGCCGAAGATCTCGATATGCCCCGCCGTAGGCTGCTCGAAGCCGGCGATCAGCCTGAGCGACGTCGTCTTGCCCGAGCCCGAAGGTCCGAGCATGGCGAAGAACTCGCCTTCCCGGACGTCGAGGTCGACCCGGTCGACGGCCTTGACCGCGCCGTAGTGGCGCGAGACCTGGGAAAAGGAGACGGCTGTGGTCATCGTGGTCGAACGATCCTGCTGCGAATGCGGAGCATCCCCTCACCGACCCTACAGGCCACCTCTCCCCCTGCCCGAAGGAGAGGAGCCGCCAACCGCAGGCGCTGCGATTCCTCTCCCCCATGCACATGGGGGAGAGGTGGATCGGGCGAAGCCCGAGACGGTGAGGGGGTGGGCGCGGCCCGCCGTCAGCGCCCGCCGATCACGCCGACATAGTCCGACACCCAGCGATAATAGGGCACGCAGGCATCGTTCTGGCTGGCGCACTTCGACGTCGGCGTGGTCCAGAAGCGGACCTGCTCGAAATTGTCGAAGCCGTTGGTGGTGCAGCCCTCTGCGGTCTGCATGCCGCGGCCGTCGGTGCAGGCGGCGGGCACGGACGGGTTGGCACCGAACCAGACCGACAGGTCGGCCTGCAGGTTGGACGCCAGCGAATGCTCCATCCACTTGTAGGCGCAGTTCGGGTTGGCGGCATCGACATGCATCATGGTCGTATCGGCCCAGCCCGTCACGCCCTCCTTCGGGAACACCGAGGCGACAGGCTGCTTGTCCGACTTCAGGAGGTTAACCTGGAACGGCCAGGAGCCCGACGCCACCACACCCTCGTTCTTGAAGTCGTCGATCTGGATGAAGGCGTCGTGCCAGTAGCGGCCGACGAGCTTGCGCTGCTCGCGCAGGAGGTCCAGCGCCGCCTTGTACTGGTCCTCGTTGAGCTCGTAGGGGCTCTTGATGCCGAGGTCGGGCTTGTGAGTCATCAGGTAGAGTGCGGCGTCGGCGACGTGGATCGGCCCGTCATAAGCCTGCACGCGGCCGGCGTTCGGCTTGCCGTCCGGCAGGTCCATCGGCTCGAACACCACGTTCCAGGAGTCCGGCGCCTCCTTGAATACGTTGGTGTTGTACATCAGCACGTTCGGGCCCCACATGTAGGGCACCCCGTAATGCACGCCGTCCACCGTGTGCCAGGGCGCGTTCTTCAGCCGCTCGTCCACCGTCGACCAGCTCGGCACGAGGTCGATGTTGACCGGCTGCACGCGCTTGCCGGCGATCAGGCGCAGCGAGGCGTCGCCGGACGCCGTCACGAGATCGAACCCGCCCTCGTTCATCAGCGCCACCATCTCGTCGGAGGTGTTGGCGGTCTTGACGTTGACCTTGCAGCCCGAGGCTTCCTCGAACTTGGTCACCCAGTCGAATTCCTTCATCGTCTCGCCGCGCTCGATGTAGCCGGCCCAGGCGACGATGTTGACCTGTCCCTCGCTCTCGCCGATCGACGTGACCTGGGCGAAGGCGGAGGCCGAAACGCTGAGCGCGAGCGTCAGCGCGGTGCATGACTGCAGAAGCTTCTTCATCACGGTTCTCCCATTGTCGGGGGCCGCTCTGTGCTGGCGGCGTGGTCCCTTGTCACAGAGTGCCACGAATTCCGCCATTCGCAATTTCATTTGTCAGAAAGGAGGTATCGGAAATTCCGATACCGAGGCTCATGTCCTCTCCCCCAAGAATGTGCTTCCCGGAGAGCGGCTCGGTCGTGCGTCCTTCGAGGCTCGGCTTCTCCGGGCACCTCAGGATGAGGACCGTTGTGCTGCTCCAACGACGGGTCCACGACCGGGACGACGTTCCCGCCGGCGAAACGAGAACTGCCAAAGCCGTTTCCGCGACATTTCAGACCGGGAGCGGCAGCCTCCGACGGTCCTCGTTCGGAGGGTCCGAAAAGGGCGGCTCAGGGATATGTCAGGACTGGAGTGGCGCGCCACCAACGGTCCTCATCCTGAGGTGCCCGCGCAGCGGGCCTCGAAGGACGCACCACGCCGTCGTGGCCATGCACCTCGGCATGCGGGCGTCAGAACCGCTCGAGCGCGGCGAGCGTGACCGAGAGGCCGGGGATGGCCGTAGATCGCACCTCCGCGTCGACCGCCACCGGACGGATCGAGCCATAGCCCTCCAGTCCCGGCGCCGTGTGGACATGGGTCGCCTCTGTCACGGCATCGATCACCCACAGTTCCGGAATGCCGAACTGCGCATAGATCAGCGCCTTTCGCCCGAGGTCCCAGCGCAGGCTGGAATCGGCGACCTCGACCGCCAGCAGCGCCGTCTTCGGGGCCAGCGCGGCCAGCCCGTCGGCCTTGCGGAAGAACACGAAGTCGGGCTCGACGAAGCTGTCATCGCTCAGGCGGAAGGTGGTACTTCCTGCCACACAGATCTGCTCGGGCGAATTTAGAACGAACCACAGGTTCAGCGATGCTCGAAGTATCTCGTGCGGCAGCGACTTGGTCGCCATCGGCACGATCTCCCCGCCGATCAGCTCGAACCGCTCGCCCTCGTCCAGCACGCCGGCCTTCGTCAGCGCCTCGATCTCGGCCACGCTCCACCGCCGCCGCGCCAGCCCCTCGGCGGCCTGCGTCGTCGGCGGCAGATCGGCGGGGCGGAGCTCGAGGTTGCGGAAGAGCTGGTTCATGGCGATGTATATAGCATCGTCGCAAACGTCGGCAAACGGGGCTCCCAAGCGTGCCGTATCGGCAGCAACCTACGCTCGGCGGCACTGGGGGGGGCCGCGTGGGACGCGTTGGTGAAACGGAAAACGATTTTTCTGTTTCAATGTAGAGCTTTGCCGCTTCACTTAGGGTAAAATGTGCGGCCCCTACTGATCGATCCAAACGAAATGGTCAGCTTGTGTCCGACGACGATATCCCCCGTTTATCCTGCACCGAAGCCGAGTTCGTAAATGCCTTCCGCGCGAATGGCTTTCTCTCACCATATGTCGAAGAGGCCATTCCCGCATATACGCGTCAACACATGGCATGGTTCGATCACGCGGAGGGCCTCAACGGCGCGGGTCTTGAGGCATTTAACCGCCGCGAGAACGAGATCGTGGGATTGTCTAGTCACCATCCAACGCCGATTGCGATGCGAATGATCTACCGAACGCTTTCGTCTTTTCAGGCGGCGCTTATCCTATACCGGCGTGCCATGATTGCAGAAGGCGATACGTTGGCGCGCAATGTCTATGAAACTGCGTTTTGGCTCGGCTTCATCCAAAAGGAGCGCGATGCAGCCGTTCGCGCTTTCATCAATGATGAACTGAAATCGCAAAAAGATCGCGCTACGTACTACCTTGAACAGTTTCGACGCGGTTTTTACGAGCGCAATCCGGAAATCGAGCGCCAGTTGGCGAATAGAGTATCTTCCCTAAAATCAAAAATCACAAATTCGATATCGGTAAAATCTCTCGCGCAGCGTAGCGGTTTTTACAATTATTACGATTCGTACAAGAATCTAAGCGCGTCATCGGCACACAACTCATTGAATAGCCTCCATCGCTATTTGAATCGAAACTCTGACGGTTCGTATGACGGCCACGTCGTCGGTCCGGACCCCGACAGTCTTTCCGAGTCATTGCCTGTTTTGTGCATTGGCCTTGGTATCGCCCTAGCCATGTTCTGTACCATAGTCGCCCTTGAGCATGACGAGCCCGATCTTCAAGCGTTGCTAATCAAAACGGATACGCTTCAGCGCTCTCAGGGTGTGGGAGGGCTCTGAAAAAGAACTTCCAACTCTGTTCCAGCGTCCCGCCGCGAACGCATCGCCGGCCCCCCCACACCTTCCCCGCTGCATCCGCTGCCCCTGCGCCAAGGCGATGAAGTCGCGCGCGGTCTGCGACAGCACCGAGCCGCGCCGCCACACCATGCCGACCTGGACCACCGGCAGCGCGCCGGAGATGTCGCGGCTTTCGATCCGGTCGCCTTCGAGCGACCACGGCCGGTAGACGAGGTCGGGCAGCAGCGCCACGCCCGCGCCGGTCGCCACCAGGCTGCGCACCGCCTCCACCGAGCGGGTGCGGAAGGCCACGTGCGGCCGGGTGCCGAGTGCTGCCAGCAGCTTGCCCGTGCTCTCCTCGATCTCGTCGATGGTCAGCATGATCAGCGGCTCGGTCGACAGGTCCGACAGGGCGATGGATTCGGCGTCGACCAGCCTGTGCCCGAGCGGCAGCCACAGCCGGTAGGGCGAGACCTCGAGAATCTCGGCCTGCAGCGCCATCCGGTCGCGCAGGTTGGAGATGACGGTCACCGCCACGTCGAGCTCGCCGCCGACCAAAAGGTGCTCCAGATAATCGCCATTGTCCTCGATCGCCGACACCTCCACCGCCGGCCAGGCGCGGCGGTAGCGGGCGAGCAGGTCCGACAGCACGTAGCCCGCCACCAGCGAGGTTACGCCGAGCTGCAGCCGGCCGGTCACCGTCGCCGGATCGCCCGAAAAACTGCGCCGCGCGTCCGATACGTCGGCGAGGATCTTGGTGGCGTGGCGCAGGAACTGGTGGCCCTTGTGGGTGATCGCCAGCCCCCGCGCATGACGGTCGAACAGCGCCACGCCGAGGTCCCCCTCCAGCTCCTTGATCGCCTCGGTCACCGCCGACTGCGAGATCGACAGGTTCTGCGCCGCGCGGCTGACGGTCCCCTGCTCGGCGACGGCGACGAAATACTGGAGTTGGCGAAGCGTGAAGGCCATGGCGCATTCATAAGCGGGAACGCGCGAAAGGAAAGCCGGGGCGCATCGGCGGCGTGCGTCGTTCGTGTTGCGTTCTGCGAGAGCGATGCAAGCCTCTGGCCAACCCCGAGCCCCGTCGCGCCCCCCTCTGTCCTGCCGATCTCCCCCACACGGGGGGAGATCGGCAGTTCCAGCGACGGTTCGCCCTTTGCAGCGATGGAGATTGGCGCAGGCTGTGGCGAAGGCGGATCTCCCCCCTCGTGGGGGAGATGTCCGGCAGGACAGAGGGGGGCGCCGTGAAGCGCCCTTCATCCCGGGTCTGCGCAACGGAAGAGCGTGGACAGTCTTCCGCCCCGCCCCAAGCCAATCGTGACGCCCCCGGCCCGCCGGGATCGTGCAAGGAACCCGATCGGCCGGGCGGCCAAAACACCGCCGGGCGCGCCCGCGCGCGCCCTATCCGTCGCAGCCCCTGATCTCCACCGGCGCGCCCGGCGCGTCCCCGATCGTCAGGCACCCCCCCGCCACGCAAAGCTCCCAACCTTCCCCCGTCGCGCCGGAGCTTGCGAGCAGCAGCGAGGGCTGCGGCGGCAGGCGCGGCCGATACGTCCAGACCCCGCCGTCCAGCACCGCCCCCTCCGGAACCTCCATCCCCGCCCCGCTGCCCTCCACGCGGGCGGCGACGAGTTCGAGCCCGGCCAGCGTCACCCGCCAGTCCTCCGCCCAGCGGGTCTTTTCCACCGAATGGGTCCAGGCGAGCGTGAAGGCGGAGGCGGCGAGCACGGTGGTCTTGCCCGAGGCTATGATGCAGAGGGCTAGGGGCATGGGGGCGTGCGAGATCTCGGAGCCGCCCACGCTCGACGGCGCCCCCCTCTGCCTGCCGGCATCTCCCCCACGAGGGGGGAGATCGGGTGTCCCTGCCGCCTCCGCCAATCTTCGCCTGTGCAGGAAGGGCACCGGGACCGACGCCGCCGATCTCCCCCCTTGTGGGGGAGATGCCCGGCAGGGCAGAGGGGGGCGCCGTGGAGTGCCACCGTTGGCCGATCGCCCAAAGACATCACGCCGCCGCCGGCCGCACCCGGGTCCGCCACCAGTGCAGCCCGAACAGCAGCGCCGCCAGCGCGAAGCCGATCTCGTCGGTCACGGGCAGCGCCACGACCAGCGTGAAGGCGGCGGCGGCAGCGAGCAGGCGCTCCCAGGCGGCGAGCGGGGCGCGCAGATAGCCGATGACGGCCGCCCCCCAGAGCGCGATCGCCAGCGACGCCTTGACGATGATGTAGATCACGGCCGGGACGTATCCGAACGTCGCCGCCAGCGGCCCGCCGTCCTGCAGCATCAGGGCCGGCGTATAGACAGCCATGTAGGGAATGACGAAGCCGGCGGCGGCGACCTTGATCGCCTCCATCGAAATCCTGAGCCCGCTCTCCTTGGCGATCGGCGCGGCGGCGAAGCAGGCGAGCGCCACCGGCGGCGTCAGGTCGGCCAGGATGCCGAAGTAGAACACGAACATGTGGCTGACGATCAGCGGCACGCCGAGCTCGAGCAGCGCCGGGCCGGCGATCGTCGAGGTGATGATGTAGTTGGGGATGGTCGGGATGCCCATGCCGAGCACGATGCAGGTGATCATCGTCAGAACCAGCGACAGGAACAGCGAGTTCTGCCCGACAGAGACGATGTACTGGCCGAAGGTGTTGGCGACGCCCGTCAGCGTCATGGTGCCGATGATGATGCCGACGATGGCGCACGCGATGCCGACGGGCAGCGCCGTGCGGGCGCCGTCGGCGAGCGAGTCGCGGCAGACCGCCAGCGTCTTGCGCCCGCCCTCCACGAACACGTTGGCCAGCACGAGCAGCGCGACCGCCGCCAGCACGACGCCGATGCCGAAGCGGAAGAAGCTCGCCGCCACGAGGCCGAGGCCGATCCAGAAGAGGATGCGGATGACCTGCCCCGGCAGGCCGAGCGCCACCGAGCCGCCGAGGATGAGCAGCACGGTCAGCGCCAGGCCGACGGTGCCGGCAAACAGCGGCGTGTAGCCGGTGAACAGCAGGTAGACGAGCACGCCTAGGGGCAGGAGCAGGTACCAGCCCTGCTTCAGCGCACCCAGCGCCGACGGCAGTTCGGCGCGCGGCAGGCCGATCAGCCCGCGCTTGCCAGCCTCCAGGTGCACCATCCAGAAGGTCGAGGCGAAGTAGAGGATGGCCGGCACGATCGCCGCCTTCACCACCTCGTAATATTCGATGCCCAGCGTCTCGGCCATGATGAAGGCGACCGCGCCCATCACCGGCGGCATGATCTGCCCGCCCATGGAGGCGGTTGCCTCGACGCCGCCCGCGAAGGCCGGCCGGTAGCCGAAGCGCTTCATCAGCGGGATCGTGAACTGGCCGGTGGTGACGACGTTGGCGACGCCCGAGCCCGAGATCGTGCCCATCAGGCCCGACGAGATGACCGACACCTTCGCCGCACCGCCGCGCGCATGGCCGACCAGCCCCATCGAGATGTCGGTGAACAGGCGGATCATGCCGCCCTTCTCCAGGAAGGCGCCGAACAGGATGAACAGGAAGATGTAGGTCGACGAGACGTAGATCGGGATGCCGTAGATGCCCTCGGTCCCGTAGGTCATGTGGTCGATCACCTGCGCGAAATCGTAGCCGCGATGGTCGAGCGGCGCGGGCAGGTACTGGCCAAGCAGGCAGTAGGCGAGGAAGGCGCCCGAGATGATCGGCAGCGCCGGCCCCATGATCAGCCAGGCGACCGAAAAGATGGTGACGAGCGCCATGACGCCGAAGACGATGTCGCGCGTCAGCGGGTCGCCCGCGCGCAGGATCAGCGGCTTGTACTCGACCCACTGGTAGATCGCGACGGCAACGCTCGCCGCCGCCAGTCCCCAGGCGAGCGATTTCCACGGCAGCCGCCAGCCGGCCGCCGCCGCCACCAGCGGGAAAGCGAGCAGCAGCAGAAAGCCGACATGGAAGTAACGGACGATCTGGCTCGGCTGGTTGAGCACGTGTGCGGCGGTGGCCAGCTGGAACACCGAGAAGGCGACCGCGATCCAGAACAGGAGCCTCCCCTCCCGCGTGGCGGGGAAGCCGCCCCCGGTCGGATCGTGGAATGTGGCGGAGGAACCGACGTCGCTGGCTGCTGGATTGCTCATGTCATGTCCCGGGGAAACGGCCTCGCCATGGCGTTGCGGCCGCCTGGAAGAAGCGGCCGCACTGTCTGGATGTCCAGTCCGATCCGCTGCGGATCAGAGCAGGCCCTTTTCCTTGTAGTAGCGTTCCGCACCCGGATGCAGCGGGATCGGCAGGCCCTTCGCGCCGGCCGCGGCGTCGATCGCCTTGGCCGCGGCGTGGGCGGCGACCATCTCCGGCAGGTTCTCGAACAGCTGCTTGGTCATCTGGTAGGCGGTCTCGTCGGAAACGTCCGAATGCGTCACCAGGATGTTGGTGATGGCCAGCGTCGGCACGTCCGCCGCCTGGCCCTCATAGGTGCCGGCGGGGATGGTGGCGGCGAGGAACGGCGCGCCGAGCGTCTCGGCGACGCTCGCCGGCACCGCGACCATGGTGATCGGCAGCGAGGTGGCGAGGTCCTTGATCGAGGCGACGCCGAGGCCGGCCGACTGCAGCGTGGCGTCGAGCTGGCGGTTCTTGATCAGCTCGACAGACTCGCCGAACGGCAGGTACTCGGTCTGGCCGAGATCCTCGTAGCTCATGCCCAGTGCCTTGAAGATCTGGCGCGCGTTGAGCTCCGTGCCGGACTTCGGCGCGCCGACCGACAGGCTCTTGCCCTTCAGGTCCTCGAAGACCTTGATGCCGGATTCCTGCGAGGCGACGATCTGGATGTAGTTGGGGTAGATCGCCGCGATGCCCCGCAGCTTGTCGAGCTTGGCTGCGAAGCCGGCTTCGGCGTCGCCTTCCCAGGCCGCCTTGACGGAATCGCCGAGCGCGAAGGCGATCTCGCCGCTGCCCTTCTGCAGCAGGTTCAGGTTCTCGACGGACGCCTTGGTGGACTGCACCTGTGTGCGCGCGCCCTCGATCTTCTCGCCATAGATCTTGGCCAGCGCCGCGCCGAGCGGATAGTAGACGCCGGACGTGCCGCCGGTCAGAACATTGATGAATTCGTCCGCCTTGGCCGGCATGACGCCGAACGCGAGCGTGACCGACATGGCGCCTGCGGCAAGCAGACGGGTGCCGACTTTGAACATGATGGACCTCCCGATGATGTTCGCCGCGCGCGGTCCGCACGGCCTGGAAGGTGATGTTAATGATTGGAAAGGGAAAGCCAACCCTTAAATACATTGCAGGGCCGGGTATCATGGCGCGGGCGGAGCCGGCGGCGCGTCGAAGACTGCCGGCCGGTCTTAAAAGACACCGACGCCGACCGAAGACAGCCGGCGCCGGGTCTCGTCCCGCCCCCGCGAGAACCGATGTCAGAACATGTCGCAGTCGCCGAAATCGTCGTTGCGCACCACGTGGACGATCTGAGCCCGCGCGCCGATGCGGCCGGCCAGTTCGGCGAGCTTGACGTCGCGCGTCGCCACCCCGGTCTCGACCTCCCACTCCTCGGGCATCACCTCCATCAGCGAGCGCAGGAAGCCGGCGATGCCGGAGACCTTCTGGTAGATGAGATCGCCCTCCTGCATGGCGCGGATGAAGCCGGGCTTGCCCTGGATCGCATCCCCGACGGCCACCGCGATATGGGCGTGGTTGACGTCGATCGCATGCGCGATCGTTTCGAGCTCCGCCTCGATGCGCGTGATGACGTCGCGCACCGTTTCGTGGTGCGGATCGTGCTGGACCGTCTTGGCTGGAAGCGACATGCAGGCGAAACCTCTATCCCTAGAACAGTTCGAGTTCGCCACCGGCGGCAGGCGCCGGGACGCGCGGCTCGGGCGTCGGAACGGGTGCGATGGCCTTGGGCAGGAGGAACTGCCGCGCCTTGCCCGTATGCGGCTGGAATTCCAGCCGGCGGCCCTGGTCGCCGCCGACGCTGCCGCCCGTGTACTTGATGCCTTCATTGTCGAGGAAGCGGCGCGCGAACTCGATGTTCTTGGCCCCGATGTCGGTAAAATTCTGGATCGTGCGGGCGCCGCCGAACAGCTTCGCCTCGAGATTCTCGCGCCGGGCGCCCCGCTTGAGGAGGCCGTTGACCAGCAACTCCATCAGGTAGACGCCGAAGCGCTCGGCCTCGTTGAGGCGCGACCGCTCGCCCTCGCCGGGCAGCAGGAAATGGTTCATTCCGCCGATCTTCAGCACGGGATCGCGCATGCAGGCCGCGACACAGGAACCAAGGACGGTGGTCAGCACCGCCTCGGGCTTGTCGGAGACCGCGCATTCCCCCTGGATGACGTGAATTCTGTCGGGTCGACCCGGCAATATCAATGCAGCCTCCCCACGATCGCTTCGAGAGCCTTCTTCAGATCGGGGGTCGTGAAGGGCTTGTTGAGATAGTTGTTGAGGCCCATCTTGCGCCCCTCGATCAGCACGTTCTTGTCGTTGTTCCCCGTCAGGATCATGAAGGGCGTCCGCGAGGTAGGCTTGTAGGTGCGGATCGCGTGCAGGAGCTGAAGGCCGTTCATCTTCGGCATGTTCATGTCCGAGATGATCAGGTGGCAGGGCTGAGACATCATCACCTGCATGGCCTGCTCGCCGTCGGCGGCCACGGCGATGTTCCTGAACCCGATGGTTTCAAGCGCGTCGCGCAGCAGCATGCGGCTGGTGGTGGTGTCGTCGACCACGAGGATCTTCAGCTGAGCTAGGAGTGACATACCATGGTCCCTTCTTTCGTCGACCTTGCGCCCGCGAAGATCTCCCGGGCGATACGGCTCAGTGGCAGTTGCTTCTGGACCGCACCGACCTCGTGGGCCACGCGCGGCATTCCGTAGATCAGGGAGGATGTCTCGTCCTGCCCGATGGTCCTCGCGCCGTTCTGGCGCATTTTCAAAAGGCCCTGGGCGCCGTCGCGTCCCATGCCCGTCAGGATGACGCCGACGCAATCGCGCCCCGCGGCGGCGGCCACCGAGTTCATCAGCACGTCGACCGAAGGCCGGTGCCCCGACACCGTGTCGCCCTCGCGAAGGCGCGTCTCGAAGCCGCCCGCCCCGCGCACGACCTCCATGTGGCGCCCGCCGCCTGGCGCGATGTAGATGTTGCCGCGCTGCAGCGGCCGGCGGTCGTCGGCCTCCTGCACCGTCGGCCGGCAGAGCCGGTCAAGCCGCTCGGCGAAGGATCGGGTGAAATTGGCCGGCATGTGCTGCGTGATGACGGTCGGCGGGCAGTCCATCGGGAATTCGGAGAGAACCGAGATCAGCGCTTCCACGCCGCCGGTCGAGGCGCCGATGGCGATCAGCCGCTCCGACGCGCCGCCTCCCATGACGGGGGCATGCGAGACAGGCGCGGCCGGCTCGCGAAGCAGCGCGGGGCGGGCCATGCGGCCGCTCGAGCGGGAGCGTACCGCGCCGGCCGCGATGACCTTTTCGATCAGGTCCTCGAAGGAACGATCGTCCTTGAGCGACGGCTTGGCCACGCAGTCGAAGGCGCCGATCGCCAGCGCCTCGATGGTCACGGCAGCGCCGTTGACCGTCAGCGTCGACACCATGATGACCGGCCGCGGCCGATGCTTCATCACCCGGCGCAGGAAATCGATGCCGTTCATCTTGGGCATCTCGATGTCGAGCGTGATCACGTCGGGATCGAGCGTGTCGACGAGCTTGAACGCCTCGGTCGGATCGGGTGCCTCGCCCACGACCTGGATGGCGGGGTTCGAGGACAACGCGAAGCCGATGATGCGACGCATCGTGGCACTGTCGTCGATGATCAGGACCCGGACCGGCTTCATCGTGCACCCCCCTTTGAATGGCGCCAGGTCGTGATCCCGTCGCTGACAAAATTGTCTGCCGAGGGTCCGGAAACCCGTTCGGAATGGCCGATGTAGAGCCAGCCGTCGGGCTTCAGCGCCTCGGAAAAGCGCGTCCACAGGGACGCCTGCTTGATCTTGTCGAAATAGATGACGACGTTGCGGCAGAAGATGACGTCGAACTTGCGCTGCATCGGCCACTTTGCGAACAGGTTGAGTTCGCGGAACGCGACCAGGTTGCGCGCCTCGTCGGCGACCCGCCAGAGCTGCTGGTCGCCATATCCGCCCGGCGCGCGATGCAGCCAGCGCTTCTTCAGCTCGGGCGGCACGTCGGTGAGCGCCTGGTCCGGATAGACCGCCGCCTTGCCCTCGGCGATCATGTTGGGATCGATGTCGGAGGCGAGGATCTTGACGTCGTGACGGCCGACGTCCGGCATCATCGACAGGATCACCAGCGCGGCAGAGTAGGCCTCCTGCCCGTTCGAGCAGCCGGCCGACCAGATCCGCACCGGCGCGCCACGTCGCGCGGCCTCCAGCAGCGGCGGCAGGACCGTGCGCTTGAGGTGCTCGAAATGATGCGCCTCGCGGAAGAACTTGGTGACGTTTGTCGTCAGCGCCGCGACCATGCGCTGCCGCTCGTCCAGTCCGTCGGACTTGGCGACATAGGCGCAATAATCCCGGAAACTCTCCAGCCCGAGCGCCCGAAGGCGCTTGGCCAGCCGCGCGTAGACGAGCGCGGCCTTGGTTTCCGTGAGCTGGATGCCGGCGTGATCGTGGAGGATTTCTGCGATCTGGCGGAAATCCTCCGCCGTCAGCAGGTATTCCCCGGGAACGATCCCACCCGACAGGGACGCGGCGGTGGATTTCAATTCAGGAATCCCGAGTTCTCGCGGGTCGACTGCAGCACGCTGTCGAGCCCGATCAGGCTGATCATCCGGCCCTCGATCGCCAGCACGCCCTTCATGAAGGCCCGCGCCAGTTCGGACGCCACGTCGGGCGTCGGCTGGATGGTGTCGGCGTTGATGGTGAGGATGTCGGAGACCGCGTCGACCAGGAGACCGACCGACTGGTTGCCGACCTGCGTCACGATGATGACGTGCCGGGCGGTCGGTTCCGTGGAGCGGAAGCCGAGGCGCGCGGCGAGGTCGATCACCGGCAGCACCGAGCCGCGCAGGTTGATGACGCCCTTCACGTAGCCGGGCGAGTGCGGCAGCGGGGTGGTTGGCGTCCAGCCGCGGATATCGCGGACGGACATGATGTCGACGCAGAACTCCTGGCCTCCGAGACGGAAGGCGATGAGCTCGCTGTTCTTCGACAGGTCGTGTTCCTTGACGTGCATCATTGCTGCGTTCCTCTTTCTTGGGCGTGCCCGGCTTTCGCCGACTAGGAGCGGTTGCCGGCGACGATGGCGTCGACGTCGAGAATGACGGCGACCCGGCCGTCGCCGAGGATGGTTGCGGCGGCCACGCCGAAGACCTGGCCATAGTTGGTTTCGAGGCTCTTGATGACGACCTGCTGCTGGCCGATGATGCCGTCGACCATGAGCGCGCTCTGCGCCCGGTTCTCGGACTCCACCATGATGGCGACGCTGTTCAGCGGATCGGCCTCCTCGTAGCGGTAGCCGAGCTTGTAGCCGACATCGATGAGCGGGATGAACGAGCCGCGGATCGCGATGACCTTGGCGCGTTCGCCGAGCCCGTGCACTTCCGGTCCCTTCGGCTGCAGCGTCTCGACGATGGCGGTGAGCGGCACCACCAGCGTCTGGCCCGCCACCGTCACCACCATGCCGTCGAGGACGGCGAGCGTCAGCGGCAGGCTGAGCGTGAAGGTCGTGCCCTGCCCCGGCTTCGACGAGATCGAGATGCGTCCGCCGAGCGCCTGGATCGAGCGCTTGACGACGTCCATTCCGACGCCGCGGCCGGACACGTCCGACACCGTGCTTGCCGTGGAGAAGCCGGGTGCGAAGATCAGGTCGTCGATCTCGCTGTCGGACAGCGGCACGCCGGGTTCGATCACGCCGCGCTTGATGGCGATCTCCTTGACGCGGGCGCGGTTGATGCCGGCGCCGTCGTCGGACACCTCGATGATGACACGGCCCGAACGGTGGGCGGCGGTCATGCGCACCACGCCCTGTTCCGGCTTGCCGGCCTTGATGCGATCCTCGGGCTTCTCGAGGCCGTGATCGACAGCGTTACGGATCATGTGGGTGAGCGGGTCGGCCAGCCGCTCGATGACGGTCTTGTCGACCTCGCAGTTCTCGCCCTCGGTGACGAGGCGGACGGACTTGCCCACCATGTCGGCCACTTCTCGAACCACGCGCGACATGCGCTGGAAGATCGGCCGGACCGGCTGGGCGCGGATCGCCATCACCGAATCCTGGATCTCGCGGGTCAGCTGCTCGAGGTCGTCGAGACCGACCGCGACCTCCGACAGCCGCGCGATGCCGGCTTCGGTGACGCGCTGCGACAGCATCGACTGGTTGATGACGAGCTCGCCGACGAGGTCGATCAGGCGATCGACGCGGTCGAGGTCGACGCGGATCGTGGTCTGGGCCTGCTGGGCCGGCTGTGCCTGGTTTGCGGCAGCCGCGGGCGAGGCCTTGGCGGGCTCGGCATTCACCTGCGCGATCTTGGCCAGCACCGACTCGGGGATCAGCGGCCCGTCATCGGCAAGCGCCGGCACGGGTTCCCGGGTCTCGGCAACCGGGGCCGGGACGAACTCGAAGTTAGGATCCACCTTCGGCTCGGCGGTGACGGACACGTCGCAGTCGAACTCGACGAATTCGAAGACTTCGCGGACCTGCGCCTCGGTGACGTCCGAGCCGAGCCGGATCGTCCAGGAGAGGTAGGCGCCTTCCGGATCGAGCTCCGTCAGCAGCGGCACTTCCGAGATGTCGCAGGCGACGTCGGCGTCGCCGAGCGCGCGGATCTCGCGCAGCAGCTTGATGGCGTCGTTGGCCTTTGCATAGAGCTCCGGCTTCGGCCGGAAGCTGACCACGAAGACCTGCTCCTCGACCGCCGGCTCTCCGCCGCCCAGGATGTCGTCGAAATTGATCGTGATCGGCACGAAGTCGTCGTCGTCGCTGCCAGCGTCGAAGGCGGCCGGCGGCGTGAACGAAGGAGCCGCTGCTGGCGCGGCTGACGCTGCCGGGGTGCCACCGGGCTGGGCCGCGCGGGTCAGCTCCTCGTGGATCTGGGAGACGCGGCTCTCGTCCATCTCTCCGCCATCGCGGGAGAAGCGCACGAGATCGGCCAGGATGTCGGACGACCGCAGCATGAGTTTGAGCAGTCCCGCGTCCGGCTGGATCTGCCCGCTGCGGACCAGATCGAGCGTCGTCTCGAACGTGTGGGCGAAGCGGACCAGCTCCTCGAGGCCGAACGCGCCGGCGCCGCCCTTGATCGAGTGGACCGCTCGGAACACCGCGTTGATGGTGTCGGTGTCGTGCTCTTCGCTTTCGATCGCAAGCAGGCCCGTTTCCAGTTCCGCGAGCTGCTCCTCGCATTCCTGAAAGAACGTCTGCTTGATTGCCGCCATGGTATCCACTGGCAAGCTCCCCCGGTCTTCTGTTTGATCAGGCCGCGACGCGGTTGATTGCGTTGACCAGCTTGGCAGGGTCGAACGGCTTGACGATCCAGCCCGTGGCGCCGAGGCGGCGGGCGCGGTCCTTCTTGTCGTCGACGCTCTCGGTGGTCAGGACCAGGATCGGGATCGCCCGATGCTTGGTGCTGCCGCGCACCGCCTCGATGAAGCCGAAGCCATCCATCCGCGGCATGTTGATGTCGGTCACGATGACATCGGGCATCGCGCCGTCGAGCACTTCGAGGCCATGCACGCCGTCCTCGGCCTGCAGCACGTTCATGCCGGCTTCCGTCAGCGCGGCACGAAGCATTTCGCGGATCGTGCGGGAGTCGTCTACAGTCAGTACCGTTTTCGTCATCTCAAGCGTTCCTTGCAATAAAGTTGGCCGGCTCCAGCCCCGCGATGTCGAGGCCTTCCACAAGCGCGGCGGAGGGGTTCGCGAGGTCGAATTCCATTCCGTCGAGAGTCCAGGTAGCCACTGCCGAAAGCAGGACCTGGATGCACTGCGCGCCGACGCGTTCGACCTTCGACGCATCGATCGAAACGTCCTTCCCCCGGGCACGGAGGAATTCGGAAGCAAGTGGACCGGCCGCCGTGATGTCGAGGACAGGCGGCAAGGCCAATGTGGTGGACATGGCTTGTTTCATTCACAATTCCTCTGGAGACTCAGAACTCTTCCCACCCGTCCGCCTCGGCGACCACCTTCAGAGCGGCGGAGCCGTGCGCGGCGGGCGCCGAAGCCTGCCGCGGGGCGACACCGCGAGGCGGCGCCTTCCCGGATCTCGAAGACCGGGCGCCACCGGCCGGTGCGGAAGCGCTGATGCTGAAACCGGCGATGGAGCGGACCAGTTCGCCTGCCTCCGTGCGGAGCGAGTGCACGGCCGCGGTGGTCTGCTCCACCATTGCCGCGTTCTGCTGCGTGGCCTGGTCCATCAGCGAGACGGCGGTGTTGATCTCCGACAGCCCGGTGGACTGTTCCTTGGTCGAGGACGCCATTTCGGCGACGAGGGAATCGATCTCGATAACCTGGCGGACGATCCGCTCGGCGACTTTCCCGGTTTCGTCGATCAGCTTGACGCCGTCGTCCACCTGAGCCGAGCTCGTCTGGATCAGGCCCTTGATTTCCTTGGCGGCCTCGGCCGAGCGCTGCGCCAGTCCGCGGACCTCCTGCGCGACGACGGCGAAGCCGCGCCCGGCATCCCCCGCCCGGGCGGCCTCGACGCCGGCGTTGAGCGCCAGAAGATTGGTCTGGAAGGCGATTTCGTCGATGACGCCGATGATCTGCGAGATCTCGCGCGACGACTTCTCGATGCCGCTCATGGCGCGCACCGCCTCCTGCATGATCGAGCCGGAATTCTCCGCTTCCTTGCGGGCGGCGATCACCTTCTGGGCGGCGACGTGGGCGCCTTCAGCTGCGCGGCGGACGCTGGCTGTCAGTTCCTCCACCGCCGCGGCGGTTTCCTCGAGGCTCGCAGCCTGCTGCTCGGTGCGGCGGGACAGGTCGTCCGAGGCCTGGCCGATCTCGTCGCAGCTGCCGCCGATCCCGACCGCTGCGGCCGAAACCTTCTCGATTGCGTTTTCCAGCGCGCCGGCCGTGGCGTTGAAGTCGGCGCGGATCTGCTCGAATTCCGGCGCCAGCGGCTCGCTGATCCGCACCCGCAGGTCGCCCTGGGCGAGATCGGACAGCGCACGGCTGATCGACGCCATGGCGCGGTCCTGCCGTTCGCGCGTCTCGCGTGCCTCACGGTCGAGCCGCTGGCGATCCTGGTCGAGCGCATCGAGATAGGTCGAGATGGCGAGGTCCATGTCCAGCAGGACGGCCTTCATCAGGCTGCTGACCGAAGCGGCCATCGCGGACTTCGGACCGCCGCCGACGCTGAAGCGCGGCCAATGTTCGGCGACGATGGCATCGAACAGCTTCTCGGCGATCAGCGCGTAGCCGCCGATGTACCAGCGCGGCTCGAGGCCGAGGCGAGCATGGGTGTTGCCGATTGCCAGCACGGCACGGGCGTAGGCGTCGCCGTAATCCCCTTCGGCGATGACGGTCCAGTGCGACGTCTGGCGGCGCTTGGCGCTGGCGACGTGGTCGTCGCCGGTGAAGTGCCGGCTCGTGGAAGGATTGGCGCGCGCCTTGGCGTAGAAGGCGTCGAGAGCCTCGTCCACGGCTCCTGCGATTACCGGCTTGAGCTTTTTCAGATTCGCTCGCGCCGCCGCATCGAGTCCCATGAACTCCAGGCGTGCAGAAATATCGTGGTCGTAAGTCCGGGCGTTCGCCATCCCCTTGAGTCCCCCAGGGCGCGATATCTGTACATCCCGGTACGACCGGCGTCGGTTTCGCGGCGTCATGCCTTTGGCGATGTCCGCCAAGCAACCGAGACCTAGACTTGCCATGCAATAGTTTAACCCCTCTTAACGGTGCATGGCCAACCGCTGCCATCGAAACCATTTTTTCGCCGGGCAGCGCGCTTGCGGCCCCGTGCCACAGTGTGGGCAGGACGAAACGCGACGAACCCGCAGCGGAACCAACCGGGTTCCGATGCGGGTTCGCGAAAGGCGGGGATGAAGGCGGCGCGCGGCCCGCGTCGGGCCGCGGCGGTCGCGTTATCCTTGGAAGAGCGAGAGGATGCCCTGGACGCTGGCGTTGGCGATCGACAGGCCCTGGATGCCCAGCTGCTGCTGCACCTGCAGTGCCTGGAGACGGGTCGACTCCTCGTTCATGTTGGCGTCGACCAGCGACCCGACGCCGCGGTCGATCGCGTCCATCAGGTTGCTGACGAAGTCGACCTGCAGGTCGACGCGCTTCTTGGCAGCGCCGAGATCGCTGGCGGCGATGGTCATGCGGCTGATCGCGTCGTCGACGCCGACGATGTAGTTGTCGAGGATGTCGAGGTCGGCCGCGTTGTTGGTCAGCGCGGAGATGTCGAGCGTCGACACGGAGAAGGTGGAGATCGACGTGTTGGTGATGCGCTGACCGGTGTCCTCGTCATAGCTGGCATCGAGGATGCCGACACCCGTCTCCACGTCGCCGACACCGGCTGGCGCCACCTCGGCAGCCGCGTCGAAGAGCTTGATGGAATCGGTGCTGATGGTGATCGTTGAGACCGAGACGGTGCCGTCGGAAGCGCGGGTGAAGGACGCGACCATCGACTTCGAGGAATTGTAGTCGGTCGAATCGGAGTCGACCGAGAGCCAGTTTTCGCCGGCGAAGGACGAGGTCGAGGCGTTCCCGAGAAGCTGCCCCTGCAGCGCGGAGATCTCGGCCTGGATCTTGGAGCGGTCGACGCCGGGCTCGCGGGCCGCCACCAGCTTGGCCTTGATCTCGTCGACCACCTTGATGGTCTCGCTGACGCCGGTATAGGCGATGTCGATCTTGGCGGCGCCGAGCCCGAGCGCGTCCTGGACCGTCAGGAGCGCCTTGTTGTCGGAGCGCATCGTGGTGGCGATCGACCAGTAGGCGGCGTTGTCGCTGGCCTGCCCCACACGGTAGCCCGTGGAAATGCGCGCCTGCGTCATCTCCAGAGACTTGTTCGTCGCCTGGAGGCTCTTCAGCGCGGTCATCGCTGCGGCGTTGGTCAGAATACTGGACACGCTATGGCCCCTTCATGATCTGCCCGGACATCATTCCGAGACGAATTGTCACCCCGATCGGCGATCGATCCCCTTGGCCGGTAAGACCGATAGCCGCCTCTTAATCTTTGTGAATGAACGTGCTTAACAAAGGGTAAATCGACGTTAACGGTCGGTCCCAGGCGGCAGACCGCGCTCGCCGCGCCACGGCGTATCTGCCCGAAAACCTTGCTTTTTCAGCTGTTTTCGGGGGGATGACGAGGGTTCCGCCTGGCATGTGCGGCGGCAAGAATTTGGCAACAATCGTTAACCGGCGCCCGCCGCAACCGCCGCGCGGAGGCCGGATCTGGTGCCGGATCCGCATCTCGCGACACGAGAATCACCTGGTGATTCGCTCTGGAGCAGCGATGCGGCGGCAGCCGGCCTCGGCGGCCAGGCCGTACCGAAAGAGCAGGGGGCCGAAATGAAAAAGGCCCCCGACTGGCGAGGGCCTGAGGCAGCTGGAAAGTGACGCGTCCGCGGACGCGGCCGGCGTTGCGTCAGAGTGCGCCTTCGCTGACGTCGTCGTAGAGGACCTCGAGCGCCAGATCGACCTGGTGGAAGAAGGCGCCGACCAGTTCGTCCTGCTCGAATTCCGCCACGCCCATCGCCGTGAGTTCGGCGAAGAAGCGGTCGGCGACTTCGTAGCGGTAGTCGTCGGCTTCCTCGGTCCCGGCGATCACCGCCAGGTTCATCGCCACGCGGCGAACCGCATCGGCCCGGCGCCAGAGCGGAAAGACGACGACACGGCTGCGGCTCTCGTCGGAACGGATTTCTGCGGCGGCGGACTCGGTGCTCAAGACGTCTCTCCTACTGGCCGGCAGCAAGCGCGACTGTGACCCTGGCCGACGCGACACGGGATCCGCGCCGATCGTCCACTGGGGCGTCGCAACAGGCGGCGGGAACTGCAACCTTGCGGCCGAATCGCTTGCGACCGGCATGTGCGACACTGCGCGGAGAGTGTTGACGGAAGGTTATCGGCCCGTCGCAAAGCGTGACGGCCGCCAGGAAGGCAGCAGCGTCAGTTCTTGAGGCGGTAGCCGGTGCGGAAGATCCAGCCGACGATGCCGAGGCAGAGCGCGAGGAAGGCGAAGGTCATGCCGAGGCTGATCACCACGTTGACGTCCGACTGTCCGAAGAAGCTCCAGCGGAAGCCGCTGACCAGATAGACCACCGGATTGAACAGCGTGACCGTGCGCCAGAACGGCGGCAGCATGTCGATCGAGTAGAAGCTGCCGCCGAGGAATGTGAGCGGCGTGACGACCAGCAGCGGCACCAGCTGCAACTTCTCGAAATTGTCGGCCCAGATGCCGATGATGAAGCCGAACAGGCTGAAGGTGACCGCCGTCAGCACCAGGAAGACCAGCATCACGAAGGGATGCTCGATCCGGAGCGGCACGAACAGGAAGGCGGTGGCGAGGATGATCAGCCCGAGGATCGTCGCCTTGGTAGCCGCAGCCCCGACGAAGGCGACGACGATCTCGAGATAGGAGATCGGCGCGGCCAGGAGCTCGTAGATCGTGCCGACGAATTTCGGGAAGTAGATGCCGAAGGCGGCGTTGGAGATGCTCTGGGTGAGCAGCGACAGCATGATCAGCCCCGGCACGATGAAGGCGCCGTAGGAAATGCCGTCGATCTCCTTGATGCGGCTGCCGATGGCCGCGCCGAATACGACGAAATAGAGCGCGGTGGAGATGACGGGGGAGACGATGCTCTGCAGCAGGGTGCGGCGGGTGCGCGCCATCTCCTGCCGGTAGATCGCGTAGATCGCGCGCATGTTCATCGGCCGTTCCTCACCAGGTTGACGAAGATGTCCTCCAGCGTGCTCTGCCGGGTGTCGAGGTCGCGCAGGCGGATGCCGGCGGCGTCGAGATCGCGCAGGAGGCGGGTGATGCCGGTGCGGTCGGCCTGGGTGTCGTAAGCATAGGTCAGCGTCGTTCCGTCGGGCGACAGCGCAAGATTGTAGCCGGCGAGCGCCTCCGGCATGGCGGCTATCGGCTCCTTCAGCGTGATGGCGAGCTCCTTGCGGCCGAGCTTGCGCATCAGCTCGGCCTTCTCCTCGACGAGGATGATCTCGCCCTTGGAGATGACACCGACCCGGTCGGCCATCTCCTCGGCCTCCTCGATGTAGTGGGTGGTGAGCACGATGGTGACGCCTGACGCCTTGAGCGCGCGTACCATCTCCCACATGTCGCGGCGCAGCTCGACGTCGACGCCGGCGGTCGGCTCGTCGAGGAACAAAACGCGCGGCTCGTGCGACAGCGCCTTGGCGATCAGCACCCGCCGCTTCATGCCGCCGGACAGCGTCATGATCTTGTCGTTCCGCTTCTCCCACAAGGAGAGATCGCGCAGCACCTTCTCCAGATGCGCCGGGTCGGGCTTCATGCCGAACAGGCCGCGGCTGTAGGACACCGTATCCCACACCGTCTCCCACATGTCCGTGGTCAGCTCCTGCGGCACCAGCCCGATCAGCGCGCGCGCCTTGCGGTAGGCCGTGACATTGTCGTGCCCGCCCACAGTCACCGTGCCGGTGCTCTTGTTGACGATGCCGCAGACGATCGAGATCAGCGTCGTCTTGCCCGCCCCGTTCGGCCCGAGCAGCGCAAAGATCTCGCCCTCCGCGATATCGAGATCGACGGTCTTCAGCGCCTCGAAGCCGGTGGCATAGCGCTTCGACACGCCCTGGATGGAAATGATGGGATGCATGGCCGCCATGTAGGAGACCTGCGGCAGATTGTCATCAGGCAGGGTGTTAGACCAGGCGAGGCTGCTGACATGGGGCGGGCGTGCGTTCGCTTCCAACTGATTTACATGCACGAACTGGTGGCCGTACGAAGCGCAACAACGCGCCTGGCAATTAGATGAAACAGATCAAGACAATTATAATTACTTCGCTTTAAACTGCGATTATCTCATATGGAGATATGCCGGGACGACGACTAAACCCCATTCATATCCCAGCGCTGGAGTATCTCTGCATATATCCGCTCCAGCGCTTCGTCGCTTTCGGGTGTGTCAGCATCGGCGGCATAATAAACGAGGGCGAGTGCCGCACGTTGTCCGTCAAAACCTGCCACATAGTTCATCAGATCGACACACTCGTCCAAAGGAAGAGTATTACCGTCGACAAGAGCATGAACCGCGTGCAGCACAGGCATCTTGATAGGGTGGTCGGGACCTGCCGCCCATTCATCGACAATTTCCTTAAGGCGACACCTGTCAACATCAATATGTCGAGGAAGGTGGCAAAGCTCAACGAGAACACAAAAGGCCGCATTGAGAGAGATGCTCCACCCCTGACTGATAAGTGTCGAAGCAGATGGATCGCCATACGGGAAACGGCAATCAAAGCATTCGACGAAGGGTTTTTCAGCTTCTGCGTGGCTCAAGACGATCATGGCAACCTATTCTTCCGGATTTTTATCCACAAGCAAGCCAAGCGACAGAATTCATTAAATTAACTCGATTCCGAAGGCCTGAGACGGATTGCAAGAAGGGCCTTGGCTCCTCACGCCAAACGAGCATATCAAGGACCGTCAGGGCAAGAATATGCGCGCAAAGCAGGGAATCACCGAAGGAGCTTGCTCATCCGCAATGGCAAACCACGTCTTCCGCTTCTATGCGACCTCGCCGGAAGCCGTCTTTGATCCGATCAGGCGCAAGTGGCGGTCGGCGGTCATCCGGTGGGATGCGCGCAAGCTCGGTCCCTACGACATGTGGCTCATGGTGATCGTGCTCGATGACCGGCAAGCTGCGAACTGGCTCGATGACTGGCTGCAGCGATACGGCCGGAGCGGAAGGCTCGTGCTAAGCGGGAAACCGAACCGTGAAATCGTCGTCGAAGAGACGATTGTCGTGCGTCGGCGTCTGCCCTTCTGGCGGTGGCTCGCGCGCAGCCTCCGCACCTTGAGCTCCAACGTTCGAGCAGGAAGCGGTTTTCGCAGTTCGGATACATAAGGCGCCGCGCGCGGTGCAGAAAGACGACACACGTCCGACCGGCCACGCCCCCCTCAAAACAGCGAAAAATACTCCCGCTGCTCCCACTCCGACACCGTCATCAGATAGCGGTCCCACTCCGCCCGCTTGATGCGGGTCAGGTACGACACGACGTCCTCGCCCAGCGTCTCGCGATAGAACCCGCTCGCCTCGAACCGCTCGATGGCGGCGACCAGGCTCTTCGGCAGCAGCGCGGCATCGCTCTCGTAGGGGCTTTCGACCGGCGGCGGGGCGGTCAGGCCGCGCTCCAGCCCGTCGAGGCCGCACAGGATCTGCGAGGCGAAGTAGAGATAGGGGTTGGCGGCGGGCTCGGCGACGCGGTTCTCGATCCGGCTCGCCCGGTCGCCCGGCACCATCAGCCCGCGGATCATCGCGCCCTTGTTGTCGCGGCCCCATTGCACGCGGTCCGGCGCCAGCTGGAAGGCCTGGTAGCGCTTGTAGCCGTTGACGGTCGGCGTCGTCAGCAGGCAGGTCTCGGCGGCGTGTTCGAGCAGACCGGCGATCCAGCCCGACGCATCGGCCGACAGCGCGCCGTCCGCGGCCGGCATGAACAGGTTCTCGCCGGAGGCCGCATCCACCACCGACTGGTGCAGGTGCCAGCCGCTCGCCATGCCGTTCTCCACCTTCGGCCGGCACATGAAGGTAGCGTGCAGGCCCATGCGGGCGCAGACCTGCTTGGCCGCCATGCGAAACAGCATCATCGCGTCGGCATGCGCCATCGCCCCGTCCGGCTCGAAGGTGAACTCGCACTGGCTCGGCCCGAACTCCGCCTCCATCGAGCGCACCGGCAGGCCGAGCGCCAGGCAGGCACGCCGCAGCGCGTCCATCACCGGCTCCAGCGCGTCGTAGCGCGCGTCGGTGAGATACTGGTAGCCCTGCGCGAGCAGGCTGGTGGCGGGCGGCGTTCCCGGCATCCCGCCATCGGCATGGGCGAGCTTCGGATCGTCGAGCCGGTAGACGTGGAACTCGACCTCCAGCCCGCAGACCAGCCGCCGGCCCGCCGCCTCCAGCCGCTCGACGGCCTTGCGCAGGATGGCGCGCGAGGAGAACGGGATCGGCGTCCCGTCCTTCTGGACGAGATCGCAGAGCACGTAGCCCGACTTCGGCGACCAGGGCAGCACGCGGAAAGTGGCCGGGTCCGGCACCATCACGATGTCGCCCGCCCCCGTCATCATCCCCGCCCCGAAGCCGATGTCCCCGCCCCAGACCGGGAACACGGTGCGGTGCGAGGTGTCCTTGAGCAGCAGCGTCGAGGTGACCGCGAGCCCGCTGCGAAACGCCGACGCCAGCGCGCCGGCCACGATCGTCTTGCCGCGCAGCACGCCATGCTGGTCGGCAAACAGCACCCGCACCGTCTCCAGCCCCTCCGCCTCGACGCGGGCGAGCACCTCCTCGGCGAGGCGGAGCTGGTCGGAGGTGAGCAGGCCGTGCTCGGCGGTGAAGCCGGGGGAGAGGGGCGGGGTCATGCGTGTGGCTCGTGAATCGACAAGGCGGAGGAGCTTGTAGCCGAGAGGTCGCGTTCCCTCGCGCCCCCCTCTGTCCTGCCGGACATCTCCCCCACTCGGGGGGAGATCGGCCGTCGCCGCGGCGTTCGCCAATCTCCAGCGGCGCAGGACGGGCGCCGCCCATGAAGCTGCCGATCTCCCCCCTCGTGGGGGAGATGTCCGGCAGGACAGAGGGGGGCGCCGTAGAGCAAAAGCATTCGGGAACCAGCCACTAAAGCACCGCCGCCGCCCAACTCGACCCCGCCCGCCGCGCCCGATCCGCCTCCGGCCACAACGCCTCCCACCCCTCCGTTTCCCCGATCGCATCGATCGACACCGGCCCGCGGATCGCCTCGACCTCAGCCGCCTCCCCCCGCATCGGCAGCGCCGCCACATCCCCCTCCTTCACCGCCTTCATCGCCGCCAGAAGCTTGCGGCGGTGCTTCATGATGGCGACGTCGGTGCGGCCGAGGTGCTCGTCGGTGCGGTCCTGTATACGGCCCATGGATTCCACCGCCCACTGGTCGTGCACGTTGATGTCGAGCCCCATGCCCGTATAGGTCAAGCTTTCCTGCTCGTCCGGGTTGTAGCCGTAATTGTTGCGCTTGTTCTTCAGCGGCGCATAATCGGGCAGGCGGTGCTCCTTCATGCGCTGCTCGCGCATCACCGTCTTGTCGACCGGCTTCCCGAAGCTGGTGAACATCGAGTACCAGTAGCAGGTCTCGTCGTCGACGGGCACGTGCCACTGGGTGATCGTCATCTCGTTCGACATCGGGATACAGATCGCCTCGGGGAAGATCTGGTTGGTGACGCGGACATGGCTGCGCCCGTCGTCCATGTGGCGCAGCGAGATCAGCCGCAGGCCGTAGTCGGTGTCCTCGACGCGGATCTCCGGCCGCGGGTATTCGCGCAGAAGCTGCGTCATCGGCATGTCGGTGTTGCCGGCCTTGTCGCGGAACTGCTTGCCGTAAGCCTGCGCCGGGTCCTCGTCCTGCAGGAAGCGGTGCAGGAAGGAGGCGTGCGCCGGGTCGATGCCCACCTCCAGCGCCTGCAGCCAGTTGCACTCCCACAGCCCCTTGAAGGCGAAGACATGGCTGTCGGGCGCGGCGAAGCAGTCGAGCGCCGGGAAGGCCGGCGGCTCGCCCGGCCCCATATAGGCGAAGACGATGCCGTTCTTCTCGACCACCGGATAAGACACCGCGCGGATGTTTTCGTGCATGCGCGAGCCCTCCGGCTCGCCGGGCTGCTCCACGCACTGGCCCGTGCGGTCGAAATGCCAGCCGTGGAACGGGCAGCGCAGGCCGTTGTCCTCGCGCCGACCATAGCAGAGGTCGGCGCCGCGATGCGGGCAATGCCGGCCGATCAGGCCGAGCGCGCCGGCATTGTCGCGAAACAGCACCAGATCCTCGCCGAGCAGCCGAACGGGCACCACCGGCCGCGCAGAGACGAGTTCGTCCGACAGCGCCGCCGGCTGCCAGTACATCCGCAGCATCGCGCCGCCATCGGTGCCCTTGCCGACACGGGTGAGAAGGTCGTTCTGCGCCTGGCTCATCATGGCTGGGGGTCCTCCCTGGCTCGCCTGCGGCACGGACGCATGGCGAGACCGCCCTTGCCTCCGCACCGCAGACTGTGCGATTATCGCACGCATGCTATATTATCGAACGAACCTATTCGGCCTCTCGGGAGCCTGTCAAGCGCGCCGCTTTTCGCGCCTGCGCCACACCTGTACGGAAGCGCGGCCGTGACACGACACCGCCAGGAGCCCGCCGCCCGCGACCTGCGGACGCAGGGGAGCCCCGACGTGCCCCCTCCGCATCCGGAACCGGCCGTCGGCACCGTCGCCGAGAAGGACATCTCGCTGACCTTCGCCAAGGGCATGGCGGTGCTGAAGGCCTTCGACGCCGAGCACACCCACCTCACCTTGCCGCAGATCGCCCGCCTCACCGGCTTCGACCGCGCGGCGACCCGCCGGCTGGTGCTGACACTGGTGCATCTGGGCTACGTGCGCCAGCAGGACCGGCTGTTTGCGCTCACCCCGCGCATCCTCGTGCTGGCCGGCGGCTTCCTGCAGGGGCGCCAGTTCGGCAAGACCATCCAGCCGGTGATGCGCGCCTTCTCGCTCCGGATCGGCGAGACCATCTCGCTCGCCATGCTCGACGGCGCGGAGGCCGTCTACGTGGCCCATGCCGGCGGCGAGACCGAGCGGGCCCGCATCGGCTTCACCATCGGCAGCCGCGTGCCACTGCTCTCCACCGCCATCGGCCGCATGCTGCTCGCCGCCGGCGACGCCGGGACCGCCGCCGAAGCCATCCGCACTGCCCCCCTCGAGCCCCACACCCCCGCCACCACCCTCGACCGCAACGCCATCGCCACCGCAGTGCGGACCATCGCGGCGGCGGGCCACGCACTCGTCGACGGCGAGTTCGAGCCCGGCGTCGCCGCGCTCGCCGTCGCCGTGCCCGCCGCCAGCGGCGAGGTCGCCGCGCTCGGCTTTTCGGCGACGTCGGCGCGACTGGCGGACGCGGCGTTCAGGCGGGAAGCGCTGGCGACGCTGAAGGACTGCGCGGGGGCGCTGGCGGGGCTGTTGTAGGGTCACCTGCACGGGCCGGGAGCCCCCCGACCCCGTTCGAGCGGAAGCTCGCGACAGGTGGCTTCGAACCGGGCGCCGCGCCGCTGCCCCCTCCGCCTTGCGGGGAGGGGAAGCCGGAGAGACCCCGTCGACATCCCTCCCCGCCCGTGCATGATTGCCCCCGACACACCTTTCGCAGAGGCCCGCCATGCTCACCCACCTCACCCCCGACGGCGTGCGCGCGCCTTTCGCGGCCTACAGCCATGCGGTGGAAATCGAGGCCGGCGCGCGGCTGGTGTTCTGCTCGGGCCAGCTCGGCATTTCGCCAGACGACGTCGTCCCCGAGACCGCCGGGGCGCAGGCCGAACTCTGCTTCGCCGCCATCGCGACCATCCTCGCCGCCGCCGGCATGACGCTGAAGAACGTCGTCCGCATCAACGCCTACGTCACGGCCCGCGAGCACATGAAGCCCTACATGGCCGTCCGCGACCGCCTGTTCCAGGCCCCCTCCCCGGCCTCCACGCTGATGATCGTCGGCGGCTTCACCCGCGAGGAGTTCAAGGTCGAGGTCGAGGTGGTGGCGGCAGGCTGACGGCGGCTGCCGTCCCGTCCAAGGGGAATGGGGCGATGACGCCAGCCGGCCGTCATCGCCCTGTCAGACGGATTTGCCATGGACCGCGGCGGGCGGTCAGCGCAGCGTCGCAGGCCGGCCGGCTATTGCCTCCGTACAAGCGCTTCCCGACCTGGAAAAGGACCTCCCGCATGCTCTCGAACGGCGCCGCCGGCACAGGGATCACCGCCCACAAGCGTCGAAACGACCTGTCGGACTTTGCCGACGAGCTCGACATGATCGAGCGTCTCGGCGTGGAATGGATCGAACTGTCGACCTTCGACATGGACGTCGTGGTGGGCGGCCGCATCCGCCGGCCGCAGATGGAAGCGCTGAAGCGCGCCTGCGCGGGCCGCTCGGTCGGCTACACCGTGCATGGACCTCTGGCGATCAACTTCATGGACGAGCCCTACCGGCTGCAGCGCCACATGGACGTCCTCGCCGCCTCGCTGGAGGTCGCGGCCGAACTGGATGCCGCGCACTACGTCATCCATTCGGGCCTGGCGCCGATACAGCAGGGCGACGGGCTGGAGGCTGCCTATGCGCGCCAGCGCGAGTGGCTGGCGCGGGCCGGCGACGTCGCGCGCAGCACCGGCCTCGTCCTGTGCGTTGAAACGTTGTTCGCCGGCTTCGACGGCAAGGTGCACGCCTCGTCGCCGCGCCGGCTTGCCACGGAACTCGCGGCGATCGACCACCCGAACGTGCGGGCGACGATCGACTTCAGCCACTCCTGGCTGATGCTCGACTGGGAAGGACGCCGCGCCGATTTCGTCGAGGAGATCAGGACGCTGGCGCCTTTTGGCCGCCACCTGCACATCCATGACAGTTTCGGCCGCCAGGACGACATCTGGATGTACACCGAAGGCGAACGGCTGGCCTATGGCCATGGCGACCTGCACCTGCCGGTCGGCTGGGGCGACATCCCCTGGCAGACGCTGATCGCCGAATGCGTCTTCCCGCAGGGTACGGTGTTCAACATCGAGCTGAACCAGCGCTACTGGTATGCCGCGCAGGAGACGGTCGAGGCGACGAAGGCCCTTGCCGCCCGCGCGCGCATCGGCGCCGAACCGGCCGTGGCCGCCTGAACCGGCGCGCCGCGCCCTTGAACGGCGCTCCCGCCTGTGAGACGGATAGAGCCGCGTGCCGACGACATTCCCGCCCCGCACCCTAGATCACGACGCCAGATGACCAGAGCACCGACCTTCATCCACTTGACCGACCTCCATGCCCACTGCGACCGCGACGTGGACGGCATCGACACGATGGCCAATCTGGACGCGGCGCTGTCGATGATCGCGGCGATCGATCCGGCGCCTGATTTCGTCATCGTCAGCGGCGACCTGACCGACAAGGGCGACGCCTCGAGCTACCGCGCCGTACGCCAGCGGCTGGAGGCACTCGGCATGCCGGTGCTCTGCGCCCTCGGCAACCATGATTCCCGCCCCGGCTTCCACGAAGGCATGCTCGACCGCACGACCGGTCTCGACGCGCCCTATGTCTACGACCGTGTCTTCGACGGCGTTCATGTCATCGTGCTCGACACCAGCGTGCCGGGCAAGGTGAGCGGCGCGCTGGGCGACGACCAGTTCGCCTTTCTCGACGCGGCGACGCTGCGCCATCCGGACCTGCCCAAGATCGTGGTGATGCACCACGGCCCGCGGATCGTGACGGAATCGCCCTTTGCGTGGGAGAGCCTGGACGAGGCCGAAACAGAGCGACTGCGCCGCACGCTGGCAGGCCGGCCTGTCGCCGGCATCCTCACCGGCCACATCCATCATGACGGCGTCTCGCTCTGGCACGGCGTTCCGGTGGTTGTCGGCAACGGGCTGCACGACTTCATCGACCCCACCTATCGCAACGGCCTCAAGATTCACACCGGCGCCTCCTTCGGCCACTGCACATTGCGCGGCTCGGGGCTGGCAGTCGCCTTCGTGCCGCTGCCGTCCGACCGCCGCCACCTCGTGACGCTCGACGCCGAGACGGTGCGCGGGTTCGAATAGTCCGCCCGAAGGCCTTCCCCCGCAACAAGATGTCGCCGCCCGGCATCTCGCCGGATCGCTTCTTGCTATCTTCGCCCGGGAACCGTTTCCCCCTTGTCCGCGCTTGTCTCCGGTGGACAATGACGCCCGCCTGCCGCAGCGGCATCGCGCGGCGCAGGGCGCCCAGGGAAGAGACACGCCATGGCAGACACCGTTCCGCTTCGCCTCAACGTTCCCGAACCGGAGGTCAGGCCGGGCGGCAAGCCGGACTTTTCCAGGGTCAGCATCCCCAAGGCCGGCAGTGTCGACCGGCCGCCCGTCGACGTCGCGCCCGAAGCGATCCGCGACATGGCATGGTCCATCATCCGCGTGATGAACCGCAAGGGCGAGGCGGTCGGTCCCTGGGCCGGCACGCTGACCCCCGAGGAGACGCTCTCCGGCCTGCGCGACATGATGCGGGTGCGCGCCTTCGACAAGCGCATGCTGATGGCGCAGCGCCAGGGCAAGACCTCGTTCTACATGCAGTGCCTCGGCGAAGAGGCGATCGCCTGCGCCTTCCGCAAGGCGATGAGCGACGGCGACATGAACTTCCCGACCTACCGCCAGCAGGGCCTGCTCATCGCCGGTGGCTATCCGATGGTCGACATGATGAACCAGATCTTCTCCAACACGAAGGACCCCATCAAGGGACGCCAGTTGCCGGTGATGTATTCGTCGAAGGCGCACGGCTTCTTCACGATCTCGGGCAATCTCGCGACCCAGTTCGTGCAGGCCGTAGGCTGGGCCATGGCCTCGGCGATCAGCCGCGACACGAGGATCGCGGCGGCCTGGATCGGCGACGGCTCGACGGCGGAAAGCGACTTTCACGCCGGCCTCGTCTTCGCCTCCACCTACAAGGCGCCGGTGGTGCTCAACATCGTCAACAACCAGTGGGCGATCTCGACCTTCCAGGGCATCGCCCGCGGCGGCTCGGGCACGTTTGCCGCGCGCGGCCACGGCTTCGGCATCCCTTCGCTGCGCGTCGACGGCAACGACTACCTCGCCGTCCACGCCGTGGCGAAATGGGCGATCGAGCGGGCGCGCAGCAATCTCGGCCCGGTGCTGATCGAATACGTCACCTACCGCGCCGCTGCGCATTCGACCTCCGACGATCCCTCCGCCTACCGCCCCAAGGAGGAAAGCGACGCCTGGCCGCTGGGAGACCCCGTCGAGCGGCTGAAGAACCATCTCGTCGCGATCGGCGCCTGGTCGCCCGAGCGCCACGCGCAGGCCGAGGCCGAGATAGACGCCGAGGTTCTGGCCGCCCAGAAGCAGGCCGAGGCGAACGGCACGCTGCACTCAGGCCCGAAGGCCTCGCCGCGTGACATCTTCGAGGACGTCTATGACGTGATGCCGCCGAATCTCAGGCGCCAGCGTCAGGAAGCGGGGTTCTGAGATGCCGCGCATGACGATGATCGAGGCGATCCGCGACGCGCACGTGGTCGCGATGGAACGCGACGGCAAGGTGGTGGTGTTCGGCGAGGACGTCGGCTATTTCGGCGGCGTCTTCCGCTGCACGCAGGGGCTTCAGGAGGGCTTCGGCAAGGATCGCTGCTTCGACAGCCCCATCAACGAGGCCGGCATCGTCGGCACGGCGATCGGAATGGCCACCTACGGCCTGCGCCCCTGCGTCGAAATCCAATTCGCCGACTACGTCTATCCGGCATACGACCAGATCGTTTCGGAGGCCGCGCGCATCCGCCACCGCTCGGCCGGCGACTTCACCTGCCCGATCACCATCCGCATGCCGACAGGCGGCGGCATCTTCGGCGGCCAGACGCACAGCCAGTCGCCCGAGGCGCTGTTCACCCACGTCTCCGGCCTTAAGGTCGTCGTCCCGTCGAACCCATACGACGCAAAGGGTCTGCTGATCGCCGCCATCGAGGACGACAATCCGGTGGTCTTCCTGGAGCCGAAGCGCCTCTACAACGGCCCGTTCGACGGCCATCACGACCGTCCGGTCACGCCCTGGTCGAAGCACCCGCTGGGCGAGGTGCCCGCCGGCCACTACACCGTCCCGCTCGGCAAGGCGGTGGTGCGACGGGAAGGCTCGGCGGTGACCGTGCTGGCCTACGGCACCATGGTCTACGTTGCAGAGGCGGCCGCGCAGGAGAGCGGCATCGACGCCGAGGTGATCGACCTGCGGACCCTGCACCCGCTCGATCTCGACACGATCGTCGCTTCCGTGAAGAAGACCGGGCGTTGCGTGATCGTGCACGAAGCGACCCTGACCTCGGGCTTCGGCGCGGAACTGGCCGCCCTGGTGCAGGAGCACTGCTTCTACCATCTGGAGGCGCCGATCCGCCGTATCGCCGGCTGGGACACGCCCTATCCGCACGCCCAGGAATGGACCTACTTCCCCGGTCCGGCGCGCCTTGCTGCGGCGCTCGTCGAGGTCATGGAGAGCTGACATGGGCGTGTTCGTGATCAAGATGCCGGACGTCGGCGAGGGCGTCGCCGAGGCCGAGCTCGTCGAGTGGCACGTCAAGGTGGGCGACCCGGTCAAGGAAGACATGGTGCTGGCCGCCGTGATGACCGACAAGGCCACGGTCGAGATCCCCTCCCCGACCGACGGCACGGTCGCCTGGCTGGGCGGCGAGATCGGCGAGCAGATCGCCGTCGGCGCGCCGCTGATCCGCCTCGACGTGGCGGGCGACGGAAACGTCAGGGACGGCACGGATGCCGAGCCGCCGGCGAAGGAACCAACCGCGCAGGCACCGTCCGAGGCTCGGGCTGCCATAAACCCCGCAACCGCGGCGCAGAAGCCGGCCCCAGCCACGTCCGAGGATGACGACGAGGCGGGCGGCCCGACCCAGCCGGTCGAAAAGCCGGAGCCCCCGCGCCGCACGCTGCCGGCACATGCCCGCAAGGAAGGCGAAAAGCCGCTCGCCGCGCCCTCCGTGCGGCTGAAGGCGCGCGAGCGCGGCATCGACCTGCGTTTTGTGCCGGGCACCGGCCCTGCCGGGCGCATCACGCATGAGGACCTCGACGCCTTCGCCGAGCAGGGCGCGCGCCCGATCGCTCCGGCGGGCAAGGCGCCCGACCACCGCGTTACCGAGTTCAAGGTGGTGGGCCTGCGCCGCAGGATCGCGCAGAAGATGGCGCTGTCGAAATCGCGCATTGCCCACATCACCTATGTCGACGAGATCGAGATGGATGCGCTGGA
This sequence comes from Aquibium sp. ELW1220, assembly GCF_030398385.1. Classification (GTDB taxonomy): domain Bacteria; phylum Pseudomonadota; class Alphaproteobacteria; order Rhizobiales; family Rhizobiaceae; genus Aquibium. The sequence continues at coordinate 106,919 of NZ_JAOAOQ010000011.1, read as the reverse complement.
ACAATTGCGCGCGAGCCTGAACGCCAGCCGCCGCGACGACCGGCCGAAGCTGACGCTGCTGCCATTCCTGATGCTGGCCATGGTGAAGGCGCTGAAGGAACAGCCCAACATCAACGCCCACTACGACGACGAGGCAGGCGTCGTGCGCCAGTTCGGCGGCATTCATTGCGGCATCGCCGCGCAGACAAAGAACGGCCTAGTCGTACCGGTTGTGCGTCATGCGGAAGCACTCGACCTATGGGGAGCGGCGGCCGAAATCGTGCGCCTGGCCGAAGCCGCCCGCAACGGCACGGCGACGCGCGAGGAACTGACCGGCTCGACCATCACCATCACCTCGCTCGGCGCGCTCGGCGGCATCGCCACCACGCCGGTGATCAACCATCCGGAGGTGGCGATCGTCGGCGTCAACAAGATGCAGGTCCGGCCGATGTGGGACGGGACGCAGTTCGTGCCGAAGAAGATGATGAACCTGTCCTCGAGCTTCGACCACAGGGTCATCGACGGCTGGGATGCCGCGGTCTTCGTGCAGCGCGTCAAGGCGCTGCTCGAGACGCCGGCCTCGATCTTCATCGAGGGGTGAGGCGGATGATCTTGGCCGCGAGACGTCGCGTTCCGTCGCGCCCCCCTCTGTCCTGCCGGACATCTCCCCCACGAGGGGGGAGATCGGGCAGCATGGAAGTTGTCGCCAATCGCCAGCGTTGCAGGAAGAGCGCCATCGCTCGGGCTGCCGATCTCCCCCCTCGTGGGGGAGATGTCCGGCAGGACAGAGGGGGGCGCCGTAGGGCGCAGGTATCGCCATTCGGAGCCGCCCCATGATCGACATCACCTGCCAGCTCCTCGTCATCGGCGCCGGGCCCGGCGGCTATGTCTGCGCCATCCGCGCCGGCCAGCTCGGGCTCGATACCGTGATCGTCGAGGCGGCGAAGCCCGGCGGCACGTGTCTCAATGTCGGCTGCATCCCCTCCAAGGCCATGATCCACGCGGCCGAGGAATTTGCCAGGCTCGGGCATTTCGCGGCCGGCACCTCGTCGCTCGGCATCACCGCCGCCTCTCCCGCCATCGACCTCGCCCGCACAGTCGAATGGAAGGACGGCATCGTCCGCCGCCTCACCGGCGGCGTCTCCGGCCTGCTCAAGAAGGCCGGCGTCAAGCAGGTCGAGGGCTGGGCGCGTTTTCGCGACGGCAAGTCGGTGGTGGTGGAGACCCCGACCGGGCCGCAGCGCATCCTGGCCGGGACCGTGGTCATCGCCACCGGCTCCGAAGCGGTAGCGTTGCCCGGTCTGCCCTTCGGCGGCAACGTCCTTTCGTCCACCGAAGCGCTTTCGCTCACGGCGGTGCCCGAGCGGCTGGCGGTCGTCGGCGCCGGCTATATCGGCCTCGAACTCGGCACCACCTTCGCCAAGCTCGGCGCGAAGGTGACGATCCTCGAGGCGGCCGATCGCATTCTGCCGCTCTGGGACGCGGATCTGACGCGCCCCGTCGCACGGCGGCTGGAAAAGCTCGGCATCGAGGTCCTGACCGGTGCCAGGGCCGACCGCTACGCCGAAAACACCGGAACCCTCGCTTTCGTCGACGCCGAAGGCGCGAGCCGAACGGTGGCCGCCGACAAGGTGCTGGTGACCGTCGGCCGCAGGCCCGCGACGCGCGGCTGGGGCCTGGAGGAACTCGATCTCACCATGGACGGCCACGCCATCGCCGTCGACGAGCACTGCCGCACCTCGATGCGCGGCGTCCATGCCATCGGCGACGTCACTGGCGAGCCCATGCTGGCGCACCGGGCCATGGCGCAGGGCGAGATGGTGGCCGAGATCGCCGCCGGGCACCGCAGGGCCTGGGACAGGCGGGCCATTCCTGCCGTCTGCTTCACCGATCCCGAGATCGTCTCGGCTGGGCTGTCGCCGACCGACGCGCAAAAGGCCGGTATCGATACGCGGGTTGGCATGTTCCCCTTTCAGGCCAACGGCCGCGCCATGACGCTGGAGCGCGACGACGGCTTCGTCCGCATCGTCGCCCGCGCCGACGATAACGTCATCCTCGGCATCCAGGCGACCGGCGTGCAGGTGTCGGAGATGGCGGCCTACTTCGCGCATGCCATCGAGATGGGCGCGCGCCTGGAGGATGTCGCTGCCACGATTCACGCCCATCCGACCATGGGCGAGGCGGTGCAGGAAGCCGCCATGCGCGCCCTCGGCCACGCGCTGCACCTCTGAAGCTCCCGCATGGCTGCCGGCAGCCCCTGGAGGGAAACGCAACCGGGCCTGTCGACACGGGTTGCGTTGGCCTCGCCTTTCCCGGATAGTGCGTATCCGGGTACGACGGGCCGCGCGAAACGACGGTCGGTGCCACAAATGGGAGATTGTTGATGATCGCACGATTCCGTACGAACTGCCTTGCCATGTCCGGCCGCAAGGCCCTGCTCGCCGCAACGGCGAGCCTTCTGCTCGGCACTGCGGCGCAGGCCGAGACGCTGCGCTTCGCCTTCCAGGGCACACTGAACGCGCTCGACCCCTACACGCTCAACGAGACCTTCTCGCTCGGCATGTTCGGCAACGTCTACGAAGGTCTCACCAAGCGGGACAAGGACCTCCAGATCATCCCTGGCCTCGCCGAGAGCTGGGAACTGGTCGATCCGCTGACCTGGCGCTTCAATCTCCGCAAGGGCGTCAAGTTCTCCAACGGCAACGACTTCACGGCGGCCGACGTGGTCTTTTCCGCCGAGCGCGTCCGCGACGCCTCCTCCGACCTCAAGACGCGCATCCCCGCCGATTCCGTCTGGACGGCCATCGACGACCACACGGTCGAGGTTAAGCTTACCTCGCCCAATCCCATTCTCCACTACGAATGGGACACCTGGTACATGATGGACAAGGAATGGGCCGAGGCCGAAGGCGCGACCAAGCCGATCTCCGCCAAGGACACCAACCCGGGTCCGGCGGCCTTCAAGACCAACGGCACCGGCCCCTTCACGATCGAGAGCCACGAGCCCGGCGTGAAGACGGTCTTCAAGCCGAATGCCGGCTGGTGGGGCACGCCGGAGCACAACCTGACCGAAGTCGTGTTCACCCCGATCGCCGCCGACGGCACGCGCGTGGCGGCCCTGCTCGCCGGCGACGTCGACCTGATCGACCCGGTGCCGGTGCAGGACATCCCGCGCGTCAACGCCGACCCGAACACCGAAGCGATGACGGGTCCGGAACTGCGCGTCATTCATCTCGGCTTCAACCAGATGGACGACGAGCTCGCCTCCTCCGACGTCAAGGGCAAGAACCCGTTCAAGGACCCGAACGTCCGCAAGGCGCTGTACCAGGCGATCGACATCGAGGCGATCAAGGAACGCGTCATGCGCGGCCTGTCGACGCCGGTACCGCTGCTCATCGCCAACGAGCAGTTCTCCGGCTCCAAGAACTTCACGCGCTGGCCCTATGATCCCGAAGCGGCCAAGAAGCTGCTCGCCGATGCGGGCTATCCGGACGGCTTCACCGTCGGCATGGATTGCCCGAACGACCGCTACGTCAACGACGAGGCGATCTGCCAGGCCACCGTCTCGATGCTGGCCAGGATCGGCGTGAAGGTGAACCTCAACGCCCAGCCCAAGGCGCAGTACTTCGCCAAGGTGCTGGCGCCGGGCGGCTACGACACCGACTTCTACCTGCTCGGCTGGACGCCCGGCTCGTTCGACTCCTGGAATGTCCTGGTCAATCTCGCGGGCTGCCGCGACGAGACCGGCAAGGGCGGCCCCTTCAACCTGGGCGGCTACTGCAACAAGGACATGGACGCGCTCGCCGCCAAGATCGTGGTCGAGACCGACACGGCCAAGCGTGACGCCATGATCACGGAAGCCTACACGATCATGACGCAGGAGACCTCGCACATCCCGCTGCACCAGCAGTCGCTGGCCTGGGGCAAGCGCAAGAACGTCGAGATCGTCCAGCGCCCCGACAACCAGGTCCTGTTCTACTGGGCCAAGGTGAACTGACGGCCTCCGCCGCGACAACGGCCCGCGCACCAGCGCGGGCCGCAACGCTCAGAGAGGCTTGACCGCATGCTCGCTTTCGCCATCCGGCGACTCGTCCAGGCCATCGGCGTCATGCTCGTCGTGGCGCTCATCTCCTTCATCATGTTTCGCTTCGTCGGCGACCCGGTGAACCAGCTCGTCGGGGTCGACACCTCGCCGGAGGATCGCGCGGCACTGCGCGAGGCGCTGGGGCTCAACGACCCTGTGCTGTTGCAGTTCGGTCGCTTCATCCTGCGGGCCGCCCAGCTGGATTTCGGCATCTCCTACCAGTTCAAGCAGCCCGTGGCGGCGCTGATCGCCTCGCGCCTGCCGGCGACGCTGGAGCTTTCGCTCGTCTCCGCCTTCTTCGCGCTTGCCGTCGGCGTGCCGATGGGCGTCTTCACCGGGCTGTACCCGCGCTCCTGGGCGTCGCGCGCTTTCCTGGCCATCTCGCTGATCGGTGTCTCGCTGCCCACCTTCCTGATCGGCATCCTGCTCATCTTCCTCGTCTCGGTGAATCTCGGCTGGCTGCCTTCCTTCGGGCGCGGCGCCGTCGTCGACATCGGCTTCGGCTGGACCACCGGGCTGCTGACCACGTCGGGCCTGCAGTCGCTGATCCTGCCGTCGATCACGCTCGGCCTGTTCCAGATGACGCTGATCATGCGGCTCGTGCGCGGCGAGATGCTGGAGGTGCTGCGCACCGACTACATCAAGTTCGCCCGTGCCCGTGGCCTGTCGCGCCGCGCGATCAATTTCGGCCACGCGCTGAAGAACACCCTCGTGCCGGTCATCACCATCACCGGCCTGCAGGTGGGCTCCATCATCGCCTTCGCCATCATCACCGAGACGGTGTTCCAGTGGCCCGGCATGGGCCTGATGTTCCTGCAGGCCGTGCAGAGCGTCGACATTCCGATCATGGCCGCCTACCTGCTGCTGATCGCCTTCCTGTTCGTCACGATCAACTTCATCGTCGACCTGCTCTACGTCGCGGTCGATCCCCGCATCAGGCTCGGAGGCGCACGCGGATGAGCGACGCGACCGAAGCCGCGCCAGTCGAAACGGCCGCACGCGCACCTGGCCTGGTCGCCCGGCTGCGCGACAACGACATCTGGTTCTCCTTCACCCGCTCGCCGATTACCGTCATCTCGGCGGTCGTGACGCTTCTGCTGCTTTTGTCGGCGCTGTTTGCGCCGCTGATCGCGCCGCACGATCCGTTCGACCCGGCGACGCTGTCGATCATGGACTCCTTCTTCCCTCCGGCCTGGACCGGCGAAGGCGACCCGCGTTTCCTGCTCGGCACCGACGACCAGGGCCGCGACATCCTGTCGACCATCCTCTACGGCATGCGCATCTCGCTCGCGGTTGGCTTCGCCAGCGTGCTTTTCGCGATGGTGGTGGGCGTGACGCTCGGCCTGCTCGCCGGCTATCTCGGCGGCGTCGTCGATTCGGTGATCATGCGTATCGCCGACGTGCAACTGACCTTTCCGGCGATCCTGATCGCACTCCTGATCGACGGCGTGGCGCGCGGCGTCGCCGGACCCAACTCCTACCAGGACATCGTCTTCGGCGTGCTCGTTCTGTCGATCGGCCTGTCGTTCTGGGTGCAATATGCACGTACGGTGCGCGGCTCGGTGCTGGTCGAGAAGAACAAGGAATATGTGCTCGCGGCGCGACTGATCGGGCTCAGGCCCTGGACCATCATGGTCAAGCACGTTCTGCCCAACGTGCTCGGTCCGGTGCTGGTGATCGCCACGATCAACCTCGCGCTCGCCATCATCACCGAGGCCACCCTCTCCTTCCTCGGCGTCGGCGTCCCGCCGACGCAGCCGTCGCTCGGCACGCTGATCCGCATCGGCAACGACTTCCTGTTCTCCGGCGAATGGTGGATCACGATCTTTCCCGGCATCACGCTGGCCATCCTCGCGCTCTCGGTCAACCTGCTCGGCGACTGGCTGCGCGACGCCCTGAATCCGAAGCTCAGATGACCCCCACCCTTTCCGTCAGAAACCTCAGGGTCGAAATTCCGACGCGCCGCGGCGTGCTGAGGGCCATCGACGACCTGTCCTTCGACATCGCGCCCGGCGAGGTGCTCGGCATGGTGGGCGAATCCGGCGCCGGCAAGTCCATCACCGGCTCGGCCATCATCGGCCTGCTGGAACCGCCGGGCCGGGTGGCGGGCGGCGAGATCAGACTGGCCGGCGAGCGGATCGACCACCTGCCGCCCGAGCGCATGCGCCACGTGCGCGGCAAGCGCATCGGCATGATCTTCCAGGATCCGCTGACCAGCCTCAACCCGCTCTACCGCATCGGCGAGCAGCTGACCGAGACGATCCTGACGCATGAGCAGCTGTCTGGCCGCGCCGCGCGCGACAAGGCGCAGCGCCTGCTGGAGGAGGTAGGCATCCCGGCCGCGGCCGAGCGGCTGTCGGCCTATCCGCACCAGTTCTCCGGCGGCATGCGGCAGCGGGTGGTGATCGCGCTGGCGCTCGCCGCCGACCCGCAGCTCGTCATCGCCGATGAGCCGACAACGGCGCTCGACGTCTCCGTCCAGGCGCAGATCATCGCCCTGCTCAAGCGCATCTGCGCCGACCGCGGCGCCTCCGTCATGCTGATCACCCACGACATGGGCGTGATCGCCGAGACGGCCGACCGCGTCTGCGTGCTCTATGCCGGGCGTCTGGCCGAGATCGGACCGGTGCGCGACGTGGTCAAGCATCCGCAGCACCCCTACACGCGCGGCCTCATGGCGGCGATCCCCTCGCTGGCCGGCGATCCCGACGAGAAGCTTGCGCAGATCCCCGGATCGATGCCCAGGCTGGGTGCGATCCCGCCTGGCTGCGCCTTCAACCCGCGCTGCGACTTCGCCTTCGACCGCTGCCGCGCGGAGCGGCCCGACGCCTATCCGGCCGGCGCCACCCAGGCCGCCTGCTTTCTGCACGACGCGAAAAACCCGCCGCCGCCAGAGATCGCCGGCCGCGCATCGGAGGTCGGTCTCGGCGTCACGCGGGCACCGGCGGAGGTCCCGCAATGAACCCCGCCGAAACCTCATTGGTCTCACCAGGCCCCGCCACCGACGCCCCGCTGGTCGAGGTCAAGGGGCTGCGACGCGTCTTCGACCTGTCGAAGCCGCTGCTCAACCGCCTGATCGAGGGCGGCGGCCGCGTGACGCTGACGGCGGTCGACAGCGTCGACTTCTCCATCAGGCGCGGCGAAACCTATGCGCTGGTCGGCGAATCCGGCTCCGGAAAGTCGACGATTGCCAAGATGGCCGTGGGCCTTCTGCCGCCCTCGGCCGGCTCCATCACCATCGAGGGCATCGACGTCTGGGGCGAGAAGTCGGCCGACGTGCAGCGCCGCATGCGCCGCCGCATCCAGATGATCTTCCAGGATCCCTTCGCCAGCCTCAACCCGCGCTGGCGCGTCGGTTCCATCGTCGAGGAGCCGATCAAGGCTTTCGCCATGATCCCGGACGCGAAGGACCGCGCCGCCCGCGTCGGCGAACTTCTGTCGCTGGTCGGGCTCGACCCGCGCGACGGCAGCAAGTTCCCGCACGAGTTCTCCGGCGGCCAACGCCAGCGCATCGCCATCGCCCGCGCTCTGGCCTCCGAACCGCATTTCATCGTCTGTGACGAGCCGACCTCGGCGCTCGATGTCTCGGTCCAGGCGCAGGTGCTGAACCTGCTGCGCGAGTTGCAGGAGCGGCTCGGGCTGACCTACCTCTTCATCAGCCACAACCTCGCCGTGGTGCGCCACGTGGCCACCCGCGTCGGCGTGCTATATCTCGGGCGGCTTGTGGAGGAGGCGCCGGCCCGCGAACTCTTCGCCGACCCGAAGCACCCCTACACCCGCATGCTGCTCGACGCGGTGCCCGACATCGAGATGGCGGGCAAGGAACGGCTGGCGATCGCCGGCGAGATCCCCAACCCCGTCAACCCGCCCCCCGGCTGCCACTTCCACCCCCGCTGTCCCTTCGTGATGCCGCACTGCAAAACGGTGGTCCCGCCGGTGCTGGCGAGGGGGGATGCGGGGGTGAGGTGTCACCTCTTTGCGGAGGGGTGATGCGCCCGAGGATCAACCTTCTTCGAGGTCGTGGCGGTTCGGTGTTGCGCCGAAAAAGCGCGCCGCCACGGCTTCGGACGAAGGCGGGTGTCTGAGGACCGGGATCAACGATATCTCCGATACCGTGCGTGCCGACATCAGCGTTTCGTCGAGGCCGATCATCGCGAGATCCCGCACCGAATAGCAGGCGTAGCCATGCGGCGCCATGATCAGGTAGCCCGCGATCCGGCGAGGATCGCCGGGGACGATCACCCCTTCGTCCTGGCACCGAACGATCACCTCGATCAGGGTTCGTAGCGCCTCCTCGTTGATGCGCTCGCGTTCCTTGGCTGACGAGGCGCTCTCCTCGCGGGAGCCGAACATCAGCCAGAAGGCGCCGGGATTTTCGCGGGCAAAGCGTATATAGGCGTCGCTGAGCGCGTGGAGCCTGTCGACGGCATCGTCACCGGCCAGACTGATCTCCTCCTGCTGATAGGCATGGAGAAGATCGAACCCACGGACTGTGAGCGCCTCCAGGAGCGCTGCCTTGTCGGCGAAGTGCCGGTACACCGAAGCATGCGAGACACCCACGGCGCCGCCGAGTTCGCGCAACGAGAACGCTACCCCGTTGCGCTCCGCGATCAGGGCGAACGCCGCGTCCTGAAGCGCGTTGCGCAGATCCCGGTGATGGTAGCTCTTCTTCAGCAGGTTCACCTATGGTTCGTTCGTTTGCCATCGTGCTCGTCTACTGCCCGATCGGCCAACGACGACGCCCGGCATATGTCCACCCGGAAGCGGCGAACGTCAACGGACGCTTCGGCACATGTAGACCGTTGACCTTTCGGCATGCCTCTGCAATGTTACCATTGGTCACATGATCGATGGGCAGAAGTCCGCGGCAGTCCGCCCTGCTTCTCGCCATCGTCCGGCCATCAGGAGACAGGGAGGTTCCAACATGTCACGAAGCTTTTCGACCAAGGCCGCCAGCGGGCTCGTCGCCGTCATGACCCTCGCTAGCACCGGCGCAGCCGGCGCAAGCGACGCAGACGCGCGCTGGCTAACGCCGACGATGATCACCGCCCGCGCCCATATGTTCGACGCGAACCTGAACTATCTGACGTTCCAGCACATGGACAAGCTCTTCGCCAGCCGGACGGTCGAAGCTGGAGATGACGTGTGGGAACTCCCGACCGAGCCCGCGTCCTTCGATGGCGAGTTCATGATCGCTGGCAAGACGCTTTCGTTCGAGGAGGCGCTCGAGGCGACGTCGACGAACGCTCTCGTCGTGGTCAAGGACGGCAAGATCGTCCACGAGAGTTATCGCAATGGAAGCGACGCCCAGACACGCTTCCTTACCTTCTCCGTTGCCAAATCCTACGTGTCCACGCTCATCGGACTGGCTCTCGCCGACGGCGCCATCAAGTCGCTCGACGACAAGGTGACCGACTACCTGCCGCAGATGAAGGGCACGGGCTATGACGGGCCGACCATCCGAGATCTTCTCCGTATGCGCTCCGGCGTCGAATGGCTCGAGGTCTACCAGTTCGGCAGCGACACGCAGCTGACGCAGGTCCACGATAATTCGCTCGTCGCCTACCGCTATCGCTGGTGCGACTATGCCGCCAACGAATCGAAGTCGGGCCCCAACACGCCCGGCGCAGTCTTCAACTATGCCACGCTCGACACCAGCGTGCTCGGCTGCATCCTCGAAGCCGCCGTCGGCAAGACCGGCTCCGCATACATGTCGGAGAAGCTCTGGAAGCCCGCCGGGATGGAGAGCGACGCCTACTGGATCATGGATGGACCGGACTCGGTCGGGCGCGAGTTCTTCGGCGCCGGTCTGAACGCCACGGCGCGCGATCACGCCCGCTTCGGCCTGATGTTCCTCAATGGCGGCATGGCCAACGGCAGGCAGGTGCTGTCGGCAGAATGGGTCGCGGAAGCGACGATCCCCGACGAAGGCTACGAACCGACGGCCGAGGGCGAGCCGCTGGGTTATCAGTACCAATGGTGGACTTTCGCCGGATCAGACGCCTATTCCGCGATCGGTCTGCATCACCAGTTCATCTATATCGATCCGACCAACGAGATGGTGATCGTCAAGGCCAGCCATACTGCCGAGCCTGTCGGCCGCGATGCGGAAAACCTCGAACTGTTCCGCCAGATCACCGAGCGGCTGGGCGGCTGATCCCTTCTGGATCGATCGTGCCGGGTCGCAGCCAGACGTGTCGCGACCCTGGCCGGTTCACCCCAGCACAGCCCGCAGCATCGGCGCCTTCGCATCCTCCCAGGCCAGTTGCCCGCGCCGCAGCATGAAGTTCACGTGGGCGTGGACTTCGGAGAAGGCGAAGGAGAGCTGGTGCGGGTCGAGCGGGCGGGGGAAGATGGCGGGCAGAAGTTCGGCTACCGAGCGCGGTCCCTGTGCGCAGGCCTCGACGATACGATCGCAGCGCTCCTCGTGGTGGTCGATCAGTTCCCCGCAGCGCGTGTGAAGCCCGTAGAACGGCAGCTGATGACCTGGCAGCACCAGAGCATCGGCGGGAATGCGGTCGCGGATGGCGTTGAGCGAGCGGATGTAGAGGCCCAGCGGATCACCCTCCGGATCGACCGCCCAGACGCTGATGTTGGGCGTGATCTTGGCCAGCACCTGGTCGGCGGCGAGGAAGAGGTTGTCGTCGGAGGCGTAGAGCATGATCTGCTCGGGCGCATGGCCGTCGCCGGACAGCACGTCGAAGCGTCGCCCGCCGATGACGAGCGTGTCGCCCGCCACCAGCCGGCCGAAGCTGAGCGGCAGCGGCGTGACCATGCGCAGATAGCCATGGCCCTGGGTGGAGACGATCGCGGCGGTTTCCTCGCTCATGCCGTGGCGCAGGTAGAAGTCGCGATAGGGCTTGGCCTCCATCGCGCCGGGGCTGAGCGAGATGTTGATGCAGCCGAGATAGGCCGTCTGGCTGGTGAGCAGCGGAAGTTCGAAGCGCTCGCACATCCAGCCCGCCAGCCCGATGTGGTCCGGATGGTAGTGGGTGACGATCAGCCGGGTGAGCCGCCGCCCGGCGAGCGGCCCGGCGACCAGCGCGTCCCAGACATCGCGGGTCGGCTGGTTCGAGATGCCCGTGTCGACTACCGCCCAGCCGTCGCCGTCCTCGATCAGGAAGATGTTGACGTGGTCGAGCCGGAACGGCAGCGGGATCCGCGTCCACAGGATGCCCGGCGCGATCTCGACCAGTTCGCCCGTGGGGGGCGGAGCGTCATGCGGGAAGGACAATCCGGACTGCGGGAACGGGCCGCCGCGCCCGGTCTTGGTGTCGTTCAGCAATGGCCTGTCTCTCGTTTCGGGAGGCTCCGTCTCCGGGAGGACGAAGCGGGGCGGCAACCGTGGCGACGGCATCCGCGCAAGCGCACGGGCCGGATCATCGCGTCCGATTAGACCCTGCCTTCCCGCTTGGCAAGAACATCGCGCCCGTGAAGTCTGTACCACCCCGCCGCCGCGAGGACGTACTTTCGCAACAGGCGCTGTTCCTGCCGCGCGACAATGCAGCTAAGGTCGCATCGGGTCGGTGAGCGAGGCGCGGGGGCGCATGATCAGGACAATCAGGATCGTTTCGGGGCTGGTGCTGTTCGCCTTCGTGACGATGCATCTCGTCAATGTCGCCTTCGGCTTGCGCTCGATCGAGGCCATGGACGACGCGCGACCATGGCTCATGGCCGTATGGACGAACCCGCTGGGAAGCATCGTGCTGACGGCTGCCTTCCTGGCGCATTTCGCGCTGGGCCTGGTCGCGATCTACCGGCGCAACACGCTGCGCGTCTCCGCTACCGACGGGGTGCAGATCGTCGCCAGCCTGGTCGTGATCCCGCTTCTGACGCCGCATGTCGTCGGCACCGCGCTGGCGGCCCGGTTCGGGATCGAACCCAGCTTCGCGACCCTCATCCCCTATTTCTGGATCTGGGCACCGGAGGAAGGCCTGCGGCAGGTGCTGCTCCTGGCCTTTCTCTGGATCCACGGCTGCGTCGGCGTGGTCACCTGGGCGCGCGTCCAGCCATGGTGGAGCAGGGTCGGCGCCTTCCTGCATCCATTCGCGGTCGCTATCCCGGTGCTGGCGCTGCTCGGCTTCGTCGAGGCCGGCAACCAGGCGATCCAGGCGCTCGACGCCGCTCCCGCCATTGCAGCCGACGCAGCGACGCCGGCCGTCGCGGAAGCCGGCTCTGCGGACGAGACCACCCCCGCAGAGCCAGCAGATGAGACGTCCGCGGAGCCGCAGCTCTCCCGCGCCGAAATCCTGGCCTTCTTCAGCCGCGTCAACTGGACGGTCTTCACCCTCTATCTCGGCGTCCTCGCGGCGGTACTGGTCGCCCGGCAGGTCCGGCTGGCCGGCAACCGGAACACCATCCGCATCGCCTTCGCCGACGGTCCTTCGGTATCGGCGCGCGCCGGCCTGAGCGTGCTGGAGATCGCCGAGCAGCGGAACGTGGCGATCGCCCACCTGTGCCGCGGACGCGCCCGCTGCGGAACCTGCCGCGTACACCTGACCGGCGGAGATGCGGCGCTACCCGCACCCGACCGCGAAGAGGCGCAGACGCTCGCCCGCGTCGGCGCAGCTGCCGGAGAACGGCTCGCCTGCCAGCTGCGGCCGGGACCGGGAATGCTCGAGGTCGAGCGGGTCCTGGCGCCCTATGTCCGCCCGGGTGACCTGCATCACATCCCGCAAGCTGTCCTGCCGTCGGAAGGAACCGTCGCATGATGCGCGCCCGCATCGCGGCATTGCTTCTGGCGTTGCTCCTGCTTCCAGCCGCCGCCGCGGCTGAGGGAGCGCTCCAGCTCGCCCAGCGCGCAGCAGCCGCCCCCGCCGCGCCCGAGACGACCGTCGCGCCTCCCGCGGCCGCCGATGCACAGGAACTGCTGCGCATTCTTGGCGATCCGCGGGTGGTCGAGTGGTTGAAGGAGGCAGCCGCCGCCTCGCCCGCCGACGCCGGCGAAGACGGAGCGTCGCTTCGGGCTGCCGTCGAGCACCGACTGGCTGCGGCGCGGCAGCGCATGGCCGATCTCGCCACGGCCTGGTCGAACTTTCCCCTGGTGCCCGAGGTGCTGGCCGATGCGTGGCGTTCCCAGCTGTCCCGCGGCGACGCCTTGCGCAGCCTGACCTACGTCATCATCTTCGTCTTCGTGGGCGGCGGGCTGGAATGGCTGTTCTGGCAGTATTTCCACCCCACGCTGGTGCGGATCGAGCACACGGTCGCCAGAGGCCTGATGCGGCAGCTGTCGGCCGCGACGGCCCGCCTGTTCCTGCAGGCGCTGGCCATCGCCGTCTTCTCGATCGGCAGCGTCGGCGCCTTCCTGTCCTTTGCCTGGCCGGGATTCCTGGAAAGGGTGGTCGTCAACCTGCTCATCGGCGTCATCGCCGTTCGCGCTCTGGCGACCCTGTCGCGCTACCTGCTGGCGCCACTGTCGCCGGCACTGCGGCTGGTGCCGCTCGACGACCGGCTGGCGGCGAAGGTGCATGGATGGAACGTCTTCGTTGCCATCATCTTCGTCTCCTCCCTCATGATCTCCGATACGCTGGCAGCACTGGCCCGCACGTCATCCGGCTCTCCGCAGGCGCAGAGCGCTGCACTGGCCGTCTCGGTCGGCCTCGGCGCGGCGACGGCGCTCGCGGTGCTGGCGATGATCTGGTCGATGACGCCCAGGATCGTCCGCGAGGTCGCGGTGCCCACCTTCTCGCTGGGCAGGCTCGAACCCGTCGCCATCCGGCTGCTTCCGGTCGCGCAGTCGCTCATCCTGATCGTGGCCCTGCTTCTATGGATCGCAGGCGCGCGCGAACTCATGTGGACGGTGCTGATCGCCGGGCTCTTCGCGCCCGTCGTGACGCTGGCGCGGGCGATGATCGACCACTTCTTCGACCGTGCCGAGGAAGCCGCCGAAGCGCAGGACAAGGCCGCGGCCGCCGATGTCGTCACGCCTGCTCCGGACGGCGCTGTCACGGTGCCCTCCCCCGCCGCCGACCTCGACGGCGGCATTCCGGCAATCGCACCAGCGGTCGCATTCGCCGATCCCGCAGCAGGGCGCTACGCGATCTACCGGCCGATCGTGCGGCGGCTTGTTCGGTTCCTGCTCGCAGTCGCCACCCTGTTTGCGCTGGCGGCGGCCTGGGGCACCGACATCTTCGCCCTCGCCGAGACGCCGACGCTCGCCGGCCGCATCGCCAAGGTCGCGATCAACGTCGTGGCGGTGCTGCTGCTCGCCGACCTGATCTGGGTCTGGGCGCGGACCGCGATCGACCGGCGTCTGGCCGGCTATGTCGCGCCGCCGCCCGGCGAAGCCCCCGGACCCGAGGCGCGCATGGCGACGCTCCTGCCGCTGATGCGCAACATCCTGCTGGTGACCATCCTGGTGATCGGCGGGCTCACCATGCTCTCGTCCATCGGCGTCAACATCGCGCCGCTGCTCGCCGGTGCCGGCATCGTCGGCGTGGCGGTCGGCTTCGGCACGCAATCCCTGGTCCGCGACATCGTCTCCGGCATCTTCTTCCTCGTCGACGATGCCTTCCGCGTCGGCGAATATGTCGAGATCGGCGACCTGCGCGGCACGGTGGAATCCATGTCCCTCCGGTCGATGCGGGTGCGCCACCATCGCGGTGCCGTCCATACCATCCCCTTCGGCGAACTGAAGTCGCTGACCAACTACAGCCGCGACTGGGTGATCATGAAGCTCGAGTTCCGCGTGCCTTTCGAGACCGACCTCAGGCTGGTCAAGAAGCTGGTCAAGCAGGTGGGCGCCGAGTTGCAGGCCGATCCGGCCTACGGGCACTACATCCTCGAGACCCTGAAATCGCAGGGCGTGCGGCGGATGGAGGAGTTCAACATGGTGGTCGGCGTCAAGTTCATGGCACGGCCCGGCGCGCAGTGGGTCATACGCCGCGACGCCTATCACAAGCTGCGCGACGCATTCGAGAAGAACGGCATCCACTTCGCGCAGCGCAACGTGAAGGTGGAGGTGCTGTCGGAGATGCCGCTGCCCGAGCATGTGCGCGAGGCCGTCGCGGGCGCAGCGCAGACCGCCATCGAGGCGCAGCGTCCTGCCGCGCCGGTGCGCGACGAACCGTGAAATGTGAAGCTTCCGCGACTTTGCGTATTGGGGCTTGATTTCGGCGCTGCGAGCGTGAATGTTCGGCCTGCTGTTGGTCGCTGGCCCGCCGATCGTGAGTGCGACGGACCGAGGGAACCGTGAATGGCTGTCCCGTCTCGGGAGAGGTGAGGACCTGGGCGCACGCGGTGCCTCTACGGTCCTTGTCCGACACCGAGGCAACGAGGTGTTTGCCGAACGTAACCAGGCGCGCATGGACCCGGTCTTCGATTTTTCTGTACTCATGTACAGCCACGATACGTTCGGCCTTGGGCACCTGCGGCGCAGCCGCACGATCGCCCATGCGCTGGTGTCTCATTTTCCCGGCGTTCGCGTCTCGATCGTCTCCGGTTCACCGGTCGTCGACGCCTTCCCGTTCGAGGACCGCGTCGACTACATCCAGATACCGCCGGCCAACAAGCTCCCCAACGGAACCTATACGTCCGGAAGCGGCGAACTGACCTTCGAGCAGACCGTGACCGCTCGCGAGGCGGTGATCCGCGAGGCTGCCGAGCGCATCCGTCCAGACATGATCATCGTCGACAAGGAGCCGCTGGGACTGGCCCGCGAGATGCTCTCGACCCTGAAATGGGCGAAGGCGAAGGGGGCGATCACGGTGCTGGGCCTGCGCGACGTGCTCGACGCGCCCGAACTCCTGCGCGAGGAATGGCAGCGCAAGCACATCGTCGAGCACCTGGCGCTTTACGACGAGATCTGGATCTACGGGCCGGGAAGCTTCTACAACCCGCTGGCCGGCATCGACCTGTCGGAAGCCACGCTGTCGCAGACCCGCTACACCGGCTTCCTGCCGCGCACCATGGCCGACGAGGACGTCACGGAGAAGTATGGCCGCGACTACGTGCTGGTGACGGCCGGCGGCGGCGGGGACGGCTACGACCTCATGGCGGCCGCGCTGAATGCCGTCCGCCAGGACAGGACGCCGGACCGGGAGTTCCTCTTCGTGCTCGGTCCTTTCATGACCGAGCGTGAGCGTTTCGAGATCGCCGCACGCGCAAGCAACGTTCCCAACGTCCGCATCATCGATTTCGACGCCAACCTCGAGGCCGTTGTAGCCAATGCCAGCGCCGTCGTGGGCATGTGCGGTTACAACACCTTCTGCGAGGTGATCTCCTTCGACAAGCGCGCGCTGTTCGTTCCGCGCACCGCGCCGCGCCGCGAGCAGGCGATCCGTGCCAACCGCGCGGCCGAATTCGGCTGGGTCGACGTGATCGACATCGAGATGGCCAAGAACCCGCGCCGGTTCCTGGCTGCCATCAATGCCGTGCTGCAGCGTCCGAAGCCCTCCGCCGCCGTCGGCCGCCCCGACCTCGACGGTCTCAACCGCATCTGCGCCTTGACGGAGATCCTGTTCGACCGCCGCGAAGAGATCCTGGCCGCATCGGAACTGCGCAAAGCCGCCTCTTCATGAAGCCTGTCATCGTCGTCGTGCTGAAGGGATATCCGCGCCTGTCGGAGACCTTCATTGCGCAGGAACTGCTGGAGTTGGAACGCGCCGGCTATGACCTGCGCCTCGTCTCGCTGCGCCACCCGACGGACAGGAAACGCCACCCCATCAACGACGAGATCCGGGCTCCGGTCACCTACCTTCCGGAGTATCTGCACGACGAACCGGTGCGGGTGCTGAAGGCCTGGTGGAAGGTCCGCCGGCTGCCTGGCTACGGCAAGGCCGTCCGCCACTGGCTGAAGGACCTGTCGCGCGACGCCACCCGCAACCGCATCCGCCGTTTCGGCCAGGCGCTCGTTCTGGCGGCCGAGTGCCCGGCGGGGGCGCGCTGGATCTACAGCCATTTCATCCACACGCCGTCCTCGGTCGCGCGCTACTCCAGCGAGATGACCGGCATCGCCTGGAGCGCGTCCGCCCACGCCAAGGACATCTGGACGTCGCCGGACTGGGAACTGTCCGAAAAGCTCGCGGCGGCCGCCTGGACCGTCACCTGCACGGCGGGCGGCGCACGCCATCTGAAGGACCTGTCGCCCGATGCCGCGAAGGTCGCGCTGGTCTATCACGGCATCGACCTCGCCCGCTTTCCGATGCCCCGGCGCGACCCTTCGCGGCGCGATGGTGCCGACGCGGCCGATCCCGTCCGCATCCTCTCCGTCGGGCGGGCGGTTGCCAAGAAGGGGCTGGACACGCTGGCAGATGCGCTGGCCCTCCTGCCGCACGATCTGTCCTGGCAGTGGACCCACGTCGGTGGCGGCGAACTGGCCGACGATCTGAAGGCGCAGGTCGAGCGGCTGGGGCTTGCCGAACGCGTCGCCATCCACGGCTCGCGAGCCCAGAGCGAGGTTCTCGAAGCCTACGCGGCGTCTGACCTCTTCGTCCTCCCCTGCCGCATCGCCGACGACGGCGACCGGGACGGCCTGCCGAACGTGCTGGTGGAGGCGCAGAGCCAGGGCCTGGCCTGCATCTCGACGCCGATCTCGGGCATTCCCGAACTCATCGACGACGGCCGTACCGGCATCCTCGTGCCTGCGAACGATCCCGCGGCACTGGCGGCCGCCATGGCGGACGCCATCAGGTCGCCCGACCTGCGCGCCCGCATCGGCACCGCCGCGATGGAGCGGGTCCATGCCCATTTCGACCACCGCGGCACGATCGGCCAGTTGATCGCGCTTTTCGAAGCCAATGGACTGGTCGGCGACAAGCCAAGGGAGATGCAAGCCTCGTGACCCCGCGCGTCCTGTTCTACGTCCAGCATTTGGTCGGCGTCGGCCATGTCTTTCGCGCATTGCGCATCGTCCGCGCTCTGCGCGGTCAGGGCGTCGAAGTCGACCTCGTTTTCGGCGGCGTGCCGATTCCCGGCCTCGACGTCGCCGACGCGCGCGTCCACTATCTGCCGCCGGTGCGGGCGGGGCTGGAGGTCTTCAACAGGCTGGAGGACGGCGACGGCAACCCCGTCGACGACGCCTACAAGGACCGCCGCCGCGACCTTCTGCTCGACATCTTCGAGAAGGCTCATCCCGACGTGGTGGTGACCGAGGCCTTTCCCTTCGGCCGCCGTCAGATGCGCTTCGAGCTTCTGCCGCTGATGGAGGCTGCGAAGGCGCGCCAGCCACGCCCGGCGATCGTGGTGGCGTCGGTGCGCGACATCCTTCAGGAGAATGCCAAGCCGGAGCGCGACCTGGAGGTCGTCGATATCATCGACCGGTACTTCGACCACGTTCTGGTGCATGGCGACCCGAACTTTGTGCGCATCGAGAAGACATTCCCGCATGGCGACGACATTGCCGGCAAGCTGCGCTACACCGGCATCGTCGCGCCGCAGCCGCCCGTTCCAGCCACGGGCGACGAGGCTTTCGGCGTGGTCCTGTCGGTCGGCGGCGGCGCCTTCGGCCACAGGCTGCTGCTCGCCGCGTTGAAGGCCCGCAGGCTTTCCGTGCTCGCGGACGCGCGCTGGGTGGTGCTGACCGGCCTCGCCGCGACGCCCGCGCAGCGGGCGGAACTCGAGGCCCTCGCCGGCGAGAACGTCACCTTCGAGCGCTTCATCCCCGACCTGCCGGCGAGACTCGCGGCCGCGAAGCTGTCGATCTCGCGTGCCGGCTACAACACCACGGCCGACATCTACACCGCAGGATGCCGGGCGGTCGTCGTGCCGCTGTCAGACGGCATCGAGACCGAACAGATCACCCGGGCGGCGCTGATGAACCAGAAGGGGCTGGCGATCGCGGTCGACCACGAGGACGAGACGCCTGAGACGATCGCGGCGGCGATAGACCGTGCGATGGCCGGGCCGTCGCCCGACCGCTCGATGCTCGACATCGGCGGCGCGGCCAAAGCCGCCACGATACTCGCGGCTCTCGCACGGGGTGAGGAGCCGACGGCCTGACGCAGGCAGCGCCCGGCTTGACCAACTCGGCCGCACCGCTACGGTCGCGCTCATGACGAGGATCGCCTTCTATGCGCCGCTGAAGCCGCCCGGCCACCCGATTCCCTCGGGGGACCGCGAGATCGCGCGCAATCTCCTGAAGGCGCTGGCGCTGGCAGGTTTCGATCCCTTCGTCGCCAGCGAGGCCATCGCCTACCAGAAGCGCCCCTCGGCAGCGCTGTTCCTCGACCGCAAGGCGCGCTGCGAGGGCGAGATCGAACGGCTGCTGGCAGCCTGGCAGGCCGAGCCGACGCTGAGGCCAGGGCTCTGGATGACCTATCATCCCTATTGCAAGGCGCCGGACTGGATCGGCCCGCCGGTCTGCCGCGCGCTCGACATTCCCTACGTGACCGTCGAGGCCTGCCGCACGCGACAGGACACCGACGCCGACTGGGCGGATGGCCGCGCCGTGGTGCAGGCAGCTGTTCGCCAGGCAGCCGCGAATCTCTGCCTCAAGCCCGCCGACCGCGCCTATCTGGAGAGCGTCCTGCCGGACACGTCGAGCATCGTGCCCCTGAAGCCCTTCATCGATCTCGCCGACCTGCCCGATGCCGTCCTTCCGCAGGGCGCGGACGCGGAGGGCGACGGGCCGCTGATCCTCGCCGTCGGGATGATGCGTCCGGGTGCCAAGATCGAGTCCTACCGGCTGCTCGCCGAGGCGCTGTCCGGTCTTCCGGACCGGCCCTGGCGGCTGCTCGTCGTGGGCGACGGGCCGGGACGGAGCGAGGTGGAGGACATGTTCGCGTTTGCCGGCGCGCGCGCGCGCTTCACCGGCGCCCTGGCACATCCCCAGGTGCTGGGCTGGATGAAACGGGCCGATCTCTTCGCCTGGCCCGGCGTGCGGGAAGCCTTCGGCGTGGCCTATCTGGAAGCGCAGGCATCCGGCCTGCCCGTGGTGGCCTTCGCCACGACGGGCGTGCCAGTGGTCGTGGCGCACGACGAGAGCGGTCTGCTCGCCCCCGAATTCGACGTCGCGGACTATCGCGACGACCTCGCCCGCCTGCTCGCCTCGCCGCAGGAACGCGCGCGGCTCGGCGCCGGAGGCCGGGCGAAGGTCGCGCGCGAGCATGGCCTGGACGCCGCAGCGGCTGCCCTGAAGGCGGTGCTGTCGCCGCTCGTGGCGGCGCGGCCGGCGGGGGAGACCGCACCTTGACTGTCTTCGCCGCCGTCGAGGACGAACTGGCGCTCTGGGACGCCGCCGGGCTTGCGCCGCGCTTCTGGCTGCGCGACGACGACGCCGTGGAGCCGACGCCTGCGCTCGAACGGCTGATCGGCTTCGCCCGCCGCCGCAATGCGCCCGTGCTGCTCGCCGTGGTGCCGGCGCGGGTGACGCAGGCGCTGGCAGATCGGCTGGCGGACGAGCCGCTGGTCAGGCCGTGCCAGCATGGCATCTCCCACCGAAACAATGCGGCGGAGGGCATGCCGTCGCTCGAACTCGGCGGCGCGCAGCCGGCGGAAGATGTCCTTGCAGAACTTGCTCAGGGGCGCGCGCGGCTTCTCGGCCTATTCGGCGACAGGCTCTCCGGCATCCTGGTGCCGCCGTGGAACCGGATGGCACCGGAGGTCGCGGCGCGGCTGGAAGAAATCGGCTTCTCCGGCCTGTCGACATGGTCTTGGCAGCGCAAGGGCACTTCGCTGCCCGAACTCAATACCCAGATCGACGTGATGGACTGGGCCGGAGGTCAGCGCGGCCGCGATCTTGCCTGGACGGCCGGCGAACTGCTCCGCCGGCTGGTCCAGGCGCGCGAGAAGGGCGGCGCCCCGCTGGGCATCCTCACCCACCATCTCGTCCACGACGAACGTGCCTGGTCGACGCTGGACGAACTGGTGGCGTGGCTCGCCGACGAGCGCGGCTTCGCCTTCGAAAGCGCCGAAGCCCTGATCGCCGCAGGCGCGGCGATGCAGGGATAGACGCTGGATGTGCAGCCGGCACGAGACCGGCTGCAGACGTCACGTCGCGTGATAGGGATCAGCCGCGTCGCGCAGACCGTCGCCGAGGAAGTTGAAGGCGAGGATGACCAGGATGACCGGCACCACCGGCAGGATGAGCCAGGGGTAGAGCGCGACGACGTTGATGTTCTGCGCCTCGTTGAGCAGCACGCCCCAGCTCGTGACCGGCGGCCGCAGGCCGAGTCCCAGGAAGGAGAGTGCCGTCTCGCCGAGAATCATCGTCGGGATGGTGATCGTCGCAGATGCGATCAGATGGCTCATGAAGCCCGGGATCAGGTGCCGGAAGATGACGCGCGGCGGCGATGCGCCCATCAGTTCGGCCGCGACCACATACTCCTCCTCGCGCAGCGACAGGAGCTTCGAGCGCACCGCACGGGCAAGCCCCGTCCAGTCGATCAGGCCGAGGATGATGGTGATGCCGAAATAGACCACGATCGGCGACCACGTCACCGGCATGATGGCGGCGAGCGCCAGCCAGAGCGGAATGCTGGGCAGGCTCTGCAGGACCTCGATGATGCGCTGCACGACATGGTCGATCCAGCCGCCGTAATATCCTGCCATGCCGCCGATGCTGATGCCGAGAAGGAAGGACACGGTGATGCCGATGAGGCCGATGGTAAGCGATATGCGTGTGCCGTAGATGATGCGCGAGAGAACGTCGCGCCCGAGCCGGTCGGTTCCGAGCAGGTAGAAATAGCCGTTCTCGGCCGGGCAGACCAGGTGCAGGTTGCTCTCGATCACGCCCCAGAAGCGGTAGCTGTCGCCCTGGCAGAAAAAGCGCAGAGGCTGCACGTCGGTCATGTCGGGAACGTATTCGCGCTTCAGCGTCTCCATGTTGAGCTTGTAGTCGTAGCCATAGACGAACGGCCCCACGAAACTCCCCTCGTGGAAGAGGTGAATCCCCTGCGGCGGCATGTAGATCGCCTTCACGTCGCGCCGCTCGAGGCTGTAGGGCGCGAGGAATTCGCTGATCAGGATCGAGGCGTAGATCAGCAGCAGGAAGATGCCGGACCACACCGCCGCGCGATGCTTCCGGAATTTCCACCACATCAGCCTCAGTTGCGAGGCGAAGTAGACCTTCTCCTGCTCCGGCGAGAGCTTCTCCACGCCCTGCGGGTCGAACGGCGTCTGCGAGACGAAGTGGCTGATCGCCTCCCCGTCCGGCGGGATGGACGTGCTCATCGACGCCCTCCCTGAAGCCGGATTCGCGGATCGAGGATCGCCAGCGCGATGTCGGAGACGAGGACGCCGATGACGGTCAATGTGGCGAGGAACATCAGGAAGGAGCCTGCAAGATACATGTCCTGGCTCTGGAGCGCGCGGATGAGCAGAGGACCCGTGGTTTCGAGCGACAGCACGATGGCGACGACCTCCGCACCGGAAATCACCGCCGGCAGGATGGAGCCGATGTCGGCGATGAAGAAGTTGAGCGACATGCGCAGCGGATACTTCAGCAGCGCCCGGGTGGGCGGAACGCCCTTGGCGCGGGCCGTCACCACGTACTGCTTCTGCAGTTCGTCGAGCAGATTGGCGCGCAGGCGGCGGATCATCCCGGCCGTGCCGGCCGTGCCGATCACGATCACCGGGATCACCATGTGCTCGGCCATCGACGAGAACTTCGCCCAGCTCATCGGCTGGTCGATGAACTCCGCGTCCATGAGGTGGCCGATCGACGTGCCGAACCAGACGTTGGCGAAGTAGAGCAGTATCAGCGCCAGCAGGAAGTTGGGCGTGGCCAGCCCGAGCAGCCCGAGGAAGGTCAGTCCGTAGTCGCTCCAGGAATACTGGTGCGTGGCCGAGTAGATGCCGATCGGGAAGGCGATCAGCCAGGTGAAGATGATCGTGACGGTCGAGACCAGGATGGTGAGCCACAGGCGGTTGCCCACCACGTCGCTGACCGGCAGTTCATATTCGAAGGAATAGCCGAAATCGCCCTGGAGCATGCCGCCGACCCAGGTGAAGTACCGCTCGATCAGCGGCTGGTCGAAGCCGTACTCCTGCTTGAGGTACTCGATCTTCTTCGGATCGACGGTCTCGCCCTGCGCCTGCAGTTCCGCGACATAGGTTTCGAAATAGTCGCCCGGGGGCAACTCGATGATGACGAAGACGAGCGCGCTGATGAGAAACAGCGTCGGTATCGCGGCCAGAAGGCGATAGGCGATGTAGCGCAGCAACGCACGCTACTCCTTGTCGAACCAGAAGGTGTCCGGCATGTAGACGCCGAAGAAGCTGACCGGCGAGAAGGCGTAGATGCCCTCGTCGGGAACGTTCTTCAGCGTGTTCCGGACCACCACGGGCTGCAGGACGCCGTTCACCGTGCCGATCGTGTAGACCCGGTCGGTGAAGATCGTCAGCATCTCGTGCCAGATCTTCGTGCGTTCCTCGGTCGTGGAGGAGACGCGCCAGTCCTGGAAGAGTTCGGCCAGCCGCGCGACCTCCGGAACGTCAATCTTTTCGCCTGCCATGCCGTTCGTTTCCAGGAACTGGCCCCATTGCGGCCAGATGCCCTGCACGGACGAAACCGGCGCCAGTTCCTCGGGCGGCATGTCGGGCGTTGCGAGACCGACATTGAGGCCCGCCCATACCGACATCATCGTCTCTCCGGAAAGGAAGCGGCGACGCATGTTGTCGAGCTGCATGGCGCGCGAGAAGACCTTGATGCCGAGCGCGCCCCAGTATTCCGTCACAAGCTGCGTGACGTCGGTCTCCTCGGTGCCGCCGGACATCTCGATGATGAGTTCGGCGCGCCGCCCGTCAGGCAACAGCCGCACGCCGTCGGCGCCACGCTTCAGGCCGATCTCGTCGAGCAGCGCGTTGGCCTTGTCCGGGTCGTACTCCGCGTAGGCCTGCGCATATTGCGGCTTGTAGAGCGGCGAGCCTTCCAGGACGGAGTTGGCCGCAGGCTGCGCCAGCCCGAAATAGAACTGCTGGTTGATCTCCTCGCGATGGATGCCCAGCGACAGGGCGCGGCGGAAGCGGACGTCGCGGAAGAGTTCGCGCCACACCGGATCGACGACGTTGAGGTTCGGCAGGTAGGCGACCTGAGAACCGGTGCCGTCCTTCCAGAGCTTGACGTCGAACTTGTGCTGCTCGCTCGACTCCTTGAGGAAGGTGAAATTGTCGAAGCGCAGGTAGCGAGCCTGCAGGTCGCTGTCTCCGGTGCCGGTCTTGGCCGGAATGATGTCGGCCGAGCTGATGCCGAGATAGACCTCGTCGATATAGGGCAACTGCTTCCCCTCCCCGTCGACGCGGTGGAAATAGGGATTGCGCTTGAAGACGAAGCGCTCGGCCGGCGGCGGCGTGGTGTTCATCCACGGCTCGAGCGTCGGCAGCTCGGGGTTCTCCGGCCGGTAGGCGCGCGCCTTCACCGTGTGCAGGGCCACCCAGTCGCGCGAGCCGTTCTGCGCCACCTTGGCGGCGAGTTCGTCGGCGGCGACGTATTTCTCGTGGAACTGCTTCAGGTAGTGCGCCGGCTGGGCGATGTAGTTCGGGCTCGCCCCGGCCAGCGACGGCAGGAATTGCGGGTTGGGCTTCGCCCAGGTGTAGCGGACGGTCAGCTCGTCGAGCACCTCGAACGTCGGCAGTTCGCCGTCGACCAGCATCACCGCCGAGGCGCCGCCGCGCGACAGGGCATCGTTGGTTTCGACGTCTTCCCAGGCGTAGCGGAAATCCTCCGCCGTGAAGGGCTCGCCGTCCGACCAGCGGTGGCCCGGCCGGAGGTGGAAGGTGAAGATCCGACCTTCATCGACCTCGAAGCTTTCGAGGATGTCGGGCACGATCTCGAGCTGCTCGTTGAAGCCGACCAGGCGCGAATAGCCGTAGATCGTCATCATGCGGATGTCCTTGGCATCGGCCATCAGCATCCGGAGCGTTCCACCGTAGGCGCCGTTGCTCTTGCCGTGCGCAGCCATGTCGATGACGCGCGGGACGTCCGGCAGCCGCTCCTCCATCGGCGGAAGCTTGCCGCTCTCGACGGCCTCCTTCAGCGACGGCGGCTCTTCGGCGAAACCTGCCGACATTAGAGTGAAGGTTGCGGCTGCGGCCATCGCCGCTAGCCCCCAGGCACGGCTGATGATCGTGGTCATGCGTAGATCCTTTCACGGGATGGCATGTCGCGCGCCAGGACGAGGTGTCCTTCGCCGACCTGAACGAGCGACAGATCCCTCCCGTCGCCGTCCAAGCTCTGGAATTCCGGCGGCCAATGGTCGCTCGGATCGGATTCGTCCCCGCCCTGGGCGGTAAAGTCGAGCTTGCGGTCCAGGTTGACGCTCGGAACCGCGCTCAGGAGCTTCTGCGTATAGGGGTGCATCGGACGGGCAAATAGCGTCTCGCAATCGGCGATCTCGACGATCCGTCCGCGCCGCATCACGGCGATGCGGTCGGCGATGTACTTCACCACCGCGAGGTTGTGCGAGATGAAAACCATCGTCAGCGACAGCTCGTCCTGCAACGATTTCAACAGGTTGAGAATCTGCGCCTGCACCGAGACGTCGAGTGCGGAGACCGGCTCGTCGCAGATGAGGAGATCGGGCGCGAGCGCGAGTGCGCGGGCGATGCCGATGCGCTGCCGCTGACCGCCGGAAAACGAGTGCGGGTAGCGATTGAGGTGGCTGGTCTGCAGTCCCACCATGGCCATCAGGTCGGCGGCCGTCTGGGTGATCTCGCGCGCCCCGCCCTGCCGGTGAATCTCGAGCGGCTCGCGCAGCGTGTTCAGGATGGTCGAACGCGGGCTCAGGGATCCGAAGGGATCCTGGAAGACGATCTGGATGCGCTTGCGGAACTCCTTCAGGGCGCGGCCGTGGAGTTTGCGGACGTCGCAGTTCACTTCGCCATTGTCGAACAGGATCTCTCCGCCGTCCGCCTCTGTCGCGCGCATGATGAGCTTGCTGACGGACGACTTGCCGCAGCCGCTCTCGCCCACGATGCCGAAGCACTCGCCGCGCCGCACGTCGAAGGACACCCCGTTGACGGCATGGATCTGGCGGTTCTGCCCGCCGAACCAGCTTCCCGACTTGATGGTGTAGGTCTTCTGGAGGTTGCGCACGGTGAGCAGCGGCTTGTCGGAAGAGCAGCGCCCTTCGCTTGCCCGGCGCATCGAGCCGGGGATCACCTTGTCGATCTCGCGCAAGGCGACCAGTTTCTCGCCGCGCTCCATGTCGAGATCCGGTACCGCCTTCATCAGCGCGCGCGTGTAGGCATGGCCCGGATTCGTGAAGATATCCTTCAGCGGCCCTGCTTCCAGGATCTTGCCGTGATAGATCACCACCACCTCGTCGGCCATGTTGGCGACGACGCCGAGATCGTGCGTGATCAGAAGCAGCGACATGCCGAGGCGGGCCTGCAGCGACTTCAGGAGCCCGAGCACCTGCGCCTGCACCGTCACGTCCAGCGCCGTCGTCGGCTCGTCGGCGATCAGCAGCGCCGGCCGGCAGATCAGCGCCATGGCGATCATCGCGCGCTGGCGCAGGCCACCCGACAGTTCCATCGGATACATGTCGTAGGCGCGGGACGGGTCGGGAAAATCGACGAGCTTGAGCATGTCCTCGGTCAGCGACCGCGCGTCGCCCCTGGCCACCTCGCGGTGCAGCACGAGCGCTTCCTCGACCTGATTGCCGATCGTGTGGAGCGGCGACAGCGAGGTCATCGGCTCCTGGAAGATCATGGCGATGCGCCCGCCGCGCAGTTCGCGCATCTCCGCCTTGTTGGGATCGAGGGCGGCGATATCGATGTCGGAGCCGGGGACGAGAGGGTCGCGGAACCGTATCTTTCCGCCGGTGACCTTCGCCACACGCGGCAGGATGCCCAGGATCGCCTGGGCGATGATGGACTTGCCCGAGCCGGACTCGCCGACGAGGGCGACCGTCTTGCCCGCCGGAATCCGGAAGCTGACGCCCTTCACAACCTCGATGCTGCTTTGCTGTATCGCGATCGAGATGCGCAAGTCCTCGATACGCAGCAAGTCCCGTCTGTCGCCCAAGTCGATCTGTCCCATCCCTGACGGTCTCTTACGCCCGGCCGTCTTGCCCCTGCGGCCGGCGGCGGCAGAGAGCCTGACCGGGCGAGGAATTGCCGGGAGTTTTGCAATTCCCTCTCCCGGCGGCAAGAGGCGGAAGAGGCCTATTCTCAATTTGCTGCAAGTATGCCCCCAAACCTACATTTCGACGATCAGATCTCGTCGAGCCGGCCGTTCGACCAGCGAAAGACGCGGTCGTGCGGTATCGCGCGACGCATCGTCTCGTCCCTCCCGAGTCCCTCTAGCACCCCGATCATGACACGCAGATTTCCGCTGTGCGTCACGATTATTGGTAACGCGTCGGAGGCGAGACTGTGTGTGAAAAATTTCATTCTGGCATCAAGATCGGCATAGCTCCCGCCGCCCTCCGGGGCGAAATTCCACCGGTCGGCCTTGCGGGCTCGACGTTCCTCGGGAAATCGCGCCTTCACCTCGTGGGTGGTCATGCCTTCCCAATGCCCGAACCCGGCTTCGGCGAGACGATCGTCGCTCTCGATCGACCTCTCGGGCATTGCGAGTCGACGGCCCAGGATGCGCGCCGTCTCCATGCATCGGGCAAGCGGCGAACTGACGAGGCGCACACGACTCCTTGCTCCCTCCACGTCGGCGAGATGATCCGCCAGTCGCTGCGCGTTCGCTTCGGCATCGGCCCTTCCGGCCGGCGACAGCGGTATGTCGGCCATGCCCTGGAAACGCCCTTCCTCGTTCCAGGCGGTCCTGCCATGCCTCACGAGGAAGAACGTGGTGTTGATCATGATTTATCTTGTCATCGCGGACGGCTATGCCATGCCTATCGACGGGCGCAAGCCTTGACAATGAGCGGGGCGAAGGGAGTGGACATGGCTGCCATGGCGAGACTGATGCGTGCTTGTCCTCGGCTGTTGGCGCTCGCCGTCATGGCCGTCCTCTCCGCCGCCTTGGTCCCTTCGGCGCAGGCGCAGGTACCGCTCAAGATCCTGACGCAGGCCAAACCCGCGGAGGCCCAGGGCTCGTCCGGTTTCGAGGCGCTCCTGCAGCAGGCGGAACGTGACGGCTCCACCGTCATCATCATGCAGCCCGGCGGTGGCCCGCAGGCAGGGGCGCCGGAGATGCCGATGGCGATGGCGCTCTCCAGCGAGAGCCTGCTGAAGGCACGCGAAAGCCTGAAGCGAATGGTCGCGAATTCGCTGATCTATGTCGACTACCTTCCGGAGGCGCTGAAGGGGGCGAGCCCGGACGGAACGGCTCTCTGGCTGCTGATCGCGCTCGCCACGGCGGTCGGAGGTCTGGTGGCTGGCCGGCTCGTCTTCTGGCAGGTCACGCGCTGGGCGCGCGGTCATTTCAGCCATCTCTATCGCGAGGACGAGACCGTTCTGTCGCGCAAGCTCGGCTACATCCTGTTCCGCGCCGGCTGGATGCTGCTCAGCGCCGGCATCATGTTCGTCACCGCCGTGCTCGTGGCGATTATCTTCGATTCCGGGCACAAACCGTCGCGCGACACGATCTTCGTCGTCGTCTCGACCTATGTGGTCTATCGCATCCTGCGGTCGGTGATATTCTGGAACTTCTTCGCTCCCAATTCTCCTGCCCATCGCCTCGTCAGGCTGTCGAACGAGGCCGCGCAGAGGCTGTTCAACCATTGGGCGGTCATGCTGTCGGTCGGCGCGATCGTGCTCGGGCTGTGCCGTTGGATCCTCATTCTCAATCCGCCCGGCAGCGTCACCGACATGTCGATGGTGGCCGTGAACCTGGACGCCCAGAACCTCGCCTTCATTCTCGGAATGCTGCTCTGTGCGGGGATGATGGGAACGCTGGCGATCGTCCACCGCCGCGAACTGGCGGGCGTCATCCTCGGGGCAGACGACCCGCAGAAGGCGCCGTTTCTCAATCGCGTCTTCGCCGCCGCGGCGCTGCCCCTGACGATCGTCTACCTGATCCTCGCCTGGCTCGTCAGCTCGGTCCGGCTGACGCTCGGCCTGCCCGGCGGCTACGTTCCCGTGCTCGCACCGATCATCGTCTTCGTCGCGGGCATCTTCGCCTACGCGATCGCAGCCTATCTGCTCGAGATCGTCTACGAGCGCCGCGCCGCCTCCCACCGCAGGCGTCAGCTCCTCAAGCAGCAGGCGGAGCGGCGCGCCTGGAGGCGTGCCCAGGCGTCCAAGGAGCTCATGTCCGAGATGAACGAGGACGTGCGCGACATGCTGGAGGACGGCGACGAAATGACCGTCATGGCGCCGGTTCAGGCGCCCTCGACCCAGACCCGGCCCTATTTTCCCGCCTTCAAGGTATTCTTCCAGAACACGATCCAGGCGACCATTCTCGTCGTCTGCGCCGGTGAGCTCGCCCGGCTGTGGGGGCTCGACCTCGGCCGCGAGGGAGGACATCCGGTTGCGGCCGCGCTCGACATCCTGCTCGTGGTGATCGTCGCCATTTCCTTCTACCGCGCGGTCAACGGCTTCATCGACTACAAGATTCTGGAAGAAGGCGGAACGCTCGACGGCCAGGTGAGCAGTCCCGGCGAGGGAGAGGGCGAAGGCGGCAAGAGCCAGTCGCGCCTGGCCACGCTGCTGCCGATCTTCCGCAACGTCATCGTCTCGCTGCTGGCGGTCTTCGGCACGATGGTGGTTCTGGCCAATCTCGGCGTCGACGTCGGTCCGCTCTTCGCCGGTGCGGGCGTCATCGGCATCGCCGTCGGCTTCGGCGCCCAGACCCTGATCCGCGACATCTTCTCGGGCGCCTTCTTCCTGGTCGACGACGCCTTCCGCAAGGGCGAGTACATCGAGGTGGGCTCGGTCAAGGGCGTTGTGGAGAAGATCTCGATGCGCTCCTTCCAGCTGCGCCACCATCTCGGTGCAGTCCACACTGTCCCGTTCGGCGAGATCACGCAGCTGACCAACTACTCGCGCGACTGGGTGATGATGAAGCTGCCATTGCGCCTGACCTACGACACCGACGTGGAAAAGGTGCGCAAGCTGGTCAAGAAGATCGGAGCCCGTCTGCTCGAGGATCCCGTCGTCGGGCATCTCTTCCTGCAGCCGCTGAAGTCGCAGGGCGTCTATGCCATGGAGGATTCGGCCATGATCATCCGCGTCAAGTTCATGACGCGGCCGGGCGACCAGTTCGTCACCCGCAAGGTCGTCTACGCCGCCATTCGAGAGGTCTTCAGCATGGAGGGCATCCGCTTCGCCCACCGCGAGGTGACGGTGCGACTGGCCGACGGCCAGAAGTCGGAGGAGTTGACCCGGGAGCAGAAGGAGGCGATCACCGGATCGGTCAGGGCCGTGATAGACGATGCCCAGGCCTTGGCGGCCGACGCCGGCAAGACCGTTGCCGGTGCCCTTTGACGACGAACGGATGAACCCGGCCAGCATGCCCCTGCCCCTCACGCCGATCGATGCGGCCACCGCCTTCGGAGAGCGTGCGCCCAGCCGCTTCGCGCGCCTTGTCTGGGCACTGACCGTTTCGGGCGACATCCCCCAGCCCCGGCGCAAGGCGATCCGCAAGCATTTCGCGAAGCGCTGCGCGGGTCCTTTCGACGTCACCGCGAGCGGCATCGCCTTCCGTGCCTATCCGGCGGAGAATCGCGACGACCGCATGCTGGTCGGCTGTGGCGAACTCCCGGAGGCCGAGGAACACGCGCTCATCGCCGCCCTGTTGAAGCCGGACATGGTGTTCGTCGACATCGGCGCCAATGTCGGCACCTACGCCCTTTACGTGGCAACGAGGGCCGGTCAAGGCGCGCGCGTGCTCGCCTTCGAGCCGCACCCGCGCACCTTCGCCAAGCTCGCCTACAATCTCGCAGCCAACCGCGTGACGGGTGTCCTCGCGAAGAACCTCGCCATCGCCGGCGAGGTCGGCACGATGGAGCTCTACTCCGACGGCGGCGGCAACATCGGTCATGCCTCGCTGCTGCGCGAAGGCGCCGGTGCGGTGCGTGGCTCGCAGGCCGTGCCCGTCGCGCCCCTGGCCGCCATCCTCGCCGAGGAAGGCATCGCGGCGGTCGATCTCCTGAAGATCGACGTCGAGGGCTTCGAGGACCGCGCCCTGCTGCCGCTCTTCGAACAGGCGCCCGAATACCTCTGGCCGAAGGCGATCCTGATCGAGACCGTGCTGTCGACGCTCTGGCAGCGCGATTGCCTCGCCGCCCTGGCCGACAAGGGCTATCGCCGCGCGGGCGAGACCGCAGAGAATGTCCTTCTGCTGCGCGCGACGACCTGACGCGCAGGACCGCGGGGATCAGGCAACCCGGGCGCCACAACGACCCGCAGCGCCGTGTCGGATCGAGGCGACGGCGGGACCAGCGTCCACTGCAGCAAGATTCTTGCGCATCCTGCGCTTCCGGCCGAAACAGATTCTTGCAATCGTTCGACGAGAAACGCGTTTTTGCGCGTGCGGTGCACAAATTGAAATGGCGGTGCTCGCAAAAGGGTGGCAGTCTGTGACAGAATTCCGATCCTCAATCAGGAGTGCACGATGATTTCCACGAAGATGAAGATGACCGGTCTCGCGGTAGCGCTCGCGATGGCAGGCGCCATGACGGCGCATGCCGAGCCGGTAAAGATCGGCAGCAAGAACTTCACCGAGCAGTTCGTCGTGGCGGAGATCTATGCGCAGGCGCTGGAAAAGGCAGGCATCGAGGTCCAGAAGCGCCTCAATCTCGGAGCGACGCAGATCGCCCACACCGCGCTGACCAGCGGCGAGATCGACCTCTACCCGGAATACACCGGCACCGCGCTCGCGGCGATCGTGAAGGGTGAGCTGACGAGCGACGCCGACCAGATCTATGCCGACGTCAAGACGTACTACGAGAACGAGCTGAACCTGACCCTGCTCGAGCCGACGGCCATCAACAACGGCTACGCCATCATCCTCCTGCCGGCGACCGCCGAGGCCAACAACCTCAAGACCCTCAGCGACCTCGGCCCCGCCTCCAAGGACCTGACCTTCGGCGCGGAAGGCACGTTTGGCGAGCGCAAGGACGGCCTGCCCGGGCTCGAGGCGGTCTACGGCATCAAGTTCAAGGAGTTCGTCCAGTTCGCCAAGCTCGGCATCCGCTACAGCGCGCTGACCAGCGAGCAGATCGACGTCTCCTTCGGCTTCTCCACCGACTGGCAGATCGAGGACAGCAAGCTCGCCGTTCTCGAAGATGACAAGAACCTGTTCCCGCCCTACTACCTGGTTCCGATGGTGCGCCAGGACGCGCTGGCGGCGAACCCGAAAATCGCCGAAGTGCTCAACAGGATCGCGCCGTTGCTGACCAACGAGAAGATGCGTGCGATGAACGCCGCGGTCGAGCGCGACCGCAGGGAGCCGGCCGAGGTGGCGGCGGAATTCCTCGCAGCGGAAGGTCTCTGATAGCAGGATTGCCCGCCCGCATGAGGCGCGGCGGGCAATCCCTTCCATGGGTTCTTTCGAAATGATGGTCCGCATTTGACCTGGGCACACAAGAACCTCGGTCTGATCGCCGAAGCGGCGGGCCAGCACCTGACGCTGTCGTTCCTGTCGGTCCTGATCGGCTGCGCCATCGCGCTCGTGCTGGGCGTGATCTCCGCGCGCCGCCCGCGCCTCTACGTGACGTTCCTGACGATTGCCGGCATCATCTTCGTCATCCCCAGCCTTGCCCTGTTCGCCTTCCTGATCCCGATCATGGGTCTGGGGATGAAGCCCGCGCTGACGGGCCTTTCCTCCTATTGCGTGCTGATCCTGCTGCGCAACGTGGTGACCGGACTGCGCAACGTTCCCGCCGAGGTGCTGGATGCCGCCGACGGCATGGGCTTCAGCCGCTGGCAGCGCCTCATCCGGATCGAGCTGCCGCTGGCGCTGCCCCTGATCGTATCAGGCATCCGGATCGCGCTCGTCACCGTCATCGGTATCGCCACCATTGCCGCCTTCATCGACGCGGGCGGGCTTGGCGCGATCATCCTGCAGGGCATCGACCAGAACTGGCCGGAGAAGATCATCGTCGGCGGCGTGCTGACGGCACTGATCGCCGTGTTCTTCGATCTCCTTCTCACCTGGATCGAGCGCCGGCTGCAGCGCTGGAGGCAGGCATGAACCTGCTGTGGCAAGCCTTCACCTGGATCCTCGACAATCCCGCCCCGTTCAACCGCGCGCTCTATCAGCATCTCGTGATGTCGGTCACGGCGATCGGCTTCGCGCTGGCGATCGGCCTGCCCCTTGCCGTGGTGATCCTGCGCCATGCAAGCTGGGCGTCCGCGGCCATCAACCTCGTCAACGGCATGCGCACGCTGCCGAGCCTCGCCATTCTCGCCATCATGATGCCGATCCTCGGCATCGGCCTGTGGCCCGCCATCGTCGCGCTGACGATCCTGGCGCTGCCGCCCATCCTCATCAACGCCTATGTCGGGCTGCGCGACGTCGACCCGGATTCGATCGAGGCGGCCGCCGGCATGGGCATGAGCAACGGCCAGATCCTGCGCAAGATCCGCGTGCCGCTGGCGGCGCCCGCCATGTTCGCCGGATTGCGCACGGCGTCCGTGCAGGTCCTGGCCGGCGCCACGCTCGCGCCCTTCATCGGCGGCGGCGGGCTCGGCGACTTCATCGCCGTCGGCGTCGCCGGCATGGACCAGTCGCGGCTGCTTGTCGGGGCGGTTCCCATCGCGCTGCTCGCGCTCGGCACCGAATTCACGCTCGGCCTGATCGAACGGATCTTCTTTGGAGAAAAACGCACCGCATGATCACCATGAAGAATGTGACCAAGCGGTTCGGCGCCGAGGCCGCGGCCGTGGACGACCTGACGCTGGAAGTCCCGGACGGCATCACCGTCGCGCTCGTCGGGCCTTCCGGCTGCGGCAAGACGACCACGATGCGCATGATCAACCGCCTGATCGAGCCCAGCAGCGGCGAGATCATCGTCGGCGGCCAGGATGTGAGAAAGGCCGATCCGGTGCAGCTGCGGCGGCATATCGGCTACGTCATCCAGCAGGTCGGCCTGTTCCCGCACATGACGATCGCCCAGAACATAGCCTCGGTGCCGAAGCTCCTCGGCTGGGACAAGGCGCGGATCGACGCGCGCAACCGCGAACTGATGGAGCTGGTGGGGCTCGAGATCGCCATGCTGGAGCGCTATCCGCGCCAGCTGTCCGGCGGCCAGCGCCAGCGCGTCGGCGTCGCCCGCGCATTGGCGGCCGACCCGCCGGTTCTGCTCATGGACGAGCCGTTCGGCGCGATCGACCCGATCGCCCGCCTGCGGCTGCAGAACGAATTCAGGCAGATCCTCGCGCGCGTCAGGAAGACCGTAGTGCTGGTGACGCATGACATCGACGAGGCCGTGCGCCTGGGAGACCGGATCGCCATCATGCGCGACGGGCGGATCGTCCAGTACGATACGCCGGACACCATCCTCTCCAGGCCCGTCGACGCCTTCGTGGAAAACTTCGTCGGCGCCGACCGGGCGCTGAAGCGCCTCACTCTGTTCAGCGTCGCCGATGTCATGGAGCGTGGAGGCGGCGACGCATCGCCTGCGCGCGTCGCGGCGGACGCTGATCTGCGCGATGCCCTGTCGGCCATCATCGCCGCGAAGGCCGAGGCCGCATCGGTCGTCGATGAAAAGGGCATGGTCGTCGGAACCATCAGCCGCGACCGGATCATGTCGATCTGAACATGAGCATCCCCCGGACGATCATCATCGCGGGAGAATTCGCCGACTGGACCATCGAAGGCCTGGCCGAATTCGCCCCTCTTGCCGAGAAAGCCGGGATCGCCACGCTGGTGCTACCGGACGCGATCGCGCCGGCCGCGGGCGGAGAGGCCTGGCCCGATGCGCTGATCCTGATCGGATGGCTGGCCGCCGGCACCACCCGTCTCCACCTCCTTGCACGCGTATCGAGCCTGGGACATCAGCCCTACAACCTGGCGCGGCGTCTCGCCTCGCTCGAACTGATCAGCCGCGGACGCACGGGCTGGGTGATCGATGCCGACGAAAGCGCGGACGCCTATGCGGCCTTCAGCGGCGAGGCCAGGCTGGCGGGCGCGGACATGACCGCGCGGCAGCGGGAATTCGAGGATGTCGTCGACGGACTCCTGCAAAGCTGGGATGCCGACGCCCTGACGCTCGACCGCGAGAGGGCGCAGTTCTTCAGGCCGGACGCGATGCACCCGCTCGATCACGAGGGCGACTATTTCACCGTGCGCGGGCCGCTGAACGTGATGCGCTCGCCGAGAGGCAAGCCGGAGGTGCTGCGCGCCGGCGACCTCGCCCGGGCGACGACCGTGACCAGCCTGCAGGCCGCCAGGGCGCTGATCGAGGGGCTCGGCCGATGAACGCGATGATGAAGCTCGGCGCGTTCCTCATGCCGACTGGCCACCACATCGCCGCGTGGCGACACCCTCGGGCCGCCGCCGATGCGGGCGTCGACGTCGACCACATGATCGGGCTGGCGCAAGCGGCCGAGCGCGGCCTGTTCGACCTGGTGTTCTTCGAGGATGCGGCCGGGGTCCGCGAGGCGCGCGTCGAGATCGCGTCGCAGGCCGCGCGCTCGCTGGGTTTCGAACCGATCAGCCTGCTTTCGGCGCTCGCCGCCCGCACGCGCCACGTCGGCCTCGTCGCGACGGCCTCGTCCTCCTACAACGAGCCCTATGCGCTCGCCCGCGCCTTCGCCACGCTCGACCTCGTCAGCGGCGGCCGGGCGGGCTGGAACCTGGTCACGTCGGCCAGCGAGATCGAGGCAGCGAATTTCGGCGCGCAGGGCCTGCGCGCGCATCGCGACCGCTACGCCAGGGCGACCGAGTTCGCAGACGTGGTCGCGCGCCTGTGGAGCCCTGGCAACCGCTACGGGACGATCGATCACGCCGGCGAGAGCTTCTCGGTGCGGCAGGGGCTCGGCATCCCCGCGTCGCCGCAGGGCGCGCCGGTGCTGGTACAGGCGGGGTCGTCGGATGTCGGCCGCGATCTGGCGGCCCGAACGGCCGACGTGGTCTTCGTGGCGACCCAGACCTTCGACGCCGCCAAGGCCTTTTATGACGACGTCAAGGCGCGTGTGGCCCGGGCGGGACGCAACCCCGACCACCTGAAGATCATGCCTGGTGTTTCGCCGGTGGTGGGCAGGACCCGCGACGAGGCTCAATCGAAGTTCGATGCGCTTCAGGCACTCATCCCCGACGAGGTGGGGCTGGCGCTGCTTGCGAGCTATCTGTCCACCGATGCCCTGGAGGGCCTGCCGCTCGACGGTCCGATGCCCGATCTGAAGGCGAACGAGGGAATGCAAAGCCGCCAGCAGCTCGTCATCGACCAGTCGCGCCGCGAGGGCCTGAGCATCCGCCAGGTGGCGCAGCATTTCGCGGGTGCCCGCGGCCACTGGAGGCTGATCGGCACCGCGGCCGACATCGCCGATGAGCTGGAAGCCTGGTTCGTCGGCGGCGCCTGCGACGGCTTCAACGTGATGCCGGCCTGGTTCCCGGGGGAACTGGACGATTTCGTCGACCTGGTAATCCCGGAACTGCAGCAGCGCGGACTGTTCCGGACGCAATACGAAGGCCGCACGTTGCGCGCCAATCTCGGCCTGGGCGTACCGTCATGAGCGACATCGTCGAGAGTATCGTCCGCGACATCGAGGGCCTGCTGCCCTTCGATCCGCGCGAGGACGCGGTTGGCGGTCTCGTCCACGCCTACGACATCCAGAACAAGGTGACGGCGGCGCTGCTTGCAAGACGGCCCGGCCGCCGCATCGCCGGCTACAAGATCGCCTTCAACAGGCCCTCGTCGATGGACTATTACGGCCTGAGCGAACCCTGCTATGCGCCATTGTTCTCCGACCAGATCCATGCCGGCAGCGCGACAATGCCGTTCTCCCTGTATCGCGATCCGGTCATCGAGCCGGAAATCGCGATCAGGCTGTCCTCCAGCCTGAACGGCAATGAGGATGACGGCGGTGTGGAAGCCGCGATCGGCTCCCTTCTGCCCGCCATCGAGATCATGGATCCCCGCGGCGCCTTTGCGCGGGACCCCAGTGCGGCCGCGGCCATTGCCCAGCGCATCCACAGCGAAGGCGCGGTCATCGGGCAGGCCGGCAGCCTTCCCACGCTCGATGTCGGCGCCGTGGTGGCGCGGCTTCGGGTCGACGGCGAGACGCAGGGCGAAGCGACCGGTGCCGCGCCGCAGACACCAACGGAGGCGCTGCGCTGGCTTTCGCGCCGGCTCGCAGCCGACGGATTGCCGCTCCAGGCGGGCATGATCGTGCTTACCGGCGCACATCTGCCCGGTTTCGCATTGAAAGCGCCCTGCGCCGTCGGAGTGGACATCGCGCCGCTCGGCACGGTTTCGCTCAGCCTGCAAGGCTCCTGAGCGCGCGCACGTTCTGCGGCTTCCACAAGGCGTCGTGAACCTTCGCCGCGTCCGGACCCGTGGCCCGATCCTCGTCCAGCGCGGGGACTGCCGCGCGAACGGTATCATGGAGATGAACGCCGACCGGAGACAGCGACAGCGCGGGCTCGATCCGTCGGCGCAGGTCGACGGCCTGAGCCGCGAGCATGGCTTCGATGGCGATGAGCCACCGCATCGGCTCGAGCTGCACCGCGAGCTTGGAAACGGCGAGCACG
Source organism: Aquibium sp. ELW1220 (assembly GCF_030398385.1). GTDB lineage: Bacteria > Pseudomonadota > Alphaproteobacteria > Rhizobiales > Rhizobiaceae > Aquibium. The sequence goes on along the minus strand of NZ_JAOAOQ010000011.1, from coordinate 69,381 downwards.
GAGTTGGTCCCGATATCCTCCACCATCTCCGAAACCACGATCGTGTCGAGGCTCGCCGGCGTGGCCTTGAGCCTGATCTCGGCATGCAGGGCCGCCAGCGATTTCTGCATCGGAACGAAACCGGCCGACGCACCGCCGACCGGCGAGAGATAGTTGGGGAGCCCGGACAGGCGGCCGGTCATCAGCTTGATCGAGCGCTGCACGCAGGCCGTGGCGAGCTGCGCCACCGCGATCGCGAGGCTGTCGAACGAAAGCGCGATCGATGCCGTCAGGAAATTCGCGGAGGACCGCACCTCGCCGAGCGGCCCGATCACAAGGGGGTTGTCGGCGGGCGAGTTCAGTTCGATCTCGACCTCCCGCCGCGCGGTCTGAAGCGCGGCGAGGAAGCTGCCGGTGACCTGCGGCAGGGCACGGAACGAGAGCGCGTCCTGCACCTTAGGCGACGACCGCGAGAAATAACCGCCGCCCGCAAGCGCGGCGCGAAACAGCGAAGCCGCCTCGACCTGTCCCGCCGCGGGGCGGGCGCTGGCGATGCGGGCATCGAAAATGTACGGGCTGGCGCCGAATCCCTCGCAGGCAAGGGCTGCGACGCCGACATGGACGGCCGCGAGATCGTCCAGCGCCACGATCGCCAGCGCCGCCGTTGCAACCGTCACGGAAGACGCGCTGCCGATCGACAGCCCGTCCTTGGGCGCCAGCCGCGCGGGCACCAGCCCGGCCCTGGCAAGCGCCTCGCGCGCCGGTAGCCGGACGCCGTCCAGATAGGCCTCGCCTTCGCCGATCGCCACCGCCGCGATGCTCATCGTCTGCACGAGGTCGCTGGCGCCGGTCGATCCGCGCGACGGGATGACGGGGACGAGGTCTCGCGCCAGCATCGCGCAGAGCAGGTCGAAGACGGGAAGCGACACGCCCGCGCCGGCTTGCACGAGCCCGGCGAGGCGGCAGAAGAGAACCGCCCGGCAGACGTCGACCGGCAGCGCCGCGCCCACGCCCGCGACGCGCGCCATCACCAGCGAGGCCTGCAGACCATCCGCCTCCGCCGCCGTGATCCGATGCCCGATATTGCCGCCGAGCCCGGTGTTCAGCCCGTAGACGGGAATGCCCCGCGCGAGATGGCCGTCAAGCACGTCGCGCGCCTCCTGCATCGCCGCGCGCCGCGCAACACTCGCTTCGACTGCGACCGGCCCATGCGAGGCCGCGACCACGTCCGCGACGGTCAGCGGCTGGTCCGCGAAGACGAACGTCCTCATGCGTAGCGCAGGCGATGCCCGACGCCCATGGCCTCCGCCTTTTTCAGGAAGGCATGGCCGAGCGCGATGTCGGAGAGGGAGAGGCCGCGATGCCAGAACAGGTTGGTTTCCGCCTCGCTCTCACGGCCGGGCTTCAGCCCGGCGACGATCTGGCCGAGCTCGGCATGAAGCGTCTGTTCCGAAAGCTTGCCGGCCTCGACATGGGCGCGCAGCGATCCGAATTTTCCGCCCTTGCACTGCCCCCAGTCGTCCACCACCAACTTCGCCATGATGTCGGTCAGCGAAAGCTCCACCGCGCTCATCGTCCCGTAGGGCACGACGAGTGCTCCCGGCTTGATCCAGTCCGTCTTCAGCATGGGCTGGGGCTCGCTCAGGCGCGAGGCCTCCACCACGATGTCGGCGCCATCGACGCAGGAGCGCCAGTCCTCGGTGACGGTCACGGCCTTGCCGAGGTCGCGGGCAAGGCGTTGCGCGAAGCTCTCGCGGCTTTCCGGCCGGCGCGAATGCACGCGGATCTCGTCGAAGTCGAAGAGATGATCGAGCAGCCGCACGTTCCAGTACGCCGTGCCGCGCGCGCCGATGTGGCCGAGCACCTTCGAGCCCTTGCGCGCCAGGTACTTGGCACCGATGGCGGTGACCGCACCGGTGCGCATGTCGGTGATGCCGCTGGCGTCGAGGATGGCCGTCGGCTTGCCGGTGCGCGGGTCGAAGAGATTGAGGACCCCGAATTCGGACGGCATGCCGTGCTTGTAGTTGTCGACGAAGTCGCCGACGATCTTCACGCCCGCCGCATCGATCTCGCCGCCGATCCAGCCGCGCAGCACGTTGAAATGGCCCTCCACGCCGGCCCGTGGCTCGAGGTGCATCCGCGGCTCGATGACCGTTTCGCCGCGTCCCTGCATGGCAAGGCTGGCCTCGATAGCCGCGAGGATCTCGCCATCCCCGAGCATGGCCGCCTCGATGTCGAAGCGATTGAGATAGGTTATGTAAATGGGGAGCATGGGCCGGTGTCCTGCTATTTCAATCGTCCCTTGCTGCCTGTTCGAAGCGGCAAAGGCAAGGAAGAGCGGACCTCCCGCCCGCGTCGGCCAAGCCCGGCACGCGACGCGCGCTGGCCGTTCCCGCAGCCTACCGGGCGCGCCTGTAGGACATGTCGCCGACGACGAAACCGTCGAGCCCGGTGTCGACGACGTAGCGCGCCAGATCGCTCATCCGGTTGATGAAGCCCTTGCCCGAGAAATTGAGCGAAGTGTTGCACAGAACGCCATAGCCGGTGCGGTCCCTGAAGGCCGACAGCAACGCATGCATCCGCGCATTCTGCGCGGCGGTCACCGTCTGCGCCCGGGCGGAACCGTCGACATGGGTCACGGCCTTCAGCGCGTCGGTCTTTACCCGCTGGAAATAGAGCATGTGCGGGCTTGGCCCGTGATGTTCGAACAGCCGGTCGAGTTCCTCCTCCAGAAGGATCGGCGCGATCGGGCGGAAGCCCTCGCGTTTTTTGATGGCGTTGAGGCGCGTATGCATCTCCTTCGTGAAGGGCGCAGCGATCAGCGAACGGTTGCCGAGCGCGCGCGGGCCGATTTCGTAGCGGCCCTGGACCCAGGCGAGCACCGCGCCCCCGGCCAGCGCGTCGGCGATCGCGGCATCGTCGGCGGGCACTGCGTCGAAGCCGGACAGATCGGCCGCGTCATGCACGAACGCCTCTCCCGCATAGGCCGTCCACGCGATCTTGGCCTTGCCGGTGATGCGCAGCTGCGCGTCGGCGGCGGTGCCGATGGCCGAGCCGGAATCATTCGTGCAGGGCTGCACGAAGACGTCGGCGAACAGGCCGCAGCCTTTCCATTCGCTGTTCCAGTCGCAGTTCAGCCCGCAACCGCCGGAGACGAGCAGCGGCAGGCCGTCGGGCATGTTCGCCCTGGCGAAGTCGAGGAAGCGCAAAAACACCGCGTCCTGAAAGCGGCGCGCGAGGTTGCGGAAGGCATCGGTCTCAAGCCCGATGTCGAAGAAGGGCGTGCCGACGAAATCCGCCTTGCGCAGCGGCGCAGCCACTGCGTCCCAGGCGATCAGCCGCTCGATCAGTTCGCGTTCCTCGCGCGTCTCGGGCATGTCCCTGCCGTAGCCGGCGATCGCCATCAGCTTGCCCGCGTCCTCGCGCCGCGACTTGCGGGCATCGATCGCCAAGGTCGGGTCGGCGAGGCCGTAGAGGAAGCCGTATTTGTGGCCGGGGCCGGTGACCGGCGTGCCGAGCTTCGTCACCTGGAGTTTCTCGTCGATGCGGTAGAACGAGCCGAGGACGCCCTCCCAGACCAGGGCGTAGCAGGGCTGTCCCTGCGGAAACGGCGACATGGCGTAGCTGCCGATGATGTGGGAACGCTCATGCGAGGACGAGAAGAAGCGCACCTCCTTGCCGGCGAAAAGCTGCGGCCGGTCGATGATGCCGCTCTCGTCGAAGCCGAAATAACCCGCGCCCAGCGGTTGGCTGAAAGGACGGAAGGAGCCCATCCAGCCTGACAGGGCGTGCACATCCGGGATCGCGTCGCACAGACCCAGTCCGCGCAGCACGAGTTCCGGCGTGACGGGCGCATAGCGCGGACCCGAATCCTTCTCCGCCTCGATCGAGAAGGCGAGCGTGGCATCCTCGATCAGGGCAACGTGGCCGTCGTGACCGGGCTTGTAGGCGAAAATCTTCATGCGCACTCCGGAGCGGTGTCGGAATGCGGAGCCTCCCCGACCCCGCACGCGATCCTTAGGGCATGATCGGCCTCCGGCCTATGGCTCTGCGGCAACGGTCCGCTGGAAAGCGCCGGCCGACTACTCGGCCGCCTCCGCGAAGGCGGTCGGCGTGTAGTTGAGGACCGGGGCGAGCCAGCGCTCCATCTCCTCCACGCTCATGCGCTTGCGGCGGGCATAATCCTCGACCTGGTCGCGCTCGACCTTGGCGACGCCGAAGTAGAAACTGTCGGGATGCGACAGGTAGAGGCCCGAGACGGACGATCCCGGCCACATGGCGTAGCTCTCCGTCAGCCGCACGCCGATCCGCGCCTCCGCCTCGAGCAGCGAAAACAGCGTCGCCTTCTCAGTGTGGTCGGGCTGCGCCGGATAGCCCGGCGCCGGACGGATGCCGCGATAGGGCTCGCCCGCCAGATCCTCTGGCGCGAAGGCCTCGTCGGGCGCATAGCCCCAGAGCTCCTTGCGAACCATCTCGTGCATGCGCTCGGCGAAGGCTTCGGCGAAGCGGTCGGCCAACGCCTTGACCATGATCGAGGAATAGTCGTCGTTGGCGCGCTCGAAGCGCTCGGCGATCGCCACCTCCTCGATGCCGGCGGTCACCACGAAGCCGCCGATATAGTCCGCCTTGCCGCTCTCCTTCGGCGCGACGAAATCGGAAAGCGCAAGATTCGCCTTGCCGTCGCGGCGGGGAAGCTGCTGGCGCAGCGTGTGGAGCTTCGCGATGTTCTCCACGCGGCTGTCGTCTGCAAACAGCGCGATGTCGTCTCCGACTGCATTGGCCGGCCAGAAGCCGACGACCGCCTTCGGCGCGAACCAGCCTTCCGCGATGATCTTGGCGAGCATCGCCTGCGCGTCCTCGAACAGCTGGCGCGCCGCCGCGCCCTGCTTCTCGTCGTCCAGGATCTTCGGATAGCGGCCCTTGAGCTCCCAGGTCTGGAAGAAGGGCGTCCAGTCGATGTAGCGGGCGAGGTCTGCCAGATCCCACGCCTCGAACACGCGCGTGCCGAGGAAAGAGGGCTTCGGCGGATCGTAGGAGGCCCAGTCGATGCGGTGCGCGTTGGCGCGGGCCTGGGCGAGCGGCAGGCGCTGCTTCTCGGCCTCGGAGCGCGCATGCGCGTCGGCCACCTTGCGGTATTCGGCCTGAACCGTCTCGACATATCCGCCCTTCGCCTCCGGCGAGAGCAGGCTTGAGACGACACCCACCGCGCGGCTGGCATCGGTGACGTAGATCGCCTGGCCGCGATGGTAGCGCGGGTGGATCTTCACCGCGGTGTGCACCCGGCTCGTCGTCGCGCCGCCGATGAGCAGCGGGATGTCGAAGCCCTCGCGCTCCATCTCGCCCGCCACGTGCACCATCTCGTCGAGCGAAGGCGTGATGAGGCCCGACAGCCCGATGATGTCGACCTTGCGCTCCCGCGCCGTCTCCAGGATCTTCGTCGCCGGCACCATCACGCCGAGGTCGATGATCTCGTAGTTGTTGCAGGCGAGCACGACGCCGACGATGTTCTTGCCGATGTCGTGGACGTCGCCCTTGACCGTCGCCATCAGCACGGTGCCCGCCGTCTTGCGCTCGCCGCCGCCGCCATTGGCGAGCTTCTCGGCCTCCATGTAGGGCAAGAGCACCGCCACCGCCTGCTTCATCACGCGCGCCGACTTGACCACCTGCGGCAGGAACATCTTGCCCGCGCCGAACAGGTCGCCGACGACGTTCATGCCGGCCATCAGCGGCCCCTCGATGACGTGCAGCGGACGCTCGGCAGCCTGCCGCGCCTCTTCGGTATCCACGTCGATGTATTCGGTGATGCCGTTGACCAGCGCGTGTTCCAGCCGCTTTTCCAACGGCCAATCGCGCCAGCGCAGGTCCTTCTCGCGCGCTTCCCGGCCAGCCGAGCCCTTGTAGCGCTCGGCCAGGTCGAGCAGGTTCTCCGTCGCGGTGCCGCCTGATGTCGGTGTCCGGTTCAGCACCACGTCCTCGCAGGCCTCGCGCAATTCCGGGTCGATCGTCTCGTAGACGGCGAGCTGGCCGGCATTGACGATGCCCATGTCCATGCCCGCCTGGATGGCGTGGTAGAGGAACACCGCGTGCATGGCCTCGCGCACCGGCTCGTTGCCGCGGAACGAGAAGGAGAGGTTCGACACCCCGCCCGAGACGTGGACGCCCGGCATCGCCGTGGTGATCTCGCGCGTGGCGGCGATGAAGTCGTGGCCGTAATTGTCGTGCTCCTCGATACCGGTCGCCACCGCGAAGATGTTCGGGTCGAAGATGATGTCGGCCGCCTCCATGCCGGCCTTCTCGGTCAGCAGCTTGAAGGCCCGCTTCGAAATCTCGACCTTGCGCGCCTTCGTGTCGGCCTGGCCTTTCTCGTCGAAGGCCATCACGACCACCGCCGCGCCATAGGCCTGGCAAAGCCGCGCATGGTGGAGAAAGGCCTCCTCCCCCTCCTTGAGCGAGATCGAGTTCACCACCGGCTTGCCCTGGACGCATTTCAGGCCGGCCTCGATGATCTCCCACTTGGAGCTGTCGATCATCAGCGGCACCTTGGCGATATCCGGCTCGGCGGCGATCAGGTTGAGAAACTCGACCATCGCCTTCTGCGAATCGATCAGCCCCTCGTCCATGTTGACATCGATGATCTGCGCGCCGTTCTCCACCTGGTCGCGCGCGACGTCGAGGCCGGCGGCATAGTCGCCGGCGGTGATCAGCTTCCTGAACTTGGCCGAGCCGGTGACGTTGGTGCGCTCGCCGACATTGACGAAAGGAATGTCCTCGGTCAGCACGAAGGGCTCCAGCCCCGACAGCCGCATCAGCGGCGCGATCTGCGGTACCGCCCGCGGCGGGTGCTTGGCCACGGCATCAGCGATGGCGCGGATGTGGTCGGGCGTCGAGCCGCAGCAGCCGCCGACGATGTTGACCAGCCCCTCGCGCGCGAAGGCCTCGACCTGACTGGCCATGAATTCCGGGCTCTCGTCGTACTGGCCGAAGGCGTTGGGCAGGCCGGCGTTCGGATAGGCGCAGGTCAGCGTATCGGCGACGCCCGATATCTCGGCGATGTGCGGGCGCATGGCGGCGGCGCCCAGCGCGCAGTTGAGGCCGACCGACACCGGCCGCGCATGACGCACCGAGTGCCAGAAGGCGGTCGGCGTCTGGCCCGACAGCGTGCGGCCGGATAGATCGGTGATTGTGCCCGAGATCATGATCGGCAGGTCGATGCCCTTCTCCGCGAAGACCTCGCCGCAAGCGAAGATCGCCGCCTTGGCGTTCAGCGTGTCGAAGATGGTCTCGATCAGGATCAGGTCGGCGCCTCCGTCGACCAGGCCGCGCAACTGCTCGCCATAGGCGAGCCTCAGGTCGTCGAAGGTGACGGCGCGGTAGCCGGGATTGTTTACGTCGGGCGAAATCGACGCCGTGCGGTTGGTCGGCCCCAACGCGCCGGCCACGAAGCGGCGGCGGCCGTCCTCCTGGAAGGCGCGGATCGCGGCCCGCCGGGCGAGCCGCGCTCCGTCGCGGTTCAGGTCGTAGACCATCTCCTCCATGCCGTAGTCGGCCTGGGCGATGTGGGTGGACGAGAAGGTGTTGGTCTCGATGATGTCGGCGCCGGCGATGGCATAGGAAAAGTGAATGTCCTCGATCGCCTTCGGCTGGGTGAGGATCAGGATGTCGTTGTTGCCCTGCTGGTGGCAGGCGCAGCGCTCGAAGCGCTCGCCGCGGAAATGCTCCTCGCGGAGCCCCAGCCCCTGGATCTCCGTGCCCATTGCTCCGTCGAGGATCAGTATCCGCTCGCTGGCGGCCGCCTGGAGAGCAGCGCGGATCCCCGCTCCGCTTCGGTTCGGGACGGCAGCGCCGAACAGGTCGTCGAGGCTCGAAGCCATGGCGGATATCCTCATGCGTGGTCCGGAGAGGTGAACAATCACATAAGGATATCTTTATGTCAACATGCAGAACTCGCAGGCGCCCCTTCCCCCTTGCGGGGGTCCGAAGGACGGGCGAGACCCGCGGCTCGCCCTGGTAAGCGGTGGGGGTGGTGCCGCGAAGCGGTTGGCGATGGACGGGCTGTCCTCGTCCGCGCGAGGTCGGCAAGAACGCGCCAAGTCAAAGCTCCCTTCTCACCGAGCCCCCGGTTTCACTCCCACCCGCTCACGAGCCGCCCCCCTGACCCCTCCCCGCAAGGGGGAGGGAAACGCGCACCGGCAGCTCAGCCCTACCGCCGCAGCTCGATCTCCCCGTGAAGCCGCGCGATCTCGAAATCGCCGATCAGCACGTCGACCCGCACCTGCCAGCGGCCGGCGAGCGGCACGACGAGGTCGCCGATCGTCCACGCGCCTTCGCCTGCGAGGGTCGCTTCGCGGCGGATCGACTCGATGCCGGCGTCGGGCCGCGACAGCACCAGCGTCACGCCCTTGGCGGCCAGCGGCCCGAAGTCGCCGCCCGTCAGCGCGACGGTCGCCGCCACCGGTCCGGCAAGTCCGGGCGTGAGGGTGACGTCAGCCATCACGCGCGGGTCGTGCAGATGCACCCAGGCGGGTTCGGCGGCGGCACGCGCCAGCGCCCTTGGCGGCGGGGTGAAGCGCCAGGTGGCGACCGCGCCGAAGATGAGGACGGCAATGACGATCTCGACGACGACCGCCCGGACGAGCGCGTTTCGGCCCGCGGCATCGCCACGGGCAATGGCCGGCGTCAGGCGCCAACGATTGAAGGCGGCCAGACCGAGCAGGGCGGCGACGAGCGCCAGCTTGACGAGAAGGACGGTCCCGTAGGCCGTCGACAGGAGGGCCGTCGGCGTCCCCACCTGGATAAAGGCCAGCACGACGCCTGAGACCAGCAAGATGCACAGCAGCCACGGAATGGCGCACGAGAAGCGAAACAGCATGGCGGTCGCGCCGCCGCCGCCGGCTCGCAGCGCCAGCCCGAGCAGCATCAGCGCTCCGATCCAGGTCGCCATCGTCACGACGTGGAGCGCGACCAGCGGCCGCGTCAGCCATTGCGGTTCGGCCGAGCCCGCGTGTCCGCTGGCGGCCACCGCCGCACCGGCCCCGAGGAGAGCGATCAGCGCCGGCACGCGTCCGGGAAGGACAAGGGCGATCATCGCCACTGCCGAGGCGACGAGCAGCCCGAGCGCGGTCCGACCGAAGGAGGTTCGAAGGCCTGTCTGCCAGACGGCCGGGTCGACGAGGCGCGCCATCGGCTCCGCCAGCGCATCGAGCCCTTGCAGGCCGACCGACAGCACCGCTGCAATCATGCCGGCAATGACGAGCCCGGCGGCAGCGTCCCGGCCGGCTTCACGTCCCGTCCCGAACCACGACAGCGCGAAGACCCCGCCGATGCCGAGCGCGATCCCGCCGGTGAGCACGAGTTTCAACGCCCAGACTAGGCCGCGCACCAGCCGGTCGACCGCCTCGGCAGGCGCTCCGGGCATGGCACTCGGAGCCCCGATCGAGAAGACCACCGAGCCCCCGACGGGATGCCCGTCCTCCGAAACGACCCGCCAGGAGAACACGTGGGTGCCGTCCGTCAGTCCGCCCGGCAGGGCGACGCGAAGCGTGTTGCCGTTGAAGGCAACCTCTTCGAGGTCCCGCGACGCGCCGTCCGGCGCCACGAGCCGCAGGACCAGCGGCGATACGATCTCGGAGAAGGTGAGCGCGACTTCGGACGGGGCCTCGGCCACCATGGCGCCGTCGGCCGGGTCGGCCGAGGCGAGCGAAGCATGGGCAAGCGCGCCGGTCATCCCGGCGAGCAGGACCGCGAAGGCGGCAAGGAACGCGCCGAGGATGTGCAGGCCGGACGTGCGCCCGGCTGATCGAGGCGCGGTGGACAGGTGCATGCAGGTCGCCTCCAGAACTGCGCGGGCGGGCCGGGTCGGCCCGCCCGCCGTCGATCAATGCGCGTGCGGCTTGTCGATCAGCTTGATGGCCGGGGCCGGGCCCTCGAGGTCGTGCGGATCCTGGCCCTCGGCCGGAATCTCGATCCAGCGCTCCGCAGCGCCCTCCGGGCATTCCTGCACGACCGGGAAGTAGAGCATCTTGCCGACCGGCAGGTCCTTGGTCAGGAACACGCGCACCACGAACTCGTCATACTCGTCGTCGCCGAGATTGCCGCCGCTCCAGACGACCTCCTTCACGCCCTCGCCGAGCGTGCGGCCGTAGTACTCGTAGGACTGCGCATAGGCGCCGGTGACCTTCTCCAGCGTCCAGCCGGCCTTGGGCATCGGCTTGGCGGTGATGACGCCCTCCGGGATCTGGACGCGGACGGTGTTGGTGGGCTTGCCGTCGCAGCCATGCGGGACGCGGAAGACCGCCTTGTAGCTCGCGCCAACGGGCGCCTCGGCCTGTTCGAGCGTGGTGTGGGCCTGTGCGATGCCGGTGGCGGCGAGGATAAGCGCGCAGGCGGAGAGGATGGATTTCGACATTGAATGATCTTCCTTGATGGGTTGGGTGCCGGCAGTCGCCGGGCAAAGGGAGAGCGAGCGCTCCGGAGATGTCCGGAGCGCTGGAGGCGGCCGCTGCTGCGCGGCCGCGTGGCTGCTGGCTTGATGCTGGCTGGCGGAACGGCCCGGCGTCAGCCGCCGTGGCCGGAATGCCCTTCGTGCTTGGGCGCGCCGCCCATGCCCTCGACGGCGAACTCGACCGTCACCTTGCCGGCCTTCTCGAATTCGAGCGTGGCTTCGAAGTTGTCGCCCTCGACGGGTCGCGCGGTCAGACCCATGAACATCAGGTGATAGGACCCCGGCTTCAGCTCGACCGAGCCGCCGGCCGGAACCTCGAGGCCACCTTCGACGGGACGCATGGTCATGACGCCCTTGTCGTCGACCGCCATCTGATGGATCTCGCCTTTCATCGAGATCGGCGAGGACACGCCGACGAGACGGTCCGCCGTGGCGCCCGTGTTGGTGAGCACCAAGAAGCCACCGGCCACCTTGGCGCCTTCCGGCGTCTGGCGCGACCAGGGATGGCCGATGGCGATGTCGCCGGCCTTGTACTCGTGGGCATGCGACGCAGGCGCGGAGGCGAACAGCGCGGCAAGCGACAGCGACGAGGCGGTGAGGATGCCGGCCAGATGGGCACGGCGAGCGAAGGAGAGCGCCGAGGCGCGCAGGGAAGTCGACATGATGGTTCTCCGAATGAGGCGACGGACTCCGCGCAGGCGGAATCGATGATCACGCACGTCCGCCCCGGCATGCGAGGCGACGTGGATCAGATCGCGGTCGGAGGTGCGCGCGGGCTGCCCGGGCGCGTCGGCCTGTCGAGCGCGGCGAGGTGTGCCGGATCCGCGGCAACCACATCTGCGGTGCGGGGATAAAAGACCGGCTGAACCCCGGGGTCGCCCGGCGCCAGAAGCGGCGCGACCGCGCTGCCGCAGCCGAAGATGCAGCAGTCGTGGAAGCCGGACGAACCGCCCTCCGGCATCTCTGCTCCCGGCTCTCCGCCGACGCACAGCACGTTGCCGAATGCGTCGAATTGAGGAGCCGCGGCATGGGCGGCGGTGGCGAAGCCGGCGGCGAAAAGCTGGACGAGCAGAATGAGCAGCGCGATCTGCGCCGTCCATTTTCCCGCTGCTCTCCGCAAAGCCTGCACGGCCGAACGATCCTTCCGCTGCCGGCAATCCTTCTGCCAGCTGGAAGGTTTCCTAGCAGGTCGCGAAGCACGCGCCAAGCAGGGCGCGGCGCCGCTCGAACGATCTGAGGTGCGGCATTTGCTCCGCGATCGTCCCCAGCCGCGCCCGGCGCGACGGCCGTGCCGCACCGGGCTGGGGAGGACGCCGCGGTCAGGCCGCGCGGGCGGGCTTCTCCGGGTTCGGCGCCAGCAGCGCCCTGGCGTCCTTGGGCGACAGCGCCGCGGGACGTTCGCAGGTGGTCTTCATCTCGACGAACTTGCCGGTCTCGCCCGACTTCAGGATCGAGGTCATGATCTCGATCGCGTGCAGCGACGCTTCGAGCGAGCAGCGGTGCGGGCGGTCGTCGCGGATCGCGACCGCCATGTCCGCCAGCCCCGAGGCGCGATAATTGGCCAGCGGCCCGCGCGGGCTCTCCTGGTTCGGCACTGCGAAGGGATGTTCCCATGGCTCCGGCTTCGCCACCGGCTGGTCGCGAAGCGTGTAGCGCACGTCGCCGCCGAAGAAGTTCGGGTCCGGCACGAAGAGCGTCCCCTCCTCCCCGTAGAGTTCAATCGGCGAGTGGCCGTGCGTCCAGACGTCCCAGCTGGCGTTCAGCGTCACCACCGCGCCGTTCTCGAAATGCAGGAGGGCGTGCAGCGTGGTGGGCGTCTCGACCGGGATGGTCTGCCCGGCGCGAGGCTGCGACGTGATCAGCCGTTCCCTGGCAGGGATGGACGACAGCGCCGCCACGCGCCGCACCGGCCCGATGAGCTGGATCAGGTTTGCGACGTAATAGGGTCCGACGTCGAGCACCGGACCGCCGCCGACCTTGAAGAAGAAGTCGGGGTTCGGATGCCAGTGCTCCATGCCGTGGCTCATCACATGGCACGTACCGCTGGTGATACGCCCGACCGCGCCCGAATCGACGACGTGGCGGGCATATTGATGCGCGCCGCCGAGGAATGTGTCGGGCGCCGAGCCGACGCGCAGCTTCTTCTTCGTCGCCACCTTCTTCAGGTCGAGGCCCTCTGCCACCGACAGCACGAAGGGTTTTTCGGAATAGACATGCTTGCCCGCGTCGAGAGCCCGGCGCGAGATCTCGTAGTGGGCGGCTGGGATCGTGAGGTTGACCACGATGTCGATGTCGCTGGCCGCCAGCAACGCGTCCACCGTCTCCGCCCGCACGCCGAACTCCGCCGCGCGCGCCGTCGCCGCCGCCATGTCGATGTCGGCGCAGGCCCGCATCTCGATGCCGCGGAACAGCGGCGCGAGCCTGAGATAGGCCGCCGAGATGTTGCCGCAGCCGATGACGCCGACGCCTAGTTTCTTCGCCATTGAAAGTCTCCTGGAAAGTATCGCCGGTCTTCGTCAGAAGCCGTTCGCGGCTTCGATCGAGCGGCGGGCGAAACGATCGATGTCGTTGGGGTTGTCCTGTTCCATCACGTAGTAGTGCGCCGTCGTCGACGCGCGCAAAGCCTTCATCAGGCCGCGCCAGTCGACCGTGCCATGGCCGACGTCGGACCAGCCGTCCTCGTCGAGCCCCTCGCCGGACTTGGCGATGTCCTTGACGTGGACGGCGACGATGCGCGCGCCGTGGCGCTCGATCCAGGGAAGCGGGTCGACGCCGCCGCGGATCACCCAGGCGACGTCGATTTCCCAGCCGACAGCGGGCGCCGTGGTCAGGATGTGCTCCTGCGGCGTCGTGCCGTCCGCCAGCGCCTTGAACTCGAAATCATGGTTGTGCCACGCGAAACCGTAGCCGTCGCGTGTCGCGCGTTCGCCGACCTTGGCCAGCCGCTCGCCGAAGCCGCGCCAGCCGGCCGCGTCGGTCGGGCGGGCGTCGGGCATCAGGTAGGGGCAGATCAGCAGGCGCACGCCGAGCGCGTCGGCGATGCGGCGCACGCCGTCGAAGTCGTTCTCGAGCGCATCGATGGAGAAGTGGCCGCTCGGCATCGACAGGCCGTTCCTGTCCATCTCCGACCGGAAACCCGCCGGATCGGAATAGACGCCGCCATAGCCTTCGACCTGCCGATAGCCGCAGTCGGAAAGCAGCTTCAGGATGCGGTCCCAGGGTTGGAAGTTTCGGGCGCTGTAGAGTTGGAACGACCAGTCCATGTCGGGTTCCTTCAACGTTCTTGATATCGGATGTCAGAGACGCACGTCGGTGGCGGCGTCGAAGAGGGAGGCGCGTGCCGGATCGAAACCGATCGTGATGCGCTCCCTGAGCCTGAGCGTCCGTTCCGACGGGGCGCGGAAATTGAAGTTGTGGCCGCCGAGCGTCGTCCAGACGAGCGTGTCCGACCCCATCGGCTCGACGATCTCGACCACGGTTTCCAGCGAGAACGGCATCGCCGCGCCCGCTTCGTCGAGCGCCACGTGCTCGGGGCGGATGCCGAGAGCGGCTGCGCCGGCGGCGTTGGCCACCGAGAAATCGTATCGATCGAGCGGAATGCGCAGATCGCCGACCAGGAAGGACGGTGATCCGTCGCGCGACACCTGGCCCTCGAGGAAGTTCATCCCGGGCGAGCCGATGAAGCCTGCCACGAAGCGGTTGACCGGCCGGTTGTAGATCTCCTGCGGTCCGTCCAGTTGCTGGATGACCCCGCCCTTCATGACCGCGATGCGGTCGGCGAGCGTCAACGCCTCGATCTGGTCGTGGGTCACGTAGATCATCGTGTTGGCGAGCTTCTGGTGAAGGCGCTTGATCTCCACGCGCAGTTCGGATCGAAGTTTCGCATCGAGGTTCGACAGCGGCTCGTCGAACAGGAACACGTCGACGTCGCGCACCAGCGCTCGACCGATTGCCACACGCTGCCGCTGGCCTCCCGAGAGCGCGGCGGGCTTGCGCTGCAGCAGCGGTTCGATCTGCAGGATCTCGGATGCGCGTGCCACCCGTTTGGCGATCTCGTCCTTCGGCAGCCCGGCGTTCTTGAGACCGAACGACAGGTTTCCCTCCACCGTCATCTGCGGATAGAGCGCGTAGGACTGGAACACCATGCCGATGCCGCGGTCCTTCGGCTCCTCCCAGGTGACGTTCTTGCCCTTGATGAAGATCTGTCCCTGCGAGACGTCGAGCAGGCCGGCGATGCAGTTCAACAGCGTGGACTTGCCGCAGCCCGAGGGGCCGAGAAGGACGATGAATTCCCCCTCCGCAACGTCGAGGTTGAGCGATTTCAGCACCTCGACGGCACCGAAATTGAGCGAAACGTCGCGAACGATGACACTGGACATGATGCTCAGCCCTTCACCGCGCCCGCGGCGATGCCGCGCACGAACAACTTGCCGGAGATGAAGTAGACGATCAGCGGCACGAGGCCCGTCAGAAGCGTTGCGGCCATATTGACGTTGTACTCCTTCACGCCCTGCACGGAATTGACGATGTTGTTGAGCTGCACCGTCATCGGGTAGACGTCCGGCTTGGTGTAGACGACGCCGAACAGGAAGTCGTTCCAGATGCCGGTGATCTGCAGGATGACGGCGACGACGAAGATCGGCAGGCTCATCGGCAGCATGATCTTGAAGTAGATCGCCCAGAAGCCGGCGCCATCGACGCGGGCCGCCTTGAACAATTCCTCCGGCACCGAGGCGAAATAGTTGCGGAACAGCAGCGTCAGGATCGGCATGCCGAAGATCGTGTGGACCATGACCAGTCCGGTCAGCGTGCCGTAGAGGCCCATCTCGCGCAGGATGATGACGATCGGATAGATCATCACCTGGTAGGGAATGAAGGCGCCGACGATCAGGATCGTGAAGAAGATGTCGGCCCCGCGGAACCGCCAGTTGGCGAGCGCATAGCCGTTCACCGAAGCGATCAGGATCGAGATGATCACCGACGGCACGGTGATGCGCACGGAGTTCCAGAAGCCGCGCGACAGGCCCTCGCAGTTGAGCCCCGTGCAGGCGGTGGCCCAGGCCTTCACCCACGGTTCGAAGGTGATCTCCATCGGCGGCGAGAAGATGTTGCCCATGCGGATCTCGGGCATGCCCTTCAGCGACGTGACGATCATCACGTAGAGCGGCAGGAGGTAGTACAGCGCCACCACCGTCAGCGTGCCGTAGATGATGATGTTTCGGCGCGATAGCGCGCGGCGGGGGCGCGGTCCCCAGGCCTCGGAGGCGGACGCCCGCGACGCGCCCAGGCCGGCAGCGGAAAGGGTTCCCTGTTCAGCCACGGTGACGCCTCCTGCCGAATTCGAGATAGGCCCAGGGCACGATGACGATCAGCACCGTGACCAGCATCATGGTGGAGGCCGCGAAGCCCTGGCCGAGATTCTGCGACAGGAACATCGCATCGTAGACGTATTTGGCAGGCACTTCGGACGCGATGCCGGGGCCGCCGCTGGTCTGGGCCACCACGAGATCGTAGACGCGCACGATGCCCGAGGCGATGATGACGAGCGTGGTCACGAAGACCGGCCGCATCATCGGGATGACGATGAACAGATAGGTCTTCCACATCGGAATGCCGTCGACGCGCGACGCCTTCCAGATGTCTTCGTCGATGCCGCGGAGACCCGCCAGCATCAGGCACATGACGAGGCCCGTTCCCTGCCACAGCCCGGCGATCAGGATGCCGTAGATGACGATGTCCTGGTTGTAGAGCGGATCGAAGGCGAAACTTTCCCAGCCAAGGCTGCGCACCACGGCCTGCACGCCGAAATCCGGGTTCAGGATCCACTGCCAGACGAGGCCGGTGACGATGAAGGACAACGCGAAGGGATAGAGGAAGATCGTCCGGAACGTGTCCTCGAAGCGGATCTTCTGGTCGAGCAGCGCCGCCAGCATGAAGCCGATGACGAGCGAGAAGATCAGCGAGAGCACGCCGTATATGAACAGGTTCTCGATCGAGATCAGCCACTTGTTCGAATTCCACAGCCGCTCGTACTGGTCGAGGCCGATGAAGTTGAGCCGCGGCAGCAGCTTGGAGTTCGTGAAGGAGTGGATGACCGTCCAGATGGTGCCCCCCACGAAGACGACGGATGCCGTCAGCACCATCGGTATGGAGGCGACCTTGGAATTGAGGTTGCGGAAGACCTGGCTCGGCCGTCCGTTCCGGGTATCTGCCATGAAGAAGCCTCCCGTATGCCGGGTTCCGTCGCACGGGCGACGGGGCGGAGCCGCCGGTCCCGCCAGGATTGGCGGGACCGGTGACCGTTCCGCGTCGGGTACCGTCAGTCGGCGGCCGCGACGATCTCGGCGAAGGTCTTCTGCGCGTCCTCGGCAGTCATGGACGGCGTGTTGAAGAACTGCACGAACAGGTCGTTCACCTGCGTCAGAGAGTCGGCCGACATCAGCTGGTCGGGCGACTGGATGACGTTGCCCTTGGCCAGGATGTCGAGACCCTTCTTCATGCAGTCGTTGGCGGCGGTGATGTCGACGTCGCCACGCACCGGGAGCGAGCCCTTCTTGAGGTTGAAGGCAACCTGCGTTGCCGGCGCCAGCATGGTAGAGGCCAGGACATCCTGCGCGGCCGACTTCTCTGCGTCCTTCAGGACCGGGAAGTAGAAGGCGTCGCCGCCGGTCTGGATGACCTCGTTGACGCCAAGCCCGGGAAGGCAGGAATAGTCCGTGCCGGCGACCTTGCCTGCGACCGCGAATTCGCCCTGTGCCCAGTCACCCATGATCTGGCCGGCGGCCTGTCCGGAGATGACGAGGTTGGTCGCCTGGTTCCAGTCCTGCACGTTGGAGCCCTTGGCCATCCTGCGGGCATCGTCCGCGGCCTTGAACACGGTGGCCATCTCCGGCCCGGCCGCGGCGTCCGCATCCTTCTCGCCATAGACCTTGTTGTAGAGATCCGTGCCGCCCAGCGCGACGACGAGCACCTGGAAGGCGAGCGAGGCCTGCCAGGGCTGCTGGCCGAGCGCGAGCGGAGTGATGCCCGCCTTCTCCAGCGCCGGAGCGGCCGCGACGAACTCGTCCCAGTTGGTCGGCACAGCGACGCCGGCCTTCTCGAAGGCGGCGTTGGAGAGCCACAGCCACTGCTGCGAGTGGATGTTCACCGGCACGCAGTAGATCTTGCCGTCGAGCGTGCAGGAATCGAGCAGGCTCGACGGACGGACGATGTCCTTCCAGCCTTCCTTCTCGGCGATGTCGGTCAGGTCGCGCATGAGACCGGACTGGACCAGTTCCTCGGCCTGGCGGCCGTGGTTGAACTGCGTGGCGGCCATCGGGTCGCCACCGGTGATGCGGCTGATCATGATCGGGCGGGCGGTGCCGCCCGATCCGGCGATGGCGCCGTCGACCCATTTGTTGCCGGTGGCGTCGAACGCCTTGGCGAGTTCGGCGACCGCCGCCGCCTCGCCACCGGAGGTCCACCAATGTGTGACCTCGAGATCCGTGGCTGCGGCCGGAGCCGCGAAAGCGACCGAAGCTGCGAACGCGGCCGTCATGAGATGATAACGCACTGGTGTTCCTCCCTGGAATTCTGAAACGTTACAGGTTGGAGCATAGGGGAAGCCAAAATAGGTGGCAATCGGGAAAACGCAGACGGCCAACCTTTTTTTCGAGCGCCGAACTAATGCATTTGCCCGCTTATCGCGCTGCAATGCAGCATTTCTGCTGCTGCAGCACACAATGAGCAATCGAATGGAATGCCAAAGCGACACGCTCAGCCGGCAGCCTTTGCCTGTGCGACCGCCGCTTCGTTCCTCGTCCTAGCTCCGGGCGCGTCTTTTCTGTAACGTTTCAGCTGTCGCGTGAAAGGCGTCCCTCCGCAACGCCGGCCGGCAATGTTGCCAGCCGAATGGGGGGCTGATAGGCGAAGCCGATGGACAGCCTCGATCCCAGTTCCGATTCCGCACCGGCCGAGGGCACCCGCCCGACGCTGAAGACGATCGCGTTCATGACCGGCCTCGGCGTGACGACGGTCTCGCGCGCACTGAAGGATGCGCCCGAGATCGGCGAGGAGACGAAGCGGCGCGTCAGGCTCGTGGCCAAGCAGATCGGCTACCGTCCCAATCGCGCGGGCGTGCGGCTGCGCACCGGCAAGACCAACGTCATCAGCCTCGTCCTCGACACCGAGGAGGACCTGACCGGTTTCGTGTCCGACATGATCTACGGCATCTCCGAGACCATCGCCGAGACGCCCTACCACCTGATCGTCACCCCCTATTCGCGGCGCAACGACCCGATGGATCCGGTACGCTACGTCGTCGAGACGGGGTCGGCCGATGGGATCATCCTGTCGCGCACCGAGCCGAACGACCCGCGGGTCGCCTATCTCCTCGAGCATCATTTCCCCTTTGCCACCCATGGCCGCACGGCCATCGGCGAGGACCATCCGTTCCATGATTTCGACAATCGTGCCTTCTCGGCCGCAGCCGTTCGCAAACTGGTGGAGCTCGGACGACGCAGGCTGGCGCTGCTGCCTCCGCCCCCGGACCTGACCTATCACCAGCACATGCGCGACGGCTTCTCCGACGCGGTGCAGGAACTCGGCGCGACGGAGGTCGCCTGGAGCGGCATCTCCATCGACGATCCGATCGACGTCATCCGCGCGAAGACGGCCCGGCTCATGCGGCGCGCCGACCGGCCCGACGGGCTGGTGGCGGCGAGCGGAGGCGCGACCTTCGCGCTGGTCGCCGGCATCGAGGAAGCCGGGCTGACACTCGGCAGCGACGTCGACGTCGTTTCCAAGCAGTCGTCGAAGCTGCTGCGCTGGTACCGGCCCGAACTGTGGATTTCGCAGGAGGATTTCCGGCTCGCCGGGCGCGAGGTCGCAAGGGCCGTGCTCGGCCGGATCGAGGGCAGGCCCGTCGCCGCCCTGCAGAGCCTCGCCGCTCCCGGAGAAGTCGTCTCGTGCCGCATGCCGTCGACCACCTGACATCGCCCCGCTGCCGCGCTCCCGATCCCGTCGCTCACCTGCTTGACCCTGCCGGCACGGCATGGAATGCGTTCGTCATGAGCCAGGATTCGATGTGTGTCGCAGGCAGGTCTCGTGCGTCGCCCACTTCGGATGACGTTTTTCGGGTGCCCGGACACGGTCAGATCGGATCGGCGCAGCCATGAAGCTTCCTCGGCCGACGCTCTCCCGCGAGACCCTCGCCGCGATCCGTCAGGCCCAGGACCGGGAGCAGTTGACGGACTGCCTCGGCAGGATCGCGCGGGAGACGGGTGCGTCGCACTATCTCCTGCTGCTGGAAAGGCATGTCCGCGGAAAGAGCCAGCCGCTTGTCGTGGCGAGCAACTGGATCTTCGACGCCGTGCAGACGATCGGTGCCGAGGCGATCGAGCGTCTCGCGCACGCGGCTGCGCCGCAGGGCGTGTCGATGCAGGCCCTGCGCCCCAGCCCGGGCGGCGCGGATCGCATCTCGGCCGACCAGAGGCTGCGCGAGACGTTGCGCCGGCTCGGGCACGTCGAACTGCATGCCCTGCCGCTCAGGGACGCCTCGCGTCGCTGCCATCTGCTGCTGTCCTGCGGAACGACCGGCGCGATCGACCTCGCGATGCTGCCGTCGGCACAGCTCGCCTGCTGCTACCTGCTTGCCCGTCCCTTCCCCGGCCTCTTCGACGACCAGGCAGACGAAGTCCTGTCTGACCGCGAGCGGGAATGCCTGTACTGGGTCGCCGAAGGCAAGACCGCCAGCGAAGTGGCCATGATCCTCGGCGTCACCGCCAACACCGTCAACAGCTATCTGAGCCACGCGATCCGCAAGGTCGGGGCGAGCAACCGCGCCATGGCCATCGCCACCGCCATCCGCGCCGGGGTGATCTGACGATGACCGCCTGGGCGACGGATGGCAGCTGGATCGAGGTGGCCGGGCGCGGCCTCATCGTCACCACGCAGAACGTGGGCTTGCTCCTCGACACCGTCCGCCAGGTTCGCCGCATGTCGGTGGAGGCCGGAGCCACTTACTACGGCGTCTTCCTGGTATCGCGCACCACGCCGCAGCCCGCGCTGGCGCTCTGCTTCGACCGGAAGTTTCCGCGCAGCTCGGAGACGTCCCGCATCCTCTGCGGCGAACGCGGAGTCGCCTGGCTGGCCGCCGCGGGTCGCTCCATGACGCCGTTCTGGTGGCACGGCGAGATCGCGCATGATCGTTGCCCGGCCTTTCCGCTGCTCGTGGTCGGCCAGGAAACGCCACCGCTCACACCCGACCTTCCGGGGTTGGCGCTGCCGGCCTTTGCCGACGACGGTGCGCAGGGCTTCGTGGTTCTGGCGGGCGGCGGGATCGGCGTCGACGACGCGCTGGTCTGCGACCTCCACCTCCGGACGCTCACGCTGTTCGGCACCGTCGCGCGCATGCTGCTGTCGCAGACCGGCGAGGTTCCCGCCATGTCGAAACGCGAGCTCCAGTGCCTGCGGCTTACCGCCCAGGGCAAGACCAGCGACGAGATCGCCGCCGCGCTCGGCCTGTCGATCCACACCGCCAACCAGTACCTCACGGCGACGACGCAGAAGCTCGATGCCGTCAACCGCATGCACGCGGTCGCCAAGGCCTTGCGGCTGGGTCTGATCGACTGACGGCCGCCGTCTCGCGGCCGCGCCCCGGTCAACCTTGCCCCGGTCAGCCCCGCATCGCCATCGGCGTCGCGCGGTGGATGCGGCTCGCTTCCAGGGTCTCCGCCAGGAACCGCGTGTTTTCGGCCGGGTCCGGCGACGGGTCCTCGAACGAAACGTAGTTGACGTCGACGCTCGCCTTGAGCGCCGACATCTTCAGCGCGAAGTAGATCGTCGCGCCGCGCGGCTTCAGCTGCAGGTCGAGCGTGATCGTCGGTTCGCCCGTCCATCCCACGTTGACGTCGCCGCCATGGCCGAAACCGAGCGTTCCGGGCATGAGGTAGAGTTCGGCTGCCGAGTCCACGAGATCGGCGAGATTGCCGTGCTGTTCCAGCCGGATGAACGCGATGTAGTCGGCGACGTCCACCATCCTCAGTTCCGATACGACCTCGCGCAGGACGCTGGCCACGATGATCTCGCGTGCGGAGGAATGCGGCTGCCGATTCATGAAGCTGACGTGCCTGCCTTCGGGGCCTTGCGGTTGCCCTGGATGATGCGGATGAGCTCTGCGACCGCCTGGTAGAACTGCGGCGGGATCATGCTATCGACCGAAACTTGTTTGAACATGGAACGGGCGAGCGTCACGTCCTCGAAAATCGGAATTCCATGCTCCTCCGCCACTTCGCGGATCTTGAGCGCGATGAGGTCCTGCCCCTTGGCTACCACGATCGGCGCGGCCGTCTCCTCCCGCACGTAGCGGAGCGCGATGGAGAAATGGGTCGGATTGGCGATGACGAGCGTGGCACGCGGAACCGACGCCATCATGCGCTGCCGCGCCCGGTCTCGCGCCAGCGACCGCATGCGCGACTTCAGGATCGGATCGCCTTCGGCCTGCTTGTGCTCGTCCTTGACCTCCTGCTTGGTCATCCGCAGCTCCTGCATCCAGTGGAAGCGGGTCCACAGGAGGTCTGCGCCGGCTATCAGCGCCATGGCGAAGGCGACGACCATCACCAGGTCCACCACGATGTCGCGGATCTGCATGCCGAAGGCCGATGGCAGCATCAGCATCCCCTCGAGCAGCCTGACATGCACGTCGCTCATGGCGAAGCCCAGGAACACGCCGGCGAAGAGCACCTTTCCCAGCGACTTGAGAAACTCGACGAGGCCCTGGACGCCGAACAGCCGCTTCCACCCCGCCATCGGCGAGATGCGGTTCAATTTCGGCATGATCCGGTCGCCGACGAACTGCGGCAGGTTCTGCATCACCGACGCGCCGACGCCGGCAGCGACGAGCAGCGCCATCACCACCACGATCGCACGGGCGATTTCCATGAAGACGATCTGGTAGAGCGAAATGGCGTCGGCCGAATTGGACAGGCTCCATTCGTTCGGCCGCTCGAGAAAGGTCGACAGGAAAACCGCCAGCCGGACCATCGCGTCGTAGGCGAAGAACAGCGCGAACACGAGCACCGCGAGCAGCGTCGCGAAGATCGGCGCTTCCTTCGAGAACGGCAGGTTGCCCTTCTCCACGGCGTCGCGGATCTTCTTCTCGCTCGCCTGCTCTGTCTTGCTTTCCTTGTCGTCGTCATCGGCCATGCGAAGGCACTCGGTTCAGGCGGAATCGGAGGACCGGGACGCGGATCAGGCCGCTTCCTTGGCGGCCGGCATCGTGATTTGCCCGCTCTTGCCCATGCGGATGGCGGTCGATGCGATCTCGCGCCGCGCCCGGATGACGGCAGCCTGCTGGACATTCCCGGGATCGGCCGCGAGCTCGGCTTCGATCATGCGCCGCGCCCGCGCGCCGACGGCGGTGAGCACCGCCTCGACGATCGCCTTGTCGGCGCCGCGCAGCGCCAGCGTGACGATCTCCGACGACATGCCGTCGAACAGCGTGAGGCGCGAGCGCTGGTCCAGCATGGGCAGGTCCTCGAACGAGAACAGCTGCGCCTTGATCGCCTTGACGTCGGAAAAGCCCGCGCTCTCCATGTCTGACAGGATCTCGTCGAGCTGCGACTTGTCGAGTTCGTTGAGGACGTTGGCGACACGGGCATGTCCGATGGCAGGCGACTTGGCTCCGGTGTCTCCGAGCAAGCGGGTCCGGAGCTGGTTCTCCACGATGCGGAGCGCCGCCGGCTTGACCGTGCCGATCGTCACCATGCGCTTCGCCACGTCTCCGCGCAGCGCCTTCGGCAGCGTGAGCAGGACGTTGGCCGCCGCACCGGGGGCGAGATTGGTCAGCACGAGCGCCGCCGTCTGCGGATGTTCGGCCGCCAGGAAGGCGCCGACCCGCGCCGGCTCCAGCGCCTCGATCGCCGGCCAGACCGGCGGCGGTGCATCGGCCTCGCCCGTCGCGGAGCCGGGATTCATGATCGCGTCGACTTCCTCGGGCGACAGCGACTCGCTCAGGATCTTGTCCATCGTCGCAGCCGAATCCATCAGGCCGGCGCCCTCGGCGAACTCGTCCTCGAACTCCGCGATGATCTTCTCGAGTTCGCCCTGCGGAATGGTCTTCAGCATCCGCGCCGCCTCGATCAGCGCCTTCAGTTCGTCCTGCTTGAAGAACTTGAGCAGCCTGCCAGCGGCCGGCTTCCCCATGGCGACCAGGATCGCGGCGGCCTTCTGCGGCGGCGTCAGGGAGGACGACGTGTAGGAAGGTTCTTCGATCGAGCCGATCCCGAAGTCCATCACGGCTTCAGCTGCCCTTTCCGGCGGAGATGATCTCGGTGAGGCGGATGCCGAAGCGCGTCGGATCGCTGTCGAGTACGGTGATCTCGCCGCGTGCGACCTTGCGCCCGTTCACCACCACGTCGACCGGCTCGCCGATCCGGCGGTCCAGCGCGACGGTTGCACCCTTCTTCAGCGCCATCAGTTCGGAGACCTGCATCTCGGCGCTGCCGAGCACGATCTGCACGTCCACCGGAATGGTCATGATGACGCCGGAGTTGGTCGCTCCGCCGCCGGCATCGTCGGCGAAGTCGGGCATGGCCGCGCCGAAGGACGGCATCTCCGGCGCATCGAAGGACGGCATTCCGGTGTCACCGAAGGCAGGCGAGTCGAACGCGCCCGCATCGTCACCGAAGGACGATGCGCCCAGCGGGCTCGCATCCTCCTTCAGGACGCCGCGCAACTCGCTGATCGCGCGGTCCAGTTCTTCCTCGCCCGGCACTTGGGCCTTGGCCTTGCTCATACCGTCACTCCATGCCGCTCGGCCGACCGGTCATCGGCGTCACGGGGAAACGAGCCCGTCGATGATGTCCTGGCCCTCGGCCACCGGCGTTCTGATTCGTACCGTGTAGTTTTCGTCAAGACGCCCGAACTCGCAAACGAAGAGCTGCTTGTTCCGCGCCGAAAGCCGCGTTTCGGTCGGCGCGGTGCGGGACAGTTCGATCACCTGCCCCCTCCGGAAGGAAGCGACCTGGCCGAGCGTCATGCGCCCCACGGACAGCGTTGCCTGCAGCGTCACGCGCGCGCGCATCACCTCCTCGTTGAAACGCGCAGCCCACTCCGCCGACTGCGCCTCGGCGACGGCGGGATCCGCCGCCTCTTCCTCGCCACGCTGCAGCACGATGCGCTGCGGCATGAAGAGCGACACGAGCCCCCGTTCCGCCTCGGCGCCGATGGCGAAGTCGATGCGGAGGCCAGGACCATCGCGGACGGCGAATTCCTTCAGGCCGTCGCCGGATGCGACGGAGGGAAGGGGCAGTTTCAGCCGCTGCGCCGGTCCGTTGAAGCCATTGTAGGCGACCGCGAGGAGCCGGCACACCAGATTGGCCACCTCGATCTCCACCGGCGACAGATCGCGATCGATACCGCCTGCACCGACCTCGGCCTCGGCGCCGAAAAGCGCGTTGACCAGGACTGCGATCGCCTTCGCCTCCAGGCGGATGGAAAGCGCATCCGGAGAGGCTTTCGACGAACCCACCGTCAGCGCGTCGTGCGGCCCGGCGCCGACCAGAAGCTCCGTCGTCCGCTCGACCGTGACGGCCTCGATCTCGACGGGGACCGGTTCGCTGGCGGCATCCTCCAGGCTCGCGCGCAGGGGCTTGAGGATGCGTTCGGCGATGCTGCGGCCGGCCTTGACGACTTCCTCCGGATCCCCGGTCGCGCCAAGCAGCCGCTCCAGGATCGAGGAGGCTATCGGCGGGGGGGATGGGTTGATCGCCGCGTCCTGCATGTCAGGCTGCCTTCTCCGCGTGGCTGTTCAGCGTCTGCTGCTCGACGGCGTCGATCGACGGGCGATCGTGCGCCGAAATCGTCTTGCGGCCGAACTCCAGCGCGACCTGCGGCAGCGCACCGTTCATGTAGGCGAGCAGCGTCTGCTTCACGATCACGAACAGGCGGTTCTTCTTCTCGCGCACGATCTTCACCTTGGTGGCCACAGGCCCGACCATGCCGTAGGATGCGAAGATGCCGACGAAGGTGCCCACCAGCGCCGCACCGATCAGGCCGCCCAGCACCTCGGGCGATTCGTTGAGCGCACCCATGGCCTTGATGACGCCCAGCACCGCCGCGACGATGCCGATCGCCGGCAGCGCGTCGCCCACCGCGGTCAGCGCCTGATAGGGCTTCAGCTTGTCGTGCCGGATGGTCTGGATCTCCTCGTCCATCAGTGCCTCGATCTCGAAGGAGCGGGCATTGCCGATGATGATGAGGCGGCAGTAGTCGCAAATGAAGTTCGTCAGTTCCTTGTTCTTCAGCACCACGGGATAGGCCTGGAACACCGCCGACTCGTCGGGATTGTCGATGTGTCCTTCGACCTCGCTGCGGGACTTGGTCTTCAGTTCCCGCATCAGGCTGTGCAGCACGCCCAGCGTCTGGAGGTAGTCCTGCTCCCCCGGGACGGCGTTCTTGAAAGCCTCCATGATGGCCTTGCCCGTGTCCTTCACCGTCTTCATTGGATTGGCGATGAGGAAGACGCCGACGGCGGCACCGAGGATGATGACGAACTCCCACGGCTGGACGAGGACTTCGATATGGCCGCCCATGGCCATGAAGCCGCCCAGCACGCAGCCGAACGTCACGACCAGTCCGATGAGAATCCCCAACTCAGCCCCTCCATGCGGTACGCCTTGCTTGCACGAGTAGCCGTCCTGCCTTGTGTGAAGCTTGTTTGGTGCTCCAGTGCAGTGCGTTCCGCGAAATATCCGAAAGGTTCGGGCAAGGATTGAGGATTATCGTGCAGTACGACGACCTCCATCCGGGGACTGCAATTGGTCAGCACCAACGCCAGCTATTCCGCGATAACGCGCGACCTGGACCTCTCGCTCAAGCGGGTGGAGAAGCAGCCCTTCGTGCAGCGTGAAACGGAGTACTACCTCAAGGCTATCGAGAAGGTTAAGACGATCGACGAGTTTGTAAGCGATAGCCGTCTCTTCTCCTATGCGATGAAGGCCCATGGCCTCGAAGACATGACCTACGCCAAGGCCTTCATGGTCAAGGTGCTCGAAGGCGGTGTCGAGGACGACGACAGCTTCGCCAACACGCTCAGCGACACGCGCTACAGGGAATTCGCCGAGACCTTCAATTTTGCCCGCCACGGCGAGACCGCGACCGTCTTCACCCGTGCCCAGCAGGGCACCGTGGACAACTACATGCGCCAGACCCTCGAGGAGGACGCCGGAGCGACGAACGAGGCCGTCCGTCTCGCTCTCTATTTCGAGCGCAAGGCGCCCGAGATCACCGACATGTACGAAATTCTTGCCGACACCGCTCTCGCAAAGGTCGTCCGCACGACTCTCGGCCTGCCAGATTCCTTCGCGCTGCTCGACATCGACAAGCAGGTGGAGTTCCTCGGGTCGAAGATCGACATCGAGGATTTCAAGGAGCCCGAGGCGCTCGCCAAGCTGATTACCCGCTTCACCAGCATGTGGGACGTCCAGAACCAGACCAGCAGCGGCGTCGCGAACGTGAGCATCCTCTTCAGCCAGCCGGCGGAGTTCGGCATCTCCACCGATCTGCTGCTGACGATGCAGCAGTTGAAGGCCTGAGGACCGGATCATGCAGTCAGGTCTCTACGTCGCCATCTCCGCCCAGATCGCCCTTCAGAAGCGGCTGGACACCATCGCCGACAACGTCGCCAACGCCAACACCGTTGGATTCCGCGCCACCGAGGTGAAGTTCGAGGACGTGGTCGCGTCGCTCGGCGACAGGAAGGTCGCCTTCGTCTCGCCCGGAACGACCTATCTCTCGGGCAAGGCGGGCGGATACACGCAGACGGGCAATCCGCTCGATTTTGCCGTGCGCGGCGAGGCCTGGTTTGGCATCCAGACCCCTGCCGGAACAGTCATGACCCGCGACGGCCGCTTCACCATGCAGGAGACCGGCGACATCGTCACGCTCGAAGGCTACCCGGTCCTGGACGCCGGCGGCGCGGCGATCCAGCTCAACCCGCAGGAAGGCGCGCCGGAAGCCGCCGCCGACGGCATGCTGCGCCAGAACGGCCAGCCCGTCGCCGCCATCGGCCTCTTCGCCTTCACGCCCGGCGAGAACTTCGTGCGCTTCGGCAATTCCGGCCTGATCCCGCCGACCCCGCCCGAGCCTGTGGTCGACCAGCCCGACGTCGGCGTGGTGCAGGGCTTCGTCGAGCAGTCGAACGTCAACCCCGTCTCCGAGATGACCCAGCTCATCATGGTCCAGCGTTCCTTCGAGAATGCCTCCGCCCTGATCCGGGTCGGTGACCAGACGCTGGGCGAGGCGGTCAAGGCGCTGGGCACCTGAGCGGCTAGATGCTCGAGGAGGAATACGCGCCCGCTACGCCCGGCCACCCTTCCCTCCCCCCTTCGGCGGCAGGCGGCCGGCCGGCCTCGCTCGAACTCCTCGAGCAGCTTTTCCGCAAGGCCGGCGAGGAGGCGGCGCTGCTGCGCCGCGGCGGCCGTGTCACCGAAGTGTCGCCGACGCATTATCGCGTGCGCGGCCTTTCGTCCGCGGCGCGGCTCGGCGACGTGGTCGAACATCATGGCCGGCAGGGCGTCAGGACCGGCGAGGTCGTGCAGATCACCGAGCGCGACATCCTCGTTGCTCCGTTCGACCAGTCGGCGGACGCGGGCGTCGCCGACCCGGTCTACATCCGCGGCTCCTTCCGGGTGTCGCCGGACGCGAGCTGGCGCGGACGCGTCATCGACGCGCTCGGCCGCCCCGTCGACGGCGGTTCGCCGCTTGCAGCCGGCACGGCGATCGCCAACGGCATCCCCGGTGCGTTGAAGCGACAACGCGTCGATCAGCCGTTCCAGACCGGCGTCAAGGTCATCGACCTCTTCACCCCGCTCTGCTTCGGCCAGCGCCTCGGCGTCTTCGCGGGCTCGGGCGTTGGAAAGTCGACGCTTCTCGCCATGCTCGCCGCCGCCCACGCCTTCGACACGGTCGTGGTGGCGCTGGTGGGAGAACGCGGTCGCGAGGTGCGCGAATTCCTGGAAGACACGATCGGCGAGCAGGCGATGAAGAAGACGGTCGCCGTGGTCGCCACCAGCGACGAAAGCGCCATGATGCGCAAGCGTGCCTCCGGCACGGCGATGTCGGTGGCGGAACATTTCCGCGATCGGGGCGATCGCGTGCTTCTGGTCGTCGATTCCATCACCCGATTCGCCCATGCGCTGCGCGAAGTGGCGATCGGCGCCGGCGAACCGCCGGTGGCGCGCGGCTATCCCGCCTCCGTTTTCACCGACATGCCGCGAATGCTGGAGCGCGCCGGCCCCGGCGCGACCGGCGCCGGCTCGATCACCGCGATCATCTCGGTCCTGGTCGACGGCGACGACCACAACGATCCCGTCGCCGATTCCGTCCGCGGCATCCTCGACGGTCACATCGTGCTCAGCCGCAGCATTGCCGAGCAGGGTCGCTATCCGGCCGTCGACCCGCTCGGCTCCGTCTCGCGCCTGGCGAACCGCGCCTGGAACGACGGCGAACGCCTGCTCGTCACGCGGCTGCGCGCGCTGATCGGACGCTACGAGGAAACCCGCGACATCCGCCTGCTTGGCGGCTACCAGCAGGGCGCCGATCCCGATCTCGACGCCGCCGTGCGCCAGGTTCCGCTGATCTACGACGCGCTGGTCCAGTCGCCGCAGGATGGCCCCGTCGCCGACCCCTTCGCCGAACTCGCACGACATCTGAAGAAGCAGGAGAAGCCGGATGGCTGATTGGCGTTCCTGGCTCCGCCGCGCACAACGCGAACCGGTGCCCCCGCTCGCCGGCATGAACGTCCCGCGCGAGCAGCGACCTTTTCGCTTCTGGCAGAAGCGCGACTTCAGCGTCACCGATGCCGTGCTCGTCGGTGTCGGCGTGGGTCTCGCCGCCGCCGCCGCGACGTTTCCCTGGTATGTCTTCATGAACCAGGACCAGTTTGGCTATGCCGTCGTGGAGTTCGAGCAGACGCCGCTTGAATCGGATCTGTCGGGTCCGTTCTACACCCAGCGCGTCCAGTGGCGACCGAAGCCGGCGAGCCCGGAGGATATCGAGGCGCTGGCGCTCGACTTTGCCGCGACCGGCACGGTTGTCGGCGCGATCGACCGCGATCTGGCCGACCCGGGCTCCGAGACCCAGCCTTTCCCGGGCTTGCCGCCAAGCTTCACGCTGGTTCACGTCGCCAAGGGCCGCGCCATGATCAGCGATGCGAACGGCTTCTTCGTCGTCGAGCGCGGCTCCGTCCTGCCCGACAATTCCAGCGTCGTGTCGATCGAGAACGACAACGGCAAGTGGCTGCTCAGAACCAGCCGCAACCAGATCGTCGAACTCGCCGAGTGACCGCCCGCGGCCCCGCCGCCGCGCGCAAGTTCCACGCAAGACTGGCTCCCTATGATTCTCCTCCAGCAGGGGAATTACGATGCAACCCGTCAGTCTCTTTGAACTTGCCTCTCATCAGGCGCGATGGCTGTCGGTGCGCCAGGCAGCCGTGGCCGGCAACGTGGCCAACATCAACACGCCCGGCTACCGCGCCGTGGACGTCCAGCCGTTCCAGGATCTGCTGGCCGACCGGACGCTGACGGTCGCCTCCACCCAGCCGGGTCACATCGCCTTCGGCGGCGCCAGCGGCGACTTTGGCCTCGCCGTGGATGATTCGCCCGTCGTCTCGACCTCGGGCAACTCCGTTTCCGTCGAGGAAGAGCTGGTCAAGGCCGGCGAGGTGCGCCGCGGCGTCGAACTCAACACCGCGGTCGTGAAGGCTTTCCACCGCATGGTCATGCTGGCTTCGAGGTAGAGATGACGATCGACCCGCTTGCCCTGTCCGTCGACGTTGCCGCCTCGGGGCTCAAGGCCCAGTCGGAGCGTATCCGGATCGTCTCCGAGAACCTCGCCAACGCCCAGTCCACCGGCCGCAC
Source organism: Aquibium sp. ELW1220 (assembly GCF_030398385.1). Lineage (GTDB taxonomy): Bacteria > Pseudomonadota > Alphaproteobacteria > Rhizobiales > Rhizobiaceae > Aquibium. The sequence goes on along the minus strand of NZ_JAOAOQ010000011.1, from coordinate 39,063 downwards.
GTCGGGCGCCGATCCCTACCAGCGAAAGACCGTCTCCTTCGCCTCCACGCTCGATTCCGACAGCGGTGGCGCCTATGTCCGCATCCAGTCGGTGGAGGTCGACGGGTCCGAGTTCCCCGTCGAATACGATCCCACCCACCAGGCCGCCGACGAGAACGGCTTCGTCAAGCTGCCCAACGTCAACCCACTGATCGAGATGGCCGACATGACGGAGGCCAACCGCTCCTACGAGGCGAACCTGCAGGTGATCCGCCAGGCGCGCGAACTCATCTCCATGACCATCGACCTGATGAGGGCGCAGTGATGATCAGCGGTCTGGGAGCTCTCGACGCCCTTTCCGGCGGCATGCGCCTCGGCGGCGCGACCGGCCCGCTCGCGGCACAGCCGTCTGTCCAGGCGAGCGACTTCGCCAGCGCGGTGGCGGAGGCGGCGAACCGCACCATCCACACTCTCGGGCAGGCCGAGAGCGTCTCCATGACCGCGCTCGAGGGCGGCAACGTCCAGGCGCGCGAAGTCGTCGATGCCGTGATGAGCGCCGAGCAGACGCTGCAGGCGGCGATCTCGATTCGCGACAAGATCGTCACCGCCTATCTCGAAATCAGCCGTATGGCGATCTGAGGACCAGGACAATGAAAGCTCTAGCCATTGCCGCGACCGGCATGAACGCCCAGCAGCTGAACCTGGAGGTCATCGCCAACAACATCGCCAACATCAACACCACGGGCTTCAAGCGGGCGCGCGCGGAGTTCTCCGACCTGCTCTACCAGACCGAGCGGCTGCAGGGTGTCCCCAACCGCGCGGACCAGAGCATCGTCCCCGAAGGCGCCAACATCGGCCTTGGCGTGAAGACGTCGGCAGTCCGCAACGTCCACCTGCAGGGCGCGCTCGCCGCCACCGGCAACCGCTTCGATCTGGCGCTCACCGGTCCGGGCTGGTTCCAGATCGAGGGCGCCGACGGCACCACCCTCTACAGCCGCTCCGGCGCCTTCAACACCAATGCCGAAGGCGCGCTCGTCACGATCGACGGGTTCAACGTCATCCCGGCGATCGTGGTGCCGGCGGAGACGGTGGAGGTGATCGTCAACAAGTCCGGCCAGGTCTTCGCCCGCATCGATGGACAGGCGGCGCTGCAGGACCTCGGCCAGCTCACGCTGGCAACCTTCGCCAACGAAGCCGGCCTCTCGCCCATGGGCGACAACCTTTTCCGGGAGACCGAAGCCTCGGGTGCCGCGACAGTCGGCATCCCGGGCGACCTGGGTTTCGCAACGATCGAGCAAGGGTATCTCGAGAGCTCGAACGTCGATCCGGTCAAGGAAATCACCGAACTCATCTCCGCGCAGCGCGCCTACGAGATGAATTCCAAGGTCATCAAGGCCGCCGACGAGATGGCGTCCGTCGTCTCGCAGAGCATCCGGTAGGCCGTCATGTCGAGCCCACTCCGCACGATGGTCAAGGTCGCGACTGCAACGCTGCTCGTCGTCGCCCTTCACGGCGCGGCGATGGCCACCGACACCGCAGTCATCCCCAAGCGGGTCATCTATCCCGGCGAGACCATCGATGCAGGGGCGCTGTCGGAGGTTCCGGTCCGCAATCCTGCACGCATCACCACAGAGATCGCCTATATGGCGGAAGACATCGACGGAAAGGTCGCCAAGCGCACCTTGCTGCCAGGCCGCTTCATTCCGCTGAGCTCCGTCCGCGAAGCCTACGTGGTGGAGGCCGGCTCTCCGGTCGAAGTCAACTTCATACAGAACGGCCTGCAGATCACCACCATGGCCATTCCGCTCCAGCCGGGCTCGATCGGCGACATGATCCGCGTGCGTAACGTCGACAGCGGTGCCGTGTTCAGCGGGATCGTCATGGCCAACGGCACCCTGCGGGTGGGGAACTGATGTTGCGCTCTCTGGCACTGCGCTTTCTCGTCGCGGTCGGACTGGCGGTCGCGCCGGCGTTCGCCGCCGACCTCCCGGCACGCCAGGTCGGCCCCGGCCAGATCGGCGCAGGTCAGGACGTCAACTATCGCATCGAGATCGCGGCCGGCCCCTCGACGCTGCCAACCGTCGTCGGTCCGGTGTCGCGCATCAAGGACATCGCCACCATCCAGACGGCGCGCGACAACCAGCTGATCGGCTACGGCCTGGTGATCGGCCTCCAGGGCAGCGGCGACGGGCTGCGCAACTCGCCCTTCACCGAACAGTCCATCCGCGCCATGCTTCAGAACCTCGGCATCGCCATGGAAGGCGGCCAGGCCCGCGCCCGCAACGTGGCCGCCGTGATCGTGACCGCCACGCTGCCGGCCTTCGTCCAGTCCGGTGCCCGCATCGACGTCAGCGTCTCCTCGCTCGGCGACGCGACCTCGCTGCAGGGCGGAACGCTGGTCATGACGCCGCTGCGCGCCCCGGACGGGGACATCTACGCCGTGGCGCAGGGTCCGGTCTTCATCTCCGGCTTCAGCGCTCAGGGCGAGGCCGAGAGCCTGACCAAGGGTGTCCCGACCGCCGGCCGCATACCCAATGGCGCCATCGTGGAGCGCCAGATCGAGGCACGCTTCAACGACGACGGCGTGCTCACTCTCCAGCTCCGCAACCCGGATTTCTCGACCGCCATCCGCGTCACCGACATCATCAACGAATATACGGCCAGCCGCTTCGGCAACCGGACCGCCAGCGAGCAGGACTCGCGCACGATCCTGGTAAAGCGCCCTGCCAACGTCACCGCCGCGCGCTTCGTGGCCGAGATCGAGAACCTGCTCGTTGCCACCGATACGCCGGCCAAGGTCGTGGTGGACGAGCGGACCGGAACCATCGTCATCGGCCAGGACGTGAAGATCTCGCAGGTTGCCGTCAGCTATGGTCAGCTGACCGTGCGGATCACCGAACAGCCGAGGGTCGTCCAGCCGGCGCCCTTCTCGCGCGGCGAGACGGCGAACGAGCCGTCCACGGTGATCGAGGCCGACCAGGGCAACGGCCAGGTCGCGGTGCTGGACGGACCGGACCTCCAGACGCTGGTGGCCGGACTCAACCGCATCGGCGTCAAGCCCGACGGCATCATCGCCATCCTCCAGGGCATCAAATCGGCGGGCGCCCTGCAGGCCGACCTCGTGTTCCAGTGACGGAGGCCGCGATGACGCTTCAAGCCCGCTTCTTCAGGACCGCCGCCACCTTCCTCGTGGGTGCGTCGACGGCGGCCGGGATCGGCATGGCGACGCTCGCCGCGACCGGCACGCTGGCAGCCGCCCAGGCAATTCCCGGCCAGGTCACCGACGAGATCCGCGAGTTCTGCGCCAATATCGTCGATGCCGCACGCGACCGCCGCTATGCGGTGCAGACCCGCGAACTCGAGAAGCTTCGCCAGGAGATCGACGAGCGCATCGCCGCGCTGGAGACCAAGCGGGCCGAGTACGAGGACTGGCTGGCCCGCCGCGACGAGGTGATCAACCGTGCCGAAGACAGCGTCGTCGGCATCTACTCCCGCATGCGGCCGGACGCCGCTGCCGAGCGCATGGCGCAGCTCGACGAAAACCTGGCCGCCGCCATCCTGCTCAAGCTCAATTCTCGCCAGGCCGGCATCATCCTGAACGAGATGGACAGCAAGTCTGCGGCCCGGCTGACCAGCATCATCGCCGACGTCGCGAAGTCCGAGGATCCGACATGAAGCCTTCGTCCATCATCGCGCTCGCATGCTTGGCGCTCGGCGGTTGCGCCGGCGAACTGAAGGAAATCGGCCGGGCGCCGGCCCTCTCGCCGGTTGGCTCGGGACTCGAGCCCGCCGCCGTGACCGCCCATGCCTATCCGGAGCCGCCGGCGCGGCCGGTCAAGCGTTTCTCGCTTTGGAACGACGAGCAGAGCCAGCTCTTCAAGGACGCGCGCGCGCTCTCCGTCGGCGACATCATGACGGTCAACATCTCCATCAACGACAAGGCGACGCTCAGCAACGAGTCGGACCGGTCGCGAACGACCAGCCGCAAGTTCGGAATCAACGGCGCCTACGAATGGCAGGGCATCGGTCAGGGAGGGTCGAGCGATCTGGACCTGTCGTCGAAATCCGACAGTGCCGGCTCCGGCGCCACAGCCCGGTCTGAGAACATCCGCCTGCAGGTCGCCGCCGTCGTCACCGACGTTCTGCCCAACGGCAATCTCGTCATCCGCGGCTCCCAGGAAGTGCGGGTGAATTACGAGATGCGCATCCTGACCATCGCCGGCATCGTGCGGCCCGCCGATATCGGCGCCGAGAACTCGATCAACTACGAGCGCATCGCCGAGGCGCGCATCTCCTACGGCGGCCGCGGGCGGATCACGGAGGTCCAGCAGCCCCCGATCGGCCAGCAGATCGTCGACCTCGTCGCGCCGTTCTGAGGAGGGTAACCGCGATGGCCGCCGAAGCAACGGATAGCACGCGCAAGAAGGGGCCTTCGCCGGTCATTCAGGCCGTGGTGCTGCTCGTGCTGACGGTCGCGGCGGCCGGCGGCGGCTGGTTCTCGGGCATGAAGCTGCAGTCGGGCAGCGCCGCCGACGAGCCTGCCGAAACCGTCAAGATACAGGTCGACCCTGTGCCGGGTTCCCCCGAGGCGGAGGAAGCGGCGGACGCCCATGGTGGCGCAGCCGAGGGCGGCGGCCACGACGACGTGGCCCGCGACGAGAACGGCAACATCATCCTGATCCCGCGTCTCGTACCGCTCGAGCCCGTGACGACCAATCTGGCCGCGCCCCGCGACATCTGGGTGCGCATGGAACTGGCGATCGTCTTCTCGGCACCGCCGCCGCCGCAGCTGGTGCGAACGATCCACGAGGACATCCTCGCCTACATGCGCACGGTGACGCTGCAGCAGGTGCAGGGCGCCAGCGGTTTCCGCCACCTCAAGACGGACCTCGAGGAACGCGCCCGGATCCGCAGCGACGGCCTCGCCACGCAGCTCATGATCAGGACTCTGCTGTTCGAATGAGACGCGCAGCCCTTGCCCTCGCGGCCCTGCTCGTCACCGCCGCGGCGGCACGGGCCCAGCAACTCGGCCTTGGTCCCTTCGGCGAACAGCTGACGGGCGAGACCATCGGCTACATCATCCAGCTCGTCGGGCTGCTCACCGTCCTGTCGATCGCACCTGGCCTGCTGATCATGGTGACGAGCTTCACGCGCTTCATCATCGCCTTCTCGATCCTGCGCGCCGGCATCGGCCTGCAGACCACGCCGGCCAACCTGATCCTGATCAGCCTCGCCTTGTTCATGACCTTCTACGTCATGGCGCCGACCTTCGACCAGGCGTGGAACAACGGCGTCAGGCCGCTGATCGCCAACGAGATCACCGAGGAGGAAGCCCTCGCGCGCATCAGCGATCCCTTCCGCACCTTCATGCTGAACAATGTCCGCGAGGAGGACTTCAACCTGTTCGCGGACCTGGCGCGCGAACGCGGGCAGACGGTCGTGACGGGAGATCAGGTCGACCTGCGCATCCTCGTGCCCGCCTTCATGATCTCGGAGATCCGGCGCGGCTTCGAGATCGGCTTCCTGATCGTCCTGCCCTTCCTCGTCATCGACCTGGTGGTGGCCACCGTCACCATGGCGATGGGCATGATGATGCTCCCGCCGACCGTGATCTCGCTGCCGTTCAAGATCCTGTTCTTCGTCCTGATCGACGGATGGAACCTGCTCGTCGGCAGCCTCGTCCGCTCCTTCAACTGACGACCGCGGTAAGGTTTCGTTTACAACTTTTTCCGTTTCCCGTCCGCAAGTTATCGGTTTGGTAAATTTTTCCTGCCAGAACATGATTAACAGAGCGGGCCGGAGGGCGTTGTAGTCGCCACACCGGAAGGCATGACGCCGTGCCGCTCTACCGGTAGAGTCCGGTATGTCCCTGTTTTTTGTTGCGTTTGTGAGTAGGGGACATTTCCCATGGCGAGTAGTATTCTGACCAACGCGTCGGCGATGACGGCGCTCAAATCCCTCAATATGACGAACAAGGCGCTGGAGACGACGCAGACCCGGATCTCCACCGGGTTCAAGGTCGGCGAAGCCAGCGACAACGCCGCCTACTGGTCGATCGCAACGACGATGCGCTCGGACAACAAGGCTCTCTCCACGGTGCAGGACGCGCTCGGCCTCGGCATGGCCAAGGTCGATACCGCCTACACCGGCATGAATGCGTCGATCGAAGTGGTCGACGAGATCAAGACCAAGCTCGTCGCCGCGCGTGAACCGGGCGTCGATCAGGACAAGATCAACAAGGAAATCACAGCTCTCAAGGAACAGCTGAAGTCGATCACCACGTCGGCTTCGTTCTCCGGCGAGAACTGGCTTGCCAATGACGGCGCCGTCGGCACCAAGTCGATCGTCGGCGCCTTCACCCGAGACTCGTCCGGCTTCGTGTCGATCGGCACCCTGGACGTGGACGTCGACGCCATCACGCTGACGTCGTCCGACGATGCCGCCAACGGCATCCTGACGAAGGACATCGACGCCGATGCCCTTCAGACAACGCCCACCGGTACGGCCGACAACTACTTCCTGCTCGACACCGGTTCCACCACCGCCGCCACCGGTACCGAGATCACCCTGACCGGAACCAACTCCGTGGACGAGATTTCGGCCATGGTGCGGGCGGTGGATTCCATCCTCACCCAGCTGACCGATGCCGCTGCCGATCTCGGCGCCTCCAAGAAGCGCATCGACATGCAGAACACCTTCGTGTCCAACCTCATGGACACGATCGACAAGGGTGTGGGTGGTCTGGTCGATGCGGACATGAGCGAGGAATCGACCCGTCTGCAGGCTCTCCAGGTGCAGCAGCAGCTGGGTATCCAGTCTCTGTCGATCGCCAACGGCAATTCGCAGCAGATCCTGTCGCTGTTCCGCGGTTAGTCCTTTCTTAACTAAGCGACTTAACTGGAAAACAATGTCCCGGCTGTACAAGGCTGGGACATTGTCGTTTCAGGACGGATCGCTTACCCCCTCGGGTTCCCGATAGGCATGACGCCGCCCCGTCTTACCGGTCCAGCCCGGTATGTCGTGTACAAGCGTATGTAAGGGGACACCCATGTCGAGCATCAATACCAACGTTCAGGCCATGACGGCTCTGAAATCTCTGAACATGACGAACAAGGCGCTGGAGACGACGCAGACCCGGATTTCGACCGGCTTCAAGGTCGGTGAAGCGAGCGACAACGCCGCCTACTGGTCGATCGCCACCACGATGCGCTCGGACAACAAGGCGCTGGGCACCGTCAAGGATGCGCTGGGTCTCGGCCAGGCCAAGATCGACACCGCCTACACCGGCATGAACGCCGCCATCGAGGTCGTCGACGAGATCAAGACCAAGCTCGTCGCCGCCAGCGAGCCGGGTGTCGACCAGTCGAAGATCAACAAGGAAATCACCGCTCTCAAGGACCAGCTGGTCTCCATCACGACCTCCGCGTCGTTCTCGGGCGAGAACTGGCTCGCCAATGACGGCGCCACCGGCACCAAGTCGATCGTCGGCTCCTTCACCCGCGACGCCTCCGGTAACGTCTCGATCGGCACGCTGGACGTCGATGTCGACGCCGTCACGCTGACCTCGTCCGACGACGCGGCCAACGGCATCCTGACCAAGGACATCGACGCCGACGCGCTCCAGACGACGCCGACCGGCACGGCCGACAACTACTTCCTGCTCGACACCGGCTCGACCACGGCCGCCACCGGCACCGAGATCGCCCTGACCGGCTCCAACACCGGCGAAGAGATAGGTGCGATGGTTCGCGCCGTTGACTCGATCCTGACCCAGATGACCGATGCCGCCGCCGACCTCGGCGCCGCCAAGAAGCGCGTCAGCCTCCAGAGCGAGTTCGTCTCCAACCTGTCGGACACGATCAGCAAGGGCGTCGGCACGCTGGTCGACGCGGACATGAACCAGGAATCGACCCGCCTGCAGGCGCTCCAGGTGCAGCAGCAGCTGGGCATCCAGGCGCTGTCGATCGCCAACGGCAATTCGCAGACCATCCTGTCGCTCTTCCGCTAAGGGTTTCCGCGACGCCCGGGCAGCCGGGCGACGCACCTCCAGTCGGGTCGCCGCGTCCGCGCGGCGGCCCGATATCATTTTCGCACAAGCTTCAGCATCTAGTTTCGGAGCCCTGCAATTCGGGGACCGTGGCCTGTGCCGGAACAGCTTCAGAAAATCGCCGAAAACCTCATGTCGCTGGGGGCCAGGCGGCTCGCCATCATGGGAGGAATCCTCGCCACGGTGGTGGTGACGATCCTCATCGGCGCGATCTACCTGAACAGGCCCGCCAGCGAGACGCTCTACATCGGCCTCGACCGCAGCGACGTCTCGAAGATCGGCGTCGTGCTTTCGGAAGCCGGCATGTCCTACGACGTCGGGTCGGATGGCACGAGCGTGCTCGTCCCCACCGGCTTCACCGGGCGGGCGCGCATGATCCTGGCCGAGAAGGGCCTGCCCAGCAGTTCCAACGCAGGCTACGAACTCTTCGACAATGTCGGCTCGCTCGGCCTCACCTCCTTCATGCAGGAAGTCACCCGCGTGCGCGCCCTCGAAGGCGAGATCGCGCGCACCATCCAGTCGATCGCCGGCATCAAGTCCGCGCGCGTCCACATCGTCATGTCCCAGCAGGCGAGTTTCCGTCGCGAGGAGCAGCAGCCGACGGCCTCGGTGGTCATCCGCTCGGGCGGTGTGGACGAGATTCGAACGGCGAACTCGATCCGCCACCTGGTGGCGGCGGCCGTCCCCGGCCTGACCTCCGACAACGTGACGGTGCTCGACACCAACGGGGCGCTGCTGGCGACCGGCGACGACCCCTCCAACAGCTCGATCAACCGCTCGATGAGCATCGAGCGGACCGTGGAGAGCCAGGTCGCCGACAACATCTACCGCGCCCTCGCGCCCTTCCTCGGCCGCGACAACTTCCGCGCCAGCGTCAAGGCCGTCGTCAACACCGATGCGCGCCAGATCGAAGAGACAGTGTTCGATCCCGATTCCAAGGTGGAGCGGTCGATCCGCACCATCCGCGAGAGCAACACCGCGAACGAGAGCGGTGCCGCCGCGCCCGCGACGGTGGAGCAGAACATTCCCGACCAGGGAGACGCCGGCACGAACCCGTCCTCGTCGGAGGAGCGCGAGCGCCGCGAGGAGATCACCAACTACGAGCTGAACTCGAAGCGGATCGCCACCACCAGCAACGGTTACCAGATCTCGAAGCTTTCGATCGCCGTCGTCGTGAACCGCGACCAGATCGCGGCAGCCCTCGGCGAGGGCGCCACCGCCGAACAGATCCAGGCGCGGGTGGCCGAGATCGAGAACGTGGTTGCGACCGCCGCCGGCCTCGACGGCGAGCGCGGCGACAAGGTCTCGGTCACCGCGCTCTCCTTCGTCGAGGACGCGGTCGCCGAGGGGCTGGCTTCGCCGGGCATCCTCGAGACAGCGAGCCAGTACACCGGCTCTATGATCAACGCGCTTGCCTTCGTGATCGTGGCCTTTCTCGTCTCGTGGTTCGGGCTCCGGCCGCTGGCCGGAGCGCTGACGAAGAGCGAAAGCGTCGCCGGACCCGATTTCGGCGACCTGCAGCTGCCCTTCGATTCGCCGCTGAACAACATGGCGCTGCCCGACCCCCTGGCGGGAATGGGCGGCAACGACGGCGGCGGCTTCCCCGGCATCGCCGGCATGGGTGGGATGGGCGGCATGGGCGGCATGGGCATGCCCAACGAGACCGACGTGATGGAGGAGCTCAAGATGCGGCTGCGACCGGCGCCGCAGGAACGCCTGGCGCACATGGTTGAGCTCAACGAAGAGCGCACCGCCGCGATCCTGCGCAAATGGGTCGGCGGAGAGGCGATGGCGAGCTGATGCCGACGCTGGCCGATCTCCTGGTCGATTTCGGAAAGCCGAAGGCGAAGCAATCCGCCTTCGGCGGTTCCGCTCCCGCCGCCCTGTCGATGCCGGATTTCGCCTTCGCGCCGCCGGGAGGCGATGCCCCGCGCGACGACGACGCCCTGGATGGCATGCCGGGCATGGCCTTCGAGCCGCCCCACCCCCCCTTCGGCTCGCACGACCCCGAATTCGGCTTTGCTGCCCCGCCGCCGGCCGTCGATGTCGACGCCCTCGTCGCGGAAGCGGTCGCGCAGGCCGAGGCGAGCCTGGCCGAGCGGCTGGAAGCGGAATTCGCCGAACGGCTCGAAGCCCGGGACAAGGCCCATGGCGAGGAACTGGAGCACCTGCGGCGGGAAGCGGGCGAGGCCGCCGGCATGCGGATCGCCGATGAGTTCGCCGCCCTGGAGAAGCGCCTGAGCGCCTACACGTCCGACGTCGTGGCGCGGCTCCTCGCCCCCGTGATGACCGAGGATCTGCAGCGAAAGGCCGTCGCCGCCCTCACCACGGTCATCGACGCGGCAATCCGCGATTCCGGCGCGGTGCGAATCCGTGTGCGCGGACCGCTGTCGCTGTTCGAAATGCTGGAAGCCCGCCTCGGCGAGCATTCCGGGCGCCTCGTATTTACCGAAACGCAGGAACTCGACCTGCAGGTGGCTGTCGACGAAAGCCTCTACGAGACGCGGCTTTCCGAATGGTCGCAATCGCTCGCCGAGGCCGTCCCATGAGCATGAGCAACGCGGATCACCACGTCGAGGAGATCATCATCGTCAGGAGACATGGCGATGATCATGACGACCACCACGGTGGTGTCTGGAAGATCGCCTTTGCCGACTTCATGACGGCGCTGATGTGCTTCTTCCTGGTGATGTGGCTGATCAATGCCGCCAACGAGGAGACGAAGGTCTCGGTCGCGAGCTATTTCAACCCGATCAAGCTCACCGACCGCAATGCCAGCCGGCGCGGCCTCGACGAGGCTGGCGCCGGCCCCGAAACGCAGCAGGGATCCAGCGAGACGCCCGACAAGGAGAGCACGGCCAACGACGCCAAGGGCCCGGCCACCGCAGGCGAAGGCCAGGAGATGAGCTCCAAGGCCGGCGAGAAGGCGGAACTGCAATCCGACGAGAACCTGTTCTCCGACCCCTACGCCATCCTCGCCGAGATCGCCGCCGAATCCGGCGAGTTGCAGAACCTCAGCGAGAGGGGCGACGGCGGCGCGGGCCAGTCCGGCGCAGCCACGGGTGCGTCGGGCGGCGAATCCTTCCGCGATCCCTTCGCGCCGGACTTCTGGTCGAAGCAGGTGGAGCAGGACCAGCCCGGCGAGCCCGACCTGTTCGAGCAGCCGAAGGCACAGAACCCGGCCGAGGGCGCCGATCCGCGCAGCGGCCTGGTCGCCGTGGCCCCGGAGGACGACCCCTTCGCGCAGGACGTGTTCACCGACCCCGACAAGGTCGCGAAGCCGGTGTCCAGCGACGGGGAGGCCGAAGCCGGCGAGGGCAGCAAGCCGGGCGGCAAGGCCGAGGCAGGCGAGCCCGGCATCGATCCGGCCGCCGCCCGGATGGCGGAAGAGATCAAGGCGGAACTGGCCGAGGCCTTCGGCGTCAACGAGAAGATCACCGACGGCATCACCGTCACGCCGACGGATCGCGGCGTCATGATCTCGCTGACCGATCAGCTCGACTACGGCATGTTCGAAATCGGCTCCGCCGTCCCTCGCCGCGATCTCGTCCTGGCGATGGAGAAGGTCGCCTCGATCCTCAACGGCAAGCCGGGCGCGATCATCATCAACGGCCATACCGACGCGCGGCCGTTCCGCAACGACAAGTACGACAACTGGCGGCTTTCGAGCGCCCGGGCCCAGAGCGCCTACTACATGCTCGTGCGCGGCGGCCTCGAGGAAAGGCGCGTGCGGGAGATCACGGGCTACGCAGACCGGCAGCTGAAGCTCGCGGACGACCCCTATTCCGACACCAACCGGCGCATCGAGATCCTGCTGGAGACCGGCGGATGAACTGGCGGGCGCGCACCGCTTCGGTGCTGCTTTCAGCCTGCCTGCCCATAGCCGCGCAGGCGGCAGACGACATCGCGCCCTACAAGATGGTTCGCTCCCTGCAGATCGTGCAGGACCAGATCGCCAATGGCGACCACGCCTCGCTGCCCATGCAGCAGAAGCTGCTCGAACTCACCGACGCGCGCTTCCGCAGCGCCGGCAAGGCGGATTTCGAGGATCCGCGCAATCTCTCGGCCCTACTGGTGTGGGCCATGAGCGGCGGCAATCCGACGACGGTCGAGGTGACTCTGTCGCGGCTGCAGCTGGAAGGCGACGACGCCGTCGTCGGCAAGGGCGTTCTGGCCTACATGCGCGGCCAGCTCGTGCGGGCGGCCGCCATCCTCGATCCGATCGACCCGATGGCCCGCCGCGACGACACCGGCGCTTTCATCGCCCTGGTCAAGGGATCGATCATCGGCGGAAAGTCCCCTGCCCCGGCGCTCGAGCTGATGGACCAGGCGCGGCTGCTTGCACCGGGCACGCTGGTCGAGGAGGCCGCGCTGCGGCGTTCCCTGCCGCTGGTGCTGACGATGCGGCAGCCCGACCGGTTCCTGCGCCTCTCCGAACAGTACACGCGCCGCTTCTTGCGTTCGCCCTATGCGAGCGAATTCGCCGACGCCTTTGTCGAAGGGCTCGTCACCTTCCACGACGACATCGACGAGACGCAGATCGACACCATCGTCTCGCTGATGTCGCCACCCCAGCAGGAGGCGATCTACCTGCGTCTCGCCCGTCGCAGCACGATCAAGGGCCAGATCGACCGCTCGGCCTTCGCCTCCGAAAAGGCGAGGAAGACCATGCAGGACACCGAGCAGGGGGCAGATCCCCGCGCGATGCTCTACCAGGCGATCGCCTCGATCACCTCCGAGAACATCGAGGAGGTGCTGGCGCGGCTGAAGGATGTCGACCCAGGGGAACTGTCGCCCCGCGACCGGCGCCTGCTGCTCGCAGCGCGTGCCATCGCCGCGGAGGTGCTCGCGCCGCCTGAAAGCGAGCAGCCGCCCGTCGAAGAAGGCGAGACGGAGGAAGCCGCCGCAGTCGAGACGCCGGCAGAGGCCGCGCCCGAGCCGGTCGTCGCCCCGCCGCCGGGCGAGCCCGCCGTTCCTGCGGGGCTCACGGAAATGGCGGCGGAAGCCGGCATCGTGGCGGCAGACCAGACCGAATCGAACGCGCTCATGACCTCGGTCCGCTCGAAGCTCGACGAAGTGGACCGCCTTCTGTCCGGGGAGAAGCAGAAATGATCGACATCGCGACCACGCCCGGACCCGCGGCCATGCCGGGCGGCCAGGGCGGTGGCGCTTCGCGCGATGCCGCGGGCGGCTTCGCCGATCTCGTCGCGCGGCCCGGTCCAGTCAGGGCGGCTTCAAGCGCTTCGGGCGCCACCGACGCCACGACGGACGCCACGGACGACGCCGAAATGCCAACCGGCGATCGTGAGGCCGGCGCGCAGGGGAACGAGGACGGCCCGGCCGACGGCGAGGTCAGCCCGCCTTGGCCCGTACGAAGCCTCCACAAGGTGCTCGCGTCGCTTCTGGGCGGCCGCGCCAGCCCGGCCGATCGAGGAGATGGACCGTCCGCAAACCCGGTCCCCGGTAGCGCGGGCGAGACCGAGGTCGTTGCGGAAGAGGCAGCGAAGCCGGACGAGGAACCCGCTGTCGAGGCAGAGGACGGAACCGGCGAAGATACCGACGACGTCGATGCCGCGGCTGCGGCCGGCGCGGCCGCCATGGCCGTGGCGATCATCCTGCCCCCACAGCCCCGCGACCAGCGCCCTGCGGGCGCCGGTGCCGCCAGGCCGGCCGAGCAGACCGCCTCCGCGCAGCCCGCAGCACCGGCAGCCGCGCCGCCCGAAGAGGAGGCAGGGCAGGACGGCCAGCCATCGCACGACGAACGGCGGGGCGAAGCGGCATCGGACGCCGGCAACAGGCGCAGTCCCGCTCCCGAGACGGGCGACATGAAGGTCCGCGTGATCGCCGAAACCGTCGCGCCGGCCCCCGGACCGTCGCAAAACAGCCGCACTGTCGCGGATCTTGCCGCGGCCGTCGCCTCGGATGACGGGTGGAAGGGGGCTATGGAGCGGGCGGCAGCGTCCCGCGCGGATGCCGCGAACGTTCCGGCGGGCCCCGTGCGCGATCTCCGGATCCAGCTCAACCCGGCCGAACTGGGCTCCGTCGATGCTCGCCTGCGGATTGTTGGAGAGCAACTATCAGTGGAGATTCGCGTCGAAAGTGGCGAAGCCTTCCGTCGTCTGTCGTCCGAAAAGGACGCCATTCTGACCGCCCTGCGCGGCCTCGGATTCGCGGTGGACGACGTCTCGATCCAGCAGCAGCCAGCCGCGTCCGCGCAGGTCCAGGCCAGTCCCGGCGGCAGGCAGGGCGACACCTCCGGAGGGCTCTCACAAGGCGCCGGACGCGGCCATCAGGGCGACGGCGGCGCGTCGGGAGGACGCCCGCGCGGCGAAGAACAGGGAGGTCAGAACGGCGATGCGCGCACTCCTGCGACACGCCCTGCTGGTGGCGGCCTTTACATCTAGCGCAACCTCCGGTGCCCTTGCCAATCCCTGCGAGGCGGAGATCCTGCGCGCCTCGAAGAGATACGACATCCCTGTCGGCATACTATATGCAATAGGACTTACGGAGACCGGCCACAAGGGAAGCCTGCAGCCCTATGCCCTCAACATCGAGGGCAAGGCCGTTTTCGCCCGCACGCCAGCCGAGGCCGAACGCCTCTTCGCCACGGCCAGGCGCAACGGCAAGACCCTCATCGACCTGGGCTGCATGCAGATCAATCATCACTACCATGCGACCGCGTTCAGCAGCATTGCCGAGATGCTCGACCCGCGCCACAATGTCGACTACGCGGCCCGCTTTCTCGTCGAACTGAAACAGCGTCACAAGACCTGGTCCCTGGCTGTCGCGCGCTACCATGCAGGCCCCGACAACGACCCCGCCCAGAAGCGTTATGTCTGCCGCGTCATCACCAACATGGTCGCGACCGGCTTCGGACGTTGGACCGAAGGCGCAAGAAGTTTCTGCAACTAACAGGTTGTATCGACGAGCGTCCGGGTGATATACGCAGCCTGTGAACAAGCTGTGGACGAGGAGTTTTCCGGTCTCAGCAAGTATCCCCAGATCTGACACATGAATTCTGACAGTTGTCGTCGATTCCCGGCAGCGGCTACCCCATTCACCAGCGGGCTAAGCAACTGATTCGGGGGGCGCACCGATGATTGTCATCGTTGATGAACGTGAACGCGTAAAGGAAGGGTTTACATCGCTTTTCGGCAGGGAAGGCGTTCCCACGACCGGCTTCCGTGCGAGCGAGTTCGGCGAGTGGGTGAGCAGCGCCGCGACCGAAGACCTCCAGTCGATCGGCGCCTTCCTGATCGGCGAATGCGACGACCATCCGGTATCGCCTCGCCTCCTTCGCGAACGCACCGGCGCCCCAGTCATCGCGCTCTCGGACCAGCACTCGCTGGAGAACACGCTCAGGCTGTTCGAATCGGGCGTCGACGACGTCATCCGCAAGCCTGTCCACATCCGCGAGATCCTGGCGCGCATCGCAGCGATCCGGCGTCGCGTACACGACGAATCCGCAAGCTGGACCGATATGGGTGCGCTGCGCATTTTCATGAACGGCCGCGACCCCGAGATTGACGGCGTGCCGCTGCCATTGCCGCGACGCGAGCGCCGAATCCTGGAGTTCCTGGCGCAGAACCGCGGACGCCGCGTGACCAAGACGCAGGTCTTCAACTCGATCTACGGCATCTTCGACGAGGAGGTCGAGGAGAACGTGATCGAGAGCCATGTCAGCAAGCTGCGCAAGAAACTGCGTGAGCGGCTCGGCTTCGATCCGATCGATTCGAAGCGGTTTCTCGGCTACTGCCTCAACGTCTGAGCCCGGAACGGGCGCCAAGGCGGCCAAGGTCGTCGCCGGAAGCCTCGCCCGAAAGGTTTCGTTAACCTTCGAGTACAGTTTCGCACAAGTCCGGAAAGCTAGCCTGCGTGATGGGCGACGCTGGCAGCGAAGGAAAGTCTCCATGAGCCTCTACGGGATGATGCGCACCGGGGTTTCCGGCATGCAGGGACAGTCGAACCGGCTGGGGACCGTCGCCGACAACATCGCGAATGCCGGCACCAACGGCTACAAGAAGTCGACCATCGAATTCTCCACGCTCGTGATCGGCTCGTCGGAAGGCTACTACTCCTCGGGCGGCATCGTCAGCGACGTGCGCGCGTCGGTGTCCCGCCAGGGCGTCATCCAGTACACGCCGTCGGCGACCGACCTTGCGATCGAAGGCAACGGCTTCTTCGTCGTCCAGGACGAGTCCGGTGAACCCTTCCTCACCCGCGCCGGCTCCTTCGTCCCCGACGATCAGGGTCGCCTTGTGAATGCCGCCGGCTTCTACCTTCTCGGATACAGCTTCGCCAACGGCGATCCGAGCCCGGTCGCCAATTCCTTCGCCGGCCTTCAGCCGGTAACGGTCGTTCAGCAGGCGATGTCGGCCGTCCCGACGACCGCCGGCAGCATCACTGCCAACCTTCCGGCAAACGCGGACGACGTGGCGGCCGCACAGCTTCCTTCGACCAATGCCGGCGGCGCCGAATACACCAACAAGACATCGCTCGTGGTCTATGACAGCCTCGGCGGCGAGGTTCTGCTCGATATCTACTATTCCAAGACCGCAGACAACGAGTGGGAAATCTCGATCTTCAACCAGGCCGACGGTACGGCCAATACCGGGTTCCCCTACGCCTCCGGCCCGCTTGCATCCGACACGCTGATCTTCGACGGCACGAACGGCCAGCTCGACGTCTCCAGCATCACTGAACTTGCGGTACCGGTCCCGGGCGGCGAGACGCTGACGCTCGACCTGTCCCAGATGAGCCAGCTTGCCACCAGCTATACCCCCGGCGAGGCGAATGTGAACGGCAGCGCCGCGAGCGCCGTGAAGGAGATCAAGATCGGCGAGGACGGCACCGTCTACGCCCGCTACGAGAACGGCACGATGCAGGCTCTCTACAAGATCCCGCTTGCCAATGTGCGCAGCCCCGACCAGCTGATCATCGGCTCGGGCAACGTCTTCAGCCAGAGCCCGAGCTCGGGCGACGTCTTCCTCGGCTTTGCCGATTCCGGCGGCTTCGGCTCCATCAGCTCCGGTGCGCTCGAGGCATCCAACGTCGACATCGGCGAGGAATTGACCGCCATGATCGAGGCGCAGCGCAGCTACACCGCCAATTCGAAGGTGTTCCAGACCGGCTCCGAGCTGATGGACATCCTCGTGAACCTCAAGAGGTAAACCAGCATGCCCGGCCCGGAGAGTGGTGACGGATGTCGCTGACAACGGCGCTCAACATCGCCCAGAGCGCGTTGCTCGCGACGTCCAAGCGCACGAGCGTCGTCTCGCAGAACATCACCAACGCCGGGAATGCGGACTACGCCCGGCGGACGGCCGTTCTTGCCAGCACCGACGGCGGTGTCCGGGTCGCGGAGGTCCGCCGCGCGACCAACGAGGCCCTGTTCCGGCAGAACCTGCGCGCCTCGTCGGACTGGCAGGGTCAGCAGCGCCTGCTCTCGGGGCTCGACAGCCTCGCCACCGCCGTCAACGGCACGGACAACGCCTCGTCGCCCACCACCGCGCTCGCCAACCTGCGCGACGCGCTCCAGCTCTACTCTGCCACGCCGTCGAGCTCGAATCTCGCCGAAGGCGCCATCGATGCGGCGCGCCAGCTCGTGCGCTCCCTGAACGACGGCTCGGATGCGATCCAGAGCGTCCGCACCAGCGCCGACATCGAGATCAGGACGGCCGTCTCCGACATCAACACGCTGCTCGCCGACTTCGAGGCCGCCAACCGGCAGGTCATCTCCGCGACCTCCACCGGGCGCGACCCCAACAGCTTCATCGACCAGCGCAACGCCATCCTCTCCGAGATCGCGCAATACATGCCGATCTCGACCTATACGCGCGGCAGCGACGACATGGTCATCATGACCGGCGACGGCGCGACCCTGTTCGAGACGGTCCCCCGCGCCGTCACCTTCGAGCCGACCGCATCCTTCGGCCCCGGCATGACGGGCAATTCCGTCTATGTCGACGGCGTCCCGATCACTGCCGCGGACCAGGCTGCGGGCGAGATTTCCGGCACGCTCGGCGCGCTGGTGAAGCTGCGCGACGATGTCGCCGTCACCATGCAGACGCAGATCGACGAGATCGCCCGCGGCGCGATCCTGGCCTTCGCCGAGGTCGACCAGACCGGCGGCGGCGCGCCGGCGCTGGCGGGCCTCTTCACCTGGAGCGGCGGGCCGGACCTGCCGACCGACGGGGTGGTCACCCAGGGCCTCGCCGCGATGATCACGGTCAACCCGGCCTTCGACAGCGAGCAGGGCGGCGATCCCGTGCTGCTGCGCGACGGCGGGGCAAACGGTACCGATTACCTCGCCAACACCTCCGGCGGGGCCTCCTTCGCCACCCTGCTGATCGGCTATGCCGACCGCATCGACGAGCCGGTCGTCTTCGATTCGGCGGCGGGGATTGCGGCGAATGTCAGTCTCGCCGATTTCGGCGCGAACGCCATCGGCTGGATCGAGGGGCTGCGCCAGCAGTCCTCGGGTGCGGAGGTGAACGCGAGCGCCATGATGGTGCGCTCCGCCGAGGCGCTGTCCAATGAAACGGGAGTGAACGTCGACACGGAGATGTCGTTGCTACTCGACCTCGAACATTCCTACGAGGCCTCCGCCCGCATCATCAGCACGGTCGACCGGATGATGGCGGCCCTCCTGGAACTGGTGTGATCGCGCCATGAAGGTCAATTTCGTCTCCACCGACGCCATCCGCAACGCCCTGCGCTACTCGCTGACGCAGATGCAGTCCGAGCTGATCTCCGGCCAGAAGGAGGTTCAGACCGGAAAGGTCGCCGATCTGGGTCTGTCGATCGGCGTCCGCGCCGGCAAGGCGGTCACCCTGTCGCGCGACATCGTGCGGATGGAGACGATCGTCGGCACCAACTCGCTGGTCTCGTCACGGCTCACTGCCACGCAGAACGCGCTCGGTCAGCTATCGGAGGGCTCGTCGACTTTCCTGTCGGCTCTCGCCGCGGCGGTGTCGGGCGATGCCGACCAGGCCACGACGCGCCAAGCGGCGGTGTCGATGCTCCAGTCTCTCACCGGCATCGTCAATTCGAGCTTCAACGGCGAGCACGTCTTCGCCGGCGTCAACACCGACGTCGTCCCTCTCGCCGACTATTTCGACGAAAGCGCGCCCGGTCCCAAGGCTGCCATCGACGCCGCCTTCTTCGCCGAGTTCGGCTTTTCGGCAGACGACCCCGCCGCCGACGCCTTAACCGCCATCCAGATGACGGACTTCATTGATGGCGCTCTCGGTGACGAGTTCTTCGGCCCGGGCTGGGAGACGAACTGGTCGTCCGCCTCGGACCAGGGCATCACCACCCGCATCGCGCTCAACGAAACCGCGGAAACCTCGGTCAGCGCCAACATCGAGGGCATCCGCAAGCTCACCATGGCCGCAGCCATGGTGGCCAACCTCTTCGAAGGCGACCTCAACGATCAGGCGCTGGTGGCCATCGCGGATTCGGCCGTCAGGATGGTGGGCGAGGCGATGGGCGACCTGGCCCAGACGCAGGCCCGCGTCGGCTTCACCGAACAGCGCATCTCGAACGCCTCCGAGCGCGTCGAGATGCAGATCGATATCTTCAAGACCTTCCTGAACGAACTCGAAGGCGTCGACCCGTATGAAGCGTCCACTCGCGTAAACGCGTTGATCTCGCAGATCGAAACCTCATACGCCCTGACGGCTCGGATCCAGCAATTGAGTCTCACGAGGCTGTTGTAACAACCGCGGCCAGTGCGGCGCGCAGCGAAAACGGAAGAACGATGTATCAGTTCTCATACGCCGAAGTCCAAACCGATTCGGTTGCCGACGCGAAGGACCGCGAACGGCAGCTGCTCTCGCGGTCGATCGACCTGCTGGTCGCGGCGCGCGACAAGGGCGTCAACTCCATGCAGGCCATCGAGGCGCTGCATTTCCTCAATCGCGTCTGGACCACCTTCATCGAGGATCTGGCCAGCAGCGACAATGAACTGCCCTCGGAGCTGCGCGCCAATCTCATCTCGATCGGCCTGTGGCTGCTGCGCGAGGGCGAGGCAGTGCGACAGGGACAGTCCGACAATTTCGACGGCCTGATCGAGGTGTCGCAGATCATCAGGGACGGGATACAATGAAGAACACCCTGCGCATCTCGCTCAAGGCGAACGAGAAGATCTACATCAACGGCGCGGTGGTGCGTGTCGACCGCAAGACCTCGATCGAGTTCCTGAACGACGTGCAGTTCCTGCTGGAGAACCACGTCATGCAGCCGGAAAAGGCCTCGACGCCGCTGCGCCAGCTCTACTTCATCGTCCAGGTGATCCTGATGAACCCGGGCGAATCCGCACCGGCGCGGGAGATGTTCAAGCGCTCGCTGCCGATGCTGCTCGCCACCTTTACCAACGAGCAGGTGCTGGCCTCGCTGAAGCATGCCGACCGGCTGGTGGCGGAAGAGCATGTCTATGACGCGCTCAAGCTCATCCGCAGCCTCTTTCCCATCGAGGCCGCCATCCTCGCCGAACAGAGCAACCTCGCTCCCCCCCTCGCACCCGACGCGCTGGAGGCGCTCGCATCATGACCGTTCCCGCCGTCACCAGTTCGACCGCGACCACGACCTCCAGCCAGGCGAATGCCACCACGGTCGACTACGAATCCTTCCTGCGGCTCCTCGTCACCCAGATGAAGAACCAGGATCCGACCGCACCGATGGATTCGACCGACTACGTCGCGCAGCTTGCCACCTTCTCGCAGGTGGAGCAGACCGTGCAGACCAACAGCAAGCTCGACTCGCTGCTGCAGATGTCGCTGCTCGGCCAGGCGAGCAGCATCATCGGCCGCACGGTCACGGGCACCGACGGCACGACCGGCGTGGTGGCCGAGACCCGGATCACCGCCAGCGGCGTGACCGCGGTGCTCCAGAGCGGCGCGGAAGTGGTGATCGGAACCGGCGTCCGGATCAGCTGACGCGGGACCGGGCCGCGGGCGCCGGAGGAACCACATGAACGAGATCGACGCGCTGGAAATCGTCCAGTATGCCATCTGGACTGTCCTTCTGGCGTCCGGCCCCGCGGTGGTCGTCGCCATGCTCGTGGGCGTCTCCATCGCGCTGGTCCAGGCGCTGACGCAGGTCCAGGAGATCACGCTTACCTTCGTGCCGAAGATCATCTCGATCCTGCTCGCCGTGGCGCTGTCCGGCCCTTTCGTCGGCGCCCAGCTCTCCTCCTTCACCAACGTCATCTTCCAGCGCATCCAGAACGGGTTCTGACGGGACGCCTCCCCGCCCCTGCCCGCGCGCCGCGCGCTCACCCTCGCGCAAGCTTGCGCCGCTAGTCTGCGTCGCCTGTGGGCAAAGCCAGGAGAGACGCTGACCGATGGCCAACGTGACCATCACGCCGATACCGGCCGCGGCCGAGCGCAACAGCCGCGACATCTACTTCGCGATGGGCATCGTCACGATCCTGTCGGTGCTGTTCCTGCCGATCCCCTCCTTCATGATCGACATGGGCCTGGCGATCTCGATCGCCCTGTCCGTCCTGATCCTGATGGTGGCGCTGTGGATTCCGCGCCCGCTCGACTTCTCGTCCTTCCCCACCATCCTCCTGCTGGCGACCATGCTGCGTCTGGCGCTCAACATCGCCACCACGCGCGTCATCCTGGCGCACGGCAACGAGGGCACGCATGCGGCCGGCTACGTGATCGGCGGATTCTCCAACCTGGTGATGAGCGGCGACTTCGTCATCGGCCTGATCGTCTTCCTGATCCTGGTGATCGTGAACTTCATCGTCATCACCAAGGGTTCGACGCGCATCGCCGAAGTCGGCGCGCGCTTCACGCTCGATGCCATTCCCGGCAAGCAGATGTCGATCGACGCGGATCTCTCCGCGGGCATCATCAACGAGAAGGAGGCGCAGGCGCGTCGCCGCGAACTGGAGGAGGAAAGCTCCTTCTTCGGCTCGATGGACGGCGCCTCGAAATTCGTCCGCGGCGACGCCATCGCCGGCCTGATCATCACCGCCGTCAACATCGTCGGCGGCATCGCGATCGGCTACGGCCGGCACGGCATGAGCATCGGCGAGGCGGCTGACGTCTTCGTCAAGCTCTCGGTCGGCGACGGTCTGGTGACGCAGATCCCGGCGCTGATCGTTTCGCTCGCCGCCGGCCTTCTCGTCTCCAAGGGCGGCACCCGCGGCGCGGCGAACCAGGCTGTCATGGGTCAGCTCGCCGCCTATCCGCGCGCGCTCTACGTGGCGGCCGCGCTGCTGCTGGGGCTAGCCATCGTGCCAGGCCTGCCCTTCCTTCCCTTCATGGCACTGGCGGTGGCGCTGAGCCTCGTCGCCTACGTGATCCCGCAGCGCGCCAGGCGCCGCAGCGAGGCCGAGGCGGCCGCCTCGCAGCAGAAGGAGGCCGAAAAGGTCCAGGAGGACAAGAACTCGGTCAAGTCGTCGCTCAAGACCGCCGAGATCGAACTGCTGATCGGCAAGCAGCTGTCGACCCGGCTGCTCACTTCCCACCAGGAACTCGCCTTCCGCATGGGCAAGATGCGCAAGAAGTTCGCGCTCGACTACGGCTTCGTGGTGCCGGAGGTGCGGCTGACCGACGACTTCGCCATCCCGCCCAAGGCCTACCAGATCAAGATCCACGGCACCGTGGTGGCCGAGTACCAGATGCGGGTGGGCGAGGTCATGGTTCTGCTCGGCGGCAACCAGCCGCCGGACATGCCAGGCGAGGAGGTGCGCGAGCCGGCCTTCGGCATGCGCGCCTATTCGGTCCCGGAAACCTTCGCCGAGGACCTGAAGCGCGACAACTACGCCTACGCCGACAATCTCTCGGTCCTGCTGACGCATCTCTCCGAGGTGATCCGCAACAATCTGCCGCAGCTCCTGTCCTACAAGGACATGAAGGCGCTGATCGAGCGGCTCGACCCGGAATACAAGAAGCTCGCCGACGAAATCTGTTCGTCGCACATCTCCTATCCCGGCCTTCAGGCGGTGCTGAAGCTGCTGCTGGCCGAGCGCGTGTCGATCCGCAACCTGCACCTGATCATCGAGGCGATCGCCGAGATCGCGCCGCATGTCCGCCGCACCGAGCAGATCGTCGAGCACGTGCGGATCCGCATGTCGCAGCAGATCTGCGGCGACCTGACCGCTGGCGGCGTGCTCAAGGTGCTGCGCCTCGGCAACCGCTGGGACCTCGCCTTCCACCAGTCGCTCAAGCGCGACGCCAAGGGCGAGATTCGCGAGTTCGACATCGACCCGCGCCTGCTCGAGGAGTTCGGTCAGGAAGCGGCGAAGGTCGTCCGGAAGCATTTCGATTCAGGCGAGCGCTTCGTCATCGTCACGGCTCCGGACGCGCGACCCTACGTGCGCATGATCATCGAGCGCTTCTTCCCGACGCTGCCCGTCCTGTCGCATGTCGAGATCGCCAAGGGCGTCGAGATTCGCGTTCTCGGTTCCTTCTCGTGATCCTGCCCAGCGACCAGATCATCCTCGCAGCCTTCCTGGCCTTCTGCCGCGTCGGCGCCTGCTTCATGATCATGCCCGGCCTTTCGAGCGCGCGGGTGCCGTTCCAGGTGCGGCTCTTCGTGGCGATCGGCGCCACCTTCGCCATCACCGTGCACCTGTGGGACAGCCTGACGCCCTTCGTCTCGCGCGAACCGGCGGTGCTGGCGGGACTGGTCGTCTCGGAACTCCTGATCGGCGCGCTGATCGGCCTCGTCACCCGCGTCTACGTGCTAGCGCTGCAGTTCATGGGCTCGACCATCGCCATGATGACCGGCTACGGAAACATGGTCACCGGGGCGGTTGAGGAGAACGACGCGCAGGCGGCGATCACCAATCTCATCACCTTCTCGGCTCTGATGCTGCTCTTCATCATGAACTTTCACCACGACGTGGTGAAGGCGCTCGTCAACTCCTACCGCGTCGCCCCGCCGGACCTGCTGTTCAACCCCGGTTCGGCGCTCACGGACCTCGTCGACACGCTCGGACAGAGCTTCATGGTCATGGTCCAGCTCGGCAGCCCCTTCATCGCCTACGGCATCGTCGTCAACCTGGCGGTCGGGCTCCTCAACAAGCTGACGCCGCAGATCCCGATCTACTTCATCTCGCTGCCCTTCGTGCTCGTCGGCGGATTGCTCCTGATGTATCTCGGCATCGGGCCGCTGCTCAGGCTGTTTGCGGAGGGCTTCGTTCCGATGACGGTGGGACGGTAGCATGGCGAGCCGCTCCGACCGGCTGAAGCGCATCCTGCGCGTCCAGGAACAGCTGAAGGCGATGCACGAGATGCGCCGCGCCAACGAACTGCGTGCCGCGCACGCGGCCGAAGCGGAAGCCGCCGAGATCGCTTCGGGTAAAGCGGGCGACACATCCCTGTCGCGGCTGTTCCCGGACCTCTACGAACGCGCCATCGTGAAGGCGCACGACAAGCGAGACCGCCATCTCGAGTCGGCGCGCCAGGAGGCGCAGAAGATCGCTGCGGAGACCGTGCGGACCGACCGTATCGGCCAGGATTACCGGGCAGCCCTGCGCGTCGAGGAGCGCGCGACCGAGGAACGGAATGCACTGGAGACGGTCGAGCGGCTGCTTGGCTTGCCGCCGTCCAGGGGCGAATCCGGCGGGTAAGCCTGCGGCAAGCTTGGTCTGCGAAAAAACACGCAGCGAAACCGTCCAAGAAGGCCTCCCGTGAGCATCTCACCGCCGAGCGACATCATCATGGACGTGGCCCGCGCGGCAGAGCCGCAGGCGCTGGAAGCCGCACGGGCACGGCTTGCGGCATTCGTCGACAAGGCCGCCGCCACGGCCGGCTTCGAGGTTCCCGGAGACCTTGCGGGCATGCGCGGCGTCACCGTCTCGAACCGCGGCCAGGCGCCCGAGGCGTTCCAGAAGTTCGAGGCCATGGTGCTGCAGACCTTCCTGCAGTCCATGCTTCCGCAGGACGCCGAGAGCGTCTACGGCGGCGGCATAGCCGGTGACATGTGGAAGAGCTTCCTTGCCCAGGAACTCGGGCAGCAGATGGCCAAGGCCGGCGGCATCGGCATCGCCGACCGCGTGCTCGGCGATTATTACATGGCGCAGGACCGGCGCATTCCCGTGGGCGGCGTCGACGGCGATCCGGAAGGAACGGAGCATGCCGACACGCAGTCGCTGCTCTCCGTGGCCATGGTGCACGAGATCCAGCGCAACATCATGCGCAGCGTCGTCGACCTCGCGGGTGACGCCACCGGCGGCGTGACGGCCGGTCGCTGACGATCGGAAGGACCGGAGCGATGAGCGAACACGACCTCTACTCCCAGGTTCCCGCGAACGTTCCGCGCCCGCGCGCCGATCCGCAGGCGGGACTGCGCGGCGCCAGCCTCCCCGGCATCATCGCGCGCATCGAGGAGGCCGTCGAGGTCGAGACCAGGTCCATCCGCACCGACGTGACCTTCGACCTGCAGGCCTCGAACGACCGAAAGAGCCGCTATCTCTACGAACTCAACAAGGCGGTGCGCGACATCAGGCCGGACGTGCTGCAGGCCAACCGCGACGGCATCATCCGCCTGCGCGGCAAGCTGGCCGAGAACCAGGCCGCCATCGCCGCCCACCTGAAGGCGGTAACGGAGGTGGCCGGGCTGATCCAGGATGCGATCGAACAGTCCGAAGCGGACGGCACCTACGGTTCGGACGCCTTCACTAGGATGCGCTCGGCATGATCAAGTTCATCGTAGCGGCGGTCTGGATCATCGGCGTCACGATCGGGACGATCTTCATGTCCTACTCGATGAACGGCGAGCAGCCCGTCGTCGAGGGCGATTCGCCCTACAACGGCAAGCTGGAATTCGTGAAGACCGACATGCTGTCGGTTCCGGTGGTGCAGGAAGGCACCGTGAAGGGCTACTTCCTGTCGAAGTTCGTCTATGCCGCCGACGTCGAGAAGCTGAAGAAGCTCGCGCTGCCCATCGACACCATCCTGGTCGACGAGGTCTATACCTACCTTTTCTCGAACCCGTCGATCGACTTCTCCCGGGTCGCAGGAGTCGACCTCGACGCGATGCGCAACGGGCTCAAGGACAGCATCAACAAGCGGGTCGGAAACGATCTGGTCTACGAGGTCATGATCGAACAGGTCGACTATCTGACCAAGGAGCAGATCCGCGACAACGCGCTGAAGCGTCGCGACGCCAAAGGCGGCAAGAATCGCCCGACATTCACGGCCGACGGTGAAAAGGCCCACGGCACCGGGCACTGAGCCGAGATCTGCATCACGACGGTCGCGGCAGCGTGCGGCCGCGCCGACGGCTTCACCTGAAGCTGGGCTTGCGCTTCTCCAGGAAGGCGTTGAGGCCTTCCAGCGCATCGGCGCCCGACTGCGACAGCGCTGCGCTGAGGCTTTCGGCAAACAGACCGTCGGCGCGCGACATGTCGTCGATGCGCGAAATGGCCTGGATGATCAGGTAGTTGACCAGCGTCGCATTCGACGCGATCTCCGCCGCCAGCTTCAGCGCTTTCGCAAGCCCCTCGCCCGGCTCGACGAGATAGTGCGAGAGGCCGAGCCGCAGCCCGTCCTGCGCATCGTAGCGACGCCCGGTCAGCATCATCTCGGTCATCCGGTCCGGACCGATGATGCGCCCGACGCGGACCGTCGCGCCCCCGCCGACGAAGATGCCGCGCTTGCCTTCCGGCAGCTGGAACATCGCGGAAGGTTCGGCGACCCGCACATGTGTGGCCGCCGCGATCTCGAGGCCGCCGCCCATCACCGCCCCGGTCAGCACCGAGACGATCGGCAGCCCGCCGAACTGCATCAGTTCCATCACCGCATGCCAGCTGCGCGAATGGTAGAGCACCTGTTCGGGCTCGCGGCGCGACTGTTCCGACAGGTCGAGGCCGGCCGAGAAATGGCCGCCCAGCCCCTGCAGCACCACCGCGCGGACGCCCTTCGGCGGCTTCGAGAAGAAGTCGCGAAGCTCGTCCAGCAGCATGTCGTTGATCGCATTGCGCTTGTCGGGGCGGTTGAAGGACAGGACCGCGATCGTGTCGCGGATCTCGACCAGCATGGCGCGATCGGACGCGACTGCGGCATCGGCGGTGGAATTCATGCGCTTCTTCTCCCCCTGCAGCCGTCGGCCAGCAGAAAATTCCTCTTGATTATATTGTTACATACCATAACGTTCTCGCGTCATTCAAGCACGGGGCTGGCGCGATCGCCCGACCCCTGTCAGTATGATGAAAAGGGAGGAAGACCAATGAATCGTCAGACCGTAGCGGCTCTTGCCGCATCCATATCCATGACCGCATTCGCCGCGCAGGCGGCGGAAGTCGAGCTGCGCCTCTCGCACTGGGTGCCGGCGACCCACCCGATCCAGACCCTCGGCATCGAGCCCTGGGCCGAATCGATCAAGCAGGCCTCCAACGGCCGCATCAACATCACCATCTTCCCCGCGCAGCAGCTCGGCGCCGCGCCGGACCACTACGACATGGCGCGCGACGGCATCGTCGACATCAGCTACACCAATCCGGGCTATCAGGCCGGGCGTTTCCCGATCTACAGCCTCGCCGAAATCCCCTTCCAGGCGACCAACGCCAAGGACGGCGCCAAGGCGCTGCACGAATGGTACGACCCGATCGCCGAAACGGAGATGAAGGACGTCTTCTTCTGCCTGATCAATCCGCATGATCCCGGCACGATGCACTCCAAGACCCCGATCAAGGTTCCGGCCGACGTCAAGGGCAAGAACATTCGCCCGGCCCATGCCACCATGGCCCGCTTCGTCAGCCAGCTCGGCGGCGCGAGCGTCCAGGTGCCGGCGCCGGAGGCCCGCGAGGCGATCGCCAAGGGCACCGCGGACGCGATGACCTTCCCCTGGAACTCGATCTACATCTTCGGCATCGACTCGGAGGTGAAGTATCACCTCGACATGCCCTTCTATCTTTCCTCGCAGATGCTCCTTTTCAACAAGGACACCTACAATGGCCTCGCGCCGGAGGACAAGAAGGTCATCGACGATCACTGCACGCCGGAGTGGTCGAAGCAGTTCTCCACCGGCTGGGCCGACAACGAATATTCCGGCCGCCAGAAGATGATCGATTCCGGCGAGCATGAGCTTTACAAGCCGACGGATGCCGAGGTGCAGCTCTGGCGCGACGCGGCACAGCCGCTGATCGATTCCTGGAAGGCCGACGTCACCAAGGCAGGCGGCGATCCCGAGAAGATCTACGCCGACTTCGTCGCGGCGCTCGAGAGCAACAACTCGCGTTACTGATCCGGAATGGAGGAGCCGGCCCCGGGGCCGGCTCCTCTCCATCGAAAACGGCTGACCCGCATGGACGCTCTCATCAGGGCTCTGGAACGATTCTCGCTGGCGATCGACCGGATCGCCGGCCTTTTCCTCGCCGCGATCACCCTGCTGGTCGTGGCGTCCGCCATCGGGCGCTACGGATTCGCCTCGCCGATCCCCGAGGCCTTCGACATCTCGCGCCTCATGCTCGGCGTCGCCATCATGTGGGGATTCGCCAGCGTGGCGTTCCGCGGCTCGCACATCAAGGTCGACATCTTCGTGGAGCTGATGCCGCCGCTGATGCGGCGAATCGTCGACCTGATCGCCTGGACGGTGCTTCTCGTCTTCACCGTGCTCTTGTCCTGGAAGATGTTCGACCGCGTGATGAGCGCCTTCCGCAGCGGCGAGGCGACCTTCGACCTACGGCTGCCGGCCTGGCCCTTCCTGGCGCTGATCTGCGCCGGCGCGACGGTGGCTGTCTTCACGGCCCTGGCGCGCATCGTCATCATCGCCGCCGGGCGCGGCTCGCTCGACCATTTCGACGCGGCCGAGCAGGCTGCGCGCACCGGAAAGACCGATGTCGAACGCTGATTTCGTCGCCGTAGCCGGATTCGTCGTCCTGTTCGCCATGATGGCGCTGCGCGTCCCGATCGGGGTGGCCATGGGCCTCGTCGGCGTCGGCGGCTTCGCTGCCATCACCGGCATCAAGCCGGCGCTCAATCTGCTCGCGCAGTCGCCGATCCGGGTGATCAGCGACTTCAACCTGAGTCTCATTCCCTTCTTCATCCTGATGGGCGTCTTCGCGACCAATTCGGGCATGTCGCGGGAACTGTTCCGGGCCGGCCATGCGTGGCTGGGCTTCCTGAAGGGCGGCATGGCCCTGTCCACCATCGCCGCCTGCGGCGGCTTCGCCGCGATCTGCGGCTCGTCTGTCGCAACGGCCGCGACCATGACCAAGATCGCGCTGCCCGAGATGCGGCGCGTCGGCTATTCCAACGAGGTGTCGAGCGGGGTCATCGCGGCTGGCGGAACGCTCGGCATCCTCATCCCGCCATCGGTGGTGCTGGCCGTCTATGCCTACATCACCGAGCAGGACGTCGGAAAGCTCTTCGTCGCCGGCATCATTCCCGGCGCGCTGGCGGTCATCATGTACATGCTGACCGTGCGCGTCGCCTATGGCCGCTCGCTACCGCCGGGCGAGCGTTTCGTGATCCGCGATGCCGTGCAGTCGTTGCGCGACGTCTGGGCGGTGCTGATCCTGTTCATCGCCATCATCGGCTCGATGTATCTCGGCATCGCCACCGCCACCGAAGCCGCCGCCGTGGGCTCCGTCCTCACCTGCCTGATCGGCGTGCTGCGCGGCCGGCTGAACCTGAACAAGATCATGGACAGCCTGATCGAGGCGCTGCGCACCTCCGTTGCGATCTACACCATCCTCATCGGCGCGGTGCTGTTCGGCTATTTCCTCGCCATCACCCAGACGCCCCAGAAGATCACCGCCTTCCTCGTCGCGCTCGACTTCGGCGCCTACGGCACGCTGGCCCTGATCCTCGCCTTCTTCCTGCTCATGGGCTGCATCCTGGATGCGATGGCCATGATCATTCTCCTCGTGCCGATCGTCTTCCCGGTCATCCTCCATCTCGGCTTCGACCCGATCTGGTTCGGCGTCATCATCGTCATGACGGTCGAACTCGGCCTGATCACGCCTCCCGTCGGCATGAACGTCTTCGTCATCAACACCATCGCGCGCGAAGTCAGTCTGGTGACGATCTTCAAGGGCGTCTTCCCCTTCGTCCTCACCGACATTCTCCGGCTGATCCTGCTGATCGTCTTTCCCGCGATCGTGCTGTTCCTGCCCCTGACCATGAAGTGACGACGATGACCGCTCTCGCCAGACCCGACCTCGTCCACCTCTGCGACCTGACCGTCGAACTGGCAAAGCCCATGGAACTCGGCGACGCGCCGCGCGGCAGGCGGCGGATCATTCCCATCATCGGCGGCAAGGTGGAGGGGGAGCGCCTCAATGGCCGCATTCTGAACCTCGGAGCCGACTGGCAGACGATCATGGCGGACGCCAATGCGGAACTCGACACGCGCTATGCGATCGAGACGCATGACGGCGCTCTGATCGACATCCGCAACTTCGGCTACCGCCACGGCCCGGCCGACGTGCTGGCGGCTGTTGGCCGCGGCGAACCGGTCGACCCGGCGCTCTACTACATGCGCACCCTTCCGCGTTTCGAGACCGGCGATCCACGCTACGGCTGGCTCAACCGGATGATCTGCGTCGGCACCGGCGCGCGCCTGGCGGCGGCGGTCCTCATTTCGGTCTATGAAGTGAAATGACCGCGCGGGAGACCCGGACCGGACGTGCAGGCAAGGGCATCGAGACCCTTGCGAAGGCGTCGGGCCGACTTGAAGTCCCGCCGATGGCCACCATCATCGGCTACAAGCTCAGACGCGCGCAGCTCTACGTTTTCCAGGATTTCATCGAAACCTTCTCGCGCATGAAGCTGCGCCCGACCGAGTTCTCCGTGCTCGCCATCATCGCCGAGACGCCGGGGCTCAAGCAGTCCGAGATCGCCGAGATGCTGGGCGTCAAGCGCGCCAACTTCGTCGCCCTGATGGACAATCTGGAAAAGCGTGGCCTTGCCGAGCGCCGCAAGGCGCAGACCGATCGCCGCTCGCATTCCGTCCATCTGACCGAGGAAGGCGCGCGTTTCGTCCGCAGGATGACCGCGATGTGGGCGGAACACGAGAACCGCCTGATCGAGCGCCTCGGTGGCACCGCCGAACGCGACCGGCTGATCGAACTGCTCGACAGGCTGCTCTGCCCGCCCGCTGGCGAGGGGCCGCTTTCCGAGACCTAGCCCCGGGCGCACCGCGACGACGCAGCCCGCCGTCCTGCCGGCTTGATTCCGATCATGTCGCTGCCCCGCGCCGAGGTGCAGTCTCATCCGCGTTCGTGGCCACCGGCCGCGGCCGGAGACACCTTCCCGATGATGCGATCGATCCTGCTCGTCCTCGTCCTGCTCGTCCCGGCGGGTCTGGCCGCCGCCGCCTACCGCCACGACATTGCCATCGCACGGGCAGCATCAAGCGTGGCGAGCAGGCTCGCCGACAGCCCCTGGGGCGCCGTCGAATACGCCGACGTCGGCCATGGCTCGCCCGTCCTGATGATCCACGGCAGCGGTGGCGGCTTCGACCAGGGCCTTGCCTTCGCCGCACCGCTGCTGGACGACGGCTTCCGCGTCATCGCCCCGTCACGCTTCGGCTATCTTCGCAGCGCGATGCCGGCCGATGCGACGCCGGCAAGCCAGGCCGACGCCTTCGCCGCCCTCCTGGATGCGCTGCGCATCGACGCGACCGTCGTGGTGGGAGGCTCGGCGGGTGCCCTGTCGGCGATCCAGTTCGCCCTCCGCCACCCGGCCCGCTGCCGTGCACTGATCCTCGTCGTGCCGGCAAGCCATGCGCCCGACCGACCGCCCGGCACCAACGCCGCGCCAGCCGCCTGGCCGCTCATCGAAGCCGCGCTCGGCTCGGACGCCCTGTTCTGGGCCGCGATCAGGGTCGCGCCCGCCTTCATGACGCGCATGGTCCTGGCGACTGACCCGTCGCTGGTGGATGTCGCCGGGTCCGCCGAACGCGCCCGCCTCCGCGACATGCTCTTCCACATTCTGCCGGTGAGCCGGCGGAAGCAGGGATTGCTGATGGACATGGCCACGGCAGGCGATCCGCCGCCCTACCCGCTGCAAGACATCACCTGTCCAGTCCTGGCGTTGAGCGCCGAAGACGATCTCTACGGGACGGCAGCGGCAGCGCGCCACATCGCGTCGACCGCCCCCGGCGCGCGCCTGAACATCTACGGCGACGGCGGACACATGCTGGTCGGCCATGAAACGGAGGTTTGGTCGGCAATCAAGGCTTTCATTGCTTCCCACAGAGGAACGGAGGCAGCTATTCGCCCCTCAGTGCCGCCACGACCGCGTCCGGGATCGCAAACCCCTTGATGCGGTCGGGGTTCTCGGGATCCCGGCCCGCCCAGACCCGCGTCTCGTGCGCTTCGATCGCCAGCGTCTCGCCCTTGAACACCCGGTGCCTGACGTCGAAGCTCGAGCGCCGGACCTCTCCGGCGGCCGTCTCGATCGTGATCACGTCGCCATAGCGGGACGGCAGGATGAACTTCGCGCCGGTATCGACCATCGGGGTACCGACGATGCCGTAGGCCTTCGTCCAGGCGATCTTCTTCATCCCCGTCGCCATTTCCAGGAGATAGGCCGTCGAGGCATCGAACATGGCGAAGTAGCGTGGATAGAAGACGATGCCTGCGGCATCGCAGTCGCCCCACTCGATCTCCACGTCGCGTCGGTTGACCAGCATGGCCGGCTCCTTTTCCGGTGGGATGCCGCGGGTCGTCAGCCCTTCCGGTTCGCCACCAGCACGTGGAGCGGCGCCGGATCGGTGTAGAGATCCGCGACCAGCTTCGCCCGCGTCTGCATGACGGCACGCTGGTTGATCGAACCCTTGTCGGTGATCTCGTGCGCGTCGATGGAGGGTGGTGTGTCGAGGATGATGACGCGCGCCACGAGATTGGAACTGCCGGTCGATTTCTTCGCAAGCGCGTCGAGCTTGTCCTGGAAATGCAGGAGCACCGCGGGATGATGCGCCAGATGCTTCTCGTCGGCGACGGGCACTTCCGGCGCGAGCCGCAGCGTGGCATCGATATCGAGGAACAGCAGCGCGCCGATGTGGTTGCGGTCGAGCCCGGTCAGGACCACGTCGCGCACATAGGGCGCGAATCCGGAAACGATCGAGCCGCGCACGCCGGCCATGTTCACCCAAGTGCCGGTCGACAGCTTGAAGTCCTCGGTCACGCGGCCATCGAACATGAAGCCTTTTGACACGTCGGCGGGATCGACGAACCGCACTGCGTCGCCGATCATGTAGTAGCCCTCGTCGTCGAAGCACTCGGCGGTCTTGTCGGGCTGGCGCCAGTAGCCGGGTGTGATGCTCGGACCTTTCAGCCGGATCTCCAGCTTCTCGGCGTTCGACACGAGCTTGATCTTCAGCGCCGGGGCCGGCAGCCCCACCTCGCCCGGCTGGTTGACCGGCCAGGTCGTGGTGAAGGCGAAGGGCGCCGTTTCTGTCGAGCCATAGCCGGTGATGATCATCACCTTCTCGCCCGTCGTGTCGATCGCGTGCTTCTCCAGCGCGTCCCAGACGTGCTTGGCGAGGCTCGCGCCGGCATACTGCATGAGCTTGAGCTTGCTGAAGAAGCGCTCGCGCAGCGCCGCATTGCGGGCGAGATGCTCGGTCAGCATCTCGTAGCCCTTCGGAACGTTGAAATAGAGCGTCGGCGCGACCTCGGTGAGGTTTCGGACCGTCTTGTCGATGCCCCCCGGCGTCGGCGCGCCGTCGTCGATGTAGAGCGTGCCGCCATTGGAAAGCGCGATCCCGAAATTGTGGTTGCCGCCTGCCGTGTGGTTCCACGGCAGCCAGTCGACCATCACCGGCGGCTCGTCTGCGAGGAACGCCATGGCCGAGACGATCATCAGCTGATTGCAGGTCATCATCCGCTGCGTGTTGATGACGGCCTTCGGCATGCCGGTGGAGCCCGACGTGAAAAGGAACTTGGCCGGCTGGTCGGGGTCGACTGCCGCATCGGCCGCTTCGACCGCATCGGTGGCGACCGTGGAGGCCATCGTGTCGAAACTGTCGGACGCAAGACCGCCGACGGCATGGCGCGCCACCACCAGACCGATGTCGTCCTGCATCACCGAACGGAGCGCAGCCTCGAAGGGCCTGCCGTCGGCTGCGAAGACGAGACCTGGCGTGAGCAGCGAAAAGATGTGTCGCAGCTTGGCATGGTCCTTAGAGACCAGCGAGTAGGCCGGCGAGACCGGCGCGAAGGGAACGCCTGCCATCATCGCGCCGAGCGCGATCAGACCGTGTTCGACGGAGTTGCCAGAGAGGATGACGATCGGTCTCTCGGCGGAGAGTTTCCGGTCGAGCAGGTACTGCGCGATCGAGCGCGCCTTCGCCAGCGCCTGCGCGTACGTGACCTTGCGCCATTCGCCGTCCTCCCCGCGGTCGGCGAGGAATACCCGTTCGGGAGTCTCGACCGCCCAGCGTCGCAGCCAGTCGATCATCGAACGAGGATAGTCGCCCAAGGGACGCACGGACTCGACATAGGTCGCGCCGGAGGGCCCTTTGGTCGAGATAACGGATTGCTCGCCCATGCGAACAGCCCGCACTCCTGATGCGGCGATGACCGGCATGCTGATCTCCTCCCGAGAAATAATGTTATTGAGTATAACGATCTCGTGGGAATTTCAAGCTGCGGCAAAGGCCGACCTGCGAGGTTCCGACCGAAGCGGGCACGGGCATGCGCGCAGCGTCGCCTCGGTTGCACCCGTCACCCGACAGCGGCCGCGCGGGAAGGCGCAAGCTGCCGACAAACGAAAGGGGGCCTCGCGGCCCCCTTGGATGCCGGGGAAGTGCCCGGCGGTCTCTGCGCGTTTCCGCAGATAGAAGATGTCGCGTCGCGCTATCTACTGCGCGGCGACGGTCTCGTCGGCAGGATCCTCGGTACCCTGCTCGCCCTCGTCGCGGCTGCGCGGACGGCGGGGCCGTCGGGGACGGCGCGGTGCTGCGTCGTCGGCTGCTGCTGCGGCTGGCGCTTCGGCCGGTGCAGGCGCAGCGACGGCTTCGGAAGCCGCCGGTTCGGGAGCGGGCGTCGAAGCGACGGGAGCGACGTCGTCTCCACCCTCGGCGCGCGGCGGACGACCGCGGCGGCGACCGGCTGCCTTCTGGCCGGCCATGGCTTCCTGCTCGAGCGCGACCTCGGCCGGCATGCCTTCGATCACGGGCTGTGGACCGCTGCCGTCATGCGGCCGGGTCTCACCGGCGCCGGCCGTCTCCCGCGCCACGACGGGCTGGGGCTGCTGGTCGCGACGATGCTCGCGCGGCTGATTCTCGCTGTCGCGGCGACCGTCCTCGCGACGCCCGTCTTCTCGGCGGTTCCCGTCGTCGCGACGCCCGTCTTCCCGACGATTCTCCCGCTGGCGGCCGTCCTGCTGGCGGCCTTCGCGGTTCTCGCCCTGCCGGCCGTCATTCTGGCGCGACTCGTTCTGGCGGCCATCCTGCTGGCGCCCGTCGCGATTCTCGTTCTGGCGGCCATCGTTCTGGCGTGCGTCCGGCTGGCGCGCTTCCTGCGGCTGGTTGAAGGGCTGCTCGCCCGACTCGTCGCCATCCTCGTCGTCGAACTCGTCGCGCTGGTCGCGCGGCACGGGAGCCGGCATCTGGCCCTGCGCCGCCATGATGATGCGGTTGTAGTGCTCGGCGTGCTGCAGGTAGTTCTCCGCCATGACCCGATCCCCCGAGCTATGGGCGTCGCGGGCGAGCGTAGCGTATTTTTCTGCGATCTGCTGGGCTGAGCCCCTGATCTTCACGTCGGGCCCGTTGCTCTCGTAGCTACGGGTAAGAGGATTGGGGCCCTTGCGATTGGCATTGTTGTTACTGTTATTATTATTGTTGTTTCTGCCGCGCATGCGCCTGTTCTGCTGTTGTGGCCTCATCCGATACTCTTCGATTCAATCATGTTGAAATAAGCGGGCGCCACAGCCGACAAGGGCTTCTGAAGCGCCTTCCGATTACGAGCACCGCGGCATGCCTCGGCCGCCGGCCCAGCCATCACGTTCCTGGTTTCTCACCATGGGCCGGAGGAACCCCATACGAAGCACTTGCGTGGGTCACGCGGCCGGCAGCTTGTTTCCTGAAGGAACCGAACCGATCAGCACTGCCTGCTTCGTCTCATCCGGTGGCCGGAAGCTATCCGGTATCGCAACGTATGCCAAGCACTTTTTCGCATGGCACAATTTTGAAGATCAAAGGCCGAAGACCAGCGCCCGGTCGCGGCCGCCGATATCCTTGGCCGCATCGATCAGGACCAGTCCCGCCGCTTCGAAGACTTCTGTGACGTCGTCCTTCTGGCTGGCTCCGATCTCCAGCCCGACGATACCGCCTGCTTCCAGGTTGAGCGTCACCGCTGCGGCGATCGCACGGTAGGCTTCAAGCCCATCGGACCCGGCAAGCAGCGCCCGCGGCGGATCGTGATCCTTCACCTCTGGTGCAAGCGCGTCGTACTCGCTTCGCGTTATGTAGGGAGGGTTCGACAGGATTGCATCATAGCGGCCGGAAATATCCTCGAGCCAGTCCGACAGCACCGTTTCGAAGCGGTCCGCGTGACCATTTGCCTCGGCATTCCGCCGTGCCATGGCAAGCGCGCCCGTTGCGATGTCGGCGGCGACCGCGCGGGCTTGCGGGATCTGCGACAGCAGCGCCAGCGCAATGGCGCCGGTCCCGGTGCCGAGATCGAGGATACGGCATCGTCCGCGCTCGGCCGCGATCGCCCGCAGGCGCGGCAGCACCAGGTCGACCAGCGTCTCGGTGTCCGGCCTGGGCTCCAGCGTGTCCGGCGACAGATGGAGCGTCAGGCCGTAGAAGCCGCGCTGTCCGAGAATCCGATGGACCGGTTCGCCCGCCAGCCGCCGCGACACCATCGTCTCCGCGGCCAGCACCGCCTCCGCGGGGACCAGGCGCCCGGGGTCGCGGATCATGTCCATCCGGTCGGTCGACGTCGCGTGCTCGAGCAGCAGCCGCGCGTCGAGCGCGGCGTCCGCGATGCCGGCTGCGGCGAGCGTTCCGCGCAGTCGCCGCAGCAGGGCGTCGAGCGGCTCGCCCGGCCCGGCGGGTATCTCAGCCATTCTCGCCCATCTCGGCGAGGAGCTTCGTCTGGTGATCGGAAATCAGCGCGTCGATGACGTCGTCGAGGTCGCCTTCCATCACCCGGTCGAGCTTGTAGAGGGTGAGATTGATGCGGTGGTCCGTCAGCCGGCCCTGCGGAAAATTGTAGGTGCGGATGCGCTCGGACCGGTCGCCGGAGCCGACCTGCAGCCTGCGCGCTTCCGAGCGCTCGTCCGCCGCCTTGGTGCGCTGCATGTCGAACAGGCGCGCGCGCAGGATCTGCATGGCCCGCGCCCGGTTCTGGTGCTGCGACTTCTCCGCCTGCACCACCACCACGCCCGTCGGCAAATGGGTGATGCGCACCGCCGAATCGGTGGTGTTGACGTGCTGGCCGCCGGCGCCCGAGGCCCGCATCGTGTCGATTCTGATGTCCTCGTTGCGGATCTCGACGTCGATCTCCTCGGCCTCCGGCAGCACCGCGACGGTGGCCGCAGAGGTATGGATGCGCCCGCTTGCCTCCGTCGCCGGCACGCGCTGTACGCGGTGGACGCCCGACTCGAACTTCAGCTTCGAGAACACGCCCTTGCCCGAGACGGTGGCGATGATCTCCTTGTAGCCGCCGGCGTCACCTTCGCTCGCCGAGACGAGTTCGACCTTCCAGCCATGGTCGGCGGCGTAGCGCTCGTACATGCGAAACAGGTCGCCGGCGAAGATCGCCGCCTCGTCGCCGCCGGTGCCGGCGCGGATTTCGAGGATGGCGCTGCGGGCATCGGCCGCGTCCCGGGGCAGCAGCAGCAGCTGGATCGCCTGCTCGACGGTCTCGATCCGCTCCTCCACCTCGTCGAGTTCGGCCTCGGCCAGCGCCCGCATCTCGGCATCGGTGGCCTTGTCGGCGAGCATCGCCCGGATGCCGTCCCGCTCCCGCTCGGCCGCACGTAGCGCCTTGATCTGGACGACGAGGTCCTGGATCTCGGAATATTCCGAGGCGAGTCGGACATAGGTCTCCGAATCCGGCCCGGCCGCCAGCTGCGCCTCGATGTAATCGTGGCGCTTGAGGACCTGGTCCATGCGATCGGCGGGAAGAGCGGTCATGCGCGCTGAACTGGAGTCTCGGTTGAAGGTGCTACGAGTGCGTATGGCTGCGCACACGGATGCGCTGCCGCTGATTGCGCATATTCCGCCGAGAGTCTAGCTGGCAGCGTCTACGGCAGGCTCCGTTAGCGCCGTCCGTACAGCGGTCAGCACCTGATCCACGTCGTCGAGGCTCGGCATTGCATCCAGATCGCCGTGAACGACCCTGTTCCGCAGATCGATCAACGGTCGCAGCACTTTTTCCATCTCGTAGGAGATATCGCCATTCATCGACAGCGTCTGCACCACGGTGCCTGGCGTTCGAGGACGCTTGTCGGCAGAAGGATGGAGACTGTTGAGAGTAGCTTCCAGCAAGCTCCAGCCCAATACGAAGGCCGCAGCCACATGACCATCCGCAGCCAGCTGCTCCGCTTCATCGGCCCTGAGCAGTATGGGATCCTTTCCCACCACGGGCATTTCATGTTTGCCGGATGGATCCCCGCCCATGTGAGCGACGGTCAGCTGCCATTCGGGACGCTCCTTGATCAGGTTGCGAAGCTCGACGACCGACGGCTGGAGGGTCCGCGGCAGTAGCGAAACCAGCTTGACCACGATGCCGCCGTCCTCCTTGGATGCCACCGCGTCCGGAAGATGGGAAGCAAGGAAGCCGGGAACCTCTGTCCGGAGCGGGTGCACCTTGAAATGGTATCCAAGGCCTTCGTAGTATGGGCGCATACTCTCCAGGAACTCGGTCTCTGCATCATCCACGGAACGATTCATGGCCAAGGACATCACTGTCGCCTCCAGGCAAGGTCGTCGTCCAGACGAATGTAAACGACGGCTCCACCGACATTTAATGCGGCTGACAACATATCGCTAGCCCGTCTTATTCATGACGGCGTTTTCGCAAGGCTGGCGGATGTAGCATAAGCGGTTGATTTGGCGTAGGATTCGGTTGCTTAGGCCAATCCTGCCGACAACATCGCGCGAGCCAC
>NZ_JAOAOQ010000109.1 GCF_030398385.1 Aquibium sp. ELW1220 | reverse complement strand
CTTCGACAAGCTCCTTTCCGCGCTTCAGGCTGAGGACCGTCGAGGCGGCTGCACCCTTCTCCAGCCCTCACCTTCGTCATCCTGGAACGGCGTCCGAGCGCAGCGAAGGACGACGTATCCGGGATCCATGCGTCGGCGTATGCCGGCAAGCGCGACGGCGCAAGAAGCCCCCGACGCCGCCGCCTTTCTCCGTCGTCCCGCCTCTCGACATCGGCCGCGGCACGGATCCCGGGCCTCCGCTCCGTCTTCGCCCGCGATGACGATGGAAGGGTGCACCGTCCTGGATTCCGGGTTACGCTGCGCGGCCCGGAACCACATCACACTTGGAGGCCGGGGCCGAACCTGTGTCTGGAGGAGCGCCTTCATCCGTCACTCTGCTGCACGCGAGCGTTTCCATGCTGGGCATCGAAGGCCAGGGGCACCGCGCGGCGGCCCGCCACGACATCCTCCCCGCGACAAGGCCGCAAGGGGACGGGGCCGCAACTGCTGCTATGGTCCGTCATCGCCGGCACGCGACCCTCGGCGCGCCGGACGAAGCCCGATATGCGCCACCCATCTCGACCACACCCTTCGCAACGGACATCGCCATGACCGACGACCACTCCGCCCGCGCCGCCGAACTGTCGCTCGCGCTCCAGGCCTTCCACCGCGCGCTGCTGCATGCCGAGATCGGCGGCGACCCGGCCTATGACAGCCCCTACACGAAGCTCTTCGCGCTGATCGGCGAGCCGCGTTTCGCCTGGATGAAGGGCGTGCCGGAACTCATCGCCCGCATCGACGAGCATCGCAACGACGCCACCATCGCCGGGCCGGGCGTCCTCGAAGGCCTGCGCGAGGAGGCCCGCGCCTTCCTCGGCGAAGGCAGATTGAAGCCCGACGGAACCTTCCGCCTGCGCCATCTGACGGCGATCCAGAAGGAGCCGGACGTCGGCCTCGCCACCGGCCGCCTGCGCAGGGTGCTCGCCGGACGCGCCTGATCAACCCTCCGCCGCCGGTCCCCACACCGCCAGCCTGCCGGGGGGAGCCGCGCCGGACCGCCCCGCCGTCATCCTTGGGCCTGTCCCCATACGCGCTAACATAGCGTTGACGGTAGTTGCGCCGCGTGATTCGTTTGGCGCATGAATGATTCGCTGCACGCCATGAATTGGGACGAGCTGGTCGCGCGACTGGGCTCGGAGGAGG
>NZ_JAOAOQ010000108.1 GCF_030398385.1 Aquibium sp. ELW1220 | reverse complement strand
ACGAGGCGGATGATCTTGCCGGTCGAGATGCGCACGGTCAGTTCGCGCACCGGGTCGGCGAACGGATTGCGCCGCGATGCGGCCATCCGCTGCGGCAGGAAACCGATGCGGTCGGACAGCACGTCGGAACCTTCGGGCAGGGCGAGTTCCTGCCTGGGCTCGAGCGTGGTGTGGTCCTTCAAGCGGGTGACGAAGCGGCAGCCCTGTGCGTCGAGCCGCGCCCACCAGCCGAAGTCATAGTAAGCGAGATCAAAGATATAGGTCATTCCCGGGGTGATCGGAAGCGCTTTGGCGGGTGTGACGTCGGCGATCTTCTGGTCGGTGATGTCGGCGCTGAGCGGAGCCTGCCCGGTCAGGTCATAGGCGATGTGCAGCTTCACCGCGCGGCGGCCGTTCTGCGCGCTCACCCAGCCGGCGCTCGCGCCGCTGAGTTCGATCCGCGTGGCGTCGAGCAGGCAGGCGGCGTCGGCCAGATGGCGGCGCGTGTTGCGGCAGGCCGTCCTGGCCATGTGGGCGAACAGCTCGGCGAAGACCTGCCACGACCGCTTCGCATTGGCGTCGGCCAGCGTCGAGCGCGCGGCGGGGCTGGCTCCCAGATGATAGAGCCGGCTGGCGTGGCTCGCCAGGCCCGCCTCGATCTCGCGCAGGCTGACCGCGCCGGCCAACTGGCCAAACAGCAGCGCCAGAAGCTGGCTCTTCGTGTCCAGCCGCCGAACCCGCCTGTCGGTTCGATGCCTTTCCACCAGACCGTCGAACACGGACCAAGGAATGTGCTTCTGAAGGCTGTGGAATACGCTATTGTCGTGCCGCATGACATTGCTCCCTGCTCGTGTCCAAACGCCGCGAAACGTCTGAAACCGAGTAGAATCAATGTCATGCGCCTTGTCCAGCTTTCTAAACCGGACAGCAGTGGGCTTGTCCCGAGGATCTACCCCCGTTTGGAGGCTCCGCAGGGTCTGCCCGTAACGCCGGAATACCGGATATGCCCAGAGTTCCAGAGTCAACAGATCCTCGGGACAAGCCCCATACGCGCTAACATAGCATTGACGGTGAATTCGCCGCGTGATTCGTTTGGCGCATGAGTGATTCGCTGCACCCCATGAATTGGGACGAGCTGGTCGCGCGACTGGGCTCGGAGGAGGAGTTGTCGAGGAGCGCGCGGGAGGCGGGTGCGCTGCTTCGAAAGCGGCAGGTGTCCAGCGCCACAATTTTGTTGCG
>NZ_JAOAOQ010000107.1 GCF_030398385.1 Aquibium sp. ELW1220 | reverse complement strand
CATCGCCAGGGCCGTTGTAGCAATCCGATCGCACTTCATGCCGAACCGCGTCAAGGCGGCTCGCTGGTGAGCGGGCGATCCTGTCAACTCGGAAAAACCGTGTGGCGCTGATCGCGCTTACAAACGATCCCTAGCTGGATACGGAAGAAGTCGGCCATCGGTCACCTCCCGCGGCCGGATCGGGGGCCGCCTGGATCTTTTTCCGAGCAACGTCGCGTCAGCGATGTATAGGCGAGCCTGTCGTTTGCGATTTCTTCCTTCATGTCTTGATGTTGTGCCGGGCCTTGCGCCGGCGTAAATCCGGCCAAAACATATTCCCGGAGGCGCCAGTTACTGGAGGGGAATAATGGCCGGCACTATCGAAGAGAAGCTTCGACTGGCACGGCTGCGGGAGCGAGACGCACGTGCGAAGACGGCACGTTTGCGTCGGGCGCTCGACCAGTCCAACCGTCGCACGCGCAACCAGGTCAAATATACGCTCGGCGCTGCCGTGCTAGCGCTCGCAGATTCTGGCAAGGGGGAGCAGTTCGTGTCGGGGCTGCGCCGCTGGCTCGATCACTATCTCAGTCGGCCGGAGGATCGCACTGTATTGCGCCACACGCTGTACTCCCTAGACGCGTCGGAGAGCGACCATGGACGCCAGTAAGCGACGCTTCATCGATCTGTTGCAGGACATCCACGTCGGCCGCGTCCCTTCAGCCGCTGCTCGCGCAGCATCCAGACATGATGCTGGTCGCCGCCGGAACTGCGGTTGTGAATCGGCATGCAATTTTGACCCCCTAGACGGGAGGATCGGCGTCCAATTTTGACCCCCCTCATGAAGTCGATCTGCGACCATCCGTTCGTTTTGGCGAGCGGGTGGAGAGGGGATGAAGACAGTGGACACGATTGCCCGGGTTCGGCGTGCCTTTCATGTGCAGGGGTGGTCGCTCAAGCGGATCTGCCGCGAGCTGCACATGTCGCGCAACACGGTCCGCAAGATTCTCAGGTCCGACGAGACCTCGTTCTCCTCTGAGCGGGAGCGACAACCGAAGCCGAAGATCGGCCCGTGGAAGGACCAGCTCGACGGGTTCCTCAACGGCAATCTCGGCAAGGCGGCGCGCGAGCAACTGACGCTGATCCGGATTTACGAGGAACTGCGCGCGCTCGGCTATGAGGGCGGCTACGACGCCGTGTGCCGCTATGCGAAGAGCTGGGCGAAGACGAGAGGATCGGCGACGGCCGAGGCCTACGTGCCGCTGTTCTTGGCACCGGGCGAAGCCTACCAGTTCGACTGGAGCCACGAGATCGTCCTGCTCGCCGGCGTGACGGTGACCGTGAAGGTCGCCCACGTCCGGCTCTGCCACAGCCGCATGATGTTCGTGCGGG
>NZ_JAOAOQ010000106.1 GCF_030398385.1 Aquibium sp. ELW1220 | reverse complement strand
GCTCGTTGCGCACTCGCCCGCATCGCTCCGCCATCCCTTCGACCGATTCGTCGACAAGCGGTTTCCCGAGCGCTAGCGGCAAAAGTGAGTCGTTCGTGAAATGAGGGGATTCATGAGGGGTAATGCTGGCCCTGTTGCTCCAAATCGCCGCAATGGTCTCTGCCGTCAACGAGTGGCGCCGCAGGCAGCGCCGGCTGCACGTTGCAAACATGCACGAGCTTTGGGCAAAATCACGCACGCAGCGCTATTTTCAGCTGGGGCAGATGGCAGCGGGCTTTGCTCACGAGATTGGTACGCCGGCGCAGACGATCACACTCGCTGCCTCCAATCTCAGAAATCTACTTGAGAAACGAGACCTTCTGAAGGACGACATCGCGACCAAGATCAAGCGGATCGAGGTTGCCATCTCCAGAATTGCGTCATTGTCGAATTCCGTGAAGTCCTATCGCTCGCGCGAGTTTAACGACCGGAGCAGCCTGAGCCGCAATGTCGAGAATGCCGTTTCTATAACGATGCCGATGCTCAGGATCGACAATGTTCGGATCGCCATCGAGGGAAATGTAGACGATTGCGTCGGAGTTTCCGATGATGAAGCACAAACGATCGTCATCAATCTCATCGAGAATGCGCGAAAAGCGATCGTCGAAGCCAAGCGTGATGTCCGTAAGATCACGGTACGACTGAGTAGCCTCGAGGGAACCGCGCATGTGGCGATTTCGGACACGGGTTGTGGAATTCCGGAGGAATTCATCGATCGTGTCTTCGAACCGGAGTTTTCTCCTCGGGGAGACGGTTCCGGCCTTGGCCTCTTCATAGTCAAGCAGATCGTTGAAAGAGCCGGTGGGCGAATTGCACTCGAGAACACCCGTACCGGCGCATGCGCGAATGTATGGCTGCGATGTCTCGACTGAAGTGGCAGCGGCCACCGATCGGCACCGTGGCCTGATCTCGTTCAGGACGCTCCTCCGCATTCTGTTACGAAATGCGGTACATTGCAGTCGGAACAGGCCATCTCAAATGCCACAGCCCACACATGCTGTCCCTCCCAGGGCCGGGAAGAACGCAACCGTCCCTCGGATTCGCAGTAAGCCTTCGCCGAGGGCCGCCTTCCTTCAGGCGTTTTTCTCGTTCGCCATGATGACCTCGATGACGTCTGGCTCACATTGCTCGTCGATGAGGAACTGACGGATGCCGCCGGCCCAGGTGCGCACGTCGGCCAGGAACTCCTGAAGGGACTCGATGCCGCGTTGGGTGAATGTGACGAGACTTTCGTAAGCGCGATCAGCGCCACACGGTTTTTCCGAGTTGACAGGATCGCCCGCTCACCAGCGAGCCGCCTTGACGCGGTTCGGCATGAAGTGCGATCGGATTGCTACAACGGCCCTGGCG
>NZ_JAOAOQ010000105.1 GCF_030398385.1 Aquibium sp. ELW1220 | reverse complement strand
CGTGTAGTCCGTCCGCATCTTCACCGCTGATCCCATGGCGAATCTCCTTTCGCGACAGGGAATCACGAAACGGAGGCGGGCGGAATTGCGGAGAGTCTGCGGGAAGAGCCGTTGGTATCAGCTCCGGCGCCCGCGAGGGCAGGAAGATTGGCGTGATGTTCTTCGGCACCTTCAGCCTGGCGGTCGTGTGCCAGCCGGCGCGGTCCATGATCAGCACGGCATGCGCACCCCTGGCGACATGCCGGCTGATCTCGTCGATGTGCGCCTGCATGGCCTCGGTGTCGACGTAGGGCATGGCCAGCGCCGCCCCCGTTCCCCGCGCGGGACAGATGGCGCCGAACAGGTAGGCCGAGGTGTAGCGCTGGTCGGCGGGCTGGCGGGGCCGGGTGCCGCGGCGCGCCCATTGCCGAACCACGCCGTTCTTCTGGCCGATACGGGCTTCGTCCTGAAACCAGATCTCGACCGGCTTGTCCTTCGGCAGGTCGGCCAGGTGGGCGCTCAGCGTGCGCGCGAAGTT
Source organism: Aquibium sp. ELW1220 (assembly GCF_030398385.1). GTDB lineage: Bacteria > Pseudomonadota > Alphaproteobacteria > Rhizobiales > Rhizobiaceae > Aquibium. The sequence goes on along the minus strand of NZ_JAOAOQ010000105.1, from coordinate 881 downwards.
TTTTTATAGGCCTCGACGATCTCGCCATCCTGCGCCGGATGGCGCGGCCGCGCGCTGACGTGGCTGAAGCCCAACTGCTCCAGGAGCTTGCCGACATAGCGCTCGTGATAGGCCACCCCGAAGCGCTGCTCGATGACGCGCTTCAAGTCGACGCGCCGCCACCGCACCACGCCGTCGACCGCGAGGTCGGGACCTTGCTCCACGATCCGCGCAAGCTCTGCCTTCTGCTCGGCCGAGAGCCGCTGCTTGCGGCCGGCGCGGTGGCCGTCGGTCAGCCCGTCGGGGCCGAACTGGTTGAAGCGATGCACCCAATCGCGCAGCGTCTGGCGATCCATCCCGCCGGTCCGGGCGGCCTCCTCGCGGCTCATCCCGGTCAACACCGCCGCCAGCGACAGGAGCCGCCGGCTCTGCCGCACATCTTTCGTCCGCGTCGCCGCCCGCCGCAAATCGTTGGCCGTGTAGTCCGTCCGCATCTTCACCGCTGATCCCATGGCGAATCTCCTTTCGCGACAGGGAATCACGAAACGGAGGCGGGCGGAATTGCGGAGAGTCTGCGGGAAGAGCCGTTGGTATCAGTCCCCTGTCCCAATGGCCTCTAAGACAGATCAGCGCACTGTGTTCCAAAAGTCAAAGGTGATTTCAGTGGGACGCGCTTTGGTGTCAGCGCAGGTGCCTCAATGGGGCAAGGGCTTGTGGACAATCGCACCCTGGACCATCACTTGATTTGGCAGTCGAAGCTCTTCCGATACCGCCAACTGTCCTAGCCCGTCTTATTCATGAGTTCGCTTTCGCGGATGACGCCGGTCGATGGTACGCGGGCGGTCGAGGCGTCTCTTTCACCGCGGGTGGGTCTGGACTTGTAGAACGCGCTGGAGGTTGAC
>NZ_JAOAOQ010000104.1 GCF_030398385.1 Aquibium sp. ELW1220 | reverse complement strand
ACGAAGGCGCCGGTGGCGAGGTCGCGCACGAGCGTCTCGTTGACGGGCGTGCCGGCGAAGTCGAAGTCGTCGATGTCCTTGGCCAGCGGCAGCTTGGCGACGGTGAGCTGGTACTTGATGGAGCGCGCCTGCTTCTCGGCGATCTCGGCCGACAGCAGATCGCCGACGACCCTCGGCGGCTCGTGCTGACGCTTGATCGCANTCGGCCGACAGCAGATCGCCGACGACCCTCGGCGGCTCGTGCTGACGCTTGATCGCAGTGGTCATGATCTCGTCGTAGGCGCTGCGCATGCCATAGAGCTTCAGCGTTCCCATCAGGTCCAGAACCTGGGTGCGTTCCATCAGCTTGCCCTCCTGAGGCTGTCGTAGCGGGCGCAGTCCGCCCGCGGCTCGATCGCCAAGCGCAGTGCGTCGGGTGTGAGGATGGTGACGGCCGGCGCCGGATCGCGGCGCCGGGCCAGGATGTTGAGAATGACGGCGGACGAGCAGACGTTCTCGGCAAGCGCCTGCTGGCAGGCGGTCTCGACGGCATCGAGCCCATCCGACAGCACCGCCGTCAGGATCGACACCATCTGCCGGTCGCCGTCGTCGGCAGCCTTCAGTCGGCGCCTGACCCGCTCCATCGCCGATGGCAGTTCCCAGCCCTGGAACGGCGCACCGTTGCGCAGCGCGCCGGGCTTGCGCGCCAGCACCGGGACGTAGTGCCAGGGGTCGTAGACCGTCTGGTTGCGGCCGAATGAGCGGGCATGCTCGCCCACGATCGTGCCATCCTGGCGCACGACGATGCGATCGGCATAGGCCTGGATCTCGACGGGCCGGCCGACCGCCGTCGAGAGCACCGAGTACTTGTTGTTGTCGAAGCGCACGGTGCAGGTCTTCGAGACCGAGGCGGGAACGGTGTGGAATCCGTCGAAGGGACCGCGATACTCGACCAGCCTGCCGCGCTCCTCCTCGAACACGTCCCAGATGGTGCGCTCCGGCTGGTCGACATGGCGGTGGGCCTTGGCGTAGGCCACGCACTTGTCGAGCAGCCAGCCGTTCAGCTCCTCGTAGCTCCTGAAGCGCAGCCGCGGCGTGAAGAAGCGCTCGCGCACCAGGCCGACCTGGTTCTCGACCTGCCCTTTCTCCCAGCCCGAGGCCGGCGTGCAGGCCACCGGCTGGACCAGATAGTGGCTGCACATCTGCAGGAAGCGGCGGTTGTACTGCCGGTCCTTGCCGACGAAGACCGTCTCCACCGCCGTCTTCATGTTGTCGTAGATGCCGCGCGTGCAGGCGCCGCCGAAGAAGGCGAAGGCCCGGTCGTGGGCGTCGAACACCATCTCCTGCGTCTCGCGCGGATAGGCCCGCACGAACATCATGCGGCTGTGGCAGAGCCGGACGTGGGCGACCTTCACGGTCACCGTCACGCCGGCGAGCAGGACGATCTCGTGGCTCCAGTCGAACTGGTAGGCTTCGCCCGGTGC
>NZ_JAOAOQ010000103.1 GCF_030398385.1 Aquibium sp. ELW1220 | reverse complement strand
ATGCGAGCTTCGCGGCAACGCTCGACCGTCACAGCACCGACCGGGTCGCCGATGTCGAGCGCCACCAGCCGCTGCGCCCGGACCATCTCGCCTATGTCATCTACACCTCAGGCTCCACCGGTCGGCCAAAGGGCGTGGGCATGCCACACGTTGCTCTTTGCAATTTGATGAGCTGGCATTTGGGTGATCATCCAGGACAGGGAGATACAGTATACCGGACGCCTGTCGGCTTTGATGTGGGAGTACAGGAACTTTGGTCGACTCTGCTTATCGGTGCGCGGCTCTTTGGTGTTCCGTCTGAGGCTCAGCTGGCCTTGCAGGTTTCGCAACATCTGCCTGGTGTTGCGGATCTGACCATTTTCGCTCCACAGTCAGTTCTCGAAATGCTGGCGGAAGAAGCTACTATCGCGACAAAACCGCTGCGCTTCGTACAGATCATTCAGGCTGGCGAGACACTGCGTTGCTCTGCGGGCACCGACAGCTTGCTGGGCATGGCGGGGCTTGTCCTAAATCATTACGGGCCCACCGAAAGTCATGTGGTGACGTCTTGGCGGACCAAGGGTTTGTTGCCGAACGCAGTCCCTCCGATTGGCTCTCCGATCTGGAACACGCAGATCCACGTTCTCTCGGCGTCCTTGCAGCCTGTCCCTGTTGGGGTCTGGGGAGAGATGTACATTGCGGGTGCCGGTCTTGCTCGGGGCTATGTCGGGCGGCCCGACCTGACGGCGGAGCGGTTTGTGGCCTGCCCGTTCGGCGCGCCGGGATCGCGGATGTACCGGACGGGGGATCTTGGTCGCTGGCGCGCCGACGGCGTTCTGGAGTTCGGCGGCCGGGCTGACGACCAGGTCAAGCTGCGCGGCTTCCGCATCGAACCGGGCGAGATCGAGGCGGCACTGGTGCGCCTCGACGGCGTCGGCCAGGCGGCTGTCGTGCTGCGCGAGATCGCAGGCGAGGCGCGGCTGGTCGGGTATGTGACGCCTGCCGCAGGCAGTACCGCGGGTGCTGCCGCGCTCGATGCGGGGGCTTTGCGCACGGGGCTCTCGGCAAGCCTGCCCGATTACATGGTGCCTGCCGGCTTCGTTGTGCTCGAGGCGCTGCCGCTCAGCCCGAGCGGCAAGCTGGACCGCCGGGCCTTGCCGACCCCGGAGATGACGGGAACCGCTCACTACGAAGCCCCCATGACGCCGGAGGAGGCCCTTCTCTGCCGGCTCTTCGCCGAGCTGACCGGAGCGGGTCGCGTATCGGTGACGGACAGCTTCTTTGCGCTCGGGGGCCACTCGCTGCTTGCCATGCGGCTTGTGGCGCGGGTCCGTGCGGAGCGCGGCGTGGAACTGCCGCTGCGGTCCGTGTTTGCGCATCCGACGGTGCGTGCGCTTGCGCGGGTGCTGGAGGGGGCGTCGGCGGATCGTCTGGGTGTTGTTGTTTCGGGCGCGGGTGTGGATGCGGCGACGGGTGCGGCCATCCTGTCGCTGGGCCAGGAGCGGCTCTGGTCGCTTTCGATGCTGGAGGGGGGGCGCAGCAGCCAGTACAACATTCCGATGGGTCTGCGGCTGGAGGGGACTGTGGATGCCGGCGCGCTTCGGGTTGCGCTGG
>NZ_JAOAOQ010000102.1 GCF_030398385.1 Aquibium sp. ELW1220 | reverse complement strand
GTAACCGGGGCAGATTTCCGGGCGATCAGGCTTGAGCGGCTTGCCTGACGAGATCGGGGAGTCGCGGTATCGGCTGGTGGGCGGGTATGCCGAGGCGATCGCCGAGATATCGGAAGAACGAGACGCCGAGCTTCATGCAGGTCTTCATCAATCCGAGCATGACGTCGCGGGATTTCTTTCCAGCGTCGCTGACGGTTCCGCCGGATATCTTTCGCTTGGTGACGAAGGCGCGGATGTCGTTTTCGGAGCCATTGGTGTGGAGCGGGATCTCGGGGCGATCGAGAACGCGCAGGAGTTCATGCTTGCGGCGGTACAGCCGTGCAAGCAGGCGATCAAGCATGACGTACCCGGTTCGTCGTTTGAACAGACGCTCGAAGCGGGCACGCAAGGCCGCCGCGCGGCGCGGACAGGGAGCGCGTCGGAAGCTCTTCAGGTCGCGATAGAACCACCAGATCAACTGGCGCATGACGTCGACGGACTGGCGTTGATCCGGGGTCATGGGCATCAGTTTGTGGACAAGCCGCTCGGCGTGAACCCAGCACAACGCATGATCGCCGATACGGAACTGGCCGGCGCCATCAGACACGACGACGGCATGGGTCAGAAAGCCATGGTGGCGGATCGCTCCCCACAGCGCGCCTTCTGTGGCGATCCTGACGGGGGTGGGCTCACCCGCGAGCTGGTCGAGGCCGAGTGCGACCAGATGCGCCTGCCAGGCGGCGCTGTCGGCAAATGTCTTGTGTGGCGAAGCTGCCAGCAGCTCGATCACCGAACCTGCGAGCACGCGACCGCGCATGTAGGCGAGCGCCTCTTCGTTGACGACGTAATCGCCGTGCCCGGCACGCAAGGTGTCCAGGAACGCCTCACGTGACTTCGATTGCCCGGTGCGAAAGGTGGTGAAGCGGTCATCGCCGATCTGGGTGGTGAAGCCGTCCTGATGGGCGTGGCGCGCCGACGTGTCGTCCACAGTGATCCAGGGCGCCGTCGCAAGTCCGGCGCGCAATGCGTCACGGTCCTCCTCCACGAAGGCCTCAAGGCCCTCCGAAATCAGCCGCACCACCTGGCGCTTCGAAATCTCGACCCCGATCCCGTTCAACAACGCCGTCAACCGCTCGGTGGTCACCTGCCCCTGAACATGGCAGGCTAGGATGAACCGGCGCAGGTGCGCGCCCCAGCCGCCGATTATCCCCGCCGGCAGCGGCGCTACCAGCCTCTCGCCCCCCGGTGTGACCCAGCACTCGCGGCGATATCGAACAACCTCGGCTGACAACACCAGATCCCGCACCAGGATTGTCTCGTATCCCTTGAAGCGTGAGCCCTCAGGAGCGCTCACCGCAACCGTCACCTCGCGGTTCACCTGAGCACCGTCGCGCTTGGCGCCGCGCCGGCGGCGCTTGCCCTTGCCCTTGCCAGATGGAGGCTGCGTCGCCTTCTCCATGCCCGACGGCTTGGTCGATTTGACCGGGGGACGCGGCGGCAGGTTCTTCAGCCGGGCGATCTCATCTTTCAGCGCCTGGTTCTCGACACGCAGCGCCTGGTTCTCAGCCCGTAGCACCTCGTTCTCAGTCCGTAGAGCACGGTTCTCGATCTCGAGGCTCTCGACCCGGCCCTGCAGGCTCCGCACTTCGCCAATCAGCGCAGCAACCAGCCCGCGGAGTTCCGCGAGCGACAGGCCTTCAAGAGAATCAATCGGTGGTAGCGTCACGCAAAGGATGAATCACGACCGGGATCGGCTGAAA
>NZ_JAOAOQ010000101.1 GCF_030398385.1 Aquibium sp. ELW1220 | reverse complement strand
CCGACATAGCCCCGAGCAAGACCGGCTCCGGCAATGTACATCTCGCCCCAGACCCCGACAGGGACAGGCTGCAAGGACGCCGAGAGAACGTGGATCTGCGTGTTCCAGATCGGAGAGCCGAAATTGTCTCCCTCAGGCTTGAGGCGACCGACGAGGCTGTCGCCGGCCACTTCCGACATCCCATAGAAGTTCCAGAACTCCGCATCAGGAACCTGTACCTGCACCCTGCCGATCAGATCCAAGGGCGGCGCTTCCCCACTCAGCACAACCCGTGCATTCCGAAAGACAGTCTCGAAGCGGGGCATGGCTGCCAGAGTGCTTAGAAGACTTGGCACCAGCGTCATGGACACACGGTCGCATTCGGCAATTGCGGGCGCTGCCTCGTCCAGAAGGCTCGTCGGCCTTGCCACCAGAATCAGGCGTTGACCAAGCCTCAGCCCTTGGAGAAGTCCGTTGTGATAATCGATGAAGCCAAAGCTGTTGGCCAGGATGACAGCCTGCAGCAGCGATTGGTTCAGACGATCGCGACCTTCTTCGAACCCGAGGCAAAGCAATCTGTTCAGAACGCCGCCTTGTGTATTGCCCACACCCTTTGGCCGTCCGGTGGAGCCTGAGGTGTAGATGACATAGGCGAGATGGTCCGGGCGCAGCGGCTGGTGGCGCTCGACATCGGCGACCCGGTCGGTGCTGTGACGGTCGAGCGTTGCCGCGAAGCTCGCATCATCAAGGCAGAGGATCTGGGAGGGCCGGTGGGCTGAGGTTGGCGCGTCGATCCCGACAGCGTCGTCGGGAACGATCTCTGCTCCGACCCCGGTGCCCTCCCGCGCGCTCAGCCCGAGTTGTTCCAGCACATCGCTTGTGCCGAGCAGCACATTGGCGCGGCTGTCGGCCAGCATGAAGCGCAGGCGGTCCCGGGGATAGTCGGGATCGAGCGGCAGATATGCACCGCCAGCCTTGAGCACGGCGATGAGCGCCACCACCATCTCGAAGCTGCGCGGCAGCGCGATCGCCACCACGGTGTCGGGACCAACCCCGCGTCCGATCAGCTCACGCGCCAGGGCGTTGCTGCGCGCCTCGAGCTCGGCGTAGCTCAGGGAGGCATCCCCGAACACGACAGCCGCAGCAGACCCACGCTCAGCGGCCCGATCCGAGAGCAGGTCGGGCAGCAGGGCGCCCGGCACGTCACGCTCCGTCGCGTTGAACCCGGAAAGCAGCGCCACATCCGAAGGCGGCGTCAGCGACAGCGAGGCCAGCGGGGCCTCCCCACCGCAATCCGAAAACTGCTTCAGAACCCGCTCAAGGATCGCCATCCACCGCGACACCGTCACTGCATCGAATAGATCCGCGTCATATTCCAGCCCGCCATCGATGCCGCCGCCGGCCTGCGGACCAAGCGACAGGCTCAGATCGAACTTCGCCTCCCCAAGACCAACAGACACAGCAGAAAGCGCAAGGTCACCAAGCCGAAGCTCGCCAAAACCCTGGCTCTGCCAGGCAAACATCGCCTGGAACACCGGGCTGTGCGACAGGGACCGTTCCACACCAACCCGCTCGACAACCCGCTCGAACGGGGCAGCTTCATGCTCCAGGCCCTCGCGCACAACGCGTCCGGTCTGCGACAGATAGCTTCCCAGATCCACTGCCGCCCCAGGCGAAAGCCGAAGCGCAAGCGTGTTCACGAAGAACCCGATCAGCCCGCCACTCTCCGCCTGAACCCGGCCAGCACTCGGGCTGCCGATCACCACCTCGTCCTGACGTGACAGAAAACTCAAGACCAGACCGAACCCGGCAAGCAGCACCGCGTAAAGCGTCGTCCCATGCGCCAATGCAACACGCTCCAGGGACGCACGCAGCTCCGCATCCAGACCAACAGCCACATGGCCGGACCGACGACGACGATCCGGCACCCGATCGCGATCCAAAGGAAGATCCAGAACCTGAGGCGCACCCCGAAGATGCGCCTCCCAATAGCCAAGCGCCCCCTCCAGCGCGCCAGCTTCCAGCCAGCCCCGCTGCCACGAAGCCCAGTCCGCAA
>NZ_JAOAOQ010000100.1 GCF_030398385.1 Aquibium sp. ELW1220 | reverse complement strand
GTGCTTCCACGGATGGCTCAAACGCAAACGCCGCCCCGGAGGGCGGCGTTCATGTGTTTGATATCGTTCGGGATTTTGGTTGCGGGGGCAGGATTTGAACCTGCGACCTTCAGGTTATGAGTCGTATCGAACAGATCATGAACGATTTCGCCGGACTGCGTTTTGCTTCGACATTTCCGCCACTTCGCGGCGCCTGTGCTCGAACCGACATGCGCAGGAATTCTCAAGAAACCGCCGCGAACCTCTCCCTCTTGCTGCCACCATGCTTCCACACGAGCTCGGCTTGATGCGTCTGGTAGCATAGCAATCATGCGTCGATCATCGACCAGAAACCAAACTTGCGTCCGTGCTGGGCCTTCAGCCGGGCGAGATAAGCGTCGTGGGTCTCGAACGTCCCAAAGTCCTCGATGCTCCGGGCGAGGTAGGAACAGGTGCCAAGATGTTGCGCGGCATAGCCGTAGCGCTTCGACCTGGCATTGGTCAGGGTGAAGTCGATCATCGCCCGCAGCGCCAGCGTTGCGGCCAAGGGGTGGCGTTCCGACAAGGCCTCGGCTGCGGGCGAAAGATACTCGTAGCGATCGCCGTCGAGTTCGCCATGGCGCTGTATGAGAAGATCGGCGGCGCGCCGCAGCGCCGGCCAGGCGAGAAAGAACTGAAGGGCCGCCAGCAGGCTCTGGTACGTCATCGCATGGTCCATCGCCCGTTCCTCGGCTTCGATATCGTCGAAATCGGGAAGCCGCTTCAAGAATGCGCGCAGGTGCTCGACCGACAGCTCGCGCTCAAAGCATGCCCAGCGGAAGATCTGCGCCTCCTCACCGCGCCCCAGCGCCTCCAGCACCTCAAGGCGAGCATCCTGCCACTCGGCAGGGATCGGGCGGTCCCTGTCCACTTCAGCACGTTCGAGAAAGCCGAGCGCGTCGCCTGCCCTGCCGGCCGCCAGAAGCCGCTGCGCAATCTCAGCGGCGACCTTCGGCACCTTGCGAGTCTTGGCATCATATTGTTTGATGAAGCCGTCGACGTCGCCCTGCGCATCGGCGATGTCCTTGAGCGCCATGGAGACCGTGCGCCGGCGCTCCAGTTCCAGCTTCTCGTGCTCATAGATTGGGCCCTTCAGGCTCCAGCCCACAGCAGTCCATTGGTCCTTGGGCGGGACTGGCACCGGCGCACGTCCAAGCGCCTCCACCAACGCCTTCAGTTTCGACAGCCCATCCTCGCCCAGTGCCGGCGACATGATGGCGATCAATTCGTCGTACTGGCCGTAGCCGTTGTCCTGCAACGCCTGAAGGATTTCTTCGGCCAAAGCCCCAGGGCGCGACCGTGCCGCCAGAGCGATCTCGCCAAAATCGTTGCATCCTTGGTGGAAGATGCCGATGACGGTTCCGCTGCTGTCGTCGCAGCGTTCGAACACCGACGTCGCCAGTCCCATGAACCGCCACATCAGCGTCAACGCCTCTCCCGGATCGGCCGGGGCGATTTGCTCGACGATGGCGCGCCGCTGGGTCTCGAGATCGTCGACCAGCTTCTTGCGGTTCTTCCAGTTGATGAAGCCTCTGGCGCGGGCAATGCTGGTCAATCGCTTGGTGATTTCCCGCGCGGCTTCCCTGGGGCTTTGCGCAGCCGCCAGCGCGAGCCGCAGCTTGCGTTTGGCCGCTGCATTCCCGGTGCAAATGTCGATCAGTAGCTGCGCCAGGCGATCGGCCCCGAGCGCCTCCAGGTTCTTCGCGTTAAGGGTGGTTTTCTGCGCCATTAAGAATCCATCTCTTTCCCCCCAACTTTATCAACGGCGAGCCGAGCCTGGAACCCGCGCTCTGATTCGCATGGCTCGTCGATTTCCCGCATGAGCGCGCATCATCGCCCTTCGCAGAAATGCGCATCAGTTCCTTTTTCTTCGCAAAATCAATGTGTTCGTTGACTATCTGCGTAACCGGGGCAGATTTCCGGGCGATCAGGCTTGAGCGGCTTGCCTGACGAGATCGGGGAGTCGCGGTATCGGCTGGTGGGCGGGTATGCCGAGGCGATCGCCGAGATATCGGAAGA
>NZ_JAOAOQ010000010.1 GCF_030398385.1 Aquibium sp. ELW1220 | reverse complement strand
GGTGTGGCTCGCGCGATGTTGTCGGCAGGATTGGCCTAAGCAACGAATCCTACGCCAAATCAACCGCTTATGCTACATCCGCCAGCCTTGCGAACACGCCGTCATGAATAAGACGGGCTAGGTTCGGGCAACTATAGAGAGCCATTCGAAACGAACTTTCGACTAACTCCAGGTAGCCGATGCGGGGATCGTGTGACACGGGGATTGTGTGATCCGGCTTGCGGCACCAATCGGCCATTGCCATCCAGAATTTTACATGGTCGCGATCAGCGAAGTTGCCGTAGTGATACGACAATATGTAGTTCAAGTCATCGAAGTGGCCTGCCCGCACGGACTCGTCAAAGTATGCAACCAGTTCTTGGTGACATAACTGGAATGCATCACGCACTCCGCGCAGAGGCAGCGCCCCGGGCGGTGTTCCCTGCCGAATTAGGAAGCTGAGAGCACGGAAGTGCTCGATCCTTGTATGGTCTTCATCTTTACGCTCCGTCTCTCCAAATCGCGGGAAGAGAACCTGTACCAGCTTCGCTTCTGGGCGCTTTCGCGTGTAGTCGTGCCCCAAAACGTCCGATAGCTGTTCTGCGGGCTTGGGAGCATTGACGCCGTACCGCAGATATGACGCACCGCCACGACCAAAATCTGACGAGAAGAATATTGGATCACTCTTGATCCGTTCCGTGAGGCTGGGCGCTTTCGTCAGCAAAGCCGCGTAACCAAGCAAGTCCATCCAACTGACTTCGCCTCCGACCATCAGAAAGAGTGCGCGGAAAATGCCGATGCATCTTTTCAGGTCACGTGGAGTTCGGATGAGACTCGGAAATATCGCATTCTCGACCTCTGAATAGCGATTGTCTGAATATCGCGAATCAGGGAATTCCACATCACCGACGATTACCTTCAGCTCCGTCCGAAACAACTCGATAAGTTCGGCTTCGAACAAAGCCGGTAGGAACACTTGGTGTTGAACCACTTTTTCGAGATATGCGCGACCCCGGTGATTAGGGTCTTCCGCGCTGCGTGCGTTCGCACCTAGGGCTTCCACAACTCGGTCAACATCGTAGGCCAGCATGTATGAAACGTTCGGGAAGTCAGCAACCGCCTTTACAAGCCGCATAATCTCCAATACTTCGCCGTCCTCTAGCCTGTCTACTTCATCTATAAGAATAATAATCGGATGTTTTATTTCCATAATTGCAGAATTTATCTCAGCCTTTAATTGATGAAGCGTCTTCTCCTTTTTCTTGAGCGCACTTTTTGTAGCTTTTAGCCCGCCCGTTAGAAACGGAATCGAAAGTAACCCAACTGCGTCTATGCCGACGTTGATTACGTCGTCATATTCTGAAAGGAGTTTTCCCGCCTTTTTCGCCGCACGGTGAGCAGCACCGGCATCTCTTGTAAGAATGGTCCCCAAGTCAGAGAGGAACTGCCTGATCAAGCTGTCACGATTGGCAATCAACCATGGATCGAAGCGCAACACTTTTGCATGGGCGTACCGTGACGTGATTTCCAACTCAAGCAGGTTTAGAATGCTTGACTTGCCACTTCCCCATGCGCCCAAAAGCGATACGACCAAGCCAGAAGATTTCCCGGTTGTTTTGTCTATAAGCGCATCTGTTAATTGCTGGACGAAAAGGCCTCGTCCTAGTCGGTCGTCTTCCTTCCTTGCAATTGGACGATCAAGTTCTTGAGCCACCGCTACCCTCCGCCGATGCAAGTCACTCCGAACTTTTACACAGTCGGAGCGAGTTGCCAAAGCGATCGTCGCCTAACCTTCGTCATCCCGGGCGAAGCCGGAGCGAAGCGGAGGCGCAGACCCGGGATCCATGCCTCGACGGTGGCGACGGGCATAGGGCTGGCTTTGCAACACCGTGCATGACGTCGGCGATCAGCCTGCACCGCCCTGCCCTCCGCCACCGTCGAGGCATGGATCCTCGGGTCTGCGCGACGGCCTTCGGCCTGCTTCGCCCGAGGATGACGAGGCGGAGGGGGTTGCCCCTGCGCCCCTACGCCCCCTCCCGATACCTGTTCGTGATCGGATACCGCCGGTCCCGCCCGAAATTCTTCCGCGTGATTTTGACGCCGGGCGCCGCCTGGCGGCGCTTGTATTCGGCGACGTAGAGAAGGTGTTCCATCCGGGTGACCGTGGCGGCGTCGTGGCCGCGGGCGACGATATCGTCGACCGACATCTCGTTTTCGACGAGGCATTCCAGGATGTCGTCGAGGACGGGATAGGGCGGCAGCGAATCCTGGTCGGTCTGGTTCTCGCGCAGCTCCGCCGAGGGCGCCTTGTCGATGATGTTTTGCGGGATGACCTCGCCCGACGGGCCGAGCGCGCCGGGGGGGACGGTCGTGTTGCGCCAGGCCGACAGCTTGTAGACCTGCATCTTGTAGAGGTCCTTGATCGGGTTGAAGCCGCCATTCATGTCGCCATAGAGCGTGGCGTAGCCGACCGACATTTCCGACTTGTTGCCGGTGGTGACGACCATCGAGCCGAACTTGTTGGACAGCGCCATCAAAAGCGTGCCGCGCGCGCGGCTCTGCAGGTTCTCCTCGGTGATGCCGGCCGTGGTGCCCTGGAACAGCGGGCCGAGCGCAGACATGAAGCCCTCGACGGGTTCGGCGATCGGGATGACATCGTAGCGGCAGCCGAGCGCCCGCGCGCAGGCCTCGGCGTCGGCAAGCGAATCCTTCGAGGTGTAGCGATAGGGCATCATGACGGCGTGCAGCCGCTCCTCGCCCAGCGCATCGACGGCGAGAGCCGCGCAGAGCGCCGAATCGATGCCGCCCGACAGGCCGAGCACGACGTCCCTGAAGCCGTTCTTGTTGACGTAGTCGCGCAGGCCGAGCATGCAGGCGCGGTAGTCGGCCTCCTCGGTCTCGGGAATGCGCGACATCGGCCCCTGGGCGCAGCGCCAGCCGGCCGCCTCCCGCTTCCAGGTGGAGACGGAGACGGCCTCCTCGAACTGGCTCATCTGGAAGGCGAGCGACTTGTCGGCCTGGATGGCGAAGGAGGCGCCGTCGAAGACGAGCTCGTCCTGGCCGCCGAGCTGGTTGGCGTAGAGGATCGGCAGCCCGCTCTCGATCACCTGGCGGATGACCACCTGGTGGCGCACGTCGACCTTGCCGCGATAATAGGGCGAGCCGTTGGGCACGAGCAGGATCTCGGCACCGGCCTCCGCCAGCGTCTCGCAGATACCGAGTTCGCCCCAGATGTCCTCGCAGACGGGGATGCCGAGCCGCACGCCGCGGAAATTGACCGGGCCCTGGATCTCGGGCGCCGGCTGGAAGACGCGCTTCTCGTCGAACTCGCCGTAATTCGGCAGGTCGAGCTTGTAGCGCTCGGCCAGCGCCCGGCCGGCATCGGCCACGACGACCGAATTGTGCAGCCCGGTGGCGCGGCGCAGCGGCGTACCGATGACGAGCCCCGGCCCGCCATCGGCGGTGTCGGCGACGAGATCGGCCACCGCCGCCTCGCAGGCCTCCACGAAGGAGGCGCGCAGCACGAGGTCCTCCGGCGGATAGCCGGAGATGAAGAGCTCGGTGAACAGCACCAGCTCCGCGCCGTGGCGCGCGGCTTCCGCGCGGGCCGCGCGAGCGCGGGCGAGATTGCCGGAAATATCGCCCATCACGGGGTTGAGCTGGGCGACGGCGATGCGGAGCGTGTCGGGCGTTGTCATGCGGCCGGTTTAGCGCGGGGCATGGGCGGCGGCAATGGCGGGTGGAGAGGAGGAAGCGAAGTGCAATCGCTGCATTGCCCAGCGAGCGTATCAGACCATGATACGGTCATGATGAGAACTGGTCATGCCCAGACCAGGAGGCCACGCCATGCTGCGCTTTTCCCGTCCGATCCATCCCGGCGAATATCTGCGCGAAGAGTATCTCACGCCGCTCGGCATGAGCGCTGGCCAGCTCGCCCGGCATCTCCGGCTGCCGCGCACGCGCATCGAAAGGATCGTCAAGGAGGAAATCGGTCTCACGCCTGATACGGCGCTGCGGCTGGCGCGCGTCTTCGACACGACGCCGCAGTTCTGGATGAATTTCCAGCAGGCCTGGGAACTGGAGACAGCCGCGGAGCGGCTGAAGGACGAGCTGGCGCATATCGAGCCGATGGACCGAGCCGCCGGAGTATCTACTCCCCCGCATAGGCCCTGAGATCCTCCGCCGCCCGGTTCTCGCCGATCGACATGGCGAGGATGCGCGAGAGATGGACGTAGGGGAGACCTGTCTCGGCGCGCCAGGCGTTGAGCTGCCCCTGGATGGCGGCGAGGTCCTTCTTCGAGGTCGGGGCCGCCGCGATCTCCAGCCCGGCGTCGCGGAGCGCGGCGGCCATGTCGGGCGAGACCACGTAGCTATCGAAGCCGATCCAGCGGAGAAAGTATTGGCCGGTCGCGCCGCCCAGTCGACTGCCCTGCTTCGCAAGCAAGGCGACGAGGCCGGCCTGGTCGTCCTTCGGCCAGGTGGCGAGGAAGCGGCCGAAGCCGCCATGCTCGGCCGAGACGCGGTCGACGAAGGCCGCGTTGTCGCGCACCGAGCGGATCTTCTGCGGGTTGCGCACGATGCGGGTGTCGCTGGCCAGCCCTTCCCAGAATTCGTCGGGCTGGAACAGCAGCCGCTTCGGCTCGAAGCCGAGGAAAGCCTCCTCGAAGCCCGGCCATTTCTGCTCGATGACGCGCCAGACGAAGCCGGCCGAAAAGACGCGCGCGGCCATCGCCGAGAGGATGCGGTGGTCGGGCACCGCGGCGAGCGCGGCGTTGTCTGGCGCTGCCGGCAGCAGCGTCGCCAGCACGGCCTCGCCGCCCTTGCGGCCGGCCGCCCGCGCCCGGATGGTCTCGAAACGCGTCATCCCATCCTCCCCGAACCGCCGCCTTGCGGCTTGCAACGCCGCGGTCGTCTCTGCTCTATGGCGGCCGGCACAGCACCGCCGGCGACCGCAGGAGACCCGCATGAACAGGACGATAGCCGATCTGGCGCACCGGATGCTAGGGCGCCGCCAGGAGGCGCTGTCGTCGGCGGAGAACCGGGTGCTGGCGAGCGCGATCGAGGGCCGCACCGTCGCCCGCGACGTCAACACCGACGTCTCCGACCGCCAGAGCCGCGGCGACCGCATCGCCGATTCGATCGCCCGGGTCGGCGGCTCATGGTCCTTCATCATCGGCTTCGTGGTCTTCCTCGCCGCCTGGACCTCGGCCAACGCGGTGCTGCTCGGCCGGGAGTCCTTCGACCCCTACCCGTTCATCTTTCTCAACCTGATCCTGTCGATGGTGGCCGCGCTGCAGGCGCCGATCATCATGATGGCGCAGAACCGGCAGGCGCAGCGCGACCGCATCGACGCCGCACACGACTATGAGGTGAACCTGAAGGCCGAGATCGAGGTCATGGCGCTGCACGAGAAGGTCGACGAGCTCCGCCGCAAGGAGATCGCGCTGCTGCGCGAGGAAATCGCCATCCTCACGGCCGAGCTGCGCGACTGGCGCGCCGAGGGACGCTCCGGCGCGACGTCATGAGCGATTTCGTCCACGGGCTGATCGAGCAGTACGGGCTGCTGGCGGTGTTCCTCGGCTGCGTGGCGGAGGGCGAGACGGCGGCGCTGCTCGGCGGCTTCTTCGCCCACCAGGCGGTCTTTCCCGCCTGGCAGGCTTATGGTGCAGCCTTCTGTGGCGCGTTCCTCGGCGACACGCTGTTCTTCTTCGCCGGCCGCCGCCTGCTTGGCCATCCGAGGCTTTCGCGGCTGCGCGGCACGCCCGGCTTCACCCGCGCGCTCGGCTGGATCGACCGCCACCCGAACCTCTTCGTGCTGGCCAACCGCTACGTCTACGGCCTTCGCCTCGTCGGCGGCGTCGCGGCCGGCGCATCCGCCATCCCGGCGGCCCGCTTCCTCGTCCTCAACGCGGTCTCGGCCGCGATCTGGGCAGCCCTGTTCACGACCGCCGGCTACGTCCTCGGCCTCGGCGCGGAGGCGGCCTTCGGCGCAGCGCTCGAACGCCACGAGCGCCTGCTCGCCGGGCTGGCGATCGCGGTCGTGGCGCTGGCGGTGGCGAGGCTGTTCGTGCGGCGACGCGCGCGACGGGGCGCCTAGGGCTCGAGCGCGGCGTCGCCGCGATCGAGAATCAGCGGGATGATCAGGTCTTCCTCGTCGTCGAGATGCCGGGCGAGCATGGCGACCAGCGACTGGTTCGCCTCGGCATAGGCGTCGGCGGCGAAGCGCTGCCGGTCCTCGCTCTCGCGCAGCGCCCGCAGGAAGACATTCGCCGTCTCGGCATTCAGCCCGAGCGCGTCGTGGATCTGGTGATGGTCGCCGTCGAGAATGTCGAAACCGCGCTTCAGCCGCGCCTCGGCCTTCGCAAAGACCGGAAAATAGTGCTGGTCTTCGACATTGTGGTGCCCGTCGAGATTGCCGAGGAAGAAGTTCAGCCGCGGCGCGAACCATTGCGCGAAGTCCGGCGCCGACTTGCGGCCCTCGCGATAGTCGGTGATGCCGTCCGTCAGCATGGCGCCGACCTCGCGGAACATGTCGTGCCGCTGCAGCCAGAAGGCGGCCATGCCCTGGATGTTGTCGTGCGAACTCCAGTCGCTGCGCGGATACTTCTCCACGAGAAAGCGCAGGTCGTCCGGCAGGCCGGCGCGCAGCTTAAGGTCGATGTCGGGTCTGTCGGTCATGCGGGAGGTCCTTTGTGCGCGCCCTATATAGGACCTTCCGCCCGCCGCGAAAGAAGGCACCCGCGGCTGCCTCGGTTACGCCCGCGAAACCGGCCTCAGTGGAAGAGATAGGAATCGTAGGCGAAGAAGCCGAGTTCCCGCGAGGCATGCACGCGCTCCGCCCTCGCCCCCTCGCCCGCCGCGCCGAGCGCAAAGAAGATCGGCATCAGATGATCGTCCGTCGGATGGTTGTCGGCCACGAAAGGTGCCTGACGGCGCCAGTCGAGCAGCGCCTCGACGTCACCTGCCGCCATCTTCTGCGCAAACCAGGCGACGAAGGCGTCGAACCGGGCACCGAGTTCCGGCGGCATCGTCGCCCCGGACCGCATGACGGTGATCACCGCGCGCAGATTGTGCGTGATGTGGCCCGAGCCGATCAGCAGGTTGCCCTCCTCGCGCAGCGGCGCCAGCGCACGACCCACCGCATGGTGCCAGCGCGCGTCGCGGTTCGGGTCGATCGAGACCTGCACGACCGGGATGTCGCCGCGCGGGAAGGCGAGCTTCAGCGGCGTCCAGGTGCCGTGGTCGTAGCCGCGCCGGCCGAGCCGCGCCGGCGAAAGGCCGGCCGCGTCGAGCAGCCCGACAACCCGCTCGGCCAGTTCCGGCTCGCCGGGCGCGGGATAGACCATGCGGTAGAGCTGCGGGTCGAAGCCGCCGAAATCGTAGATCATGGCCGGCTTCGGGTCCGTCACCACGGTGACGCCGTGGGTCTCGAAATGCGCGGACATGATGACGATGGCCTTCGGGCGCTCGACCAGCCCGGAAAGCCCCTCGAGGAAATGCCGCGCGGGCATGTCGTCGAGGACGATGTTGGGTCCGCCATGCGAGATGAAGAGCGAGGGAAGCGTTGTCATCGGCGATCTCCTTGACCGCAATGTAAGGCGGCCTGAATCGCTTGTGCAGGGTGCGGAGCCGAGACTGAGCGTTCAGCAATAGAGAACGACATTGAGGCTGCCGTTCAAGACGCAGCGGTTTGCAGCGGCATCAGGCGCTGAGCTGCAGCGGCTCGTTCGCGCGGGGATGAATGCACACCGTGCCGCGCCCCTGCGCCTTGGCGGCATAGCAGCCCTTGTCGGCATCGGCGACGATGTCGGCCGGGTCTCGGCCTGCGGCGATGGCGGCGATGCCGATCGAGGCGCCGACGCGGTGTTCCCTGCCGTCCCACTCGAAGGCGAGGCGCCCGATCGCCTGGACCAGCAGCCTGGCGATGGCTTCCGCTTCCATGGACCGGCAGCCGCGCAGGATGACGGCGAACTCGTCGCCTCCGAGGCGCGCGAGGATGTCGCTCGAGCGGATGCAGTCCTGCATGGTCGACGCGATCCGCTTCAGCAGCGCGTCGCCGGCGACGTGGCCCGCCGTGTCGTTGACCAGTTTGAAGCGGTCGAGGTCGATGAAGAGCATGTGGTTTTCTTCGCCGAAGACGCTGTCGCGGCCCTCGGTCAGGTCTTCGAGCGCATCCATGAAGCGGCTGCGGTTCGCCACCCCGGTCAGGGAATCATGGCTGGCCGCATGCGCGAGCTGGCGCTGCACGGCGCGCGCGTCCGACATGTCCTGGAAGACGATGACGGTGCCTTCGTACTCTCCGTCGGACGAGAGGATCGGCGAGGCGACCTGCCGGATGAAGCTGCGCGTCGCGTCGGGACGCACCAGCATCGCCCGGTGCTGCACGGCATCGCCCTCCGCGCCCGCGTCGCGGACGACGGCGGCGATCGGCTCGCGGGTGTCCTCGTCGAGCGGCGAATGGATGTCGGCGAGAGGAACGCCGATGGCCGTCTCCAGCCGATGCCCGGTCAGGCTCTCGGCAACCGGATTCATGAAGGCGACGCGCCCCTCGGCGTCGGTGCAGATGACGGCGTCGCCGATCGACCGCAACATGACGCGCAGGCGGTCCTTCTCGGCCCGCAGCGCCCGCGCGGTTTCCGCCAGGCGCTCCTGCGCCTCCTTCTGGCGGGTGATGTCGGTGTGCGTGCCGATCGCGCGGATGATCGACCCGCCCGGGCCGCGCTCGAGAATGCGGCCCCGGTCGAGCACCCAGATCCAGTGCCCGTCCTTGTGACGCATCCGGAACTCCGCCTCGAAGAAGGCATTCGAACCTTGCCGGTTGGCACGATCCATCCCGATCGCGATGTCGAGATCGTCGGGATGGATCAGCTGCAGCCAGAGGCCGGGGGCATCGGCCAGCTCGGACTCGCCATAGCCGAGCATCTCCTTCCAGATGGCCGAATGGTAGACCCTGTTCTTGCGCAGATCGAGATCCCAGACGCCCTGCCGCGCGCTCGACAGCGCAAAGTTCCAGCGGTTCTCTGCTTCGGCGATCGCCTCCATCGTGCGGCGCCGCTCGTCGACGTTCTCGATATGGCAGATGAGATGGGTCGCCCGATCGGTCTCGGCATTGAACACGGCGGAGATCGAGCCCTGCCCCCACACCTGGGTCCCATCCTTGCGGAGGTAGCGCTTCTCGACGCGCGCCGACGTCCGTCGATCCCGGATCGCCTGCCGGCCCTGATCGAGGGCGCTGGCGCGTTCATCCTCGTGGACGAGATCGGCCAGGACCATTCCTTCGAGTTCGTCGATCGAGTAGCCGAGCATGGAGGCCAGCGCGCCGTTGGTCTTCTGGATGCGGCCGCAGACGTCGAGGATCGCCATGCCGATCGCCGAATCCTCCATCGAGCGGCGGAACACGGCGTCGCTTTCTTCCTTGGCGCGACGGTCGACGAGGCCGCGCGCCCGGACGATGGCGAAGAAGGCGGGCACCACCAGCGCGAGGGACAGCGAAGCCTGAAGACGCGGGGGAAAGGGTGCGCCCATCGTCTCGAAGCCCGGAACCAGTCCGAGAGAGGCGATCACGACGGCGATCATCCCGCAGATCGAGCTGATGAACGCCGTTTCCTCCAGCGGTCGCACGAAGGCGACGACCAGCAGGCTGAGCCCGATGAGGGCCAGCGGATGATTGAGCGTCAGCGTGGCGACGCCCGTCGCGACGGCCAGGCCGATCGCTGCCTGCGCGAACGCCGTCCGGTCGGACCGGTTGGCGACGAGGTTCGTCAGCAGGGAGCCACCGCAAATCGCCAGCGGCATCATGATGGCCGCGCCGAGCAAATGGCCTGCGATGAAGTCATGAATCGTGACGATGGTATTCCAGCCGGCCAGCGGCGCGACCAGCGGTCCTGCGACCAGCCCGAACAGGAGCGGCATCGCGAGTGCGACGATCGCGAAGTACTGAAGCTGCTTTTCGGGCGAGCGCACCTCCGGGACGCCGGCCTCGAGCCACACGCGCGCGACCCAGACGGTGACCGACACCTGGGCGGCCAGAATCAGGGAGAGAGACACCGCCGCCAGTGGCGGCATGCCCGAGACGAGAAGCGGGAGAAGTGCAGCGGTCAGGACGATGACGAAGGGCGTTGCGCCCCGCGCGTCCATTCGCGCGAACTGCACCACCACGAGGGGACTGGCCAGCCATATGGCAATCGGAGCATCGGCGCCGCCCGAGAGCCACAGGGACACGGACGCCGCAAGCAGATACCCGGCCCATAGCCAGGCAAACTCCGCTTTGAGGCGAGGCTCCGTCCACAAGGTCGTGATGCTCCCCGATCCAGTGTCTGTTCTTCGATCGCGGGACAATGGCACCCCGGTGCTTAATGGCGGATTTCGGAAAATGACGTTTGCGGAAATCGGACGAATCCAGGGCAAACGGAGGGTTAACCGAAAGAACGGGATTAGAGTCATCGGCCCCGCCGGCTGCGATTTTGCCGGTGCCGCGCAGCTTCACCCGTCGCGCTGGCGGACCCGTAGAAAAGGAAAGGCCCGGACCTTCACTGGGAAGGCCGGGCCCTTTGGCGTTCGTCGATGCGTTCGGGGGAACGGCGGATCAGCCGTTGACGACCTGCTTCTGCGCGCCGCCGGCGTTGCTGTTCTTCAGAAGCTCGCTGACCAGGAAGGCCAGTTCGATGGCCTGGTCGGCATTGAGGCGCGGGTCGCAATGCGTGTGGTAGCGGTCCTGCAGCTCGTCGTCGCGGATGGCGCGGGCGCCGCCGGTGCATTCGGTCACGTTCTTGCCGGTCATCTCGATGTGGATGCCGCCCGGATGCGTGCCCTCGGCGCGATGGATCTCGAAGAAGCTGCGCACCTCCTTGAGGATCCGGTCGAACGGCCGCGTCTTGTAGCCGGCGGCCGTGATCGTGTTGCCGTGCATCGGATCGCAGGACCAGACGACCTTGCGCCCCTCCTTCTGCACGGCCCGCACCAGCGCCGGCAGGTGGTCGCCGACTTTCTCGGCCCCGAAGCGGGCGATCAGCGTCAGCCGGCCGGGCTCGTTCTCGGGATTGAGCAGGTCGATCAGGTTGAGCAGGCCGTCGGCCGTCAGCGACGGACCGCATTTCAGACCGAGCGGATTCTTGATGCCGCGGCAGTACTCGATATGCGCATGGTCGGGCTGGCGGGTGCGGTCGCCGATCCAGATCATGTGGCCGGACGTCGCGTACCAGTCGCCGGAGGTCGAATCGACGCGCGTCAGCGCTTCCTCGTAGCCGAGCAGCAGCGCCTCGTGGCTGGTGTAGAAATCCGTCTCGCGCAGCGCGTAATGCGTCTCCGAGGTGATGCCGACGGCGCGCATGAAGTCCATCGTCTCGGTGATGCGGTTGGCGAGCGCCTCGTAGCGCTCGGCCTGCGGGCTGTCGGAGACGAAGCCCAGCATCCACTTGTGCACGTTCTCCAGCGAGGCGTAGCCACCCTGCGCGAAGGCCCGCAGCAGGTTGAGGGTCGCCGCCGACTGGCGGTAGGCCATCTCCTGGCGCGCGGGATCGGGCAGCCGCGCCTTCTCCTCGAACTCGATGCCGTTGATGATGTCGCCGCGGTAGCTCGGCAGTGTCGTGCCGTCCTTGGTCTCGAAGTCGGACGAGCGCGGCTTGGCGAACTGGCCGGCGATGCGCCCGACCTTCACCACCGGCTGGGAGCCGGCGAAGGTCAGCACCACCGACATCTGCAGGAAGACGCGGAAGAAGTCGCGGATGTTGTCGGCGCCGTGCTCGGCGAAGCTTTCGGCGCAGTCGCCGCCCTGAAGCAGGAACGCCTTGCCCTCGGCAACGGCAGCCAGCTGCTTCTTCAGCTTGCGCGCCTCACCTGCAAAAACCAGCGGCGGGAAGGTCGAGAGCTGCTTTTCCACGGCCACGACCGCGGCCGGGTCCGGATAGGACGGGACCTGGCTGATCGGCAGGTTGCGCCAGGAGTTCGGTGACCACTTCTTCGACATGACAGCACCCAATGATGGCTCGCTGAAATCTTGCGATTTCACCCCCGGGATGGCCGGGATGCGGTCCTATACAGGAACAAGGGGGGCGATTCTACCCCCGTATCGGGCGCCGGCCCGCACCGCGCGGGGCCTCAGCCTGCAACGCCCGGGCGAGCAGCGTGTCGAAGAGCGCGGCCTCATGCGCGGCGAGGTCGACGGCCCGCGGGTAGATCGGTCGATGCCGGTCGTCGTGGACCGGCGTCTCGAAGCCCTCCGTCTCGGCCAGGAAACGGTGCACGCCCGCCTCGCCGTGCTCGGCCAGGAAACCCTGCAGCACGGCGTCGAGATAGGACCGCAGGATCATCGGCGGCTCGGGATGCGGCGGGATGTCGGTCTGCGCGACATAGACGAAGAGCGGCAGTGCGTCCGGCAACGGCGCCGCCGTCTGCAGGCTGCCGACGTCGAGCGCCACGCGAAGGTACCGCGCCTCACGCGCATCGACGGCGGCGAGGTTCTCCGCCCGGTCGAAGACGATCAGCCCGTCACAGACGGCTTGCGGTTCCGGCCGGACGCTGAGCAGGGCGGCGGGAAATCCCGGCATGTCGGGCCGCGGCCGCCAGATCCGACGCCAGCCCTTCAGCCGCGCAGGCACCGCATGCAGGATGGCGGTGCGGTGCGTGGCGCGGTTGACCAGCGAGCCATAGCCGAAATAGGCGACCACCGTGCCCCGCGCATGGAGCGAGGCGAGATCGCCGGGAGCCATGGTCGTCATCGCGGCCCTGCCCGTCCCGTCAGGCGACGCGCTCGCCGTCCTTCAGCCGGTAGGTCGGCTGGTACATGGTGACGAGTTCCTCGGCGGCGCTCGGATGGACGGCCATGGTGCGGTCGAAATCGGCCTTGGTGAGGCCGGCCTTCACCGCGATGCCGAGCAGCTGCGCCATCTCGCCGGCGTCCGGCCCGAGGATGTGCGCGCCGACGACGCGTTTCGACTGGCCGTCGACCACCAGCTTCATCAGCATCTTCTCGTCGCGCCCCGACAGCGTATGCCGCATCGGCCGGAACAGCGCGCGGTAGATCTCGACATCGGAATAGCGCTTGCCGGCATCGTCCTCCGACAGGCCGACCGTGCCGATCTCGGGCTGGGAGAAGACGGCGGTCGCCACGCAGTCGTGGTCGGGCGCGGTCGGATTGTCCCGGAACACCGTCTCCACGAAACACATCGCCTCGTGGATCGCCACCGGCGTCAGCGCCACGCGGTCGGTGACGTCGCCCACCGCGTAGATGTTGTCGACATTGGTGCGCGAATAGGCATCGACCCTGATCTCGCCCTTGGGGCCGAGCTCGACGCCCGCCGCCTCGAGACCGAGACCGTCGGTGTTGGGATCGCGGCCGAGCGCCAGCATGACGTGGTCCGTGGCAAGGACGCTGCCGTCGGACAGATGCGCGTCGAGCCGGCCGTCGCCGCGCTTCTCGATCTTCTCGAAGATCGTGTGGCAGAGGATGCGGATGCCCTTCTTCTCCATCGTCTCGTGCAGCTGGCGCCTGAGGTCCATGTCGAAGCGGCCGAGGATTTCGCGGCCGCGATAGACCAGCGTCGTCTCGACGCCGAGCCCGTGGAAGATGTTGGCGAACTCGACTGCGATGTAGCCGCCGCCCGCGATGACGATCGAGCGCGGCAGGTCGTTGAGGTAGAAGGCCTCGTTGGAGGAGATGCAGAGCTCGTGGCCGGGAAGCGCGGCATGGGGGTTCGGCCGGCCGCCGGTGGCAACGAGGATCGTGTCGGCCGTCACGGTGCGGTCCTGCCCGACGAGGCGGATCATGTGACGGTCGACGAGTTCGGCGCGGCAGTCGAACAGCTCCGCACCGGCATTCGACAGCCCGCGCCGGTAGATGCCCTCCAGCCGGGCGATCTCCAGGTCCTTGTTGGCGATCATCGTGCGCCAGTCGAAGGACGCCTGCGGCACCGTCCAGCCATAGCCGGCCGCGTCCTCGAAATGCTCTGGGAACTGCGAGGCGTAGACGAGGAGCTTCTTGGGGACGCAGCCGCGGATGACGCAGGTGCCGCCGTAGCGGTGCTCCTCGGCGATGCCGACCCGCTTGCCCATCGAGGCCGTCAGCCGGCCCGCCCGCACGCCGCCCGAACCGCCGCCGATGACGAAGAGGTCGTAGTCGTGATGCGCCATGTCGTCGGCTCCCGTGCTGCCTGAATGTGCCTGCGCGCCCTGTGCGCGGCCGTTTCGAAGATGCCCCGCCAGGCGGCGCAGCTCCTCCATAGAACAACGACCGCCGGCGCGAAATGCCGCGACCGCCCGCGGCCGGCCCGAAACGGAAGAAAGCCCGGACGATGCCGGGCTTTCACGATGGTTTGACGACGGCGTCTCTTACTGCGCGGGTGCCGGAGCCGGCTGCGCGGCCACCCTGGCCTGGATCGCCTGGCCAACGGCCTGTGCGAGATCGCGGGCCAGGCCGCGCTGCCAGATCTCGGCGGCCTGCGCCACCTCGCGAATGATGTTGGACCCGTTGGCCAGCAGGGCCTTGCCCGCCTCCGAATTGTAGAAGGCGGCGATCGCCGTCAGGTCGGCCTCGGAGAAGGTGCGGGCATAGGCGAGCGCGGCCTCGCGCTCGAGATCGCCGCGGCGGCTGGCGAATTCCAGCGACTTTTCGTCCACGATCTCGTTGATGACGTCCTGCAGGTGCGGATCCTTCTGGATCAGCTCGTTCTTCAGTGCCGCGCCTGCTCCGAGCAGGATGTTGTCATACTGCTCCGTGGCCTTCAGCGCTGCGATCGCCTCGCGCGCGGCCTTCAGGTGCGTGTCCGGGACGGTCTGCGCCAGCGCGGACGAGGCACCGGCCATGAAGGCCACCATTGCGATGGCCGTCGTGAGACGTCGCGCGGTCGGGATGAGGAACATGCGAGAAACTCCCTTCTATCGGGTGGCGGCGAGCGTGTTGATGCCGTTCTGGCCGGCAATGATCGCGACGCTCGCGAGATCGAGGAAAAGACCGTGCTCCACCACGCCTGGAATCGCATGGAGCGCATTCGAAAGTGCTCTTGGATCGGGAATGAGGCCAAAAGATGCATCGAGGATGCAGTGGCCACCGTCGGTGAGGAACGGCTCCTCGCCCACCATGCGCAGCTCGAGCGCGCCATCAAGGCCGAGCCGGGCGGCAGCCGCGCCGATGGCGCGCCGCGTGGCGGCGAGGCCGAAGCGGTTGACCTCGATCGGCAGCGGGAAGCGGCCGAGCGTTTCGACCAGCTTGGTCGCGTCGGCGATCACGATCATCCGGTCGGAGGCCGCCGCGACGATCTTCTCGCGCAGCAGCGCGCCGCCGCCGCCCTTGATCAGGGCGAGTTCCGGCCCGACCTCGTCGGCGCCGTCGATCGTCACCGAAAGATGCGGGTTCTCCTCGAGCGTGGTCAGCGGCACGCCGAGTTCGCGGCAGAGCGTGGCGGTGCGCTCCGACGTCGGCACGCCGGTGACCTGCATGCCGCCGGCGACCGCCGCCGCCAGCAGCCGCACGAATTCCTCGGCGGTCGATCCGGTGCCGATGCCGATCACCGTGCCGCTCTCGACATACGACAGCGCGGCGCGCGCGGCTTCGATCTTCAGCAGTCTGGCATCCATCGACGGCCCGTCGGCTCCCCTTGGCGCGCTTCTCGCGATTTTGCGGCTGCTCCTATCATTTCTGGCCCGCACGGCAAAGGCTTTCTCGCCGGGGCGGCAGGCGCCTTGCGGCGTCGCGCCGGAAGGCCTATCGCGGCGCAAGCAGCCGCAACGGACGGACACGCGCATGCCGGGCCCCTCGCCGACCATCGTCTTCGACCTCGACGGAACGCTGGTCGATACCGCCGACGACCTGATCGCCTCGATCAACCACGCGCTGGCCGACGAGGGCATGCGCGCGGTCGACCCGGCCTGGCTCCGGCCCTTCGCCGGCCATGGCGGCAAGGCGATGATCGAACGCGTGTTCTCGGCCGAGCGGCGGCTCCTGAAGCCGGAAACCACCGACCGGCTGGTGAAGCTGTTCCTCGACCACTATGCCGACACCATCCCCGGCGTATCGCGGCCTTATGACGGCGCGCTATCGGCGCTCGACCGCTTCGCCGGCATCGGCGCACGGCTGGCGATCTGCACCAACAAGCCGCAGGCCTTCGCCGACAAGCTGATCGGCGCGCTGGGGCTCGCCGGGCGCTTCGCGACGATCTGCGGCGCCGACTGTTTCACCTTCCGCAAGCCCGACCCGCGCCATCTGACCGAGACGATCCTGCGCGCCGGCGGCGACCCGGCGCATGCACTGATGGTGGGGGATTCGCGCACCGACGTCGACACCGCCCGCAACGCCGGCATCCCCGTCGTCGCCGTCTCCTTCGGCTATTCCGACGTGCCGGTGAAGGATCTCGGGCCGAGCGTCGTCATCGACCATCTCGACGAACTGACGGTGGAACTGGCGCAGCGGCTGATGCGGGCGGCGCGGGGATAGGCGCGGCGCGGCGCGCGCGAGACCATCGAAGGCCGTGAGACGCACCGGCCGACACGTCGTGAAAACGACCGCGCGACGGTCCTTGACTTTGCCCCGGACCCGAACGTATATCGCCGCCACTGTTCAGGGGCGACCAACGCCCCCGGCGGGCGCGTAGCTCAGCGGGAGAGCATTCGCTTCACACGCGAAGGGTCACAGGTTCAATCCCTGTCGCGCCCACCATTCGACCTCCATATCCGAAATCTTGATTACGTTCGAACGGACTGCGGGAAATGCCGCCTTCCACGCGGCGTGACAAACCCATGACCCTGCGCTAGTGTCCGACTCGTCCGGGGCTCAGTCGCCCACCGGTTCGCGGGAGAGAGCCCGAAAGGGTCGCCGAAGGGGAAATCGCCCGAAATCTCTCAGGCAAAAGAACCGCTTGCCGGAAGGACGCTCTGGAAAGTCGGGGGCAACCCCGCGCCGAAGGTGTAAGCGCAGCCGCCATCGTCAGGCCGCGCGAGTCTCTCAGGCTTCAGACAGAGGGGCACGAAATGGACCGCTTCGCGGCGGTCGAGGACGTGCGCCTTTGGAGAAGTCATGACCGGCCCGGACGAGCTGAAATCCCTCCCCCTTCGCGATCTGCCGCTCCGTGACATGCACGAGACCGCCGGTGCACGTTTCGGCGGCTTCGCCGGCTGGTCGATGCCGATCACCTATCCTCTCGGCGTGATGAAGGAGCACCTTCACTGCCGCGAGCAGGCGGGGCTGTTCGACATCTCGCACATGAAGCTGTTCCGGCTCGCGGGACCGCAGGCGGAGGCGGCGCTGGCCCGCGCCTGCCCCATCGCCCCGGCGGCGATCGCGCAGAACCGCTCGAAATACACGCTGCTGCTCGACGACCGCGCCGGCATCCTCGACGACCTGATCGTCACGCGGCTGGGGCCGGATGCCTTCATGGTGGTGGCCAATGCCGGCAACGCCGAGGCGGACGAGGCCGAACTGCGGGCGCGGGCCCAGGGGCTCGACGTCGCGATCGAGCCGCTCGACCGCGTGTTTCTCGCCTTGCAGGGCCTGGGCGCCGAGGCAGCCGCGATCCGCGCAGGTCTTCCGGTCGAAGGCCTGGTCTTCATGCAGGGCATCGAGCCGCGCGAACACTGGTTCCTGTCGCGATCGGGCTACACCGGCGAGGACGGCTTCGAGATCGGCCTGCCGGAAGCAGACGCCCGTGCGCTGGCCGGGACGCTTCTCGCGGATCCGACGGTCGCCTGGATCGGGCTGGCCGCGCGCGATTCGCTCCGGCTGGAAGCCGGGCTGTGCCTGCACGGGCAGGACATCACCTCGGAGGCGAACCCGGTCGAGGCCGGCCTGATGTGGGCGATCCCGAAGGCCGTGCGCGAGCGCGGCGGCTTCGTCGGCGCCGAGGCGCTTGCGGCCGCGATGGCGGCAGCGCCGGCCCGGCGCAGGGTCGGCCTGAAGCCGGAAGGCCGCCAGCCCGTACGCGCCGGAGCGGTCATCCTCGACGACGACGGCGCGGCGGCGGGCATCGTCACCTCGGGCGGCTTCGGCCCTTCGGCCAACCATCCCGTCGCCATGGGCTATGTCCGCGCCGATCGTGCCGACGATGCGTTCCACACCGAAATCCGCGGCAACCGCATCGCGCTCGCCGTCCACCCGCTTCCCTTCACGCCGCATCGCTATCGCAGAGGATGACCAGCATGGCAGCCACCTATTTTACCGAAGACCACGAGTGGATCCGCGTCGAGGGCGACACGGCCATCGTCGGCATCACCGACTACGCCCAGGAACAGCTCGGCGATCTGGTCTTCGTCGAACTGCCGGAGGTCGGGCGGACGCTGGCCAGGGGCGACGCCGCCGTCGTGGTCGAATCGGTCAAGGCCGCGTCGGACGTCTACGCCCCCTGCGACGGCGAGATCCTCGCGGTCAACGAGGCGCTGTCGGGCGACCCGGCGCTGGTCAATTCGGCGGCCACCGGCGACGGCTGGCTGTGGAAGATGAAGCTCGCCGACGCCTCGCAGCTCGACGGGCTGATGGACGCCGCCGCCTACGAAAAGCACATCGGTTAGGAGCTTCCATGACCGCCGCCCCACGCATCCTCCCCTTCGCCGACCGCCACATCGGCCCCGGCCCCGACGACGAGCGCACGATGCTGAAGACGCTCGGGCTCACCTCGCGCGAGACGCTGGTCAGCCAGGCGATCCCGCAATCGATCCGGCTTGATCGTCCGCTCGACCTGCCGGCGCCGGCCTCGGAGGCCGAGGCACTGGCCGAACTCGGCGCGATCATGGGGCAAAACGTCGTGGCCCGCAGCTTCCTCGGCCAGGGTTACCACGGCACTTTCGTTCCACCTGTCATCCAGCGGAATCTGTTCGAAAATCCGGCCTGGTACACGGCCTATACACCCTACCAGTCGGAAATCAGCCAGGGGCGGCTGGAACTGCTGTTCCACTTCCAGACCCTGGTGGCGGAGCTGACCGGCCTGCCGGTCGCGTCGGCCTCGCTGCTCGACGAGGCGACGGCGGTGGCGGAGGCCGTCGGCGTGGCGCTGCGCCACCATCGCGACAGGCGCCACCGCATCGCGCTGGCCGGCTTGCTGCATCCGCAGGTGCTCGACGTGGTGAAGACCCGCGCCACCGCCCTCGGCGTGTCCGTGGAGGCGGGCGAGGCAGACGATGCGACCGCGGCGCTGATCGTGCCCTGGCCGGACACGCACGGCGTCTACGGTGACCACGCGGCTGCGATCCGCGCGGCGAAGGCTGCGGGAGCGCTCGTGATCATCGTCGCCGACCCGCTCGCGCTGACGATCACGGCGTCTCCGGCGAGCCTCGGTGCCGACATCGCCGCCGGTTCTATGCAGCGTTTCGGCGTGCCGATGGGTTTTGGCGGGCCGCATGCGGCCTATCTCGCCGTCTCCGAACCGCTGACCCGGCTGATGCCCGGCCGTCTGGTGGGCCAGTCGGTCGACCGCCACGGCCGCCCCGGCTATCGCCTGGCGCTGCAGACGCGCGAGCAGCACATCCGCCGCGACAAGGCCACGTCGAACATCTGCACCGCGCAGGCGCTGCTGGCCAACATGGCGGCCAGCTATGCGATCTGGCACGGGCCGGAAGGCCTGCGCGCGATCGCCGCGCGGATCCACGGCCTCGCCGCGCGCTTCGCTGCCGCAGTGTCCTCGGAAGGCTTCGGCACGGCGGGCGACCGCTTCTTCGACACGGTGACCGTGCGGGCGAAGGGCAAGGCGCATGACATAGCCGTGAAGGCCGG
Source organism: Aquibium sp. ELW1220 (assembly GCF_030398385.1). Classification (GTDB taxonomy): domain Bacteria; phylum Pseudomonadota; class Alphaproteobacteria; order Rhizobiales; family Rhizobiaceae; genus Aquibium. The sequence continues at coordinate 145,749 of NZ_JAOAOQ010000010.1, read as the reverse complement.
GACCGCCGGCATGCTGCTGCGCGTCGTCGATGCCGACCGCATCGGCGTGACCTTCGACGAAACAACGACCGAGCCCGAGCTTGCCGCGCTCGGCGCGCTGTTCGGCGCGGCGGTTCCCTCGACGGCGCCGGCCGCCCTGCCCGCGACGCGGCCGCTCGACGGCTTCATGACGCAGACCGTGTTCCACCAGAGCCGGTCCGAAACCGAGATGATGCGATTCCTGCGAAGGCTGGCCGACAAGGACCTGGCGCTCGACCGGGCGATGATCCCGCTCGGCTCGTGCACCATGAAACTGAATGCGGCGGCCGAGATGATGCCGGTCTCCTGGGGCAGCGTGGCTGCCCTGCACCCCTTCGCGCCGACGGCTCACGTCGCCGGATACAAGGCCATGACCGACGAGCTGGAGCGCTGGCTGGCCGAGATCACCGGCTTCGACGCCGTGTCGCTCCAACCAAACGCAGGCAGCCAGGGCGAATATGCCGGGCTGCTGGCGATCCGACGCTTCCACGAGGCGAACGGCGACACGGAGCGCACCGTGTGCCTGATCCCGTCGTCCGCGCACGGGACCAACCCGGCGAGCGCCGCCATGGCCGGGATGCGGGTCGTGGTGGTGAAATGCACCGACGAAGGCGACATCGACGTGGAGGATCTGCGCGCCCGGGCCGACCAGCACGCCGGCCAGCTCGCGGCGCTGATGATCACCTATCCGTCGACGCACGGCGTCTTCGAGGAAGGCGTGAAGGCGATGTGCGGCATCGTCCACGCGCATGGCGGCCAGGTCTATCTCGACGGCGCGAACCTCAATGCCATGGTGGGCCTTGCGCGGCCGGGCGACATCGGCGCCGATGTCTGCCACATGAATTTGCACAAGACCTTCTGCATCCCGCATGGCGGCGGCGGTCCGGGCGTCGGGCCGATCGGGGTGAAGGCGCATCTGGCGCCCCACGTGCCGGGGCATGTCGCCTGGGGCAGCGGCCATGCGGTGGCAGGGGCGCCCTATGGCAGCGCCTCGATCCTGCCGATCACCTGGATGTACATCCGCATGATGGGCGCGGCCGGCCTCAGGCACGCCACCGAGACGGCGATCCTGTCAGCCAACTACATCGCCGAACGGCTGAAGCAGCATTACCCGGTGCTGTTTTCCGGCCGCAACGGCCGCGTGGCGCATGAATGCATCCTCGACACGCGGGTGCTGAAGGAGAGCGCCGGCATCGGCGTCGAGGACATCGCCAAGCGGCTGATCGACTACGGCTTCCATGCGCCGACCATGTCCTGGCCGGTGGCCGGCACGCTGATGGTGGAGCCGACCGAATCGGAGCCGCTGGCCGAGATCGACCGCTTCTGCGAGGCCATGATCGCCATCGCCGGGGAGGCAGCGGCCGTGGCGTCGGGCAAATGGCCAAAGGACGACAATCCGCTGGTCAACGCCCCGCATACCGCCGCCGAGACCATGGCCGACGACTGGTCGCACCCCTACCCGCGCAGCACCGCCGCCTTCCCGCTCGGCACCGGCGACGGCGCCGGCCTGAAATACTGGCCGCCGGTGTCGCGCGTCGACAACGTCGCCGGCGACCGCAACCTCATCTGCGCCTGCCCTCCGATCGAAGCGCTGGCGAGCTGAGCAACCGCTCTTCGCCGCCCCGCCGCGAGCCTCTTCGCTGCGGGGCCGGACGAGACCTGTTCGGCCGCAGGGTTCTTGATATGTTCCGAAAGTCGCGATAGACTCGCTTCGTCTTTCGCGACTTTCGGGTGGATCATGGAAGCGACGGCGGCCGGCCATTTCCTGTTCGATACCGCACTCGGCGTCGTCGGCATCGCCTGGACGCCGCGCGGGATCACGCGGCTGCAGCTGCCCGGCAGCGGCACGACGGATACGGAGCGCCTGCTGACGGCGGTCCGCAACGGCTTTCCGCGGTCCGAATGCGCCGCCGACGCCAGGGTGAGGCTGGAACGGCTGCTGCCGCCGAAGATTGCCGCAGCCGTCGACCTGCTGCGCCGCTATGCGACCGGTGAGCCGGTCGATCTTTCGAGCATTCCGGTCGACCTGCCGCATGTGTCGGACTTCCGGCGCGATATCTATCGAACGGCGCGGCGGATCGCCCATGGCGAAGTGCTGACCTATGGCGAGCTGGCCGATCGCGCCGGTCATGCGGGCGCTTTCAGGGAGACCGGTTCGGCGATGGGCTCGAACCCGGTGCCGCTGCTGGTGCCCTGCCACCGGGTGCTCGCTGCCGGCCACAAGGCCGGCGGATTCTCGGCGCCTGGCGGCGTCGAGACCAAGCTGCGGCTGCTCGCGCTGGAGGGAGCAAGACTGGAGCCTGTCGATCCCGCTCAGGCTAGCTTCGGCTTTTGAGACGGCGCGGCATGCAGACTGGGCGTGGGATCATGGGCACGGAGCCGGATGCGGGCGCAGTGGCCTCAGCGGAACTCCCGCACCACCTCGATCGTCCCGACGATCGCTGCGTTGAAAGCCTCGAGTTCTTCGGCGGGTATCCAGTATTCGCGTAAGGCGCGGCCACCGGCCTCCTGCACGTCGAATCGCGCCAGGAAGTCGCGGCGCACTTCGAAGCGCGTGACGAAACCCGCCCCACTTTGAGGCACGTTCCAGTCGCGCGCGATCCTGATCGCGTAGTCTTCCGACAGCACGGGATAGAAAATCGGCTGATCCGGCAGGCGCGGCGGGAACGAACGCATGCCGCTTTCGGCGATGAGCGCGAGTTCGGCCGGGCCAACCGGCCGCCACAACAGGATCGTGTCAGGCTTCATGTTGGCAGGTTAGCCGACGGCGGGCGACGTTTCCACCGTCGAACGCCTGCATGGATTCGCTGCTAGTCGCGGAACGGGAAGACGTTTTCCCGCTCGTAGGACCTGCACTTGAGGACGTAGCAGCTTCGGTCATCCCTGGTCGGGACCGACGAACCGACGGCCACCTCGCCCACGGAGCAGAAGCGCCCGCCGCTCACATAGCGGTCGTAGAGAGGCAGGCTCGGGTTGCGTGCCGAACGGTAGCGCAGGATCACAGCGCCCTCCCGCTGCACGGCCGCCTGGACCGCGTTGCAGCTCATGCCTTGCGAGTTGTAGCGCGAGATGGCGTGCGCCGGCGCGGCCAGCACGGTGGCCGCCAGCGCGATCATCAGAAGTCTCGTCATGATTCCTCCAGTGGCAGGACCTTTGGTGGCACATCAGCGCCCGGATTGCGGCGGGCTCACGGCATTGCACGTCCGTCCTGCCGGGAACGCGAACGAACCATCGGCCTTCCGGTTCCGCAGGCAGAATGCCGGCAACCGGCACCCGCGGCTGCGAAAAAACTCTCACTTCCAGTATCTTGTCTGAAAAGCGCGCAGCGTATATGTTTACCCCGTTGAAATTTTCGGCCGATCGATCTGGCTGCCCGCGATCTTCGCGTTTGCTCGGTTCTATCTCCAAAATCTCGATATCCCCGACCGCCGTTCGTGGGGGTCAACCGAAGTTGCAAACGCAAGGAATATCTACATGGCAACTGGCACCGTAAAGTGGTTCAACGCGACCAAGGGCTACGGCTTCATCCAGCCCGACAATGGCGGCGCTGACGTGTTCGTCCACATCTCGGCCGTCGAGCGCGCCGGCATGACCAGCCTCAACGAAGGCCAGAAGGTCTCTTTCGAGATCGAGCAGGACCGTCGCACCGGCAAGTCGGCCGCGGGCAAGCTCACCGCGGCCTGATCGCGAAGCATCCGGGTGACGCGCGGTCCGGGCGATCCGGCGGCGTGATCGGCGGAACGACAGTCCGCCTCCGGCGGATCGAAAGGCGGGGCTGGTCCCCGCCTTTCTGATTCGGATCCGCCGCCTGACCGCGGTTACCCCGTATCGACACCGGCGAAGACCACGGGTGACGGCCCCTGCCCCAGCCTCTATCCTGTCCTCCGGACAAGGAGGAGAACCGTCATGGCACAGGAACGAGTAGGCTTCGTCGGCATCGGACTGATGGGGCGTGGCATGGCGAGGAACGTCCTTGCCAAGGGCTACGACCTGACCATCCTGGCCCACCGCCGCCGCGAGGCGGCCGAGGAACTGGTCGCGCTCGGCGCGAGCGAGGCGGGCTCGGCCCGCGAACTGGCGGAGCACTGCGACATCGTCGTCCTCTGCGTCACCGGCAGCCCGCAGGTCGAGGCCATCGTGCACGGGCCGAGCGGGCTGGCGAGCGCCGGCCGTCCGATCCTGATCTGCGACTGCTCGACCTCGGACCCGTCGTCCACGGTGCGGCTTGCGACAGAACTGGCAGCAAAGGGCATCGCGCTGGTCGACGCGCCGCTGTCGCGCACGCCGAAGGAGGCAGAAGCCGGCACGCTCGACGTCATGGCCGGAGGAAGCGACGCGGATTTCGCGCGCGCGCGGCCGGTGCTCGCCACCTTCGCGCAGAAGATCGTCCACACCGGGCCGGTCGGTTCGGGTCACACGATGAAGCTCCTCAACAATTTCCTGTCGCTCGGCTACGCCGCGATCTATGCCGAGGCGCTGGCGCTCGGCGCCAAGGCCGGCCTGACGCCGCAGGTCTTCGACAGCGTCATCCGCGGCGGGCGCATGGACTGCGGCTTCTACCAGACCTTCTTCAAATACGTGCTCGAGCGCGACCGCAATGCCCACCGCTTCGCGCTCGCCAACGGCCTGAAGGATCTGAGCTACCTCTCGGCCTTCGCCAACGCCACTGAGACGCCCAATCCCGTCGGCGCCGCCGTCCGCAACACGTTCGCGCTGGCCGTCGGCACGGGCCACGGCGAGGATTTCGTGCCGATGCTGTCGGACGTCATCGGCGAACTGTCGGGGGTGGTGGCGAAGCCGGGCGGATAATATGGCTCAGGCGCGCCGCGTCACGCCGCCGGCCACGAGGTCGCGGATCTGGAGCGGCGCCTCGTCGACGATGGTGCCGGCGAGCGCGGGGCGCGCGAGCAGATAGCCCTGCAGCAGGTCGGCCCCCGCCTCGACGGCGGCGAGCAGGTGCCGCGGCGTCTCGATCCCCTCCACGAGGATGGTGCAGCCGAGATCGGAGAGCCGCGAAAACAGCACCGGCAGCAGCCGCAGCGCGTCCGGCCGTGCCACCACCGAGCGGAACCACTTCGCGTCGACCTTGACCGTATCCGGCCGCAAGGCGCGCACACGCCCGGCCGTGGAGTGCCCGGCGCCGAAATCGTCGACGGCGAGCCGGACGCCGATGGCCCGCAACTCGGCAGCAAGCGCTTGCAGGCGGGCGTCGTCGCCGGCCTGCTCGGTGATCTCGCAGGTGACGAGTTCCGGGGCGACCCCTTCTTCGGCCAGCATCCAGGCGAGGTGCTCGACGTCTCCGGCCGTGAACCCGGGGTCGGCATTGAAGAAGAGCTGCATTCCGGGCAGGCCCATGGCGTGGTGGTTGCGCACGTGCAGGGTCCGGCACAGCCGGTCGAGCGCTTCCCGTCTCTCGCCCGCGACGAGGCCGAGGATTTCGTCCGCCCGGACCGCCACCCCCTCCCGCAGGCCGGTGACGAGCGCCTCGACGCCGAAGGGCTGGAGCCAGTATCCTTCCACGCAGTACAGCGGCTGGTAGCTGCTCTTCAGCACGATGTCACCGAAGCGGCCATAGGCGATGCCGACCTCGTCGACCAGGAACTCCAGCGTCGCCGCATCGGTCACGCCGGCCGGCCCTGCCGGCGCCGCCGTGTCGTCGATCTTTCGAAGCGGGGCAGTCGTCCCGGACGCCATGCGTGTATGCCTCATCGAAGGGACCCGCGGCGGCCGAAGGCCCGCATCGCCGGGTGCGGGCGGACCGCCTGCGCGAACGTACGGTCGGGCGCAGCCGCAGCCTCGCAAGGCGGGGCGGCTTCGGCGGTCACCGGACGGGAGAAGACCGAGAAGCTGGTCGGCGCCAGCTCGGGCCGCGCCAGCACGAAGCCCTGCACCATCGAGGCGCCGCAGCGCTCGGCGATCTCGAGCTGCCAGGTCTCCTCGATGCCCTCGAAGACGGTGGCGATGCCACGCTCGCGGAAGGTCGAGACCATGGTCCTGAGCAAGGCGAAGCCTGGACCCGACAGCATCAGCCGCGAGATCCACTTGGCGTCGAACTTGACGATGTCCGGCCGCAGATCGTCGATCCGAGAGATGTCGGAATCGTCGGCCCCGTAGTCGTCGACCGCGATGCGGAAACCGTGCGCGCGCAGCATCCCGACGAAGAGGTGCAGCGTCGCCCGCGACCCCGTCTTCTGTTCGGTCATCTCGCAGACGATGCGCGCCGGCTGGATACCGGCTTCGTGCATGACGAGGCGCGTATCGCGCAGGGCGACCTCCGCCACGGCCCGGTCCGAAAACAGCGACGGATCGAAATTGACGAACAGGAGCGCCTCCGGATCGAGGCAGGCGCCGGCGTTGAGGAGATGCAGCGTCCGGGTCAGCGTCTCGACGTGGAAGCGGTCGACGGCCGGAACGCCGTGGAAGAAGCTTCCGGGAGACACCGGCTCGCCGTCGCGGAAGGCGCGGATGAGGCCCTCGTAGGCGGCGATGCGCAGCCTGCCGGCTTCGAAAGCGAAGATCGGCTGGAAGGCGCTCTTCAGCACATGGATTCCCCACACGCCGGTCGACGTGCCGTCGTCGTTGCGAACGATATGCGCCAGGCCCGCGCTGCGCGCCATTCAAAACCCCGGAGTTTCCTGAGCTCCCATCATGGCAGCAAAGGTTTCTTGGCGGGTTAACGGTCGAATTTTTCGGGATTCGAGCGCGGGGCGCCGCGACTTCCCTTGCGATCCGCCCGCCGTTCGGACATTAGAAAGCCGCCGAAACGGCGATCCGTCGTCACTCCCAGGAGAACTGAACCATGGCATTCCTTGCCGACGCCCTGTCCCGCGTGAAGCCTTCCGCAACGATCGCGGTCGCCCAGAAAGCGCGCGAGCTGAAGGCGCAGGGACGGGACGTGATCAGCCTCGGCGCGGGCGAGCCGGATTTCGACACGCCCGACAACATCAAGAATGCCGCCATCGAGGCCATCCGCCGCGGCGAGACCAAGTACCCGCCCGTGTCCGGCATCGTGCCGCTGCGCGAGGCGATCGCCGCCAAGTTCAAGCGCGAGAACAACCTCGAATACACCGCCGCCCACACCATCGTCGGTACCGGCGGCAAGCAGATCCTGTTCAACGCCTTCATGGCGACGCTGAACCCCGGCGACGAGGTCGTCATTCCGGCGCCTTACTGGGTCAGCTATCCCGAGATGGTGCTGCTCTGCGGCGGCACGCCGGTCACCGCCGACACGACCATCGAAAACGGCTTCAAGCTGACCGCCGAGGCGCTGGAGAAGGCGATCACCCCGAAGACCAAGTGGCTGGTGATGAACTCGCCGTCCAACCCGTCGGGCGCGGCCTACACCTGGGACGAACTGCGCGCGCTGGCCGACGTTCTCCTGAGGCACCCGCATGTCTGGACGCTGACGGATGACATGTACGAGCACCTTACCTATGGCGACTTCGTGTTCCGCACGATTGCCGAGGTGGAGCCGGCGCTGATCGACCGCACGCTGACCATGAACGGCGTGTCGAAGGCCTATGCCATGACCGGCTGGCGCATCGGCTACGCCGCCGGCCCGCTGCCGCTCATCAAGGCGATGGACACCATCCAGAGCCAGCAGACGTCCGGCGCCTGCACGATCGCGCAGTGGGCTTCGGTGGAGGCGCTGAACGGCCCGCAGGACTTCGTCGTGCAGAACAAGGCGATCTTCCAGGGCCGCCGCGACCTCGTGGTCTCGATGCTCAACCAGGCACGCGGCATCAACTGCCCCGTGCCGGAAGGCGCGTTCTACGTCTATCCGTCCTGCCAGGGCACGATCGGCCGCAAGGCGCCGTCGGGCAAGGTGATCGAGACCGACCAGGACTTCGTCACCGAACTGCTCGAGGCCGAGGGTGTGGCGGTCGTACACGGGTCGGCCTTCGGTCTCGGCCCCAACTTCCGCATCTCCTATGCGACGTCGGAGACGCTGCTGGAGGAATCCTGCATGCGCATCCAGCGCTTCACCGCCTCGCTCAGCTGAGACCGGCCTCGCCGCGGCGCCACTCTCCGGGCGTCGCGGCGAAGCGCGCCTTGAAGGCGCGTCCGAAATGGGAGACGTCGGCGAAGCCGCAGTCGCACGCCAGCGTCGCCACCGGCAGGCCGGCCCACCGCCGGTCACGCAGCCGCGACGCCGCCAGCAGCAGCCGCTCCTCGAGCACATGGGCACCGAAGCTCGTTCCGGCGCGTTCGAACAGACGGTGCAGATAGCGCGGCGAGATGCCGGCGGCGCGCGCGGTGCTGGCGACGTCGAGCCGCCGATCGCACAGATGTCGGGAAATGTGGCTCTTGAGCCGCAGCAGTGTGGCCTCGCCGCGCGCCGATTGCGCCTCCGCCGCACCCGTCTCCCGGCCACCGAGCGCCAGCGCCGTCAATTCGACGAGGACGGAGAACAGCCGCGCCGCCGCAGCCGGCGACAGTCCCGCCGCATCTGTCCCGAGCGTGCGCGCCGTCTCGACGATGAGGGGTCCCACCACGGGATCGCGTCCTACCTCCACCGGCCTCCGCGGCGCGCCACCTTCGACTCGCGCGTCGAGGAGCCGCGCGGGGACGAAGAACGAATGGACGCCGAGCGTCGGCCTGCGCCGATGTTCCAGCACGAAGGGCGCGCCCGAGGCGAAGATGGCCACGCTGCCGGGAAGAAGGGTGAAGCCGGCATCCGCCTGCTCGATGTCGCACAGGCCCTCCGTCTGGAAGTTCAGGTAGAAGCACTCCTCCGGCGAACGTGAGATCTCCGTGGGCGTGCGCACCACCTCGTGCGCGGTGGCGCGGACCCGGTTCACCGCCCCCTCGCCGAGCGGCACGTGCTCGACGCGGGCCGAGAACCGCTGCCGCACCGGCGCGTCCACTTCCGGTACGAGGTCCATGAAGGCCTCGCAGATGCCCTCGCGGTAGTAGCCGAACGCCTCGCGTGCATCCACGTCGCGCGTGTCCCAGACGCGGCCGGACACCGTGCAGGGCGCCTGCGACGATCCGGACGGAATGGGCTGGCGCATGGGCCTTCCCCCTTTGTGCACGCTCGGCAGTCGACGGTGCGCTCCGAGCCATGTTCAGCAGCCGGCGGACGCGCTCAACTGCTGCCCGTCACCATAACCCAAGGGGGAAACCATGACCACATATGTGCTTGTCCACGGCGCCTGGCATACGGGCGACCTGTTCGAGGAGGTCGCCGCGCCGATCCGCGCGGCGGGACACACCGTCCACCTGCCGACGATCGCCGGCAACCGTCCCGGCGACGCCAAGTCGACCGGACTGGCCGAGGCGATCGCCTCGATCGTCGACTATCTCGCCGCAAACGACCTGTCCGACGTCGTGCTGCTCGGCCACTCCTATGGCGGCATGATCATCACCGGCGTGGCCGATGCCGTGCCCGAGCGCATCCGCCGGCTGATCTACTGGAACGCCTTCGTCCCGAACGACGGCGAGTGCCTCAACGACATGGTGCCGCCGCACTACATCGCGCTGTTCGACGCCATGAGCGCCCAGAGCGGCGACAATTCCGTGGCGCTGCCCTACCCGATCTGGCGCGAGGCCTTCATCAACGACGGCGACGCGGAGCTCGCCCAGGCGTCCTACGACAGGCTCAACCCGCATCCCTATGCGACCTTCACCGACCGGATCAGCCTGAAGACCAACCCGGCCGCCATGCAGGTCGCGAAGTCCTACATCAACGCGACCGAGGACACCGCCCTGCCCCAGAGCCTCGGCTGGCATCCGCGCCTGTCGGAGAAGCTCGGCCTGTTCCGGCTCGTCCAGACGCCTGGCAGCCACGAGATGTGCTTCTCGAACCCGGCGGGGCTGGCGCAGGCGATCATGGCCGCGGGCCGCGACTGATTTTCCGCGCAGCGGCGCGCGCGTGCCGCTGCGCCCCGCAGCGTGCGTTTTCCGGCTTGTCATCCACCTGTCGAAAACGCACGCTACCCGCACGTCGATGCCAACGACTGCGCACCTCGGCGAACGGGAGAAGAAACAATGAAGAAGATATGGCTTGCCGCAGCGGCCGCCTGCGTGCTTGGCACGAATGCCATGGCACAGGACAATCGAATCGATCAGGTGCGCCCCGACGCGCCGGAACTTGCCGCTCCGGGCCCGAACGCCATCGGCGTGCGCACGCTCGATCTCGTCCACAAGGACCAGGTCGACATCCTCAACGTCGAGGCCGGCAAGGACCACCCGCGCTACGACCGGCCCCTGACCGTCGAGATCTGGTACCCGGCCGAGGGTGAAGCCGTCGGCGGCACCTACGAGGGCGTGTTCCTCCGCGACGGGGTCACGCAGGTTTCGCTGAAGGGCCGCGCCGTGCGCGACGCCGCGCCGAAAAAGGCTGCCACCGGCGCCTGGCCGCTGGTGGTGATCTCGCACGGCTATCCGGGAAATCGATTCCTGCTCAGCCATTTGGCGGAAAATCTTGCCACCAAGGGTTACGTCGTCGCTTCGATCGACCACACCGATTCCACCTACAACGACCAGGGCAAGTTCGGCTCCACGCTGGTCAACCGCTCGCTCGACCAGATCTTCGTGCTGAACGAGATGGCGCGGCTCTCGGCCGACGCGTCGAGCTTCCTCTCCGGCGTCGTCGACGCCTCGAACGCCGGCCTCGTCGGCTATTCGATGGGCGGCTACGGTGCGGTCATCACCGCCGGCGGCGGCGTCACGCAGGCTTCGGTCGACTTTGCCTGGGGCGCGCCGGACGGCACGCTCGGCATCCATCTCGCCGGCTCGGAAAGCCATGAGAGCCTGCCCGACGCGCGCTACAAGGCGGCCATCGCCTTCGCCCCCTGGGGCATGGAGCGCGGCTTCTGGGATGCCGAGGGCCTGAAGGGCATCGAGATCCCGATGTTCTTCGTGGCCGGCAGCGTCGACGACGTGTCGGGCTACGAGAAAGGCGTCAAGGCGATCTACGAGGGCGCCATCAATGCCGACCGCTATCTGCTCACCTTCGAGAACGCCAACCACAATGCCGCCGCCCCGATGCCGGCGCCGGCCGAATCCTGGACCGTCTCGGAAAAGCTCGGCTGGGCGCCCTTCGACCACTATGCCGACCCGGTGTGGGACACGGTGCGGATGAACAACATCGCCCAGCACTTCGCCACCGTCTTCCTCGGCAGGCACCTGAAGGGCGACGCGGCCATGGACCCCTATCTCGACCTGGTCGAGAACGCGCAGGACGGCGTCTGGGCGGTCAACGAGGACAAGAGCCTCAAGCCCGAGCACAGCTACTGGAAGGGCTTCGGCAACCGCACCGCAAAGGGCCTGAGCCTGATGCACGCGGAGCCGGCCGCGCAGTGAGGGTTTAGGCGGGCGGCGGTCGAGGGGCTCGCGGCAGGCCGGGTGCGCAGGCGCGGACGTCGCACCACGTCGCGCCCCCCTCTGCCCTGCCGGGCGGGGCGAACCACCGGTCTCGCCCGTCCTTCGGACCCCCCACGAGGGGGGAGATCACGTGCTCCGCCGCCTTCGACAACAGCCGACGTCGTTGGACGGGCGCCGAGACCGAAGCTGCCGATCTCCCCCCGTGTGGGGGAGATGGCCGGCAGGCCAGAGGGGGCGCGACGGGCCGTGACGTCCGCGCCTCGGCCTGCCGCAACCTCCCTTCGATACCACCCCTTCCGATGGACTTTTCAGGCGGCGCCGCTACAACGGCGCTGCCTTTCGTTCCAGCCAGGAGCCCGAACGTGACCGAGCCGGTTCTCGCCGACCTCTTCCCCTTGGCGCCCGACCAGACGCCCTATCGCAAGCTCACCTCCGACCACGTGGCCGTCGAGACATTCAGGGGCCAGGACGTCCTCGTCGTCGAACCCGAGGCGCTGCGGCTCCTGTCGGAGACGGCCTTCGCCGACATCAACCACCTCTTGCGCCCCGGCCACCTGCGGCAGCTGGCGTCGATCCTCGAAGACCCGGAGGCGACCGACAACGACCGCTTCGTGGCCTACGACCTCCTGAAGAATGCCAACATCGCCGCCGGCGGCATCCTGCCGATGTGCCAGGACACCGGCACGGCGATCATCATGGGCAAGAAAGGCCGCCGCGTCTGGACCGAAGGCGGCGACGCGGCAGCGCTGGGCCAGGGCGTGCTCGACGCCTATGAGCGCAAGAACCTGCGCTATTCGCAGCTCGCGCCGCTCTCGATGTTCCAGGAGAAGAACACGAGGAACAATTTGCCGGCGCAGATCGACATCTACGAGGAGGGCGAGGACGCCTACAAGTTCCTGTTCGTGGCCAAGGGCGGTGGCTCGGCCAACAAGACCTTCCTCTACCAGGGCACGCCGTCGCTGATGACGCACGACCGCATGATCGACTTCCTGAAGGAGAAGATCCTGACGCTCGGCACCGCCGCCTGCCCGCCCTACCACCTCGCCATCGTCATCGGCGGCACCTCGGCCGAGATGAACCTGAAGACCGTCAAGCTCGCCTCGACCCGCTACCTCGACGGCCTGCCGACCGAGGGTTCGGAGGACGGCCACGCCTTCCGCGACGTGGCGATGGAGGCCGAAATCCACCGCCTGACGCAGCAGATGGGCGTCGGCGCGCAGTTCGGCGGGAAATATTTCTGCCACGACGTGCGCGTCATCCGCCTGCCCCGCCACGGCGCCTCGCTGCCGATCGGCCTCGGCGTCTCCTGCTCGGCCGACCGCCAGGCGCTGGGCAAGATCACGAAGGACGGCGTCTATATCGAGGAACTCGAGACCAATCCGGCCCGCTACATGCCCGACATCGACGAGGAGAAGCTGACCGCGCACGTCGTCCAGGTGGACCTGAACCGGCCGATGGCGGAGATCCTCGCCACGCTGTCGCAGCATCCTGTGAAGACGCGTCTGTCGCTGACGGGAACCATCGTCGTTGCGCGCGACATCGCCCATGCCAAGATCCGCGAGCGGCTGGAGCGCGGCGAAGGCATGCCCGACTACATGAAGAACCACCCGGTCTACTATGCCGGCCCGGCCAAGACGCCCGCCGGCTACGCCTCCGGATCCTTCGGGCCGACGACGGCGGGCCGGATGGACAGCTATGTCGACCAGTTCCAGTCCTTCGGCGGGTCGATGGTGATGCTGGCCAAGGGCAACCGCTCGCGCCAGGTGCGCGAGGCCTGCGGGACGCATGGCGGCTTCTACCTCGGCTCGATCGGCGGCCCTGCCGCCCGGCTGGCGCAGGACTGCATCAAGAAGGTCGAGGTGCTGGAATATCCAGAACTCGGCATGGAGGCGGTGTGGCGGATCGAAGTGGTCGATTTCCCCGCCTTCATCGTCATCGACGACAAGGGCAACGACTTCTTCAAGGAGCTCAATCTCGGCTGACAGTCGGCGGGCCGGACGGCCGCACGCCGCGCGCGTGAAATATCTCGCAGTAACCCTTCCGTTACCGGGTTTAATGTCTGTTGAGCGTTCGCGCTCGACTGATAATCTCCGGACAACGACGAGAGAGGGGAACCATGAGACAGATCGGATTTCGACTTGCCGCCGTCTTCGCAGCGGTGATGACGCTGAGCCTCGGCCTGCCGCTGGCAGTCGCGCCCGCTGAGGCCGAAACCTTCTGGCAGAGGGTGATCCGCGGCGGCCACGACCGCCCGGGCGCCGGCACCCAGCGCATGTCGAACCAGTCGCCGATCCCGCGCCAGACCGTGCGTTACGACGGGCCGCACGGCCCCAACACCATCATCGTCGACACCTCCGAGCGCCGCCTCTACTACACGCTGGGCAACGGCCGGGCGATCAAGTACGGCGTCGGCGTCGGCCGCGACGGCTTCACCTGGGCGGGCTCCAACCGCATCACCCGCAAGGCCGAATGGCCGGGCTGGACGCCTCCCCCGCAGATGATCCGCCGGGAGGCCGCCAAGGGCCGCAAGCTGCCGGCCTACATGCCGGGCGGTCCCAACAATCCGCTGGGCGCCCGGGCGCTCTACATCGGGTCGACGATGTACCGGATCCATGGCACCAACCAGCCCTGGACGATCGGCCAGGCGATGTCGTCGGGCTGCATCCGCATGGCAAACGACGATGTCGTCCACCTCTACAGCCAGGTGAACGTGGGCACGAGGGTCGTCGTCCGGCACTGACGGGGACGCGCGGAGAAAAACGCATGACGGCGAAGAAGGGCTACAAGGATCTGCTGGCGGAGGCGAACGCCATGGTCGAGGCCCTGGCCCCGGCCGCCGCCGCGGAACTGCTCGGCCGCGAGGACGTCGCCTTCATCGATCTGCGCGATCCGCGCGAACTCGACCGCGAGGGGCGCATGGCCGGCGCGGTCCACTGCCCGCGCGGCATGCTGGAGTTCTGGATCGACCCGGAGAGCCCGTATCACAAGGAGATCTTCTCCTCGGACAAGCACTTCGTGTTCTTCTGCGCCGGCGGCTGGCGCTCCGCGCTCGCCGCAAGGACCGCGCTCGAGATGGGGCTCGAGCGTGTCAGCCACGTCGAAGGCGGCTTCTCGGCCTGGAAGGAAGCCGGCATGCCGCACGATCCCGGCAAGCCGAAGCCCTGAGATCTCAGTGGACGGCGGAGAGATCCGTCGCGCCGGCCACGAAGCCCGACAGTTCCGCCAGAACACCCGGCCCCGCGACGATCCGCCGGTGGCCGAGCCCCGGCGCCCAGACGAGCTGCACGTGCCGTCCGGCCGCCGCATAGGCTTTCGCATCTTCCGCCGAGACCTCCTTGTCGTCGGGCGCATGGATGACCAGCGTCGGCACTTCCACCTCCGCCAGCTGGTTGGCGCCCACGAAGCGTTCCAGCGGCCGGCCGGCCACCCGCTCGACGTGATCGAACAGCGCCGTCTGCGCGCGCGGCCCCAGCGACAGCATGCGGCCGAAATCGGCGAAGAAGGCCGGCATCGAATTGGGTGCGGAGATCAGCACCAGCCGGTCGGCGGCGATGGGGGCGAAGCGCGGGATCGAGCCGGTGACGGCGTTGACCGCCACGGCCCCGCCGAAGGAATGGCCGACGACCGCCGCGAAGGGGCCGAACCAGTCGCCCGCCGCGCTGACGGCCTCGACGGCGTTGGCCATCGTCAGGCGCCGTCCCGACGAGACACCGTGCCCCGGCAGGTCGAGCGCGACCACCCGTGAGCCGGCGCGGCGCAGTGCGTCAACCAGCGCCGCCATGTGCTCCGTGCGCGAGCGCCAGCCATGCAGGACGAGCACCGTGCGCCGGAACGGCGTGCCCGCCGGCGGCCGGAAGTCATGCGCCACGACGTGGCCGGAGCGGATCGGCAGGCGATGATGCCTGGCCTCCGCCATGAAGGGAGCCGCCTGCGCCACGGCTGCGCGCTCCTTTTCGGTGAGCTTTGCCGGATTGGGCGTGCGGCAGAACAGTTCGAAGGCGGCGCGGCCGGCGAGCACGGGCGCGAGGTGGTCCGCCACCCGGAACGTGGAACGGATGACACTCAGCGGAAATGATGCCATGGTGGGAATCCGAAATTCGTTCAATCGTGAACATTATTAGTTCAAGCATGAACAAAAAACAAGACCTTCCGTGGGACAACCCGCGCTTTCGCAACTGGATCGCCGTCGTGCGCGCCGAGAAGGCGGTGGTGCGCGCACTGACCAAGGCGCTGGCGCCCTTCGACCTCAAGCTGGCGCAGCTCGACATGCTGATGAACCTCTACCGGCATCCCGGCATGTCGCAGCACGATCTCGCGCGCAAGCTGCTGGTCGGGCGGTCGAACATCACCATGCTCCTGCCGCAGCTGGAGAAGCAGGGCCTGCTGCGCCGCGAGAACGACTTGAGCGACAAGCGGGTGATGCGGCTGACGCTGACCCCGCAGGGCGAGGCGCTGCTGATGGAGGCGCTCGCCGTCTACACCGCGCTGATCGACAAGGTGATGGCGCAGTCCTCGCCGCGCGACTGCGACATGCTCGGCGAGCAGATGCGCCGGATCGAGGCGATCCTCGCCGAGGACTGAGCCGCCACGGCTGCAATCCAAAGCTGCATTCACTCAAGCGATTGACATCCACCCCCTCCAGGACACAAGACTTGGTGGTCACGGTCTCTCGAATCGCAAGATCGAGAGCCAAGAGGGAAGCCGGTGCGATGCCGGCGCTGCCCCCGCAACTGTAAGCAGAGAGCTGCTGTCACGCAGAGCCACTGGCGCCTTCGGGCGCTGGGAAGGCAGACAGCAGCGACGACCTGCGAGCCAGGAGACCTGCCGCGACACCAAGAACGTCCACGGGCGGGGTGTCCCGGTGGTTCGCTTGCTCCGGTCGCCTTATGGCGTCCGGATTCCCGCATGCGTCCGCCTGCTCTCCGTCCCCAGCGCATCGGGGATGATGATGACAGCGACTGCCGAACGACAAGCCAGCCCGACCCAATTCGCCAGGCCCCCCGCCGCGACCGCCGACGACGGTTACCGGCTGATCCGCCGCAATGGCTCAGTCACCCCCTTCGACCCGTCGAAGATAGCGGTCGCTCTGACGAAGGCGTTCCTGGCCGTGGAAGGCCAGTCCGCTTCGGCTTCGCGCCGCATCCACGACATCGTCGCCGGTCTGACCGGCCAGATCGTCGCCGGTCTCGCCCGCCGCGCCGACGCCGGAAGGGTCTTCCACATCGAGGACGTCCAGGATCAGGTGGAACTGGCGCTGATGCGTGGCGAGCATCACAAGGTCGCCCGCGCCTACGTGCTCTACCGCGAGGAGCGGACGCGCGAACGCGCCCGGGCGCAGGCCGCGGCGACCCCGACCGCCGCCCCTGCCCGGGCGCTCCATGTGACCACCGCCGACGGCGCGCGCGCGCCGCTGGACGAAGGTCGCCTGGCGACCGTCATCGGCGAGGCCTGTGCCGGTCTCCCCGGCGTCGCGGCCGATGCGATCCTCGCCGAGACGCGGCGCAACCTCTACGACGGCATCTCGCTCGACGAACTGGCGCAGGCGCCGATCCTGGCCGCGCGGACGCTGGTGGAGACCGAGCCGAACTATTCCAAGGTCAGCGCCCGGCTGCTGCTCGACAAGCTGCGCCGCGAGGCGCTGAGCTTCGTCGCCGGCCGCCCCGACCAGGCCACGCAGGCCGAGATGGCCGACCGCTACGGCGACTATTTCCGCGCCTATGTGAAGGCCGGCATCGACAACGAACGGCTGGACCCGGAACTCGCCCGCTTCGACCTCGCCCGGATCGCGGCCGCCCTGAAGCCCGAGCGTGACCTGAAGTTCGACTATCTCGGCTTCCAGACGCTCTACGATCGCTATTTCCTGCATGTCCGCGGTCATCGGTTCGAGCTGCCGCAGGCCTTCTTCATGCGCGTCGCGATGGGGCTTTCGCTGCGCGAGATCGACCGTGAGGCCCACGCCATCGCGTTCTACGACCTCATCTCGTCCTTCGACTTCATGACCTCGACGCCGACCCTGTTCAATTCGGGGACGTTGCGGCCGCAACTGTCGTCCTGCTTCCTGACGACGGTGGCCGACGATCTCGACGGCATCTTCAAGGCGGTGAAGGACAACGCGCTGCTCGCCAAGTTCTCCGGCGGCCTCGGCAACGACTGGACCCCGGTGCGCGGCCTCGGCGCCCACATCAGGGGCACCAACGGCGAGAGCCAGGGCATCGTGCCCTTCCTCAAGGTCGCCAACGACACCGCCATCGCGGTCAACCAGGGCGGCAAGCGCAAGGGCGCAGTCTGCGCCTATCTCGAGACCTGGCACATCGACATCGAGGAGTTCCTCGACCTGCGCAAGAACACCGGTGACGACCGCCGCCGCACCCACGACATGAACACCGCCAACTGGATCCCCGACCTGTTCATGCAGCGGGTGGAGGCCGGCGGCCAGTGGACGCTGTTTTCCCCGGACGAGACGCCCGACCTGCACGACCTCTACGGCAAGCCGTTCAAGACGGCCTACGAGGCTTATGAGGCCAAGGCAGACCGCGGCGAAATCAAGGTGTTCAAACGGGTTGCGGCCGTCGACCTGTGGCGGCGCATGCTGACCATGCTGTTCGAGACCGGCCATCCCTGGATCACCTTCAAGGACGCCTGCAACCTACGCTCGCCGCAGCAGCATGCGGGCGTGGTGCATTCCTCCAACCTGTGCACGGAGATCACGCTCAACACGAGCGCCGACGAGGTGGCGGTCTGCAATCTCGGCTCGGTCAACCTCGCCGCCCACGTCACCGCCGACGGGCTGGACCAGGCGCGGCTGGCGCGCACGGTGAAGACCGCCATGCGCATGCTCGACAACGTGGTCGACATCAACTTCTACACCATCCCCGAGGCGCGCCGCTCCAACCTGCGCCACCGCCCGGTGGGCCTGGGGCTGATGGGCTTCCAGGACGCGCTGCAGACGCTGCGCTTGGCCGCCGCCTCGGACGCCGCCGTCGCCTTCGCCGACACCTCGATGGAGGCGATCAGCTATTGTGCGATCTCCGCTTCCGTCGATCTCGCCGCCGAGCGCGGCCGCTATCCGAGCTTCGACGGCTCGCTCTGGTCGAAGGGCATCCTGCCGATCGATTCGCTCGACCTCCTGGAAGACGCCCGCAACGGCGACGTCGAACTGGACCGCTCCAGAACGCTGGACTGGAAGAGCCTACGCCGTCGCGTGGTGTCCATCGGCATGCGCAACTCCAACTGCATGGCGATCGCGCCGACGGCCACCATCTCCAACATCGTCGGCGTCTCGCAGTCGATCGAGCCGGCCTACAGCCAGCTCTACGTCAAGGCGAACATGTCGGGCGATTTCACCGTCGTCAGCGCCGATCTGGTGCGCGATCTCAAGGCGCGCGGGCTCTGGGACGAGGTGATGGTGTCGGACCTGAAGTACTTCGACGGCAAGGTCAGCCGGATCGACCGCGTGCCCGACGATCTGAAGGCGCTCTACGCCACCGCCTTCGAGATCGAGCCGCAATGGCTCATCCGCGCCGCTGCAGCCCGGCAGAAATGGATCGACCAGGCGCAGTCGCTCAACCTCTATATGGCCGAACCCTCCGGCCGGAAGCTCGACGAAGCCTACCGGCTCGCCTGGCGGCTTGGCCTGAAGACGACCTACTACCTGCGCACGTTGTCGGCGACACATGTCGAAAAGTCGACGCTGAAGGGCACCGACGGCAAGCTCAATGCGGTGAAGGCCATGGTTTCGGCACCGCCCGCCATCGTCCACGCTCCGGCCAGGCCCGCTCCCGAGCCGGCGGCGATCGAGGCAGCGGCCGCCTGGGGCAAGGCCTGCGCCATCGACGATCCCGACTGCGAGGCCTGCCAGTAGCGCCGCCAAGCACCCCCTCACCGTCTCGGGCTTCGCCCGATCCACCGTTCCGGGTCGAAAGCCCGCGAGGGGAGCCGCCAAACGCCCCCTCACCGTCATGCTTCGCATGCCACCTCTCCCCCTGCCCGGGGGAGAGGAAAAGGCGCGGCGTCGAGGCGCTTTTCCTCGCCCCCATGAAATGGGGGAGAGGTGGATCGGGCGAAGCCCGAGACGGTGAGGGGGAACCTTCGAACGCAAGCCGCGGCGGTTGTCCTTACCCACGCCGACGTCCCTTTCAGGAGATCCCATCCCATGCTCGACTGGTCAGACCCCGGCCCCGCTCCCCTCCCCGCCCTCGAAACCAATCCCGCACCTGCCGCCGACCCCACCGGCCTCGGCGACATCGACCGCGCGGGCGGCCGCGTCTCCGTCGACGAGAAGCGGATGATCAACTGCCGTGCCGACGTGAACCAGCTTCTGCCTCTCAAGTACAAATGGGCCTGGGAGAAATACCTGGCGGCCTGCAACAACCACTGGATGCCGACCGAGGTCTCCATGCAGGCCGACATCGCCTTGTGGAAGTCGCGCGACGGGCTGACGCAGGACGAGCGCCACGCCATCAAGCGCAATCTCGGCTTCTTTGCCGCCTCCGAATCGCTCGTCGCCAACAACATCGTGCTGGCGATCTACCGCCACCTGACCAATCCCGAATGCCGGCAGTACCTGCTGCGCCAGGCCTTCGAGGAGGCGGTGCACACCCACACCTTCCAGTACATCGTCGAAAGCCTCGGCCTCGACGAGGGCGAACTGTTCAACATGTATCGTGAGGTGCCGTCGATCACCGACAAGGCGGCCTGGGCGCTGAAGCACACGCAGAGCCTCGACGACCCGGAATTCCGCACCGGCACGCAGGCAGCCGACCAGCGCTTCCTGCGCGATCTGGTCGCCTTCTACGTCGTCTTCGAGGGCATGTGGTTCTACACCGGCTTCGCCCAGATCCTCTCGCTCGGCCGCCGCAACAAGATGGTCGGCATCGCCGAGCAGTACCAGTACATCCTGCGCGACGAATCGATTCACCTGAATTTCGGCATCGACGTCATCAACCAGATCAGGGCCGAGAACCCGGATCTGTGGACGACGGCGTTCCAGGACGAGGTGCGCGGCATGCTGCGGGACGCAGCCGAGCTCGAGGCCGCCTATGGCCGGGACACCATGCCGCGCGGCTTCCTTGGCCTCAACGCGGTGCTGTGCGAGCAGTACATGCGCTTCATCGCCAACCGCCGCTGCGCCCAGCTCGGGCTCGTCCCGGTCTTCGCCGAGACGGAAAACCCCTTCCCGTGGATGAGCGAGGCGATGGACCTGAAGAAGGAGAAGAACTTCTTCGAGACCCGCGTCATCGAGTACCAGAACGGCGGCGCGCTGGCCTGGGACTGAGAGCCCTCGCCGTCACGGACAGGGCGCGCCGTCCGTCGTGTCGAGGATGACCGGCTCGCCGCGATGGAGCCGCGCCGCGACGTCTTCGCGCAGTTCGAGATGGTCGGGCAGGAACAGCCTGAAATAGGCGACGCTCGCCCGGTGCGCCTCCTCGACGGCCTCGTCGGTGATATCGCCGTCGCGGACATAGGAAATGCCCAGGACGGCATCGACCACCTCGATGAAGGTCAGGAGCTTGGTCTCGACATCACGGATGAACGGCAGGTGGAAGGCACTGTTCAGCCGCCTGAACAGCAGCTGCGCGGCGCTGGTGTTCTGCGCGATTTCGGCGCGCCAGGTCTCCATGCCGCCGAAGCGCCCGAGGAACAGCTTCTTTGCCTGCGGCGTGGCGCGAAAGAACTCGACGGCCTCGCGCAGCTCCTGCGCGAGAAAATCCTGCCAGCTGCGCAGTGCCGAAGGCGGCACCGGCCGACGCTTCTGCATGATGCGTATCTCCGACACGTAGCGCTGCACGAGCGCCATGAAGGCAGCCTCCTTCGTCGGGAAGAAGTGATAGACCGAAGCTGCAGGAACGCGGGCGTGCTCGGCGATCTGCGAGAGGCCGACATCCTCGAGGTCGTGGTCCACGAGCAGCGCCTCGAGACTGTCGAGCAGTCCCTCGTAGCGCATGATGCCGCGGCCGCGCGACGGCACCCGCGGACTGGCCCGCGTCTGCCGCTTCACCGCCTTGCCGGCTCCCTCATTCTCGATTCCCACGTCTTCCCCTCTCCTTTTTGGTCCCCGAACCAGCATAACGCATGCAACGCGGATTGTTCACCATATTGAGAATAAAGGACGATTTTCTTGTGCTGGCCTTCGTCTGGAAAAGCGGGACGCCGCAGGGGCAGGCACGACCGCCGGATTCGACAGGTCTGCCAGCATAGCGCGGACCGGCGCCGATGCGCCATCGATCGCGCAACGCCGGCGCCTCACCGGCCAGCTGTGGAGCAGACGCGTTTTTGTCACGATCAAGGCTTGCATGCCGCGGATCGACCCGCTATGAACCCGCCACGTTCGAGGTCACGACCGGCCGCGAACTCCGTGGGTGATTAGCTCAGTTGGTAGAGCAGCTGACTCTTAATCAGCGGGTCGTAGGTTCGATCCCTACATCACCCACCAAAAATCCTTTCCGATCAGAGATATACGACCGCTCGCAGAAGCCGCGATCCGCGCCCGCCTAAATCGCGGCGGATGTTTGGCCCGTAGGAAGGCTCGCTTGGAAGATAGCCTGCCACCACAGCGGTCCTGGCTCGCTCCCCTTGCTGCCGGATCCGAACACGCCTGCGCATGAGCCGAACGCTGGACGGAATTGCCATCGCGACGTTCGTCGCGATGGCCGGGATGGAAGGCCTGGATGACTCCGCCTCGGAAGAATGGCCAGAGGGATGGACTTCTTCACCCGACGATCGTGGCTCACGTCCTGATCGCTTCGCGACGAATTCCGAACCGTCGCCGGAACGACAGGCTCGATCACCCGGCGCAGGATCGACCGCTTGATACGGCCGCATTTCGAAGCGCGCGCAGCGGCAGTCACTGTTGCGACCCGAGTGAATTCTGCTATCAAGTGTCGACAATCGAGGAGCGCGAATGTCAGCGATACGGCTTCATGTCCAGAGGTCCGGCACCGGGAGCCCATTGGTTCTGCTCCATCCCGTCGGCCTCGACGGCACGTTCTGGGACGGGTTGATCGGACCCCTGTCCAGACGCTGCCAGGTTCTGGCCGTCGACACCGCCGGACATGGCGCCTCGGCGGATCCGACCCGTCCGGGGCGGATGGCCGAACGGGTGACGGACGTCATCGATCTGATCCTTCAGGAAAAATGCGGACCGGCCGTGCTCATCGGCGTCTCGTTCGGCGGCATGATCGCGCAGAATGTCGCCCTGGCCCGGCCGGACCTCGTTTCGGGCCTCGTTCTCGCAGGCTGCCCGGGTCGGATTCCGGCGGAAGCGCGCGAAGCGATCCTCGCGCGCGGTGCGGAAGCGGAGCGCGACGGCATGCCGGCGGTGGTCGAGGCGACGCTGCAGCGCTGGTTCACGCCATCCTTCTTGTCGACAGAAGAGGTTGCGGGCGTCCGCCGTCGGCTGCTCGAGGACCTGCCATCGAACTGGGCGGCGTCGTGGGAGGCGATCGCCGAACACGATGCGCTGGAGCGACTGGGCAGCTTTGCCGGCAAGGCGCTCGTGATCGCCGGTGAGGCCGATGCCGCCACACCGCTTCCGGCAAAGCAGGCGCTTGCCGCAGCCATTCCAGGAGCGCGGCTCGTCGTCCTGCGCAACGCGCCGCACATGATGCAGATCGAGCAGCCCGAAGCCTTTCTCGGCGCGGTCGAAAGCTTCCTCGACGAAACGACGGGGACGACATGACACACGCCCGGGGACTTCTGCTCGTCCATTGCGATCCGGAGCCGACGCTCGAGGAAGAACTCAACGCCTGGTACGACACCGAACATCTGCCGGAGCGCGCGGCGATCGCGGGGTTCGAGACCGCGCTGCGTTTCACCTCGCTCGGCGACGGGCCACGCTACCTCGCGATCTACGATCTCGCCGACCTCGACGTGCTGGAATCGCCGGCCTATCGGGCGGTGTCGGGTTTGAACTTCAGCCCGTGGACGAAACGCGTCACGTCCCGCGCGCGCCCGGTCCGGCTGACGGCGCGCCAGGTCGAAACGCAGGCCGGCACCGTCGCCTGCACACGGCTGCTGCTCTTGCAGTTCGACGCTACGAGCAAGGACGCCGCGGCGATCGAGGCAGGCCTGGAGGCGAGCTTCGGCAGCCACCCGGGGCTGCTCCAGTGCCGTCTTTTCGAGGGTATCGAGCCGGCGCAGGATTTCATGCTGGCGATCTGCGGTTTCGCGGGACCAGACATCCCTGCCCTCGACATGGCCGGCTTCGGCACCCTGGCGGGCCGGCTGACGCTTGCCGCGCGCTACCGGCCCTACAGGCGCTGAACGCCGACGGTCAGTCCACCGCCCGCGCCATGGCCCGGACCGGCGACCCGTCCGAGCCGGCGATGCCGAGGCCGGCAAAGATCGCCTCGATGCGACGGTTGGACAGTTTCGGCAGGTTCGCCACGTGCTCGGCGATCAGGATGCCGTGCGGCAGCAGCGTGTGGTGGACCGGCCAGTAGAATCCGGCCGGCCGGTTGGTCGGAGCGCGGTCGGGCGTGGCAAAATCGACGCCGATCATCTTCACGCGCCTGTCGAGAAGCCACTCGGCCGCTTCGGGCGTAAGCGAGGCGTGGCGGGTGTAGGATGGATCGTCGATCCGGGCCGCCCAACCGGTGTCGAACAGCACGATGTCGCCGGGCTGGACGACCGGGCGCGCCTTGTCCAGATCCGCGGCGTCGATCAATCCATATTCCTCGACGGCGAAGGACCAGACCACACCCGGGCCGTAGAGCCGCTCGAGCGGGATCTCGTCGGCGGCCGGCCCGTCGATGATGAAATGGTTCGGCGCGTCGAGATGCGTCCCGTGATGGGTGATCATCTCCATGATCGTCAGGTTGGCGTTGTAGTCGGGCATGCTCTTCCACTTGCGGAAGGACGGTCGCGGGTAGTTCGGGATCGCAGACAGGTCCTCCGTCAGGCGGTGAGACAGGTCGATCCAGGGCGTCGTGCCCACGCCGATGACCGGATCGGGGATGTCGATCCAGCCCTTCCAGCGGGTGCCCCTGAAATGGGTCTGGTCGCACATCTCAGGCATCCCTCCGCGCGGCCTTGCCGACGACCTCGACGCCGGCCCACTTCTCGACCACCTTGATCAGGCTGGTGTAGTCGTCGTCGCCCCGCCCTTCCGCCATGCCCTGGAACCAGATCTGCGCCGCGCTGGAGCTGACGTGGTGCGGAACACCTCGTTCCCGGTATTCCTCGAGGCAGAGCATGACGTCCTTGTACATGGTGGCGAGCTTGCCGCCGTAGTCGAAGGTCCGCGGCAGGATCGACTGCGGAAACTTGTCGAGCGTCGCGCCGGTGCGACCCGTGCTGACGTTGATCAGCCCGACGAGCGTGTCGGCGTCGATGCCGGCCTTCACGCCCATCGTCACCGCCTCGAAGGACACGGCCATGGCAGTGGCCGAGATCATGTTGTTGCAGAGCTTGGCGACCTGCCCCTGCCCCGGCCGGCTGCCGACCCTGAAGACGTTTCCGGCGATCGCGTTGAGCACCGGTTCGCAGGTGGCGAAATCGGCGTCGCTTCCGGCGACCATCGTCGTCAGCGTGCCGGCATTGGCGCCGCGCGGTCCGCCGCTGACTGGCGCGTCGAGAAAGCCCGCCCCGCGCGCCGCCATCGCCGCGGCAATCTCCTCCACCACGGCCGAGCCGATGGTCGACATCTCGACATAGACGCCGAAATCCGCCGCGTCGCGCACCCCGCCTGCTTCGAGGCCGACGGCGCGGCTGACGGCCTGGTTCGGCAGGCAGGCGATCACCACGTCCCTGCCCGAGGCCGCCTCGGCGATCGACGCGGCCGCCGTGGCGCCTTCGGCCGTCAGCGGAGCGGTGGCGCGTGCGGAAGGATCGTAGACGGTCAGGTCGAACCCCGCCCGCACCACCCGCAGCGCCATCGGTGCGCCCATCTGGCCGAGCCCCAGAAACGCGATCCTTGTCATGGGCGGCTCTTCCTCGTTGCAGCGACGGCCGACTTATGTCGACAGAATTCGGAATAGATACCGGTCGCCGGCGCCTCCGGTCAAGCGCGCCGACCATCGAAAGGCTCACCGGATTGTCGCGCCAAGGCCTCGCGCCAGTTGCCGGATATGAACAAAGCACACGATTTCCCGTCTCAGTCCGGAAACGACGTCGCTTCTCTGCCCTTTCCTCGCCGAAGGAAAGATGTGAGTTCTGCCAAATTGAGTGTCGACACTCTTGACGACACATTCCGCGTCTGGCTATCTGTCGACACTTGAACGGCCCGGGTAGCCGGGCAGCATCGCTCTGGGAAGGAACGTCGTCATGGCTGCGGGCTCGCTGGTCACGGGAAGCATGGAATATCTGCGCAAGCCGCTGGTCCGGAACGTCAAGAAGGGCGACCGAGCGCTGGTGCTCACCGATACGGCGCATGACCCACGCGTCTGGCAGGTCGTCATGAGCATCCTCCAGGAGATCGGCGCCGACGTGACGGTGGCGCTGTTCGAGCGGCGGCCGGCCGACTACTACGATCCGCCCTCCGCCGTGTGCGAGGCGATGATGAAGTCGGACGTCAACATCCTGCTCGCGTCCACCGGCATGCTGCATTCTCCGGCCAGCTTCCGCGCCATGGAAGCGCGCATCCCGTCCATCTGCATGGATGGCGGCATGACGCTGGAGTGGTTCCAGTCGGGCGCGGTGACCGAGGACATGAAGCAGGTGATGGTGCGCAAGCACTACGTGGCGAAGGACATCTTCGGCGCCGACGCGAAGGAATGCCGCGTCACTTCGAAATACGGGACCGACTTCACCTACCGCGTCGACGGCCGCATCTTCGTGCCGCCGCTGCCGGGCGAGAGCTTCGACCCCTACAAGATCGTCGATTTCGACAAGGACGAGAACCGCAAGGGCGGCAACCTGTATTACTACCTGTTCCCGACCGGCGAATTCAACGTCGCGCCGGTCGAGGGCTCGGCCAATGGAAAGCTGGTCATCGACCTGACGATGCATCACATCGGGCGACTGGAAGACCCTATCGAGCTAAACGTGGAGAACGGTCGTGTGGTCTCGATCGAGGGTGGCGCCTCGGCGCGTGTGCTGCGCGACTATCTGATCGAGTACGGAGACGAGAACGCCTACATGTGCCCGGCGGAAGCGTCCATCGGCGTCAACGCCAAGGCGTTGATCCGCGGCATCCAGCGCGAGGACAAGAACGTGATGGGGGCGATGCATTTCGGCCTCGGCACAAACATCGACGTCGGCGGGTCGATCCGCTCGAAGATTCATATGGACGGCGTCGTGCTGGCGCCGACGCTGTACGTCGACGGCGACATGCGGATGGAAGAAGGCCGGTTCCTGCGGCCGATCGAAGGCAACTGACCGCCCGACTGGACAGGCCTGCCGGGTCGCGCAACCGGGTGCTGGCACGGGCGTCGCAATCGCGCAAGATTGTCTCTGGGAGGAGATCATGCTGAAGATCATGAAGACGATGTTCGCGGCGCTGACCGCGTCCGCGGCGATGACGGCGGTGGCATCCGCCGACACCACCCTGCGCTGGGGCGAGCACCTGCCGCAGTGCTGTTCGATGTATGCGGCCGCGGCGCAGTGGGCCGTCGACGAGACCGCCAAGCGGTCCAACGGCGAGATGAAGATCGACATCCAGTATGGCGGCGTGCTGGCCACGGTGGGCGAGATTCCCACCGCGATCGAGAACGCGGTCATCGACATGGGCAATCTGGTCACGCCCTATTTCCCGGACCAGTTCGTCATCAACAATGCGATCCCCTTCTTCTGGCCGCAGCCGAAGAGCCAGCAGGAACTCGGCGAACTGATGCTGAAATGGCATGCCGAGATTCCGGCCTTCGGCGAGGAACTGGCCAAGTACAAGCTCAAGCTCGTCGCCGTGCGGCCGCTGCCGCCCTACGGCTTCATCTGCAACAAGCCGATCCGCACGCTGGAGGACTTCAAGGGCAAGCGCATCCGGTCCTACGGCGTGGCGCTGCCCGCGACGCTCGAGGCCTTGGGTGCCGTGTCGGTCGGCATGGCGGACGTCGAGGCCTACGAGGCGATGTCGAACAACGTGCTCGACTGCTCGGCCGCCGACATCGCGCTGGTCGATGCCTTCAAGCTGCACGAGGTGGCCAAGTACTTCGTCGACGTGCCGATGGGCGCCTCCTGGGGCCACATCATCGTCATGAACACCGACAAGTACGCATCGCTGACGGATGAGGAAAAGAAGGTCATCGACTCGCTCAAGGGCGACCACCTGACCGAACTGCTGCGCCTCTTCCGGGCCAAGGAAGACGAGCTGAAGGCGAAGTGGAAGGCGGAAGGGACGGTCGAGATCATCGACTCCATCCCGGCCGAGGAATTCCTGAAGGTGACGCTTGGCTCCGACCGGGTCCAGGGCGTTCGCAACAGCTGGAAGGACCGCGCGGTTGCCGCCGGCATGCCGGCCGCCGATGCCGACCGCGTCATCGGCGAACTCACCAACTGACGAGACCCGACGACAGAGGCGCGGCGACGAGCCGCGCCTCCCCTCGCGACCGAAGGAGGATCGCCGTGCAGGACGGGTTCCTGAAGCTCTACAGCCTCTATGGCCGGACGCTCTGGATGTTCGCCGTCCTGGCTGGCGCCTTCACCTTTGCCATCATGGTCGTGATCGACACCAACGCGTTCCTGCGCAAGCTCATCAACTGGCCGCTGCCGGCCGCGCTCGAAATCACCCAGTCGCTGCTGGTCGGCGCGATCATGCTGCCCTTTGCCTATGCGCTGTTCCAGCGCGACCACGTGAGCACGGTGTTCCTGACCTCGCGGCTGTCGCCGGCGACGCGCCGCTGGCTCGCCTTCTTCTGGTCGGTGGTGGGCTTCCTGCTGTTTGCGGCAATCACCTACGGGACCTTCCAGTACGCCATACGGTCCTGGCGCATGAACGAGCAGATCTGGGGCTCGACGATCCAGTTCTCGATCTGGCCCTCGAAGATGGCAGTCAGCCTCGGCACCGCGCTGATCTCCATCCAGTTCCTGCTCGACGCTGTCGGAACGGCGCTGATCCGTGGCTTCAACGAACGGAAACCGGAAGACGAGGCGATGGACGGACATGTCTAGCCTGGCCATCGGTTTTGCGGGCGTCTTCGCCCTTCTGGCCTCCATCCTGCTCGGCGCGCCGATCATGGTGGCGCTCACCGCCGTCGGCTTCGCCGGCCTGATCGCGCTGAACAACTTCACCGCCGCGATCTCGATCGTGGGGACGCTCTACTACTCCGTCGTCAGCAGCTTCCACTTCAGCGTCATCCCGATGTTCCTGCTGATGGGCTTCTTCGCCATGCGGGCGGGCATCGGCAGCGACCTGTTCGACGCCTGCGCCAAATGGTTCGGCCGTCTGCCCGGCGGTCTCGCCATCGCCAGCACCGGTGCGGCGGCGGCCTTCGGCGCCGCGTCCGGATCGAGCGTCGGGACGGCCACGCTGTTCACCAAGCTCGCCCTGCCGGAGATGATCGAGCGCGGTTACGACCGCGGCTTCGGTGCGGCCTCGATCGCGATCGCCGGTACGCTGGCGGTGCTTATCCCGCCGAGCGCGCTGATGGTCGTCTACGGCATCCTGACGAACGCTCCGATCGGACGCCTGCTGATCGCCGGCATCCTGCCCGGCATCGTCTTCGCCGCTCTGATCGGCGCAACCATCCTGATCGTCGCGCTACTCAAGCCGGGCATCGCGCCGGCCGACGACCGCCGCTACTCCTGGCGCGAACGCTTCTGGTCGCTGCGGATGGTCGGGCCGCTCTTCCTCGTCATCGCCATCATGCTGGGCGGGCTCTACGGCGGCGTGTTCACGCCCACGGAGGCTGGCGGCATCGGCGCGCTGGTGACCTTCGTCATGGCGCTGATCCGACAGCGCGGCCTGCGCGGCCTCGGGCTCGGGCGCACCCTGATCGACACGGTGACCCTCACCGCCATGATCTTCGCCATCATCATCGGCGGCCTCCTGTTCGCCCGGTTTCTGGCGCTCAGCGGCGTCTCGGGCGCGATCCACACCGTGCTCGTCGACGGCGGCCTGCCGATCTGGGTGGTCGTGACGATGGTGACGTTCATCTACCTCATTCTGGGAATGCTGATGGACGCGCCTTCGCTGCTCGCCATCTCGCTGCCGATTACCCATCCGGTGATGATGGGGCTCGGCTTCGACCCGCTGTGGTTCGGCGTCTACGTGATCGTGCTGGCCGAGATCGGCGCCATCACGCCGCCCGTCGGCATCAACTGCTTCGTGGTCAAGGGCGCGGCGGGCAACATGGTGACGCTGGAGGAAATCTTCGCGGCGCTCTGGCCCTTCATGATCGCCTGTGCCGTGATGCTGGTGCTCCTGCTGTCCTTCCCGGATCTCGCCCTCTATCTGCCGAGGTCGATGAACTGATGACCGGCGAGACCGCCAGCGGCACCCGCCCTTCCCGGCCCTATTCCGGTGTTCGGGTCCTGGATCTCACCCGGCAGTTCGGGCTCTACGCAGGCCGGCTCTTCGCCGATCTCGGCGCTGAGGTCATCCTGGTCGAGCCCCCCGAAGGGCTGGCGGACAGGCAGGAAGGTCTGACGGGTGATTTCGCCCGTTTCGCCTTCCTCAACGCCAGCAAGAAGAGCATCGTCATCGACGAGGCGGCACAGGGCGCGACGGCTGCGCTGGAGCGGCTGGTGGCACGATCCGACATTGTCCTTCTGGAGCGCGGCGGACCGTTCTACGGCGACGTCGAGCGGGTCGCGGCAATTCAGCCGCGGGCGGTGGTGACGGCGATCTCGCCCTACGGCATGACCGGACCGATGGCCGACGCACCGGCTTCGGACCTCGTGCTCCAGGCGGCGGGCGGCATCGCGTGGATGTCAGGCCGCATCGAGGACGCGCCGCTGTCGCTGCCCTTCGACCAGGCGACGATGGTCGGCTCGATCTATGCCGCGACCGTCACCGCGATCGCGCTGGCCGATGCCGAACGCACCGGCCGAGGCCATGTGATCGACGTGTCGATCCAGGAGTGCATCGCCCATTCGCTGCAGAACGCCGTCCAGGTCTGGGACCTCGAACAGCGGATATCGACCCGTGGCGGCGCTGGCACGCGCGACGCGACCGAGGACATCTTCCCGTGCCGCGACGGCTATGTCTTCCTGGCGTCGCCCCTGTCGCTCGGCGCCTCGTGGCGATCGCTGGTCGCCTGGATGGTCGAGGTCGGCCATCCCTCCGGTGATGCGCTGTCGCAGGACAGATGGGTCGACCGCGAGTGGCGCCTGACGGCCGAAGCGCGTGCCGGGTTCCGGACGCTGTTCACTGCCTTCACGATGGAGCGTGACAAGGAGACGCTGACCGCCGAAGCGCTCGCCCGGCGCATCGTGATGGGACCGGTGAACCGGCTCTCGGAAACCTTCAGTGATCCGCAACTGGCGCATCGCGGCTTCTATCGCTCCGTGCAGCTTGCCGATGGCAGCGCGGTGGCCTTCCCTGGACCGCCTTACAAGCTCGATCCGCAGGTCTGGACCGCGTCCCCCGCCCCTGCGCTGGGATCGGCCGACGCCGGCCTCACGGAGCGCGCAGGATGAAACCGGACTTCCTTTCCGACGTCCGTCTCGCAGACTTCACCTGGGCCGGCGCGGGTCCTTTCGGGACCAAGATCTTCTCCGACTTCGGCGCCGACGTCATCAAGATCGAGAGTTCGGTGCGCCTCGATTCAGTGCGCACCGGCGGGCCGTTCAAGGATCGCAGGTCCGGCGTCAACCGCAGCGGCTACTTCGCCTCGCGCAACACCGGCAAGAAAAGCGTCGTGCTCGACCTCAAGTCGGAGGAGGGACGGCGGATCGCGCACGACATCGTCCGGCACTCGGACGTCGTCTCCAACAATTTCGGCCCGGGGGCGATGGAGCGGCTGGGCATGGACTACGAGACGGTGCGGCGGATCAAGCCCGACATCGTCTACCTTTCGATGCCGATGTATGGCGAGGACGGCCCGCGCGCCGAACTGCTCGGCGTCGGCATGACCATCAGCGCCGTCACCGGCCTGATGTGGTCGACGGGCTACCGCGCCGACGATCCCGTCGGACCGGGCACGCATTATCCCGATCATGCCGCAAACCCGTACCATGCCGCCTTCGCGGTCCTGGCCGCCCTGAGGCACAGGCGGCTGACCGGCGAAGGCATGAAGATCGACCTGTCGCAGGTCGAATCGACCATCAACTTCATCGGCTCGGCCATGGTCCGGTGTGCGGCCGAACAGCACGACAGGCCGCAACCCGGCAACGCGTCGTGGAGGATGGCGCCGCAAGGCATCTATCGCTGCGCCGGCGACGACGCCTGGTGCGCGATCACGGTGGCGACGGACGAGCAGTGGGCCATCCTCGCCGCAATACTCGGCGGCGCCGCGATGGCGGAACGGTTCGCCTCCGTCGAGGCACGCCTGGGCGCGCGGAGCGAGATCGACCGGCTGGTGGGCGCCTGGGCTGCCGAAAAGGGTGCCGATCTCGTCGCGGAGACGCTGCGGACAGCAGGCATTCCCGCCGCCCTCGTGGCGAATGCGCGACACCTGATCGAGCACGACCGTCAGCTGGCGGAGCGCGACTACTGGCAGCGTGTCGCGCACCCGGAACTCGGCCACAGCCTTTACGCCTCCCCGCCCTACCGGGTCGACGGCGAGCGCGTCGAACTCGCGCGCCCGCCTTTGCTGGGCGAGCATACGCGCGACG
Organism: Aquibium sp. ELW1220; assembly: GCF_030398385.1. Classification (GTDB taxonomy): domain Bacteria; phylum Pseudomonadota; class Alphaproteobacteria; order Rhizobiales; family Rhizobiaceae; genus Aquibium. Next base: position 113,754 of record NZ_JAOAOQ010000010.1, on the reverse strand, counting down.
TGCTGGGCGACCTGCTTGGTTTGTCAGACACCGAACTCGACAGGCTCGAAACCGCCGGAGTGTTCAAATGAAATCGCTGAAGCGCGTGGCCTCCGTCATCGGCGTCGGCCACACCGACTGGGTGAGCGACTGGCATCGGGTGCGGGCCGGCGAACGTCCCGACGACTGCTACGGCTATGCGGCCGGCGCTCTGCGCAATGCACTCGCCGACGCGGGGATCGGCAAGGAGCAGGTCAACGGCCTCATCGTCGGACCGACGACCGCCTATGAACGCATGGCAGAGGTGGTGGGCCTCAACGTCCGCTGGGGCGACCAGGCCGACGCGGTGCTGTCGGTCGTCCAGGCCTGCATGGCGATCGAGTCGGGCGCTGCCGACGTCGTGGCGCTGGTCTACGGCAACGACCAGCGGTCGGTCGGCACGCAGTATGGCGGACCGCAGGCGATGGGCGGCGACCAGTTCCTGTCCTATGTCTACCATGCACCCTGGGGGCTGACCTCGCAGGGAGCGCTCTACGCGCTGATGTTTCGCCGCTTCTGCGAACTCCACGGCGTCAGCGAGCGCGATCTCGGCCATGTCGCGGTGGCCCAGCGCGAGGGATCGTCGCGCAATCCCAACGCCATCCAGCGCAAGCCGATCTCGCTCGACGACTACATGGCCGCCCCCTACATCACCGAGCCGCTCCGGCTCTTCGACTACTGCCTGATCAACGACGGTGGGGTGGCGCTGATCATCGCGGAGGCGGGGCTGGCCAGGAAGCTGTCGCCGCGCGCCGTCAGCATCGAGGCAGTGGGGCGTTTCGACCTGAACCAGGGCGCCACCAGCCTGGAACCGCGCCTGACCGATTTCTACAGGCCGGCACAGCAGGCGGTGGCCGAGCAGATCTTCGGCGCTTCCGGGCTCGATCCGTCGGACATCGACGTGCTGCAGGTCTATGACAGCTTCTCCGTGCACGTGCCGCTGGCGCTGGAGGGCTATGGCTATTGCGGCATCGGCGAATCCGGCCGCTTCATGCGCGAAAAGGGCATCGGTCTCGGCGGCCTCCTCCCGACCAACACCAGCGGTGGCCATCTCTCGGAGTCCTACATGCAGGGCTGGAACCACCAGATCGAATGCGTGCGCCAGGCGCGCGGCGAATGCGGCGACCGCCAGATCGAGAACTGCCGCCGCGTGCACTACACGTCCGACGTCGCCGGCAAGGCCGTCTCGATCATCTACGGAGCGTGAACGCGATGCCGACCCAGACCGCCGCCACCCCGCCCCGCGTCCTGGGGCTCTATGACGAGCCGTTCTGGCGGCACATGAAGGACGACGGGCGCATGCACCTGCAGTGCTGCCGCGATTGCGGCGCCTGGCGCTATCCGCCCGGCCCCGCCTGCCATGCCTGCCTGTCGCCCGCCAGCGACTGGAAGCCGGTCTCCGGCGGCGGCGAGCTCCTGAGCTGGGTGACGTTTCACAAGCAGTACCTGCCGGCCTACCCGGCGCCCTACAACGTCATCGCCGTGCGGCTGGACGAGGGGCCGACGCTGATCAGCAACCTGATCGAGGATCCGGAGCCGGATCAGCGGCCGATCGGCCGCAGGGTGCGCCTGAAGGTCGTCGCCATGGCCGACGGCGTGGCGCTGCCCCGCTTCGAATTCGCGGATTGAAGGGAAGACAGACGATGGTCAAGGCGGTTCGCGTTCATGAATATGGCGGTCCCGAAAAGCTGCGCTACGAGGACGTCGAGATCGGCGAGCCGGGTCCCGGCCAGGCCTATGTGCGGCACACGGCGATCGGGCTGAACTTCGCGGACACGCACAATCGCGAGGGCCGGTATCCGCTGCCGTCCCTGCCGCACGTGCTGGGCGGCGAGGCCGCCGGCGTCGTCGAGAAGGTCGGGCCTGGCGTCACCGACGTGAAGGTGGGCGACCGGGTGGCCTATGCGGCTGGCGGACCGGCCTTCCCGCCCGGCGCCTATGCCGAGGCGCGCCTTTTCGATGCGAGCCGCCTGGTCCTCCTTCCCGACGAGATCGACGACGTGACCGCCGCAGGCATGATCGTGAAGGGATTGACGGCGCAGTATCTGCTCAAGAGCGTCTATCCGGTGAAGCCCGGCGACACGATCGTCGTCCATGCCGCAGCCGGTGGCGTCGGCACGATCCTGACTCAGTGGGCCGCGCATCTCGGCGCGAGGGTCGTCGGTGTCGTCGGCTCGCAGGAGAAGGCCGGCATCGCCCGCGCCAATGGCTGTCATCACGCCCTCGTGTCGAGCGAGGAGGACGTCGTCGCCCGCGTCCGGCAACTGACCGCAGGCGAAGGCGTGCCCGTCGTGTTCGACGGCGTCGGCCGCGACACGTTCCAGCTCTCGCTCGCCTGCCTCAGGCCGCACGGCCTGCTGGTGAGCTACGGCACCGCGTCGGGAAAGGTTCCGCCCTTCGACATCTTCGAGCTCAACCGGATGGGATCGCTTTCCGTGACATGCGCCGCCTTCGCGTGGTTCGTCCGCAGCCGCACCGAACTCCTGTCCCGGGCTAACGACCTCATGGACGTGGTGCTGCGCGGGGCGGTGCGGATCCAGGTCAACCAGACATTCGCCCTTGCCGACGCCGCCGACGCGCACAGGGCATTGGAAAGCCGCCGCACGCAGGGTGCGAGCGTGCTGATCCCGTAGCGCAGCGATGGCCTCCCAAGCCACGCCGAAGCACATTCCCGTCCGCAAGGATTGGCTGGCGCTGCGAACGGAGGAGGCGATCGAACCCGAGCGGCCGATCGTCGACGCCCATCACCACCTCTGGGACAAGCCGGGCGGGCGCTATCTGCTCGACGAGATGCTCGCCGACATCGGCAATGGCCACAACGTGGTGGCCACCGTCTTCGTGGAGGGCAAGTGCCATTGGCGGACCGACGGTCCGGAAGCCATGCGCCCCGTCGGCGAGACCGAAATGGTCGCGGACATTGCGGAAGACGCGGTGATGCGGGAGGCCGCCGCGCATGTCGGCGCTGCGATCGTCGGCTATGCGGACCTGCGCCTCGGCGAGGCGGTGGGTCCGGTGCTCGACGCGCATGTCGAGGCCGGCCGGGGACGCTTTCGCGGCATTCGCGACACCAGTGCCTGGCATGCCGACCCGGAAGCCCGCGGGTCGGTGATCGTCCAGCCTGCGGGCATGCTGTACGACCCGGGCATACGGGCCGGACTGGAGCAGCTTGCGCGGCGCAAACTCGTCTTCGACGCCTGGATGTACCACACGCAGCTGATCGACGTGATCGATCTCGCGCACGACCTTCCGCAACTGGCCATCGTGCTCAACCATGTCGGCGGGCCGATCGGCAACGGCCCCTATGCGGGTCGCCGCGGAGAGGTGGCGCAGGACTGGCGACACTTCATGATGCGGCTGTCGCGGTTCGACAACGTCGTGGTCAAGCTTGGCGGGTTTGGCATGCCGATGACCGGCTTCGATTTCCACGAGCGGCCCCTGCCGCCGACCTCGCGGGACCTGTCGTCCGCCTGGGGCGACACCATGGGCGCGGCAATCGACATCTTCGGAGCCGAACGCTGCATGTTCGAGAGCAATTTTCCAGTGGACAAGGGAACGGCTTCCTATCCAGTGTTGTGGAACGCCTTCAAGAAGATCGCGTCGCGTCGAACGGAGACCGAGAAGGATGCGCTGTTCTTCGAAACGGCGCGGCGGGTCTACGGCCTGACGTGTGTCGACAGGCGGGGAGAATTGTCGTCGCGAATGGCCGAAACGGGATGATCGACGGATGCCGGGCCTAAGCAGCACTCGACTGGACGATGCGGGCGTGTCCGGGCTGGCCGGTCCATCGCCGCGCGGGCTCGACCGGCCGCGCGGCAAGGACGGCAAGATGCTGCCGGAGGCATCGCTGGCCCAGGCGCAGCACGTCATCCGCTCCGTGGTGGCAAGCCGACACGACCGGCCCTCGCTGGTGGCGCAGATCGCCTCCGAGATCGGCGCCGAGATCGTGGAAGCGGTGATACCGCAGGGGCACGATCTCAACACGGTGGATCTGGCACGCCGGTACCACACGTCGAGGACGCCGGTTCGCGAAGCGCTGATCCTGCTCGAAAACGAAGGGCTGGTCGACATCCCCCCTCGCCGGCGCCCGCGGGCGCACATCCACACGATGACCGAGGTCTCGGAGATTTACCGGACCCGGACGGTGCTGTTCGAGCTGATGGCGATCGACCTCGCCAAGAAGGCGACTGACGATCACATCGCCGCGCTGGAAGCGATCCTCGAGCGCATGCGCGCGGCCGTGGCGATCGACGACGTCATCGCCTTCTCCTGGCTGAGCGTCGAATTCCACGACAAGGATACCCGCGCCTCCGGCAACATGACGGCGAAGCGGATTCACGATTCGCTGCTGCTGCGCACGCTGGCCATCCGGCGGCTGAGCCTGGCGTTGCCGGGCCGCATGGCGAAGTCGTTCGAAGACCATACCCAGTTGGTGAAGGCCTACGTCAACCACGATTCCAACCTCGCCGGCGCGATCCTGCGTGCCAACCATACAGCAGCCCTGGCAGCGCTGGAGCGGCACTTCCAGCAGACGGGCGCCCTGCGCTTCGCCGACGTCGCCGCCCAGCCGGCGCAGGCGCGGTAACCGCAGCGCCAGCGGCAGGGTCCACCGATGCAACTCGACGGCAATCTCAATTTCGAACGGGCAGGCAACCGCGCCGGGCGCACTCTGCTGCTTGTTCATGCAATGGGCGCCGACCTGACCTTCTGGGAGTCGTGCCGGTCGGTCTGGGAGCCGCATCTCGAATGCGTGGCGATCGACCAGCGGGGCGCAGGCCGGTCGCCGGCGTCCCCGGCGCCGCTGTCGCCTGCCGACCACGCGGCCGATCTCGCCGCCTTCTGCCAGCGCGAGAGCCTCGGCCCGGTCGTCGTCATCGGCTGCGCCGTCGGCGCCATGGCGGCGGCCCTGCTTGCCGCGCGCCGACCGGATCTCGTCGAGATGCTCGTCCTTTCCAACCCCGGATACCGGATCGACGAGGCGGCGCGGTCCGCGCTCGCCACACGGGCTGCGACCGCGCGTGCCGGAGGCATGGCCGCGATCCTTCCGGCCGCAACGTCGGCTGCCTTCGAGGGTTGCCCCGACGACGAGCGGCAGCGCGCCTATGTCGCGCGCTTTGCCGCGCTGGACCCGCAGGCCTATGCCCTTCAGATCGAGGGGATGTTGGAAGCCGACATTTCCGCAGTTGCAGGGTCGATCACCTGTCCCACCCTGATCGTCGCCGGCGGACGGGACCGCCTGCTTCCGGCCCGCCACGCCGAAGCCATCCATGCCGCCATGCCCGGCTCGCGACTTGTGCGCTTCGAGGATGGCGCCCACTTCATTCCGTATCAGCAACCGGAGCGTTTCGCGCATGAAGTGCTGACCTTCATCGCCCAGGCGGCGGGCGGGACGGCAGACTCTTGACCCGAAGCCTTCGCCATTGATGTGGGCGGCGGACACGCTTTGCCGGCAGCCTGGCCTGCTCCGGCCCCCTCGGCCGAGATAGCGACGCAGACCATTGCTCGCCAGGCCTCGCCAGGGTCCGTCGATGATGTCCGGGCGACGATGTCCCTGGGCTGACTTGCCGTCGAAAGAGGCCCGCCATCACCCCTCGGCCGGGAACCGACAGCCCGTGCTTCCGTGTCAAAGTCCTCGGCCGGCGGAACTTCCCGATCCCCGCGCGGTTGCATGCGCGAGAAGCCCAGGAAGGAGAAGGATGATGCAGGACGATCGAAGGACGACGCGGCCGCGCGCTTCCGATGAGGCATCGATCGCCTCCGGCAGCGGCACCGAAAACCGCCATGAACGCCGCGGCGGCGAGCCCGACGCCGGCGATCTGCGCGACCCGAAGGAGGTCTGGTCAGACGCTGAGACGAGCCCGCGTCCCGACGGCGAGACCACCGGCATGCCGGGGCGTGTGGCTGACCCCGGCGACCTCGGCAAGGCCAATCCCCAGCCCTACTCGACCGAGACCCAGGCTGATTCGCTGGCGCGGCAGACCGAACGGACCGGGGAAGAGCGTGCGGCGGAGAAGCCGAAACGCTGAGGCCGGGGCGGCGCGGCTTGCGGAACTTTCGGCGCGGGCATCGGTTTCGGAAGGGAAGTTCAACCTGACGGAGTAGACCGCATGAAGCCCACATTCGCCATCCTGTTTGCCACCACCCTCCTCGCGGCACCCGCTCTTGCCCAGCAGTCCCCGGCGCCTGCGCCCGCGCCCGCCGCCGGTGACGTCCTCGTCGAGATCGAGCGCGACGAGACCATCGTTCCCGGCCTCGGCATTTCGGTGGACGAACTGGAAGACATGCGCATCTTCGGGGCCAATGGTGAGGAGATCGGCGAGATCGACGACGTGCTCGGCGATGCGGCCGGTCAGCCTTCGGCGGTGACGCTGGAGGTCGGCGGCTTTCTCGGCATGGGCGAGCGCGAGGTGGTGATCGGACTCGACGAGATCGAGGTCATCGGCCTGCGCCTGACCCTCAACCGCACGCGCGAGCAGATCGAGGCACTGCCCGAATGGGCCGACTGATCGTGCCGCTGAAGCCAGGCCTCCGTCACGCCGCCCCCGCCCTGATCGCGGGCGCGCTCGTTCTCGGGGCGAGTGGGACGCTGGCGCAGCCGGTAACCCATGATGATCCTGCCCTTCGCGAACGAGCGCTCGAACTGGTGAATTCCGCCCGCGCGGAAAACGAGCTTCCGGCGCTCGAAGCCGACGACGTACTCGACGAGGCGGCGCTGGCGCATGCCCGCGACATGGCAGAGCGGGATTTTTACGCGCATGAATCGCCGGAGGGCGAGACGGTGCGCGACCGCTTCATGGAGGCCGGCGGCAGCCGCTGGAAACTGGTGGCCGAGAACCTCGCCCGTTGCGAGGGATGTCCCACTCCTCCGGGCGTGGAGCGTGTCGAGGGTTTCCAGAGCGGCTGGATGGATAGCCCCGGTCACCGCGCCAACATTCTGGCACGGGGGCTCGAAGGGTTCGGCTTCGCCATCGTCACGGATGACCGCACAACCTATGCCGTACAGACCTTCTCCGGCCCCGGTGCGCCGGAGGGCCTTCAGCCGGGTGAGGAACAGACCGCCCTCGCCGCCGAGGATGTATCCGAACGCGCGCTCAGCGCCCTGAACCGGGCCCGCAGGAACGAGAGTCTTGCGCCGCTCGAATCGAACGCAGCGCTCGACCGCGTCGCCGCGCAACTGATCGCCGGCGGCGATGGCGACCGGCTGATCGACGGTTCGGGGGACCTCTTCGACAAGTTGCCGGAGGGCGAACGACGCGACTGGTCCGGCCTCAACGTCGTCGCTGCCGGATGCGGCGGCTGCGGCGCCACGCCGACCGCGGCCGACATCCGGCGCTTCGTTCAGCAGTGGCTGGACAATCCGGCCTATGAAGGCACGCTCCTCGGCGGTTCGGCCGATCACGCCGGCTTTGCCATGGACGCAGACGGCGAAGGCCGCAAGGTTGCCGTCGCCGTCGTCGGAACCCGCCGCTGATAGCGACCCGGTGGCTGTGCTGTCTGGCCAAGATTCGCGGAGGCATGGCCTTGCGTCCAGCCGATCAGACGAACAGCACGACGACCGAGAAGGCATAGAGGAGGAGCACGCCGACGCTTTCGAATCCGATCCCTCCTGGACCACTTCGCTCGCGGCGGATCATGCCCAGCAGCAGGACGCCCGTCATGATCATGGCAATCAGCGCCGTGCTGCGGTCGGCCTCGCTCATCGCCGAATAGATGGAGCCGTCGTAGAAGAGGTCGGCAGCGGAGAGAAACATGACCTCGAAGGAGTTTCCTCCGACCACGTCTCCGACGGCAAGGCTGACGGCGCCGATCCGCACCGCGGCGATGGCCGTGACCAGTTCGGGCAGCGAGTTGGCGATGGCGGCAAAGACCGTCCCGACCGCCGTCTGCGACAATCCCGATCTCGCAACCAGCGCCAGGCTCGCTTCGCCGATGGCATAGCCGGCTGCGGCGGTGAAGCCCGCGAGCACGATGAAGCGGATCCACAGCGACCGGTCGGAATCCGCTCTCTGGCCTTCGTCTTCGGGTTCGGAGAGCGCCTGGCGCGTCTCGTCCGTCTGGACCGGTGTCCACATGGGTTCGTCGTGGATCTGCGTCAGGAGCCGCAGCCCGAAGGCGTAGGCAACGATGATGGCGAGGGACGCCGGATGGATGCCGAACATCGCGAAGTCCGGCTGGGCGTTGGCAAAGAGCGGGATGGCCAGCAGCACCACCAGCAGGACACCCTGCCCGAGGCCGGTGACGCTGGCAGCCGCATGTTCCAGATTGGCGCGGCGATAGAAGATGTCGGCGACGGCGATGAAGGCCGTCTGGGCGGTCAGCCCGCCGAGCGCGTTGCCGATAGCCAGTTCCGGCGCATCCTGCGCGGCGGTCGAAATCGAGGTGATGGCGCCGGGGAGCGACGTTGCCGCACCGACGAACAGGGCTCCGGCGATGACTTCGCCCATTCCCGTCCGATCTGCCAGCTTGTCGGCGACGGACGAGAGCTTGACGCCCGCCACGCCGATCACGGCGGCGGCCGCGACGAAGACGCCGCCGATGACCCACAGCGAATGGGACGCGAGATCGATCACCGGCCCACCGCCGGCGCCCGCAGGCACTCCTGCTCGGCTGGTTCCCGTGGAAGTATGGTTCGCGTCGGATGCGTCACAGGCTCAAAGGTGCCAGTTCATCGTTCCCGACGCGAACCCCGTTCCCCGCGATTCCGTTCCATTGCGGCTGCGATTCCGTGGCCGGCGCGACTTGAGGCGCGACCGACGCCCGAGCCGGTTCTGCCCCCTGCGCCTCAGGCCCCGGTCGCGCTGTCGCGCGCCAGCACGAAGTCGTGCTCGACCGACCAGAACCACCCCGGGAAGCCGAGATCCTTGGCCCGTGCGGGGTCGTCGACCCGGACGAACTCGGCCAGCAGGCTTTCCTTGACGCCGAACACCGCGTCCGTCCCGATGTAGGGGTCGTGAGGGTCGAAGATGTGGGTGGTCAGCGTCTCGAAGCCGCCTGCCTTGATGATGTAGTGCAGGTGCGCAGGCCGGAACGGATGGCGACCGAGGCGGCCGAGCAGCTTGCCCACCGTTCCGTCGTCTGGGATCGGGTAGAATTTCGGTTTCACCGCGCGGAACCAGTAGCGGCCATCGGCGCCGGTGCGGAAGATGCCGCGCAGGTTGAAGTCGGGCTGGATGCCCTTCTGCTGCACGTCGTAGAAGCCTTCGTCGTTGGCCTGCCAGACGTCGATGACCGCGTCGGCGACCGGCCGGCCCTCGGTATCGAGGATGCGGCCCGACACCACCATGTCCTCGCCCTTGGCGTCGAGGCAGATGTTCGCGCCCATCGGCAGTTCCGGCGCGTCGGCGACGTGAAAGGGTCCGAGCACCGTGCTTTCCGAAGCGCCGGACGGCTTGCGGTTGTTGATCGCGTCGACCAGCATCGAGACGCCGAGCACGTCGGAGAGCAGGATGAATTCCTGCCGCCATTCGTTGCAGAGGTGGCCGGTCTTCGTCAGGAACTGGATCGCCTCCATCCATTCGTCCTGCGTCGGCTCGATCTCCTTCACCGCTTCATGCAGCTTGCGGGTGATCACCTCCATGGCGAATTTCAGCCGCTCGTCCTTCGCCAGCGCGTTGCGGCCGGTGACGACGGCGACAGAGTTCTCCTCGGTGAAATAGCCCTTCTCGTGCTCGTGCATCATCGTCTCCTCAGCGTGCCAGAATCTGCGTCAGGACACGGCGGAGCTCGGCCGCCGGATCCGCCGGCATCGCCTCGCTGCGCCAGGCGACGTGCTGGTCGGGACGCACGAGCACCACGCCGCCGTCGCGCACCTCGCGGGCGCGCGCCCAGTCGCCGGTAAAGTCCTGCCAGTGCTGGCGCGGTCCGATGACGTGGGCTGCGATGTCGATGCCGAGCTCGGCTCCGACCGTCCTCGCCGCCTCGATCCAGCCCTGGCCGCCGATGCCGGTGAAGATGGTGAAGCGTCCCTGCCCGGCCAGATCGAGCGACGACACCCTCTCGCCCCGGTCGTCGAAGAGCCAGACATGGGGCAGCCGGGCGCCGGGCCAGGTCGTCGGCTGGTAGTGCAGTTCGCGGTCCTTCTCGAAGGCCGGCTCCGGCTGGCCGTCGGTCATGATCGCATCGGACGCATAGCGCTGGTTCATCTCGACGCCATGTGCGTCGAACTCGTAGACCTTGAAGGCGATCGCCTTGCGGATCGCCGCGCGCTGTTCCTCGGCCTCGGCGGTGTCGTCGCAGCGCGCATCCATGTTCTGCTGCATCTTCACCGGATCGATGGAATCGAGCAGGCCGAGCGCCTTGAAGATCGGCCCGAACTCCTCGATCGACTGGTTGGCACGGGTGACGATCTGTTTGGCGATGGGCGCGCGCTCGGTCGAATAGCTGTCGAGGAGCCTTTGGCCCGCCTGCCCCTTCACCACCATGGCGAGTTTCCAGGCGAGGTTGAAGCCGTCCTGGATCGAGGTGTTGGAGCCGAGCCCGTTCGACGGCGGGTGCCGGTGCACGGCATCGCCCATGCAGAACACGCGGCCGTTCTGGAGGTGCGTGGCGTACATGTTGTTGACGGTCCAGGTGTTGGCGGAGATCAGCTCGATCTCCAGCTCCGGGTCGCCGACCAGATCGCGCGCCACCTTGGTGGCCATCGCCGCGTCGACTGCCGGGGCCGGTTCGTTGATGTCGTAGCCCCAGACGATGAGCCACTCGTTCCAGGGCCGCACCATGCGGACCAGGCCCATGCCGATGCCGCCGACATTGGAGCCCGGCTGCATCACCCAGTAGAGCACCGACGGCCGGTGCGCGACGTACTTGGACAGGTCGGCGCGAAACAGGATGTTCATCGAGCCGGCGACGCCCATCTTGCCCTCGAAGGGCAGGCCGGCATGCTCGGCCACCAGCGAATTGCCGCCGTCGGCGCCGACGAGGAACTTCGAGCGGATGGTGAACTCGCGGTTGGTCAGTCGGTCGAGGCAGGTCGTGGTGACGCCCTCGTCATCCTGCTCGTGCCGGAGATACTGTGTCGACATGCGTGCCTGGGTGCCGCGCGAGCACGCCGTCTTGAACAGGATCGGCTCCATGAAGGTCTGCGGCAGGTCGTTCATGTGCGAGGGCGACGACAGGAGATGCTCGGCGCGCGACAGCGGGTGCTTGCCCCAGCTCTTCATGCGTCCGATCTCCTCGCCGGCAAGCGACGTGCAGAAGATGTTCTCGCCCATCAGGTCCTGGTGCGTGGCGTGGAGATAGGCCTCCTTTTCGACCTCCGGACCGAGGTCGCGCAGCACTTCCATCGTGCGCTGGTTGGTGATGTGGGCACGCGGCGTATTGGCCAGCCAGCGGTAGCGGTTCACCACCATGTTCTCGATCCCGTAGGTCGAGAGCAGCGCGGCCGTGGCAGAGCCCGCCGGGCCGGTGCCGATGATGAGAACGTCCGTGGATATGTCAGCCATGCGGCCCTCCCCTGGTGCCTTGATGATCGATGGATGGTCCGCCCTTCAGGATGCGGCGGACGGGAAAGAACTGGATGCCGGTGCGATCGCTGAAGAGCCCCCACAGCCCGCGCGGCGCAAACAGCATGACCGCGATGCCGATCAGTCCGAGCACCAGCAGGTACCAGGAGCCGAAGTCGGCGAGCGACTTCTGCAGCACGAAGAACACGATGACGCCGATGATCGGGCCTTCGAGCGTGCCGATGCCGCCGATCACGACGATGAAGATGACATAGGCGGTCCAGTCGATGACGGAGAAGGCTGCATCCGGCGAGATGCGCGCCTTCTGGACGTAGATCAGCGCGCCGGCCATGCCGGTGACGAAGGCGACGCAGACATAGACCGCCCACTTGATGCGCCGCGCGTCGACGCCCACCGAGCGTGCCGCCTCCTGGTTGTCGCGCACGGCCGAGAGGCCGAGGCCCTGGCGGGTGCGCAGCAGCCAGTAGATGAAGCCGATGGTCGCGCAGCAGAGCAGCAGCGCCAGCCAGTAGGTCAGGATGTCGGCCGCCTGCGAGGCGCGAACGGAGAAGGCTTCGGCAATCCACTGCACGGCCGCCATGTCGCGCGTGGCGGCATTGGGCAGCGACGTGCCGGTGCCGCCGCCGAGCGCGCGCCACTGGGCAAGCACGAGCCGCACGACTTCCGCCACAACCCAGGTTCCGATGGCGAAATAGGCGCCCTGCAGGCGGAACACGAAGAAACCTGTGGCCACCGAAAGCAGCGCCGCAGCCATGCCGGCGATCAGGATGGCCAGCATCGGATCGAGCCCGCCGAGGCTGACACAGGCGAACATCGCATACGCACCGAAGCCGACGAAGGCCTGCTGCCCGACCGAGACGAGCCCGGCATAGCCGGCGAGCAGGTTCCAGTTCTGCGCCAGAACCAGCATGGTCAGGATCAGGAACAGGTCCTGCAACAGGCTGCGCGAGACGAAGAGCGGGGCAGCGAAGGCCAACGCGATCAGGACAACCGCGAAGAAGGCGAAGCCGGTCGCCGCGCGCGTCCGCGTCTCGACCGTCCAGCCGGAGGAGGAAGGTGCTGACATCGCGGCCTCAGTCGTTGGCGCGCGGGAACAGCCCGCGCGGCCTGAGCAGGAGCACCAGAAGGAAGGCGACGTGGCCGGCCAGGATCTGCCATTCCGGGTTGATCGCGGCCCCCATCGTCTGCGCCACGCCGATGATGACGCCGCCGGCGAGTGTGCCCCAGAACGAGCCCAGCCCGCCGATGATCACGGCCTCGAAGGCATAGATCAGCCGCGCCGGGCCGATGGTCGGGTCGATGTTCGACCGCGTGCCGAGGTAGAGCGCGGCAATGGTTACGACGATCATGGCGATGCCGGTCGCGGTGGCGAAGAGCCGCTTCGGGTCGACGCCCATCAGCCCGGCCGTGACCGGGTCGTCGGAAGTCGCGCGGAAGGCGCGGCCGAGCGCGGTGCGGTAGAACAGCGCGTTCAGCGCCACGATGACGGCGACCGCCGACAGGAAGGTGAGCAGCGGCATGACGCCCACAGCGATCGGCCCGAGGCTGACGGAGGCCGCTTCCAGGCCGCCGACGGAGATGCGGCGGCTGTCGGCGGAGAAGCCCTCGAGCAGCGCGTTCTGGATGACGATCGACAGGCCGAAGGTGACGAGCAGCGGCGGCAGGATGTCGTCGCCGAGCGTGCGGTTGAGCACGACATACTGCAGGCCCCAGCCGAGGCAGAACATCACCGGCATCGCCACCAGCGCGGCCAGGAACGGGTTCAGCCCGAGCGCCGAGACGATGACGAGGATCAGGAAGGCGCCGAGCACGATCAGGTCGCCATGGGCGAGGTTGACCAGGCGCATGACGCCGAAGACGAGGCTCAGCCCCGCCGCGAACAGCGCATAGAGCCCGCCGAGCAGCACGCCCTGGACGATGGTGTCGACCCAGATCATGCGTGCACCCCGAAATAGGCGGCGTGGATGTCCTCCCGCGACAGCTCGGCGGGGCGGCCGGACAGCGTGACGCGGCCCTCCATCATGCAATAGACGCGGTCCGCCACCTTCAGCGCCTGGCCGATGTCCTGCTCGACGATGACGAGCGAGGCGCCGGCCGCGCGAATCTGCGGAAAGGCAGCATAGATGTCGCGGATCACGACGGGCGCGAGGCCGAGGCTGATCTCGTCGCAGAGCAGCACGCGCGGGTTCGACATCAGCGCCCGTCCGATCGCCACCATCTGCTGCTGCCCGCCCGACAGCGCGGTGCCCGGATTGTTGCGCCGCTCCTTCAGCACAGGAAACAGGCCGTAGACCGTCTCCAGCCGCCACGGCCCCTCGACCTTGCGGCCAAAGCAGCCCATCAGGAGGTTTTCCTCCACCGAGAGCGACGGGAACAGCTTGCGCCCTTCCGGCACCATGGCGATGCCGCGCGCCATCACCTGCGCGGCCGGCAGCGCGCCGATCGGCTGCCCGTCGAACGCCACCTCGTCGGGACCGTTGACGAGCACGCCGGCGATGGAGCGCATCAGCGTCGTCTTGCCGGCCCCGTTCGCCCCGATGATGGCGACCGTCTCGCCGGCGTCGAGCTGCATGTCGACCCCGAACAACGCCTGGAAATCTCCATAACGGGCCGTCAGGCCTCTCGTTTCGAGCAGCGCGTTCACTCGGCCCTCCGGGTGAAGCCCGCGATCTGGCGGTAGCGGCTTGCCACCGCCTCGACTTCGTGCGGCGCGATCAGATCCTCGATCCGGTCGTCCGGTCCCTTGATCCGCGCATCCGCAATGTCGAGCACCTGCTCGGGGCCTGCCTGCCTGTTGGCGAGCACGACGGCGGAGGTCTTTGGTCGCCGATCCGCCTCGTATGCTGCAAGGCCGTCGACGAGCGAGCCGGCCCCGGCCAGGTGCGCGGCGAGCGCGCCGCCATCCACCACGGCCTGCGAGGCGCCGTTGGCGCCGATCGGATACATGGGATGGGCGGCGTCGCCCAGCAGCGTGACACGGCCCTGGCCCCAGGAGGCGAGCGGGTCGCGGTCGATCATCGGATATTCCAGCACCGTCTCGGTCGCTTCCATCAGGGCCACGATGTCGATGTCGGGCATGCGGAAGCCGCGGAAGGCGTCGACGAAGCTGCGGTCGCCGCGATCCGCCCAGTCCGCCTCGGTCGCGGGGCGCGGCCGGTCGTGACGGACCTCTGCAACCCAGTTGACCAGCGCCCGCCCGCGCTGCCGGGCCTCTTCCGAGATCGGGTAGCAGACGAACTTCACGTCGTGATTGCCGGCGATGAACATCGTCCGCCCGTCGCCGAACGGCGCGCGCTCCACCGCGCCGCGATACATCATCATGCCCTCGGCATGAGCCGGGCCTTCGTTCGGGTGCAGGATGCGGCGCACCCGCGAGTGGAAGCCGTCGGCACCGACGAGCAGATCGCCCCTGACCAGCAGGGTTCGTTCGTCGGCGGCGCGGAAGATCGCGGTCACACCGTCTCCGTCCTGCTCGAACTCCTGCAGCCGCATGCCGGCCCGCACCGCGTCCGGACCGAGCCGCTCGCGGACCGCGTCGAGGAGCAGCATCTGCAGCTGGCCGCGATGGATGGAGTACTGCGGATGCTCAAAACCGGCTTCGATGCCGCGCAGGTCCGACGCGACGAGATGGCCATAGCGGGTGCGGTACTCGATCGCACGCGTCCGCACACCGATCCTGTCAAGCCGGTCGGCAAGGCCAAAGCCATGCAGCAAGCCGGCTCCGTGCGGCAGGAGATTGATGCCGACGCCGAGTGGCCGGATTGACGAAACCGCTTCGAAGACGGTGACGTCGTGCCCCTTCGCGTGAAGCGCGAGCGCCGCGGCCAGCCCGCCGATGCCGCCGCCGATGATGATGGCACGTGTCATATGTCGAGCCCCAGATAGATTTCGCGCACCTCCTTGGAGGCCATGATGTCGTCGGGCCTGCCCATGCCGATCACCTTGCCGAAGTCGAGGACGAGGAGCCGCTCCACGACCGAATTCAGCGCATGAAGCACGTGCTCGATCCAGATGATCGACATGCCGGATCTGTGGATGTCGCGGATGGTACCGACGAGCGCCGTGCATTCGCCCTCGGTCAGTCCGCCGGCGATTTCGTCGAGCAAAAGCACTCTGGGCGCCGTGGCGAGCGCGCGCGCGAGTTCAAGCCGCTTGCGCTCGAGCAGTGAGAGTTGCCCCGCCGGCACGTTGGCGCGGCCGATCAGCCCGGTCTGGACGAGGATGTCGCCGCAGCGCGCCGCCACCTCGGCTTCCCGCGCACGGGAGCCGAACGCGCCGGCGACGAGCAGGTTCTCGAACACGGTCAGTTTCGCGAAGGGTTGCGGAATCTGGAAGGTGCGGCCGATCCCCATCAGGCAGCGCTGCATGGGCGGTGCATTCGTGACGTCGCTGCCTTCGAAGACGATCCGCCCGCCGTCGACCCGCAGGTTGCCCGTGATCAGGTTGAACAGCGTCGACTTGCCGGCGCCGTTCGGCCCGATGATGCCGAGCGCCTCGCCCGGGGCCAGCGAAAACGTCACGCCGTCGGCCACCGTCAGGGCGCCGAACCGCTTGTTGACGGCCGAAATGTCGAGCACGGGCTGCACGCCGTCGGGCCTCCTTGCCGCGAACCGGTTTCATATGGCGGGGACGGGCGGACCGCCCGCCCCCGGATCGGCACCGATCAGGCGATCGGTTCCATCTTGCCGCCGACGGGGATCATCGGCGCGGTCTTGTTGTCGGTGATGACGAGGTCGTAGCCGCCGCCGTCCTTGAGCCGCCACTGGCCGCCGACCAGCGGCGTCTTGGCGACGTTCTTCTGGGCAAACGGCGGCAGCGGGCCGTCGCCCCACGACAGCGGCCCGACGATGGTGTCGAGCTTCGTCGCCGCGACCGCCTCGACCATGGCGGCGGAGTCGGTCGGGTCGGACGCCCGCTTGATCGCGTCGGCCGCCACCTCGAAGAGCGCGTGCACGAAGCCGATCGGCTGCGTCCAGGGCCGCCCCGTCGCCTGGGTGAAGCCGCGGGCAAGGTCGGCCGCGCTCTGGCCGGTCAGCGACGACTTGAACGGATGGCTGGGGGTCCACCACACCTCGGAGGAAAGATTGTGGCCGGCATTGCCCAGCGCCTCGACCGCCTGCGGGAACAGGATCGCCTTGCCGATCGAGGCCACCTTGGGAGCGAAGCCCTGCTGCTTGGCCTGGTTCCAGAAGGTCGTGAAGTCCGGCGGGATCATGACGCCTGTGATGATCTCGGCGTTGGCCTGCTTGAAGGCGTTGATCTGCGCCGAGAAATCGTCGGTCAGGTTCTGGTAGCGGCCCGGATCGGTGAGGGTGTAGCCCTGCTGTGCGAGCACTGGCGGGAAGCCGACGTTCGGGTCGCCCCAGGCATTGCCGTCGCCGTCGTTGGGAAAGAGGCCGCCGACCTGCTTGTTGGTCTCGACCTGCGCCCACATGTTGGTGAAGACGGCGATCACGTCTTCCAGGCCCCAGAAGAAGTGGAACGAGCTGTTGAACGGCTTCCAGGTCGACGGGTCGCCCGGATTGGCCTGCTGGCCGATGAACCAGGGCTGCCAGGGCGCCACGGTGGAGATGCAGGGGATTTCCTCGCCTTCGCAGGTCGTCGTCACCGGGTTCGTCGTCTCTGGTGTCGAGGCGACCAGCATCAGGCTGATCTCGTCCTGCACGATCAGCTCGTTGGCCACCTCGGCGGCGCGGTTGGGGTTGGACTGGCTGTCCTTGACGATCACCTCGACGTTCATGCCCGCGGCCTTGGCCGCCGCCTTGAAGCCCTCGATTATGAAATTGTCCGCCTCGGCGAAGGCGGCGAGCGGCCCGGTCTGCGGGCTGACATAGCCGATCTTCACGGCCGATCCCTGCGCCAGCGCCGGCATGGCGAGGCCCGACAGGCCGGCGAGCGCGCCGGTGGCGGCGGTGTTCTTCAGAAGCGTGCGTCTGTTGATCATGTCTTCCTCCCTGTGTGTTTCACGCCGCCGGACGCCGACCTTCCCAGGCGTCCTGCAGCAGGCTGCGTATGCCCCCGCGCTCGATCGGGCGCGGGTTCCAGTAGGCGTTGGCGGTGGCGAGATCGGCCGCGCGGTCGAGATCGGCCTGCGTCAGGCCGAGGTCGCGCAGCGCAAGCGCTGCGCCGATCGATGCTGCGAAATCCCACAGTCCCGCGCCGGGCAGGCCGCCGAAGATCTCGCCTACGGGAGCCAGCAGGTCCGGCACGGCGGCGACGTTGTAGGCGATGGTGTGCGGCAGCATGATCGCATGCGTCTCGGCATGCGGCGTGTCGAAGCTGCCGCCCAGCACGTGGCAGATCTTGTGGTGCAGGGCCATGCCGACATTGCCGAGCACGGTGCCGCAAAGCCATGCGCCGTAGAGCGCGTCGGCACGCGCCTCGGCGTCTCGCGGGCTGGCGACGATGGCCGGCAGCGCCGACTTCAGCGCCCGCAGCGCTTCGGTCGCCATCAGGCTCGCGACCGGGTTGCGATCCTGCGCGTACAAGCCTTCGGCGGCATGCGCCATGGCGTTCAGCCCGCTGGTCACGCTCATGCCGACCGGCAGGCCAAGCGTCAGGTCCGGATCGTAGAGCACGACCTCCGGCAGCACCTTCGCATCGCGCAGCGTGGTCTTCTTCCCGCCTTCGGTCTGGCCGAGGATGTCGGTGACCTCCGAGCCGGCATAGGTGGTCGGAATGACGATCTGCGGCAGGTCCGTGCGCAGCGCCAGCGCCTTGCCGAGCCCTGTGGTGGAACCGCCGCCGAGCGCCACGAAACAATCAGCACCCGCCGCGCGCGCCGCCGCCAGCGCCCTGTCCGTCACCTCGACCGGCGTGTGCATCGCGGCACCGGCGAAGATCCCGGCGGCCAGCGGTCCCAGCCGTCCCGCGAGCGCCTCGGCCTCGCCCGCCTGCTGCGGCGTCGAGAGCACCAGGGCGCGGGAACAGCCGAGCCTGTCGATCCAGGTGGACGCCTCCGCGCTCCGTCCGGGACCGAAAACGACCGTCGACGGACGAGCGGTGTAGACGAAGGCGCGGGTCATGCCGGTCTCCTCGCCGGGCGCGCCCGCGCCATCACGAAATCGAAGTCGAGAGCCCAGGCCGGCCGGCCGGCGGCTTCGCCGGCACGCCGGAAATCGCCCACCAGCCCCGGCTTCACGCCGAGGATCGCGTCCTCGTGCAGATATGGGTCGCAACCGTCGTAGACATGGGTGGTGAGCGTGTCGAAGCCGGCCGCCGAGACGATGACATGCAGGTGCGCCGGCCGCCGCAGCGGATAGCCGATGCGTCCGAGCAGTTGCCCCGCCGGCCCGTCGTCGGGCACCTTGTATCCGGACGGCTTCACCGTGCGCCAGGCGAAGCGGCCATCGGCTCCGGTCTGGAACACGCCGCGCAGGTTGAACTCCGGCTGCAGGTCCGGTTGCTGGTTCTCGTAGAACCCTTCGGCGTTGGCCTGCCAGGTCTCGACCGTCGCGCCGGCGATCGGCTTGCCGTCGAGATCGCGCACATGGCCGGACACGGACAGCGGCTCGCCCTTGCCGTCGAGGCAGATGTCGGCGCCCAGCGGCAGGCGCGGCGCGTCGGCGCGGTAGAAGGGGCCGCGCAGCGTGTTGGGCGTGGCACCCTTCGGCCGCTGCGAGTTGATGTCCTCCACCAAGGCGGTGACGCCAAGCAGGTCGGACAAGAGCACCCATTCCTGGCGCCGCTCGTCGGCCGCATGGCCGACCTCGGTCAGGAAATCGACCGCCGAGCGCCATTGCGCAGCCGTCGGCCGAACCTCGCGAACCAGCTGGTGGAGATGCGTCACGACGGCAGCCAGCCCGCGAACGAGATCGTCCTGCCCGGCGCGCGACAGCCGCTCACCGACGATCTCGGACGAGTTCCCTTCGCTGAAGGCGATGCTCACCGCGCTCATGTGTCTCCCCATGTTCGATGACAAGGTAACAGGCAGGGACCGTCAGGTTGATGATTTCTTCCGCCATCAATATAACGATCCGTTATGAAGCTCGACGAACGCCATCTGGTGCAACTCGCCGCCGTCGTCCAGAGCGGCGGCGTGACCGAGGGCGCCGCCTCGCTCGGCATGGCGCAGCCCGCGGTCTCGCGCACGCTGGCGATGCTGGAGAAGCGTCTCGGCGAGCCGCTCTTCGTCAGGGGACGCCGCCCGCTGCAGCCCACCCCGCTCGGCCGTGCGCTGGCCGAGCACGGGCAGGCCATGCTGCTCGCCTCTCGCAAGGCATCCGACCTCGTCACGAGCTTCCACCACGGCAGGAGCGGGCTGGTGCGCATCGGCGGCACGCCCTTCTTCATGGACGCGCTGATTTCGGGGACGATCGCGGAGTTCCAGAACCAGTTTCCCGACGTGCGCATCGACCAGAGCTACGGCTATCTCCCCGAACTCCAGGCCGGCCTGCTGGCGGGCCGGCTCGACCTTGCGGTCTGCCCGGTCGACATTCTCGACGAGGGGTCCGGGCTCCGCTTCCAGGAGATCCTGCCCGGCCGCAACGTAGTCGCCTGCCGCTCGACCCATCCGCTGCTGCTGAAGCGCAAGCTCAAGGCGCCGGACCTGCTCGATTATCCGTGGATCGCTCCGCCACCCGGCAGCCCGCTGCTCGCCGACCTGCGCAGCCTGCTCCTGTCGTTGGGCGCGACCGAGATCAAGGTGCGCTACTCGGGCGGCTCGCTCACCAGCGCCATGACCTACCTGAAGGGCACCGACGCGCTGACCGTGCTGCCGCACGGCGTGGTCTTCGCGTTTCGCAAGGAGAAGGCGATCACCGCCCTGCCGATCGGCCTGCCGCATCCCGAACGCGCGCTTGGCCTGCTCAGGCTCGCCGACGCGCCGCGCGCGCCAGCGGTGGAGGCCTTCGCCGGCCATGTCGGCCGGAGCTTCGACACGCTGCGCCATCTCATCAAGCGGCACGAGCAGGCCGTGGTCTGGGGCGCCTGAGGCGTTCCGGTTCAGACGAACCCGAGTGTCGCGGCGGCGAGCACCAGATAACGCCCGGTCTTGGCGACTGCGACCAGCACGAGAAAGCTCCAGAACGGCTCGCGCAGCACCCCCGCCGCCACCGTCAGCGCGTCGCCGACGATCGGAGCCCAGCTCAAGAGCAGGCTCCACCGCCCCCAGCGATGGTACCAGCCGGTCGCCCGGTCGAGCTGGGCGCGGCTTACCGGAAACCAGCGCCGGTCGCTGAAGCGCTCGACACCGCGTCCGAGCGCCCAGTTGACGACCGCTCCCAGCGTGTTGCCAAGGCTCGCCGCAGCAATCAGCAGCAGCACCGGCTGCGCGTCGGCGATAATCAGCCCGACGAGTGCTGCCTCGGACTGCGCCGGCAGGATGGTCGCCGCGACGAAGGCGACGGCGAAGAGGCCGGCATAGACGGCGAGATCACCCATCTCCGCCCTGCCCCGCCCGGCCCGCGTCCCGACGTCCATCCGCACCAAGCATCAGTTCCGCCTCATTCGTCATCCCGCGCGCGCGAATGCGTGCCGCGCGCGCGAATGCGTGCATCCCCGTCTTGATAGCGTCGGCTCCGACAAGGAAGGCTTAAGGCGCGCAGACAGCCGGGCGGGCCAGGTTCGACGTCCAGGGGAACCGGGAACCAGCACCGGCCCGTCGCCGCGCAACGCTTGACCGCCGCCGGCGGCGTGATAGAAACACCATATCGTTATAACATTACATGTCGCCGACCCGACCGGCACCGTCTTTTTCTCCACCCGGAGACTGCCTTCAGATGAGCCGCTTCTTCTTCAATCCGCTGGCGCCGAGGCCACGCCTGGACACCGCCCCGATCAAACGCTGGGCGCGCGCGGCGCTGGCGCTGTCGGATGACGTTCCGGTCTCGGTCTCGCAGGTGGCCTGCCGGGAGGCCGGATGTCCCGACATCGAGACGGTGATCGGCGTGATGAAACCCGGCTTCAACTTCACCAGCTTTCGCATCCCGATGCCGGTTGCCGAGGTCACCGAGGCCGATGTGCGCCGTGCGATAACGCCTCCGCCCGCCCCGGCTTCCGCCTAGCCTTCCTCGCCGAATGTGCCCGACCAGCGGAACGCGGCCAGGGCGGCGACGGCGATCAGGCCGAGTCCGACGACGTCTTCTCCGATCGAAAGGACCACGACGGCAGGCAGCATGGCGAAGGCTCCTCGATGTTGACCAGTCTCTCGCCGAAGTGCCGCGAAGCCTTCAGGTTCCATCGCGACCGCATCTTTTCGCCGCCACCGCTCCGCGGCCCCGTCGGCCGATCACGCTCACCGTCGCCATGCCTGAGCGACGCGCTTTTCGATCTCCACGATGACGAGCAGCAAAACGCCTGCCCCCACCACCACAAGACCATCGGCAAGCCCAACGGCCTCGGAGCCGAATATGGCCTGCAGCGGCGGCGCGTAGGTGAAGGCTGCCTGCGCCGCCACCACGACCGCCACGCCCGTCAGCACCGCCGGCGTCCCGAGCACGCCCCGCCAGGTCAGCGACGACCCGTGCACGTAGCGGACGCTGAACAGGTAGAAGATCTCCATCACCACGATGGCGTTGACGGCCATGGTCCGCGCCATGCCGACCGAGTGCCCCTCGGCGAGCGCGAACATGAAGATCCCCATCGTTCCGGCGACCATCAGTGCCGAGACGAAGAGGATGCGCCACAGCAGCCTGCCGGACAACAGCGCCTCGCGCGAACGCCGCGGCGGCCGCGACATGGCGCCTTCCTCCGTCGGCTCGAAGGCGAGCGTCAGCCCCAGCGCCACCGCCGTCACCATGTTGATCCACAGGATCTGGATGGCGGTGACCGGCAGGGTGAGGCCGAAGCCGATGGCGAGGATGATGGTGAAGGCCTCGCCGCCATTCGTCGGCAGCGTCCAGGCGATCACCTTGGTGAGATTGTCGTAGACCGTGCGCCCCTCGCGCACGGCGGCAACGATCGAGGCGAAATTGTCGTCGGCCAGCACCATCTCGCTCGCCTCCTTGGCGGCCTCGGTGCCCTTGCGGCCCATCGCGACGCCAACGTCCGCTCGTTTCAGCGCCGGGGCGTCGTTGACGCCGTCGCCGGTCATGGCGATGACGTCGCCATTCGACTGCAGCGACTCGACGAGCCGCAGCTTGTGCTCGGGGCTGGTGCGCGCGAACACCGAACCCTCGCGCGCCAGTCTGCTGAACTGCGGACCGTCGGACGCGTCGAGATCCTGCCCGGTATATGCCTTCGGATCGTCGGCGAGCCCGAGTTCGCGCGCGATGGCACGGGCGGTCGCGGCATGGTCGCCGGTGATCATCTTGACCTGGATCCCGGCCCTCCGGCACTCGGCGATCGCCGCCACCGCTTCCGGGCGGGGAGGGTCGATCAGCCCGACGAGCCCCAGGAATGCGAGACCGGTCTCGACGTCGGCAGGCTCGATGTCGGTCGTGCCGGCGGGCATGGTCCGCCGCGCGATCGCGATGATGCGGCGTCCGTCCCCGGCAAGCCGATGCACGGCTTCATTCCACGTCGCCCGGTCCAGCGGCGCCTCGCCCCCGCGCGTGACGATCTGGCCGCACATGTGGATGATGCGTTCCGGCGCACCCTTGACGTAGACCACAGCGTCGCCGTCGGCCGACTGGTGCAGGGTCGCCATGTAGCGGTGACGCGAATCGAAGGGGATCTCGTCACGGCGCGGGAAAGCCGCCCCGGCTTCGACGGGATCGAGGCCGGCCTTGAGCGCCAGCGAGATCAGTGCCCCCTCCATCGGATCGCCCGCGACGGACCAGCGGCCGTCCGCCTCGCGCAGTCCGGCGTCGTTGCACAGGAACGCCGCGCGGATCAGTTCCGCGAGGACCGCGTCCGCCAGCGGATCGACCGCCCTGCCCTCGACATCCTCGAACGCGCCCTTCGGTTCGTAGCCGGCGCCGCTCACGGCGACGGTGCCGTCCGCCACGACAAGCGCGCCCGCCATCATCTCGTTGCGTGTGAGCGTCCCCGTCTTGTCCGAACAGATCACCGACACCGCGCCCAGCGTTTCCACCGCGGGCAGCCGCCGTATGATCGCGTTGCGGCCCGCCATGCGCTGCACGCCCACGGCGAGCGCGATTGTCATCACGGCCGGCAGCCCCTCGGGGATGGCCGCCACGGCGAGGCCGACGACGGTCATGAAAGCCTCGTCGATCGCATAGCCCTGGACGTAGAGAGCATAGGCGAACACCAGCACCGACGCGGCGAGCACCGCCATCGTCACCTGTCGCGCGAACTGGTTCATCTGCCGCACCAGCGGCGTCGCCAGTTGCTCGACCGCCCCGATCATCGAAGAGATGCGGCCGAGTTCGCTCGCCGCACCGGTCGCAACCGCGATGCCGGTGCCTTGTCCCGCCGCCACGAAGGTGCCGGAAAAGGCCATCGAAGTCCGGTCGCCGAGCGAAGCGTTCAGGGCGGCCGGCCGCGTGGCCTTTTCGGTGGGCACCGACTCGCCGGTCAGGATCGCCTCGTCGATCCGCAGGTTGCGCGCCTTGACCAGCCTGAGGTCGGCCGGAACGCGGTCTCCGGCCTCGAGCAGCACCAGGTCGCCGGGAACCACGTCGTCGGCCGCGATCGTCATCCTTCGGCCGCCGCGTAGCACGGAGGCATGCGGGTCGATCATGCCGCGCACGGCTTCCAGCGCTTCTTCGGCGCGCCCTTCCTGGATGAAGCCGATGATCGCGTTGGCCAGCACCACCGCGAGGATCACGGCCGCGTCGGTCACATGGCCGATCCCGGCCGCCATGATGCCCGCTGCCATAAGCACATAGATCAGGAGGTTGTGGAACTGGGCCAGAAACCGCATCAACGCGCTGCGACGAACGCCCTCCGGCAGCCGGTTCGGGCCGAAGGCGGCGATCCTTCGTGCGGCCTCGGCGTCGGTCAACCCGTCTTGCGGAACCTCCAGGGCCTCCTGGGCCGCATGCACGTCCTCGGCGTGCCACTCCCCGGCCGGCAGGCGCTCCAGAAGGGTGTCCCCGACATGCGACGGGGCATTCGACTGGATCATGTCGTCTCCGGTATTCGTTTCCTGTCACCGCACCAGCGGACATGAAGTCGCCCGCCGCCGCAACGACGTTGATGGAGCACAACCGGAGAGCGCGCTTTGATCCGCGTCAGTTTGCAGCGACCTGGACGTGTCGTGCGAAAGCGGTTCAGACACCGGCACGGAAGTGCCCGGTGTGCCCGGATTCCCGATGTCGCGAAGGCCCGCCCGGACCGCGAACGCCGGTCAGACCGCTGCCGCCGTTTTCGGCCGCCTGATTCGAGCAGCCGCCTCCACAACCAGCGGCTTCAGCCCTTCGCCACCCGCATCCACGATCGCGAAAAACTGTGCCCGCATGCGGGGTTCCCAGAAATTGTTGATGTGCTCCGCGATGCCAGCGACCGCTTCCTCGTGCTTGCGCGTCTGGAAGAAGGTGGCGATCTGGTTGGCCATGTAGACGAGCTTGTCAGGCGACATCGGCGATCCCTCCGGCAATGCGGTCGGCATGGGTGAAGACTTCGAATTCGGGCCCGCGCACCACCGCCACCAGGGTGATGCCGGCTTTCTCGGCCGTGCGTACCGCCAGAGCGGTCGGCGCCGAAACGGCGAAAAGGAACGAACAGCCGATCGCTGCGGTCTTCTGCACCATCTCGACCGAGATGCGGCTGGTCACCACCACCGCGCCACGCGCCGGGTTGGCGCCCGACCGCAACAGCGCGCCTGCAAGCTTGTCCAGCGCGTTGTGACGGCCGACGTCCTCGCGCACGGCGACCATGCCCTTGTCGAAATCATAGAAGCCGGCGGCGTGCACGGCGCGCGTGGCACGATTGAGCGGCTGCTCTCCTTCGAGCGCCGCCACTGCCGCCGACACGGTCGCCGCAACGATCCGGATGCCGGGATCGGCGACCGGCCGCGGCTCGCGCAGGGCCTGCTCGATGCTCTCGATGCCGCAGAGCCCGCAGCCCACAGGTCCCGCGAGATGCCGGCGACGCGCGGTGAGCGCCGCCCCCGCTTCGCCCGCCAGGCTGATCTGCAAATCGATCCCCGGTCCCGCCTCGACGACGTCCACGCTGTCGATCCCGCCGGCCGAGCCGATGATGCCTTCCGTCAGGCTGAAGCCATGGGCAAAGTCCACGAGGTCGTCCGGCGTCGCCATCATGACGGCATGGGTCGAGCCGCCATAGGAAAAGGCGACCGGCGTTTCCTCGGGAACCGCCCGGCGGTCTTCCACACGCGCGCCGTCGCGGCGCGCGACGCGATCAACAAGCCGCCGGGACGGAAACGCCGCCACGCTCATTCGGCCGGTTCGGGCACGGCCACCCGCCGCGACTGCCGAGCCTGCTCGGCATACTCCATCTGCCAGTCGGTCGGGCCGTTCGACGGCGAGACCTGCACGGCGGTCACCTTGTATTCGGGACAGTTGGTCGCCCAGTCCGAAAAGTCGGTGGTGATGACGTTGGCCTGCGTGGTGGGATGGTGGAAGGTCGTGTAGACGACGCCCGGCGACACGCGATCGGTGATCTTCGCCCGCAGACCGGTCTCGCCCGAGCGGCTGGCGAGCTTCACCCAGTCGCCCTCCTTGATGCCACGGTTTTCGGCGTCGTGCGGGTGGATCTCCAGCACGTCCTCGTCGTGCCAGACGACATTGGCGGTGCGTCGCGTCTGCGCGCCGACATTGTACTGGCTGAGGATGCGCCCGGTGGTGAGCAGCAGCGGGAAGCGCGGGCCGGTCTTTTCATCTGTCGCCACGTAGTCGGTGCGGATGAAGCGGCCCTTGCCGCGCACGAACCCGTCGACATGCATGATCGGCGAGCCGTCCGGCGTCCGGTCGTTGCAGGGCCACTGCACCGAGCCCTTTTCCTCCAGCAGCTCGTAGGTGACGTTGGCGAAGGACGGCGTGGTCATGGCGATCTCGGCCATGATCTCCGAGGGATGCGCGTAGCTCCAGTTGCCGCCCATGGCGTTGGCCAGCATCTGGGTGATCTCCCAGTCGGCATAGCCGTTCCTCGGCGCCATCACCTTGCGCACGCGGTTGATGCGTCGCTCGGCATTGGTGAAGGTCCCGTCCTTCTCCAGGAAGGTCGAGCCCGGCAGGAAGACGTGGGCGTAGTTGGCCGTTTCGTTCAGGAACAGGTCGTGGACGATGACGCATTCCATCGCGGCGAGGCCGGCCGACACGTGCTTGGTGTCGGGGTCGGACTGCAGGATGTCCTCGCCCTGGCAGTAGAGGCCCTTGAAGGTGCCGTCGACCGCCGCGTCCAGCATGTTGGGGATGCGCAGGCCCGGTTCCTCGGAAATCTCCACGCCCCAGAGATCCTCGAAGATCTGGCGCACGTCAGCGTTCTTGACGTGGCGATAGCCCGGCAGCTCGTGCGGGAACGAGCCCATGTCGCAGGAGCCCTGCACGTTGTTCTGGCCGCGCAGCGGGTTCACCCCGACGCCGCGCCGGCCGATGTTGCCGGTCAGCATGGCGAGGTTGGCGATGCCGATGACGGTGGTCGAGCCCTGGCTGTGCTCGGTGACGCCGAGGCCGTAATAGATCGCGCCGTTGCCGCCGGTGGCGTAGAGCCGGGCCGCCGCGCGCAGTTCCTCGGGGTCGACGCCCGTCAGGAGTTCGACCGCCTCGGGGCTGTGGATCGGGTCGGACACGAACTCGGCATAGTCCTGGAACTCGTCCCAGTCGCAGCGCTCGCGAATGAAGGCCTCGTCGAACAGGCCCTCGGTGACGATGACATGCGCCAGTGCGGTGACGACGGCGACGTTGGTGCCCGGCCTGAGCGGCAGATGGTGCGCCGCCTGGATGTGCGGCGAGCGGACGAGGTCGATGCGGCGCGGATCGATGACGATCAGCTCGGCGCCCTGGCGCAGCCGCTTCTTCAGCCGCGAGGCGAAGACCGGGTGCCCGTCGGTCGGGTTGGCGCCGATGACGATGACGACGTCGGTATCCTCGACGGAATCGAAATCCTGCGTGCCGGCCGAGGTGCCGAAGGTCTGGCCGAGGCCGTAGCCGGTCGGCGAGTGGCAGACGCGGGCGCAGGTGTCGGTGTTGTTGTTGCCGAACACGCCGCGCGCCAGCTTCTGGACGAGATAGGTCTCCTCGTTGGTGCAGCGCGACGAGGTGATGACGCCGATCGATTCCTTGCCGTACTTCTTCTGAATACCGCGCATGCGCCCGGCCGCGAAGGTCAGCGCTTCCTGCCAGGACACCTCGCGCCACGGCTCGTCGATCGTGTCGCGGATCATCGGGTTGAGGATGCGGTCGCGGTGCGAGGCGTAGCCATAGGCGAAGCGGCCCTTGACGCAGGAATGGCCGCGGTTGGCCTTGCCGTCCTTGTAGGGCACCATCCGCACCAGCTCGTCGCCGCGCATCTCGGCCTTGAACGAGCAGCCGACGCCGCAATAGGCGCAGGTCGTCACGACCGAGCGGTCCGGCTGGCCGATCTCGATGACCGACTTCTCGCGCAGCGTCGCCGTCGGGCAGGCCTGCACGCAGGCGCCGCAGGAGACGCATTCGGAACCGAGGAAGCTCTCATGCGCGCCGGGCGAGACGCGGCTGTCGAAGCCCCTGCCCTCGATCGTCAGAGCAAAGGTGCCCTGCACCTCCTCGCAGGCCCGCACGCAGCGCGAGCAGACGATGCACTTGGCCGGATCGTAGGTGAAGTAGGGGTTGGATTCGTCCTTCGGCATCCAGCGCGCGTTGAACGCATCGACGCCGTCGCGGGCCTTGAAGTGGTTGTCGACCTCGCTTCCGTAGCGCACGTCGCGCAGGCCGACCACGCCCGCCATGTCCTGCAGCTCGCAGTCGCCATTGGCCGCGCAGGTCAGGCAGTCGAGCGGATGGTCGGAGATGTAGAGTTCCATCACGCCCTTGCGGATCTGCTTCAGGCGGGAGGTCTGGGTGTGGACGACCATGCCCGGCGCCACCGGCGTCGTGCAGGAGGCGGGCGTCCCCGCCCTGCCCTCGATCTCGACGAGGCAGAGCCGGCAGGAGCCGAAGGCGTCGACCATGTCCGTCGCGCAGAGCTTCGGCACGCTGATCTCGGCCTCCATCGCCGCGCGCATGATCGACGTGCCCTCCGGCACCGATACCTCGAACCCGTCGACGGTCAGCGTCACCATCCGCTCCGACTTTGAAGCGGGCGTGCCGTAGTCGATTTCATGGACGAGCGACATCAGAAGGCTC
Organism: Aquibium sp. ELW1220; assembly: GCF_030398385.1. Lineage (GTDB taxonomy): Bacteria > Pseudomonadota > Alphaproteobacteria > Rhizobiales > Rhizobiaceae > Aquibium. Next base: position 85,148 of record NZ_JAOAOQ010000010.1, on the reverse strand, counting down.
CCTTGAAGTGATTTGAGGGGCCGCGTTCCTTCGCGCCCCCCTCTGTCCTGCCGGACATCTCCCCCACACGGGGGGAGATCGGCAGCTTCGAACTTGCCGCTCGTCTTGCAACGTCGGCGATTGGAACGACCAGACGCGACAGCCGATCTCCCCCCTCGTGGGGGAGATGTCCGGCAGGACAGAGGGGGGCGCCGTCAAGTGTCACCGTCCCGCCTCAGCCAGCGTATGCGCCACCAGCGCGTTCGCATGGCCGTGGCCGAGGCCGTGCTGGGCCTTCAGCCAGGCCACGATCTCCATGTGCTTCTTCCCGGCCTGACCGTCGATCAGCGTCTTCCAGTGCGCGATCGGCTGACCGTAGGTCTTCTCGATCGACGGGAAGTAGGAGGCCGGTCCCTTGACCTTGTCGGTGCTCACTCCGCCGCCTCCCGCACCGGACGCGGCGCGAAATCCGCGGCGAAATGCGTCATGGCGCTCATCACCGGATAGGGCGTGAAGCCGCCGAGCGCGCAGAGCGAGCCGAACTTCATCGTCTGGCAGAGGTCGGCCACGACGGCGCGGTTCTTCTCCGGCTCGATGCCCCTGGCGATGCGGTCGATGGTCTCGGTGCCGCGCACCGCGCCGATGCGGCAGGGCGTGCACTTGCCGCAGGATTCGACCGCGCAGAACTCGAAGGCGAAGCGCGCCTGCTCCAGCATGTCGGCCGTGTCGTCGAAGACAACGACGCCGGCATGGCCGACGAGACCGTCCTTCGCTGCAAACGACTCGTAGTCGAACGGCGTGGAAAACAGCGACGGCGGGAAATAGGCGCCGAGCGGCCCGCCGACCTGTACGGCCTTCACCGGCCGGCCCGTCAGCGTCCCGCCGCCGATCTCCTCGACGATCTCGCCCAGCGTCAGGCCGAAGGCCGTCTCGAACAGGCCACCATGGCGCACGTTGCCGGCGATCTGGATCGGGATCGTGCCGCGCGAGCGGCCCATGCCGAAGTCGCGGTAGTGCGCTGCACCCTTCGCCATGATCACCGGCACCGAGGCGAGAGAGATCACGTTGTTGACCACCGTCGGGCGGCCGAGGAAGCCCTTCAGCGCCGGCAGAGGCGGCTTGGCGCGCACCACGGCGCGCTTGCCCTCCATGCTGTTCAGGAGCGACGTCTCCTCGCCGCAGACATAGGCGCCGGCACCGATCCTGATCTCCATGTCGAAGGCATGGCCCGAGCCCAGCACCGAGCGGCCGATCACGCCGGCGGCCCGCGCAGCGTCGATGGCCCGGTTCATCACGCGCGCCGCATCGGGATATTCGGAGCGAAGGTAGACGTAGCCTTTCGTCGCGCCGGTGGCGAGGCCGGCGATCGCCATGCCCTCGATGAGGACGAATGGATCGCCCTCCATGATCATCCGGTCGGCGAAGGTGCCGCTGTCGCCCTCGTCGGCATTGCAGACGATGTATTTCTGCGGGCCCTCGGCATCGAGCACCGTCTTCCACTTGATCCCGGTCGGGAAGCCCGCGCCGCCGCGTCCGCGCAGGCCGGACTCGGTGACTTCGCGCACGATCTCGGCGGCAGGCATCGCGACGGCCCGCTCCAGCCCTGAGAGCCCGCCATGGGCGCGGTAGCCGTCGAGGTCGACGGGATCGATGATGCCGCAGCGCTCGAAGGTCAGCCGCGACTGCCGCGCCAGGAACGGATGTCCCTCCGGCCGGCCGATGCACAGCGCGTGCGCGCCGCCCGCGGGCAGGCCCGCGTCGAACAGGCCCTCGACATCGGCGGGCTTCACCGGGCCGTAGCCGATGCGGCCTTCGGCGGTCTCGACTTCGACCAGCGGCTCCAGCCACATCATGCCGCGCGAGCCGTTGCGGCGCACCGTCACGTCGAGCCCACGCGCGACCGCCACCTCGGCGATACGCCGGGCGACGCGGTCGGCTCCGACCGCCTTGGCGCCGGAATCGGCAGGAACCCAGATCGTGACGCTCATGTCCGCACCTCGTGCACGATCTCTTCCGCCCGCTCGGCGTCGACGCGACCGATCACCTCGCCGTCCAGCATGACGGCGGGCGCGCAGGCGCACAGCCCCAGGCAGTAGACCGGCTCCAGCGTCACCGATCCGTCGGCTGCGGTCTCGTGCCAGTCGAGCCCGAGCAGGCGCTTGAAATGGTCGGCCATCTCGCGGCCGCCGACGGCCTGGCAGGCTTCCGCGCGGCAGATCTTCAGCACGTGGCGTCCGGCCGGTTCCTTGCGGAAGTCGTGATAGAAGGAGATGACGCCGTGCACCTCGGCACGCGACAGGTTCAGCGCGCGGCCGATCACCTCGGCGGCGTTCTCCGGCATGTGGCCGAAGCTCGCCTGCACCTCGTTGAGAATCGGCAGGAGCGGCGCCTCCCGCGCGATCCAGCCATTGACGATGTCGATCAGTCGCTCTTCCGTCCGGCCTGCATTGTTTCGCATGGAAACGCAGTCTCCTCCGTACTTGGCCTATGGCGGCAGCCATGCACAGGAAAGTGGCACGGATTCAATAGCGAGGTTCCGTCGAACGATAGGATTTTTCTATCGTTCGTGGGCCTGCGCCATGGCGGCGGCCTGGTGGAGCAGCGCCGAGACCAGCGGCGTCTGCGGGTCGCGATGCGTGGCCACCATGCCGACGAGATGGCGCGCGTCAGGCTCGACGATCGGGATCGCCCGGATGGGGTCCGTGAAGCCCAGCGTCTGGGCGAGGTTGACCGGCATGATGCTCGACCATTTTCCGGTCCGGATGTGGGAAAACAGCACGATCATCGAGTTCGATTCCAGCGTCGGCCGCGCCTCGACACCGGCTTCGCGCAGATGCTGGTTGATGATGCGCCGGTTCTGCATGTCCGGCGTCAGCAGGCAGAGCGGCAGTTCGGAGATCTCGCGCCAGGTAACGCTCGTCCGGTCGGCAAAGCGGTTTCCGGCCGCCGTGATCAGCTGGTAGCGCTCCGAATAGAGCGGCACGGCGGTGACGCGCCCCAGCGGCTCGTTGTCGAGATAGGTGATGCCGACGTCGATCTCCAGATTGTCGAGCAGCGTCAGCACCTCGATGGAGTTGCGCGACAGCACGGAGAAGGTGACCTCGGGGTGCTTCTCGCGAAACGGCGTCGTGATCTCCGGCACCATCGCCAGCGCCGTCGGAATGGCGGCGATGCGGATGTGCCCGGCGAGACCCTGCCGCACGGCGCGCATCTCCTCGCGCATGGTGCGGGTGTCGCCGACGATGCGGCGCGCCCATTCCAGCACGCGCTGACCTTCCGGCGTCAGGCCCTGATAGCGCGAGCCGCGCTTCACCAGCATCACGCCGAGTTGCTCCTCGAGCTGCCGGATGGCGGCCGAGAGCGTAGGCTGCGTGATGTTGCATTCCGCTGCGGCCTTGCCGAAATGCTGCGCCTGCGCCAGCGCGATGAACCATTCGAGCTTGTCGAGCAAATCCGGCACCTCCCCGGACCGAGTTAAAGCCCTTTCGTCCGGCATCGGCAATGGCCCGCCACGGCTCGACCGGATCGGGTGATCGACCTAAGGTGCACGGCCCCAGTCCCTCCGACCACGAGGATCGCGTCCATGCCTGCCAGTCCGCCCCTCGTCCGGCCGCTTACGGCCCGTGAAACCGGCACGCTGATCGACTGGGCCGCGACCGAAGGCTGGAACCCCGGCTTGGCGGATGCCGAAGTCTTCCAAGCCGCCGACCGCGAGGGCTTCCTGGGGGCCTTCGTCGACGGAGAGATGGCGGCCGGGATCGCCGCCACTGCCTATGATGCATCGTTCGGCTTCGTCGGGCTCTACATCTGCCGGCCCGACCTGCGCGGCCGCGGCATCGGCAAGGCGGTCTGGGACGCAGGCATGGCGCGTCTCGGAGGGCGGACGATCGGCCTCGACGGCGTTCGGGAGCAGCAGGCGAACTACCGTTCGGCGGGCTTCGTCGCCGACCACGAGACCGTGCGGTTCAGCGGCCGGCCGGCACCGGGCGAAGACGACCGCGCCGCCGTCCGGCCGCTCGCGCCCGAACGCGTCGAGCAGGCCGTGGCGCTGGATCGCCGGTGTTTCCCCGCCCGGCGCGACGACTTCCTCCGGACATGGCTCGCCCAGCCGCACATCGCGATGGCATCGACGGCGGGAGAGATGCTGACCGGCTTCGGCGTCGTCCGCCCCTGCCGGGAAGGCTGGAAGATCGGCCCGCTCTTTGCGGACGACGAGACGCTGGCGATGCAGATTCTGCGTGCGCTCGCCGGCGCCTGCGGCGGCGAAATCCACATCGACGTCCCGGCGAACCAGACCTCCTTCACCGCGCGCATCCTGGCGGCGGGTCTGACGCCCGGCTTCCGGACGGCGCGCATGTACCGGGGACCGGCGCCCCGCACCGACAGGAGCCGCGTTTTCGGCATCACCACGCTGGAGCTCGGCTGACCGGCTGGCCCGGCACCGCGCGGCGCCGCATCAGTCGAGCGGCGGCTGCGCCCGCAGTCCGTCGAAGGGCCTGGCGATCCCGGGCGCCAGCGGCAGCAGCGCCGCCTGCAGCGAATGGTAGAGGTCGGGCTTGCCGTCGAACTGCCGCGCCACCGGTGCACCATGCTCGTCGATCTCGGGAAACCAGCCGCCCCGCGCGTGATCGACGAAGTGTCCGTCGGCGAACCGCCACAGCCTGCGGTACCATGCCTCGTCCGTCGGCTGCGGCTCGCATTTCAGCAGCGCCGCCATTGCTCCGATCCCCTCCGTCACCGGCCACCAGTAGCGGTCGCGGACCGCCGGACGCCCATGCTGGTCGAGCGTGTAGACCAGCCCGCCATCCGCGCGCCAGGCATCCGCGAGCGCCTGCTCGATCAGCCGGCGCGCCCGCAGGGGCGCGTCTCCGGCAGGCCGTCCGGCAAGATCCCACCAGTGCAGGAGAAGCCGGCCGAGTTCGAGCGAATGGCCGGGCGTGGTGCCCGCCGGCCGGAACATCGGGTTGCCGGCATAGGCCCGGTCGATCGCCCAGTCTTCGGTGTAGTGCTCCGGCAGCCGCCACCCATGGTCAGGCGCGATCTGCGCGGTAAAGAAGTCGAGGATGCGACCCGCACGGTCGAGATGGAGCGAACGGCCCGTCGCCTCGAAGACCGCCAGCAACGCCTCGACGCCGTGCATGTTGGCGTTCATGCCGCGATAGGTCGAAAACGGCGTCCAGTCCGCCCCAAACTCGTCGCGAAGGAGACCGTGCGCCTCGTCCCAGAAGTGCCGGTCGAGGATGTCCGCGACGTCGTTGATCAGCCGGTCCGCGTGGGGATGCCCGACCTGGCGGGCGCTCGCTCCCGCCAGCAGCACGAAGACATGGCCATAGGCGAGCTTGGTTGCGTCGGCCGTGCCCTCCCCGGTCGCAGACCACGCATAGCCGCCCCGGACCGGATCGCGATGCCTGTCCCACAGGAACGCCATCCCGGCATCGATGACGTCGTCGCACCCGCTCGCACCGGCCGCCCTGGCCAGTGCAAACGAGTGGACGAGCCGTGTGGTGGTGTGGAGTTCCTGCGCCCCGCGCGGCAGGGCCGTGCCGTCGCGGTCGAGCACGTCGAACCCGCCGTCCAGGCGCAGGCTTTGCCGGAAGAAGTCGATCTGGCGCGACGCCTCCCGGGCAAGCCACTGCCGGTGCACCGGATCGCGGAGCCAATGTCCATCGTTTGCTCCGTCCGCCAGGCTGTCCGCCATTCTCATCCTCCCTCATGTCGCTCCCGCACGCGGGCGCGCCGCTACGAAAGCACGAAGCGCCGGTAGCTGCCAGCCTTCCGAAGCGTTGCAGAAGCACGGCGGAAAGCATCGCCGCCATTCAGTTTCGATAGGCTGGTCTTATCGTCGCAATCGGAACTTTCAACTTTCTGCTATCGCCGCAGTGCGGTAGAAAGGGACAACAAGAAGAAGCTCGAGGAACGGCCTCCGGTCGCCCGCGAAGCCGCACCGTCTCCCGAGGGGGCCGGCCGGCGCACGGACCCGAAGGCGTGCCGAGGAGCCACAAGGGCGATGACGACGGTTCCGTTGATGCGGATGCGGTTCGTGCCGGCTCGTGGGAATGCCCGTGTCGCCGGTCCTTCATCGACTTCACCTACGAAGCAGAACGCTGCCACGAACGGAGAGAGCAATGGACGGATTTAAGGTTTCAGGCGCGGGACAATGCCCCGTGGCGCACGGCACCACCAACATGTCGATGCGCACGAACAGAGATTGGTGGCCCAACCAGCTCAACGTGCGGATGCTTCATCAGAATTCGCCGCTGTCGGACCCGATGGGCAAGAGCTTCGACTATGCCGAGGAGTTCAAGAAGCTCGACCTCGCCGCCCTGAAGCAGGACCTCACCGCGCTGATGACGGACAGCCAGGAATGGTGGCCGGCAGACTATGGTCACTACGGCGGCCTCTTCATCCGCATGGCCTGGCATTCCGCCGGCACCTACCGCACGGCCGACGGCCGCGGCGGCGGCGGCACCGGCCAGCAGCGCTTCGCCCCGCTCAATTCCTGGCCGGACAACGGCAATCTCGACAAGGCGCGCCGGCTGCTCTGGCCCATCAAGCAGAAGTACGGCAACCAGATTTCCTGGGCCGACCTGATGATCCTCGCCGGCAACGTCGCGATGGAATCCATGGGTTTCAAGACCTTCGGCTTCGCCGGCGGCCGTCCCGACGTCTGGGAGCCCGAGGAAGACACCTACTGGGGCGCCGAGAACGAGTGGCTCGCCCGCAGCGACCATGATCTCGCCCGCTACTCCGGTGACCGTGAGCTGGAAAACCCGCTGGCGGCCGTCCAGATGGGCCTCATCTACGTCAACCCGGAAGGTCCGGACGGCAATCCCGACCCGCTGGCCTCCGCAAAGGACATCCGCGAGACCTTCGCCCGCATGGCGATGAACGACGAGGAGACCGTCGCGCTGACCGCCGGCGGCCACACCTTCGGCAAGACCCATGGCGCCGGCCCCGTCGAGCATGTCGGCCGCGAGCCGGAAGCTGCGTCCATCGAGGCGATGGGTCTCGGCTGGCTGTCGACCTACAAGAGCGGCAAAGGCGTCGACACCATCACCTCGGGCCTCGAGGGCGCATGGACGCCGAACCCGACCCGCTGGGACATGGGCTATTTCGACGTCCTGTTCAAATACGAGTGGGAGAAGACCAAGAGCCCGTCGGGTGCGTGGATCTGGCGTCCGATCGGCCTTGAAGAGCAGGACATGGCACCGGAGGTCGACGGTTCGGGCAAGAAGGTCCCGATCATGATGTCGACGGCCGACATGGCGATGAAGCTCGACCCGATCTACGGGCCGATCTCCAGGCGCTTCCACGAAAACCCGGACCAGTTCGCCGATGCCTTCGCCCGCGCCTGGTTCAAGCTGACCCACCGCGACATGGGTCCGAAGTCGCGCTACCTCGGCTCCGAGGTTCCGGCGGAAGACCTGATCTGGCAGGATCCGATCCCGGCTGTCGACCACCCGCTCGTGGACGGTGCCGACGTCGAGGCGCTGAAGGCGCGGCTTCTCGGCGCCGGCCTCACCCCGGCCGAGCTGATCCAGACCGCCTGGGCCTCCGCATCGACCTTCCGCGGCTCCGACAAGCGCGGCGGCGCCAATGGCGCGCGCATCCGCCTCGAGCCGCAGAAGAGCTGGGAAGGCAATCAGCCCGAGCAGCTCGCCAAGGTTCTCGGCGTGCTCGAAGGCATCAAGGCGGCCTTCGATGCCGAGCAGAGCGACGGCAAGAAGGTCTCGCTCGCCGACCTGATCGTGCTCGGCGGCGCGGCTGCCATCGAACAGGCGGCCAAGGCTGCCGGCCACGACGTCAAGGTGCCGTTCGTTCCGGGTCGCGGCGACGCGACGCAGGAGCAGACGGACGTCGAGTCGTTCGAGTTCCTGGAGCCGGTCTCGGACGGCTTCCGCAACTACCAGAAGCGGGCCTACACGATCTCCGCCGAGGAGTTGCTGATCGACAAGGCGCAGCTGCTGACGCTGACGGCGCCGGAGATGACGGTCCTCGTCGGCGGCCTGCGGGTTCTCGGCGGCAATGTCGGTGGTTCGCAGCACGGCGTCTTCACCAGGCGCCCGGGTCAGCTGACCAACGACTTCTTCGTCAACCTGCTCGACATGAGCACGACGTGGAAGCCGGCGACGGAACATGCCGATGTCTTCGAGGGCCGCGACCGCAAGACCGGCGACGTCAAGTGGACCGCCACCCGTGTCGACCTCGTCTTCGGCTCCAACTCGCTGCTGCGCGCTCTTGCCGAAGTCTACGGCCAGCAGGACAGCAGCGAGAAGTTCGTCAAGGATTTCGTCGCCGCCTGGACGAAGGTGATGAACGCCGATCGTTTCGATCTCGCCTGATCGAAAATCATCCAAACTTGGAAACGCGGCCGCTCGTCGGCCGCGTTTTCGTTTGGGAACCGCCGCATCGGCGCAATGTGTGCGATATCGTCAGTCCCGCGCCCGCGGCAGGCCGAACCGGTCGGCGAAAGCGTCGAGGCTCTCCACCAGCAGGCCCATGATCTCGGCGATCTGCTCGCGGCTGACGATGAGCGGCGGGCAGACCATGAAATGGTCGCCTTCGAGCCCGCCGCGGGTGCGCCGCGAATAGAGGATCAGGCCGCGCGAATAGGCCTCCTCGACGAGGTGCACATGCGCATCCATCGCCTTCGGCAGCGGTGCCATCGTCCCGCGATCCGCCACCAGCTCGAAGGCCGTCAGCAGGCCCTTGCCGCGCACGTCGCCGACGAAGGGATAGCGCTCCTTCAGGCCCGAGAGCCCGGCCATCAGCGCCTCGCCCATGGCACGCGCATTGTCGCACAGGTCGAGCCGGTCGATCTCGCCGAGCACCGCCAGACCAGCCGCGCAGGCCAGCGGATTGCCGGCATAGGTGAAGCCATGCACGAAGCCGCCGGCCGCAAGCACTGGCTCGACGAGCCGGCGGTGCGCGACCATGGCGCCGAGCGGCACGTATCCGGCGCCGAACCCTTTCGACAGCACGACGATGTCCGGCGCGAGGCCCCAGTGTTCTGCGGCAAGGAAGCGTCCCGTGCGGCCGGCACCGGTCATCACCTCGTCCAGGATCAGGAGGATGCCGTGCTCGCGGCAGATCTCGGCCACCCGCGCGTAGTAGCCGTCGGGGGCAACGAGCGCGCCGGTCGACGCACCGCCGACAGGCTCCATGATGAAGGCGAGAACCGTCTCCGCCCCCTGCCGCTCGATCTCCTCGCGCAGCATCTCGGCATAGCGTAGGCCGCGCTCTTCCAGGCTGTGGTTGTCACGGTCGAGATAGCATGTCGGCGCGGCAATCTTCGGCATCGCGCGAAGCATCGGCTCGAACGGCCGGCTCATCAGGTCCATGCCGGTCAGTGCCAGCGCGCCGAGCGTCGAGCCATGATAGGAGGGATAGCGCGAGATGATCTTCCAGCGCTCCGGCTGCCCGGTGGCGACGGCCCACTGCCGCGCGAGCTTGGCCGCGCTCTCCACCGCCTCGGAACCGCCGGACACGAAGAACACCCGGTCCAGCCCCTCGGGCATCTTCGCCGCCGTCAGCCGCGCCAGCTCCTCCGCCGGTTCGTTCTCGAAATGCAGCCGGTAGGCAAAGGTCGCCTTCTCCATCTGCGCGCGCATGGCGGCCAGCACACGCTCGTTGCCATGGCCGATATTGGAGACCATCGCGCCGCTGGTGGCGTCGATGTATCGCTTTCCGTTCACATCGTGAATGTAGATGTCGCGCGCCTCGGCAACCAGCGGGCGCCGTTGCCTCGTCTGGTAGAAAAGGTTGGATGGAAGTGCATCGTGACCGTTCATTGCCTGATCCGTCCCCCGCGCAGCCTCGCGCCTCTCCGCCCGGCCAAGGCAGCCTTGCGTCAGATGGAAGGGAGTAACGCGCCGACAGCGCAGCCTGTCAACGCCAGGCGTGAGCAAGGGACGCGACCGGTGATACCGACACGCCCGTGCCAAGTATCTGACGCGAAATCCGACAAGACGGGCAGGAATTTTCGGCGGGGATCGGCGGACTAGCGCGAACGTTCCGACGTCTCGCGCACAGCGATCCGGCGATCGAGAGGATCGCCATCGTCCAGTCTCGCCTGAAGCCTGGCGAACTGGGTGCTGATTTCACGCCAGGCGGTCTGGGTGTAGGCGCCGTCGAACTTGACGGCATCGACACCGAGGGCGATCACGGCGGCGAGGAGGAAGAGGCGCATGTCACGCTCCGTTCTTTTCGTCGGACCAGAACGTGCCTCTGCTTCTTCCGTTCCCGCGATCCCGGCGGGCAGTGCGTACCTTTCGAGCCAGCCAGCGCGCCAGCTTCGTCGCCGGCGAGAACCGCTGCCGCGGCGGCCGGACGTAATCCTCCTGCCGGCTCATCAGTTCGTCATAGATGGCCAGGATCGCCAGCGCCTGCCGATCCGAATCGGGGCGGAAGCCGAGCCCGTGCTCGAAGCCCCCGAAATAGCGATTGTTGGTGCCCACGATCCCGAGATGCTGCACGCGGCTCCGTTCGAACGCGACGATCGGAACGCCGCGCTGGCCAAAGAGGGTGCAATAGGCATCGTCGATATTCACGAGCGTCTGGTTGCTGCCGAGTTCGGCCAACACGCGCTCGGCCAGCGGCCGCGTCCAGAGCGTTCCGGCATTGCCGACGGTGCGCTTCGACAACCGATCCTCGCCATCCGGCAGACCCGGATGGTTGCGCGAATTGTAGAGCGAGATGAGCCCGTCGAAGCCTTTTCGAAGCCGCAGGCCGTCCATCACCGCAGTCCGGTTGGCGATCATGTCACTATCGAGGATCAGCAGGTGCCGATGCCGCCCGTCCAGGAAATGCCGCCACATGACACAGCTGGTGCGCGACGGTCCCCTCTGCATCTCGGCGCGATGGCACAGCACGGGAAGGCCGGCCTCGTGCATGAGGCGTTCCACGTCCATGACCGGGCTTGCATCGTCGAAAACCACCACCTCGCTGCCCGGCGGCAGAACCAGTTCGGCGACCGTCGACAGGCAATGCCGGACCAGCGGCTCGCGTTCATGCGTCGGTATGGCAACAAGTGCAGACATGATCCCCTCGCGATGAGTCCCCTCGGCAGATTAAGATGAACGGAGAGCGGATTGAAACGACTCTCTTTTCCGGCTGCGAAGGCCAGGCGCCTCACGCCCGGCATGCGCCGGACGCTCCCAGGGATAGCTTGCCGCAGCTTTCGCAGATGCGCCGGCAGAGCAGAAGACAGACCGGCATCCGGGCTCACCAGCCACGTCGGTTCTTGACCATCGCCGATGCGTCGAGTAGGAGATCAGCCGCTGCGGGTATGGTGAAATGGTATCACATGAGCCTTCCAAGCTCTTGGTGCGGGTTCGATTCCCGCTACCCGCTCCAGGCCGCCGGCAGTTCCGAAAATCTGCTCTGCGCCCGTCCGGCTCGCTCTGCAACTCGCTTCTCTGACTGATCGGCCTCAGGCCACCGCCCCCTCGCCGCAGTCCTCGCCTCCCCGTCGAACGCGTGACGTGCCAGCGATTGTTCCTGCTCCGGGCAACCCGAGAGCCTGCACTTCGTTGTCCTCCACAGGCTGAGGGCAACATGACGCGACAGACCATTTCACTGCTCCTGCTCGCCGCCACGATGGCGATCCTGCTGCTGCTCGTTCCCGATGTCCTCCTCATCGTCTTCGCCGGCATCCTGCTTGCGGTCTTCCTCCAGGGCGGCGGCCACTGGATCGCTTCGAAGCTCGGGCTTGCCGACGGCTGGGGGATCGGCGTGTTCCTGCTCGGCATCGTCGCGGCGCTCGTGATCTTCGGGCTTGCCGTGGCGCCCGCCATCGGCGCGCAGGTCGACGAACTGACCCGCCGGGTTCCGGAGGCCTTCGAAACATTCCGCCAGCGCCTGGCGGAGTACTCCTGGGGATCGGCCCTCCTCGACCGGTTGACGCCCGAGACCCTGGCGTCCACCGAAAGCCGCAGCGCGGCCATGACGGCGGTCTCGTCGACGTTCGGCGCGCTCGGCAATTTCGTGATCATCCTCTTCATCGGACTCTACGGCGCGCTCGATCCGAAGGTCTACCGCAAGGGGCTGACGCTGCTGCTCGCGCCCTCGATCCGCAGGCGCGGCGACGAAATCCTGCGCGCGACGGCCGCGACCCTGCGGAACTGGCTGTCGGCGCAGCTGATGGCCATGACCGTGGTCGGCGTACTGACGGCGCTCGGCCTCTGGTTTGCCGGCGTGCCGCTCGCCTTCGCTCTCGGGCTCCTCGCCGGACTGCTGGCCTTCATCCCCAACATCGGGCCGGTGCTCGCGATTGCTCCAGCCCTGCTGCTGGCCTTCCCGGATGGCCGGTCCATGGTTCTGATCGTGCTCGCGATCTATCTCGGCGTGCAGGCGCTGGAGAGCTATGTGGTCACGCCGCTGATCCAGCAGGAAAAGGTATCGCTGCCGCCGGCGCTCGTCATTTCAGCGCAACTGCTGTTCGGCGTGCTGTTCGGGATCCTCGGCCTCGCACTGGCGACGCCGATCGCCGCCGCGCTGATGACGGTCATCGGCCTCGCCTATGTCGAGGACTACCTCGGTCGCGAGAAGCCGGCGGGAATCGAAGGCGGGCGGAGGTAGCTTCCGCGGGCCCAGCCCGCGGTCAGTCCCGCCTGCGTTGCGCGCGGGCCTTCTCCCAGAAGTCGAGGCGCTTGCGGATGTCGCGTTCGAACCCGCGCTCGTTCGGACGATAGAATTCAGGACGCGCGGCGCCGGTCAATTCCTCTGGGAAATACTCCTGGCCGGAATAGGCTTCCGGAAAGTCGTGATCGTACTGGTAGCCGGCGCCATATCCCAGCTCCCGCATCATCTTCGTGGGCGCGTTGAGGATATGCTTCGGCGGCGGCAGCGAACCGGTGCGGTTCGCCAACTCGAGCGCGGCATCGAAGGCGCGATAGGCGGCGTTCGACTTCGGCGCCGTGGCGACATAGGTGATCGCCTGGGCGAGGAAGAGCCGACCTTCGGGCCAGCCCACCCGCTCGAACGCGTCCCAGGCCGAAAGCACCTGCGGCATCGCCTGCGGGTCGGCCATCCCGACGTCTTCCGAAGCGGCGCAGGCCAGCCTGCGGAAAAGCGTGGCCGGATCCTCGCCTCCGGCGATCATGCGAGCAGCCCAGTACAACGCGGCCTGCACGTCGCTCCCGCGCAGCGTCTTGTGGAAGCAACTGAGCAGGTTGTAGTGCCCCTCCTGCGCCTTGTCGTAGACCGCGGCCCGCTTCTGCACCGTTCGCGACAGGCCGGCGACGTCGAGGATGTCGGGTCCGGAGAGGCCGAGCAGGTCCTCGGCGAGGTTCAGCAGATAGCGCGCGTCGCCGTCCGCCATGTCGATCAGGGCGTCGCGCGCGTCCGGATCGAGCGGCAACTGGCGCCCCTGGTGGCGCTCCGCCCGGTCCAGCAACTGGCCGAGCGACATGCGGTCGAGCCGGTTCACGACCAGCACCCGCGCTCGCGACAGAAGCGCCGACACAAGGCTGAAGCTCGGATTTTCCGTCGTGGCGCCGATCAGCACCACCGTGCCGTCCTCGACATGCGGCAGCAACGCGTCCTGCGTCGTCCGGTTGAAGCGGTGCAATTCGTCGATGAAGACGGCCGTCTGCCGGCCCAGGGCGTTCCTGACGTGCCTGGCCGTCTCGATCACCTTCCTCAGGTCGGCGATCCCCGCATTGACGGCCGATAGCTGCAGGAACTCGATCCCCGCTTCGGCGGAAACGAGGCGGGCGATGGTGGTCTTGCCGGTGCCGGGCGGTCCCCACAGGACGAAGGACGACAGCCTCTTTGCCGCCACCATCCGGCTGATGGGCGATTCGGGGCCGAGCAGATGATCCTGCCCGACCACTTCCGAGAGGCGCCGAGGTCGCAGCGTCTCGGCGAGCGGCCTCGGCGCGGACGCCTCGAACGCGCCCGGCGCGGGGTGCCTTGCCGCCGGTCCGTCGTCGCGTCCGAAGAGGTCCGCCATCTTGTCCGTCCGGTCAGTAGCGCAGCATCTGGCGCATGATGTTTCCGTTGCGGTCGACCGTGAAGCGCCACCAGCGCGTCCGCTCGGCCGCCGCCTTTTGCAGCGTCTCGGGCGTGTCGATGGCCGTCCCGTTCACCTCGCGCACGATGTCGCCCGGGCGGAAGCCGAAGCCCGCCGCGGGCGAATTGCGCGGCACCTCCACCATCACCACCCCACGCGTGTCGTCGCGCAGCCGGAGCTTGCGGGCGAGCCGCGGCGACAGGTCCGCAACCTTCGCTCCGGTGAACGGGCTCTGGCCTGAGATATCGAGCGTCGCCGCGGACGCACCTTCCGGCGCCCGCACCAGCGTCAGCGAAACTGCGCGCTGCTTGCCCTTCGACAGCACGTCGAAGGTGACCGTCGCGTTCAGCGGCTGTGTCGCGAGCCGGTAGCCGAGCGCGTCGACATGCTGGATCGGCACGCCGTTCATCGCCAGAACCACGTCGCCCGGTTCGATGCCCGCCGCCTCCGCGGGTCCGTCCTCGTAGATGGCCGTCACGATCGCGCCCTGCGGACGCGGCATGCCGAGCGCTTCGGCGATCTGCGGGGTCACCTGGTCGAACTCCGCACCGAGGAACGGCCGTTCGAAGTTCTGCTCGCCGGCCCGCGCCGCCTCGACGAAGGCGCGCACCATGTCGGAGGGAATGGCGAAGCCGATGCCGATCGACCCGCCGCTGCGCGAGAAGATGGCGGTGTTGATGCCGACCAGCCTCCCCGCCATGTCGATCAGAGCGCCGCCGGAATTGCCGGGATTGATCGCCGCGTCCGTCTGGATGAAGAAGCCGAAGTCGGACACGCCGATATGGTTGCGCGCCAGCGCCGAGACGATCCCGCTGGTCGTTGTCTGCCCGACGCCGAAGGGATTGCCGATGGCCAGCACCAGGTCCCCGACCTCGAGCGCATCCGAATCGCCGATCGGCACGACCGGGAACGGCTCGCCGCCTTCGATCTTGAGCACCGCGAGGTCGAGCGATTCGTCCTTCAGGAGCACCCTGCTCTCGAACTCGCGCCCGTCCGACAGCGCCACCCGAACCTCGTCGGCGTCGCGGATGACGTGGAAATTGGTCACGACGATGCCGGAAGGATCGACGAGCACGCCCGAGCCGAGCGACGACTGCACGCGAGGCGGCATCTGCTGCCGGCCGAAGAACTGCTCGAAGAAGGGATCCCCCGCGAAGGGCGACCGCGACTGGACGAGTTGCTTGGCATAGACGTTGACGACCGCCGGACCCGTCTCGCTGACCAGCGGCGCAAAGGAGAGCTGCACCTCAGCACGCCCGAACGGGACGCGACGCGTCTGGCTGGCTGCGTCGGACGACGGCAACGGCGTCACAGGGGCCGGCTGGGGCGGCGCGGCGTCGCCGGCAGGCGGTGTCTCCTCCGGCTTGTCGCCGCCGAAAGGCAGGATCTCCTCGAGGAACCCGCGCAACCCGCCCTGCGCCAGCGCCGGCTGCGCCAGCACCGGCGCCGCGATCATCAGCACCACGAGGGCGATGCGCGAAAAACCCGGAATCTTGGCTGCCATGGCGATTCTCTCCACGTCTTGTCGAAGGCTAACCTTTAGAGCCAGCAATGTGGGGAATGGAAGGCTTTGCCCTGTTCCCGGACGCGATTGCCAGAGCCCGGCCCACGGCCGCATTCGACCGGCCAGAACGCCGAAAGGCCCCGGGGCTTCGCCGCGGGGCCTTTCGGACATTTCATGGACGCGAAGCGATCAGGCCGCTTCGGCTTCCTCGGACGCCTCGGCTTCCGTGCGGGCGCGGTCGCCTGCGCCCTTGGCCGACGTGTCGCGATCGACGAACTCGATCACGGCCATGGCGGCGTTGTCGCCGTAGCGGAAGCCCGCCTTCATGATGCGCAGGTAGCCGCCGTGGCGCTCCGCATAGCGCGGCGCGATGGTGTCGAACAGGCGCTTGACGAGGACGGCGCTGCCGACCTGCGAGATCGCCTGACGACGCGCATGAAGATCGCCGCGCTTGCCGAGCGTCACGAGCTTCTCCACGATCGGGCGAAGTTCCTTTGCCTTGGGCAGGGTCGTCGTGATCTGCTCATGCTCGATGAGCGAGGCGGCCATGTTGGTGAACATGGCCTTGCGGTGGCTCGAAGTACGGTTCAGCTTGCGGCCGGAACGTCCATGGCGCATGGCTTGTCTCCTAGGGTTTCGGCGCAACGCGCCAGGTGTTTAAGGAGCGATCGGCGGATAGCGAGTTGCGAACGGAAACCCCTGCCCGCCGCTCGCTAATCCCCATTCGCGCTCAGTACTGGTCTTCGTAGCGCTTGGCGAGGTCTTCGATGTTCTCCGGCGGCCAGTCCTGGACCTCCATGCCGAGATGGAGACCCATAGCGGCGAGAACTTCCTTGATCTCGTTCAGCGACTTGCGACCGAAGTTCGGCGTGCGCAGCATCTCCGCCTCGGTCTTCTGGATGAGATCGCCGATGTAGACGATGTTGTCGTTCTTCAGGCAGTTGGCCGAGCGGACCGAAAGCTCGAGTTCGTCGACCTTCTTCAGCAGCGCCGGATTGAACGCGAGTTCCGTGACCTGCTCTTCCGGCTGCGCCTTCTGCGGCTCGTCGAAGTTGACGAACAGGCCGAGCTGGTCCTGCAGGATGCGCGCGGCGAACGCCACCGAGTCCTCACCGGAGATCGACCCGTCGGTCTCGATCGTCATGGTCAGCTTGTCGTAGTCGAGAACCTGGCCCTCGCGGGTGTTTTCGACCTTGTAGGAGACCTTCTTGACCGGCGAATACAGGCTGTCGACCGGGATGAGGCCGATCGGTGCGTCCTCGGCGCGGTTGCGCTCGGCCGGCACGTAGCCCTTGCCGGTATCGACCGTGAACTCCATGCGCATCTCGGCACCCTCGTCGAGCGTGCAGATGACGTGGTCGGGGTTCAGGATCTCGACGTCGCCGACCGTCTGGATGTCACCGGCGGTGACAACGCCCGGACCCTGCTTGCGCACGACCATGCGCTTGGGTCCGTCGCCCTCCATCTTGATGGCGATTTCCTTGATGTTCAGGATGATGTCGGTCACGTCCTCGCGCACGCCGGCGATCGAGGAGAACTCGTGCAGCACGCCGTCGATCTGCACCGCCGTCACGGCAGCCCCGCGCAGCGACGACAGGAGCACGCGGCGCAGCGCATTGCCGAGGGTGAGGCCGAAGCCCCGCTCCAGCGGCTCGGCGACGAGCGTGGTGAGCGTCTTCTTTTTGGAAGAGAACTCGATCTTGTTGGGCTTGATCAGTTCCTGCCAGTTTTTCTGGATCATGTTCTGTCCTTCCGTTTCCCCGCCACCATCCAATCGTGGCGGGCGATCTGGAGAACCGTAGAGGGGCGCCGGATGGCGCCCTTGCGGCAATCGTGAAAAAGAGCCGTCAGACGCGCCGCTTCTTGCGCGGGCGGCAGCCATTGTGCGGGATCGGCGTCACGTCGCGGATCGACGAGATCGTGAAGCCCGCAGCCTGGAGCGCGCGCAGTGCCGACTCGCGGCCGGAACCGGGGCCCGACACCTCGACCTCGAGCTGGCGCATGCCGTGCTCCTGCGCCTTCTTGGCGCAATCCTCGGCAGCCATCTGGGCCGCGAACGGGGTCGACTTGCGCGAGCCCTTGAAGCCCTGCGCACCGGCCGACGACCAGGCGATCGTGTTGCCCTGCGCGTCGGTGATGGTGATCATCGTGTTGTTGAAGGTCGAATTCACGTGGGCAACGCCCGACGAGATGTTCTTGCGTTCGCGACGGCGAACGCGGGCGGCTTCCTTGGCCATGGTAGTCCTTTCTGTCGATATCCACGCCGCCGTAATGCCAGCGGCTACACCCGAGAAGCGAATGGTGCGTGGCGAATGGCGAGTAGAAGGGCTCTGCCCGACTATTCGCTATTCGCCCATTCCCTACTCGCTCAACTACTTCTTCTTGCCGGCGATCGCCTTCGCCGGACCCTTGCGGGTGCGGGCGTTGGTGTGCGTGCGCTGGCCGCGGACCGGCAGCGAGCGGCGGTGACGCAGGCCGCGGTAGCAGCCGAGATCCATCAGGCGCTTGATGTTCATCGACGTCTCGCGGCGCAGGTCGCCCTCGACGCGGTAATCGCGGTCGATGGTCTCGCGGATCTGGAGCACCTCGGCGTCGGTCAGCTGGTGCACGCGGCGCTCGGCCGGGATGCCGACCTTTTCCACGATCTCCTGGGCAAACTTAGAGCCGATGCCGTGGATGTACTGCAGCGCGATGACGACGCGCTTGTTTGTCGGAATGTTGACGCCAGCTATACGGGCCATGTCTCTCTCCATCTGGGCCGGCGAACCGGCGCTTTGCTGTTGCCCCGCGTCCGGTGGAGGCCGGCCCTTGCGGGTATTCCCTTCGAACGACGAAGCCGAGCCTGTGAGGCCCGGCTGACAGCCTGTGCGAGCGGGAGACGTGGCGCTATAGTCCAGCGCACACGTCCCGTCAACCAGGCAAGCTCAGTTTTTGCGCGACACGCCGTCGAGCAGGCGCTCGATCTGCATCGTGACCGAGTCCATGTCGTCCATGCCGTCGACGCCGGTACGCAGCCCCTTGGCATGGTAGTAGCCGATCAGCGGCGCGGTCTTCTTGTAGTACTCCCGCAGGCGTTCCTCGAAAACCGCCGGGTTGTCATCCTTGCGCACCGGCTGCCCGGCGGCCTGCGCCTCGTCGGCGCGCTTGACGATGCGACCCACGAGCGCCTTGTCGTCGACGACCAGTTCGATGGCGATGTCGAGGCCGATCCCCTTGGCGGCCAGCATCGCCTCGACCGCGTCGGCCTGCGCGAGCGTGCGCGGATAGCCGTCGAGAATGAAGCCGTTCGCACAGTCCGGCGCGTCGATGCGCTCCGACACGATCGCGTTGACGATGTCGTCGGATACGAGTTCGCCCGCATCCATCACCGCCTTGGCGCGCTTGCCGACATCGGTCTCGGCCTTCACTGCCGCACGGAGCATGTCGCCCGTGGAGAGTTGCGGGATACCGTGCCTCTCCACCAGCCGCTGCGCCTGCGTCCCCTTCCCCGCCCCCGGCGGGCCGAGCAGTATCAGCCTCATTTCCCTCTTTTTCCTCCGCGGAGCTTCGACTTCTTGATCAGCCCCTCGTACTGGTGCGCGATCAGGTGACCCTGAACCTGCGCCACCGTATCGAGGGTTACACTGACGACGATCAGAAGCGAAGTACCACCAAGGTAGAACGGAACGCCAGTCGCCGAAATGAGAAACTCCGGAAGGAGACAGATGAGGATGAGGTAGACCGCTCCGATGACGGTGATTCGCGTCAGGACGTAGTCGATGTACTCGGCCGTCCTCTCGCCCGGGCGGTAGCCTGGGATGAAGCCGGAATGCTTCTTCAGCTGGTCGGCCGTGTCCTTGGGATTGAACACGATCGCGGTATAGAAGAAGGCGAAGAAGCCGATCAGCGAGGCATACAGCAGCATGTAGAGCGGCTGGCCGTGGCCGAGCGTCGCCAGCACGGAGTTCGCCCAGGACGGAAGCGTCGTCGAATCGGAGAAGCCGGCGAGAGTGGCGGGCAGGAGCAGCAGCGACGAGGCGAAGATCGGCGGAATGACGCCGGCCGTGTTGAGCTTCAGCGGCAGGTGCGAGGTGTCGCCCTGGAACATCCTGTTGCCCACCTGGCGCTTCGGATACTGGATCAGCAGCCGGCGCTGGGCGCGCTCGAAGAACACGATGACGGCGATGACAACGATCGCGATGATGATGATCGCCAGGATGATGCCCGTCGACAGTGCGCCGGTCCGGCCGAGCTCCAGCGTTCCGCCGATCGCACTCGGCAGACCGGCGACGATGCCGGCGAAGATGATGAGCGAGATGCCGTTGCCGATGCCGCGGGCCGTGATCTGCTCGCCGAGCCACATCAGGAACATGGTGCCGCCGACGAGCGTGATGACGGCGGAGATCTTGAAGAACCAGCCCGGATCCGTGACGATGCCGGTGCCGCTCTCGAGCCCGACCGCGATGCCGTAGGCCTGGACGGTCGCGAGAAGCACCGTGCCGTAGCGCGTGTACTGGTTGATGACCTTGCGGCCCTGCTCACCCTCCTTCTTCAGCTGCTCGAGCGTCGGGACGACCGACGTCATGAGCTGCATGATGATGGATGCGGAGATGTAGGGCATGATGCCGAGCGCGAAGATCGCCATGCGCTCGACGGCACCGCCCGCGAACATGTTGAACATGCCGAGCACGCCGCCCGCCTGCTGCGAAAAGGCCTGCGCGAAGGCGTCGGGATTGATGCCGGGGATGGGGATGTAGGTTCCCAGGCGATAGACCAAAAGGGCGCCGAGCGTGAACCATATCCGCTTCTTCAGGTCCTCCGCCTTGGCGAAGGCCGAAAAATTCAGATTGGACGCGAGTTGCTCAGCAGCAGATGCCATGGAAAATTCTCCGCTTCGTGACGCAGACGAGCCGCCCGAGGGGGCGGCGCGCAACTGCGAAGCCCGGAAATAGGCTCCGGCCGGCCATCATGCAAGCGACGGCGCGAGCCGTAAGACCGCCTTATTCGGCGGCCTTCTCCGGAACCTTCACCGACCCGCCGGCCTTCTCGACCTTCTCGACCGCGGCCTTCGAAGCACCGGCCACGTCGAACGCAACCTTGCCCTTCAGCTCGCCATCCGAAAGAAGACGCACGCCAGCCTTGGCGCGGCGCAGCACGCCGGCCTTGATCAGCGTCTCTTCCGTCACGGTCTCGCTCGCGTCGAGCTTGCCCGCGTCGATCGCGATCTGCACGCGACCGAGCGAAACGACGTTGTAGTCCTTCGCGAAGATGTTCTTGAAGCCGCGCTTGGGCAGACGACGGTAGAGCGGCATCTGGCCGCCCTCGAAGCCGTTGATGGCCACGCCCGAACGAGCCTTCTGGCCCTTCACGCCGCGCCCGGCGGTCTTGCCCGAGCCCGAGCCGATACCACGGCCGAGGCGCTTGCGCGCGTGGGTCGCGCCTTCTTTGTCGCGGAGTTCGTTGAGTTTCATGATCTTTCTCCCGCGTCGGTCAAGCCTCGTCCACGACGCGGACGAGGTGCTGCACTTTCGCGATCATGCCGCGGACGGACGGAGTGTCCTCGAGCGTCCGGCGGCGATGCATCTTGTTGAGGCCCAGGCCGACCAGCGTCGCGCGCTGCTCGGACGGGCGGCGGATCGGGCTGCCGATCTGCTCGACCGTGACGGTCTTCTTGTTCTCAGCCATGTGCGTGTTCCTTCTCGCCGTCCGCGGACTATTCGTCTGCGACGGCCGCGCCGCGGCGGCTCTGGATCGCGGAGTACTTGATGCCGCGCTGCGCCGCGATGTCCTTCGGGTGCATCTGGTGCTTCAGGGCATCGAAGGTCGCGCGGACCATGTTGTAGGGGTTCGACGACCCCATCGACTTGGCGACGACGTCGTGCATGCCGAGCGTCTCGAAGACGGCGCGCATCGGACCGCCCGCGATGATGCCCGTACCGGCCTTGGCGGTGCGCAGCAGAACGCGTCCGGCGCCATGGCGGCCGGCAACGTCGTGATGCAGCGTGCGACCGCCGCGCAGCGGCACGAAGATCATGTCGCGCTTGGCCGCCTCGGTGGCCTTGCGGATAGCTTCCGGCACTTCGCGCGCCTTGCCATGGCCGAAGCCGACGCGACCCTTCTGGTCGCCGACGACGACGAGCGCGGCGAAGCCGAAGCGACGACCACCCTTGACCACCTTGGCGACGCGGTTGATGTGGACGAGCTTGTCCACCATCCCGTCGTCGCGTTCTTCACGCTCGCGGTCGCGGCCACGGCCGCCGTCCCTGCGTTCCTGTGCCATATCCTCGTTCCTTGTTCTTTTCCGGTAGCACGGGTTGATGGGTGCCGCGGGGACTTTGCCCGGCGGCGGCGAAAAATCAGAAGCTCAGGCCGCCTTCGCGCGCGGCCTCGGCCAGCGCCTTGACGCGGCCGTGGTAGATGTAGGCGCCACGGTCGAACACGACGTCGGTGACGCCGGCCTTGACCGCACGCTCCGCGACGAGCTTGCCGACGGCGGCAGCAGCCGCGGTGTCGGCACCCGTCTTGAGCGAAGCCTTCAGATCCGTATCGAGCGACGAAGCGGCAGCCAGCGTGTGGCCTTTCGAATCATCGATGATCTGCGCGTAGATGTGCTTCGAAGAGCGATGCACGGACAGGCGCGGACGCCCGTTCGCGACCTTCTTGATCTGCTTGCGGATGCGCGTGGCGCGCTTGGTGATGGAAACCTTGGAAGCCATGTCTATACGTCCTTGCCTTCAACAGACGGGTGCGGCCCTGTGCGGTAGGCTTGAGCCTCCCGCGACCGCTGCCCGCGGCGTTACTTCTTCTTGCCTTCCTTGCGGACGATCTTCTCGCCCGCGTAGCGCACGCCCTTGCCCTTGTAGGGCTCGGGACCGCGATACTCGCGGATTTCCGCCGCCACCTGGCCGACCTTCTGCTTGTCGATGCCGGTCACGACGATTTCCGTCGGCTTCGGCGTCGCGATGGTGATGCCATCGGGCGTCTGGTAGACGACGTCATGGCTGAAGCCAAGAGCCAACTGCAGGTTCTTGCCCTGCATGGTGGCACGGTAGCCGACGCCGGTGATCTCGAGCTTCTTCTCGAAGCCGTCCTTCACGCCCGCCAGGATGTTGGCGATCTGCGTGCGGGACATGCCCCACTTGGAGCGGGCGACCTTCGACTGGTCGCGCGGATCGACGGCGATCAGGCCATCCTCCATCTTGACCAGCACTTCGTCGTTGACGACGAACTTCAGTTCACCCTTCGGGCCCTTGGCCGTCACGGTCTGACCGTCGACGGAAGCGGTCACGCCCTGCGGCACCGATACGGGTTTCTTGCCAATACGAGACATGGTCTTGTCCTCGTTCCTGTTCCTATCTCATGCCTGCGGGATCAGAAGATCCGGCAGAGCACTTCGCCGCCGACGTTCTGCTCGCGCGCCTCGTGATCGGCCATCACGCCCTTCGGCGTCGACAGGATCGAGATGCCTAGGCCGTTGGCGACCTGCGGAATGGTCTTGGCCGAGACATAGACGCGCCGGCCCGGCTTGGAGACGCGGGCGATCTCGCGGATCACCGGCACGCCGTCGAAATACTTCAGCTCGATTTCGATCTCGGACTTGCCGTTGTCGAAGTCGGTCTGGCTGAAGTCGCGGATGTAGCCCTCGCTCTTCAGCACCTCCAGAACGCGGGCGCGCAGCTTCGACGCGGGCGTCGAGACCTTGGTCTTGCGGCGGCCGATCGCGTTGCGGATGCGGGTCAGCATATCGCCGAGAGGATCACTCATGGACATCGTTCGTGCTCCTTACCAGCTCGACTTGACCAGGCCCGGGACGAGCCCGAGCGAGCCGAGTTCGCGCAGTGCGATACGCGACATCTTCAGCTTGCGATAATAGGCGCGCGGACGGCCCGTCACTTCGCAGCGGTTGCGGATGCGGTTGCGCGCCGAGTTGCGCGGCATCGCCGCGAGCTTCAGCTGAGCGCGGAAGCGGTCCTCGAGCGGCAGATCCTGGTTCATGATGATCGCCTTGAGCGCCTTGCGCTTGGCTGCATACAGATCCACGAGCTTGCGCCGCTTGTTGTTCTTCTCGATTGAGCTGGTCTTTGCCATTCTCGTTAAATCCTTCTATCGCCGCCGTTACTGCCGGAAGGGGAAGTTGAAGGCCTTGAGCAGCGCCCGGGCCTCGTCGTCCGTCTTGGCAGTCGTACAAACGATGATGTCCATGCCCCAGATCTGATCAACCTTGTCGTAGTTGATCTCCGGGAACACGATGTGCTCCTTGACGCCCATGGCGAAGTTGCCGCGGCCGTCGAAGCTCTTCGGATTGAGACCGCGGAAGTCGCGAACGCGCGGCAGCGCGATCGTGATCAGGCGGTCCAGGAACTCGTACATCCGGTCCTTGCGCAGGGTGACCTTCGCGCCGATCGGCATGTTCTCGCGAACCTTGAAGCCGGCGATCGACGTGCGGGCGCGCGTCACCACAGCCTTCTGGCCCGCGATCATCGCCAGGTCGGCAGCCGCGACCGTCGGCTTCTTGGAATCCGCGGTCGCCTCGCCGACGCCCATGTTGATGACGATCTTGTCGAGACGCGGAATCTGCATCTCGTTCTCGTACTTGAACTGCTCCTGCAGCGTCTTGCGAATGGTATCGCGGAAGACGGCTTTCAGGCGCGGCTCGTAAGCTGTGTCAGACATCGATCGAAGCTCCCGAACGCTTGGCCACGCGCACCTTCTTGCCATCCTTCACCTCGAAACCGACGCGGGTCGGCTTGCCGTCCTTGGGATCGGCGATCGCGATGTTGGAAACGTGGATGGGCGCTTCCTTGGAAATGATGCCGCCTTCCGTGGTCTGGGACTGCCTCTGGTGGCGGCGGATGATGTTGATGCCGCGCACGAGTGCCTTGTCTTCCGACGGCATCATGCGAAGGACTTCGCCGGTGCGGCCCTTGTCCTTGCCGGCGAGCACGACGACCTTGTCGCCTTTGCGAATCTTCTGCATTGGTCGGGCTCCTTACAGCACTTCCGGCGCGAGCGAGATGATCTTCATGTGGTTCTTGGCGCGGAGTTCGCGCGGAACCGGGCCGAAGATGCGCGTGCCGACCGGCTCCTTCTTGTTGTCGACGAGGACGGCGGCGTTCTTGTCGAAACGGATGACGCTGCCGTCGGCGCGGCGGATGTCCTTGGCGGTGCGAACCACCACGGCCTTCATCACGTCGCCCTTCTTGACCTTTCCGCGCGGAATGGCCTCCTTGATCGACACGACGATGATGTCGCCGACCGAAGCGTACTTGCGCTTCGAACCGCCGAGCACCTTGATGCACATGACACGACGCGCGCCGGAATTATCGGCAACGTCGAGGTTAGTCTGCATCTGAATCATGACTGGCCGCCTTCTTCTTCACCGGCTCGCGGGCGCCCGCCCGACGGCCGTACGTTGTTTTATTTATGCCTGCGCTTCGGCCTGCGCCTCGGTCAGGACGACCCAGCACTTGTCCTTCGAAATCGGCTTCGATTCCTGGATGAACACCTGGTCGCCGACCTTGTGGGCGTTGGTCTCGTCGTGCGCCTTGTACTTCTTCGACATGCGAACGGTCTTCTTCATCACCGGATGCGTGAAGCGGCGTTCGACCTTGACGACGACCGTCTTGTCGTTCTTGTCGCTGACGACGGTGCCCTGCAGGATGCGCTTTGGCATGGTCTTGTCCTTAAGCCTTCTTGCCGGCCGACTTCTCGGCGGCGATGGTCTTGATGCGCGCGATGTCCCGGCGGACTTCCTTCACGCGCGCTGTCTTCTCGAGCTGGCCGGTGGCCTTCTGGAAGCGCAGGTTGAACTGCTCCTTCTTGAGGCTCGCGAGCTCGTCGTTGAGCTGGTCGGGCGACTTGGCCCGGACGTCGGAGGCTTTCATCTCTGGCCCTTCCCTATTCCGCAATGCGCTGTACGAAGCGCGTCCTGACCGGCAGCTTGGCGGCGCCGAGGCGCAGCGCTTCGCGTGCGATCACTTCCGAGACGCCGTCGATCTCGAACATCACGCGGCCCGGCTTCACCCGGCAGGCCCAGTATTCCACCGAGCCCTTGCCCTTGCCCATGCGGACTTCGGTCGGCTTGGAGGTCACCGGAACGTCCGGGAACACCCGGATCCAGACCCGGCCCTGGCGCTTCATCTCACGCGTGATCGCGCGGCGGGCCGCCTCGATCTGGCGCGCGGTGACGCGCTCGGGCTCCAGCGCCTTCAATCCGAAAGCGCCGAAATCGAGGTTGGTCCCGCCCTTCGCAGCGCCATGGATACGGCCCTTGAACTGCTTGCGGAACTTCGTGCGCTTTGGCTGCAGCATCTCTGTCTACTCCGAATTCAATCCTGTTGCCGCTCAGGCGTGTTCGCGCTCGCGGCGGCGACCACCGCCACCCGAAGACGCTTCGCCCTCGGTCGCGCGACGCTCCGACGCCATCGGGTCGTGCTCGAGGATCTCGCCCTTGAACACCCAGACCTTGACGCCGCAGATGCCGTAGGCGGTCTTCGCCTCGGACGTGCCGTAGTCGACGTCGGCGCGCAGCGTGTGCAGCGGAACGCGGCCCTCGCGGTACCATTCCATGCGTGCGATTTCGGCGCCGCCGAGACGGCCCGAGCAGTTGATGCGGATGCCCTCGGCGCCGAGACGCATGGCCGACTGCACCGCGCGCTTCATGGCGCGACGGAAGGCGATGCGGCGCTCGAGCTGCTGCGAGATCGACTGCGCGATCAGCGTGGCGTCGATTTCCGGCTTGCGCACCTCGACGATGTTGAGATGCGTCTCGGACTTCGTCATCTCCATCAGCTTCTTGCGAAGCTTCTCGATGTCGGCGCCCTTCTTGCCGATGATCAGGCCCGGACGCGCGGCGTGGATCGTGACGCGGCACTTCTTGTGCGGACGCTCGATCACGACCTTCGAGATCGCGGCCTGCTTCAGCTCGTTCATCAGATACTTGCGGATCTTGATGTCCTCGTGGAGCAACTGGCCGTACTCGCCGGTGTTGGCGTACCAGCGCGAGTCCCAGGTGCGGTTAATCCCGAGGCGCAGGCCGATCGGGTTGACTTTCTGGCCCATCAGGCAGCCTCCACTTGCTCTTCGACTTCGCGCACGACGATCGTGAGGTGCGAGAACGGCTTCTCGATACGGCTGGCGCGGCCACGGCCACGGGCGTGGAAACGCTTCATGACGATCGACTTGCCGACATAGGCCTCGGCGACGACCAGAGAGTCGACGTCCAGGTCATGGTTGTTCTCGGCATTGGCGATGGCCGATTCGAGCGTCTTGCGCACGGTCTCGGCGATCCGCTTGCGCGAGAACTCCAGTTCGGCGAGCGCGGTCGCCACCTTCTTGCCGCGGATGAGCGCGGCGACGAGATTCAGCTTCTGCGGGCTGACGCGGATCGTGCGCAGAACGGCGCGCGCCTCGTTGTCAGCAAGCCTGCGCGGAGCTTTGGCCTTGCCCATGATTACTTCCTCTTCGACTTCTTGTCCGCGCCGTGCCCGTAATAGGTCCGGGTCGGCGAGAACTCGCCGAACTTGTGCCCGACCATGTCTTCCGACACGTTGACGGGGATGTGCTTCTGGCCGTTGTAGACACCGAAGGTGAGGCCGACGAACTGCGGCAGGATCGTGGAGCGGCGGCTCCACATCTTGATCACCTCGTTGCGGCCGCTGTCACGGACCTTCTCTGCCTTCTTCAGCAGATAGCCGTCGATGAACGGGCCTTTCCAGACTGAACGGGTCACGTCTCTACCTCTTCTTAGCTCTTGCGCGCGTGGCGCGAGCGCATGATGAACTTGTCGGTCGCCTTGTTGGACCGCGTCCGCTTGCCCTTCGTCGGCTTGCCCCACGGGGAGACCGGATGACGGCCGCCGGAGGTGCGGCCTTCGCCGCCGCCGTGCGGATGGTCGACCGGGTTCATCGCCACGCCGCGGTTGTGCGGACGCTTGCCGCGCCAGCGGGTGCGACCGGCCTTGCCGTCGTTGATGTTGCCGTGGTCCGGGTTGGACACGGCACCGACGGTGGCCATGCAGGAGCCGTGAACGATGCGCTGTTCGCCCGAGTTCAGGCGCAGGATCGCCATGCCCTGGTCGCGGCCGACGAGCTGCACGTAAGCACCGGCCGAACGGGCGATCTGGCCGCCCTTGCCCGGCTTGAGCTCGACATTGTGCACGATCGTGCCGACCGGCATGGCCGACAGCGGCATCGCGTTGCCCGGCTTCACGTCGGCGCTTTCGCCGGCGATCACCTTGTCGCCCGCCACCAGGCGCTGCGGCGCCAGGATGTAGGAAAGCTCGCCGTCCTCGTAGCGGATGAGCGCGATGAAGGCGGTGCGGTTCGGGTCATACTCCAGGCGCTCGACGGTCGCGACCATGTCGAACTTGCGGCGCTTGAAATCGATGATGCGATACGTGCGCTTGTGACCGCCGCCGATGAAGCGGGCCGTCACGCGGCCGTAGTTGTTGCGGCCACCGGACTTGGTCAGGCCCTCGGTGAGGCCCTTGACCGGCTTGCCCTTGTAGAGGCCGGAGCGGTCGACGATCACCAGCTGGCGCTGGCTGGGCGTCACCGGATTGTACTTCTTGAGTGCCATATCGTTACCTCAAGCCTCTCAGAGACCGGTTGCGACGTCGATGGAGTGGCCTTCGGCCAGCGTCACGACCGCCTTCTTGACATCACTCAGGCGGCCGACGGTGCCGCGGAAGCGCTTCACCTTGCCCTTGCGGACCTGGGTGTTCACGGCGCGGACCTTGACCCCGAACAGCGCCTCGACGGCGGCCTTGATCTCCGGCTTCGTCGCCTTGCGGGCGACGTTGAAGACCACCTGGTTGAACTCGGAGGCCATCGTGGACTTTTCGGTGATCGCCGGGCTGACGATCACATCGTAGTGGCGAAGGTCAGTCATTTGAAGCGCTCCTCGAGAGCCTCGACCGCCGCCTTCGAGAGGACGAGCGTGCCGCGGCGCAGAATGTCGTAGACGTTGATGCCCTGGATCGGCAGCACGTCGATGTTCGGGATGTTGGCCGCAGCGCGCTTGAAGCCCGCATCGACCTCGGCACCGCCGATCATCAGCGCATTCGACAGGCCGAGCGACGTCAGGCTCTGCAGCAGCGCCTTCGTCTTGGCCTCGCTCAGCGCCAGCTCATCGACGACGATCAGGCTGGACGACTTCACCTTGGCCGAAAGCGCGTGCTTGAGGCCAAGCGCGCGGACCTTCTTGGGAAGGTCGTGCTCGTGGCTGCGGACGACCGGGCCGTGGGCCTTGCCGCCGCCGCGGAACTGCGGTGCGCGGGCGGAGTGGTGGCGGGCGCGGCCCGTACCCTTCTGCTTGTACATCTTGGCGCCGGTGCGGGCGATCTCGGACCGCCCCTTCGCCTTGTGGGTACCCTGGTGCTTCTTGGCGAGCTGCCAGCGCACCACGCGCTGCAGGATGTCCTCGCGGGGGTCGAGACCGAAGATCTCGTCCGAAAGGGAAACCTGCCCGGCGTCGCCGCCGCTCAGCGTCGTAATCTTGATGTCCATCACGCGGCTCCTTCGACGGCCGGAGCTTCATTCTTGGCCCGCAGCGCAGCCGGCTTCGGCGCATTGTCGGGCAGAGAGGCTTTCACCGCGTCGCGAACCAGGATCCAGGCGCCCTTGGAGCCGGGAACGGCGCCGCGGATGAGGATCAGGCCGCGATCCGTGTCGGTCGACACGATCTCGACGTTCTGCGTCGTGACGCGGGTGTCGCCCATGTGTCCGGCCATCTTCTTGCCCTTGAACACCTTGCCGGGGTCCTGGCGCTGACCGGTCGAGCCATGCGTGCGGTGCGACACCGAGTTGCCGTGCGTCGCGCGACCACCACCGAAGTTGTGCCGCTTGATGACGCCCTGGAAGCCCTTGCCGATCGAGGTACCCGTCACGTCGACCTTCTGGCCGGCGACGAAGTGATCGGCAGTGATCTCGGAGCCGACCTCGAGCATGAACTCGGGGGAGACGCGGAACTCGGCGACCTTCGACTTCGGCTCGACCGACGCGGTCGCGAAATGGCCGCGCATCGACTTCGACGTGTTCTTCACCTTGGCGAGCCCGACACCGAGCTGCACGGCGGTGTAGCCGTTCTTTTCCTGGGTGCGCTGTGCAACGACCTGACAGTTCTCCATCCGGAGGACCGTGACGGGCACATGTTCGCCCGCGTCGTTGTAGATGCGCGTCATCCCGATTTTCTGTGCGATAACACCTGAACGCATCGGTTCGAATTCCTTTTCAGGGTTCCAGGCCCGGGTAGCCCCTGCCTGCCTTTTGCCCGCTGCTTAGAGCTTGATCTCGACGTCGACGCCGGCGGCGAGGTCGAGCTTCATGAGAGCGTCCACCGTCTGCGGCGTCGGGTCGACGATGTCGAGGAGCCGCTTGTGGGTACGCATCTCGAACTGCTCGCGGCTCTTCTTGTCGATGTGAGGCGAGCGGTTGACAGTGAATTTTTCGATCCGCGTCGGCAGCGGAACCGGGCCGCGAACGCTGGCGCCGGTGCGCTTGGCCGTCGAGACGATCTCGCGCGTGGAAGCGTCGAGAACGCGATGGTCGAACGCTTTCAGGCGAATGCGGATGTTCTGACCGTTCATGCGTCAATTCCTTCAGATCTTTCGCGGGCGCGGGCGATGCCCGCCCGCGACAGACCGTTTATTCTTCTTGTTACTCGACGATGGTGGCGACGATGCCCGAGCCGACGGTGCGACCGCCTTCACGGATGGCGAAGCGCAGCTTCTCTTCCATGGCGATCGGCACGATCAGCGTGACGTCGACGGCCAGGTTGTCGCCCGGCATCACCATTTCCGTGCCTTCCGGCAGCGTCACCACGCCCGTCACGTCGGTCGTGCGGAAGTAGAACTGCGGACGGTAGTTGGTGAAGAACGGCGTGTGGCGGCCGCCCTCGTCCTTGGTCAGGATGTAGACCTCGGCCTTGAACTTGGTGTGCGGCTTCACCGAACCCGGCTTGCACAGCACCTGGCCGCGCTCCACGCCCTCGCGGTCCACGCCGCGCAGCAGCGCGCCGATGTTGTCGCCGGCCTGGCCCTGGTCGAGCAGCTTGCGGAACATCTCGACGCCCGTCACCGTCGTCGACGTCGTCGCGCGGATGCCCACGATCTCGACCGTCTCGCCGACCTTGACGATGCCGCGCTCGACGCGACCCGTCACCACCGTGCCGCGGCCCGAGATCGAGAACACGTCCTCGATCGGCATCAGGAAGGGCTGGTCGACCGGACGCTCCGGCGTCGGGATGTAGGCGTCGACCGCCTCCATCAGCTTGCGAACCGCGTCCTCGCCGATCTCCTTCTGCTTGTCCTCGAGGGCGCAGACCGCCGAGCCGGCAACGATCGGAATGTCGTCGCCCGGGAACTCGTACATCGACAGCAGCTCGCGAACCTCGAGCTCGACCAGCTCGAGAAGTTCCGGATCGTCGACGAGATCGACCTTGTTCAGGAACACCACGATCGAAGGCACGCCGACCTGGCGGGCGAGCAGGATGTGCTCGCGCGTCTGCGGCATCGGGCCGTCGGCGGCCGAGACCACCAGGATCGCGCCGTCCATCTGCGCGGCACCCGTGATCATGTTCTTGACGTAGTCGGCGTGGCCCGGGCAGTCGACGTGGGCGTAGTGGCGCGCCGCCGTCTCGTATTCCACGTGCGCCGTCGAGATCGTGATGCCGCGCGCCTTCTCCTCCGGAGCGGCGTCGATCTGGTCGTACGCCTTGTACTCGCCGAAGTACTTCGTGATCGCAGCCGTCAGGGACGTCTTGCCATGGTCGACGTGACCGATCGTGCCGATGTTCACATGAGGCTTGGTGCGCTCGAATTTACCTTTTGCCATGTGAGGTCTCCATTTCTGCTGCCCGCGAGGGGCGTTGAAGTCGGTTTATTGCCAATCCCGCGGGATTTACGCGTATTTCTTCTGGATTTCCTGCGCGACAGCGTTCGGCACCGGTTCGTAGTGATCGAACAGCATCGTGTACTGGGCGCGGCCCTGCGACATCGAGCGCAGGTTGTCGACGTACTTGAACATGTTGGCCAGCGGCACCATCGCGTTGATGACGGCAGCGTTGCCGCGTGCCTCCTGGCCCTGGATCTGGCCGCGGCGGCCGTTGAGGTCGCCGATGACCGAACCCACGTAGTCTTCCGGCGTGACGACCTCGACCTTCATGATCGGCTCGAGCAGCTGGGCACCGGCCTTCTGCGCACCCTCGCGGAACGCCGCGCGGGATGCGATCTCGAAGGCGAGAACCGAGGAGTCGACGTCGTGGAAGGCGCCGTCGATCAGGGTGGCCTTCACGCCCAGCATCGGGAAGCCCGCGACCGGACCCGACGACATGACGCTCTGGATGCCCTTCTGGACGCCCGGGATGTATTCCTTCGGCACCGAACCGCCGACGATCTTGGACTCGAACACGAAGTCCTCGCCCGCCGGGTTCGGCTCGAAGATGATCTTGACGCGGGCGAACTGGCCCGTGCCGCCGGTCTGCTTCTTGTGCGTGTAGTCGATCTCGGCGACCTTGGTGATCGTCTCGCGATAGGCGACCTGCGGGGCGCCGACATTCGCCTCGACCTTGAACTCGCGGCGCATGCGGTCGACGATGATGTCGAGATGCAGCTCGCCCATGCCGGCGATGATCGTCTGGCCGGATTCCTCGTCGGTCTTGACGCGGAAGGACGGATCCTCGGCGGCCAGGCGGTTGAGGGCGAGGCCCATCTTCTCCTGGTCGCCCTTAGTCTTCGGCTCGATCGCGATCTGGATGACCGGATCGGGGAACTCCATGCGCTCCAGGATGACCGGCTTCAGCGGGTCGCAGAGCGTGTCGCCCGTGGTCGTGTCCTTGAGGCCGGCCAGCGCGACGATGTCGCCGGCGAAGGCCTCCTCGATGTCCTCGCGGGAGTTGGAATGCATCTGCAGCATGCGGCCGATGCGCTCCTTCTTCCCCTTCACCGTGTTGTCGAGCGAGATGCCCTTGGTGAGCTTGCCCGAATAGATGCGGCAGAAGGTGAGCGAGCCGACGAACGGGTCGTTCATGATCTTGAAGGCGAGCATCGACAGAGGCTCTTCGTCGGACGACTTGCGCACGATCTCGGCTTCGGTCTTGGGGTCAACGCCCTTGATGTCCGGAACCTGGTTCGGCGCCGGCAGGTAGTCGACCACGGCGTCGAGCAGCGGCTGTACGCCCTTGTTCTTGAAAGCCGAGCCGCAGAACATCGGGAAGAACTTGACCGCGATCGTGCCCTTGCGGACCAGCGAGCGAAGTTCGTCGTGCGACGGCAGTTCGCCGTCGAGGTAGCGCTCCAGTGCGCCCTCGTCCATCTCGACCGCGGCTTCCACGAGCTTCTCGCGGAATTCCTCGGCGCGAGCCTGCATGTCGGCCGGAATCTCGACCACGTCCCATTCGGCGCCGAGGTTCTCGGACCTCCAGACGAGCGCCTTCATCTCGACGAGGTCGATGACGCCGGCGAAGTCGTTCTCCGCGCCGATCGGCAGCTGCATGACGACGGCCTGCGCACCGAGGCGCGAGCCGATCATCTCGTAGGAGCGATAGAAATCGGCACCGATCTTGTCCATCTTGTTGCAGAAGATGAGACGCGGCACGTGATACTTGTCCGCCTGGCGCCAGACGGTCTCCGTCTGAGGCTCCACACCGGCATTGGCGTCGAGAAGCGCGATGGCACCGTCGAGAACGCGCAGCGAACGCTCGACTTCGATGGTGAAATCGACGTGGCCCGGCGTGTCGATGATGTTGAAGCGGCGCATCTTGCCGTCGCGACCGGTCCAGTAGGTGGTCGTCGCGGCCGACGTGATCGTGATGCCGCGCTCCTGCTCCTGCTCCATCCAGTCCATCGTGGCGGCGCCGTCATGGACTTCGCCGATCTTGTGGGACTTGCCGGTGTAGTAGAGGACGCGCTCGGTCGTCGTGGTCTTGCCGGCGTCGATGTGCGCCATGATACCGAAATTTCGGTAGTCTTCGATCTTGTACTCGCGGGCCATGGGAGGTGCCTCTCGCTTGCTATTCGACCTGGGATTACCAGCGGTAGTGCGCGAAGGCGCGGTTGGCTTCCGCCATCCGGTGCGTGTCTTCGCGCTTCTTGACGGCGGTGCCGCGGTTGTTGGCCGCGTCCATGAGCTCGCCGGACAGCCGGTCAACCATGGTGGTCTCGTTGCGACCGCGGGCAGCCGTGATCAGCCACCGGATGGCCAGCGCCTGGCGGCGCTCCGGGCGCACATCGACGGGAACCTGATAGGTGG
Organism: Aquibium sp. ELW1220; assembly: GCF_030398385.1. Taxonomy (GTDB): domain Bacteria; phylum Pseudomonadota; class Alphaproteobacteria; order Rhizobiales; family Rhizobiaceae; genus Aquibium. The sequence goes on along the minus strand of NZ_JAOAOQ010000010.1, from coordinate 51,424 downwards.
CGCCGCCGACGCGACGCGACCGGACTTCCACGTGCGGAGCGACATTGTCGAGCGCCTGATGGAAGACCGTCACCGGCTCCTGCTTCGTCTTGGCCTGGACCTGATCCAGCGCGCCGTACACGATGGTCTCGGCGATGGACTTCTTGCCGTGATGCATGACGGCATTCATGAACTTGGTGACGATCAGGTCGCCGAACTTCGGGTCCGGGTTGATCTCACGCTTCTCTGCACTGTGACGACGGGACATGGGTCTCTTTGCCTCGCTAAGCTCTGGTCACTTCGGACGCTTCGCGCCGTACTTGGACCGGCGCTGCTTGCGGTTTTTGACGCCCTGGGTATCGAGCACGCCGCGGATGATGTGGTAACGCACGCCCGGAAGATCCTTCACGCGGCCGCCGCGGATCATGACCACGGAGTGCTCCTGAAGGTTGTGACCTTCGCCGGGGATGTAGCCGATCACTTCGAAGCCATTGACGAGGCGGATCTTCGCAACCTTGCGGAGCGCCGAGTTCGGCTTCTTCGGCGTCGTCGTATAGACGCGCGTGCAGACGCCACGCTTCTGCGGGTTGGCCTGCATGGCCGGAACCTTGTTGCGCTTCACCGGCGCAATGCGCGGCTTGCGGATCAGCTGGTTTACGGTAGGCATTCAACCTTCCCTCTTTTTCAAATCCGTGTCCAAAGCCCGTTTCAGGGCCGTCAGAAGCGCCGCTTCCATACGCAAATTCGGGCCAAAAACCGCCATCGCGGTCCTGCCCGAACAAAAAGCAGAGGAAGCGCAACGCGCTTCGTGCATGCCGGAAATGTCGTCGCTCGTAAAACGAACCCTGTTTGAGACGAACTTCAGAGCGTGTCGCTCCGAAAGGCCAAGTCTCACATCGGCTCAGACGAGGCGGCTTCTAACCCCAACGACCGCCATCGTCAAGCCCGCAGCGCGAGTTTTCGCTTCGAACACGCCAACGGAGCGCAGCCGGCGGCCGAAATGTGGATTTCTTACGAAATCGAGGCGCTGCGAAATGGAATGTGACTATACACGGCCTGTCACATCCGGCCTATCGGTGCGACTATAACAATAGGCGGGGCAACCACTCCCTTAACCCATAGCGATTCGGAAGCTTATATAGATGAACGACAACGAAGCTCGCCCCGTGACGATCATTACCGGCCGGGTCTGGCGACGGAAGGGCGGCGATTCGGAAGGGGTTCATGTCCTTCTTATCGCGCCGGACGACGACACGGCGGTGCGAGTCGCCCTCGAATCGCTCGCTCGCGAAGGCTACGCGGAAGCCGAGTTCGACCAGATCGGCGACCTCGACGGAATCCCCGACGACGAGCCGCATCTGTCGGCCTACCAGGGCGCGATCGAGGGCGAAGTCTCGGTCGTCACGTTCGACGAGCCGGCCTGACGCTTCGTCCATTCCCCTGTGCATTCGCTGCCTGAAAGGCCGGTCGCTCGGCAACTGCGGCAATCGCATAAAAAAAGGCCGTCCGGCGGGGCATTGTCCGGACGGCCAGAATGCGGCTGGGAGGTCATTGACCCGATCGACTGCCGCGCCTTCTTCTCTAGCGCGGCTGTTGTCACGCCGTATGTGAGCTACTTCACTCAGAGCGAAAGCGTTCCATGAAGCAGCTCCGGCGTGCCGCAAAGGGCCCGGATCCCCTCACGGATCGATACGATCTCGGCGGCAAGGTCCGGCCATCGTCCGGCGACCTGCATTCTCCGCTCGCGGTTCTGCCGACCCCTTGAAATGCAAAGGCCGCCGGATGGATCCGGCGGCCCTTGTTCGTCGATCGGGAAACGATCGCCTATTCGGCGGGCGTCCGCGACATGTCGGCCAGCATCGGCTCGGCCATCTCCACGCCCGATGCCTTGCGGCGCTCGTCGAGGATGAGTTCGTCGCGGGCCTTGGCGATGCGCCGGATCTGGCTCATCGTCCCACCCGTGCCGGCCGGGATGAGGCGGCCGACGATGACGTTCTCCTTCAGGCCCTGCAGCGTGTCGGTCTTGCCGGCCACGGCAGCCTCCGTCAGCACGCGGGTCGTCTCCTGGAAGGAGGCGGCCGAGATGAAGGATGGCGTCTGCAGCGAGGCCTTGGTAATGCCGAGCAGGACCGGCTGGCCCTGCGCCGGCTTCTTGCCGTCTTCGACCAGCCGCTCGTTGATCTCGTCGAACTCGATCACGTCGACATGGTCGCCCGGGATGTACACCGAGTCGCCCTGCTCCGTGATCTCGATCTTCTGCAGCATCTGGCGAACGATCACCTCGATGTGCTTGTCGTTGATCAACACGCCCTGCAGCCGGTAGACTTCCTGGATCTCGTTGACGAGGTAGGAGGCCAGCGCCTCCACGCCCTTGATCGCCAGGATGTCGTGCGGCGCCGGGTTGCCGTCGAGGATGTAGTCGCCCTTCTCGATCGCGTCGCCGTCCTGGAGATGGAATGGCTTGCCCTTCGGGATGAGATACTCCACCGGCTCCGCGCCTTCCTCGTGCGGCTCGATGATGATGCGGCGCTTGTTCTTGTAGTCGCGTCCGAACCGCACCGTGCCGTCGATCTCGGCGATGATGGCATGGTCCTTCGGCCGACGGGCCTCGAACAGTTCCGCCACGCGCGGCAGACCGCCCGTGATGTCCTTGGTCTTGGCGCTTTCCATCGGGATACGCGCGACGACGTCGCCCGGCCGCACCTGCGAGCCCGGCTCCACCGACAGGACCGCTTCCACCGAGAGCATGAAGCGGGCGTCGCCACCCTTGGCGAGCTTGCCCACCTTGCCCTTGGCGTCGAGGATGGTGATCGCCGGCTTGAGGTCCGAGCCGCGCGGCGTCGACCGCCAGTCGATGACCTCGCGCTTGGTGATGCCGGTCGATTCGTCGGTCGTCTCCTGCACGGAGATACCGTCGACCAGATCCTCGAACTCCGCCCTGCCCTCGATTTCCGTGAGGATCGGACGGGTATAGGGATCCCACTCGGCCACGCGCTGGCCGCGCTTCACCTTGTCGCCCTCGTCCACGAAGATGCGCGAACCATAGGTGACGCGGTGGACCGCCCGCTCCTTGCCGCCCTCGTCGAGGATGACGATGGCCATGTTGCGGCCCATGACAACCAGATGGCCGTCGGAGTTGCGCACCACGTTGCGGTTGCGGATCTGGACCGTGCCCTCGTAGGAGGCTTCGAGGAATGAGCTGTCGACCACCTGGGCCGTGCCGCCCATGTGGAAGGTACGCATGGTGAGCTGTGTGCCCGGTTCGCCGATCGACTGCGCGGCGATGACGCCCACCGCCTCGCCCTGGTTGACGGGGGTGCCCCGCGCCAGGTCGCGGCCGTAGCAGACGGCGCAGACGCCGACCTTCACCTCGCAGGTGAGCGCCGAGCGGATGCGGATCGTCTGGATGCCCGCCTTCTCGATCGCCTCGACGTCACGCTCGTCCATCAGCGTACCGGCCTTGACGATCAGGTCACCAGAGACCGGGTGGTTGATGTCGTCGAGCGCCGTGCGGCCGAGAACGCGCTGGCCGAGCGAGGCCACCACCTGTCCGGCATCCACGATCGGCTGCATGGTCAGGCCCTTGTCGGTGCCGCAGTCGACCGCGTTGACGATGCAGTCCTGCGCCACGTCGACGAGGCGACGCGTCAGATAGCCCGAGTTGGCCGTCTTCAGCGCGGTGTCGGCCAGGCCCTTGCGGGCGCCGTGGGTGGAGTTGAAGTACTCCAGAACGGTCAGGCCTTCCTTGAAGTTCGAGATGATCGGCGTCTCGATGATCTCGCCCGACGGCTTGGCCATCAGGCCGCGCATGCCGGCAAGCTGACGCATCTGGGTCGGAGACCCGCGCGCGCCGGAGTGCGACATCATGTAGATCGAGTTCATCGGCTTCTGCCGCCCGTCGGGGGTGAACTCGACCGCCTTGATGCGGCCCATCATCTCCTCGGCGACCTTCTCCGAGCACTTCGCCCAGGCGTCCACCACCTTGTTGTACTTTTCGCCCTGGGTGATCAGGCCGTCATTGTACTGCTGCTCGTATTCCTTGGCGAGCGCCTCGGTCTTCGCGACGAGTTCGGCTTTCGCGTCCGGGATCAGCATGTCGTCCTTGCCGAACGAAATGCCGGCACGGCAGGCATGGCCGAAGCCGAGCTGCATGATGCGATCGCAGAAGATCACCGTCTCCTTCTGGCCGCAGTGGCGATAGACCGTGTCGATCATCCGGGAGATGTTCTTCTTTGTCATCTCCTGGTTGCAGGTATCGAACGGAACGTTGACGTTCTTTGGCAGAAGCTCGCCGATGATCATCCGGCCTGGAGTCGTCTCGTAGATCTTGGACGTCGGCTTGCCCTGCGCATCGACGGTCTTGAAACGACCGCGGATCTTGGTGTGCAGCGTCACAGCCTTGGTCTCGAGCGCGTGATGGAGCTCGCCCATGTCGGCGAAAACCATCCCCTCGCCCGGTTCGTTCTGGTTGACGATCGACAGGTAGTAGAGACCCAGCACCATGTCCTGCGACGGCACGATGATGGGCTGGCCGTTCGCGGGATGCAGGATGTTGTTGGTCGACATCATCAGCACGCGGGCCTCGAGCTGGGCTTCCAGCGACAGCGGCACGTGAACCGCCATCTGGTCGCCGTCGAAGTCCGCGTTGAAGGCCGTGCAGACCAGCGGGTGCAGCTGGATCGCCTTGCCTTCGATCAGGGTGGGCTCGAAGGCCTGGATGCCCAGGCGGTGCAGCGTCGGCGCGCGGTTGAGCAGTACCGGATGCTCGCGGATCACCTCGTCGAGGATGTCCCAGACCTCCGGCTTCTCCTTCTCGACCAGCTTCTTGGCCTGCTTGACGGTCGAGGAGTAACCCTTGGCGTCGAGGCGGGCGTAGATGAAGGGCTTGAACAGCTCGAGCGCCATCTTCTTCGGCAGGCCGCACTGGTGCAGCTTCAGCTCCGGGCCGGTCACGATGACAGAGCGGCCGGAATAGTCGACGCGCTTGCCGAGCAGGTTCTGGCGGAAGCGGCCCTGCTTGCCCTTCAGCATGTCGGACAGCGACTTCAGCGGACGCTTGTTGGCGCCCGTGATGACGCGGCCGCGGCGGCCGTTGTCGAACAGCGCGTCGACGGCCTCCTGCAGCATGCGCTTCTCGTTGCGGATGATGATGCCGGGCGCGCGCAGCTCGATCAGCCGCTTCAGGCGGTTGTTGCGGTTGATGACGCGGCGGTAGAGGTCGTTCAGGTCCGACGTCGCGAAGCGGCCGCCGTCCAGCGGAACCAGCGGACGCAGGTCCGGCGGGATCACCGGGATGATCTTCATGATCATCCACTCCGGACGGTTGCCGGACTCCATGAAGTTCTCGACCACCTTCAGCCGCTTCAGAAGCTTCTTCTGCTTGAGGTCGGACGTCGTCGTGGCGAGGTCGTCGCGCAGCTGCACGGCGATCTTGTCGAGTTCCATCGAGGCCAGCAGCTCGTGGATCGCCTCGGCGCCGATCATGGCGGTGAAGGAATCCTCACCGAAATTGTCGACGGCGGCCATGTAGTCCTCTTCCGACAGCAGCTGGTGCTGCTTGAGGTCGGTGAGGCCCGGCTCGGTGACGATGTAGTTCTCGAAATAGAGGACGCGCTCGATGTCCTTCAGCGTCATGTCCAGCAGCGTGCCGATGCGCGAGGGCAGCGACTTCAGGAACCAGATGTGCGCGACGGGCGCTGCGAGCTCGATGTGGCCCATGCGCTCGCGGCGCACGCGCGACAGCGTGACTTCCACGCCGCACTTCTCGCAGATGATGCCCTTGTACTTCATGCGCTTGTACTTGCCGCACAGGCACTCGTAGTCCTTGATCGGGCCGAAGATGCGCGCGCAGAACAGGCCGTCACGCTCGGGCTTGAACGTACGGTAGTTGATCGTCTCGGGCTTCTTGATCTCGCCGTAGGACCACGACAGGATCTTGTCGGGGCTGGCCAGCGAGATCCGGATCGAATCGAACGTCTGCGCCGGAACCTGCGCGTTGAAGAGATTCATGACCTCTTGGTTCATGCCGTTCTCCTGTTAGGAACCGTCGCCGGCCCCCTTTTCGAAAATCTCCGGGCGTCAGGCCCGGACTACCGGACGACGACGGACGCACGGGTCCCATCGTCGTCTCTGAAGACTTCCCCGCAGCCCCGTCCGGGCGGCAGGAATGGGTGCGCCGGTTACGGCGCACCCGGGGTGCGGTTACTCGGCCGCGTCGGGCAGTCGGGCCTGCGCATCGTCGAGACGGCTGTTCTCGAGTTCGACGCTGAGACCCAGCGAGCGCATTTCCTTGACGAGAACGTTGAAGCTCTCCGGAATGCCGGCCTCGAAGGTGTCGTCGCCGCGCACGATCGCCTCGTACACCTTGGTACGCCCGGCCACGTCGTCCGACTTGACCGTCAGCATCTCCTGCAGCGTGTAGGCCGCGCCGTAGGCTTCCAGCGCCCAGACCTCCATCTCGCCGAAGCGCTGACCGCCGAACTGCGCCTTGCCGCCCAGCGGCTGCTGGGTGACGAGCGAGTAGGGTCCGATCGAACGCGCGTGGATCTTGTCGTCCACCAGGTGGTGCAGCTTGAGCATGTAGATGTAGCCCATCGTCACCTTGCGATCGAACGGCTCGCCCGTGCGTCCGTCGTAGAGCACCGACTGGCCGCTCGTGTGCAGGCCGGCCTGTTCCAGCATCTCGTTGATGTTGGCCTCGTTGGCACCGTCGAAGACCGGCGTGGCGATCGAGACGCCCCGCTTCATCTGGTCGGCGAGCCGCACGATGCTGTCGTCGTCATAGCGGCGCACGGGCTCGTTGCGGTCGTTGTCCGGGATCAGCTCCTCGAGCGTGTCGCGCAGCGGCTGGATTTCGCCGCCGGCACGATAGGCCTCGACGAGATCGCCGATCTTGCGGCCCATGCCCGCGCAGGCCCATCCAAGATGGGTCTCGAGGATCTGGCCCACGTTCATGCGCGACGGCACGCCGAGCGGATTGAGCACGATGTCGGCATGCGTCCCGTCTTCCAGGAACGGCATGTCCTCCACCGGCACGATCCGCGACACGACACCCTTGTTGCCGTGACGGCCGGCCATCTTGTCGCCCGGCTGGATCTTGCGCTTCACAGCGACGAAGACCTTGACCATCTTCATGACGCCGGGGGGCATCTCGTCGCCGCGCTGCACCTTCTCGACCTTGTCCATGAAGCGCTGCTCGAGCGCCTTCTTGGAATCGTCGTACTGTGCGCGAAGCGCCTCGAGTTCGCCCTGCAGCCTCTCGTCCTCGAGAGCGAACTGCCACCACTGCGAGCGCGGATAATCGTCGAGCACGGCCTTCGAGAGGGCGGAGCCCTTCTTGAAGCCCTTGGGCCCGGCAATCGCTTCCTTGCCGTTCAGCATGTCGACCAGGCGCGAATAGACGTTGCGATCGAGGATCGCCTGCTCGTCGTCGCGGTCCTTGGCGAGGCGTTCGATCTCCTCGCGCTCGATCTGCATCGCGCGCTCGTCCTTCTCCACGCCGTGGCGGTTGAAGACGCGCACTTCGACGACCGTGCCGAAGGTCCCGGGCGGCATCCGCATGGAGGTGTCGCGGACATCCGACGCCTTCTCGCCGAAGATGGCGCGCAGGAGCTTCTCCTCCGGCGTCATCGGGCTCTCGCCCTTCGGCGTGATCTTGCCGACCAGGATGTCGCCCGGCGCCACTTCCGCGCCGATGTAGACGATGCCGGCCTCGTCGAGGTTCTTCAGCGCCTCTTCCGACACGTTCGGAATGTCGCGCGTGATCTCCTCCGGTCCGAGCTTGGTATCGCGCGCGGCGACCTCGAACTCCTCGATGTGGATCGAGGTGAAGACGTCGTCCGACACGATCCGCTCGGAGAGCAGGATGGAGTCCTCGTAGTTGTAGCCATTCCACGGCATGAACGCGACGAGCACGTTGCGGCCGAGCGCCAGATCGCCGAGGTCGGTCGACGGACCGTCGGCGATGATGTCGCCCTTCTCGAGCCGGTCGCCCACGCGCACCAGCGGACGCTGGTTGATGCAGGTGTTCTGGTTCGAGCGCTGGAACTTCATCAGGCGATAGATGTCGACGCCCGACTTGCCGGGATCGAGATCCTCGGTCGCGCGGATGACGATACGGGTCGCGTCCACCTGGTCGACGATGCCGGTGCGGCGGGCGGCGATCGCCGCGCCGGAGTCACGCGCCACGATCGGTTCCATGCCGGTGCCCACGAACGGCGCCTCGGCGCGAACCAGCGGCACCGCCTGGCGCTGCATGTTCGAGCCCATCAGCGCGCGGTTGGCGTCGTCGTTCTCGAGGAACGGGATCAGCGCCGCGGCCACCGAGACCATCTGCTTGGGCGACACGTCCATCAGGTCGACGTTCTCGCGCGGAGTCATCATCACCTCGCCGGCGTGGCGGCAGATGACGAACTCCTCGGTGAAGCTGCCCTCCTCGTCGAGAATGGCGTTGGCCTGCGCGACGTAGTGCTTGGCCTCCTCCATCGCCGAGAGATAGACGACCTCGTGGCTGACCTTGCCGTCGATGATCTTGCGGTACGGGCTCTCGATGAAGCCGTACTTGTTGACCCGGGCGAAGGTCGCGAGCGAGTTGATCAGGCCGATGTTCGGGCCTTCCGGCGTCTCGATCGGGCAGATGCGGCCGTAATGCGTGACGTGCACGTCGCGCACCTCGAAACCGGCGCGCTCTCGGGTGAGACCGCCGGGTCCGAGCGCCGACAGGCGGCGCTTGTGGGTGATCTCCGACAGCGGGTTGGTCTGGTCCATGAACTGCGACAGCTGCGAGGAACCGAAGAACTCGCGCACGGCGGCGGCCGCCGGCTTGGCGTTGATCAGGTCCTGCGGCATGACGGTGTCGATCTCGATCGACGACATGCGCTCCTTGATCGCGCGCTCCATGCGCAGCAGGCCGACGCGGTACTGGTTCTCCATCAGCTCGCCGACCGAGCGGACGCGGCGGTTGCCGAGATTGTCGATGTCGTCGATCTCGCCCTTGCCGTCGCGCAGCTCGACCAGCGTGCGGACCACGGCAAGGATGTCCTCCTTGCGCAGCACGCGCACCGTGTCGGCAGCGTCGAGTTCCAGGCGCATGTTCATCTTGACGCGGCCGACGGCCGACAGGTCGTAGCGCTCCGAATCGAAGAACAGCGAGTTGAACATCGCTTCTGCGGTCTCGAGCGTCGGCGGCTCGCCCGGACGCATCACGCGGTAGATGTCGAACAGCGCGTCCTGGCGGCTCTCGTTCTTGTCGACCGCGAGCGTGTTGCGGATATAGGCGCCGATGTTGACGTGGTCGATGTCGAGAACCTGGATTTCATCCAGGCCCGCGTCGAGCAGCACCTTCAGCGTCTTCTCGTCGATCTCGTCGCCGGCCTCGAGGAAGATCTCGCCGGTCTCCGGGTTGACGATGTCTTCGGCGAGATAGCTGCCGTAGACGTCGTCCTGGTTGGCGCGGATGAACTTCAGGCCCTTCTCGCCGAGCTGCCGCGCCTGGCGCGCGGTGATCTTCTTGCCGGCCTCGACCACGACTTCGCCGGTATCGGCGTTGACGAGCTCGGTCACCGCCTTGCGGCCGCGGAAGCGGTCGACGGAGAACGGCAGGCGCCAGCCCTCGCCGTCACGCTCGAAGGCGAGCTTGTTGTAGAAGGTCGACAGGATCTCTTCGCCGTCCATGCCGAGCGCCATCAAAAGCGACGACACCGGAATCTTGCGGCGACGGTCGATGCGCGCATGCACGACGTCCTTCGAGTCGAACTCGATGTCGAGCCAGGAGCCGCGGTACGGGATCACGCGCGCGGCGAACAGCAGCTTGCCCGACGAGTGCGACTTGCCCTTGTCGTGGTCGAAGAACACGCCCGGCGAACGGTGCATCTGCGAGACGATGACGCGCTCTGTGCCGTTGACGATGAAGGTGCCGTTCGACGTCATGAGCGGCATGTCGCCCATGTAGACGTCCTGCTCCTTGATGTCCTTGATCGACTTGGCCCCGGTGTCCTCGTCGATATCGAACACGATCAGGCGCAGCGTCACCTTCAGCGGAGCGGCGTAGGTCAGGTCGCGCTGGCGGCACTCGTCGACGTCGAACTTCGGGTGCTCGAACTCGTACTTGACGAACTCCAGCATCGAGGCGCCCGAGAAGTCGGAGATCGGAAACACTGACTTGAAGACGGCCTGCAGTCCCTCGTCCGGCCGCCCGCCTTCCGGCTCCTCCACCATCAGGAACTGGTCATAGGATGCTTTCTGAACCTCGATGAGGTTCGGCATTTCCGCAACTTCCGGAATCTTTCCGAAGAACTTGCGTACGCGCCTGCGACCGTTGAACGTGTGGGTCTGGGCCATCGTCGCTCCTTGCTGCCATACTGGCTTGTCGTTCGCCGCAGCTTCGAAGGTGCCGCGGTAGTCAAAACAGGTGAAAACCCTTTTCCGGAAGGCCGGTATACGGCCGTCAGGAAATGGGTTCCCGGACGCATCCCGACGACAACTCCCCTCGGGCGGGGTCGGCGGACGGGACGGGCCCGTCCGCCTTCACGCAGATGCTTACTTCAGCTCGACCTTGGCGCCGGCTGCTTCCAGCTGTGCCTTGAACTTGTCGGCATCGGCCTTGGACACGGCTTCCTTGACGGGCTTCGGCGCGCCTTCGACCAGATCCTTGGCTTCCTTGAGGCCCAGGCCGGTGATGGCGCGGACTTCCTTGATGACGTTGATCTTCTGAGCGCCGGCTTCCATCAGCACGACGTCGAATTCGGTCTTCTCCTCGACGGGAGCGGCAGCGGCGGCGCCACCACCGGCAGCGGCCACGGCCACCGGAGCGGCGGCGGAAACGCCCCACTTCTCTTCGAGCATCTTCGACAGCTCGGCCGCCTCGAGGACGGTGAGGCTGGAGAGGTCGTCTACGATCTTGGCGAGATCAGCCATTGTTGTGTTCCTTCAGTGAGAATGTGTTCGAACGTGTGTTGGTATGTCCGAGGACCGGCCTCATGCCGCCTCGTCCTTCCGGGCATAGGCGCCGAACACGCGGGCAAGCTGCGCTGCCGGCGCGTTGACGACCTGGGCGATCCGGGTTGCCGGCGTGGAGATCATCCCCACCAGCTTTGCGCGAAGCTCGTCGAGCGACGGGAGCGTCGCAAGCGTCTTCACGCCCTCGACGTCGAGCGAGGTCTCACCCATCGCGCCACCGAGAATGACGAGCTTGTCATTCCCCTTGGCGAACTCGGATGCGATCTTCGGCGCGACGACCGGATCTTCCGCATAGGCGATCAGGGTCTGTCCGATGAACAGATCCTTCATCCCCTCTGACGGCGTGCCCTGAAGAGCGATTCTGGCGAGACGGTTCTTCGCGACTTTGACGGAACCACCTGCTGCGCGCATCTTCGTACGAAGATCGTTCATTTGCGCAACGGTGATGCCGGCATAGTGGGCCACGACCACCGAGCCGGAAGTCTGGAAGACTCCGTTCAGGTCCGTGACGAGTTCGCGTTTTTCCGCTCTGTCCACTGCCTATCTCCAGTTGGCGATCCCTCCCGAGGGAGGAACTGCCGGGTTGCCTTTTGCCGGCCGGGACAATCCGTTAGAATCGCCCGAGCGGCGCTCGAGGATCCTGCCCCCTTTCGCCTCGCCCGCCGGATGGTGATCCGCCGGAGCGCGCTGACAAAAGGCACACACGGTTCGAAACCTTCTCCGAAGCGACGCGTTCGCTTCTTCGTCGGCTCGACCCCGTCTCATGCAGACCCAATCGGATTAAGGACCGGATTGAACCGGCCCGCCTGCAATCTCGGACAGGAGTGCGGGAAGTTACCCTCCCGCAGATCCGGGCCGTTGAGCCCGGAATTCGCTTTGCCGGAGGCGGAACCCGCCTCCCCTGATCGCGTCAGGACGCGACGGTGAGCGTCGCCGGATCGATCTTCAGGCCGGGGCCCATCGTCGAGGACAGCGCCACGCGCTTTACGTAGTTGCCCTTGGCGCCTGCCGGCTTGGCCTTGATCACCGCATCGGCGAAGGCGCGGACGTTCTCGACCAGCTTGTCAATCTCGAACGAGGCCTTGCCGACGCCGCCATGGATGATGCCGGCCTTCTCGACGCGGAACTCGACGGCACCGCCCTTGGAGGCCTTGACGGCAGCGGCGACGTCCATCGTCACGGTGCCGACCTTCGGGTTCGGCATCATGCCGCGCGGGCCGAGCACCTTGCCGAGACGGCCGACGAGCGGCATCATGTCCGGGGTCGCGATGCAGCGGTCGAAGTTGATCTCGCCCTTCTGCACGATCTCCACCAGATCCTCTGCACCGACAATGTCGGCGCCGGCCTTGGTGGCTTCCTCGGCCTTCGCGCCGCGGGCGAACACGGCCACGCGCACGGTGCGGCCGGTGCCGTTCGGCAGGTTGACGACGCCTCGGACCATCTGGTCGGCGTGGCGCGGGTCGACGCCGAGGTTCATCGCGACCTCGATCGTCTCGTCGAACTTTGCCGTGGCGCGCTCCTTGAGCATCTTCAGGGCTTCGGCGAGGTCGTAGGACTTGTTGACGTCGACGCCCTCACGGGACTTGGCGACGCGCTTGGCGAGCTTCTTTGCCATGATCTTACCCCACCACCTCGAGGCCCATCGAACGGGCGGAGCCTTCGACCATGCGCATCGCTGCGTCGACGTCGTTGGCGTTCAGGTCCTTCATCTTCTTCTCGGCGATCTCGCGGATCTTGTCGCGGGAGATCTCGCCGGCCTTGACCTTGCCGGGCTCCTTGGAGCCGGACTGCAGGTTCGCGGCCTTCTTGAGGAAGTAGCTCACCGGCGGCGTCTTCATGACGAAGGTGAACGACTTGTCCTGGTAGTAGGTGATGACCACCGGGGTCGGCTGACCCTTCTCGAGCTCCTGGGTCTGGGCGTTGAACGCCTTGCAGAACTCCATGATGTTGATGCCACGCTGACCGAGCGCCGGGCCGATCGGGGGCGACGGCGTCGCCGATCCCGCTTTGACCTGGAGCTTGAGCTGGCCCACGATCTTCTTAGCCATTTCTCTTCTGCCCTGGTTATGCCGGCTTCATCCGGCGTTGCAGTCGGGTGGTGCGGGTCCGGGGCCGGCTTCAGCCCCCTGTCCCTTCCACCCATTCCAATCGGAGCCGATGGCCCCGCCTCACCCGCCGGCCTTAGCCGGGCGGGGTTATCCGGTCAGCCCTTTTCGACCTGACCGAATTCCAGATCGACCGGGACGGCCCGTCCGAAGATCGACACCTCGACCTTGAGGCGCGACCGCTCCTCGTCCACTTCCTGGACGAAGCCGTTGAACGACGCGAACGGGCCGTCGGAGACGCGCACCTGCTCGCCGATCTCGAAGGTGATCGAGGGCTTGGGTCGCTCCACGCCCTCCTGCACCTGGTGCAGGATGCGGTCGGCCTCGGCGTCGGTGATCGGCACCGGGCGCGAGTCGCCCAGGAAGCCGGTGACCTTCGGCGTGTTCTTGATCAGCGAGAAGACGGCGTCGGAGAGGTTCGCCCGCACGAGCACGTAGCCCGGGAAGAACTTGCGCTCCGAGTCGACCTTGCGGCCGCGGCGGATCTCGACGACCTTCTCGGTCGGGACCACGATCTGCTCGATCTGGTCCGACAGGCCCTTTCGCTTGGCCTGGTGCTCGATGTCCTCGGCGACCTTCTTCTCGAAATTCGAATAGGCGTGGACGATGTACCACCGCGCAGTCATGTCAGGTGCTCTCCTTAGTCGCCGGCGTTATCGACCGATGCCGAGTATCAGCTCGACGCCCAGAGCCATGATCTGGTCCGCGGCGAAGAAGAAGATCGCGGCGATGAACGCGAAGGCCAGAACCATGATGGTGGAGATCAGAGTTTCGCGGCGGGACGGCCACGTGACCTTCGCCGTCTCCTGACGCACCTGCTGAAGGAAGGTGAAGGGATTCGAAGTCTTCGACGCCATCTGCCGCTCTGCTTTCAGGAACCCGTGGACCGGGTCTTCTGGATCGTCCCGCGAAACGGGAAACTTGCCTTATCACGAGGAACAACCACTTTCCGGGGAAGCGATCATCCGCCCATGCAATAAAGGCACGTAAAGCCGATCGTGGCTCCACGCACCGCTTGTCTGGATAGCGCTACATAAAGACGATTCCGTCGGCACGCAAGTGCGGATGTGGAAATTGTTCCCGAGCAGCCGCTCGCTCCGTAGCCCGATCAGGGGCCGCATTGCACAGATCGCTCGTTCCAGGACGTTCCCATGCGCCGGTGACGGCCGTGTGACCGGCTTCCGGGCGCTGGCAGGGGCAGCAGGGCTCGAACCTGCGACCTGCGGTTTTGGAGACCGCCGCTCTACCAACTGAGCTATACCCCTAGGCGCGAGCGGCTACATACACAGTCGTTCGCCCGCGCGCAACGGCGTTTTGTCGTCGAGGCGGGATCGATTCGCCGGTTTCTCCCGCCGCCTTGCACGGCAGGTCGACCAACCGTAGCTCCGCCCCTACCCGCCGACGCGTTCGAACCACGCATCCTCGTCGATCACCTCGATGCCGAGATCGGTCGCCTGCTTGAGCTTCGAGCCGGCGCCCGGGCCGGCCACCACGAGGTCGGTCTTCTTCGACACCGAGCCGGCCACCTTGGCGCCGAACCGCTCCGCCATCGCCTTGGCCTCGTCGCGCGACATCCGCTCCAGCGCACCGGTGAAGACGACGGTCTTGCCCGCCACGGGCGAGGACACGGCGCCCACCGGCTCCTCGTCGAGCGGCGTCGCCCCGGCCGCCAGCAGCGCGTCGACGGCCTCGCGGTTGTGGCCCTCGGCGAAAAAGTCGACCAGCGCTTCCGCCACCACGTCGCCGATGCCGTTGACGCCGACGATCTCGCGCCAGTCCTCGTTGCCCGGATCGCCCTTGCCCTGCGGCGGCACCGCCCTCTCGGCCGCCTCCCGCAGCCGGGCAAAGGACAGGAAATGCCGCGCCAGCCGCTTGGCGTTGGTTTCGCCGATGTGGCGGATGCCGAGCGCGAAGAGGAAGCGCGACAGCGCCACCTGCCGCCGCTCGTCGATGGCCGCGAAGAGCTTGCGCACCGATACCTCGCCGAAGCCCTCCACCTTGTCGAGCCGCTGCAGCGAGCCGTCCAGCGTGTCGGGAAGCGCCTCCTGGCGCGTCCTGAGCGTGAAGATGTCGGCGGGCGTGGCGATTCGCTGCGCCGGCTTGTCGGTGGTGAAGAAGAACTCGATCTGCTTTTCGCCCAGCCCCTCGATGTCCATGGCGTTGCGCGACACGAAGTGGCGCAGCCGCTCCATCGCCTGCGCCGGGCACACCAGCCCGCCGCTGCAGCGCCACACCGCCTCGTCCTCCTCGCGCACCGCGTGGCTGCCGCAGACCGGGCAGCTGTGCGGAAACACATAGGGCGTCGGCCCGCGCGGTCTGTCCGTCACCACGTCGAGGATCTGCGGGATGACGTCGCCGGCGCGCTGCACGACCACCGTGTCGCCCTCGCGGATGTCATGTCCCTCCGGGCGGATCCGCTCGCCGGAATTGCCGATCCCCTGGATGTAGTCCTCGTTGTGCAGCGTGGCGTTGGTGACGACCACGCCGCCGACCGTCACCGGCGAAAGCCGCGCCACCGGCGTCATCGCCCCGGTGCGGCCGACCTGGATGTCGATCCGCTCCACCACCGTCGTCGCCTTCTCGGCCGGAAACTTGTGCGCGGTGGCCCAGCGCGGCGAGCGCGAGCGGAAACCGAGCCGCTCCTGCAGGTCGAGCCGGTCGACCTTGTAGACTACCCCGTCGATGTCGTAGGGCAGCGCCGCCCGCCCGGCCTCGATCGCACGGTAGTGGGCGATCATCTCGTCCAGCGAGGCGCAGCGAACCATCAGATCGTTGGTCTGGAAGCCCCAGTCGCGGAAGGCCTGGACGGCGTCGAACTGCGTCCCCGCCAGCGGCGCGCTCGTCTCGCCCCAGGCATAGGCGAAGAACTTCAGCGGCCGCGACTTCGTCACCTCCGGGTTCTTCTGGCGCAGGCTGCCGGCGGCCGAGTTGCGGGGGTTGGCGAAGGCCGGCTGGCCGTTCTCGGCCATGCGGGCGTTCAGCGCCATGAAGTCGTCGCGGCGCATGTAGACCTCGCCCCGCACCTCGATCACGTCGGGAACGCCGGCCGGCAGTTCGTCCGGGATCTCGTCGATGGTGCGGATGTTGGCCGTGACGTTCTCGCCCGTCGTGCCGTCGCCGCGGGTGGCCGCCGTCACCAGCCGCCCCTTCTCGTAGCGCAGCGACATCGACAGTCCGTCGATCTTCGGTTCGGCGGTGAAGACGAGTTCGGCTTCCGCTGACAGCGACAGGAAGCGCCGCACGGAGCCGACGAAATCCGCCACGTCCGCGTCGGAGAACACGTTGTCGAGTGACAGCATGGGCTTGGCATGCCGCACCTCGGAGAAGGTGCCGGAGGGCGCAGCGCCAACGCTGCGCGTCGGCGACGCCGCACTCGCCAGCTCCGGATAGGCCTCCTCCAGCGCCAGCAGGCGGCGGCGCAGCGCGTCGTATTCCGCGTCGGTAATCTCCGGCGCATCCTTGCCGTGGTAGAGTTCATCGTGGCGCGCCACCTCCGCCGCCAGCCGCTTCGATTCGTCGGCCGCCTCCTCGAGCGTCAGTGTCTCGACCGGCTTGGCGGAAAGGGTCATGGCGAGGTTTCCGGATTGTCTGCGAACGGCCGACTCTAGGCAGCCGCGAGCCGAGGGTTCAAGAGGGACGGCGGCGAAGCTGACGTCTCATGACGGCGCCTCGCGCGGCGAGGCGGACGAAGTCCCCTACTCCGTCTCGGCCAGAAGCCGCCCCGCGGCCGCGCGTGCCTCGTCGGTGATGGTGGCACCCGCGAGCATGCGGGCGATCTCTTCCTGGCGGGCCGGACGCGGCAGCTGAGCGACCCCGGTCGACACGCGGTCCGCGCCGGACTTCGAGATCAGGAAATGCGTCGCGGCGCGCGCGGCCACCTGCGGCGCGTGCGTGACCGACAGGACCTGCACGCGTTCCGCCAGCCTAGCCAGCCGCGCGCCGATCGCATCGGCCACTGCGCCGCCCACACCGGTGTCGATCTCGTCGAAGACGAGCGTCGGCGCCGAGCCGCGGTCGGCCAGGGCCACCTTGAGCGCCAGGAGGAAGCGCGACAGCTCGCCGCCGGAAGCGATCTTCGCCATCGGCCCCGGCCGCGATCCCGGATTGGTCCGCACCCAGAACTCGACCTGGTCGATCCCCTCCTCCCGCCGGTCGTCCGGTTCGGAGGCGATCTCGACGAGGAAGGCCGCGCGCTCGAGCTTCAGCGCCGGCAGTTCGGCCATCACCGCGCCGGCCAGCGCCTCGGCCGCATCCCGCCGCAACGCCGAAAGCCGCCGGGCTGCCGCGTCATAGGCGGCTCGGGTCTCCAGCGCAGCCTTCTCCAGCCCGCCCAGCCGCTCCTCGCCCGCGTCGAGATCGGCGAGGTCGGCCGTCATGCGGTCGCGCAGGACGGGCAGCGCGTCGACGGCGACATTGTGCTTGCGGGCGGCAGCGCGCAGCGCAAACAGCCGCTCTTCGGTCTGCTCCAGCACGCGCGGATCATATTCCGAGGCGCGCATGGCGGCGTCGATCCCGGTCTGCGCGGCGTCGAGCGACATGAGTGCCTCGTCGAGCGACTTCACCACGTCGTCGAGCATGCCCGGCACTTCCTGTGCCTTCCGCTCGAGGCGGCGCAACAGGCTGGCGAGCACCGGCACCGGCGACTGGTTGCCCGAAAACACCTCCTGCGCCTCGCCGATGTCGGAGGCGATCTTCTCCGCCTTCATCATCTGGGCGCGCACGCCGGCCAGATCGGTCTCCTCGCCCTCGCGCGGGTCGAGCTTGCGCAATTCCTCGACGGAAGCGCGAAGATAGTCGGCCTCGCGCGCGGCCGCCTCGACGCGGGCGCGATGCCGGGCGAGTTCCTGCTCGGCCTGCCGCCAGCCCCCGAAGGCCTTTCGGACGGAAACCACGTCCGCGCCGTGACCGCCAAACTGGTCGAGAACATCGCGATGCGCGTCCGCGTCCACCAGCGCGCGCTCGTCGTGCTGGCCGTGGATCTCCACGAGCGCCCGGCCGATGTCGCGCATCAGCGCAACGCTGGCCGGCCGATCGTTGACGAAGACGCGCGAGCGGCCGTCGGCGTTCTGGACACGGCGAAGCAGGATGTCGCCCTCGTCCTCGATGGCGTTGTCGGCGATCAGGCGGCGGGCGGGATGGTCGAGCGGCACGTCGAAGACGGCCGTGACCTGGCCCTGTGCCGATCCGTGTCTGACGAGCGAGGCATCGCCGCGCCCGCCGAGTGCGAGCGACAGCGCGTCGAGAAGGATGGACTTGCCGGCACCCGTCTCGCCGGTCAGCACCGACAGGCCGCGCGCGAACTCGATGTCCAGCTTTTCGATCAGGACGATATCGCGGATCGACAGTTGGACGAGCATGCGCGTTCCGCGCCGGTCAGCTGCCGACCAGCATGGCTCCGGCCTTCGAGATCCACGAGCCGCGGTTCTCGCGCGGCTCGAGGCCGCCCGTCTGCAGCAGCTTGTAGGAATCGCGGTACCAAGGGCTGTCGGGGTAATTGTGGCCGAGCACGGCGGCCGCCGTCTGCGCTTCCGACACCAGCCCCATGGCGTAGTAGGTCTCGGTCAGGCGGGCCAGCGCCTCCTCCACGTGCCGCGTGTCGGAGTAGACCTCGACGACATAGCGGAAGCGCTTCACCGAGGCGATGTACTCGCGGCGCTCGAGATAATAGCGGCCGATCTGCATTTCCTTGCCGGCCAGCTGGTCGCGGCCGAAGCGCTTCTTGGCCTTGGCGTCCTCGACATACTGCGAATCGGGCCAGCGCGTGATCACCTCGTCCATCGCCTCGACGGTGCGGCGCGCTTCCTTCTGGTCCTGCGTCACGTCGCGGATCTGGCGGAACCAGCTGAGGCCGACGATGTACTGCGCATAGGCCGCATCGGGATGCGACGGATAGAGATTGACGAAGCGGGAGGCGTTCGCGATCGAATCCTCGTAATTCCCCTGCCGGTACTGGGCGAAGGCGGTCATCACCAGCGCCTTGCGCGCGAACTCCGAATAGGGGTGCTGCCGGTCGATCGCCTGGAACTTGGCCACGGCCTCCTTCAGGCGCCCGGCCTCGAGGTTGGCGAGACCCTGGTTGTACAGGGCGTCCGCGGGCTCCACGTCCTCGACATAGCTCGTCAGGTCGAGGTCCTTCTCGGACATGCAGCCCGACACCAGCAGGCTCACCGCCACCATCGGCGCCGCGAGCAGTGTCAATCGTGCCGGTCCGGCAGTCCGCTTGGAGATCATCGTTCGCTCAATTCCCTCTGGCGCGAGCGCAAGCCGGCACCCGTGGCCATAAATCATACCCGTCCCCGGGGAACAACGCTATCGCCGTTCTTTCGCGCTTTTTTGTGGCACGGCGACCCCGGCCCGGTCACATTTGCCGTTGCTGGGCCCGTCGCACACGCCCGGAACGCGGACCGCTTCCGATCATCGCAGGACGATCGTGCTGGCGAAAGGAGAGGCAAAGCGTCAGGCGAAAATCGGGCGGCGCGAGCCGCTCAGAGCGCCCAGGGAGCGAAAACCGGCGCGTTGACGGCGATCAGCTCGGCGGCACGGCCGCGCTCGCGGCGGGTCGTCTCGACGATCTCGAAGGCGCTGCGGTCGGAGAGAAGGCGGCGAAGCGCCGTCGCGTTCAGCTTGTGGCCGCCGCGATAGGAGCGGAAGCAGCCGATGAAGCGGGCACCGGCAAGCGCAAGGTCGCCCATCGCGTCCAGCGTCTTGTGGCGCACGAACTCGTCCTCGTAGCGCAGGCCTTCCAGATTGATCACGCGGTCGTCGTCGCCGATGACGACGGAATTCTCCAGCGACGAACCGAGCGCGTAGCCCGCAGCCCAAAGCCGCTCCACGTCCTTCATGAAGCCGAAGGTGCGGGCCCGGGCGATATCGCGCTTGAAGGCCTCCGCCGTGATGTCACCGGCATAGAGCTGGCGGCCGATCGAAGGCGATTCGAAATCGATCTCCACCTCGAAGCGTGTGCCGGTATAGGGCAGGAACTCCGCCCAGGAGCCGCCCTTCTCGATGCGGATCGGCTTGATGACCCGGATGTAGCGGCGCTTGGAGGCGAGCTGGCGCAGCCCGGCCTGCTCGATGGCCTCGACGAAGAGCTCGCTCGATCCGTCGAGGATCGGCACTTCCGACCCGTCGATGTCGATGCTGACATTGTCCACGCCGAGCGCAAACAGCGCGGCCATCAGATGCTCGACGGTGGCGACGTGCACGCCATCGGTGTCGCCGAGCACGGTGCAGAGGTCGGTCCCGCCGATCTCCGAGACAAGGCCCCGGATCTCGCGGCAATCGTCGCCGTCCGTGCTGCAATTGAAGATGACGCCGGTATCGGCATCCGCGGGATTGAGATGAAGGGTGACCGGCTTGCCGCTATGGACGCCGACGCCCGAAAGGGTGGCACGCGAGTTGAGGGTCGTCTGATAGTCGTGCAACTCTATCCCCATGATCCCGCCCCGTTCAGGACCGCTTGTGCCGATCGGCTGCGGTTCTTGTCTCGCAAGGTTACGAGCGACCGGTATCCCCAAACCCACACGCCGGAAGCTCTCGATTGGTCGCGAAGATAAAGATGCCGCAGGGAGTCGCCAAATCACGGTTTCTTACCTTCTGTTACGCCAATCCAGGTTGAACTTCCGGGTGCAAAGCTATGATTTCAAAAGGCTCTATAAAAAAACGGAACGGCTGGTTCACAGCCGTTCCGCTCATTTGTTAGCGCATCGTCAACGGACGCCCGCGAAGGTCAGTTCGCCTGGCGGCGAAGGAACGCGGGAATCTCCAGCTGATCGTCATCGCTGACGGCCCGCTGAGCCGGAACGAGGCGACCATGATCGTCCAGCTGGCCCCGGCGCGGTGCGTAGAGCTGGGCGTCGGGACCCGACAGGCGGCGTGATTCGGCCTGCGGCTGCACGAACTGCGGCTCGCGCGGCGCTGCCGGCTTCGGGCGGGCGACATCCTCGTCGCGCCGCGACGACAGACCGGCCGTCAGGCGCTTCAGGAGCCCGCTCATCGGCCCACGGTCCTCGACCGGCTCGGCAGCAGCAGCTGCTGCCGCCGCCGCGGCGGCGCGGGCGTTCTGCTGCGCGTCCATCTCCGCCTTCACCAGCGGCGGGAAGTCCTCGACGCGCGGCATGCGCGGCTGCTGCATGACCGGCTCCGGCCGCTGCACCGGCGCCTGGGCGGCCGGCTGCATCATCGGCCGCGGCTGCGGCTGCGGCTCGGGGGCCGGGGCGCGGAACAAGCGGTTCTGCGGCATGAAGTCGTCGGCCGGCGCGGCGGGGCGCAGGCTGGTGCGCTCGGCCTCGCGGATCGCCTCCGACACCGGATCGCTGTCCATCGCCTGCTGCGCTGCCGGTGCCTCGTAGTGCTGCTGCACGGGCGCCGGCGCGGGCGCCGCCGCCACGGGAACCGGGCGGATCTCGGCCTGCTGAACCGGCCGCGGCTGCGGCTTCGGCACCTGGCGGATCTCGATCGGCGCGGCCGAAATCTCGTGCGCCTTCTTGTCGATGCCGGTGGCGACCACCGACACGCGGATCACGCCTTCCAGGTCCTCGTCGAAGGTCGCGCCCAGGATGATGTTGGCGTCCTGGTCCACTTCCTCGCGGATGCGGGTCGCGGCCTCGTCGACCTCGAACAGGGTCAGGTCACGGCCGCCGGTGATCGAGATCAGCAGCCCGCGCGCGCCCTTCATCGACGATTCGTCGAGCAGCGGGTTGGCGATCGCCGCCTCGGCAGCGGCCATCGCGCGGCCCTCGCCGGAAGCCTCGCCGGTGCCCATCATCGCCTTGCCCATCTCGCGCATCACCGAGCGGACGTCGGCGAAGTCGAGGTTGATCAGGCCTTCCTTGACCATCAGGTCGGTGATGCAGGCGACGCCCGAATAGAGCACCTGGTCGGCCATCGAGAAGGCGTCGGCGAAGGTGGTCTTGTCGTTGGCGATCCGGAACAGGTTCTGGTTCGGGATGACGATCAGCGTGTCGACGTTCTTCTGCAGCTCCTCGATGCCGATGTCGGCCGTCTTCATCCGGCGCTGGCCCTCGAAGTGGAACGGCTTGGTGACGACGCCGACGGTGAGGATGCCCTTCTCGCGCGCCGCACGCGCCACGACCGGGGCCGCGCCGGTACCCGTGCCGCCGCCCATGCCGGCGGTGACGAAGCACATATGCGTGCCGGCCAGGTGGTCGACGATCTCGTCGATGCACTCTTCGGCGGCCGCGCGTCCGACCTCGGGCTGCGACCCCGCGCCCAGGCCTTCCGTCACGTGCGCGCCGAGCTGGATCAGGCGCTCGGCCCGCGACATCGTCAGCGCCTGCGCATCGGTGTTCGCGACCACGAACTCGACGCCGCGCAGGCCCGCATTGATCATGTTGTTGACCGCATTGCCGCCGCCGCCGCCGACGCCGAAGACCGTGATGCGCGGCTTGAGCTCGGTGATGTCCGGCTTCTGAAGATTGATCGTCATGTCCTCGTCCTTTTCGCCTTGTCTTGCCGCAACGCCGCCGCGGCCGCCTGGGGCAAGCCCCTCGATTCTAGAAACTGTCTTTCAACCACTGTCCCACGCGCTCCAGTCGTCCCCCGGTTCCGGTGGAGCGCATACGCAGGAAACCCGTCACGCGGCCGCTTTCGAAGGAGGCGACCTGCGGATAGATCATTAGACCCACCGCCGAAGAGAAGGCTGGCCCCTTGGCCGCTTCGGGTAGTCCGGCAACCCCCAGCGGCCGTCCGACACGCACGTTGCGGCCGAGAATGCGGCGGGCAGCATCCGGCAGTCCCGACAGCTGGCTGGCCCCGCCCGTCAAAACCACACGCTTGCCCACCGTCGGGCCGAAGCCAGACTGGGCGAGCCGGTCGCGCACCAGTTCCAGCGTCTCCTCGACGCGGGCGCGGATGATGCGCGTCATGACCGAGCGCGGCACCTGCAGCGGCATGTCGCCCTCCTCGGCGCCCACCGGCGGAACGTTGACGACGTCGCGATCGTCGGCGCCCGTCGGCAATGCCGAACCGTGCATCACCTTGAAGCGCTCTGCGGTCTCGACGCTCGACGACAGTCCGCGGGCGAGATCGAGGGTGACGTGGATGCCGCCCACCGGAAGCGAATCGGCATGGATGAACTTGCCTTCGGAGAAGACGGAGATCGTCGTGGTTCCGCCGCCGAGATCGATGCAGGCAGCGCCCAGTTCCGCCTCGTCGTCGACCAGTGCCGCGAGCCCGCTCGCGTAGGGCGTCGCCACCATGCGCTCGACCGACAGGTGCGACCGGTTGATGCAGAGCTCCATGTTGCGGATCGGCGCGGCGTCGCCGGTCAGCACGTGCATGTCGACGCCGAGCGTCTCGCCCAGCATGCCGCGCGGGTCGCGGATGCCCCTTTCGCCGTCGAGCGAAAAGCCCGTGGCCAGCGAATGCACCAGCTCGCGCTCCACCTGCAGCGCCTGCTTGGCGCCCGCAGCCAGCACCTTGGTGATGTCGGAGGCATCCACCTCGTGGCCGCCGAGATTGACGGTCGCGGTCGAGATCTGGCTCTTCAGCCGACCGGCCGACAGGTTGACGATCAAAGAATCGACCGTCAGTCCCGCCATCCGCTCCGCCGCGTCCACCGCCAGCCGGATCGCCTGTTCGGCGCGATCGAGATCGACGATCATGCCGGACTTCACGCCCTGCGACTTCTGATGGCCGATGCCGATGACGCGCACCTGGTGCGTGCGGCCGCGCAGCGACTCGCCCGGCTCGATCGGCTTCAGTTTGCCGATGATGCAGCAGATCTTGCTCGACCCGATGTCGAGGACCGTCACGATGCCGGAGCGTCGCGACGTGTTGGAGACGTTTCCACCAAGCCAGCTCATGTGCGCCGTCCCGCTGCCTTCTCGGCCTTCTGCATGGCCTTCACGTCGGCCTCCCGCTGCTTCAGCCCTTCCGGCGTCAACTGGACGACCAGCCGGTCCGAAAGCCGCAGGTCCACGGCCGCGATGTCGCGCGACAGCAGGGAATCGCTCTCCTCGACCGACATCAGCCAGTCGAGCGCCTTGGCCTCGCCCGTCTCCGGCAGCTTCAGCACGACGCCGTTGTCGAGCCGCAGGTCCCAGCGCCGATCGGCGATGCGCACGTAGCCGCGCACGCGCCGGGCCAGCGTGGGATGATCGGCCACGAGCGAGACGATGCCGCCCGCACGCTGGGCAGCGCCCTCGCCGACGACCAGCGGCAGCGACGCGAAACGCTCGCTGGTGAAGGGAACGATCGGCGCGCCCGAGCGCTCGACCAGCGAAAGCTCGCCGTCGTGCTGCCAGATCGCAAAGGGCTGTTTCTCGACGAGCGATATCTCGAGGGTGGTCGGGTAGACCTTGCGCACGGTGGCACTCTCGACCCAGGGCAGCGCCACGACGCGCTCGCGCACCTCGTCGGCGCCAAGACCGATCAGCGAGGTCCAGCCGTCGAGGGAAAGAACCTGCAGGACGTCGATGTCGGAGACCTCGCGATTTCCCGACACGCGCACGTCGTCGACCGCAAAGCCGCTGTGGGCGGTGAAACTCTGCACCACCTGCGGATAGTGCCCGCCGAGCGCCATGCCGTAGAGGGCGGTGGCGGCAAACAGGCCGCCGGCCAGCATCAGGCCGGCGAAGCGCGGCGCCTCGACCTCTCCCGAGGTCAGCCGGCCGAGCAGGCGGGCAGGCCGCCGCAGGTAGCGCGGCAACACGCCCGTGCCGGACCGTGCAGAGGCCGTGCCGGACGACCGCGCGAGCGGCGCCTGCAGATCCCGTCCGGTTCTCAGCGCAAACACGAAGCGTCCTCCACCATCCAACTCAAGAGTTCACCAAATCGATGGCCGGCATGTGCGGCGATCTCGGGCACCAGCGATGTCGGCGTCATCCCGGGCTGCGTGTTGATTTCCAGCCAGATCA
The DNA here is from genome assembly GCF_030398385.1 of Aquibium sp. ELW1220. Taxonomy (GTDB): domain Bacteria; phylum Pseudomonadota; class Alphaproteobacteria; order Rhizobiales; family Rhizobiaceae; genus Aquibium. The sequence continues at coordinate 26,505 of NZ_JAOAOQ010000010.1, read as the reverse complement.
CCTCTCCGTTTTCGGAGAAGCGGTCGTCATATCGGAAATCGGATCGACTCACGCCGCGACAGCCCATGGCTTGATGCGCCTTGAGAGACAGTGTCTGTATTTTTTGGTAAATATTCGGTGAAATTTTTGCCGGGCATTCGTGTTTTGAACCGCCGGCGGCATACTTTGCATCATAGTCGTAGAAGGCGTGGCCGAGCGGCACGATCTCGGTCACGCCGAGCGCAACGTCACCCATCACGGCGCATGTCAGCTCACGCCCGTGCACGAATCGCTCGACCATGACGACGTCGCCGTATTTCCAGTCCGTGGAGCCGATGACCTGCGGCGGATTGGCCTGCCCCTCCTTCACGATCACCACGCCGAAGCTGGATCCCTCCCGCACCGGCTTGACCACGTAGGGCGGCTTCATCGGATGCTCGTGGCCGATGTCGAAGCGGTTCATCACCCGTGATTCGGCGACCGGAATCCCAGCGGCACGCGCGACCTTCTTGGCCCGCTCCTTGTCCATGGAGAGCGCGGAGGCCAGCACGCCGGAATGGGTGTAGGGAATTTCCAGATATTCGAGCACGCCCTGGATCGTGCCGTCCTCGCCGAAGGGGCCGTGCAGCGCATTGAAGGCAACCTCGGGGCGCAGCCGCGAGAGGACCTCCACCACGTCGCGACCGACGTCCACCCGGGTGACGGGATATCCCTCGGCCTCGAGCGCATCTGCGCAGGCGTTTCCGGAGGAGAGCGACACGGGCCGTTCGGACGAGAACCCTCCCATCAGAACGGCTACATGCTTCTTCGACATACCCCCGACTTTCCCTCTCTCGCGGGCCGCACAAAAGCGAATCCCGGCATGAATCGTGCCGTTCCGGGGAACGGGACCCCAGAAGGTACGCGACCGACGCGTGCACGAATCAAACCCGGAAACGCTGTAGCACCATAGGAATCAGAGGATGAATAGCGTGGCAACCCCTGAACGTCCGGAGCTTACGCCAAGTTGAATATGCCCGGGATCCGCATCCGATTCCGAGCGCTGCCGGACAGCCCTCGGAGGCGCTAGAATCCGAACATGCGGGGCAGGATCAGTCCGCCGCCGAAGAAGTGATCGTGGATGAAGACCACCGAGAAGACGTTGGTGTGGAACACGAACACCATGCCGGCGATGGCCGACGGCCAGGAGTTGTAGAGCCGGTAGCGCCTGCCGATCGCATGGATCCTGTCGCCACGCGCCTCGTGCCGCTTCCAGAAGGCGTGCCACCCCGTCGTGAGCTCGATCAGCACGATCTGCAGGACCGGAAAGGCGAGCGCGGCGCTCAGCGACGGGAAATGCCAGAATCCGCTGTAGGCGAAGACGCAGAAGAAGCCGAGCCGCGCCTTGCGCAGGCCGCCCACGGGAAAGAACACCTCCTCGCGCAGGAAGACGCCGGCCTGGATGTGCCAGCGCCGCCAGAATTCGAGGATGTCGCGCGAGAACAGCGGCCAGTTCGAGTTCTCCGGTACCCGGATTCCCATCAGCAGGTTCATGCCGATGACGCCGTCGCTGAGCGCGGAGATGAAGATCATGATGCGCAGCATGAACAGGTAGAGCATCAGCCACAGATGCCCGGGATCGGCTGTTCCCGCATTGGCGAAGAGCGCGTCCGCGAAGGGACCGAAATAGCCGTTGGGATAGAAATGGTCGAGGTTGAACAAATGGAAGACCACCAGGAACTTCGCGACGCCGATGAGGATGCGCAGCCAGCCCCTGAGCTGGTTCCCCACCGTCTGCCGCTCTTTGCAGCTGTCCACCTCGCCGCTGAACTGCTTGAACTTCTGGTAGGGGCCGAACCAGAAGGACGGGAAGTGCACGATGAAGTGCACGAACCGGACGAAGGCCCCCGGCTCGTACAGGTCGACCCGGCTCTTGCTGGCCAGGTGGATGTAGTGCAGTGACCGGAAGACGACAAAGGCCGGCCCCCAGAAGAGGACCAGTTCGCCCACCGTCATGAAGCCTTCGAACGTCGGAAGGATGGTGAAGAACAGCGGTGCGTAGAAGGCGTTCACCACCACCCACCCGGCCAGCAGCGGCAGGCCGGCGCCACCCCGGTGCAGCGCCCATCGCTGCAGCACCCGCGCCAGGACGAAAACCAGGACGCAGGCGGCGAGGAGCAGCGTCGTGAAGATCAGCCCGGTCATCACGAGCAGGCAAGCCAGGCTGAGCGCGATCAGCCCTGCACGGACATCCTGCTGCCGACAGAAATAGACCACGGCGACGCCGAGCACGCCGAGATTGAGGGCGAATGGCGTGCGCGCCAGTTCCAGCAGCGGGATCTTGTTGATCCGGATCGCCTGTATGAAATCGAGGGCGAAGACGCCGTGCAGGAGACTGTCCAGGATACCGTTCCGATCCATCCAAGCGGCGGAGGGAGCATGCCGGGTGCGCTCGGCTGAGCCGTCCCCCCGAGCGAGCCCCCCACCCGCCCCCATTCAACTCAGCGCGTCAGCTGACCGCGTCCCGGCGCGATCCGACTTCGCCTTGCGACCCAGAAATATGTCCGCATCGGCCGCCGGCCCCGTCCCGCCATGGTCCAGATAAGCCCGGACCGGCAGCCTGCACCGTCAGAGAAGCTGCCCCAGATAGGGCTGGACTTCGTGACCGGGCCGGAACTCGCCGATCCGCTTGATTTCCCATTCGAGCCGGATGCCGGATGTCTCCAGCACCCGCGCCCGCACCGTCTCGCCCAGATACTCGAGATCATAGCCGGTGGCGTTGCCGGTGTTTATCATGAAGTTGCAGTGCATCGGCGAGATCTGCGCCCCGCCGATCATCAGGCCGCGGCATCCGGCCTTGTCGATCTCCTTCCAGGCAGACGTGCCCGGCGGGTTCTTGAAGGTCGAGCCGCCCGTCTTCTCGCGGATCGGCTGCACCGTCTCGCGGTGGTGCTGGACCTCGTCCATCGCCTTGCGGATCGCGTCGCGGTCTGCCGGCAATCCCTCGAAGATCGCGGAGGTGAAGATCAGATCCTTCGGCGCCGCCGAGTGACGGTAGGCATAGCCCATCGCGGCATTGTCGAGAACGTGCAGCTTGCCGCCGCGGTCGAGTGCCCTCACCTCGACCACGCGCTCGCGCGTCTCGACGCCGTTCGCCCCGGCATTCATGCGCAGCGCGCCGCCGATCGAGCCGGGAATACCGTGGTAGAAGTGGAAGCCGCCGATCCCGGCATCGAGCGCCACCTGCGCCACGCGCTTGTCCGGCGTCGAGGCGCCGGCCCGGATCCGCGTCGGCGCGATCGCTTCCGCCTCGCCGAAACCCCTGGCCGAGAGACGCACCACGAAGCCGCGGATGCCGCCCTCGCGCACGAGCAGGTTGGAGCCGATGCCGACGACCGTCAGCGGCACCTCGTTCGGCACCGCCCTCAGGAAAGCGGCCAGATCGTCCTCGTCGGCCGGGTGGAAGAGGACGTCGGCCGTGCCGCCCGCCCGGAACCACGTGATCTTGTCCATCGCCGCGTCGGGCGTCAGACGTCCGCGCAGGCCAGACAGCCGGTCGCTAAACCGGTCGAGAAGCTCCGCGCCGCCCCTCATGTCCCCGCCTCGAGGTTCTTGGGCAGCTGGTAGGCCCACTGCGTGATGTTGCCGGCGCCGAGGAAGACGACGAAGTCGCCCGCCTTCGCCATGTCCCGGATGGCCGGGGCGATCGCCTCCGGGCCGGCGATGAAGCGCGCATCGCGATGCCCGCCCGACCGGATGCGCGAGACGAGCGCTTCCGACGTGATGCCCTCGATCGGCTCCTCGCCCGCGGTGTAGACGGGCGCGATCATCACCGTATCGGCCTCGTTGAAGCAGGACGAGAAGTCGTCGAACAGGTCGCGCAGCCGGGTGAAGCGGTGCGGCTGCGCGATCGCGATGACGCGGCCGGGCGCAGATTCGCGTGCGGCCCGCAGCACCGCCTTGATCTCGACGGGATGGTGCCCGTAGTCGTCGAAGACGCGCACGCCGTTCCACTCGCCCGTCGGCGTGAAGCGGCGCTTGACGCCGCTGAAGCCCAGGAGCCCCTTTCGGATGGCGTCCGCCGAGATACCCAGTTCGTGTGCGACGGCGATGGCGGCCGTCGCGTTCGAGACGTTGTGGTGGCCGGGCATCGGCAGCCTCAGACCCTCGATCTCGGCCACGGCGCCCGTCTTGCGGTCCCGGATGGTCACGTCGAACCGGCAGCCGCTGGCATCGGTCTCGATGTTGCGGAAGCGCACCGCCGCCTGCGGATTGCCGCCATAGGTGACGACGCGGCGGTCCTCGATGCGTGAAACCAGCGCCTGCACCTCGGGATGATCGATGCACATCACGCCGAAGCCGTAGAACGGCACGTTCTCGACGAACTGGCGGAAGGCCTCGCGCACCTTGTCGAAGCTGCCGTAGTGGTCGAGGTGCTCGGGGTCGATGTTGGTGACGACCGCGATTTCGGCAGGCAGTTTCAGGAACGTGCCGTCGCTCTCGTCGGCCTCCACCACCATCCAGTCGCCCGCACCCATCCGCGCATTGGTGCCGTAGGCGTTGATGATGCCGCCATTGATCACGGTCGGGTCGAGCCCGCCGGCGTCGAGCAGTGCCGCCACCATGGAGGTGGTCGTGGTCTTGCCATGCGTCCCGCCGATCGCCACCGCCTGGCGGAAGCGCATCAGTTCGGCGAGCATTTCCGCCCGTCGCACGATCGGCAGCAGCCGCTCGCGGGCGGCGAGCAGTTCGGGATTCGTCTTGCGGATGGCCGTCGAGACCACCACCACTTCCGAATCGCCGAGGTTCTCCGCCGCATGGCCGACGAAGACCGCGATGCCCTTGTCGCGCAGGCGCTGCACATTGGCGCCGTCGGACTGGTCGGACCCCTGGACCCGATAGCCCAGGCTGTGCAGCGCCTCTGCGATGCCGCTCATGCCGATCCCGCCGATCCCGATGAAATGGACGAGGCCGATCGTCTCCGGCATCTTCATGGCAGTCTCCTGATGTCTTCTTGTTTTGGCGACTATGCTGCGGCGGTCTTGCCCGAGGCAAGCGCTTCCACCAGATCGGCGAGCAGCCGCGCCGCGTTCGGCTTGCCTGTCTTCTGCGCAGCCGACGCCATCGCCGCAAGCCTGTCCGGCTCGGTCATCGCCTTGAGAATGAGTTCGGCTAGCCGTTCGGTGGTCAGCGTCGCCTGGGCATGGACGTCGGCGCCGCCGGCCGAAGCCAGCGCTGCCGCGTTCGCCGCCTGGTCGTGGTCGAGCGCGTGCGGATAGGGCACCAGCAGCGAGGGCCGGCCGATCACCGCGATCTCCGACACCGTCGAGGCGCCGGCACGCGAGATGACGAGGTGGGCCGCCGCCATGCGCTCGGCCATGTCGGTGAAGAACGGCGCGATCTCGGCCTGGATGCCGAGCCCGGCATAGGCCTTGCGCACCGCCTCCTCGTCCTCCGGCCGCGCCTGTTGCGTGATCCGCAGCCGCATGCGCGCATTGTCCGGCAGCGCCGCTATCGCCGGCGGAATAGCCTCCGAGAAGAACTGCGCGCCCTGGCTGCCGCCGAAGACGAGCAGATTGAACCGTGCATCGGGGATGGACGCGAAGTAGGGCGTCCGCGCCGCTTCGATCACTGCCGGGCGCACCGGATTGCCGGTCGCGACCGTTTTCCCGCCTTCGGGCAGGAAGCCGCCGGCGATGGCCGTCACCCGCGCCGCCAGCGCCCTGTTGGCGCGGCCCATCACCGCGTTCTGCTCGTGGATCAGCGTCGGCAGCCCGCGCCGCGTCGCAGCGTAGAGCGGCGGCAGCGTCGGATAGCCGCCGAATCCGACGACCGCCTTCGGCTTCAGCCGGTTGATCAGCTTCGTCGATGCCTGCACGCCCGACCAGATCGTCAGCCCCGCCCGGATGAGCGTCACCGGGTTGCGCGAGCCGATCGTGGCCGACGGCACCGTGTGGATCGCGTCCGCCGGGAAGCGGCCGGCATAGCGCTCGGCCCGCCCGTCGGTGACGAGATGCACGCTCCAGCCGCGCTGCGTCAGTTCGTGTGCCAGCGCCTCGGCGGGAAACACGTGCCCGCCCGTCCCGCCGGCTGCGAGCAGGATGACGCCCTTCGTCGTGTCGCCACTCTCCATCGCGCGCGTCGCCTTTTCACTCTGCCGGCAGGATGCGCGGCGGGAACACGTAGTCCGACGTCTTGCGGCGTTCCGGCCGGCGCGTCGTCAGCGCCAGCACCATGCCCATCGAGATCGCCATGGCGACCAGCGACGAGCCGCCATAGGAGATGAAGGGCAGCGTCATGCCTTTGGCCGGCATCAGCTGCAGGTTAACGCTCATGTTGATGACCGACTGGAAGCCCATCAGGATGACGAGGCCGGACACGGCGAAGCGCGTGAAGTCGTCCTCCTCCCTGAGCGCGAAGCGCAGGCCCTTGAGCACGATGAAGGCAAACAGCGCCACCACCACGAAACACAGCACGATGCCGAACTCTTCGGCTGCGACCGAGAAGATGAAGTCGGTGTGGCTGTCGGGCAGGATGCGCTTGACGGTGCCCTCGCCCGGTCCCTGCCCCCACCAGCCGCCGCGGATGATCGCCTCGCGGCCGGTATCGACCTGGAACGTGTCGCCCTCGCCGGTCAGGAAGCGGTCGATGCGGCCGGCGACGTGCGGGAACACCGTATAAGCGGCGAGCGCGCCTGCGATGCCGAGCGCTCCGAGCAGCAGGATCCAGATCCACGGCATCCCCGCCATGAAGAACATCACGCCCCAGGTCCCCGCCACCAGCATGGTCTGCCCGAGGTCGGGCTGGGCCACCAGAAGCGCGAGCACCAGAACGAGCAGGATCATGGCGAACAGGTTGCCCGGAATCTCGGGCTGGCGCCGGTGCTCGGCAAACAGCCATGCGCAGATGATCACGAAGGCGGGCTTCATGAACTCCGACGGCTGCACCGACACGCCGGCCAGCGCCACCCAGCGCCGCGCGCCCTTGACCTCGACACCGATGAACAGCGCCGCCAGCATCAGGAGCAGCGATCCCGCCAGGATCAGCAGCGCCAGCCGCCGCACGTTGCGCGCCGACAGGAACGAGACGCCGATCATCGCGATCAGCGCCGGGATCATGAACATGATCTGGCGCTCCACGAAGTGGAAGCTGTCGAGGCCGATGCGCTCGGCCACCGCGGGGCTCGCCGCAAAGGACAGCACCACGCCGAGCACCATCAGGCTCAGGAACGCCGCGAGGTACCAGCGGTCGACCGTCCACCACCACGTCGCGACCGGTCCCCTGTCGACACGGCTTGCCATCAGATTGTCCCTCCGATCGGTCGGATTCCTTCGAGCGCGTACACGGCGGCACGGAAGGCCTCGCCGCGCACCTCGAAATTCTTGAACTGGTCGAAACTCGCGCAGGCGGGCGAGAGCAGCACGACGGGCTCGGCCGCGGCGTCGCGCGCGGCATCCGCCGCGGCGTGCCGCACCGCCGCCTCCAGCGTGCCGGAGATCTCGTAAGGCGCATCCTCGCCCAGCGTCGCCGCGAAGGCCGGCGCCGCTTCGCCGATCAGATAGGCCCGCGCGACGCGCGAGAAGAGGCTCCTGAGCGGCTCGATCCCGCCCTCCTTCGGCAGGCCGCCCGCAATCCAGTAGATCCGCTCGAAGCTCGACAGCGCGGGCGCCGCCGCTTCGGCGTTGGTAGCCTTGGAATCGTTGACGAACAGCACCTTGCCGGCGCGTCCCACCTGTTCCATGCGGTGCACGAGGCCGGGAAAGCTCGACAGTCCGGCCTGGATTTCCGCTGCGCTCAGCCCGACTGTCAGGCAGGCCGCCACCGCCGCCAGCGCGTTCTGGGCGTTGTGCTGGCCGCGCAGCGAGCCGATGCCGTCGAGCGACGCCAGCGTCTTCGTGCGGCCGGCCTTCGCGAGCTTCAGCACCCCGCCTTCCGCGAACAGGCCGTCCGTCAGCGCCAGGCGCTTGGAGATGCGCAGCACCGGCTTGCCGGTGCGCTCCAGCCGGTCGGCGATCTGCGCGCACCAGCTGTCGTCGATGCCGACGATCGCCGTGCCGCTGCCGGCCACCAGCCGTTCCTTGATCTCGGCGTAGTGCTGCATCGTGCCGTGCCGGTCGAGATGATCCGGCGTCAGGTTGAGCAGCACCCCTGCCGTCGGGTCGATCGAGGGCGCGAGATCGATCTGGTAGGACGAGCATTCGACGACGTAGACCCGCCGCGGTGCAGGCGGCTCCAGCGTCATGACCGCGCGGCCGATGTTGCCGCCCATCTGCGCGTCCCGGCCGGCCGAGGCGAGAATGTGCGCCGTCAGCGCCGTCGTCGTCGACTTGCCGTTGGTGCCGGTGATGGCGATCAGCGGCGCATCCGCCGCCCATGCGGCGCGCTCGCGCACGAAGAGTTCGATGTCGCCGATCACCTCCACGCCCGCCGCGCGCGCCAGTTCGACGGTCCAGTGCGGCTTGGGATGGGTCAGCGGCACGCCCGGCGACAGCACGAAGGAGGAGAGCCCGGCCCAGTCGGCCTGGCGCAGGTTGCCCGTCGGCACCCCCTGCGCGGCGGCGCGCGCCACGCATTCGGGATTGTCGTCGAAGGCGAGCACGTCGGCGCCGCCCGCGATCAGCGCATGCGCCGTGGCGATGCCGGACCCGCCGAGACCGAACAGGGCGACGCGCTTGCCGGAGAAGGTGGTGGCGGGGATCATTCTATCTGAGCTTCAGCGTGGAGAGGCCGATCAGGGCGAGGATGACGGCGATGATCCAGAACCGGATGACGATCTGGCTCTCGGTCCAGCCCATCTTCTCGAAATGATGGTGGATCGGCGCCATCAGGAACACGCGCTTGCCCGTCATCTTGAACACCGCCACCTGGATGATCACCGACAGGGCCTCCATCACGAACAGCCCGCCGATGATGGCGAGCACGATCTCGTGCTTGGTGGCGACCGCGACCGCGCCGATCAGGCCGCCGAGCGCCAGCGACCCGGTGTCGCCCATGAAGATCGCCGCCGGCGGCGCGTTGAACCAGAGGAAGCCGAGGCCCGCGCCGATCACCGCGCCCAGCACGACGGCGAGTTCGCCGGTACCGGGCGTGAAGTGGATCTGCAGGTAGTCGGCAAACACCGCATTGCCCGAGAGATAGGCGATCACCCCGAAAGAGGAGGCGGCGATCATCACCGGCACGATCGCCAGCCCGTCGAGCCCGTCCGTCAGGTTGACGGCGTTGCCCGCGCCGACGATGACGAAGGCGGCGAAGGGCACGAAGAAGATCGACAGGTTGATGATCAGGTCCTTGACGAAGGGAAAGGTCAGCGACGAGGAGAACGGCGCCTGGCCGTTCTGCATGATGATGTAGGAGGCGAGGCCCGCGATCAGGAACTCGAGCGCCAGCCGCATCTTTCCCGATATGCCGAGATGGCTCTGCTTGGTCACCTTCTTGTAGTCGTCGTAGAAGCCGATCGCGCCGAAGCCGAGCGTCACCATGAGCACCACCCAGACGTAGACGCTGGAGAGGTTCGCCCACAGGAGCGTGGAGCCGACGATGCCGGTCATGATCATCAGGCCGCCCATCGTCGGCGTCCCGGCCTTCTTGAAATGCGTCTGGGGTCCGTCCGCGCGGATCGGCTGGCCCTTGCCCTGCCTGATGCGCAGCGAGTTGATGATCGCCGGACCGAACATGAAGACGATCAGCGCCGAGGTGATCAACGCCCCGCCGGTCCGGAATGTGATGTAGCGGAAGACGTTGAAGACCGAGATGTCGTCGGCCGCGCCTGCGAGCCAGGTCAGCATGAAATGGAATTCCCCTGGTTCATTGGTCCGTCCCCGCGGGGCCCGTTGCGCCCGCCGCCGGGAAACGCGCATTGAGCGCGTCGACGATTTTCGAAAAGCCCGCGCCGTTCGACGACTTGATCATCACGACGTCTCCGGGCTTCAGAGTTGCGACAAGAAGCGGCACGAGGTCCGCGCCGGTCTCGCGATATTCGACCGGCATGCCCTCGCCGAGGGCGGTTTCGAGCGCAGCCATTTCCGCGCCGCCCAGGAAGACCAGGTCGGGCGCCGCCTCGCGCAGGGGCTCGGCCAGCGCCGCATGCAGCTTCTTGGAATGGACGCCCAGTTCCCGCATGTCGCCCAGGACGGCGATCCGCCGGCCACCGTCGCGCACCTCGGCGCGCGCGAGCAGGTCGAGCGCCGCCTTCATCGAGGCGGGATTGGCATTGTAGCTCTCGTCGATCAGCGTGAACGGCCCGTCGGGATGCATCAGCGCGGCGCGCGCACCGCGTCCCCGCTCCGCCTGCAGCGAGCCCAGCGCCTCCGCACCCATTCCCACGTCGGCGCCCGCGAGATGCACCGCCCCGAGGACGGCAAGCACGTTCTGCACCATGTGCCGCCCGGGCGCGCCGATGCGCGCCTCGAAGGTCTCGCCGCCGAGCTTGACGGAGATGGTCGACTGCTCGGCACCGAGCGTGCAGGCCAGCAGCTTGACCTGCGACCTCGAATGCTCGCCGAAGCCGACGATGTGCTGGACACCCGCCTCCCGGGCGAGCTTGTCGAGGATGCGCCAGCGGTGGTCGTCGCGGTTGATCAGCGCATGACCGCCCGGAACGATCCCCTCGAATATCTCCGCCTTGGCGCGCGCGATGTCGTCGAGCGAATGGAAATGGCCGAGATGGGCGGCCGCGATCAGCGTCACGATGGCGACGTGCGGCCGCACCAGCTTCACCAGCGGCCGGATCTCGCCCGCATGGTTCATGCCGATTTCGAAGACGGCATAGTCGACGTCCGACGGCATGCGCGCCAGCGTCAGCGGCACGCCCCAGTGATTGTTGAAGGATTTCTCCGCCGCATGCACCGTGCCCGAGACCGACAGCGCCAGCCGCAGCGCTTCCTTGGTGGACGTCTTGCCGGCCGAGCCGGTCACGGCGATGACCCTGGCCTTGGTCCGCGCCCGGGCGGCGGCCCCCAGCATTCCCAGCGCCGCCAGCACGTCCTCGACGACGATCATCGGCATCGTCAGCCGTCCGAGCGCCGCGAGCTTGCTGTCGGCGACCACCATCAGGCTCGCGCCCGCCGCCATCGCGGCCGTGGCGAAGTCGTGCCCGTCGAAGGTCTCGCCCTTGATCGCGAAGAAGGCGTCGCCCGGCTTCAGCGTGCGGGTGTCGATCGAGATACCGGAAATGCCCCGGGGCATCGTGCCGAGTGGACGTCCGCCCATCGCGGCGATCATCGCCTCGCTTGTCCACAGGTCGTTCATCGCGCCAACTCCGCCAGCGCCGCGCCCGCTTCCTCGTGATCGGAAAAATGATGGGTCTCGCTACCCACGGTCTGGCCCACCTCGTGACCCTTGCCCGCGATCACCAGCGTGTCGCCGGCGCAAAGCATGCCCACCGCCTCGCGGATCGCCTGGCGCCGGTCGCCGATCTCGATGGCGCCCGGCGCGGCCGCCATGATCTGCGCCCTTATGTCGGCTGCTACCTCCGAGCGGGGATTGTCGTCCGTCACGACGGCGACGTCGGCGAGGCGCGTGGCGATCTCGCCCATGATCGGCCTCTTGCCCCTGTCGCGGTCGCCGCCGCAGCCGAACACCACGACGACGCGGCCGGTCGTGAAGGGCCGCACCGCCGCCAGCACGTTTTCAAGCGCTTCCGGCTTGTGCGCATAGTCGACATAGACCGGCGCGCCCGTGGCCGTCGAGCCGACCAGGTCGAGCCGTCCGGGAGCGCCTTCGAGATGCTCCAGGGCCTTCAGGGCCGTCACGGCGTCGATCCCCGTCGAGATCACGAGGCCCGCGGCCACGAGCGCGTTGGAGATCTGGAAGTCGCCCGCCAGCGGCAGCACGATCTCGTGGATGATGCCGGAGGCCTCGATCTCCGCGCGCTGCCGGCGCCGCTCGTGCTCGACCCGCTTCAGCGACAGGAAGGTCCCCTTGCGGCCGACCGTCCGCACGTCGAGACCGGCGCCTGCGGCCGCCGCGATCGTCGCGTCCGACCAGGGATCGTCGGCGAAGATGACCGCCGGCGCGCCTTTCGGCATCAGCTCCGTGAAGAGCCGCATCTTGGCGGCGTGGTAGTCCTCGACGGTCGGGTGGTAATCCATGTGGTCGCGGCCGAGATTGGTGAAGCCGGCGGCGGCAAGCCGCACGCCGTCGAGCCGGCGCTGGTCGAGACCGTGGCTGGACGCCTCCATGGACGCGTGGGTGACGCCGGCCGCAGCGAGTTCGGCCAGAAGCCGGTGCAGTTCCACCGGATCAGGCGTCGTCAGCGAACCGTATTCGTTGCGGCCGGGCGCCACCACGCCGGTGGTGCCGATGCTGGCGGCTGCCTTGCCGGCATGCGCCCAGATCTGGCGCACGAAGGCGGCGACCGACGTCTTGCCGCTGGTCCCCGTCACCGCCACCATGGTTTCGGGCTGGCGGCCGTGGAAACGCGCAGCCGCGAGCGCCAGCGCCCGTCGCGGGTCGCCGGCACGCAGCAGAGGAACAGACAGTCCGGAGCCATCCGCATCCTGAGCGGCGATCACGGCGATCGCCCCGCGCGACACGGCATCCGCTGCGAAAGCCATCCCGTCGCTCCTGGTGCCCTTCAACGCCGCGAAGACGTATCCCGGCCGGACGGCGCGGGAATCCGACGTGATACCCTCGACGGTCGCCTCGCCTGAGGCGGCGGAACCGTTGGGTATGATGTCTGCGAGATCGCGGAGTTTCATGCGTTCACTGTATCGGGGTTGTCGCGCGCAATACCCACGGCGCGTCGATCAGAATCATCAGTTCGAGACCAGCAGGGCCCCGCTTTCATGGCCGAATTCCGGCTTCACGCCAAGCAGCGGCGCGGAGCGGCGGATGATGTTGGCCACGATCGGAGCCGCGTTCGAGCCCGCCGTCGCGCCCATTCCCGGCTTTTCCGGCTTGGGCTCGTCGATCACGGACAGGACCACATATTGCGGGTTCTCGATCGGGAAGGCCGCCAGGAAGGCGTTGAAGCGCTTGTCCTTGGCGTAGCGCCCGTTGACCACCTTCTCGGCCGTGCCGGTCTTGCCGCCAACCCGGTAGCCCGGCACCTCAGCGCGCTTGCCGGAGCCCTTCTCGGCGTTGAGGCGATAGAGGTAGCGCATGTCCATCGTGGTGCGCGGGTTGAGGACCTGGACGGCGACCTCGTCGGCCTCCGCCTGGGTGCGCGGCAGGAAGGTCGGCGGGATCAGCTTGCCCCCGTTCATCAGCGCCGCCGCCGCAACCGCGGTCTGCAGCGGCGTGGTGGCGAAGCCGTGGCCGAACGAGATGGTGATCGAGTTCAGCTGCTTCCACTCCTTCGGCTCGGTCGGCGATGCCACCTCGGGCAGCTCCGTCTGCATCCGGTCGAGCAGCCCAAGCCGGTGCAGGAATTCGCGGTGGCCGGCGATGCCGACGTCCATCGCCATGCGCGCCGACGCGATGTTCGACGAGTAGATGAACACCTCCGGCACTGTCAGCACGCGGCCCTTGCCGTGGAAGTCGCGGATGGTGAAGCGCCCCATCGAGAGCGGCCGCGACGCGTCGTAGGAACTCGTCAGCGTCGCCTTTCCGGCGTCGAGCACCATGGCGGTGGTGAAGCTCTTCACCGTCGAGCCCATCTCGTAGACGCCCGCCGACATCCGGTTCAGCCGGTCCTTCTCATGGGCGTTGAACGGATTGTTCGGGTCGAAATCCGGCACCGAGGCCATCGCCATGATCTCGCCGGTGTTGACGTTGAGCACCACCGCGCCGGCAGCGATCGCGTGATAGCGCTCCATCGCGGTGGCAATCTCGTCGCGCACGATGTGCTGGACGCGCAGGTCGATCGACAGGTTGACCGGCGCCAGCGAGGAGGCGGAGACGAGCCCGGTCGCGCGCAGGTCGGCGAGCCCCTGCCCGTCGACGTACTTCTCCATCCCGGCAATGCCCTCATTGTCGATGTTGACGAGGCCGAGGATATGCGAGGCTGTCGGTCCGCCCGGATAGAAGCGCCGCTTCTCCGGCCGGAAGCCGATGCCGGGAATGCCGAGCTGCAGGATCTCGTTCTGCTGCCGCGGCGTGATCTCGCGCTTCAGCCAGGCGAAGCCCGAGCCGCTGGTCAGCTTGCGGTAGGTCTGTTCGTAGTCCAGCGACGGCAGCACCGTGGACAGCAGTTCGACCGCCTCGTCGGGATCGACGATGCGGCGCGGCTCGGCGAACAGCGATGCGGACTTGATGTCCGTCGCGAGAACCTGGCCGTTGCGGTCGAGGATGTCGGGCCTGGAGGCCGCCATCCGCCCGCCGCCGAAGAACTGCCCGGTTTCCGGTTCCTGCATCCCCAGATAGACGAGACGCCCGGTGATGGTGGCATAGATGCCGAAGAACACCGCCATGGTGATGAAGACGCGCGAGCGCCCGCCATTCGCCTTGCGCCGGCCCTCCACGACGATGCCCTGTGCCTCGGCGTGCGGCTTCGTCCGCGCGATCCCTGCCTTCAGCCAGCGCTTCATTGGGGTGTACTCCCGGTCGTGGTTGCGTCGGTGCCGCCGGAGGCGAGCCCTTCGGGCGGCGTCTGCGCCGGATCGTCGAGATCGACGGCCGGCATCGGGATGGCGCCCGGATCGGCGATCTGCCGCGCGTCGATGGGCTGGAGGTTCAGTTCCGCCTGGTAGGTCGTCACCAGCGTCTGCAGACGCACGGGCTGCGTGAGCAGGCTCCAGTCGGCGCGCAGCAGGTCGGCCGTCTCTTCCTCGAAGCGGATCTGGCTCTCCAGCCGGCGCAGCGCGCGCAGTTCGTCCTCGGCGGCATGCTTGGTCTGGTAGGTGAAGGCCGCGGCGGAGACCATGACCGCGATCAGCACGATGTCGGTGGTACGGAACACGTCAGCGCCCCTCGCCTGTGGATCGGACATCCGGAAGCCGCGGAAATCCGAAGATGGAATGGTCTTCGCGCCGCGCCGGCGCTTCCGTCCGGACCGCGGCACGCAGCTTGGCCGAGCGCGCGCGCGGGTTGCGGTCCGCCTCCGCGTCCGACGCGGCGACCGCCTTGCCGGCCTGCGCGAAGGTCGGCGCTTCCTCGCGCACCTCGGGCAGATGCCGCGAACCGCCGGTCGTGCCGGAACGGTCGGCGATGAAGCGCTTGACGATGCGGTCTTCGAGCGAATGGAACGTGACGACGACGAGCCGCCCGCCCGGCCGCAGCGCCCGCTCGGCGGACGACAGCGCGCGCGCCAGTTCGCCCAGTTCGTCGTTGACGAAGATGCGCAAGGCCTGGAACACGCGCGTCGCCGGATGGATGCGGTCCTTGGGATGGCGACCGACCAGCGCCTCGATGGCGTTGGCGAGGTCGAGCGTGCGCTCGAACGGCCTTGCCGTGCGCCGCTTGTCGATCATCCGGGCGATGCGCCCGGCATGCCGCTCCTCGCCGAGAATACCGAAGATGCGCGTCAGGTCGCCGGCCTTGACGGAGTTGACGACGTCGGCCGCCGTCGGCCCCGTCTGCGCCATGCGCATGTCGAGCGGACCGTCGTAGCGGAAGGAAAAGCCGCGCTCGGCCTGGTCGAGCTGCATCGACGAGACGCCGATGTCGAGCACGACGCCATCGACGGGCGCGCCGACATGAACGTCGAGTTCCGAAAAGGCGCCCTGCACGAGCCTGAGCCGCCCGCCGGACGCCGCCTCCAGCGCGCGACCGTCGCGGATCGCATGAGGATCCCGATCGACGGCGATCACCGTGGCGCCGGCGCCGAGGATGGCGCGCGTATATCCACCCGCGCCGAAGGTGCCGTCCACGATGGTGTCGCCCGGTCGCGGCGCCAGCGCCGCGAGCACCTGGTCGAGGAGGACCGGAATGTGGAGGACCGGTCCGCCACCGGCGTCCTCGCGGCCGCCGTCGCCCGCCATCATTCCGGCCCCCGGATGAATGCGGTCGTGCCCGGTTGGTTGCGCAGCCGCGACAGCCGCGCCCGCGCCTCTTCCCGGTAGGCCTGGAACCGCCGCGGCTCCCACATCTGGAAGAACGGACCGCGTCCGACGAAGGCCACCTCGCCCTCGATGCCCGTGTGCTCGCGCATGAAATCCGTCATCGTGATGCGCCCGTCTCCGTCCAGCTTCAGGAAGGCCCCGTCTCCATGACAGAAGAAGGACATGTCGTCGGCCGTCTGCGCGAAGGGATCCTCCTGCGCGATCCGCTGCTCGTAGCGGTCGAGCAGGTCGAGCCCGCCGACGTCCAGCGCCGGCATGTCCAGCGCCCGCAGGGCGTAGAGTTCGCCCTCGCCCCGCTTGGCCAGGACCGCCCTGAAATGCGCCGGAACGGAAACGCGACCCTTCTGGTCGATCCGGTTCACCGCGCTGGAAAGGAAGCGATCCATCACCCGTCAATGCCGCCCGCGCCGCAGCGCATTCGTTCATTTTCTTCATCGCGACAGGTCGCGGCACCGGCACGCATCCGCCTGCGGCAACGCCGAACGGCGATCGCACCGCGACCCCGGGGATCGCGGCCAAATCGGACGTATGACGCGCCCGTCTGACGGAGACGTGATTACGCGAAAGGGATAACATGGGCACTCATGGGCGTCAACGGGACGAAGCTCCACCTGACGGGATGGCCGCCGATTCCTGCGAACCGACCGATTCCTCCTTTATCGTTCATTAGGCCTAACGAAGAGTTGAGACCGGGGCTGACGGACGACGTCCTCTGGCGTTCGTTCGGCAGGTCGAATAGACGATCCGGAAACGAAAAGGATCATCGCCATGACCGACCTGGCCGCCCGCGCCGCCGATCTCCTGCACCTGCGCCGCCGCCATCTGGCCAAGGGTGATCCGGTCGCCCTGCCGCTGACGATGACGTCGATGTTCCACCTGCCCGGCGACCCCGCCGGCTTCGCCCAGTACGGCCGCTTCGACAACGCCACCTGGGAAGCAGTGGAAGACGCGCTCGGCCATCTCGACGGCGCCCCTGCACTCGCCTTCCCGTCCGGCATGGGCGCGATCTCGGCGGTGCTGACCGCCTTGTCGAAGGCCGGCGACCGCATCCTCCTGCCCTCGGACGGCTACTACACGGTGCGCGTCTTCGCCGACCGCTTCCTGTCGCGCCTCGGCATCACGGCCGACCGGCGGCCGACCGCCTCCTTCCTCGACGGCGGCTTCGAAGGCTATTCGATCGTCTATGTCGAGACGCCCTCGAACCCCGGCCTCGACATCTGCGACATCGCCGCGATCGCCGACGCCGCGCATGCGGCGGGCGCGCTGGTCGTCGTCGACAACACCACCATGACCGCCTTCGGCCAGCGGCCGCTCGATCTCGGCGCCGACATTCTGGTCTGTGCCGACACCAAGGCCGCCAACGGCCATTCGGACGCGCTGTTCGGCCACGTCTCCAGCCGCGACGAGGCCGTGATGAAGGCCATCGCCGAGTGGCGCAAGCTGTCGGGCGCCATCCCCGGCCCCTTCGAGGCCTGGCAGGTGCATCGCGGGCTGGAAACGCTCGAACTGCGCTTCGAGCGCATGTGCTCCACCGCCGAACTCGTCGCACCGCGCCTGCGCGACCACGAGGCGATCGCGTCAGTCCGCTTCCCCGGCCTGCCCGACGACCCGGCGCACAATCTCGCCCGCGTTCAGATGAACCGCTTCGGGTTCCTGATCGGGCTGACGCTGGAAAGCGCCGAAAAGGCCGAGGCCTTCATCGACGGCTGCCGCCTCCTCCAGCCCGCCACCTCCTTCGGCGGCACCCACTCCTCCGCCGAACGCCGCGCCCGCTGGGGCGACGCCGTCGCCCCGGGCTTTGTGCGCCTGTCGATCGGCTGCGAGCCGGCGGAGGAGCTGTGGGCGGCGCTGGAGGAGGCGCTGGATCGGGTGGGGTGAGTGGATCAGCCGCCCGGTCCCGGAACTCCGCAGCGGTGATGTTCTGCTCTAGCGAGCTCGGCCGGTATCGTTCAACAGGCGCTCCATGAAGGCCCGCCCGTCGATGCCCGGACCGCTGTCGATGCCATCCTGCACCAGCCGTCGCAGTTCGGCGAGCGAGTAGCCGTCATTGTCGCGCCGCTCCTTCCAGTCCCGAAGCGCTTCGCCGACGATCTCGTCCGCCGAGCCGTATTCGCCCGCGGCGATGACCCCGTCGACTTCCGCCGCCAGTTCCTCCGGCAATGTCAGCTTGAAGACATCGGGTCGTCCCATGGGTCGCTCCCGCAACAAATCTGCTGGAGAGTAAGGGGCGCTTGGCGCGGCCGCAAGCACGGCCGGCTTCCGTCGGCATGGAAAAAACTGCCAGCCGGCCTGTAAGCCGGGTTCTGTATGGCCCCGGCGCATTGCTGCTCCGGAACGTGGCGGCCATTCATCTGCGGCGGACATTGCTGTCCGCCTGGTGCAACCTACCCGGATGGCTGGGCCGGAAACTGCCCGGGAGCGAACTCCCGCGCCATCCCTATTCGGTCTTGCTCCCGGTGGGGCTTGCCGTGCCGCTTCCGTTACCGGTCGCGCGGTGGGCTCTTACCCCACCCTTTCACCCTTACCCCGCCGGTGCTCCGGTCCGCCGGGCGATGGCGGACCGGAAGACAGGCGGGGCGGTCTGCTCTCTGTGGCGCTATCCCTGGGGTCGCCCCCGCCGGCCATTAACCGGCACCGTGTTTCCATGGAGCCCGGACTTTCCTCGAACGCGGTCTTTCGACACTTGCGCCCGCGGCCGCCCGGCCAGCTGGCAGGACGCATAAAGGCTTTCGCGCGGCAAAACACAAGCCTCCGGGAAAGCCTTCGGGCGACGGATCCGTCCGCCGCCCGAAAAAGGCGCGTCAGCTACCGATGACGCGCTTCACCTTGGTGCAGTAGGCCGAGGAAATCCGGTTCATGCGCTTGGCCGCGTGACCCGCATTGTAGCGCAGGATCGTGCCGCAGGTGTCGCCGCCGCCGAGTTCGTGCGCCTTGGCGAGGTACTTCATGCCGTACTTGACGTTCGTCTCGGGATCGTAGAGCCCCTTGGCGGACCCGGAATAGCCCATCATCCGCGCAGTGGCCGGCTTGATCTGCATGAGGCCGATCTCGCCGGCGCGGCCCGTGACGTGCGGCCGGAAATTGCTCTCCACGGTCACGACGGCATGAGCCAGGGCGACGGGCACGCCGTATTCCTTGGCATAACGCGTCACGATGGCCGGGAGCCCGCCCTTCACCGCCTTGAGGTCGACCTTGGCGGCAGGTTCGTCGCCGCCGAGCCTCGCGAGAAGACCCTTGCCGCTCCCGCCGGTGATCGATGCGGTGGTGGTCATGTCGACGCCGGGCAGCGCTTCTGCTTTCGCCGCGGCCACGGCCGACTTGCCGGCGTCCTGGCGGCGGTCGCTCTCTGCATGGGCAACGGAATTCACTGCGACGGCGGCAAGCGCCACCGCGACGAGGAGAGTGCTCTTCATTCGATCCAGTATCTTCTTTTGGGCGCCCGGTCGGCCCGGACAGCGGTTTCCCGTTTGATCCGGCGGCCATCGCGGCACTCCGGGGGTGGAACGGGGCCGCATGTGAAGGGGGAATGAGCGGCCAAGATGACCGCCCACCTCAACTTTGGTGACAGCTTGTTACATCAACCGCTTGATTCGATTGGATTACGCTGCGTCACTTGTGGCACCGGACAGCACGCGGCGGAGGACGGATCGCGTCGCGGCATCGGCCACGCCGTCGACGCATGACGGCCGGAACCGGCGCTGGAACGCTTCCACCACCACCCGCGTCAGGGGCTCGAATCGCCCGGTGATTTCAATGCCGTAGCCATGCAGCGCCAGCATCGCCTGCAGTTCCTCGACGACCCGACCCGAAGCGCCGGGGCCGATCCACGGCCCGCCCTCTTCCGTCGGCTCCGGCCGGCGGGCCGCCACCCCGGCCGCGGCCAGGCGATCCCAGGGAAATTTCTCGCCGGGATCGATCTTTCGACCCGGTGCCACGTCAGAATGTGCGAGAACGCGCTCGATCGGAATGCCGTTCCGGGCGCAGATTCCGCCACAAAGGGCGACCAC
The DNA here is from genome assembly GCF_030398385.1 of Aquibium sp. ELW1220. Lineage (GTDB taxonomy): Bacteria > Pseudomonadota > Alphaproteobacteria > Rhizobiales > Rhizobiaceae > Aquibium. The sequence continues at coordinate 6,599 of NZ_JAOAOQ010000010.1, read as the reverse complement.
CGCCTCGATCTGGGCGTCCGGGAAGTCCGGGTAGCCGAGAAAATGGCCGGGATTGACGATCTCTATGCCGACCGAGCGGGAATTGATGTCGCTGACGCCTTTCCAGGAACTGCGCCCGGCATGCCACGCGCGGTCGGCCTCGCGCACCATCTGCACGATCCGGCCGTCCTCGTGCACGAGATAGTGCGAGGACACTTCGCTCTGCGGATTGCACAGCCAGCTCTCGGCCCCCTCGCCGCTCTCCATGCCGGTGTAGTGCAGGATGATCATGTCGGGACCGGCGACGCCGACGCGCGGGCCGAAATTCGGCGAGACCCTGATGTCGGCGCCGGCATGGTCGGCGGAAAATCCGCTCATGCGGCGACGCGTCCGCGTTCGATCGTCTCGTAGGCGGCGTTCAGCGCCGCCATCCGGTCGTTGGCCAGCGCCAGGAACTCCTCGGGCACCCCGCGCGCCATCATCCGGTCGGGATGATTGTCGGAAACGAGACGCAGATAGTGCCGCCGCACCTCCTCGAAGGACGTGTCGCGCGCCACGCCCAGTACCGCCCAGGGATCCTTCTCGCCGATGACGTGGCGCGCCAGGATCGCCTCGAAGCGTCGCTCGCCGATGGCGAAGATCTCGGCGATCCGGGCCAGGAAGCGCAGCTCCTTCTCGTGGATCAGCCCATCGGCCTTGGCGATGTGGAACAGGCCGTCGAGGATGTCCTCCAGCATGCGGCAGTCGGGCTGGCCCGAGCCGCAGAGGCCCGCAAGGCGTTCGGCATAGATTTCGTAGCCGGCCGTATCGGCCATGGCCAGGCGATAGAGACGCTCGACGTTGCGCCGCTCTTCCTGCGGCATGGCGAAGATGTCCTGGAAGGCGCGGATCTCGTCCTGGGTGACGATGCCGTCGGCCTTGGCCATCTTGGCCGACAGCGCGATCATGGCGACCGAGAAGGCCACACGGCGGCGCAGTTCGGGGTCTCCTTCGAAGACCGTGCGGACGGCTTCGACGAGGTCGGCTACTCCGCCCGCCGCGCCGGAGGAGATGCGCGCGACGAACTCGCCTATGCGGGCCCAGATCGACATGACTTCTGTCTAAAGCGCTTCGCGGAAAAAGGCGAGCATGGCCGTATCAAATGATGGACAGGGCCGGACGCGTTTTCCACCGCAGGCCGACACAGCGAAAAAGCCGGGACGAAGCCCGGCCTTCCGCTGCGGATGCTGATGACGGCGTTACTGGACGGCCGGGACGTCATCGGCCGGCTCGACGTCGTCGGTGCCGATGGTGCCGCCCGGGGCTGCGCCCGTGGTGCCGGTGTCGTCCATCGTGCCGTCCGGCGTGATGCTCTGGGTCGTCGTGCCGTCGGCCGGCGTCGTGTCGTCGGTCTCGGGGACCACGATCACGTTGGTGTCGGTGCCGGGCGTGACGGTCGGGGCGGTCTCCTGGACCTCGGGCTCGACGCTCTGGGTCGTGGTGGTGTCGGTGTCGCTGCAGGCGGCGAGGCCCAGCAGCGCGAGCGACGACACGGAAGCGAGGATGATCTTCTTCATGATGGGGTCTCCTGTTGCAGGGTGCACCGCTGCGGCGCACCGTCGGGAGATGAATGCGCGGATGCCGCGGCGGTTTCGTCAACTCGGGTGACCGGTCGCAACATTGCGTCACCCGCCGCCTGCCGTCAGAGGCTCGCCGCGCTGCGCGAGGCCTGGTCGTACTGGCCGGACAGCGCCCGCATGAGCGCGGCGATCTGGCTGATCTCCGCGTCCTCGAAGTGAAGCGCCCTGACGCTGCCGACCAGCAGCGCCTCCCGCACCTCGCGGTAGCGGGCGCAGGCCTGCGCACCGGCGGCCGTCACCTTCACGGTCTTCTCCTTGCCGCGCCGCCCGGTCTCGATCAGGCCCGCGCCTTCCAGCTTCTTCAGCGCGTAGGAGACCAAGTGCGTGTCCTCGATGTTGAGCATCATGCACAGGTCCGCCAGCGTCTTCTCGCGGCCGCGGTGGTTGCTCGAATGCAGGATCTGCACGTCGAGCGGTCCGAGGCCCGAAATCCCTGCAGCACCCATGCACCGCACCATCCAGCGCTGGAAGGCATTGTTGAGAATGGTCATCGCGAACTCCATCTCCGACAGCGACGGCATCGCGCCGTCGGCCAGATGCGACGCCGAGACCACCGGCCCGAGAACCTTGCCGTCGCCTGCCACTCCACCCTCCTGCTCATCGACAAAATATCGACAATTCGTTGACGTTTTATCTCCGTTTGCCTTATAGCCGGAAACGCGCAAATCTTCAAACGCGACCGGAGGAGACGGCGGATGGACGGCAGGTGGGATTTCTGGATCGACCGCGGCGGCACCTTCACCGACGTCATCGGCCGCGATCCGGACGGCAATCTCCATCCGCGCAAGCTGCTGTCGGAAAATCCCGAGGCCTATCGCGACGCCGCCGTGCAGGGCATCCGCGACCTGCTCGGCGTGCCGGCCGGCGCGCCGATCCCCTCGCACCGCATCGGCGACGTCAAGATGGGCACGACGGTGGCCACCAACGCGCTGCTCGAGCGCAAGGGCGACCGGGTGCTGCTGCTCATCACCAGGGGCTTTCGCGATGCGCTGAAGATCGCCTACCAGGCAAGGCCCGACATCTTCGCCAAGGAGATCGTGCTGCCCGAGCAGCTCTACGAGCGGGTGATCGAGGTCGAGGAGCGCGTCCGCGCCGACGGGTCGGTCGAGACCATGCCGCGGCTCGACGACGTGAAGCCGCTGATCGAGCAGGCGCGCGCCGACGGCATCGAGGCCGTCGCCGTCGTGTTCATGCATTCGTGGATCTACCCGGATCACGAACTGATGGCCGCGAGCCTCTGCCACCATGCCGGCTTCACGCAGATCTCGGTCAGCCACCAGACCTCGCCGCTGATCAAGCTCGTCGGCCGCGGCGACACGGCCGTCGTCGACGCCTACCTGTCGCCGATCCTGGCGCGGTATGTGAGCCGGGTGGCGGCGGAGCTGGGGGCGGAGGCGGTCTCGGCGCCGACGGAAACGTCGGTGGAGGAAGAATCCGGGGCGACCTCTCATTCCGTCACGCCCCCCTCTGCCCTGCCGGGCATCTCCCCCACGAGGGGGGAGATCGGCCAGTCGCAAAAGCCGAACCTGATGTTCATGATGTCGTCGGGCGGGCTGACCGCCGCCGAGCTGTTCCAGGGCAAGGATGCGCTGCTGTCGGGTCCGGCCGGCGGCGTGGTCGGGATGGTCGAGACGGCGCGCCTGGCCGGCTTCGACAAGGTGATCGGCTTCGACATGGGCGGCACGTCGACCGACGTCGCCCATTACGACGGCGAATACGAGCGCGCCTTCGACACCGAGGTGGCGGGCGTGCGCGTGCGCGCGCCGATGATGCGCATCCACACGGTAGCGGCGGGCGGCGGCTCGGTGCTGCATTTCGAGGACGGCCGCTTCCAGGCCGGCCCGGATTCGGCCGGCGCCAATCCCGGCCCCGCCTGCTACCGACGCGGCGGGCCTCTGGCCGTCACCGACGCCAACGTGATGCTGGGCAAGCTGCAGCCGGAGTTCTTCCCGGCGATCTTCGGCCCCGGCCAGGACCAGCCGCTCGACCGCGACGTGGTGCGCGCACGCTTCGCCGACATGGCGCGTGCCATCGGCGACGGGCGTTCGCCCGAAGCCGTGGCCGAGGGCTTCGTCACCATCGCGGTGGAGAACATGGCCAACGCGATAAAGAAGATCTCGGTGCAGCGCGGCTACGACGTGACCGAGTACCTGCTGAACTGCTTCGGCGGCGCCGGCGGGCAGCATGCCTGCCTGGTGGCCGATGCGCTCGGCATGGAGGCGGTGCTGGTGCACCCCTTCTCGGGCCTGCTCTCGGCCTACGGCATCGGGCTTGCCGCCGTTTACGCCTCGCGCCAGCACGCGCTCCTGAAGCCGCTGGCGCAGGCGACGCTGCCCGAGATCCGCATGCTGGCCGACGGCCTGCGCAAGGCGGTCTATGCCGAGCTGAACGGCCAGGGCATCGCCGACGCCGAGATCGCCTGGCGGCCGATCCTGCAGGTCCGCTACGACGGCACCGACACGGCCCTGCCGGTCGATTTCGACGACTTCTCGGTCGAAAACGCCATCCGCGCCTTCGAGGCCGCGCACAAGGCGCAGTTCGGCTTCGTCTACGAGAACAAGGGCATGATCGTCGAGGCGATCAGCGTCGAAGGCATCGACATGCGCGATTCCGGCCGCGACGAGGCCGACCTGCCGGTGGAGGACCGCGTCGCCGAGACGGCCGAGACGCGGCCGATCTTCTGCGAGGGCGCATGGCGCGAGGCGGGCGTGTTCCGCCGCGAGAGCCTGTTCCCGGGCGCGACCGTCTCCGGACCGGCGCTTATCGTCGAAAGCCACCAGACGATCGTGATCGAGCCCGGCTGGCGCGCCGAGATCACCGCCAAGGACCACGTGCTGATGCGCCGGGTGGAGCGCAAGGCGCGCCAGGCGGCGCTGGGAACCGAGGCCGACCCGGTGATGCTCGAGGTCTTCAACAACCTCTTCATGTCGATCGCCGAGCAGATGGGCGTGACGCTGCAGAACACCGCCTATTCGGTCAACATCAAGGAGCGGCTCGACTTCTCCTGCGCCGTCTTCGACGCCGAGGGCGCGCTGGTGGCCAACGCCCCGCACATGCCCGTCCACCTCGGCTCGATGGACCGCTCGGTGGAGACCGTCATCCGGCTGAACGCCGGCGACGTGCATCCGGGAGACGTGTTCGCGCTGAACGCGCCCTACAATGGCGGCACGCACCTGCCGGATATCACGGTGGTGACGCCGGTGTTCGAGACGGTGGAGCTGCCGATCTCCCCCCGTGTGGGGGGTCCGGAGGACGGGCGAGACCTGCGGCTCGCCCCGGCCGGCAGGCCAGAGGGGGGCGCTGTCCCGCCGACCTCTCAGGAGCGCGGAGCCGCCCACCATCCCGATGCCTCGAGCCCTACGGCGCCCCCCTCTGCCCTGCCGGGCATCTCCCCCACAAGGGGGGAGATCGGCCAGTCGCCGAGGATCCTCTTCTGGGTCGCCTCGCGCGGGCATCATGCCGATGTCGGCGGCACCGCGCCGGGATCGATGACGCCGCTCGCCACCACGGTGGACGAGGAAGGCGTGCTGTTCGACAATTTCCGGATGGTCGAACGGGGCCGGTTCCGCGAGGCGGAGCTGCATCATCTCCTGACCGACCATCCCTGGCCGGCGCGCAACCCGCACCAGAACATCGCCGACCTGAAGGCGCAGATCGCGGCCAACGAGAAGGGCGTGGCGGAGCTCAGGAAAATTGTGGCGCATTTCGGGCTGCCGGTGGTGGAGGCCTATATGGGCCACGTCCAGGACAACGCCGCCGAGAGCGTGCGCCGCGTGCTGGAGCGGCTGCCGGACGAATCGCACTATGAATACCCGACCGACACCGGCCAGGTGATCAAGGTGAAGATCACGGTGGACCGCGACGCGCGCACGGCGAAGGTGGACTTCACCGGCACCTCGCCGGTGATGAAGAACAATTTCAACGCGCCGGAGCCTGTGGCCCGCGCCGCCGTGCTCTATGCCTTCCGCGTCATGGTGGAAGGCCAGATCCCGATGAATGCCGGGTGTCTCAGGCCGATCGAGATCGTCATTCCCGAGGGCTGCATGCTGCGACCCGCCTATCCGGCCGCGGTGGTGGCCGGCAACGTCGAAACCTCGCAGCACGTCACCAACGCGCTGTTCGGGGCGATGGGGGCGCTGGCCAATGCACAAGGCACGATGAACAACCTGACCTTCGGCAACGCCACCTACCAGTATTACGAGACGATCTGCTCGGGCTCGCCGGCCGGGCGCATGAACGACGGCCGCGGCTTTGCGGGCACCTCCGGCGTCCATGTCCACATGACCAATTCGCGGCTGACCGACCCCGAGATCCTCGAGCTGCGCTTCCCGGTGATGCTGGAGGATTTTTATATCCGCGAAGGCTCCGGCGGCAGGGGCAAATGGAACGCCGGCGACGGCACGCGCCGCACCATCCGCTTCCTCGAGACCATGGAATGCGCCATTCTTTCTTCCCACCGCGGGCGCCCGCCGCAGGGCCTCGATGGCGGCGGCGACGGCGAGGTCGGCCGCACCGAGGTGCGGCGCCGCGACGGCACGGTCGAGACGCTGAAGGCCTGCGACCAGACGGTGGTTCAGGCCGGCGAGGCGGTGATCGTGACGACGCCGACGAGCGGCGGATACGGCCGCCGCTGACCGCCGGGAATTGCGGGGACAGTTTACCGAATTCGGGCGACGGGCGCGGGTGTTTCGGCCGGAGCGGTCCCGAATTCGGTAAACTGTCCCCGTATTTCCCGTATTTCCGCCAGCGCCGGCGCGCCGGGAGGCGGCTCTGCCGCCCGGCCAGTCGGACCCGGGAGAGGTTCGGTGCAGCGGCGCGGTCACGTCAGGACGTGTCGTGGAACGGCGGCAGCGGGAAGCCGGCCCTGTCGCCGCCGGCCCTGGCAAGACGCGCGCCGCGGCAGGCAGGCCTGCCGCTGCTGCAGGCGGCCCGGTCGGGCGCGCGGTCGCGGCCGGTCATCCGGCAGTCGATGCCGCCGAGCCGGTCGAGCAGCGCGACAAG
>NZ_JAOAOQ010000001.1:196440-405034 GCF_030398385.1 Aquibium sp. ELW1220 | reverse complement strand
GTGTGGCTCGCGCGATGTTGTCGGCAGGATTGGCCTAAGCAACCGAATCCTACGCCAAATCAACCGCTTATGCTACATCCGCCAGCCTTGAGAAAACGCCGTCATGAATAAGACGGGCTAGACGCTGCGTGTGTTTCCGCGATTGACGGATATCGGACGCACTTGACCGCTGATGGCAGTTCAACCCTGCTTTCGTGGAAGCTCTCCGAGGTTATCGGGCTCATGAGATCTGCCGCGTCGCGCAGGGACGATTATGAATGGCTGAATCTGTTCCGCCTGCGCTACTTGGATCTGGATGCCAGCGAATTGCAATGGCAGGAGTTCAATCGGAAGATGCCGCCATAGAAAAAATCCCCACGGCGAGAAGTCCGTCGAATGGCCCCTCCATAAGCTTCTGCAGCTTATTGGCTACCGTCTGAAGTGGCGGAGTCCCGCGATGTTCCACCGCATCAGATTGAACTGGGATCGTTCCTGCCTCGCTCCCGCTTGGGGAACCGATCTCGCTCTCCCTAAACTCTATCGCCTTTTTCGATTTGTCAGCACCGAAATCTGTTCCACCGCCACTTTCAAATCGTCATCTTGGAGTTTCGCTACTAGCGCCGAAAGAGCGGCTTCCATCCGCACCCGATCAGGTGACCGCTCCTCCGCAATCTCGAAAAAAGTCTTCACGGGAACTTCGAGGGCTCGCCCGAGAAGAATCAGCGTTTCGAAGCTGGGCCAGGCCAAGCCTCGTTCCCATTGCGATACCGCGTCGACGGATCTCCCCGTTTTGCTCGCGAGTTCCTCCTGCGTGAGGCCGCGCTGCTTCCTCAATTCCCGGAGAATCACACCGAACTTGTCGACTGCGGACATGGCAAATCAATGCGCTGCCCCCCAATCTCGCGGAACCGACTATGATCCGTGTTATTTTTTGACATCCGTATCTTACTACGGATTTTTGTTGATCAGCTTTGGGGGCTCGGCTATCCCTTCTGCCGCGTGACGCCGTCGCGTCCGAAAGGCAGAGGTGTATCAGATGGAAGCGAGTCCGGTTGGTCCGATCGAGTGCCCCTATTGCGCGGAGCTGATCAGCGCAAAATCGAAGAAATGCCGACACTGCGGCGAAATCCTCGATCCTCAAATGCGTGAGCTGGAGATGCTGAAGAAGCAGCAAGGCGGGCCGCACGTGTTCATGAATGCCGGCGGAGGAGCAGCGAGCGCAGCGGCGTCTACCTCGTCGTCATCCAGCAATGGCTCTCAGCAGCTCCGCCGCTTCCCCCACTGGATGCACATCCTGCTGACGATCTTCACCGGGCTGTTCTGGCTGCCGATCTACCTGCTGATGTTCATTTTCCGGAACCGAACCATCTACTATTGATCGCCGGAGGCCCTTCGTCAGAAGTCTTCCAGCGTTCTGCCTCGGTCCGAACCCGTCACATTTCCCGACTGGTTCGTGACCTCCGCCACCAGGTGTGTCGGATCATCATCCTGAAGAATGACGCGGCGTGTGATCCCGTCAGCCAGCTCGACCGTGAATGTCCGATTGTACCGCCGAGCTTCAATGCTGGTTTTCTCGATATGATCCAGGATCGCCTGCCGCTCCCGAACGTCGATATCGGCGGTGGTCAGCAGTTCCTTCGCCTTCTTGAACTTCGGCCGTGTCCCTTCGACTGCAAGCGTCAGCGACCGGATCATAGTCCGCAAGCGGTTGGCGACGATCGCGCGCTTTTCGAATGCATCTTCCCCGCTGGTTTTCTGAAGATCGGAAATCAGGTCGATCAGCTCCGCTGAACCGATCTCAGGCACCTGCGCCAGGTCAGCAAGTTTTTCGACCAGGTGAGCGCGTTCGTCTCCACACTGCCCCAGCTCTGTCTCGCATTCGGCCAACCGCCGCCGAACGTAGTCCGTCGTCGACTGAGGGTCCGACAGCAGATCGAAAATCCGATCCCGCTTCGCCTCCAATTCCCGGATTTTCTCGTCCAGAGCCAAGAGCTTCTGCTCGAATGCATCACGCTCCGACTTGTCAGCAGCGGCCTGGAGGACACCAGCCAGATCGATTTCCCGTACAAAGTAGAGGAACGATGCCTCGAAGTCGGCATACTTCCATCCTTTCGTTTCGCATCCCAGGTTGCGAACGGCGTTGGTACACTTCAGATACTGGCCACCTTTGGGTGGAACCCCCTTGTGGACGAAACGCATCGGGGAACCGCAGTACTCGCACTTGGCGATTTTGGTGAACAGGTTCCGGTACTCCGGTCCCTTTCGGCCAGCACCCTCGACGCGCCTCACCCGTCTCGCAGCTTGGATTCGGAGGAACTGATCCTCTGTCACCACGGCAGGAAAGTAGTCCGCGATCGGCTCCCCGTGTGGAATTCGGTTCCCGCTGTCGTCGTACCGATGCGGCTGAAACTCCCCTATGACCGACCGATTGGTGAGGATCTTGGTCACATACGACTCGTGCCATCCATTTGATTTCGAAAACGTTGGAACACATGCGAGGTTTAGCCGGCGAGCGATGGCGTACGAGCCCATCCCCTTTTCCGCGTCCTCAAAGATCCTGCGAACCACCTCCACCCGGTCCTCGATCACGGCAAAGCTCTTGCGATCGTCCGCCAGTCGCAGCCATGCCGGGCAGACCTTGGTCAGCTTTTTGTCGGCGATGTTCCGCCGCTTGTTCTCCCAGGCAGCGCCGACGCGGATGCTCTTCGTCTTGGACTCTTCGTACGCGCGGCTCAGAACGACGATTGAGTAGACAAGCTCTCCGAGATCGGTTTCTCCCGCGCGGTACAGGTGGTTGTCCGAAAGGGTGACGATGTTGATGCCGCGTCTGATGATCTCCATGAAGAGCGGAACGGATTCCATTATCTTCTGGCGGCTGATCCGATCGAGCGACTCCACCAGCAGGTACGACCCGCTGGCAATTCGGCCGTCGGTGGTCAGTTCGAGAAATCGGCCAAGCGCACCTGACGACCGATTGGCACCGGTGAATGCCGATACGCCGATATCCTCGAGCTTGAAGTCCTCAACCAATTGCAGACCATGCTGCTCGGCATATCGGATCGAAGCCTCTTGCTGGCGTCGGAGGCTGTCGCCCTTCAACTGAATGTCGGTCGACATCCGGATGTATGAGTAGGCAAGCGGTTTTGCGGCTTCTGGCATGCCCCGTCAGATACGGTGCCGATCGTCTCGGGACAACAGTCGAGATTCGGCGACTCGATACATCTCCGTATATGGCGAAACCAAGTGGCGGGATACCTTGAAGAAGCTCGGTACATTGGATCTAGCCCTCACTATTGGCCCAGTTTGGGAGACCGAGCTCGTCTCCTCCGCCTACGCGTAAAGCGTTATCGGCCGCACTTCAGGAAGCGACATTGACAAAATAGAATGAACCGCATCCGAGAGGCTGTCGACACCTACCTTTGAACGATACCGCCAATGTCAGAAGTTGAGAGCGAATTCATCGAACTTTCGAGAGAGTTTGCCGAAGCTCCTATGTAACAGAAATCCGATTAATGGGATCGCTATCGCCGCTTCGTCGGCGACTGCTACCGACTGGTCCCGGTACAGCCGCGGCGCCTATGCCGCGGATCAGGTCGAAGCGAGACCAACCCCCGCAGGAATGTGGCAGGGCGATTCGTCGAGCCATGGGAGTGGCGGCGCGGTGCGCGGGAGGCACGCCCCTCCCGCGGCAAATCACGCCATGTGCAGCATTGGTCGCCTGGCCTCCGAAGCGAGCGCTACGCGCAGGTGAAGCGCAAGGCGGCCACTGTGCGTGGCTACGACGGCAGAGCGCCGCTGCGCCATCATTCGGCGAACAATTGAATCACCTGAGGTTTGAGCAGAGGACGCAAGCCCCGAAAAAGATATGCCGGACGCCATGATGAATCGCTTCTACTTCGACTTCCATGACAGCGAGGAACCTGACGACGAAGGTGTTCAACTCGGCTCGCTAGATGAGGCTGTGAGCTTGGCTGCTTCCACCATGGCGTTGATGGCGGGGCGCGCGAACGCCCTGCCAAAGACGAAAGGGGTCACCATCCGCGTAGGTCACTGCAAAGTTGCCGTCGTCGCCTTAGCGATCGAAGTGCATCGATTGGTGTAGTCCCCAGAGTTGCGAAGCAGGCGACACCAAGATGCGCAGCCGATCAATGCTCCCGGATATTCCCGTCCTCAAGATCGAAAGCACCGACGTTTACCTGCTTGTCGAAATTGTCCTGCAGGTCGCCCCACGTGCCCATGTAGGCTCCGCAGCTACTGCAACTAATTGGCGAGCTTTCCACAACCTCATCAGAAATTTCCAGTGCGATGGTGCCGCACCGTTTGCAATCCAGTTGCTTGCCCATCGTTTATGGTGGCATGCGGGCCGGTAGATAGCAATCGATGAAGAGAAGGAGACAGGCTGGTTGGCGTCGCCGATGGAACCGAAAGTTGGCCGGTACGTTCACTCTAGCCAAAGTGGCAAAGTCGGCGACGGTTTACCACTCCCCCCCCTCCGTCGATCGTCGCCGACTTCCTCATTGGCAGATCTCCCGCAAGCACGATTTAATGTCTGGAAACGCGAACTAAGCGGCACGGGTCCTATCCTCGATCGGCGGGCCAAAGTACTTCCTTATGTGGTTGACCTTCGCGGCCGTGTTTGTCGACTCTTCGAACTTGATCCCGAATTCTCCTGGTTCACGCCAAAGCGTTCGGCCGATGATCATCCCAAGCTCTTCACTCTCGACCTCGACATCGTCGCCGGTCCAAATGTCCACCACGGTATCCGTCGAAATGCGCATTCCTTCTTCAGAAATGTCGAGGGCGTACCCCTGATACAAGTTGTTTCGCACACGGATTTGGACTCGAATTCGGCACCGGAACCGAGTTAGCCCCCGTCGGTCAACGATCATAAAATCCTCCCAGCTTTATTAGTTGACACTGAAACGCTAGGTGGAGGCGGCTTGCTCAATCCTTACTGTAAATATTCGAATTTTATCGAAATCTTGCGACCCAGCGGAAGCGCTGGCGACTGCTCTGTTTAGATCGCCTTGCGAGATACTTCTCGCTATGAAGATGAATTTAGCGCATTTTGACCGCGAGCGGTTTCGAACAGAACAGGCGGCTTTTCTGGTCCGATGCTGCTGTTCCGCTTATGTTACAGCCAAAGCGGCTCTCGTTTTGGTCCAGCGGCACCATCGGTTGCGCAACGGACAAGAGAAAAACGGCGAACCGGCCAAACTCCGCATCTGTTCATAGAGGCCGAGCGCCTGGCCGTAACTGGCGGGTTGCGCTAGCGGCGTTCGTGGCCGCACTGGAGCGGATGCCCCGGTCGATGCTGATGATCCGCAATCGCGCGAGGATCATTCAGATAGGCGTTGGAAAGACGCTGAAACGAGAGGGAGGATTTCGGCCCGCCTAGTGGTGAACATCGAACGCTTGGCATCAAAGGGGGTCGACTTTCACAGGGTGGGGGAGCGGACCGACCGCGTATAGTCGACGGAACTGAGAAAGCCGCCAATGCGCCACGTTTTGTTCGTCCGAGAGCTGACGTTGCAATGGCATCCCCCAACCGAGATTAGCACTATCGCGGACTGTCTCACGTCCCGGAAGCATTATTTTGCAAGCGGCGCTGCGACTTCCCGTATATATATGGGGTTTCACGAATCGCCAGTAGTCGTGCGAAGCGGGGAAGCCGATGGACGAAGATAAGCGCTTACGACGGCTAAATGAGAGCGCCGAAGACCTTGGGCGTCACATCGCCAGCCCCGGCAATTTTCCCGTCGAGGATCATATAGACGTCACCGAACTCGAGGGCTTGCGTGACACCTTTGGGGTAGACCCGGACAGCATCAACGCCGATGATCTAGCCCGCATCATACTTGTCCGGGAAGCACTCTATTCCGTAGTCGAACAGGTAGCCGACATGGATGAGGATGGGCGTCATTCGGTCGCCCAACTCCTCAATACCTTGAACCGCCTTTATGTGGACGCCGAGGCGTACCTGAAATCGCGAAGTGCATTAGTGGCTTCTGCGGATAGGGTGCTCGAAGAGCAGCGGCACACGCGCCCAATTCAGATTAGCCCCACGGGTGCGGTCGGGCAGACCATCATCAATGTGTCGAATGAGGTAATCAACAATGTCTCAGTGACAAACAAGCACATCAACATCCACATCCTTAATGGAGTGAACCTTAATGTCATGAAGAACCTCCGGGTTCAGATACGGCGCCTCAGCGCCAGCGCATTCGCGGTCAACGTCAAGGTGAATGCGCGCGTGATGTTCGAGGGGACGGTCCAGTTTCTTACAGCCACGGCCGACCGGGTCCTGTCTGACTTGCGCGCCATCGCAGAGAGCCTCAACGAATCGTTTGGCTCCGCTGAGGCCATCGTGAAGTCGCTGGATAGCGTCATCAAGTCAGGCACAAAATTCGTGAAGGTGGTGGGTGCTCTCATTCAGGACGCCCTAAACGACGACGGCGAAATTACGGAAGTCAAACTCACCCTCCGAAACGGTACATCGTCAAAGGCAATCACAAGCGGCATTTCTCTGGCCAACGGTGGCGCTGCCTTTTTCGTTCGCGGGGGGGGCGTCACCGTCATTTCGTCGAATGGCCAGCTGACGAACCAGTCGACTGATGCTCAAGGAACTGTGAACTCGGTGGCAGAACTATCCGACGGACGTCTAGTGATGGCTACGGGCAACGGCCCTGCGGTCTGGACGCCTCGTTTCAAGGGCGGAGGAACGAGCACATCGCGATATCGAGACAATGTCCTTGCCGTAGCGGCTCAGCATTATGAGGGCGTAGAAACCGCGATCACCGCTAATTCTTTCGGTGAACTCGACCGCTGGTGGTTTCCAGGCGGCCGCCCAGACTATCATGGGCCACCTGACTATTTGCAGAAGTTGCAGGAGCAGCGTCGCAACCGGCGAGAAAGACTATCGCGGGTGAGGTCCATAATTCCGATGGGCGGACGTATCGTCGTCGCGCGGGAGAACGGCGTTTGTATCTATGGTGCCGATTTGGATGAATACCGTGAAATTCCTTTCGTCAAGCCTATCGGCGCCATGTGCCAGCTCAATCAGACGGAGCTAGTCGTCGTCGGCGATGCGCTGGTTGCGATTGTGGATACAGCACATGGCAACCCGGTGCGCCTGCTTCCCGTGCCCGGAGATGCATCCTACATCTCGGTTGTACCGTTGAAAGAGTACGTCATCGCCGCCTGCGACTCCAAAGGCCGGGTTGTGGCAATAGATACCCGGTCAGGGGCTGAACTCGGCGAGCTTGATACAGCGATGGAAACACGCGGGCTCGTGATTGCCGGAAAGATGCTGATCGCATACGGCGGCGCATGGAACACCGTTTCTCGGTCAATCGCTTATATTCTTTGGGAAGAGTTGGCACCCGCTCCAATTTCCTAAACTGGCGAAGTGCTAAGTTGGCTGCAAAGAGGGGACAATCGTTCTCAGGTTGCTATGGCGACGCACCGAGCGGTGACACTGCGTCGTCTCCAACCAATTCGCTCGATTAGCAGCCGTCCAGTTTCCCTCACAGCGAAAGTCCATGTAGCGGCAACAAATTAATACACCTCAACATCTGCATCCCGACCTTGCCGGGTGCGATCATCACCTGAACGTCCACCGGCACCGCCTCGATGCCCTGGAAGGCAACCGTGCTCACGCGTGAAACCATGCTGGTCCCCTCTTTCGATCCTGCCGCACAGCAACGGCGCCGCCGCGCCAGGACGATGCCGGAGATCAGCTAAGCACAAGCTTGACGTGACGGCAAGAACAATGCGTGAACATTCTCGTTGCCGAGATCAGCTGCGCTTTTCTTCTGCCGGCGTTGCGTGCTGACGGCCGCGCGCCGCGGCGGCTTCGGTGATGTCTTCGACCTTCACCTCGCGTTCGGCGGGGAGGAAGCGGCGGCCTTCGCGTGCGCCGATCTCGAGGTCGGTGGCCGCCCGCAGCATCGCCTCTCGCAGTTCGCAATGCATGTACCAGGCCGAGGTCGGGTCGGCGGCCGTCGCATAGAAGCGGACCAGCATGCCGCTGGCGTCCTGCCCTATGACCAGCACCTTGGCGCTGTCCTTGTCCATCGCCTTGTCGTTCTCGTCGACGAAGGTCCGGAAGCGGTCCCGCAGGGCGTCGACGTCGGCCATGTGGTTGAGCCGCAGCTCGAAGACCTTGGTCAGCGACGGGCCGCTTGGTCCAGTTCTCGAAGGGCTCGGAAACGAAGTAGGTCACCGGCACGATCAGCCGACGGTTGTCCCAGGTCTTCAGCTGGACGAAGGTGAAGTTGATCTTCTCGACATAGGACCACTGGCCCTCGAACAGCACCGAATCGCCGATCGTGGCGGCCTTGGAGAGCGCGATCTGCAGGCTGGCCATGATGTTGCTCAGCGCCGAGCGCGCGGCGAAGGCGAGCACCAGCGTCAGGATGCCAGCCGATCCGACCAGCGCCAACCCCGTCGTGGCGAGCAGGTTCATCTGGGTGAAGACAAGGCCGATGAAGAAGATCAGCACGATGACGAGGCCGATCCGCCGGAACGCGGAGAGATTGGTCTGGAAGTCGCGCGTCGATTCGTTGTCCGGCTTCTCGAGGTCGGCCACGTCCTCGGTCAGGCCATGCTCGATCACCACGTCGATGATGCGGACCAGGATCAGGAGCGCGCCGCCGAGCAGCAGGAACAGGAGCAGCGGCTTCACGAAGGTGTCGATCGACACCGAAAAGACGAAGAGCGTTCCGGTCGCCGACAACGCCAGCGCGCCGGACGCGATCAGCGAGAGCGGAACCGCAAGCGCGGCGGCGAGTTCGCCAGTCACGCCCGGCTGCAGCCGCTTTCCGATCCCCTTCGCTGCGCGGTAGAGTCCGAAGCCCAGCAGTGCCGCCGTGGCGAGCAGCAGCGGCAGGAACACCACCTCCCACAGGGCCAGACCGGCCAGGACAGTCCTCTTGGCCCATCCCGGCAGGCCCCTTTCGAAGGCGGTCGCGCCATACTTGGCGTGGAGCGCGGGCACATTGTCCACCGTCTGCGCCGAGAACAGCCAGACCGGATCGCCGTCCGGCGGCTTCAGGCGCGAGAGGCGGATCGGCACGGGGCGCCCGTCAAGGTCGATCAGCGCCAGACGGATGGAACGGCGTGGTTCGCCCGCCAGGGGGTCGTTCGAGCCGGCGCTGGGGTCGAGCCCGTCGGGCCGGTCGGGCAGTTCGTTCCAGTCGATCCAGACCTTGCGGTCGATGAGCTCGTCCAGCTGGCGGGCCAGCATCGGGCCGATCTCGCTCTGGCGGGCGGGATCGATCCTGGAAAGGTCGAGCAGGTGGGCGGCACGGTCGAAATCACCGCCGCTGCTGTGAAAGAGGAAACTCTCCACAGCCGCCTGCGGCGTCTCGCGGTCGATCTGCGGCGCCGGGAGGAGACCGATGTTCAGAGCCTCGACCTCGAAGGTGCGGCGCGTGCCGTCATCCTGCTGCGCCGTCGCGGCACCGAGCCAGGAACCGGCGAAAATGATGCAGACCGCCAGGAGGGCTCGTTTCAGCACCGTCATCGCCTGCAATCCCGTCCTGGTTCGTCGATACCGACGGGACGAAACCCGCGGCTCGTACCAGACTTAGGCCTGTCGCGGGCGATGACTACCTTTGGCGGCCGCCGGTCAGCCGACCTTCTCCTCCACCGCGTCCCAGAACAGCGCCGCGATGTCGGCGCCGCCGAACTTCTGCACCTCGCGCACGCCGGTCGGCGAGGTGACGTTGATCTCGGTGAGATAGCCACCGATCACGTCGATGCCGACCAGCAGGAAGCCGCGCTCGCGCAGCGACGGGCCGATGCGGGCGCAGATCTCGTGCTCGCGGTTGGTGAGCTCGGTCGCCTCGGCGCGGCCGCCGACATGCATGTTGGAGCGCGAATCGGTCTCGGAGGGCACGCGGTTGATGGCGCCCACCGGCTCGCCGTCGATCAGGATGATGCGCTTGTCGCCCTTGCGCACGTCCTTCAGGTAGCGCTGGACGATGTAGGGCTCGCGGAACATCTGGCCGAACATCTCGAGCAGCGAGGCGAGATTGCGGTCGGCCTCGGCCAGGTGGAAGATGCCGGCGCCGCCATTGCCGTAGAGCGGCTTGACGATGATGTCGCCGAATTCCTTGCGGAAGGCGGCCACCTCGCGCGGATCCTTGGTGATCAGCGTCTCCGGCATCAGATCCGGAAACTCGGTGACGAAGATCTTCTCCGGGCTGTTGCGCACCCAGGCCGGGTCGTTGACGACCAGCGTCTTCGGGTGGATGCGCTCCAGGATGTGCGTGGTGGTGATGTAGTTCATGTCGAAGGGCGGGTCCTGGCGCAGCAGGACAACGTCAACCTCGGTCAGGTCGAGCCGCTGCTGTTCGCCAAGCGAATAGTGGTCGCCGCGGACGTCGCGCACCTGCATCGGTTCGGCCCATGCGAACGCCTTGCCGTCGCGCAGCGAGAGCTTGTCGGGGGTATAGTGGAACAGCTCGTGGCCGCGCCGCTGCGCTTCAAGCGACAGCGCGAACGTGGTGTCGCCCGCGATCGAAACGGTTGCGACGTGGTCCATCTGCACGGCTATTCTGAGCGACATGGAGCATCCTCCGGAGACAGGCTTCGGCTGAGCCATGTAGACAAAAGCCGCAGGGATGCCAATGCGCAAGCAGCCCTGGCCCAAAGGGAAGCACGATGCGCAGCGCCGACGATCGCCGGGGCTTGTCCGCTACACGCTTCCTAAACGGTTCTCGTCCATGGTGCGTCGCAGTCGCGGAATGGCTCCTGATCGGATGAGAACGGCAGCGCTTGACATCGAAAGACCGGAGGAGGCGTCGGACGTCGGCCTGACGGACATGCTCACCGGTCTCGGCAACACCCGGCGCTTCCTGGCGAAGATCCGCAGGCTCATCGCCGACCGGGCATCGGACCCGGCGCCGTTCGTCGTCGGCATCGTCGACCTCGACGGGTTCAAGCCGGTCAACGACCTCTTCGGCATGGCGTCCGGCGACGAGATCCTGCGTCAGGCGGCGATGCGGCTGAGGGCGGCGCTCGATTCGCGCTGCACCATCGTGCGGCTTGGCGCCGACGAATTCGGTTTCCTGCTGCCGCTGACGTTCAGCGAGGCGGCGGCGGGCGAACAGGCGCGGATCCTGATCGAGGTGCTGTCGGCGCCCTACGATCTCGGCGAGCGCAGCGCGCGCCTGTCGGCATCGATCGGCTGCGCACTCTATTTCACCGCCGCCGAAGGTGCCGAGGACCTGATCCGCAAGGCCGAGACGGCGCTCTACGACGCCAAGCGCGCCGGGCGCGGGAAGGTCGTGGTCTATTCGCAGGAGATCGAGGAGAAGGCGCGGCGCGTCACCCTGATCGAGCAGGCGCTGCGGCGGGCGGTGGCGGCGGGCGAAGTGGAGCCGTGGTTCCAGCCGATCGTCAGCCTCTCGACCCGGCGGGTGCTCGGCTGCGAGGCGCTGGCGCGCTGGACCGACCGCGACCTCGGTGTCGTCTCGCCGGGTGAGTTCATCCCGATCGCCGAGGAACGCGGCATCATCGGGCAGCTTTCGCAGGTGCTGCTGCGCAAGGCCGCGCGTGCCGCGGTCGACTGGCCGGTGGAGGTCTACCTGTCCTTCAACCTCTCGCCCTCGCAACTCGTCGACCAGAACACGAGCGAGCAGGTGCTGTCGATCCTGAAGGAGACAGGTCTGCCGCCGAACCGCCTGCAGATCGAGATCACCGAGTCCGGCATGATGTGCGAACCGGCATCGGCCGAAAAGATCGTCGAAGATCTTCGGGCAGCCGGCATCCACATCGCGCTCGACGATTTCGGAACCGGGCAATCGAGCCTCGGAAGGCTGCGGCAGCTGCATTTCGACACGATCAAGATCGATCAGTCCTTCGTTGCCGCCATGCTGACCGACCAGCCGACGCAGCATATCGTGCGCGCCATCCTGGCGATGTGCGACGGGCTGGAAAAGGACGTCGTCGCCGAAGGCATCGAATGCGAGGAGCAGGCCGCGCGGCTGGCCTTCTTCGGCTGCCAGAAGGGCCAGGGCTATTTCTTCGGCCGGCCGATGCGCGCCGAAGCGACGGCGGCGCATGTGCACGGCTACGCCGCCAGCGCCCGCACGGCCCAAGCATAGGATTCCGGCACCTCGCGCGGCCCGGTCGTCGTGCGGGGTCTTGCCGGCCCGCACACAATCTCCCATACGAAGAGAGGCAAGCGGGCAAGAGGAGGCCGGCATGACGGTGGACCTGCGCTTTCCGGACCTGGCTGACGCATCGGTCCTGATCACCGGCGGCGGCACGGGCATCGGCGCCTGCCTCACGGAGGGCTTCCTGCGGCAGGGCGCTCGCGTCGCCTTCATCGACATCGCCGACCGCGCCAGCCGCGACCTCTGCCGTCGCCTGGAGGCGGAGACCGGTCGCGAGGCGCTGTTCCTGCACGCCGATCTGCGCGATCCCGGCGCATTGCGCGAAGCGGCCGACATGGCCGGGCACCAGAACGGGCCGGTCGGGGTTCTGGTCAACAATGCCGCGCTCGACACCCGCCACGCGATCGAAGACGTGACGCCGGAGTTCTGGGACGAGAACCAGGCGATCAACCTGCGCCACCAGTTCTTTGCGGTGCAGGCGGTGACGCCGGGCATGAAGGCTGTCGGCCGGGGTGCGATCGTCAACTTCACCTCGACCGCCTTCATGATCAATGGCGGCGGCTTCCCCTCCTACACGGCCGCGAAAGGCGGGGTCGTCGGCCTGACCAAGGGACTGGCCGGCGCGCTCGGCCCGTTCGGCATCCGCGTCAACGCCATCGCGCCGGGCTGGGTGCTGACGGAGCGCCAGCGGGCGCTCTGGGTGACGGAGGAGGCGCTGAAAGCCCATATCGACCGCCAGTGCCTGAAGATCGAGATCCAGCCGGAGGACATGGTCGGACCTTGCCTGTTCCTCGCTTCGGAAGCCTCGCGGGCGATGACGGCGCAGACCCTGATCGTCGATGCCGGGAGCGTCTGAACGGCGACGGGGACGGCGGGCGGCAAAGAGAACACTGTCGGGAGGAGAGACGGATCCATGGAAGACGGCGGCTACACGGTGCTGTGCGACATTGGCTGCACGCTGGGCGAGGGACCGTCCTACGATCCGGCGAGCGGCAAGCTGTTCTGGTTCGACATCGAGGGCTGCAGGCTGCTGGAGAGAGCCTTTCCGGACGGCCGGACCGTGGTCCACGCCCTGCCCTTCATGGCCAGCGCGATCGGCTTCGTCGACGAGCGGCGCCAGCTGATCGTCGCGGAAGACGGGCTCCATCTGCGCGATGCGGAGAGCGGCACGCTGACGCTGCACACGCCGCTCGAGGCCGGGGACAAGACGACGCGATCGAACGATTCGAGGGTTCATCCCGGCGGCGCGTTCTGGATCGGCACCATGTCGAAGCGCGAGGAGAAGGCCGCAGGCGCCATATACTGGTTCTTCAAGGGCGAGTTGCGCAAGCTCTACGGCGACATCACCGTGCCGAACTCGATCTGCTTCTCGCCGGACGGGACGATCGCCTATTTCACCGACACGCCGACGGGCCTGCTGATGAAGGTGTCCTGTGATCCGGTCAGCGGCCTGCCGCTCGGCGAACCGGAGGTCTTCGTCGACTGGCGCGGCCGGGAGGGCTACGTCGACGGGTCCGTGGTCGATGCCGACGGCGTGTTGTGGAACGCCCGCTGGGCGGGCGGCGCGGTCGACGCCTGGAGCCCGCGCGGCGAGCGGCTGAAGTCCATCGCCCTGCCCGCGAGCCAGTCGACCTGCCCTGCCTTCGCCGGCCCGAAGGCGGAGCGGATGATCGTCACCTCCGCCGCCCGCGGCCGGGACCTTGCCCGCGAGCCGCTGGCCGGCCGGACCTTCCTGCTCGACCTGCCGATGCGTGGCCGGTTCGACCCGCGCGTAGCGCTTTCCTGACCGTCGCGGGTCACGGTGCCCGCGGTGGAAGATGGTTTTTCTTGCTGTGGCCCTCTCGCCGGAATTGCGCATTCGCGCGCTTTGTCGATAGTCTGCGCCGACCGATCCCGCCGCCATGGGCGGCCGGTCGTCCGAACAGACATATCGAAGGCTTCGGGCGGCATCTGGCACGCCCGCCGGGGGCTCCATGCGGAAGACGCCGATCCTGAAACTCGTCTACGAACCCGAACAGGCCTGCCGCCTGCGGCTCGCGGCGCAGGGCTTTCCGCCGCAGCGGGCGCTCGAGATTTCGTCATATCTGGCGCAGGCGACCGACATTGCGCCCGAGTTCGACGCGATCGAGGCCGAATGCCGGCACCGCGGAATGGGGTTCGTCCCGCTGGCGCTCGATGACCTGCCGCGACTGATGGGAGCCTGCGATCCGGAGACGACGCTGGTCTGGACGCTGACCGACGGTATCGCCTATTTCCGCGGCGGCGCCGCGCCCGCCATGGCGCGGCTGGACAGCCTGCCGGTGTTCGGCGCCGACGATTCCCTGTTCGGCCTGTGCCAGGACAAGTTCAGATCCGGCGCCGTGCTGCGGGCGCTCGGCATGCCCGCGCCCGAAGCCGGCCTCGCCCGCAATGGCACCTGGATCGTGCCGCCGCCCGCCGCCGAGAACGGCTACTTCGTCAAGCCGAACAGGCTCGGCGCCAAGATCGGGATCTGGCCGGATTCGCATTGCCGGTCGCCGGAGGAGGCGCTGGAGATCAGCCGCCGCATCCACGACCACTACCGCGACGACGCGATCATCCAGCGCTACGTTCCGGGACGGAACGTGCGGGCGAGCTTCCTGGCCGTCGAGCCGGGTTGCGGACCGGAGGCGGTGGGCGTGGTGTTCGTCGATTCAGGCGGCGACTTCCAGACGATGACCGACAGTCTTGCGCTCTACGGCGACACCGGCAGCGCGGCGCGGGCCGACGGACGCTACGCCGAGCCGCAGATCGTCAGCGTGGCCAGCCGCCAGCCCGGCGCGGATGCCGTCATCCGCGGCCTCTGCGAAAGGCTGATGGCGCACCTGGGTCTGCGCGACGTGTTCTCGGCCGATTTTCGCGTCGAGGCGGACGACACCGTCCACCTCCTCGAATTCGAAGTCTGCCCCGGCCTGCCCTGCTTCGACTTCCGGGATTATTGCGGCCGCCAGTGGAACCTGTCGCTTCCGGAAGCGATCGCCGAGACGGCCGCGCGGCGGTTCAGCTGACCTTGGCGATGCAGACCGGCGTGTGACCGGCGCGGATGAAGCCGAGCTTCTGGGCGGCGGCCTTCGACAGGTCGAGCACCCGGCCCCGCGCGAAAGGACCGCGGTCGTTGATGCGCACGACGACGGACTTGCCGTTGGCCTTGTTCACGACCTTGATCTTGGTGCCGAAGGGAAGGGAGCGGTGGGCGGCGGTCATGGCCGCAGGATTCATGCGCTCGCCCGACGCGGTCTTGGACGTCAGCGCATACCAGGACGCGGCGCCACACTGGGCGGAAGCGGTTCCGGTGGAGAAAGACAAGGCGAGGGATGCCGCGATCATGGCCGCGGCGGCGTTCAGTCGATGTCCCATTCTTCGGGGATGCTCCGATTGTTTCGATGGGACGGCTCGCTATAGCGTGATTGTGGCCTTCGATACCCTTCGAGGCAAAGCTGCGGGTCACTCTTTGAGTCCTCACGAAATACTACACAGAGTCATCGGGTCTCTCACCTGCCTGTCGGCGAGATTCATTCTCATGGCCGGATGAGCTTGTGGGCACCGAAAAGCGGGGCGGCTTGACCCTCGGCGCGGAGCAGGGATGCCTGCGAAAAATTCATCATATGACTTTTCAAACTTGTATTGACACCTTGCCTTAGCCTGCCTTACCAAGTCGGCCAGAGGCGTCGGCAACAGGCGCCCAAGGGTCCAGGGAGGACTAGGCCAGGTGGCAGCGCTGCTCGACGACGACCGGCTGTTTCCGCTCGATTCCGCAGCACGGGATCTGGCGCGCGCGCTCTACGGAAGCGTCCGCGATCTGCCGATCGTCAGCCCGCACGGCCACACGGACCCGCGCTGGTTCGCCGAGAACGCGGCCTTTCCGGATCCGGCGCAACTGCTCGTCGTTCCCGACCACTACATCTTCCGCATGCTGGTGAGCCAGGGCATCGGCCTCGACGCGCTCGGCGTGCCGCGCGCCGACGGCCGCGTGGCGCAGACCGACGGACGCGCCATCTGGCGCCTGTTCGCGTCGAACTATCACCTGTTCCGGGGCACGCCGACGCGGCTGTGGCTGGACCACACCTTCGAGACCCTTTTCGGGATGGAGGTCCGTCTGTCGGACAAGACCGCCGATGTCTACTACGACCGCATCGCCGAGTGCCTGGCGACCGACGCCTACCGTCCCCGTGCGCTTTTTGCGCGTTTCAACATCGAGACCATCGCCACCACCGAAGGCGCGCTCGACCCGCTGCAGTGGCACCGGCAGATCCGCGATGCCGACTGGACCGGCCGCGTGATCACCACCTATCGGCCCGACGCTGTCGTGGATCCCGAGTTCGAGGGCTTCGCCGACAATCTCGTCCGGCTCGGCGAAATCACCGGCTGCGACACCGGCGACTGGAACGGCTACCTGGAGGCGCACCGGCGCCGGCGGGCCTTCTTCCGCGAACTCGGCGCCACCGCGACCGATCATGGACACCCGACAGCCGACACCGCCAATCTTTCGCCTGCCGAGGCCGCCGCTCTCTTTGCCCGCGTGGCTCGGGGCGGGGCAAGTGCGGCCGATGCCAACCTGTTCCGCGCCCAGATGCTGACGGAAATGGCCAGGATGAGCGTTGAGGACGGCATGGTGATGCAGATCCACGCCGGGTCCTGGCGCAACCATTCGGCATCGGTCTTCGCCAGCCACGGCCGCGACAAGGGCTTCGACATCCCGCGCCGCACCTCCTATGTCGACTCGCTGAAGCCGATGCTCGACGTGGTGGGCATGGAGACCGGCCTGACGATCATCCTCTTCACGCTTGACGAGACCGTCTATTCGCGCGAACTCGCGCCGCTTGCCGGCGTCTACCCGTGCCTGCGGCTCGGCCCGGCCTGGTGGTTCTTCGACAGCGTGGAGGGCATGAAGCGCTTCCGCGCCGCCGCCACCGAAACCGCCGGCTTCTACAACACCGTCGGCTTCAACGACGACACGCGAGCCTTCCCGTCCATCCCGGCGCGACACGACGTGGCGCGGCGGGTGGACTGCGGCTTCCTCGCCGAACAGGTCCGCGCGGGCCTGCTCGTGGAGGAGGAGGCGGCCGAACTCGCGCACGATCTCGCATACCGGCTGGCGAAGACCGCCTACCGGCTCTGAGGAAATGTCAGGAAACAGGGAGGAAACCATGAACCTGATGAGGACACTGACCGCTGCGGCGGCCTTCTCCGTCGCCATGCTCGGCGCGGCCTATGCCCAGGTGGTGCTGAAGTCGTCCGACACCCACCCGGACGGCTACCCGACCGTCGAGGGTGTCAAGTACTTCGGCGAACTGGTCAAGCAGCGCACCAACGGCCGCTACGCGGTGGAGGTCTACCACTCCGCACAGCTCGGCCAGGAGAAGGACACGATCGAGCAGGTGCGCTCCGGCGTCATCGAGCTCAACCGCGTCTCGATGGCGCCCTTCAACGGCACCGTGAAGGAAAGCATCGTTCCGGCGCTGCCCTACATCTTCCGTTCGGAAGACCACATGCACAAGGTCATGGACGGCCCGATCGGTGACCAGATCAAGGCTGCCTTCGAGCCGGCCGGCCTGGTGGCACTCGCCTTCTACGACGCAGGCGCGCGTTCCTTCTACAACTCCAAGAAGCCGATCAATTCGGTGGCCGACCTGGCTGGCATGAAGTTCCGTGTCATCCAGTCCGACATCTTCGTCGACATGGTCGCGGCTCTCGGCGCCAACGCCACGCCGATGCCCTATGGCGAGGTCTATTCCGGCATCGAGACGGGCGTCATCGACGGCGCCGAGAACAACTATCCGAGCTACGACACCGCCAAGCACTTCGAGGTGGCCAAGCACTACTCGCTCGACGAGCACACCATCCTTCCCGAGGTCTTCGTGATGAACAAGGCCGCCTGGGACAAGCTGACGCCGCAAGACCAGGCGATCTTCAAGGAAGCCGCCAAGGAGAGCGTCGCCAAGCAGCGCGAGCTGTGGACGGCGAGCGTTGAGAAGTCGAAGGCCAAGGTCATCGCAGCCGGCTCCATGATCACGATGCCGGAGAAGCAGGGCTTCATCGACGCCATGGCGCCCGTCTACGCCAAGCACGTCACCGATCCGGTGCTGCAGAAGATGGTCGAGGACGTCAAGGCCACGAAGTAGGCCGGAACCGCCGTCCCCGCCCGGCACAAGGCCTGGCGGGGCATTTCCGCATCCATGGGGGCCGCTGTGTCCGCTTCATCCGACAACAGACTGGCAGGGATAGCCCGCCTCCTCGGCCTGCTCAGCCAGGCCGCGCTCTGGACCGCCGGCGCCGGACTGGTCGCCATGACCGCCTTCGTCGCCTGGCAGGTCTTCTGCCGCTACGTGCTCAACGATTCGCCCAGCTGGACCGAACCGGGCGCCGTCATGGTCATGAGCTGGTTCATCTTCCTCGGCGCGGCCGTCGGCGTGCGCGAGAACTTCCACCTCGGTTTCGACGTGCTGCTCTACGTGCTGCCGAAGGGCGGCAAGCGCGTGCTGCGCATGATCTCGGACGTCGTCATCCTGTCCTTCGGCATCGGCATGGTCTGGTACGGCTCGCAGCTCGTGGCGCTGACCTGGAACACCACCCTGCCCTCCCTCGGTATCACCGGGGCGCACGACTATTTCCCGGTCGTCGGCGGCGGCATCCTGATCGTCATCTTCGCGGCCGAGCGCATCGTGAAGCGGCTGGCCGGCGTGCCGCTGGACGACGTCGACGAGCTACCGGCCGAGGTCGCCGCCGAGATCGACAACGCCGACATTCCCGCAAGCACCAGGGCCTGAGACGATGGAACTGTGGATCCTCTTCGGCGTCTTCGCCACGCTGATGCTGACCGGCACGCCGATCGCCTTCTGCCTCGGCGTAGCCAGCTTCGCGACCGTGCTCTACATGGGCCTGCCGCCGCTGGTCGTCTTCCAGCGCCTGAATTCCGGCATGAGTGTCTTTTCGCTGCTCGCCATCCCCTTCTTCATCTATGCGGGTGACCTGATGGTGCGCGGCGGCATCGCGCAGAAGATCGTCGCCTTCGCGGCCTCGCTGATCGGCCACGTGCGCGGCGGTCTCGGCCAGGTCAACATCGTGACGGCAACGCTTTTCGGCGGCATCTCCGGATCGGCGGTCGCCGAGGCGGCCGCGGTGGGCGGGCTGATGATCCCGCAGATGAAGGCCCGCGGCTACGGCGCCGACTACGCCGTCAACGTCACCTCCATGTCGGCCCTGATCGCGCTGCTCATCCCGCCCTCGCACAACATGATCATCTATTCGATCTCGGCCGGCGGCCAGATATCCATCGCGGACCTGTTCACCGCGGGCATCATCCCCGGGATGCTGCTGGCGCTGGCGCTGATGCTGACCGCCTATGTCGTGGCGCGGCGGCGCGGCTATCCGACCGAGCCCTTCCCCGGCTTCGCAATGGCACTGCACCTCTTCGCTGTGGCGCTGCCCGGCCTGCTCCTGATCGCCATCATCTTCGGCGGCGTCCGCTCGGGCGTGTTCACTGCCACCGAGAGTTCCTGCATCGCGGTGCTCTATGCACTCCTCGTTACCGTGCTGGTCTACCGCCAGATGACCTGGGAGGGCTTCGTCCACGCCACGATGGGGGCGGTGCGGACCACCGCGATGGTGCTGGTGATCATCGGCATGGCCGCCGCCTTCTCCTGGCTTATGGCCTTCCTGCGGGTGCCTGCCGCACTGGTCGCGTCGATGAACGCGGTGTCCGACAACCCGCTGGTCATCCTGCTGCTGCTCAACCTGATCCTGCTCGTCCTCGGCACCTTCATGGACATGGGCCCGACGATCATCATCGTCACGCCGATCTTCCTGCCGGTGGCGCAGGCCTACGGCATCGATCCGGTGCATTTCGGCGTCATCCTGATCCTCAACCTCGGCATCGGGCTCAACACGCCGCCTGTCGGGGCGGTGCAGTTCGTCGCCTGCGCGGTGGGCAAGATCAGCGTCTGGACGGCGATGCGGTCGATCTGGCCGTTCTATGGCGCCGGCCTCGTCGTGCTCGGGCTCGTCACCTACGTCCCGGCACTGTCGCTCTGGCTGCCGGGCGCGTTCAGGTGAGGGGGCGATGAGCGAGCCCATCCTCCAGGAGGTCCGGCCGGAACGCCGGCCGAAGCTCGCCGACCGGGTGGTGGCCGAGCTGCGCCAGCAGCTCATCACGGGCGCGCTCGTCCCCGGCCAGAAGCTGCCGACCGAGAGCCGCCTGACGGAAACCTACGGCGTCAGCCGCACCGTGGTGCGCGAGGCGATCGCCGCGCTCGCCGCCGACGGCCTGGTGGAGCCGCGCCAGGGCGCCGGCGTGTTCGTCGTCGAGCAGCCGGCCAGCGCCTTCAGCCTGATCTCGGCCGAGGTCGGCAACAAGATCAGCCACGCGCTCAACGTGCTGGAAGTGCGCATGGGCATCGAGATCGAGTCCGCCGGGCTCGCCGCGCAACGCCGCAACAGCGCCCAGGAGGCCCGGATCTACGAGGCCTATGCGGATTTCGACCGGCAGCTCGGTGCGCGGCAAGCGACCGGCAAGTCGGATTTCGCCATCCATCGCGCCATTGCGGCGGCCACCAACAATCCCTTCTACGTCGAGGTGCTGGACGCGCTCGGCAGCCGAACCATCCCCTGCGACGTCGCCTCGCCCTGGGGCACCGAAAGCGTGCTGACGGTGGAGTACCAGGTGGGGCTGCAGCGCGAGCACTGGAAGATCATCAAGGCCATCTCCGCCGGAGATGGCCAGGCGGCCCGCGACGCGATGCGCGCGCACCTGACCGCCAGCCAGCAACGCTACCGGGAGCGTCTCGCCGGCTTCGATCCGGCGTCCATCGCCTCCGCCTCCCGCCCCCACCGGTCGTGACGCACGCGACGCGGCCAGCACGAGAGAGTTCATGACACAGTCCCTCCGCAACACCGAGTTTTCGTCGCGTTTCGCGATCGACCCCGCCACTGGCGCCGCCATGGGCACCGACGAGCTGCGGCACAATTTCCACATCCCCGACCTGTTCAGGCCCGGCCTCGTGTCGCTGACCTACACGCATTACGACCGGATGATCGTCGGCGGCGCCCTGCCCACGGACGCGCCGCTCGCGCTGGAGGCGATCAAGCCGACCGGCACCAAGGCCTTCCTCGACCGGCGCGAGCTGATCGCCGTCAACATCGGCGGTGCCGGCGCGGTCACCGTCGAGGGTGAGCGTTTCGTGCTCGGCGCGCGCGACATGATCTATGTCGGCATGGGCGCGCAGGACGTGGCCTTCGCCTCCGACGATGCGAATGATCCCGCCAAATACTATCTGCTCAGCGCGCCGGCGCACCAGGCTCACCCGACGCGGACGATCCAGATCGGCGACGCCAAGCGGCTAGACCTCGGCAGCCGCGAGACGTCCAACGAGCGCTCGATCTTCCAGTTCGTGCATCCGGAGGGCGCAAGGACCTGCCAGCTCGTCGTCGGCATGACTCAGCTCGCGACCGGCTCGGTCTGGAACACCATGCCCTGCCACGTGCACGACCGGCGCTCGGAGGCCTATCTCTATTTCGGCCTGGCGGAGAATGCCTGCGTCTTCCACTTCATGGGCGAGCCGGACGAGACACGCCACCTCGTGGTGCGCAACGAGGAGGCGATCCTGTCGCCGGGCTGGTCGATCCATTCGGGCGCCGGAACGTCGAACTACGCCTTCATCTGGGCGATGGCCGGCGACAATGTCGACTACACCGACGTCGATCCCGTCGGCATGGGAGACCTTCGTTGAAGAACGTCTTCGACCTGACGGGGCGCCGGGCCATGGTGACGGGCGCCAACACCGGCATCGGCCAGGGCATCGCGATCTCGCTGGCCGAGGCCGGCGCGGAAATCCTGGCGGTCGGGCGATCCTCGATGGCCGGCACCCGGGCGGCGGTGGAGGCCGCGGGCGGGACGCTTCGGGAGATTTCCGCCGACCTCGGCGACACGGGCCGCGTCGCGGCGGCGTTCGACGCTGCCTGGGACGCACACGGGCCGATCGACATCCTGGTCAACAATGCCGGCATCATCCGGCGCGCCGATGCCGTCGACTTCTCGGAGGATGACTGGGACGCGGTGATGGACGTCAATCTGAAGTCCGTCTTCCTGCTCTGCCAGGCCTTCGCGCGAAAGTCCTTCGCCGCCGGACGGTCGGGGCGTATCGTCAACGTCGCGTCACTGCTCTCCTTCCAGGGCGGCATCCGGGTCGCTTCCTACACCGCGTCGAAGAGTGGGCTGGCCGGCCTGACGAAGCTGCTCGCCAACGAATGGGCGGCGAAGGGCATCAACGTCAACGCGATCGCGCCCGGCTACATCGAGACAAACAACACCGAGGCACTGCGCGCCGACCCGGTGCGCCGCGAGGACATCCTGAAGCGCATCCCCGCCGGCCGCTGGGGCCAGGCGTCCGACATCGGCGGGACGGCGGTGTTCCTCGCCAGCGATGCGGCAACCTACGTCCACGGCGCCGTGATACCGGTCGATGGCGGCTGGCTGGCGCGATAGGAGACAGACGACGATGGACAGCGAACTCTTCATCCGGCCGACCGAAGACCAGTGGACCCCGACCGATCCAGGCGTGCGGCGGCGCATCCTGACCCACAACGACCAGCTGATGATCGTGGAATTCGCCTTCGAGAAGGACGCGGTCGGCAAGCTGCACAACCATCCGCACATCCAGGCGTCCTATGTCGCCGAGGGCCGCTTCGAGGTGACGATCTCGGGCGTGACGGAGGTTCTGTCCAAGGGCCAGAGCTTCATCGTGCCGTCGAGCGCGGTACACGGGGTGCGGGCGCTGGAGCCCGGCCTGCTGGTCGACAGCTTCACGCCGGCCCGCCAGGACTTCCTCCCGCAGACTTCATGACCGCATCGTGGCGGAACAATGGGGGAGCCAGGGAATTTGGAAGAGCAGCAACCGCAAACACCGTCGCGGCCGACGAGGTCTGGCATCTGCCTGACCTCGCGGGAAGCGGCGGAGCTTGCGGGAATTGCGGCGAGGGTCCCGGCTGTATGGGGCCGGCGCAGACCAGCACTCCAGTCCGGGAAGAGACGACATGCCTGCGAGGGCCGAGGCAGCAGCGAGCGCGGGACGCGGGATCGGCGAGCCGGCGCATGCACGGCTGCTCGCGCGTGCCTTCGCGGACGGTTCCCCGGCGGAGATCGCCCATGCGCTTGGCATCATCGCGCGGGCGCGCGGGATGACCGAGGTGGCGCGGCGGTCCGGCCTCGCCCGGGAGGCGCTCTACCGGGCGCTGAGCCGCGAGGGCGATCCCAAGCTGTCGACCCTGCTGCGCGTGACGCAGGCGCTCGACATCCGACTGGACGTCGAGATCGGCGAATGCGAACAGACCGGCAGCAAGCTCGGCCGGATGCGTTGACCGCGTTCCGATACCGGTCCATCATTTCGCTCTCTCGCCCGTCCTCCCTCCACTCCCGGACCACACACGCACCATGCAGCAGGCGGAAATCGGACTGATCGGGCTCGGCGTCATGGGCTCGAACCTGGCCCTCAACATCGCGGAGCACGGCTACCGCATCGCGGTCTGGAACCGCACGGCGGAGAAGACGCGCAGCTTCGCCGCGACCGCCGGCGCGCTCTCCGACCGCATCGTGCCATGCGAGACCCTCGAGGACCTCGTCGCCGCGATCCGGCCGCCGCGGCCGATCATCCTGATGGTGCAGGCCGGCGCTGCCGTCGACGAACAGATCGCGGCGCTGCGGCCGCTGCTGTCGGCCGACGACATCGTGATAGACGCGGGCAACGCCAACTTCCGCGACACGATGCGGCGCTTCGCCGAACTCGAAGGATCGAGCCTGACCTTCATCGGCATGGGCGTCTCGGGCGGCGAGGAAGGGGCGCGCCACGGGCCCTCCATCATGGTCGGCGGCACGCAGGCTTCCTGGCTGCGCGTCAGGGACGTTCTGACCGCGATATCCGCGAGATACCGGGACGAGCCCTGCGTGGCCTGGCTCGGCCGCAACGGCGCCGGGCATTTCGTCAAGACCATCCACAACGGCATCGAATATGCCGACATGCAGATGATCGCCGAGATTTACGGCATCCTGCGCGACGGCGCGCGGCTCGACACGGCGGCCATGGCGCGGCTGTTCGAGCAGTGGAACGGCGGCCGTCTGGAATCCTACCTGATCGAGATCACGGCAAAGGTTCTGGCAGCGGCCGATCCCGAGACCGGGCGGCCGATGGTCGACGTGATCGTGGACAGCGCCGGGCAGAAGGGCACCGGCCGCTGGTCGGTGATCGAGGCGCAGATGATGGGCGTGCCGGCGACCGCGATCGAGGCCGCGGTGGCCGCGCGGGGATTGTCGGCACTGAAGGACGAGCGTGCGGCGGCGGAGTCCCTCTACGGCACGCCGACGACCGGCTTCGAGCGGGCGATCGTCCGAGAGGCGGTCGCCGACCTCGAACTCGCGCTCCTCGCGGGCAAGATCGCGGCCTATGCGCAGGGCTTCGCCGTAATGGAGGCTGCGTCGAAGGAGTTCGACTGGGGCTTGCCGATGGCCACCATCGCGCGGATCTGGCGCGCCGGCTGCATCATCCGCTCGCAGTTCCTGGACACGATCGCGGAGGCCTTCGAAGGCGCGCCCCCGGGCAACCTGATGGCGGCGCCGCGCTTCGTCGACCTGATGACGGAGGCGGTGCCTGCGCTTCGCCGCACCGTGGCGCGGGCAGCACTCGCCGGCATCCCGGTGCCGGCGCTATCGGCTGCACTCGCCTATTTCGACGCCTACCGCACCGGGCGCGGCACGGCGAACCTCGTGCAGGCGCAGCGCGACTTCTTCGGCGCGCACGGCTTCGAGCGGATCGACCGGCCGGGCGCGCATCACGGACCGTGGGGCGCCTGAGCGCCAGGAACAGCCACACGTCAGGAACGAGGGGGAGGCCGCATGGCCCAGTGGACACCGGCGGACGACCGCTACGAGACGATGACCTACAACCGCTGCGGCCGGTCAGGGCTGAAGCTGCCGGCGCTGTCGCTCGGGCTCTGGCACAATTTCGGCGAGGACACGCCGCACCGCACCAAGCGGGCGATCTGCCGCAAGGCCTTCGATCTCGGCATCACGCATTTCGATCTCGCCAACAATTACGGCCCGCCGCCCGGCGCCGCCGAGACGGCCTTCGGCGAGATCCTGCGCACCGACTTCGCCGGCTATCGCGACGAGATGGTGATCTCCACCAAGGCCGGCTACGGCATGTGGCCGGGTCCCTACGGCGAATGGGGCAGCCGCAAGTACCTGCTCTCCTCGCTCGACCAGAGCCTGAAACGGCTCGGCCTCGACCATGTCGACATCTTCTATTCGCACCGCTTCGACCCCGAGACGCCGCTGGAGGAGACCATGGGCGCGCTCGACCAGGCGGTGCGGTCCGGCAAGGCGCTCTATGCCGGCATCTCCTCCTACAATTCGCAGCGCACCCGCGAGGCGGCCGCGATCCTGCAGGATCTCGGCACGCCCTGCCTGATCCACCAGCCGAGCTATTCGATGATCAACCGCTGGGTGGAGGAGGACGGCCTGCTCGACACCGTCGCCGAACTCGGCATCGGCACGATCGTGTTCTCCCCGCTGGCGCAGGGCATGCTGACGTCGAAATATCTCGACGGCATTCCCGAGGGCAGCCGGGCGACGCAGGGCAAGTCGCTGCGTCAGGCCTTCCTCAACGAGCGCACCATCGAGAACATCCGCGCGCTCGATGCCATCGCCAGACGGCGCGGCCAGACGCTGGCGCAGATGGCGATCGCCTGGGTGCTGCGCGCCCAAGGCTCGGGAGCCCGCGTGACGACGGCCCTGATCGGCGCCAGCCGACCAGAGCAGGTGGAGGACAGCGTGGGCGCGCTGAAGAACCCGCATTTCAGCGAGGCGGAACTGGCCGAGATCGACCTGTACGCCCGCGAGGGCGACATCAACCTCTGGGCTGCATCTGCGGAGCGACAGGGGCCGGCGCGGAAGTAGCACGCCGCCGAAGCCCCCTTTTCTTTTATCGGCGTATTTCTGTAACGTTACAGGCGAGCAGCCGGCCTTCTGGAGGAGAAGCCATCCCATGATCCGCAACCCGATCCTGCCGGGCTTCAACCCGGATCCGTCGATCTGCCGCGTCGGCAAGGACATCTACATCGCCACCTCCACCTTCGAGTGGTATCCGGGCGTGCAGATCCACCACTCGACCGACCTCGTGAACTGGCGCCTGGTCACGCGGCCGCTCACCCGCGCGAGCCAGCTCGACATGCGCGGCAACCCGGATTCGGGTGGTATCTGGGCGCCCTGCCTCAGCCATGCCGACGGGCTGTTCTGGCTGGTCTACACCGACGTGAAGCGGCTGGAGGGCAACTTCAAGGACGCGCACAACTCCATCGTCACCGCGCCGTCGATCGAGGGGCCCTGGTCGGACCCGGTCTACGTCAATTCGAGCGGCTTCGACCCCTCGCTGTTCCACGACGACGACGGCCGCAAGTGGTTCCTCAACATGCAGTGGTGCCACGTCTCGACCGGCGTCGGCGGCAGCCCGAAGCATCCGTCCTTCGACGGCATCCTCTTGCAGGAGTATGACGCGGCGACCGGAACGCTTGTCGGGCCGATCCGCAACATCTTCCCCGGCAGCGCGCACGGGCTGGTCGAGGGGCCGCACCTCTTCAAGCGCAACGGCTGGTACTATCTCACCACCGCCGAAGGTGGCACCGGCTATGACCATGCCGTCACCATGGCGCGCTCGCGCAGGATCGAGGGCCCGTACGAGCTCCACCCGGACACCCATCTCATCACCGCCAAGGACGCGCCCGACGCGCCGCTGCAGCGGGACGGGCACGGCCAGATCGTCGAGATGGCCGACGGCACCGTCTACCACACCCATCTGTGCTCGCGACCGCTTCCCGGCACCCGGCGCTCGCCGCTCGGCCGCGAGACGGCGATCCAGAAATGCATCTGGGGCGAAGACGGCTGGCTCAGGCTCGCCCATGGCGGCCCGGTTCCAGCCCTCGAGGTCGAAGCGCCCGCCGGCGCCCCCGCGCCGCGCCCGCCGGAGCCGGTCCGCACCGATTTCGACGGGCCGGCGCTGCCGCTCGATTTCCAGTGGCTGCGCACGCCGCTGCCCGATCGGCTGTTCTCGCTGTCGCAGCGGCCGGGGCACCTCAGGCTCTTCGGCCGCGAGTCCATCGGCAGCTGGTTCGAGCAGGCGCTGGTGGCGCGGCGGCAGGAAGACTGGGACTTCGACGCCGAAACGGTCATCGATTTCGCGCCCGAGACCTACCAGCAGGCCGCCGGCCTCGTGCACTACTACAATCGCCACAAGTTCCACTTCCTCGCCGTCACCTGGCATCCGGGCAAGGGCCGCGTGCTGCAGGTCATGTCCTGCCTCGGCGACTGGCAGAACGGCCGCCTCACCTTCGGTCTGGAGGAGCCGCTGGCAATCGGCGAGGACGGTCCCGTCGGGCTCTCCGCGGAGGCGCGCGGCGCGGAGCTGCGCTTCCGCTACCGCCTCGCCAGCGGCGACTGGACCGGGATCGGCGAGGTGCTCGACGCCAGCCTGATCTCCGACGAAGGCGGGCGCGGCGAACACGCCTCCTTCACCGGCGCCTTCGTCGGCATGGCCGCCTTCGACACCAGTGGCCGGGGGAAGGCCGCCGATTTCGACGGCTTCGAATACCGGCCGGGCTGAGACGCCCGGCGGCCGAGGCTGCACCGTTCGCGTGCAGCACACACGGACCGAGCGAGCGGGTGTCGATCTTTGATTGACACCCGTCTCTCGCCTGTGCTGCCATCGGGGTCCGGGCCGGAGCCAACCGGCCGAACCTTCGGAGTGGGACGATGAACACAAGAACGATACTCGCCGCCGCAGCCCTTTGCCTGGCGGCCAGCGCCGCGCAGGCCCAGAACACCTCCGTCGCCATCGGCATGAGCGGCTGGACCGGCTTCGCGCCGCTGACGCTCGCCAAGGAGGCGGGGCTGTTCGAGAAGAACGGCCTCGACGTGGAGATCAAGAAGATCCCGCAGAAGGACCGCCACCTCGCCATCGCCTCGGGCGACATCCAGTGCGCGGCGACGACGGTCGAGACCTTCATGATCTGGAACGCCGCCGGCGTGCCGATCAAGCAGTTGTTCCAGCTCGACATGTCCTACGGCGCCGACGGCATGGCCGTGCGCAACGACATCGCCTCGATCGCCGACCTCAAGGGCAAGACCGTCGCGGCCTCGGCGCCCGGCACCTCGCCCTATTTCGTTCTGGCATGGATGCTCAACGAGAACGGCCTGACGCTGGACGACGTGACCGTGGTCAACCTGGAGCCGTCGGCCGCCGCGCAGGCCTTCGTGGCCGGGCAGAACGACGCCGCGATGACCTACGAGCCCTATCTCTCGACGGTGCGCGACAATCCCGATGCCGGCAAGATCATCGCGACGACGCTCGACTATCCGATCGTCATGGACACCTTCGGCTGCACGCCCGAGTTCATCGAGGCGAACCCGGATGCGGTGAAGGCGCTGGCCAAGAGCTACTACGACGCGCTCGCCATGATCCAGAGCGACAAGGACAAGGCCTTCGAGATCATGGGCGCCGATGTGAAGCAGTCCGGCGAGGCCTTCGGCAAATCTGCGGGCTATCTCGAATGGCAGGACGCCGCGGCCAACAAGGCCTTCATGACCGGCGGCATCCAGGACTTCTATGCCAAGGCTGGCCCGCTGCTGGAGAAGATCGGAATCGTCAAACAGATCCCGGCCACCGAGACGCTGATCGACACGAGCTGGATGGAGTAGCGGCCGGCGGCGGCACCCGCCGCCCCGTCCACCGCCGTCCCGCCCACACCGGACAAGCGCCCTCGCCTTGCGGCGGGGGCGAACCCGTGCGAGAGGCCGAGGCGAAAGCCTGCCTCCGGATCGTCGAGGATCATGACCGAGCAGAACACACCATCGCTGGCCGCCGCCGTCCCCATCACGGCACCGGCGCGCCGCCGGCGCCCGGCCTATCTGCGGCCGCTGAAGCCGGTGCCCGCCATCGAGCGGATCGTGCTCGGCATCCTCTTCTTCGTCCTCTTCGTCGCCGGCTGGTCGCTGGCGACGTTCGGCGGCTTCGTCTCGCCGATCTTCCTCGCCAGCCCGGCCCGCATGGTGCGGGAGGGCTGGAGCCTGATGACGGAGTACAACTTCTCCTACGACATCGGCATGACCATCTGGCGCGTCTGCGGCGGCTTCGTGCTCGCCGCCGTCATAGCCGTGCCGCTCGGCATCGCCATGGGCGCCTGGAAGGCGGTCGAGGCTTTCTTCGAACCCTTCGTTTCCTTCGCCCGCTACCTGCCCGCCTCTGCCTTCATCCCGCTGCTCATCCTCTGGGCGGGCATCGGCGAGACGCAGAAGCTGCTCGTCATCTTCATCGGTGCGGTGTTCCAGATCATCCTGATGGTCGCCGTCATCGTCGGCCAGACACGGCGCGACCTCGTCGAGGCGGCCTATACGCTTGGCGCCACCGACGCCGGCATCGTGCGGCGCGTGCTGATCCCGGCCTCGGCGCCGCAGATCGCCGAGACGCTGCGTCTCGTGCTCGGCTGGGCCTGGACCTACGTCATCGTGGCCGAGCTGATCGGCTCGTCGTCCGGCATCGGCCACATGATCGTCGACAGCCAGGCGCTGCTCAACACCGGCCAGATCATCTTCGGCATCATCGTCATCGGCGTGATCGGCCTGGTGTCTGACTTCCTGTTCAAGGAAGCCAATCGCCGCCTGTTTCCGTGGAGCCTGGCATGACCGCGGTCGAGATCGCGCAGGTCGGCCGCACCTTCGGCGGCGTACGCGGCGGCGCACCGACGCTGGCGCTGACGCCGATCACCACCAGCGTGGCCGAAAACGACTTCGTCACCATCCTCGGCCCGTCGGGCTGTGGAAAGTCGACGCTGCTGCGCATCGTCGCCGGCCTCGACGAACCGACCACCGGTCGCGTGCTCGTCCGCGGAATGGAAGTCGCAGGGCCAGGTGCGGACCGGGGAATGGTGTTCCAGTCCTACACGCTGTTTCCCTGGCTGACCGTCGAGGAGAACATCGGCTTCGGGCTGCGCGAAAAGGGCATGGCCAAGTCGATGCGCGACGACATCGTCGCCGGTTACGTCGCCAAGGTCGGCCTGAACGGCTTCGAGCGGCATTGGCCCAAGCAGCTCTCGGGCGGAATGCAGCAGCGCGTGGCGATTGCCCGCGCACTGGCCAACGACCCGGCCATCCTGCTGCTCGACGAGCCTTTCGGCGCGCTGGACAACCAGACGCGCGGCCTCATGCAGGAACTGCTGCTGCAGATCTGGGAGGCAGACCGCAAGACCGTCCTGTTCGTGACGCACGACATCGAGGAGGCGATCTTCCTCGGCAGCCGCTGCCTGGTCATGACCGCGCGGCCGGGCCGGATCAAGGCGGACGTGCCCATCGCGCTGCCGCATCCGCGGCACTACCGCGTGAAGGCGCAGCCCGACTTCCTCGAGTTGAAGGTCCGGCTGACGGAGGAAATCCGCGAGGAAGCGCGCAAGGTCGCCTGAAGCCCAGGCGCGCGGTTGGCCGCGCGGCGGCGCTTCGGACTTGATCTTCCGCGGCGAGAGGTTACGCTCTCGCAAACCGGGAGGCAGGACGCATGGCAGGGAAGCGGCTTCTGGCGGTATTGTTGCTGTCGTCCATGACGGGGCCTGCCTTCGCTCAGCTGGCCGACGAGATGACCTGCAAGCAGGCCATCGCCTATTACGAAAAGCACGGCGTCATCCAGGTGCTGGCCAACGGCAAGTTCGCCGTGCCGGTCCGCGTCGGCGTCCCCGTGTCGAAGGCTTCGACGCTGCAATGCGACGGCGAGGGCCAGCCGCGGCCCTATACCATCAGCACCAGCGACGCCTGGCGCTGCACGATCGCCGTCACCTGCTGAGCCGGCCTTCGTCGCTCCTTTTCGGCCGTACGCGCCGCAAGGGGCCTTGCCGGAACGGTTGATAGTTACATTTTCGATGGTTACGAACGCAACGAATTGATCGGCAGGCGGCCCGGTCGCCATAGGGGCGACCCGGTCGCCAACCTGGCAACCCGGTCGCCAGACGAGGGAGGCATTCCGTGACCTACGCCTACATGCCCGGCTTCGGGAACGACTTCGAGACGGAGACGCTGGCCGGCGCGCTGCCGCAGGGTCGCAACTCGCCGCAGCGCCCGGCCTACGGGCTCTATGCCGAGCAGCTCTCGGGCTCGCCCTTCACCGCGCCGCGCGGCACCAACGAACGCTCCTGGCTCTACCGCATCCGCCCCTCTGTGAAGCATCACGGCCGCTTCTCGGCGGCGAGCTATCCGCTCTGGAAGTCGGCGCCGAATGCCGGCGACCACGATCTGCCGCTCGGCCAGCTGCGCTGGAATCCGGTGCCGATGCCCTCGGAGCCGACCGACTTCATCGCCGGGGTCCGCACCGTCACCACGGCGGGCGACGTCTTCGGGCAGGCCGGCATGGCCGCGCACATCTATGTCGCCAACATCGACATGGTGGACGATCATTTCTTCAATGCCGACGGGGAGCTGATGGTCGTGCCGCAGGTGGGGGGCTTGCGCTTCGTCACCGAGATGGGCGTCATGGAAGTGATGCCGGGCGAGATCTGCGTCCTGCCGCGCGGCCTCACCTTCAAGGTCGAACTGATGGACGGTCCGGCCCGCGGCTACATGTGCGAGAACTACGGCGCCAAGTTCACCCTGCCCGACCGCGGCCCGATCGGCGCCAACTGCCTCGCCAACCCGCGCGACTTCAAGACGCCGGTCGCCTGGTACGAGGAGAAGGAGACGCCGTGCCGGCTGATCGTGAAGTGGTGCGGCGGCTTCCACGTCACCAGGATGGGCCATTCGCCACTCGACGTGGTGGCCTGGCACGGCAATTACGCGCCCTACAAATACGACCTGTCGACCTTCTCGCCAGTGGGCGCGATCCTGTTCGACCATCCCGATCCGTCGATCTTCACGGTGCTGACCGCGCCGTCCGGCGAGGAAGGCACGGCCAACATCGACTTCGTGATCTTCCCGCCACGCTGGATGGTGGCGGAAAACACCTTCCGGCCGCCCTGGTACCACCGCAACATCATGAGCGAGTTCATGGGGCTGATCAACGGCAAATACGACGCCAAGGAGGAGGGCTTCGTGCCGGGCGGCATGAGCCTGCACAACATGATGCTGGCGCACGGTCCCGACGCCGACGGCTTCGACAAGGCCTCGCGCGCCGAGCTCAAGCCGGTCAAGCTCGACCACACCATGGCCTTCATGTTCGAGACGCGCTACCCGCAGCTGCTGAGCCGTTACGCGGCCGAACTCGACACCCTGCAGGACAATTACGTCGACTGCTGGGACGGGCTCAAGAAGCGCTTCAACGGTACGATCGAGGGCGACTGGAGCTGATCCTTCGAGGCTCGCTTCGCTCGCGCCTCAGGATGAGGGGTGGCGGAGAGGCCGGAACTGATCCTTCAGTGCGCGGCGCTCGCGCCTCAGGATGAGGATCGCCGGGCGCGGCCTCAGGACAGAAGAACAGCGGTGCCGGCGACAGAACGGCTCCGGACACGAAACGAGGGAGATCGGCGCCGACCTCCCTCATCCTGAGGTGCGAGCCCGCACGACGCCTGCAATCGGGCGCTGAACATTCGATGGGCGAGCCTCGAAGGACGCACGACCGAATTCAAAGCAAGGGAAGAGACATGGCCAAGCAGTTCGCCTCCGCCGGAGACATGACCGAGAAGGAGATCTCGTTTACCGAGATCGGCCGCGATCTCTGGGCCTTCACGGCCCAGGGCGACCCCAACACCGGCGTCATCATCGGCGATGATTCGGTGATGATCGTCGACGCCCAGGCGACGCCGCGGCTGGCAAACAAGGTGATCGAGAAGATCCGCTCCGTCACCGACAAGCCGATCAAGTACGTGGTGCTGACGCACTACCACGCCGTGCGCGTGCTCGGCGCTTCCGCCTATGGCGCGTCGGAGACGATCATGTCGGCCAAGGCGCGCGCCATGGTGGTGGAGCGCGGGCAGGAAGACTGGGATTCGGAGTTCGGCCGCTTCCCGCGCCTGTTCCAGGGCCATGAGTCGATCCCCGGCCTCACCTGGCCGACCATGACCTTCACCGACGCCATGACGCTGTTCATGGGCAGGCGGCGCGTCGACCTGAAGTTCCTCGGCCGCGGCCACACGGCGGGCGACATCGTCGCCCACGTGCCCGACGCCAACGTCATGTTCACCGGCGACCTCGTGGAGTATCACTCGGCCTGCTATTGCGGCGACGCGCATTTCGCCGACTGGCCCGCGACGCTGGAGGCGATCCGCGGCTACGGCCTCGACGCGATCGCGCCCGGCCGCGGCGACGCGCTGGTCGGCGAGGCGATGGTCAACGCCGCGCTCGACAACACCGCCGACTTCGTCGCCTCGACCTACCGCCCGATCGCGCGCGTCGCGCAGGGCGGCGGCTCGATGAAGGAGGCCTGGGACGCCTGCCGCGCCGCATGTGACCCGAAGTTCGCGTCGTATGCGATCTACGAGCACTGCCTCCCCTTCAACGTGGCGCGCGCCTATGACGAGGCGCTCGGCGTCGACACGCCGCGCATCTGGACCGCCGAGCGCGACCGCGAGATGTGGCAGCGCCTGCAGGGCTGAGGCGTCGCTCGGGGAGGAGCAGGGATGGGCGGGGGATCGGACTGCGGAGCGATGAGTGACGCCGGCGGCAGGACTGAGCGCGTCGGCAGGACTCAGTGCGGCGTCACTCCACCCCGCGCCGTCATCCTCGGGCTTGTCCCGAGGATCTACCGCCCGTCGCGATCAGCATCCGTCCTCCGGCACGCCGCCCGCCCTCGAGGTCCACTGGATAGTGACGTCTCGACCTCCTTTGGCTCGTCGGCAGATCCTCGGGACAAGCCCGAGGATGACGGCGGGGCGGCTCACGTCACGTACTCGTCCCACTCCGGGCCGAGTTCATCCCAGTCGTCGGGCATGTTCAGCTCGAACTGGCCTTCGAACGCCCCCACCCGCGGCAGCTTCGGCGCGGCGGGAACTTCGGCCGCCGCGAGTTCCACCACCGGCCGGCCGTCGCGCGTGACTTCGATGCGCTCGCCGGCCTCGGCGCGGCGCAGGAGTTCGCCGATCCGCGCCTCCGCTTCCTCCACCGTCACGCGGACCGTGCCTGCCTGCCGTGCATGCTCGTTCATGGCGGACACCCCGTTTCCGCGCAGTCTAAGCCAATCGGGACCGGTCGACAAATCCGCCGCCCTCCAGCCAGGACGCTTTCCATGACCCGCATCTTCGAGACGCCGCTCTATCCCTACAGTCGCTCGCCCGACCAGGACGCGGCCCAGCCGGTGCGCCATCCTGTCGTGGTCGTCGGCGCCGGCCCCGTCGGGCTCTGCGCCGCCATCGACCTCGCCATGAAGGACGTGCCGGTCGTCGTGCTGGACGACAACGACAAGGTCTCCTTCGGCTCGCGCGCCATCTGCTTTTCCAAGCGCACGCTGGAAATCCTCGACCGGCTCGGCGTCGATCCGGGCCTCGTCGACAAGGGCGTGACCTGGAACCTCGGCAAGGTGTTCTTCGGTGACCGGCAGGTCTACGGCTTCAACCTGCTGCCCGAGGCGGGGCACAGGCGGCCGGCCTTCATCAACCTGCAGCAATATCATTTCGAGAAGTATCTCGTGGACCGGGTGTTGGACCTCGCCGCGCAGGGCAAGCCGATCGAGATCCGCGGTGGCAGCCGCGTGACGGCGGTGGACAGCAGGGGCGACGGCGTGACGCTCTCGGTCGAGACGCCCGACGGTCCCTACCGGCTCGCCGCGGACTGGCTCGTCGCCTGCGACGGCGCCAATTCGCCGATCCGGGCGATGCTCGGCCTCGACTTCGTCGGGCGCGTCTTCGAGGACAACTTCCTCATCGCCGACGTCGTCATGGAGGCTGATTTTCCCACCGAGCGCTGGTTCTGGTTCGATCCGCCCTTCAACAAGGGCCAGTCGGCGCTGCTGCACAAGCAGCCGGACGGCGTCTGGCGCATCGATCTCCAGCTTGGCTGGAACATCGACAAGGACGTGGAGAAGAAGCCGGAGAACGTGATCCCCCGGCTGAAGGCGATGCTCGGCGAGGACGTCGCCTTCGAGCTCGAATGGGTGTCGATCTACACCTTCCAGTGCCGGCGCATGGAGCGTTTCCGCCATGGGCACGTGCTATTTGCCGGCGATTCGGCGCACCAGGTCTCGCCCTTCGGCGCGCGCGGTGCGAATTCGGGCATCCAGGACACCGACAACCTCGCCTGGAAGCTGAAGCTCGTCATCGACGGCGCCGCGCCCGCGAGCCTGCTCGACAGCTACGACGCCGAGCGCGTTCACGGCGCCGACGAGAACATCCTGAATTCGTCGCGCTCGACCGACTTCATCACGCCGAAATCGGAGACCAGCCGGCTGTTCCGCGACGCGGTGCTCGACCTTTCCGAGCGCTACGCCTTCGCCCGCCCGCTGGTGAATTCGGGCCGTCTGTCGGTGCCCTGCGCCTACGACGGGCTGCCGCTCAACGGGCCGGACGCCGAGGGCCTGCCCGGCCGCACGCGCCCGGGCACGCCCGCCGCCGACGCGCCGGTGCGCGACGGCTGGCTCCTCGACAGCCTGAATGGCGGCTTCCGGCTGATGACGATCGACGCGGATGCGCCGGACCGGCTGGAGATCGGCGGCATCGCGGTCGAACGCCTGGCTCTGTCGGCGGCCGACGATCCCGGCGGAATGCTCGCCGAGCGCTACCTCGGCGACGCCACCAGTGCGGTCTACCTGATCCGGCCCGACCAGCACGTCGCTGCCCGCTGGACCGCCTTCGACGAGGCCGCCGTCGCAGCGGCGCTGGTTCGCGCCACCGGACGCAGCTGAGGACAATGGACATGAACACGCTCGTCACCACGCCCAACATTCCCCGCCCGGACGATTTCTACGCCGAGCTGCTTTCCCTTCACGAGGGCCTGAGCAAGGCCGAGAGCGATGCGGTCAACGCGCGGCTGATCCTGCTGCTCGCCAACCACATCGGCGACCGCGCCGTCCTGTCCGAAGCGATGGCTGCAGCGAAGGCCGGCTGAGCCCGGCGGCGTCTTCGCGCGGACACCTGCGAGACCCTTCGCCGCGCTTTGCCTTTGCGGCGAAACGGACTATGAGGACGCAGGCATCAGGCACCGGCGCGGCGCGTCCGTCCGGGCAGATTGAGACGAGGAAGGTTCGATGGCGCTGATCGCATCCACGCCCAGGCTGGTCACCGTGTTCGGAGGCTCGGGCTTCGTCGGACGGCACATCGTGCGGGCGCTGGCCAAGCGCGGCTATCTCGTGCGCGTCGCCTGCCGGCGTCCCGACCTTGCCGGCCATCTCCAGCCGCTCGGCAATGTCGGCCAGATCCAGCCCCTCCAGGCCAATCTGCGCTATCGCTGGTCGATCGAGCGGGCGCTGGAGGGCGCCGACTACGCGATCAACTGCGTCGGCATCCTGCACGAGGGCGGACGCCAGCGCTTCTCGTCGGTGCAGTCGTTCGGCGCCCAGGCGATCGCCGAGGTCTGCCGCGCCAACGGCATCTCGATGACGCAGATCAGCGCGATCGGCGCGGATGCGCAGTCGGAGTCCGAATACGCCCGCACCAAGGCCGCCGGCGTCGCAGCCGTGCTCGACGCGGTGCCGGACGCGGTGATCCTGCGTCCCTCGATCATCTTCGGACCCGAGGATTCCTTCTTCAACCGCTTTGCCGAGATGGCGCGCTTCTCACCCGTGCTGCCGCTGATCGGCGGCGGCACGACGAAGTTCCAGCCGGTCTATGTCGGCGATGTGGCGGAAGTCGCCGCGCGCGCGGCCGACGGCAGCATCGCCGGCGGGAAGAGCTACGA
Organism: Aquibium sp. ELW1220; assembly: GCF_030398385.1. Lineage (GTDB taxonomy): Bacteria > Pseudomonadota > Alphaproteobacteria > Rhizobiales > Rhizobiaceae > Aquibium. Next base: position 368,077 of record NZ_JAOAOQ010000001.1, on the reverse strand, counting down.
TCTGGGCGGCCCGGAGGTGCTCAGCTTCCGTGAATGCATGGAGACGATGCTCGAGGTCATCGAGCGCAAGCGCTGGCTGGTGAGCGTTCCCTGGCCTGTGGCGCGCATCCAGGCGTCGGTGCTCGAGATGCTGCCGAGCCCGCTGCTGACCACCGACCAGCTGAAGCAGCTCGCCACCGACAACGTCGTCTCGGAAGCCGCGATCCGCGACGGCCGCACGCTGCAGGGCCTCGGCATCCGGCCGCAATCGCTGGAGGCGATCCTGCCGACCTACCTGTGGCGCTTCCGCCGCGCCGGGCAGTACTCGACCGGCACCGTCACGCACTGAACGCCAACCGTCGCGTCCGTAGCGGCGGTGCAGACCGGTAGATCCGACGTCCGAACCGGTCGCCGCCGCTCCCGCCGACCGCCGCCGCCGCTCCCGCGCCGTCATCCTCGGGCTTGTCCCGAGGATCTGCCACGCTCGGTCGCGCTGGTCTTTTTTGCGCATCAAAGGTTTGAAAACGCAGATTTTTCAGGACGATGCAGATCCTCGGGACAAGCCCGAGGATGACGGCTTATCGATATGGCGCCCTCCCGATTGGTGCTCGAAAGGAAGGGAAGGCAGGATCGATCGAGCCTCGACGCCCTCCCGCCTCAGCCCCAGATCATCAGCGCGGCGAGGCCGACCGTGCCGACGATCAGGCGCCACCAGCCGAACAGCGCGTAGCCGCGCTTCGACACGAAATCGAGCAGCGAACGGACGACGAAGACCGCCACGACGAAGGACGCAACGAAGCCGACGCCGATGAGCAGCAGGTCGTCGGTCGAGAGGATGTCGCGGTTCTTGTAGAGGTCGTAGACGAAGGCTCCCGCCATGGTGGGCATGGCGAGGAAGAACGAGAACTCCGCCGCCGAGCGCTTGTCGGTGCCCATGAGCAGCGCGCCGACGATGGTGGCGCCCGAGCGCGAGGTACCCGGAATCATCGCCAGGCACTGGAACAGGCCGATCTTCAGGCACAGGCCGAGCGGATAGTCCATCACGTCGGTATAGCGCGGCTTCAGCGCCCAGCGGTCGACCCACAAGAGGATGATTCCGCCCAGGATCAGCATCACGCAGATCAGCATCGGCGATTCGAACAGCACCGCCTTGATGAAGCCGTGCGCCATGGCGCCGATGATCGCGGCGGGCAGGAAGGCAACCAGGATGCCAAGGACGAAGCGCCGCGTGCGCGCGTCGCTCGGAAACGCCACCAGGAGGTTCCAGAGCCGGCCGAAATAGACCGTCAGGATGGCGAGGATCGCGCCGAGCTGGATCAGCACCTCGAAGGCCTTGCCGGCCGATTCGAAGCCGAGGAAATGGCCGGCGAGCAGGATGTGACCGGTCGAGGAGACCGGGATGAACTCCGTCAGGCCCTCCAGCAAGCCGAGAAGGAGGGCTTCCACGATGCTCTGGCTGTCCATTCGGCAGTTCCGTTCGAGAGGGCGATTAAACGCGGCTTGCTTGTCATGATGCCCGCATGCCCCTATAGCACGGGCCATGTTCGCGACCGGGCTGCGGGACGCTTCGGAGCGTCGGCCGCTCATAGCGCCGCAGCCGCGAAAACGCCACAGGGTTGTATTCAGTCCGCCCCATGCTGACTTTGTTCCATCATCCGCTCGACGCCTCCTGCCGGTTCGTCCGCCTCGCCTTCGGCGAGTATGGGGAGGAACTGGCCCTGATCGAGGAAAAGCCATGGGTCCGGCGCAAGGAGTTCCTGGCGCTGAACCCGGCCGGAAGCCTGCCCGTGCTGCTGGCCGAGGGCGATGCGGCGATCGTCGGCGCGACCGTCATCGCCGAATACATCGACGAGACGCGCGGCGCCATCAAGCGCGAGCGGCGGCTGTTCGCCGAGAACCCCTTCGCGCGCGCCGAAGCCCGCCGGCTGGTGGACTGGTATCTCGGCAAGACCGAAGCGGAGGTGACGAAGCACCTCGCCCGCGAGCGCGCCTTCAAGCCGCTGATGCCGCGCGAGCAGGGCGGCGGCTCGCCGGACGCGCAGGCGATCCGCGTCGCGCGCGCCAACCTGAAGCCGCACATGAAATACACCAACTGGCTGGCCGGCACGCGCGACTGGCTGGCGGGCGACACGATCAGCTATGCCGATCTCGCGGCGGCCAGTTCGCTGTCCGTGCTCGACTATCTCGGCGAGATCGACTGGAGCGACTATCCGGCGGCGCGCGACTGGTATGTCCGCGTCAAGTCGCGGCCGTCGTTCCGGCCGCTGCTGGCCGACCGGATGTCGGGGCTGCCGCCGGTGTCGCACTACGCGGATCTCGACTTCTGATGAGCGGCGCCGCCGCACGGCCCGACAGGAGCCGGCTGCGGGCCTTCCTCGACGCGGCCGCCCGTGCCGCCGGCTTCGACGTGCTGCGGGTGACGCGGCCGGACGCCGCACCGCAGGCGGCGGCGCGGCTGGCCGAATTCGTCCGTCAGGGGCGCCACGGCACGATGGACTGGATCCCCGAAACCATGGAGCGGCGGGCATCGCCGAGTCGGCTCTGGAGCGAGGTGCGCAGCGTGGTCATGCTCGGCATGAACTACGGGCCGGAGCACGACCCGCTCGCGGTGCTTCAGCATCGCTCCCGCGCGGCGATCTCGGTCTATGCGCAGAACCGCGACTATCACGACGTCATGAAGGGCCGGCTGAAGATTGCCGCAGGTCAGTTCGCGGCCCGCACCGGCGCCGACGTCAAGGTGTTCGTCGACACCGCCCCGGTGATGGAGAAGCCGCTGGCCGCCGCCGCCGGCCTCGGCTGGCAGGGCAAGCATACCAATCTCGTCAGCCGCGACTTCGGCTCCTGGCTGTTCCTCGGCTCGATCTTCACCACCGCCGAACTCGACCCCGACGAGCCCGAGCAGGACCATTGCGGCTCGTGCCGTGCCTGCCTCGACATCTGCCCGACCGATGCCTTCCCCGCGCCCTACCAGCTCGACGCGCGACGCTGCATCTCCTACCTGACGATCGAGCACAAGGGACCGATCCCGCGCGCGTTCCGCGAGAAGATCGGCAACCGCATCTATGGCTGCGACGACTGCCTGGCCGCCTGTCCGTGGAACAAGTTCGCCCGCACCGCCTCGGAGGCGAAGCTCGCCGCGCGCGACGACCGCCGCGCGCCGCCTCTGGCCGACCTGCTCGATCTCGACGACGCGGGCTTCCGCGCCACCTTCTCCGGCTCGCCGATCAAGCGGATCGGCCGCGACCGCTTCATCCGCAATGTGCTGATCGCTGCGGGAAACTCCGGCGATGCCTCGCTCGGCCGGCGCTGCGCGGACCTCGTCTGCGACCCCTCGCCGCTGGTGCGCGGCGCCGCGATCTGGGCGGCGGCGCGTCTCGTTCATCCAAACGAGCTCCGCCGCCTGCACGCCGCACACGGCGCCGACCGGGAAACCGCCGACGAATGGCGCGCAGCGCTCGGGATCATCGAACAGCACGAGGACGTCACCGCATGAGGATCTTCATCTTCGGCGCCGGCTATTCCGGCCGCGCCTTCGCGAGGCGCATGGCCGGCAGGGCCGAATGGATCGCGGGCACCACCCGCTCGGCCGACAAGCTGGGGGCGCTGTCCAGCTTCGGCATGCGGCCGGTGCTCTTCGACGGCGCGGCGCTCTCGCCCGAGGCGCAGGCGCTTCTCGCCGAAACCACGCATCTCGTCGTCTCGGCCGGCCCGCAGAACGGCGCGGACCCCGTTCTGGCCGCGTCGCGGGACGCGATCCGCTCCGCCATGCCGGCGCTCGAATGGATCGGCTACCTCTCGACCGTCGGCGTCTATGGCGACCATGACGGCGCCTGGGTGAGCGAGGACAGCGAATGCCGCCCGAGCGCGCAGCGCTCCACCGAGCGGCTGACGGCGGAGACCGGCTGGCTCGATCTCGGTCGCCAGCGCGGCGTCCCGGTGGCCGTGCTGCGGCTCTCCGGCATCTACGGCCCGGGCCGCAATGCGCTCGTGAACCTTGCCGGCGGCACGGCGAAGCGCGTCATCCGCGAGGGCCAGGTATTCAACCGCATCCATGTCGCCGACATCGCGGCGGCGCTCGATCATCTCGGCCAGCGCTGGCTCGGCGGCGTCTTCAACGTCACCGACGACCGCCCCTGCCCGCCGCAGGACGTCATCACCTATGCGGCGGGCCTGATGGGCGTCGAGCCGCCGCCGGAGGTGGCCTTCGAGGACGCGGCGCTGTCGCCGATGGCGCTGTCCTTTTGGGGCGAGAACAAGCGCGTCTCCAACGCGAAGATCCGCCAGACCGGCTTCGACTTCGGCTATCCCGATTTCGAGACGGCGCTTACCCGGATGTGGCGGGAGGACGACTGGCGCGGCGAAGCGGACGAGGTTCGGACGACGCGGCGAAAACTGCTATGATTCGCATTCGAACGGTCCGGTTAAGGTTTCGGTAACCGGAGCGCCACAGGCTGCGGCCATGGAGAAACCGGCGGCGACGAGCCGACGCGGTCTCGAAATGGCCACCAACGGCGGAGATCGTCCGGCGATGAGACAGACGGCTTACCTGACGCGTGTCGCGGCGCTTGCGGCTGCACTGGCCGGCGCAATGCTTTCGCCCGGACCGGCCACCGCAGCCGAACCGCTGGCCAAGACGCTGTTCGGCTCCCAGAAGCTGCCGGCGGCCACGGCGCCCGAATCCTTCGGCTTCTATTCCAAGGGCTGTTTCGCCGGCGGCATGGCGATCGCCGTCGACGGCCCGAACTGGCAGGCCATGCGCCTGTCGCGCAACCGCCGCTGGGGACACCCCGCGATGATCACGCTGCTCGAGCGCTTCTCGCGCGAGGCGGCGAAGGACGGCTGGAACGGCCTGCTCGTCGGCGACATCTCGCAACCGCGCGGCGGGCCGATGCTGACCGGCCACGCCTCGCACCAGATCGGCCTCGACGCCGACATCTGGTTCACGCCGATGCCCGACCGGCGCCTGTCAGAGCAGGAGCGCGAGACGATCGGTTCGCGTTCGATGATCAAGGACGGCACGCTCCTCGTCGACGACAAGGTCTGGACCCCGGCGCACGTGGCGGTGCTGAAGCGGGCGGCGAGCTATGGCGAGGTCGAGCGAATCCTGGTGCACCCCGGCATCAAGAAGAAGCTCTGCGACACGGTGAAGGGCGACCGGACGTGGCTGCGCAAGGTGCGGCCGTTCTGGGGCCATGATTCGCATTTCCATGTCCGCATCGGCTGCCAGCCGGGATCGGTCGGCTGCAAGGGGCAGCAGGCTGTTCCCGCAAGCGACGGCTGCGACAAGTCGCTGGCCTGGTGGTTCACCGAGGAGCCGTGGCGGCCGAACAAGAATCCCGACGCGCCGAAGGCAAGGGACATCATGACGCTCGCGGCGCTGCCCGCCGCCTGCCGCGCCGTGCTGAAGGCGCCCGCGCCGGTGTCGGAGGCTGCCGTGACGGTCGACGGTTCCGGCCGTGCTGCGGTGGCAAGCGTGTCCGTCACGGTCGCAGCCAGCGCAGTTCCACCCGTGCCGGCCGGCGACATTCCCATTCCGACCCCGCGTCCGCAGCCCTGACCGGCTGCGCCGCGCCGGCGCCGGCGCCGGCGCCTGACCCGGCTGCTTCGTTGCAAAGCGACGCTAAATCGGTTTAGGTGCGCTGCAGCCAGAGCCGGAGAGGACGAGAACGCCGTGGCGGAGAGATTGCGTCTTGCGCTGATCGCGCACGACCAGAAGAAGGACGACCTCGTCTCCTTCGTGCGGTCGCATGAGGGCTTCCTGTCCGGCTGCGATCTCGTGGCGACCGGCACGACCGGCGGCCGGATCGTCGAGGCCTGCCCGGCGCTGACGGTGACCCGGATGAAGAGCGGCCCGCTCGGCGGCGACCAGCAGATCGGCGCGCTGATCGCGGAAGGCCGCATCGACGTGCTGGTCTTCTTCGTCGATCCGCTCACCCCGCTGCCGCACGACGTCGACGTAAAGGCGCTGATGCGGCTGGCCACGGTCTATGATATCCCCATGGCGCTGAACCGGGCGACGGCCGAGATCGTTCTGTCGGCGACAAACACTCTCAGGCGGACCGGAGCCAGCGCTCCGGCGCAGAACGGTTGAAGACGAGATGGCCCAGTCGATCGAGACGACCCAAGTGCTGAAGTTCCCGGTGCTGATCGGCGACATCGGCGGAACCAACGCGCGCTTCGCGCTGCTGGTCGATTCCTATGCCGAACCGAAGGAATTCCCGATCGTCCAGACGGCGGACTTCGCCAACATCGACGAGGCGATCCAGGCGTCGATCCTGGACCGCACCTCGATCATGCCCCGTTCCGCGGTTCTGGCCGTCGCCGGGCCGATCGACGGCGACGAGGTCGACCTGACCAATTGCGACTGGGTGGTGCGGCCGCTGGAGATGCGCAAGTCGCTGGGGCTCGAGGACATCGTGCTCCTCAACGATTTCGAGGCCCAGGCGCTGGCCGTGGTGGCGCTGGGCGAGGAGCACATGGTCAAGATCGGCGCCGGCGAAGCCGAGCCGGACGCCAGCCGCGTCGTGCTCGGCCCCGGCACCGGCCTCGGCGTGGCCGGGCTGATCCACGCCTGCCGCACCTGGATTCCGGTTCCCGGCGAGGGCGGCCACATGGACATGGGTCCCCGCACGCCGCGCGATTTCGACGTCTTCCCGCATCTGGAGCGGATCGAGGGGCGGATCTCGGGCGAGCAGCTGCTGTGCGGCCGCGGCCTGGTCAACGTCTATCGCGCCATCGCCAAGGCGGACGCCAAGGACGCCCCCTTCACCACGCCGGCCGAGATTACCACCGCCGGGCTCGCCGGCAGCGACGCCACCGCCGTCGAGGCGCTGGAAATGTTCGTGACCTGCCTCGGGCGCATCGCCGGCGACCTGGCGCTGGTATTCATGAGCCGCGGCGGCGTCTATCTCACCGGCGGCATCGCCCAGAAGATCGTCGAGGCGCTGAAGCATCCGCGCTTCCGCGCAGCCTTCGAGGACAAGGCGCCGCACAGCGCCCTGATGAAGGCGATCCCGATCTACGTCATCACCCATCCGCTGGCGGCGCTGACCGGGCTGGCGGCCTTCGCCCGCACGCCAGCCCGCTTCGGCGTCGAGACGCGCGGGCGGCGCTGGCCGGCGCGCTGACGCGCCATGGACGCGCACGACCCGACGCAGGCGCCGCGACGGCGGGCCGCGCGCGGCATGGAACAGGGCGGTTTCCAACGCCGGGGAAAGGCTCTAAAGGGGGCCAGACTTTTGGTTCCCCGTTCGCCGCTTCCTGCGCCGCGGGACAATGCGAGGATCGGATCCGACTTTGGCTCTTGACGAGACCGAGACCCGGCGGGTCAAGCAGGACGAGATCGTCTCGCTCCTCGTGCGTATCTTCCGCGAGAACGGGCGGGAGTATGTCGGCACCTATTCGATCGCGGTGGCCTGCCTGCTGGCCGTCGCCGCCACGACCGCCTTTTCCGCCTGGATCATGAACGACGTCGTCAACTCGATCTTCTACGAGCGGCGATACGACCTCATCATGATCATCTCGGGCTCGATCGCCGCCGCCTTCGTCGTGCGCGGCTTTGCCACCTATCTGCAATCGGTCCTGCTCGCCAAGGTCGGCAACAACCTCGTCGCCCGCTATCAGCGGCGGATGTTCGACCACCTGATGCGGCTCGGCATCGACTTCTTCGCCGATACGCGCTCGGCCGAGCTCGCGGCGCGGATCAACCAGAACGTCGGCGGCATCCGCGACCTGCTGAACATGACGATCACCTCGATCGCCCGCGACGCGATCTCGCTGATCGCGCTGGTCGGCGTCATGGTGTTCCAGGACCCGCTGCTGTCGCTGTTTGCCCTGATGGTCGGTCCGCCGATGATCTTCGCGGTCAACTACCTGATGCGGCGCGTGCGCGTCATCACGCGCGAATCGATCGAGTACAATGCCCGGCTGATCGGCGCCGTGCAGGAGGCAACGCAGGGCATCGCCATCGTGAAGGCCTTCACGATGGAGGACCAGCTGCGCGAGAAGCTCTCCTATCTGATCGCGATCGCCGAGCAGAGGGCCAACAAGATCGCCCGCGTGTCGGAGCGCATGACGCCGATCTCGGAGGTGCTGGCGGGCTTCGCCATCGCCGGCGTCATCGCCTATGCCGGCTACCGCGCGTCGGTGGCGGGCGAGCCGCCCGGCGCCGTCTTCTCCTTCATCGCCGCGCTGCTGCTCGCCTATGATCCGGCCCGACGGCTGGCGCGCGTGCAGGTCAACCTCGAGCGCTCGCTCGTCAACGCGCGCATGATCTACGAGATCCTCGACGTCGAGCCGCTGCAGCGCGACGCGGACGACGCCATCGAGCTTACGGCCGGAGCGGGCGAAATCCGCTTCGAGCGGGTGGTGTTCGGCTATGCGCCGGGCCAGCCGGTGCTGAACGGGGTGAGCTTCACCGCGGCCGCCGGCCGCACCACCGCCATCGTCGGCACCTCCGGGGCCGGCAAGTCCACCATCATCGCGCTGATGCAGCGCTTCTACGACGTCTGGGACGGCGCCATCACCATCGACGGGCAGAACATCGCCGGCGTCACCAAGCAGTCGCTGCGCCGCTCGATCGCCTATGTCTCGCAGCAGCCCTATCTCTTCGAGGGCACGATCCGCGACAACATCCGCTACGGCCGCCCCGACGCCACCGACGAGGAGGTGGAGGAGGCGGCGCGCCTGGCGCAGGCCGACGATTTCGTGCGCGCCCTGCCCCGCGGCTACGAGACGCCGGTCGGCGAGAACGGCATGACCTTCTCCGGCGGCCAGCGCCAGCGTCTGTCGATCGCCCGCGCCATCGTGCGCAAGGCGCCGATCCTGCTGCTCGACGAGGCGACCTCGGCGCTCGACAACGAATCGGAAGCGAAGGTGCAGAAGGCGCTGGAGACGGTGATGGTCGGCCGCACCACGATCGTCATCGCGCACCGGCTGTCGACCGTGGTCAATGCCGACCGCATCCTGGTGCTGGAGGCCGGCCACCTGATCGAGGAAGGCACCCACGAGGAACTGCTGGCCGACAAGCTCGGCATCTATCATCGCTTCTACCAGATGCAGAGCCGGGTGAATTTCGACATCGTGCGCGACATCCCCGCGCCGGAGCCGGTCACCCTCGGCCGGAGGGGCAGGCGGAGGAAGGCATGAGCGACATGAGGCTGGTCGTGGTCGGCGCCGGCGGGCGCATGGGCCAGGCGCTGGTGCGCGCCATCCACGACATCGACGGCGTGGCGGTGGCGGCCGCGGTCGAGCGTCCCGGCTCGCCGCATCTCGGCCGCGACGTCGGCGAACTGGCGGGCGTCGGCCCGCTCGGTGTCGCCATCGGCTGCGATCCGCTGCCCGCCTTCGCGGCGGCCGACGGCGTGCTCGACTTCACGTCGCCCAGGGCTTCCGTCGAATTCGCCGGCTATGCCGCCCAGGCGCGCATCGTCCACGTCATCGGCACCACGGGCTGCGGCCCGGACGAGGATGCCGCGATCGCGGCCGCCGCCCGCCACGCCACCATCGTCAAGTCCGGCAACATGAGCCTCGGCGTCAACCTGCTCGGCGCGCTCGTGCGCCAGGCGGCGCGCGCGCTCGGACCCGATTTCGACATCGAGATCCTCGAGATGCACCACCGCCACAAGGTCGACGCGCCGTCCGGCACGGCGCTGCTGCTCGGCGAGCGCGCCGCCGAAGGCCGCGGCATCGATCTTGCCGAGCACAGCGTGCGCAGCCGCGACGGCCACACCGGGCCGCGGCCCGAGGGCTCGATCGGCTTTGCCACGCTGCGCGGCGGCTCGGTGATCGGCGAGCACGAGGTGGTGTTCGCCGGCGAGGGCGAGCGCATCGTGCTTTCCCACATCGCCGAGAACCGCACCATCTTCGCCCGCGGCGCGGTGCGCGCGGCGATGTGGGCGCGCGGCCGCAAGCCCGGCCTGTTCTCGATGCTCGACGTGCTCGGGATCGCCTGACGATGGCGCCCTTCGCTCCTGCTGCCGGGCGCGGCGCCCTCCCCGTCCGTGCCCTCTCCGCCCTCCCCCTCAACCTCCTGCAAGCATAGGAGCCGCCCATGTCCGGAACGCTGGTGCTCGTCCGTCACGGCCAGAGCGAATGGAACCTGAAGAACCTCTTCACCGGCTGGCGCGATCCGGGCCTGACCGAGAAGGGCCACGAGGAGGCGAAGGCCGCCGGCCAGGCGCTGAAGGCGCGCGGCCTCACCTTCGACATCGCCTACACCTCGGTGCTCAGCCGCGCCCAGGTCACCTGCCGGCACATCCTGGAGGCCGTCGGCCAGCCCGACCTCGAGACCATCCGCGACCAGGCGCTGAACGAGCGCGACTATGGCGACCTGTCGGGCCTCAACAAGGACGACGCGCGGGCGAAGTGGGGCGAGGAGCAGGTTCATGTCTGGCGCCGCTCCTACGACATCGCGCCTCCCGGCGGCGAGAGCCTGAAGGACACCGGCGCCCGCGTCTGGCCCTACTACCTGCACGACATCCAGCCGCACGTGCTGCGTGGCGAAACCGTGCTCGTCGCCGCCCACGGCAACTCGCTGCGCGCCCTGATCATGGCGCTCGACGGGCTGTCGAAGGACGAGGTGGTGAAGATGGAGCTCGGCACCGGCGTGCCGGTGATCTATCGCCTCAACGCCGATTCCACCGTGGCGTCGAAGGACGTTCTGGGCTGACGGACGGCGCGGGCGTCTGCGGCCACCTGCGGCTGCGGCCGGCACCGCCGACCGCCTTCCGCAGCGACACCCGCCCCGCCCGCACGCCTCCGCGCACGACGTTGAAAATAAGCTCGATTTCTCCCCACTCCCGCATTGACACCACCCGGCGCCCCGCATAAACGAAGCCTCGCACCTGCCCAGGTGGCGGAATTGGTAGACGCGCACGGTTCAGGTCCGTGTGCCGCAAGGCGTGGAGGTTCGAGTCCTCTCCTGGGCACCATTTCTCGCTGAATAGCTTTACGCAGCGCCTCGGCTCTCACACGAGACCCATCCCCCTCGAAGGCCTTTCCCTCGCTTTTGACGCCAGCGCCGGCCGCAGTGTTGTGATCGAGCCTTACGTTCAAACCGGCCGCGAAACGCGCATGGCCGACATCGCGCGCCACCATGGCATCCGGTTTCGTTCGTTCTTCGCGTCGCGAATAGCGGGATCGGCCCTTCGCAGAAAGCGTTCGCCGAGATCCGGCCGCCGATCGCCCGGTTCCGGCCGCTGCCAACTCCAGCACTGACTTGATCAGGCAGGGACATCAGCTCCCGCGAGAGCAACCCGAGCGGTGCACCGCGGCGAGGGCACTCGCGGCTCTGCCGGAACGCGCTGCGCTGATCCTGGCCGCCCTTCGGGCGCTCCGGCCGCTCACGCTGGGTTCGGGCTTGCCAATGCGTCTCCCGGGCGGCACTCTTGGCCTGAAGAGCCGCTCGGCCAGCGGAAGCGGGAGTGCCGGCCGGCGCGCCGGGCCTGCCGCGCAACGCATATTCGTACGCCCTGGTGCGGGCCGGATGGTGGTGATGACGCGCCGGGTCGCGGCGGGACCACGACCGCGTGCGCACAGACGGGGAGGTTCCGATGCGGGTGCCAGCGGTATCCGGCTTGGTCTCAGGGCGGCGGCGATGAGCCTGCGCGGCTGCCTGCTCGCTGCCATGGCCATGGCGGGATTGGCGGCCTCTGCATCGCCTGCCGCAGCCGAGCCCTGCGCGCGCACGCTGAACGACTATCCGCCGCCGCCGGGTGAAACCGCCACGCTGACCTGCACCTGCGGCCCGCCGCGCGGCGGCTTCGTGCTCGACCTGTCCGACCTCACCGACGAACTGGCCGATCCGGATGCGCCGAAGCCCTATCCGGGCACGCTGCTGCAGACGATCGGCGGCGTCGCCGGCAGCTGGACCTTCGCGCCCGGCAGCAACATCTGCATCGCCGCACGCCATGCCGGCCTGATTGCCGACCCGGAGATCGGCGCAGAGATAAGGCTGGCGGTTTCGGCCGGCTGCAACGCCTACGAGGGCAGCGTGCGCAACGGCGTCGTAAGCAAGGCGGCCGGACCGGCCGGGCGCAGCTTCCATTTCCCGGCGGTCAGCGACGGCGGCTGTCCCGGCAGCCCGGGCTACCTGCCGGACCGCCTGGTGCTCGGTCGCTTCGCCGAGACGTGGACCGCCGTCGCCTCGCCCCGCAGTGACGGCACATGGTCCTGCAGCGTCTACAGCCGCGCTGCCGGTTCGGCGGCCGATGACGGCCTGTGGCTGCTGGTCTTCGACGATCAGCTGCGTTTCGATCCGGCCGCGGACATCGCCGCCGGAACCCGCGTGACGGTCGCCGTCGACGGCATCCTCTTTCCGATGGCGCTCCGCAACGGCCATGCCTATGTGCCGCTGTCGATCGGCCCGGTGGCGCGCGCGCTCGGCACCGGGGCTGAGGTCGCGATTGCGGTCAGGAGCAGCGACGGGGCGTCGCGGTCCCATCGCTATCCGTTGGGCGGCTTTGCCGACGCCTATGCGCGCATCGCCGAGGAATGCGGCTTCGATCCGTCCGCCGTGCTCGGCGCCCGGCCCTGACCGGGGGCCCACCGGCAGCATGAACCTGCGCTTGTGCGCCCGTCTCCCGCAGGCAGGAGGGGTCGGCGCCGCCTGAGCGTCGATTACGGCAGAACTGGCATCGCGCGCGTCGGCCTGCACCCGCGGACGCTACGATCGCGCCGTCCCGACGGGCCTGAGTGAGGCAAGCCGCTCCGCCAGATGATGCCTGACCGCGATGTCGTTGGTCAGATCGATGGCCTTGGCCAGGCTGGCCGCAGCCACGAGCGGCCGTCCCGCGAGGAGGGCGACGTGGCTTCTGGCGACCCACCACGGCTGATGCTTCGCCACCCTCTCGCCAGCCATGCCGTCCAGCTCGGCGAGCGCAGCCGCCGCATCGCCTGCGTCCGCCATCACCACCGCCCTGCCGATCCGGGCGCCGATGCCGTCGGCATGCGCGACCAGCAGATCGTAGAGCATGCGCAGGGCCTCGAGGTTCAGCCTCCCGGTGATCGGGCGCTGGGCATGGACGGACTGGATCGCCGCCTCGCACTGGAACCGGCCGAAACGGCCCGCCATGGCGGCGGCAGCCAGCAGCCCTTCCGCCTCGACGATCCTGTCGCGGTCCCACAGGCGGGCGTCCTGGCGGTCCAGCGGCACGAAGCGGCCGCCGGCGTCGCGCCGGGCCGCGCGGCGCGCGTCGCAATGGAGCATCAGCGCCAGCAGTCCCCTGGGCTCGGGCTCCGCGGGCAGCAGGGAGACGACGAGGCGGGCAAGCCAGATCGCCTCGCCGGTCAGCGCGTCCGCGCCGCCCTGGTCGTCGAGACCGTCCCAGCCCTGCCCGAAAGCGGCGTAGATCGCGTCGAGCACGGCGTCGAGGCGCCCGGCCATGTCATCGATATCGGGCAGCTCGAACCGCAGGCCGGCGTCGCGGATGCGTGCCTTGGCGCGGACCAGCCTCTGCGCCATGGCGGCGGGCTCGGCCAGGAAGGCGCGGGCGATGCGGCCGGCATCGAGCCCCAGCACCGTCTGCAGCATCAGCGGCGTCCGCGCCGCCGGATCGATCGCCGGATGGGCGCAGACGAACAGCAGCCGCAGGCGCTGGTCGGGAAAGGCGCCATCGTCTGCCGGCAGCGTCAGGCGCCTCTCGATCTCGGCCTGCCCTGCGTGCCGGACGCGGCCGGCGCGCGCGGCATTCTTCAGCCGGTTGCGCGCCGCCGTCACCAGCCAGGCTTCGGGATTGGCCGGAACGCCCCGGCTCGACCACGCCGTCAGCGCCGACAGGAACGCCTCGCCGAGCGCGTCTTCCGCCGCGGCGATGTCGCGGTCGCGCATGGCGAGGATGGCCACGAGCTTGCCGTAGCTCGCCCGGGCCGCCTGCTCGGCAGCCCGGGCCGCGTCGTCGATGCCGGGCGGTGCCGTCACGCAGGCATCGGCAGGATCGGCCGGATCTCGACGGAGGCCGTCGCGGCAGACGGCGCCCTGGCGGCCCAGTCGAGCGCTGCGTCGAGATCGGGCACCTCGATGACGAAATAGCCGCCGAGCTGTTCCTTCGAGTCGGCGAAGGGTCCGTCCTCGACCTGCCGGCGGCCGTCGCGGACGCGCAGCGTCGTCGCGGCGTGAGGCCCCTGGAGGCCGTCGCCCTTCACGATCACGCCGGCCTGCGCCATCGCTCCGATGAACGCGTTCCAGCCGCCCCAGTAGTCGCCTGCCAGCGCGGGATCGGCGCGGCGGGCGAAATCTTCTGCCGTTTCGTTGAGGATCAGCATGAACTGCATGGTTCTGTCTCCGGTATCTCTTCTACGGTTGGCGGGTGGCGGGCGGATCAGGTGCGGGCTGCGGAAAGCCTGCTCGCCGCGAAGAGCGCGGCGGCGATGGCGACGACGGTGGTGAGGATGACGACCTGCGTCACGCCGAGCGCCGAAAAGACGCCATGAACGGCATCGCCGACCCACAGGGCGAGATAGGCGGCCAGCGAGACGCCGAGGACGGGGCGCGACAGCCGGTGGCGCAGCAACAGCAGGAGGCTGCCGGCCAGCCCGCCGGCGACGCCGAGCCCGAAGGCAAGCGTCATCCACAGCGGATATCCGGTCATGATCGCGGCCTGCCCGGCGGTCAGGCCGGACGCCGTCAGGCTGTCGACGGTCGCCGTCAGAGACCCGGCGAACTGGACGGCGCCGAACGCGTTCCACGCGATGCCGCCGAACGCGACGGCGGAAAGCCAGATCGGCATGCGCCTGAAGGGCGCGGTCAGGGAAAGCTCGGTCATGGGGTAGCTCCTTGTTTGACGAAGGCGCCGGACGGCGGCTTCCGACCGCATGACACCCGGGCCGGCGGACTTTCGACACCGGGGCCAGAAAAAGATGCCGGGCCGATGAGCAGGGAGACACCCAAGGCCAAGCCTTGGGCCACGCGCCATTCGGGGGAAGACGAGGCGATGCCGCTCCGCTATCCCCTCCCGAGCCGCGCTTCGGCGGAAGGCCGAACCGGGCCACGGGCAACCGATGGCGAAAACACCAGGGAGGACGAGCGTGGAGGAAACGCGGCAGAACAGGCTGACCGGCATCGTCCTGATGTGCCTCGGCGTCGCCTGTCTCACCGTCAACGACGCGCTGGCCAAGGCGCTCACGGCGACCTATTCCCCCGTGCAGATCCTCTTCCTGCGCAACATGATCGCCCTGCCCTTCGCGATCGTCTTCGCATACCGCATGGGAGGGGCCGCAGCCCTGCGCTCCAGCCGGCCGCTGGCTCATCTCGCGCGCGGCGTGCTCTGGCTCGGCGCCGCCGTCCTGTTCTTCACCAGCATCATGCACCTGCAGCTTGCCGAGGCCACCGCGCTGATCTTCGTGGCGCCGCTCTTCATCACCATCATGTCGGCCGCGTTTCTCGCCGAACATGTCGGCTGGCGACGCTGGTCGGCGGTAATCGCCGGCTTCATCGGCGTGCTGATCGTCATCCGCCCGGGCGGCGCCAGCTTCCAGGCGGTTTCGCTGCTGCCGGTCGCCACCGCCTTCGTCTATGCGCTGCTGATGCTGAGCGCGCGCTGGCTCGATCCGCGCGAGAGCGTGTGGACGCTGCTGCTGTACCTGACCGGTGCCGGCGCCCTTCTGGCCGCCTTCGTCGTCCCCTTCGTGTGGCGCGACGTCCAGGCGGAGCACATCTGGCTGTTCGTCGCGATCTCGATCGTCGGAACCGCGGGCATGACGATGATGACCCAGGCCTTCCGTTTCGCCCCGGCCGCGCTGGTGGCACCGCTCGACTACACCGCGCTCGTCTGGGCCACCGCCTTCGGCTGGCTGATCTGGAGCGAGGTCCCCGACACCGCCACCTTCGTCGGCGCCGCGGTCATCATCGCCAGCGGGGTGATCGTCATCCTGCGCGAATACGCGTCGAAAGACTGACGGATCGCGGGCGGGCCGAAGCCGGCGGCGGCGGCGATGCGGGTCTGACGATGCCATGGCTGCAGGCGGGCGGCCCCACCGCGTCCCGCGCCGCAGACCGACAGCCGCGCCCCGCCGCGCCTACTCCGGCCTGACCGCCAGCCGCCGCAGCGCCGCCAGGCCGAGGATCGGCCCGGGCACCAGCATCAGGAAGGCATATTGCGGACCGGCGATGCCGATCAGCCGGGCGAGCAGGGCGATCGAGACAATGGTGATCGAGAAGCCGATGCAGTTGGCGATGGTCAGCGCCGATCCGACGAGGCGGGGCGGGGCGAAGCGGGCGTTGAGGGCGGAGAACTGCGGCGAATCGCCCGCCACCACCACGCCCCAGAACATGAGGAAGGCGAGGAACAGCGGCACGGGCGCGAGGAAGGCGAGCGGCGACACGAGGCAGCACAGGCCCGACGCCGACAGTTGCAGGCGGGCGACCCGCACGCTGCCGATCGCCCTCGACAGATAGCCGCCGCCCATGCAGCCGAGGAAACCGGCGGCGATCGCCGCAAAGCTCCACAGCGAGACAAGCGCGGCGTCACCGCCGAGGCGCGCGGCCAGCAGCACCGGCAGGAAGGCGTAGAAGGCATAGAGCTCCCACATGTGGCCGAAATAGCCGAAGGCCGAGGCGCGGAAATCGGCCGAGCGGAAGATCGTCGCGAAAGCCGTCGGGTCGAAACCCGCGCCGGCCTTCAGATGCGGCCCGTCCGGCACCAGCACGAGCATCGCCATGCCGCCCGCGACCGCGATCGCCGAGACGGCGAGGATCACGCCCTGCCAGGGCAGGTCGCCGCCGAGGCCGCGGATCAGATGCGGCAGCGCCGTGCCCAGCACCAGCGCGCCGACCAGCCAGCCGAGCGCCAGCCCGAGGTCGCGGTCGTACCAGCCCGACGCGATCTTCATGCCGACGGGGTAGAGGCCGGCGAGGAAGAAGCCGGTCGCAAACCGCACGACCAGCAGCGGCAGATACTCGCCGCCGGTGGCGAGCGTCGCCGCATTGGCCGCCGCACCGGCCAGCGCGCAGAGGAAGAAGATCATCCGGGGAGAGTAGCGGTCGGCGATCGCCAGCCAGGCGAAGACCAGCGTCCCAGCGATGAAGCCGAGCTGCACCGCGATCGTCACGTCGCCCACCGCCGAAACCGGCAGCCCGGCAGCGCGCTGCAACTCGGGCATCACCGCATTGCCGGCAAACCACAGCGACGTCGCGGCAAACTGCGAAACGACGATCGCAGGCAGGATCCGGGCGGGAACGACGGGCAAGGCAGGCTCCTCGGTATGGCGTCGCGCCACTGGTAGCAGGCCGCTGGCGCGGGGGGATGTGGGGGCCTGCGGCTCCGGCCGCGAAGGCATGCCGGTCGCCCCATGCCCATCCCCAGCCTCGCCTGGCGTCCCGTCGGGCGAGCAGCGTGGATCAGGAGATCCGCCTCGGGCCGAACATCTTGCGCACCGAGCCGTAACGAGGAACGCGACGAGCCGCGTTTCGCGTTGTGGAAGAGGGAAGCTCTCGCTGGCGCTGACCGCCGTCGCCATCGTGAGAGGGAATAGCCGTGAACGATACGATCCTGCAGATATCTGCAGGAGCGGATGTCCTGAATCTCCGCCGCATCAATGGCGGGCAGCCGGGCCTTGCGAGGCGGCGCGATGCATCGAAGGCTGGGGAACGCGCTCGCCCTCCCCCGACCACGCTTCCGCCACCCTCACCGGTCGAACACGATCTCCGGAACCACCGCTTCCCAGACGTCCCGCTGGAGGTGCGTGCGAAACTCGTCTGCGCTGTCGGTCTTGCGCCAGCGGACGATGACGCCGATCTCGGCGCGGCGGAAGGCGAGGCCGTCGGGCGGCGACCAGCTTCTGGCCATGCGGCCGAGCGCCCGGCCCTTTGCGTCCTGCATCATCCAGGCGCCGCCATCGGGGACGATGCGCAGCGGGTCGCCGGCCTTCGCCTCCGAAATCGCCGCCAGCGAGGGGTGGCCCGCCCTCCGCCGACCGGCCCAGGAGAGGTCGACGTTCCTGAGGTTCGGCACCTGGTACAGCGCGGTCGGAAGAGCGATCCCGGCTGCGGCCGGCGGGGCATCCCGGCACAGTAGGTGCTCCCCGCCGGGCCGCACGATAGGATGCGGGCCGTCTGCGAGGATGGCGAGGCTGCGGCGGGCGCGGGTCATGGCGACGTAGAACAGGCGGCGCGGCGCGTCGGGGTCCTCGCCCTGGGAAGCCTTGTCCCAGCCGCCGTTCAGGATGACGACGTCGTCGAACTCCAGCCCCTTCGACCGATGCGCGGTCGACAGCAGCAGCCCGCGCTGGTCGCCGCGGGCATCCTGCGCCCATTCCGCGAACCACTCGACGAGATCCGGCACGGGCATGGTCTTGCTGGCGAGTTCCTTCGCCAGCGCCGCGATGCCTTCGGCGATGAGCTCGGTCCAGCGGTTCGACGGGATGGCGTTCAGCACGTCGACCAGGTCGCGGATGCCGAGCAGGCGGCCCCCGTCGCGGCGCAGCGCGTCGACGAAACGCTGCATCTCGCGCAGGCGCCAGATGCTGGGCAGGCTCTCGTTGGCCATCTCCACGGGAATGCCCAGCGTCTCGGCATAGGCCCGCACGGGCGCCAGCCGGCGCCAGTCCCGCGCGATGATCGCGGTCCGCGACCAGGCCCATTCCGGATCGAGGCGCGAGAGCCGCGCCAGTTCGTCCACCGCGGCGATCGCCTGCGCCAGATCGCCCGGCGGGACCTTCAGCAGTTGCACCCGCCCCTGGCCGACCGGATCGAGCGACGCCATGTCGCCGCCGGCGGGCTCCCTGCCGCGCCTGCGATCGATCAGAATGTCGTGGCCCGCCTTCATCCGATCGGCGGCGGGCGTTATCGCCGCATTGGCCGCCGCGATGATGTGTCCCGTCGACCGGTAGTTCTCGACCAGGAATTCCGGCCGCGCGCTGTAGTCCGTCTCGAACTGGCGGATGAAGCGGATCGAGGCGCCGGTGAAGGCATAGATGTTCTGGTCGTCGTCGCCCACCGCAAACAGGCTGAGCCGCGCATCCCTGTCGGCGAGCGACCGCCCCGCGATGGCCGAGATCAGCGCATATTCCTCCGGGCCGATGTCCTGGTACTCGTCCACCAGCATCCAGCGATAGCCCTGGATCAGCGTCTCGCGCTGCGCCTCCGCTTCCAGCCTGCCCAGGCCTTCGCCGTTCAGCTGCCGCACCGCCTCCAGGAGGATGCCGTCGAAGTCGTGCTTCGTCTCGCTTGCGGCTCCCGCGAAGCTCGCGCCGACCAGCCGCATCGCGAGTGCGTGGCAGGTCGAGATGGTGACGGCATTGGCATCGTCGCCGATCAGGTGGCGAAGGCGGATGCGGATCTCGGCGGCAGCATGGCGGTTGTAGGTCAGGACGAGGATGCCGCGCGGATCCTCGCGCCGGACGCGGATCAGATAGGCGATGCGGTGGACCAGGACCCTGGTCTTGCCCGAGCCGGGGCCGGCCAGCACCAGGACGCTCGTCTGCTCGCGGTCGTCGGCGACGATCTTCTGCTGGACGGGGTTGTCCAGCACATCGACGATCTTCTTCCACGAGGCGCCCGTCGTCTGGCGCCGCAGTTCGGCGCCGCGACCCGGCAGCCATCGCCGCAGGAAGGCGTCGCGCGCCAGGACGAAGTAGTCCTCGGAAAGGCGCAGGGCCTGATCCATCGCCGCCAGGCCCCGCTCCGCATAGGCGGCCATGACATGGGTCTGGATGGTCTGCTCGGCGTAATGCTCCTCGAGGGGCACGAAATCCTTGTTCGTGAACTGGCCGCCCGCGGGGTTCAGGTGAATCGTCATCGCCTGCCGGAACACCGTCAGACCCTTGCCCAGCGTCACCACGCCCTGCTCGTGCAGCCACAGCAGCGCGCGGTCCATCAGCTTCGTCATGTCCTGGATGCCGCTGCCGCGCAGCAGGGCGTCGCCGTTCAGGGCGGCGAGCAGATCGCCGATCGTCGTCTCGACCTGGAGGTCCTTGCCGCGGCTTCCTTTCGGCAGCTTGCCCAGGAGATGCGAAAGCAGCAGTTCGGCGCCCTGCCGGCGCAGGTCTGCCGTCTGTTCGAGCGCCTGCCAGGAGCGCTGCAGCGACACCGCCAGCGTGTTCCGCGACGCCTTGCGCAGCCGCAGATTGCCCTTGCCGCCGTCCTGGTCGCGCCCGTCGCGTCCCATGCCGCGCAAGAGCTTCTCGACGAGATCGGGGCTTACCCCGCCATGCCCCTGGTTCCGCAGCATCTGGCACGTCTCGGCCAGATGGAGCGGTATATCCCCTGCCCCCTCGGCATCGGGGGCAAGCTCGCGCATCGCGGCGATCAGGGCGGTTTCGAGCTCTGCGGCCTGTGCCAGTCGCTGCTGCGAATGCCCCTCGACGGTGACATGGACGTAGATGGTGACCGCCAGATCGTTGCGCGCGATGCCCAGCGCCTCGAGATCGGCCAGCGCCTTGATCAGCATGCCGCCGGTCAATCCGCTGACGCCTGCCAGTTCGTCGGTGGAAATGCCCTGATCGGGCGACGCGTTCATCAGGTGGCGGGTGATGTCCAGCATCTGCCTGCGACGCGTATCCGTGATCACGGCCCTGGCCAGGATCGCCTCGGCCTCCTCCAGGCGGCGGATCCTGAGCGACGACGGAAAGACCTGGACACGGTTCTCCTCGCGGCTCAGCAGCGCGGACTCTTCCAGCCAGGACACCGCGGTCTTGACCCTCGTGTCGTCGGTGGCGCTGTCGCGCTCGAATTCCTGGTCGCGTTCCGCCTTCACCACTTCGCCAGGCGTGGCCACCACGGTGCCGGTCTTCTTCAACCGGTCGTCCAGCCGCCGCAGCGCCTTCAGGATGGCGCCGATCTCGTGCCGGGCGAGCCGCGAGCGGGCCGACAGCGAGAACTGCCGCTCGACGTCATCGGCGGAAAACAACAGGACGCAATCGGCGCTGGCCCGGTCGCGGCCCGCCCGCCCGGCTTCCTGCAGATAGTTCTCCAGCGAGCCGGGAATGTCGCCATGCACCACGAGCCGGATGTCGGGCTTGTCGATGCCCATGCCGAAGGCGTTGGTCGCGGCGATGATCCGCAGCGTGCCGACGCGAAACCGCTCCTGGATCTCGCGCTTCTCCTCGGGCGTGAGCCCGGCGTGGAACCGGTCCGCCGCCAGGCCCTGCTGCCTGAGGAACTCCGCGACGCGCTCGGTCTCGCCGCGCGTCGCGCAATAGACGACGGCGCCCGATGCGCCATCCTGGGGCAGCTTTGCCTCGATCACGTCGAGGATGTCGGCGAGCTTCGTCGCGCGCTGCGTGGCGCGCACCTCGAAGCTCAGATTCTCCCGCGTCGCGCCGCCGTCGAGCAGGATCAGCTCGCGGTCGAGGCGGGACTTGAAGTGGTCTCGGATGTCGCGCACCACCTCGGGCCTGGCGGTGGCGGTCAGGCACAGCACCGGCGCGGCGGGTTCGTCCCCGGACGTCTCCTTGATGAACCGGCTGACATAGCGGTAGTCGGGCCGGAAATCATGGCCCCACTTCGACACGCAATGCGCCTCGTCCAGCACCCAGAGCCCGATCTCGCGCTGCGCCAGGACGGAGCGGACGGAATTGCTGCGCAGTTGCTCGGGCGAGATCAGCAGCATCGCCGCCTCGCCCAGCCGCACGCGGTCCAGCGCGTCCTGCCTCTCCGGCATCGACAGCATGCCGTTGACGGTGACGGCCGAGGCGATCCCCGCCCGCGCCATGCCCTGCACCTGATCGGCCATCAGCGCGACCAGCGGCGAGATCACCACGGTCAGCGCTCCGGTCGTGTCGAACTTCGACAGGGCGGGAATCTGGTAGCAGACGGACTTGCCGGTGCCGGTCGGCAGGATGCCGAGGATCGAGGCGCCGCGCATCGCCTCGTCGACGATCCGCTCCTGCAACGGACGACCCTCGTCGTCCACCGGCTGGGCGCGGAAGGACCCGAAGCCGAACCAGCGGGCCAGGGCGCGGACCGGATCGTTCCTTTCGCCGCACCAGGCGCAGCCGGGGCTGTCGCAGTTCGTGTCGCGCAGGTGGCGCACGATGAGCGAGGCCTCGCGGAACTGCGCCCGAACCCAGGGCGGCATGACGGAATCGCCGCCGGCCACCAGGATCCATGACAGGGCATAGGCCATGGGCCATCCGAGCTGCGGACTGGCGAGACGGGCGAGCGTCTGTTCGAGGCGCCTTTCGCAGGCGCGGCCGGCCAGCAGCCGGACGATCGCTTCGCTGGCCGCCGGCGCATCGGGCGCCGCGGCCCCCCGCACCGCGCGGAACACCGCGTCGAAACCGCCAGGGTTCTCCATCCGCGTGGTGAGGAAATGGAAGGCCGCGAGCGCATCCGGCTGGCCGGCATTCTGTTCGGCCAGCGCCGCCAGCTGATTGCGCAGCACCTGGAACACCAGCCGCGCATCCTGCTCCGGGTCGTTGACATGACCGGCCTGGAGGCGCCCGTCCTGATAATGCTTGACCAGATGGTGGTAGGGATTGCGCGGGAAGGCCAGCGGATTGAGCCACAAGGTGTCGATCGGCGATTGGAACAGCTTCTCCAGCGAAGGCCGCGCCGCGGAGAGATGCGGCAGGTCGTGACGGATGATGTTGTGGCCGAGCACATGGTCGGCCCCGCCCGCCTGTGCGTCGAGCCGGTCCAGCGCCGCAAGAAGATCGCGCTTCCCAGCCAGAACCGCCGGGCGATCATCGTCGCGCACCGCCGCGAAAGCGAAGATGGTGGCGGTTGCCGGATCCACTTCCAGGTCGACCGAAATACAGCGCTGCAGCAGGGCTTGAAAGGATTCGGTCATGCAGCGGCAATATCAGGCACGGGATGAAATGATCTGCAACAGTGATCTCTCGCGCCGAAAGGAATGGCTTCCGGCCAGGGCACAATGAACAAGCCCGGCCGCCTGCTTACAAGCCCGCTGTCGTGAAAATGAATCGACGCGGGATCGGGCACCCGCCCCCGCCTGTGGACCGAAAGCGATCGCGGCTTGATCGGCATGGGGGCATTGGCGAATCTGCAACCTTGTATGGCGCCGCCGTGGCTGGCCTATGCTAGAACGCGAAGAACCGTTGCACGCCAGGAATGCAGACGCAGGGGACGCTTGACGGAATGAATGCTCGTGATCTGGACCAGGGCCTCGCCCCCCGGCGAAGCGCGGTTGCGGCCGCGCGGCTGGACCGGCTGCGCACGAAACTGCTCGACCTGTCCACGACCAACAAGATGCTGAGCTTCCGGCATCCGCGCGCCTCGTGCCTGCGGGTCGTCGACGAGCTTCCGGAGATCCTCTTCGAGAGCCTGCTCGACGGCGACCATTTCACCTTCGAGGCGGTCGCCGATCCCTCGCGGCGGGAACTCGACGAGTGGCACGCCAGGAGCGACGAGGTGCCCCGCGCCGGCGAGGCGCCGGAGCCGAAACGTCCCGATGCGGCGATCTGGGCACGCCATCTCGGCCTGAACACCGATCACGACCTGCCCGTCGAGACCGACAGCTTCCTGCGGCCCGAGCGGCACGCGGACCGGAAGATCCAGACCCTGCACTTTCCCGACGAGCTCGACGCGCGGCTGCGCAAGATCCGGGCGGCCGGCCGCACGGCGATCGAGGAGAGCGGTGCCAACATGCTCTACATGGCATTCGGCTTCCTCGAATGGCGCGACCAGGCGACGGCGAGGTCGCACCAGGCGCCGCTCCTGCTGCTCCCGGTCGAGCTCGAACGCGAACTGACGCGCGGCGGCCGCACCCGCACACGCGTCCGCTGGACGGGCGAGGAGCTGCAGCCGAACCTGTCGCTGCAGAAGAAGCTGGAGGAGTTCAACATCAGGCTGCCCGTGCTGCAGGACGGCCAGACGATCGAGGATTTCCTGGCCGAGGTCGGGCGCGCCATTCGCCACAAGTCCGACTGGATCGTCCGGCGCTACGTGACGCTCGGGCTCTTCGAGTTCGGCAAGATCCTGCTCTACCTCGATCTCGACCCCGCCAAGTGGCCCGAGCACGCGCCGATTGACGGCCACCCGCTGGTGCGCATCATTCTGGAGGGCGACGAAGACGAAGGCCGGTCCCCGACGGCGTTTGCAGGCATCGACATGTCGCCCGCCGCGGCGGAGGCGCGGGATCTTGCGCTCGAACTGGTCGACCGCGCGGACGGCTCGCAGTGCGAGGCGCTTCAGACCGCGCTCGGCGGGCGCAACCTGGTCATCGAGGGGCCGCCCGGGACGGGCAAGTCGCAGACCATCACCAATCTGGTCGCGGCCGCGCTGGCCGGTGGCAAGACCGTCCTGTTCGTGGCGGAAAAGCTGGCGGCGCTGGAAGTCGTCCGGCGGAGAATGCGTGAGCTGGGGCTCGGCGACTTCTGCCTCGAGCTGCACAGCCACAAGACGCGCAAGACGGAGGTGCTGGACGACATCGGCGACCGCGTGAAGATCGCGGGACGGAGCCGATCGTCAAGGGACCTGGAGGCGGCGCTGTCGCGCCTGTCCGATCGCCGCAGGAAGCTGTCGGACTACATCGAGATCATCGGCAGTCCCGTCGGCGCCTTGCGCGACCTCACCGTCGGCGACGCCCTGATGCAGGCCGGTCGCGCCCGACGCAGGCTCGGGCCGAACGTCAGGCGTCTCGAAGCCAGCGGCAGCCGGGTGGACCATCCCGAGACCCTCGTCTGGGCGGACCTGGCCGATGCCAAGGGACGCCTCCTGCATCTGGCCGCCGCCTTCCGGGACCTCGAGGTGAGCGGGCCGGCGCAAGGGCATCCCTGGGCCGGCGTTTCGGCTCTCCGGGTGCTGCCGCATGATCGCGAACGCGTCGCGGCGCTCATGACGGGCTGGGCCGATGCGGCCGACGGGTTCGCAGCCGCGCTTCGGCAGACGGGGCTGCCCGAACTGGATGCCTCCACGGTGGCCGAGGCACCGGACCGGCTGCGCGGCCTCGATACCCGACGAGGCGCGGCGCATCTGGCGGAGGACATCGCGAAGCGTATGGAGGCGCTGACGGGCCACGCCCTGCCCCGGAGCGCGTCCGGCCTGGCGATACTGGCCGATATCCTCCGCGCCGGCCAGTCCGCCCCGGTGAGCGGTCTCCTCGTCAGAAACGATTTCCTCCTGTCACCCGAGGCCGCCGCATTCGTGCGGGCACACCGGGCGCGTGTGCAGGACCTCGATCGAAAGCAGGCCGAGCTGCGCGAGGTCTTCAGGAGCGATGCCTTCACGATCAGTCCAGACGATCTCGAAGAATGGTCCGCAGCCCTCGATCAGGCCGGCTTCTTCGCCCGCTTCGGCCGGCGCTGGCGCGCCGCCGCCGCCCGATGGGAGCAACTGGCGCGACCGGCGCATCTCAAGGCGAAGGCGGGCGAACGGGCGAAGCGGTTCGGCGCGCTCCGGACCCTGCTGCTCGACCTCGCCGCCCTCAGCGCCGATCGCCAGCCGGACGAACGCCTGGGCGAAGGGGCACGTGACGCGTCCTTCGATTTCCAGTCCGCGATCGACGTCGCGGAATGGGCCGCCCGGGTTCGTTCGCAGCTGCCCGGGGCGATCGGCGACGACCTCATGCGCCTCAGCCCTGCTGCCCTGCACGCTCTCGGCCAATCCTGCAGCGAGGCCAGCATGGCTGCGCTCGACGTAATGGACCGGTCGGCGATCGGCGCGGCCGACAGCGCTTCATTCTGGCATTCCCTGGTGGCGTCATCGGACCTCGGATCGCTGCAGGCGCTTGCCCGCGATGCTTCGGACGACGCGTCGTGGACACGGCTGCGATCGCAGGTCGATGCCTGCGCGGAAGCTGCAAGGGATTTGATCGTCGCGGAGACCGCGGCCATGGCCGACACCGGACTGGACGCGACTCTCTGGTTCGGCGGAACGGCGCCGCGGCTTGCGGGCGTGGCGGCGCGTGCGCGGCTGGCGGCCTCCAGGCCGGAGCTTCTGCCGCAATGGCTCGATTTCGACCGGTTCCGGCGCGCCTGCGAAGCCGGACCCGAGCGCGACCTGGCGCGTGCGGCGAGCGCCGGCACGCTCGACGTCGACCTCTTGCCGACATGCCTCGACTTCCTCGTCTACGATGCCCTGGCGCGCCGCGCCTTCACGAAAGCGCCGTCTCTCCATGCGGCCTCCGCCAGGACGCTCGACGCGCTTCGCGAGGAGTATCGGGCGATCGACGCGCAGGTGATGGAACTGCGCCGGTCCGCGATCGCCGCCAAGCTGGTCGAGCGCCGTCCGCCGGAGGGGAAATCGTCCGGAAAACTGGCTGAAATCACCGAGATGGCCCTGGTCAGGCACGAACTCGCCAAGCAGCGGCGACACATTCCCATCCGCCAGCTGGTCCACCGCGCGGGCCGCGCTATCCAGGCGTTGAAGCCCTGCTTCATGATGGGACCGCTTTCGGTGGCGCAGTACATCGCGCCGGGCACGCTGAAGTTCGACCTGGTGATCATGGACGAAGCCTCGCAGATGCGGCCGGAAGACGCGATCGGCGCGCTGGCGCGCGGCGGCCAGGCCATCATCGTCGGGGATACGAAGCAATTGCCGCCGACATCCTTCTTCGACCGGATCGCCGACCGCGCGGAGGACGAGGACGAAGACGAAGTCACGCTGGCCGAGGACAGCAAGAGCATCCTCGAACTCGCTTCCAGCATCTTCGACCAGCGCATGCTGAAATGGCACTACCGCTCCCGTCACGAGGCGCTGATCGCCTTCTCCAACCGGCAGTTCTACAAGGACGAGCTGATCGTCTTCCCCTCCCCGGCCGGCCAGGCCGACCGCTTCGGCATCGGCTGGACCTTCATGCCGGACGGCCTCGCCACAAAGGGCGTCAACCCGATCGAAGCGCGCGCCGTCGCGGAGGCTGCGGCGCGCTTCCTCGTCGAGAACAGGAGCCGCAGCCTCGGCGTCGTGGCGATGAACATCAAGCAGACGCAGCGCATCGCCGACGAACTCGCAGCACAGGCGGATGCCGATCCCTCGATCGCCAAGGCGCTCGCCGAAGCGGAGAGCGAGGACGGCGGCGAGCCCTTCTTCGTCAAGAACCTCGAAAACGTGCAGGGCGACGAGCGCGACGTCATCATGATCTCGATGACCTACGGCCCGTCCGCAGCCGGCGGGCGAACGGCGCAGCGGTTCGGCCCGATCAACCAGGAGACCGGCTGGCGACGGCTCAACGTCCTCTTCACCCGCGCCAAGGAGCGGATGGAGATCTTCAGCTCGATGCGCTCCTCGGACGTCCTGCCCAAGGAAGGCGCCGACCGCAGTCCGCGCGCGCTCAAGCAGTTCCTAGACTATGCCGAGACCGGCCGGCTCGGCAGCGAGCCCCGCATCACCCGGAGGGATCCCGACAGCGATTTCGAGGACGCCGTCCTCGAAGGGCTGCGCGAATCCGGCTTCGACTGCGTGCCGCAGGTTGGCGTGGCGAACTTCTTCATCGACATCGGCGTGCGGGACCCGGACGCCCCCGACGAGTTCATCGCCGCCGTCGAGTGCGACGGTGCGGCCTATCACTCCGAGAAATCGGCCCGCGACCGTGACCGCCTGCGCCAGGAGATCCTGGAAAATCTCGGCTGGAACATGATCCGCATCTGGTCGACCGACTGGTTCCGGGATCCGAACGGAGAACTCGACAGGGTGTCCCGGGACCTGAAGCGACTGATGGCTGCCAGACGGGAGGCACGGGCGGGGCGGTCGACGAGAAGCCTCGCTGCGCCGGCCGGCGAACCGCCGGTGGCGGATCCCGCTCCGGCCGCGACGGCTGCCCCGGCCATGGGAGACACCGTGCCTACGCAGGGCACGCTCTTTTCGGAGCCGCCGGCCGCCGTGCGAACGGCAGCCACGTCCTCCTCGGGCGGCATCTCCGTCGACCAGGCCCGCGCCCGGCTGATCGACCTGCGCGAGCGCAAGGTGAAGCTGCTCTTCCCCGACGCCGACCCGACGACCGGCCTGCTGCGCAAGAGCATGCTCGACGAACTGCTGAAGAAGCGGCCGACGGACATGGATGAGTTCCGGACCCTGGTCCGGCTCGACCTGCGTCAGAACACCGACGGCGCCCAGCTCAAGGAATTCGGCAGCCGCGTCTTCGACATCCTCACCGAGATCGAGCCCTGATCGGCAGCCGAAGGCGCTGCAGCGATGCCGGTTCGATGCAGCGCTTCCGGAGCCGAACGGGATCGCCGTGGGGCGTCGCGCCCGCCACGCAACAGCCGCGTCATCAGGCGACCGCGTAGACGTCGATGACGATTCGGCCGGCCGCCGGATCGGGTGCGAGGCTCGCCACGAAGAGGCGGTCGCGCAGCCAGGCATGCGGCCCGTCCGGCGCGTCGAAGCGTGGGGCCGAGCGGAAATAGTACTCGTCGGGGCTGACCGCCTCGCCGGCCCGCATCCGGGCCAGCACCTCGGGCGCCGACACCCGCAGGCCGCCGTTCCTGACCAGGATCGGCGTGCCGTCGTCGGCGACGACCGTATAGCTTGCCTCGATCTCGCTCGTCCCGTCCGGCCGGATCAGCGGCCAGTCGGAGCCGCCGGGCAGGATCGTGCCGGAAAGCCGCGGCCCGGCCACGGTGCCGCCGAGGATCGGGATGTGCAGGCGCTCGCCCGCGACCGAGCGCCCGCCGGAGAGCGGCTTGCCGATCTCCGCCACGATGGTGAAGACCCTTTCCAGCGCGGGGATCGTGGGCGTCATTGCGTCAGGCCCGGTTGCGCTCGTCGAGCCAGGCGCACATGGCCGTCAGCGAGTCGCGGCTGGCGGCGCAGAACTCCATCGCCCGCAGGTAGCCGTGGACCAGCCCCGTGCCGCGATGCAGGACCACGGCCACGCCGGCCGCCTCCAGCGCCTGCGCATAGGCGATGCCGTCGTCGCGCAGCGGGTCGTGCTCGGCCACCGCCACGAAGGCCGGCGGCAGGCCCGAATGGTCCTTCGCCTTCAGCGGCGCGGCGAGCGGGTCGACCCGGTCCGCCTCGTTGGGCATGTACATGGCGTTGACGGCGGGCATGCCGGCGGTCGTCAGCAGCGGGCCGTCGGCGTTCTCCGTGAAGGACGGCCGCGCCTGCTCGAACTCGACGGCCGGATAGATCAGCAGCTGCGCATGCAGCGGGCAGTCCGAACCGCGGAACTTGAGCGCCGTCGCCGCGGCCAGGTTGCCGCCGGCACTGTCGCCGCCGATGGCGATGCGCGCGGCGTCGATGCCGAGGTCGGCGGCCCTGGCGAAGGCCCATTCCACCACCGCGCCGCACTGCACGACTGCGGCCGGAAAGGGATGCTCCGGTGCCAGCGCATAGTCGACGCTGATCACGGTCTGGCGGTTGAAGGCGGCGATGCGGGCGGTGATGTCCCAGTGCGTCTCCGGGCTGCCCTGCATCCAGGCACCGCCATGCATGTAGATCAGGCAGGGCTGCGCCTCGTCGCCCGCATGCCGGAAGATGCGCACGCGCACCGGCCCGGCCGGCGTGTCGATCCATTCCACGCGGTCGGTCGAAACGCCGTCCGGCGTCGGCAGCCGCATTTCGGAGGCCACCACCTCGAAATGCGCGCGGCGGTCCTGCGGCGTCGCGTTCGGCGGCAGTTTCGCCCATTGCCGCTGCCATTCGTCGAGAAACGGCTTCAGTTCCGGATCGAGCATCGGTTTTCCTCTCAGTGCTTTGACGTATCGATCACGCCTTGACGAAGCGCATGACCATCTCGACGGCGTGTCCGCGCAGCGTCTTCTGGCCCTCGGCGCCGAACAGCGCCGGGCCGAAGATGCGCGAGAAGGTCGGCCGGTTGGAGACGTTGAAGAAAGAGAGCGCGCTGATCATCCAGTGCAGCTCCAGCGGCTCGATCTCCGGGCGGAACAGGCCGGCGGCACGGCCGCGGGCACAGATCTGCTCCAGCTTGCGGATCGCTCCCTCGTTCAGGGTCGCGATCAGGTCCGACTGCTCGAGATAGGCGCCGTGATGGATGTTCTCGATCATGACGATGCGGATGAAGTCGGGGTTGGAGCTGTGATGATCGAAGGTGAACTCGACCAGCCTCGCCAGCGCGGCGTCGGGAGCGAGATGCTCGAGGTCGAGCTCCTGCTCGCCGCTTCTGACCTTGCGATAGGCTTCCTCCAGGACGGTGCGGTAGAGCCCCTCCTTGTCGCCGAAATAGTAATAGATCATCCGCTTGGAGGTCAGCGTCTTGGCCGCGATCTCGTCGATGCGCGCCCCCGAAAGGCCGTTCTGCGCGAACTCGGCCATCGCCACCGCGACGATGTTGCTGCGCACGCCCTCGGGATCCTGCTTCCAGCCGCCGCGGCTGGCTTTCTCCACCGAACCGATGCCTTCGCCCATTCCCGGTCTCCTCCCGTCGAAGCAGACGCATACACGAATTAACCGGCTCGTACAAAGCCCTTGACATAATTAACCGTCCCGTACATTGTCGTTCCACAATCACCGGGCAGCGGACGATGGAGGTCGTCCGGACCGCTTCGGGCAGGGAGGGTCTGCGTGCGTCAAGGCGTCGAAAGCGCTGCCGACATCGGTGCGGCCACGGCTCCGTCATCGGGCGGCACCGTGCTCGTCGGACTGCTCGGCAAGGGCATCCAGCTGTCCCGCACGCCCGCCATGCACGAGGCCGAGGGCCGCGCCATCGGCGTTCCCTACGTCTACCGGCTCCTCGACACCGATCGCATGGGCGCCGATGCGCCCGACGTCGCCGACATCCTGCGGTTCGCCGAGAACTTCGGCTTCTCCGGACTGAACGTGACCTTTCCCTACAAGCAGGTCGTCCTGCCGCTGCTCGACGAACTGTCGCCGGCGGCGCGTTCGATCGGCTCGGTCAACACGGTCGTCTTCCGCGACGGCCGCCGCTTCGGCCACAACACCGACATGTGGGGCTTCGCCGAGAGCTTCCGGCGCGGGCTCCCGGGGGCGGCGCGCGGGCACGTCCTGCTGCTGGGTGCGGGCGGAGCTGGCGCAGCCGTCGCGCATGCGCTGCTGGAGAGCGGCGTCGAGCGGCTGTCGATCGCCGATCCCGAAGCCGAGCGGGCGCAGGTGCTCGCCGATCGGCTTTGCGGCTTCTTCGGCGAAGGGCGCTGCGACGCTGCCGACGGGACCGCCGTGGCACCGCGCGTCGACGGCATCGTCAACGCCACGCCCGTCGGCATGGCCAAGATGCCCGGCACACCGATCGATCCCGATCTGATCGGTGCCGGCACCTGGGTGGCCGACATCATCTACTTTCCGCTCGAGACGGAACTGCTGCGCCTGGCGCGGCTGAAAGGCTGCCGCACGCTTCCGGGCGACGGGATGGCGCTGTTCCAGGCCGTGCGGGCCTTCGAACTCTTTTCCGGCGTCAGGCCGGACACGGATCGGATGAGGGCGGCCTTCGTCGCCTTCGGCGACGCGGCAGGCGGCTAGGCCGTCGCGCCAGGGAGCCGGCGTTCGACGCCGGGAGGACAGACACCCGTGCGGCACGTGCCGCCCGGAAAACGCGAAAGGGAGGTACTTTCATGCATTCGCTGACGACAAGGCTCATGGGCGGCGCAGCCGCGCTCGCCATCGCGCTCTTCGCCACGGCGGCGTTCGCGCAGGACAAGGTGCAGATCATCTATTCGGACACCGTCCAGGAGGCGGATGTCCGCTCGAAGCTGCTGCGCGAGGAGTTCGGCGGCTGCCTCGGCGACCAGTTCGACTTCAAGCCCTATTTCGGCGCGACCCTGTTCAAGCAGGGCACCGAGCTCACCGCCATGCAGCGCGGCAATCTCGACATGGCGAACCTCGCCATCTTCGACTTCTACAACCAGGTGCCGCAGACCAGCATCCTCGGAACAGCCTACCTGTTCCGCGACTACGACCACATGCGCAAGGTGATGAGCCCCGCGCCGCTCGCCGATCTCTGGAAGCAGATCGAGGAGCAGGCCAAGGTCAAGGTGCTGGCGAACCCCTACATCGGCACGCGCCACCTGAACCTCCGCGGCGACAAGAAGATCATGGAGCCGGCCGACCTGGCCGGCGTGAAGCTGCGCATGCCGGGCGGCGAGGGCTGGCAGTTCGTCGGCGAGGCGCTCGGCGCCAATCCCACCCCGATGGCCTTCACCGAGGTCTATACGGGCCTGCAGACGGGCGCCATCGACGCCCAGGACAATCCCCTGCCCGCCAACAAGTCGATGAAGTTCTACGAGGTCACCGACCAGATCGTGCTGACCGGGCACCTGATCGCCAACAACCAGTTCACGATCTCGATGTCGAAGTGGGAGAGCATGACGCCCGAGCAGCAGGCCAAGGTGCAGGAATGCGCCCTGAACTTCGAAGCCGCGCTCGACAAGGAGACGATCCGCCAGGAGGCCGAACTCGTCGCGTTCTTCAAGGGCGAAGGCCTCGAGGTCTACGAGCCCAACAAGGAGGCGTTCCGCAACCACGTGCTGGAGAAGTACAAGGCCTCCAAGTTCTCGGCCGACTGGCCGGAAGGGCTGCTGGACAAGATCAACGCACTCTGACGCGGCGGACCTGAACCGCGCCGGCGGGGGACCGCCGGCGCGGCGTTCAGCGGGGACACGAGATGGACAAGCTCAAGGGCATGGGACGGTGGCTCGAACGGCGCGCGGAGAACATCCTCGCGCTGCTGCTCGGCACCATGTTCGCGGCCTTCATCGTGCAGATCGTCTTCCGCTACTTCCTGAACCTGCCGCTCGGCTGGACGGTCGAGTACGTCACCATCGCCTGGCTGTGGGGCATCTTCTTCGGCTACACCTTCGTGGTGAAGGCCGACGACGCGATCCGGCTGGACATCGTCTACCAGCTCGTCCCGCCCGGCGCGCGCCGCGTCATGGATGTCGCGGCCGGGCTCGTCTGCGCCGGCATCTTCGCCTGGTCGATCCCGAAGGCCTGGGACTTCGTCACCTTCATGGCGATCGAGCGGACGTCCTTCATGCGCATCCGCTTCGACATCGTCTTCTCCATCTACATCCCCTTCGCCATCGCCGTGGTCGTGCGCTCGCTCCTGTCGGTGTGGCGGGCGCTGAAGGGACGGCCGAGCCACCACGATCCCCTCGAGGCACCGGTGTCCGATGAGCATGCTTGACCCGATGGGCGCGTCGCTCGCGCTGATCCTCGTCCTGGCCGTCTTTGCCCTGCCGATCGGCGAAGCGATGATCTGCGGCACGATCCTCTATCTGGCGCTGGCCGGATTCGACACGTCGATCGCGGCCGAGACCATGCTGCAGGGCCTGTTCAACAGCTACACGCTGCTGGCCATCCCGCTGTTCATCCTCGCCGCCGACATCATGAACGTCGGCAGCCTCGCCGACAGGCTGCTGCGCTTCTCGCAGGCGCTGGTCGGCCGCTTCCGCGGCGGGCTCGGCCACGTCAACGTCGTCTCCAGCCTGATCTTCTCGGGCATGTCGGGCTCCGCACTTGCCGACGCGGTCGGCATGGGCCGCATCATCATCAACATGATGACCAAGGACGGCAAGTACACGCCGAGCTATGCGGCGGCGATCACGGCGGCCTCCGCGACGATCGGGCCGATCATCCCGCCCTCGATCCCGATGGTGCTCTACGCGCTCGTTTCCGACACCTCGATCGGTTACCTCTTCGCGGCCGGAATGCTGCCCGGCCTGCTGATGGGTCTCGTCCTCATCGTCATGAATGCCTGGCTGGCGCGCCGGCGCGCCTTCCCGGTCGACGAGGCCGTGCCGATGCGCGCCATCCCGCGCATCACCTTCCGCGCGTTCCCCGCGCTGATGCTGCCCGTCATCCTGCTCGGCGGCATCTATGGCGGCATCATGACTCCCACCGAAGCGGCCGCGGCGGCCGCTGCCTACGCGCTGCTCGTCTCGGTGATCTTTTACCGCTCGGTCAATTTCTGCCAGTTCTACGGCGCTCTCTTGTCCAGCGGCCGGTCGACCGCCAATATCGGCATCCTGATCGCCGGCTCGCTCGCCTTCAACTACGTCATCACCCGCGAGAACGTGCCCGACATGCTGGCCGGCTGGCTGCAGCAGTTCGAGCTGTCGCAGGTCGGCTTCCTGATCGTCATCAACCTTTTGCTGCTCGTGCTCGGCTGCGTGCTGGAGGGCGGAGCGATCCTTCTGATCATCGTGCCGATCTTCATTCCGACGGTGCAGGCGCTCGGCATCGACCCGGTGCATTTCGGCGTCGTGGTCGTGGTCAACTCGATGATCGGCCTCGTCACGCCGCCCTACGGGCTGCTGCTCTTCGTGGTCCAGAATATCACCAAGGCGCCGCTGTCTTCGATCATCCGCGACCTGATGCCGTTCCTCTACGCCCTGCTCGCCGCGCTCGCCGTCATCACCTTCGTGCCCGACCTCGTACTCTTCCTGCCGCGGCTCCTCGGGTATCAGGGCTAGGCGATGACGGGTCAGGCGATCAGCATCGACGTCGCGGTCGCCGGGCAGGACCAGCTCGGCGAAACGCCGCTCTGGTGCGACCGCACGCGCAGGCTCTGGTGGCTCGACATCGAGCAGCCGAAGCTGCGCTGGTTCGATCCCGCCACCGGCGCGGACGGTTTCACCCCGCTGCCCGGGACCTTCGCCGGCACGCAGGCGCTGACGGCCGACGGGCGGCGGCTGCTGGCCGAGGACCTCGCGCTCTACGCGCTCGACCTCGAGACCGGTGCGCGTGCCGACATCGCCTCGGTCGAACCCGGCCTCGACAACCGGCTGAACGACGGCCGCGTCGATGCGCGCGGGCGCTTCTGGGTCGGCACGATGGACAACCAGCTGCACCGGCCGAACGGCAGCCTCTACCGGATCGATCCGGACGGGACCGCCACGCGCATGGCCGAGGACGTCATCGTCTCGAACGGCATCGCCTTTTCGCCCGAAGGCCGCACCCTCTACTTCACCGACACCCGCCGGCACCTGAGCTTTGCCTTCGACCTCGACCTCGACGACGGCACCATCACCGGTAGGCGCGTCTTCGCCGATCACACCGCGACGGGAGAGCGCCCGGACGGCGCCTGCGTCGACGTCGATGGCTGCGTCTGGATGGCCTTCTTCGCCGGCGGCCGGATCGTGCGGCACCGCCCGGACGGGCGCGTCGACCGGACGATCCCGCTGCCCGTCACCAACCCGACCTGCCTGTGCTTCGGCGGGGATGACCTGACAACGCTCTACGTCACGAGCGCGACGAAGTTCCTCACGCCATCGCAACGCGCGGCCGAGCCGATGGCCGGCGCGCTGTTTGCCATCCATGGCGCGGGACAGGGGCTGCCGGAACACCGGTTCGGCCCGACCAACGACATCGCAACGACACGACAATCGGGAGGAAAGACATGACGTTCCACGCCATCAGGTCCATCGCCACGGGCGCGCTGCTGCTCGCCGGAATCGCCGCCGCCTCGGCGCAATCGAAGATCGAGCTGATCTTCCCGGACGTGAACTCGCCCGACGTGCCGCGTTCGGTCGCCATGACGGAAATCTTCGCGAAGGAGATCGGCGAGGAGTTCGACTTCAAGCCCTATTTCAACGGCACCCTGTTCAAGCAGGGCACCGAGCTGACCGCCGTGCAGCGCGGCAACGCGCAGCTGGCGCTGCTGCCGCCGTCGGACTTCGCCAAGCAGGCGCCGGAGTTCGACATCCTCGGTGCCGCCTACGTGATCCGCGACGCGGCGCACCTGAAGGCGGTCTTCGAGAGCGAGGTCGGCGACCAGTTCCGCCAGATCGCGCGCGAGAAGCTCGGCGTCGAGCTCCTGGCTCCCGCCTACTACGGCACGCGCCACGTCAACCTGCGCGGCGACAAGCGGATCGACACGCCTGCAGACATGGCCGGCATCAAGCTACGCATGCCGGGCGGCGAGAGCTGGCAGTTCCTCGGCGCGGCCCTCGGCGCCAATCCCGTGCCGATCGCCTACAGCGAGCTCTACACCTCGCTCCAGACCGGCGTCGTCGACGCGCAGGACAATCCGCTGCCGAACAACAAGGCGATGAAGTTCCACGAGGTCACCGACCAGATCGTCCTGACCGGCCACAATGTCGGCTTCGGCATCCTGATCGTCAGTTCCAAGGTCTTCGACAGCCTGACGCCGGAACAGCAGGATCGGATGCGCATGGCGGCGACGAAGGCGTTCGATTCGAGCAATGCGGAGTACCTGAAGCAGGAGGCCGAGCTCGTCGCCTTCTTCGAGGGCGAAGGGCTCAAGGTCTACACGCCGGACGTCAAGGCGTTCCAGGACTTCGCACAGAAGAAGTACCAGGAATCGCCGCTGTCGGCCTCGTGGCCGGAGGGCGCGCTCGACAAGATCAACGCGCTCTGACCATCCATCACCGACAGGCGGGATGAGGTAGCATCCCGCCGATCCGGCGGATCCACATGCCGGGCGTGCGTGATCGTTCGCGGGAATGGACCTGCCAAGACAAGCGGGTCAGGGCCCCATGCTGGCACTGAGGCTCCCGAAAAGAACACTCGCCCGAGCCGGCGCGGCGGCGATCTCCCGCCGCGGCATGAAGGTCGAGGCGGGCGACGACCAGGAGCCGACGAGAGACGTGGCTGCGATCAGCCGGGTGGTCGTGCGACCGTCGGCATGGGCGCCGAAAGGGCTGACGTCGTCGCTCGACCGGCCCTCGGCAATGGGTCCGCCGAGGAAGAGAGACCTGCCCCGCCGCGTGTCGGGCTGGCCGTGTGCCGCCGCATCGGTCGCCTGCGTGGCTGACAAGGCCGCCTTCTCCACCTCCTGACGGAAAATGGTACCGGACCGGAGATGCAGCGTGTCCGGCCAGTAATCGGCGTTGAAATCGTGGCGTCCCCGGGTCAGTCCCTCGAGGGGCAGCTTCGCTGTCCCGTTCGACAGCGGGAGGAGGCGATCGACGGTCGTCGACCGCACACGCACATGTCCGGTCGGGGTGGCGGACGGGTTCTGCGAGGTTACCGTAAAGGTCAGCTCGACGTCTTCGCCCGCGCGGCTCGGGGTCCGGCTCGACGTCACCGAAAGGGAGCTGGCGTACAGGAGCGTGCCCGATCCATGTGCGAAGCCGGTCCGGTGCGCCTCGTCGCCATTGTAGACTGCATCGACGCCGAACGATCCCGCGGTCGAGGGAAGAACAATCCGCGCCGTGGCGGTCGAACCGGCGCCGGTCGCACGTGCCAGGTGGTACGTCTGTTCGTGGACGGTTTCATTCGCGGTGCGGATCCTGAGGTTCACGGTGCCGGTCGGGACGGTCAGGCCGTCGTCGGACTGGACCGTGACGTTGAAGGATTGCGTGCTGCCGGCCGTCAGCGTCGAACCCGGCACAGCGAGAGACACCGTCACCGCCGCCTTGACGGCGGCCCCGCTCGCCGCCGCACACGCGATCACGGCGAGCGTCAGGACGAGCAGGGGCAGGACGCGCATCGCGGACGCCAGCCGATGCATCGCAGATATCGCCATTCCCGTGTCCCCGCGGTTGCAGCCTGAGGACGGCGCACAGGGGCAGTCCCGCAGAAAGACTACAACCTGGACGGGACGTCATGCATCCCCAGATGTGGGTATGCGATCGGTTTTCTTCTCCCCGGCCCTGCGCGCCGCATGCGCCGCGTTAGCCTGCCGGCTGGCCGGGCCGCCGCGCGGTGCTCTAGGGCTTTGGTCTGTAGCCCAGGTTGCGGGATATCTGGTCGGCCGCGGCCAGCACCTCGCGCACCTGATCGGGCGTCGGCGATTCCGGGATGAACTGCACGGAATCGGTGATCGCCACGGCCCCGACATAGGCGCCAAGGGCGTCGAAGATCGGCGCGGCCAGAGCGCTCAGCCCGATCACCGCCTCGTTGCAGGCCGTCGCCCAGCCGCGTCGGCGGACGGCGGCAATCTCGGCGCGCAGGCGTTCGGGGTCGGAAATGGTGTAGGCAGTCAGCATCGCGATGCCGTCGTCGATCAGCTTCGGCAGCAGGCTCTGGTCGCCGAAGGCGAGCGTCAGCTTGCCCTGCGCGCTCGAGGCGAAGCCCAGGATCGAGCCCGGCTTGACGCTGATGTCGATGTTGGAGCGGTTGGGCATGATCAGGAGAATGCGGTTGCCGTCGCGCTCGGGCTGGCTGATCGCCACGGCGTGGCCGAGGCGGTCGCGCAGCTCGCGGGCACTCTGCCGTGCCGCCGAGGCGAGCTCGAAGCTTTCGGAAACCGCGTGCCCCAGCACCATCAGGCGGGCGCTGATCGAATAGCGTTCGCTCTCGTCGTTGCGCAGCAGGTAGCCGGCCGAGACCAGCGTCTGCAGGTGCCGGTGAATCCGGCTCTTCGGCGTGCCGAAGGCGCGGGCGAGTTCGCTCACCCCCACCGACGTCTGGCACTGGGCGACGTATTCGAGGATCTCGAGCGCGAAGACGACCGCCTGGACGCCGCCTTCGCCGCGGCGTGCCGAAGGGGCGGCCGTCTCGCTCCTCGCCTCGATCCCGTCCTGCCCGCTCGCCATGCCCGACCCCGCTCGTCCCGTATCCGGACCAATATAGGGGCCGGTTCGCCTCATTTCAGTCCTTTCCGGCGAGCGGACCGACAGTCAGCCATCGGCCGGCATCGGATAGTCGTCAGAGTTGAGCACCCAGCCCGGCTGCCGCGAGAAGTCGAAGCGCGGCGGAGCGAAGAGGTCGACCAGCTGGTTCAGCCCGGCCTCCATGCCGCGCGAGGTGTGGATGGCCGGCGGCGGGATGACGATCAGCGACGGCGCGCCAAGATGGGGATGCTCGTCCTCGCGCCAGACATTGAGATTTGTCGTCCAGGGCCAGCGCAGATGATGGGTGAAGGAGCCGTCGAGCGCGAGCGATCCCTGCTCGAAATCGTCGTGATGGTGCGGCGACAGCTTCTCGATGTCACGCGGCCCGTGCTGCGGGTCGAGATAGTTCACCATGACCGTCGTGCAGCGGAAGATGCGGCCGAAGCGGCCCTTCTGCGGCGGCACGTCGAGGCCGTAGGCGCGAATCTTGAACCCGCCCACGGGGTCCGGCCAGGGCGTGAACGGCGGAATTCGCGGATGCTCCGCCGAGAACGATCCGGCATTGGCACAGGCGGCGTTGAGGTCTTCGGACTGCGCCGAAAACACCCGCGTGATGCGCCCGCCCTCCGGCAGGACGATCCGGCTGTCGCCCGGCGGCAGGATGACCAGCGAAAAGCCCGCCACCGTCATGCGCTCGCCGTTCGCCTCGATCTCGGCGCCCTTGTCGCGGTCCGGCAGCAGCAGCACGTATTCGTCGATTTGGCCGGTCCGCTCCAGCACCACGCCCGGCTCGGCCTCCGTGTAGGCCACCACTATCGCCTGGCCGCGTGTCATCCACGTCTTCGACCGGTCCGTCACCTGCTGCGGCGCGTCCTCGTAATAGCGGCCGATCTCGGCGGGCGTGAAGGCACCGGCCGTCGTCACCGTCGGCGCTGCCGCCGCAAGGCGGGATCTGGGATCGCTCGTGTCGTACATGGTGGTCTTCCTCCCTTCCAGCCGCACTCGTTCCGTATAACGGAACATCGTTCTGCATTTACGGATATCCGCATCCTGTATGTCAAGACGACATTTTCCCGATGCCCGTTCTTGACAGGGACTGGAACTCGTCGGATCATTATCGGAACGACGTTCTGTAGAACGAAACGATCGTGGGAGGAGAGGATATGCCTATGGTTACTCGACGGGAAGTCTTCGGCTATGCCGCCGGCATCGGCGCATCGCTGGCAATGCCCAGCATTGCGCGTGCCGCGCCGGTCAACATGCGGCTGGCCCATGCGGCAAACGAGATCCACCCCGGCCACATCGCGGCCGTGGAGTTCAAGAAGGCGCTCGAGGCGCTCGTGCCCGGCGCGACCAACATCACCATCTTCCCGAACCGGCAGCTCGGCGACGACAAGCAGAACCTCGAATCGGCGGTCGCTGGCACCAACGAACTGTGCGGTTCGTCGGGCGTGCTCTTTCCGCTGGTGACGGGGCGCGCGGCGCTCGACGCCTACCAGCTTCCCTTCCTGATCAAGGATTACGACCACTTCGAGAAACTCGCCACGAGCGACATCGGCCAGCAGATCCTCGACGACCTCGCCCCCGGCGGACTGATCGGCCTGCAGACAACCGACATCGGCCAGAGGCACTTCCTCTCCGCCGGCAAGCCGGTGACATCGGTGGCCGACTTCGCGGGCCTGAAGACCCGCATCGTGCCCGTGCCGCTGCACAAGGCGATCTGGGAGACGGTCGGCACGGCGCCGGTCGGCCTGCCCTACGGCGAGGTCTACGGCGCGCTGGAGACCAAGGTCATCGATGCGGTGGAGATCAACGTCTCCTCGATGCTCGGCGAGAATCTCTGGGAGGTCGGCAAGAACTTCACCCTCACCGGGCACTACCCGTGGCACAACGTGATTGCGGTGAACAAGGCCTTCTTCGACGGCCTGCCGACCGAGATCCAGCAGGCGATGCGCCAGGCGGGCCGCGATTCGATCGCGCCCACCCTCGCCTACACCAGGAACCAGGACCTCACCGGCCGTGACGAGCTGCGCGCCAAGGGTGTCGAGATCCACGAGCTGGCGAGTCTCGCCGAGATGCAGGACAAGGTCACGCCGATCGTCGAGCAGTGGAGCGCCAAGTCGCCGCTGATCGGCGAGTTCGTGGCGGCGGCGCGCGCCTCGGCCTAGGCGGACCCCAAACCGCACCCGCCCCGATGGCCGGCGCCTCCGCGCCGGCCGCTCCATCCCGCGCGCCCAGGAACAGGCATGACGATCGAGCATCACGCCGCCGCGCGAACCGGCCCCGTCGGCTGGTACATGCGCTCCATGCGCGTCCTCGCGGGGACGTCCATGCTGACGATCGTCGTCATCATGACGGCGCAGGTCGTCGCCCGCTACCTCTTCAACGCCTCGCTGATCTGGGCCGAGGAACTCTGCCGCGTGCTGCTGGTCTGGCAGACCTTCCTCTTCGTCGGACTTGCCTACCAGCGCGGCGAGCTCGTCGCCGTCGACGTCCTGCCCGAACTGCTCACGCCGAAGCTGCGCCTCGCTCTGAAGATCCTGGTCAGCATCCCGGTGATCGCCTTCCTCTGGCTGATGGCCGTCAACGGCTACGACTATGCCTCGCGGTTCCAGAACCAGGTGATCCCGGCCGTCGACTTCATCTGGATGTCGGTCACCGGCGAGGGACTGGGCGTCTCGGTCTTCTGGGTCTACGTCTCCGTCTGCGTCGGCTCGGCGCTGCTTTCCCTGCACGTGCTGGCCTCGATCGTCGGCGACGCGCTCGACGTCCGGGCCGGTCGCGCTGCGCCCTCGACGCTCCATCCGCAGGGAGAATAGCGCCATGGGCAGCTTCTTCGGCGCCTTCTTCCTGCTCCTCGTCACCGGCGTCCCCATCGCCCTGGCGCTCGGCGTGGGCGGCATGGGCTATCTCTATTTCTCCGGCAATGGCGGCGTGATCCTCGCCCTGCCGCAGCGCATGATGGCCGGCGTCGACCAGTTCATCCTGCTCACCATCCCGCTCTTCCTGCTCGCCGGCATGCTGATGAACGTCGGCGGCATCACCGATCGCATCGTCGGCTTCGCCCGCGCCATGGTCGGCCACCGCAAAGGCGGCATGTCGTC
Source organism: Aquibium sp. ELW1220 (assembly GCF_030398385.1). Classification (GTDB taxonomy): domain Bacteria; phylum Pseudomonadota; class Alphaproteobacteria; order Rhizobiales; family Rhizobiaceae; genus Aquibium. The sequence goes on along the minus strand of NZ_JAOAOQ010000001.1, from coordinate 326,723 downwards.
GGTCACGGTGCTGTCGGCCGGCTTCTTCGCCGGCATCTCGGGCAGCGCGACGGCCGAGGCTTCGGCGCTCGGTTCGATCCTCATCCCGGCCATGCGGCGCCAGGGCATCCCGCCCGCCTACGCCGCGGCACTCATCGGCGTCAGCGCCGTGGTCGGCCCGATCATCCCGCCCTCGATCACCATGATCGTCTACGGGGTGCTGTCGGGCGCCTCGATCGGCCAGCTCTTCCTTGCCGGCGTCGCGCCGGGCATCCTCATCGTGCTCGGCCTGCTGATCTATGCCACATGGCGGGCGCGGCGCGACGGGTTTCCGGTGACGGAGAAGATGGACTGGGCGGAGCGCCGCGCGGCGACGCTGCGGACGCTGCCGGCCCTCGTCCTGCCGCTGATCATCGTCGTCGGCATCAAGGCCGGCATCTTCACCCCGACGGAGGCGGCTGCGGTCGCCGTCATCTATGCCCTCGTCATCGGCTTCATCTACCGCGACCTCACCGTCTCGCGCGTCTGGGAGGCGATGATCGCCACCACGCTCGCCAGTTCGGCGATCCTGTTCATCACCGCGATGGCGAGCATCGTCGCCTTCGTCTTTACGCTCGAGCAGGTGCCGGCGACGATTGCGTCGGCGGTGCTGTCGATCAGCGACAACCCGCTCGTCATCCTGATCATGCTGAACATCGTGCTCCTGATCCTCGGCATGTTCCTCGAGCCGATCTCGATCCTCATCCTGACGATGCCGATCCTGATGCAGTTCCTGAAGATCATCGGCATGGACCCGGTGCAGTTCGGCGTGATGGTCGTGCTCAACGTGGTGATCGGCATGGCGACGCCGCCTGTCGGCATCCTGCTGTTCATCGTCTGCGCCACTTCGGGCCAGCCGCTGACCGCGGTGGCGAAGGAGGCCATGCCGCTCATCGGCATCTGCCTGTTCGTGCTCTTCCTCGTCGCCGCCATCCCGATGATCTCGCTCGCCCTGCCGCACGCCATGCTGCCGTGAAGCCCCCGATGACCGTCCGAACCGCGAAAGACATACCATGACAGCCACCCCCGCCCCGAACCCGAGCTTCCGCCAGCGCTTCCTCGCCGGCGACCTGCTGGTCGGCACCTTCATCAAGACGCCCGCGACCCATCCGGTCGAGATCCTCGGCCAGATCGGCTTCGAATTCGTCATCCTCGACGAGGAGCACGCCCCCTGGGACCGGGTGACGATCGACGGCGCCCTGCTCGCCGCGCGCGCCTCCGGAACCGCCGGCATCGTGCGGGTGGCCGAGCCGACGCCGTCCAAGATCCTCGCCGTCCTCGACGACGGCGCGACCGGCGTGATGGTGCCGCACGTCTCCTCGGCCGCCAAGGCGCGCGAGATCGCCGCCGCCTGCCGCTATCGCGGCGGCAGTCGCGGCTTTTCCAACACCACCCGGGCGGGCGGCTTCGGCGCCGTCGGTCTGTGGGACCATGTCGACCGGCAGGACCGGTCCGTCACCTTCATCGCCATGATCGAGGATCCGGAAGCGCTCGACGACATCGACGCGATCGTGGCGACCGAAGGACTGGACGGCGTCTTCATCGGGCGCGGCGACCTGACGGTGGCGCTCGGCGCGGCCTCGATGGACGCGCCGGAAGTCCGCGCGGCCTGCGACGTGATCCTCGCCGCCGCAAGCAAGGCCGGCAAGCCGGTCGCCGTGATGGTGGCCAATCCGCAGGAGGCCGCCGGCTTCCGCGAACGGGGCGCGACCACCTTCATCGTCGCCTCCGACCAGGGATTCATGCGCCAGGCCGCGTCGCGCCTCTATGGCGACATGCGGGCGCTCGGCGCCTGACGAACGACACGAGGAAAGGAACCGAGACCATGGCCGACAGCACCACCGCCTATCCCACCATCGTCCCGCTCGAGCCGATGCAGCCGGCGCGCGCGGCGGAGGTCGCCGAACTGCTCGTCGACGCCGTCGACCTGCACTGCCACTCCGGCCCCGCCGCCATGCCGCGCATCCTCGGCCACCACGAGGCCTTCCAGATGGCCCTCGACGCCGGCTTCAAGGCACTGCTCTACAAGGACCACTACTATGTCGGCATGCCGCACTGCGCGGTGCTGAAGGACATCTATCCCGACGCGCCGATCGAGCTCTACTCGGGCGTGGCGCTGAACAACGCGTCGGGCGGCATCAACCCGCATGCCGTCGACCATTCCATCAAGCTCGGCGGCAAGATCGTCTGGTTCCCCACCTTCGCGGCGAAGAACCACATCGAGGCCTATGCGGCCAAGAGCTTCCCGAAGACGGCCAAGCCGATGCTGCCGCCGATCCCGCTCACCGTGCTCGACGCCAATGGCCGGCTGATCGACGAAGCGAAGCAGATCTGCGACCTGATCGCCGAGGGCGACATCATCCTGGCCGGCGGCCATCTGCACGTCTCGGAACTCTTCATCCTCTTCGAGGAGGCGAAGCGGCGCGGCGTCACCAAGATGCTTGTCAACCACCCGAGCTACATCATCGGCTGTTCCGACGAGGACATCCGCGGCCTGGTCTCGCTCGGCGCCTACATGGAGCACTCGATCTGCATGTTCGTGCCGAGCCGCGCCAAGCAGCACGAGACGACGGACCTGATCCACATGATGGAGGTCGCCGGTGTCGACCGCACCGTGCTCGGCTCCGACCTCGGCCTCACCCAGGCGCCGAAGCCGGTCGACGGCTATCGCCAGATCGTCTCGGACCTGCTCGACCACCAGGTGCCGAAGGCCGACATCCGGACCATCATTTCCACCAACGCGTCGAAGCTGCTCAACCTCGCGGTCTGAGACGCGCGTTCGACAAGGGAGGCCAGCCATGGCGAGACGCAAGGTCATCATCACCTGCGCGGTGACGGGGTCGATCCACACCCCATCGATGTCGCCGCACCTGCCCGTCACGGCGGAAGAGATCGCGGACGCGGCGATCGGCGCCGCGGAGGCGGGCGCAGCGGTCGTGCACCTGCATGCGCGCAACCCCGAGAACGGCCTGCCCGACCAGTCGCCGGCCGCCTTCGAGCCGTTCCTGAGGGTCATCAAGCAGCGCTCCGACTGCGTGGTGAACATCACCACCGGCGGTGCCTCGACGATGACGATCGAGGAGCGGCTGCAGCCGGTGGCCACCTTCAAGCCGGAGGTCGCCTCGCTCAACATGGGCTCGATGAACTTCGGCCTCTACCCGATGCTCGGCCGCTTCAAGGAATTCAGGCACGACTGGGAGCGGCCCTACCTGGAAGGCTCGCGCGACCGCATCTTCAAGAACACCTTCGCCGACATCGAGAACATCCTCACGACCTGCGCGGAGAACGGCACCCGCTTCGAGATAGAGTGCTACGACATCGGCCACCTCTACACGCTCGCCCATTTCGTCGACCGCGGCCTGGTGAAGCCGCCGTTCTTCGTCCAGAGCGTCTTCGGCATCCTCGGCGGCATCGGCGCGCATGCCGAGGACGTGGCGCACATGAAGCGCACCGCCGACCGGCTGTTCGGCGACGCGTACGCCTGGTCGGTGCTCGGCGCCGGCGCCAACCAGATGCGGATCGCCGCGCAGGCGATCACCCTGGGCGGCAACGTGCGCGTCGGGCTGGAGGATTCGCTCTGGGCCGGTCACGGCGGGATGGCCACCTCGAACGCCGAGCAGGTACGCATCGTGCGCGGCCTCATCGAAGGGCTCGGCCTGGAGGTCGCCACGCCGGCCGATGCGCGCGAAATCCTCCAGCTCAAGGGCGCCGACAAGGTCGCTTTCTAGGAAAGAGGCCCGGGAAAACCGCATGACCAACGTCCTGATCGTCTACGCCCATCCGGAGCCGAAATCCTTCAACGCCGCGCTCTGCGCCCGCGCGCGGGACGCGCTGACGGCGGCAGGCCACGACGTCACCGTGTCGGACCTCTACGGTGAGGGCTTCGATCCGGTCGCCGGACGCCACGACTTCACCACGGTCGCCGACTCCGACCGCTTCCACTACCAGACCGAACAGGCGCATGCCGCGCGCCATGGCGGCTTCAGCGCGGAACTCGCGCGCGAGCAGGCCCGCGTCGACGCGGCCGATCTTCTCATCCTGCAGTTCCCGCTCTGGTGGGGCGGCGTGCCGGCGATCCTGAAGGGCTGGGGCGAGCGGGTCTTCGCCTACGGCGTCGGCTACGCCGACGGGCTGCGCTTCGAAACCGGCGTGTTCCGCGGCCGGCGCGCGATGGTGTCGATGACCACCGGCGGGACGACCGCCCGCTTCGGCGCCGGCGCCGTCTATGGCGAACTGGAGCGACAGGTGCTGTGGCAGATCCAGCATCTCGGGCTCGAATACATGGGCTACGAGGTGGAAGCACCCTTCGTCGCCTACGGCGCGCCGCGCGTCGACGCGGCCGGGCGCGCCGCCTATCTCGACGATCTGGAACGGCGCGTGCTGGCCGCTGCGGCAAAGCCTGTCGACCGCAGCCTCAAGACCGCCGATCCGCTGGCCGTCGTCCCGGGCAATGCCTGGGCGGGCGCACGATGAAACACGGGAGAGCCCTGCCATGAGCGAACGGTCCTTCGAGGGCAAGGCGGTGCTCGTCACCGGCGGGTCGCGCGGCATCGGCGCCGCCGTCGCGCGCCGCTTCGGCAGCCTCGGCGCGCATGTCGCGGTCGGCTACCGGTCCGGCAGGGATGCCGCCGAGGCGCTGGCGGCGGAGATCGTGGCGGCAGGCGGAACCGCCGTGGCGGTGGCCGGCGACGTCGCCGTGCCGTCGCAGGCGCAGGCGATGGTGACCCGCGCACACGACGCCTTTGGCCGGCTCGACGTGCTGGTCAATGCCGCGGGCGTCGGGCCCTACCTGCCGCTGGCCGAGATCGACGAGGCGCATTGTCGTGCGATCTTCGACACCAACGTGCTCGGCACCATCATGCTCACCCAGGCCGCCGCGCCGCTGCTGCCTTCGCCCGGCGGGCGCATCGTCCATTTCGCCTCGCGGCTGGCCTTCAACCCGATCCCGACGAGTTCGGTCTACTCGGCCTCCAAGGCCGCGGTCGTGACGCTGGTGCATGGCTTTGCCCGCGAACTCGGCCCGCGCGGCATCACCGTCAACGCGGTGGCGCCCGGCGTCATCGAGACCGACATGACCGCAGACATCCTGCGCGAGCGCGGCGAGCAGATCCTCGCCGCCACGCCGCTGCGCCGCATCGGCCAGCCAGACGACATCGCAGGCGTCGTGACCTTCCTTGCCTCGGCCGACGCCGGCTGGGTCACGGGCCGCACCATCATCGCCGACGGCGGGCTCAACTGACGATGGCCGCCCCCGGGCGGGGTTATCCCCTCGGCATTCCCTTCGGGCGCATGCGCCGCTTCTGGGCGGCGATGCGGAAGGGCGCGTTGGGGCCGCCATAGCCGTCATAGCCGCCGCGCCGCTCCACCACCTCGAAGAAGAACCCCTCGCCGACCACCGGGCTGTAGATCTGGAAATACTCGCCTGAATCGTCGCGGTCGTAGAGGATGTTCTCGTCGCGTAGCCGGTCGGCGAAGTCGGGATCGAGGCCGAACCGCGCTTCGAGGTCGTCGTAGTAGTTCTGCGAGATCGCCAGCGGCTCGAGCCCGTTCGCCTTGAGCGCAGCTGCCGCGGCGAAGATGTCGCCTGTGGCGAAGGCGATGTGCTGGATTGCCGAGCCGAAGGTCTCGGCGATGAAGTGGCCGGCCAGCGTGCGGCGGTTCTCCGCGCCGTTCAGCGTCAGCCGGAGGCTGCCCTCGGCATTGCCGATGGCCTGGCTGCGCACCAGCCCGGCCGGGTCGACGATATCGACCATCGGCGTCTTCTTCATCCGGAAGATCGAGGTGTAGAACAGCCCCCAGCTCAGCATCTCCTCGTAGTCCATCGTCTGCGCGACATGGTCGACGCGCGTCAGTCCCACCTCGACGGCGGGCGGTTCGCCCGCGACCGGCTCGAACTCGATCTCCCAGACGCGGGCGAGATCGGACGTTCCGTCGATGAAGTAGAGGATGCCGCCGCCAAGGCCGTGGATGGCCGGGATGGCCAGGCCGCCCGGTGCCGGCGCCTGCTCGAAGATCTCGGCGCCGAGCGCCCGGGCCCGCGCCACGGTCGCGCGGGCGTCGTCGACCCGGATGCCGACGGCATAGGCCGAGGTGCCGCGCACCAGGACGGAGGAATGCGCGAAACCCTCCCGCTCGGTGTTGACCACGAGGTTGATGCCGCCTTGCCGATAGAGCGTCACCGCCTTGGTCCTGTGCCTGCCGGCGACGCGGAAGCCGAGCGCGGAGAACAGCCTGTCCAGGCGCTCCGCCTCGTCGACATCGGCGGCGAACTCGACGAACTCGATCCCCGCGGCGGCGATCCGGTCGGGCATGTCGGGCGTCTCGATCGCCACGTCCGGTTCCAGCCGCCGCACCTGGTCCATCAGCGCGACCAGCGAGCGGCGGCCGTCGATGGCGATCGAGCGCGGCGAGCCGCCGCGGAACTGGTCGTTGAAGACCTCGAGCGACAGCGTGCCGCCATAGCCGGTGGCGGCCACCGCGCGCATGAAATCGGTGACGGGCAGGTCGCCCTCGCCCGGCATGTTGCGGAAATGGCGGCTCCAGTAGAGCAGGTCCATCTCGATCTGCGGCGCGTCGGCCAGCTGGACGATGAAGATGCGGTCGCCCGGGATCGATCGGATCGAGTTCGGATCGATCCGGCGGGCGAGCGTGTGGAAGGAATCGAGGATCAGGCCGATGTTCTTGTGGTCGGCGCGGCGCACGATCTCCCAGGCGTCGCGATGGTCGGAGACGTGGCGTCCCCAGGCCAGCGCCTCGTAGCCGACGCGCAGGCCCCGCTTCGCCGCCCGCTCGCCGAGTTCGCGGAAATCGGCCGCCGCCCGGTCGATGCCGCCGAGCGCAAGCGGCGAGACATTGGAGCAGACGAGCATCAGGTCGGTGCCGAGCTCGGCCATCAGGTCGAACTTGCGCTCGGCCCGGTCGAAGCTGCGTCCGCGCTGCGGCTCGGGCATGCCTTCGAAATCGCGGAACGGCTGGAACAGCGTGATCTCCAGCCCATGGTCGCGCACCATGCGGCCGACATCGGCCGGCGAGCCGTCGAAGGCGAGGAAATCGTTCTCGAAGATCTCGACGCCGTCGAAGCCGGCCGCGGCGATGGCGGCGAGCTTCTCGCGCAGGTCGCCGCTGATCGAGACCGTGGCGATGGAGGTCTTCATGTCGGGTCTCCTTCCGGCGCAAGGGCTTCGTCCGCCCAAAGGCCGAGATGCCGCATCTGGAACGGAAGCTGGACGTCGGCCATTTCGTTCCCGTCCTGGATCGGATGGCCGCGGCGCGCGGCCTCGACCAGCAGCGGCGTCATCACCGGCTTGGTGATCACGTCGCAGACGGCTGCCCCGGGCGAAAGACGGTCGAGGTCGATCGGCAGCGGATCGTCGCGGCGCATGCCGACCGGCGAGGCGTTGACGGCGACGTCGACACGCGCGTCATCCGGCCAGCCTTCGTCGATCCTGCAGCCTGGGAAATCCGCCGCAAGCCGCCCGGCCAGCAAGCCCAGCCGCTCGCGCGAGGGGTCGACCAGGCAGAGTCGCGCGGCACCCGCCCCGCACAGCGCCTGGGCGATGGCACTGCCCGCACCGCCCGCCGCCCCGGCGACGAGAAGGGTACGCCCCGAGACCGCGATGCCGTTGCGCCCCATGGCCTCGACGAAGGCGAGGCCATCGGTCATGTCGCCGACGAGGCTGCCGTCGGGCTCGCGTCGGATGATGTTGACGGCACCGACCAGCCGCGCCCGGTCCGTGAGCCGGTCGCAGGCCCGGAAGGCCGCCTGCTTGTGCGGCACCGTCACGGAAGCACCGCCGCAATTGCTCCAGCTTCGCATCAGCGCCAGCAGCGCCTCGATCCCGCCGGGCGGGATCTCCATCGGCACCATCACCGCGTCGATCTCCTGCGCGGCGAAATAGGCGTTGATCGCCGGCACCGTGCGGACCTGCGCGATGGGATGGCCGAGGATCGGGTAGCACCGCGTCGTGCCGGTGATCCGCATGCTGCGCTCCGGTGTCATCGATCGCCTCCGGCCGAGGTCACGCCGCCGGCCCGCGCCGACGCGAGGTAACGAGCCGCCAGAGCGGCGTCTGCGACAGGAGCATCGCCACGAAGGCCAGCGACAGGACGAGCGAGATCGGATGCGAGACGAAGTCCCACAGGAAGGTGCCGACGTCGCCGCGCGCCCCTAGCATGGCCCGCCGGTAGTTGGCGTCCATCATCGGACCGAGGATCACGCCGAGGATGACCGGTCCGACCTGGAAGCCGTAGACCTTCATGAAATAGCCGACGACGCCGAACAGCAGCATCCAGTAGATGTCCACCGGGTTGTTCTGGATCGCATAGGTGCCCACAGCCGAGAGCACGATGATCAGCGGCAGCAGGATCGCGCGCGGGCACTCGACGATCTTGGTGAAGACCTTGATGCCGGTCAGGCCGAAGATCAGCAGAAAGACGTTGGCGAGCGTCAGGCTGCCGACGACGAACCAGAACAGATGCGGCGTCTCGACCAGCAGCAGCGGTCCGGGCTTCAGCCCGTGGATGAACAGGGCGCCGATGATGACCGCGGTGACCGCGTCGCCCGGGATGCCGAGCGTCAGCATCGGGATGAACGCGCCCCCGACCGCGGCGTTGTTGGCGGCCTCCGGCGCGACCAGCCCTTCCTTGGCGCCCTCGCCGAACGGCACCTCCGGGTTCTTCGTCGAGCGCTTGGCGTGGTCGTAGGCGAGCAGTGCCGCGATGTCGCCGCCGGTGCCGGGCAGCGCGCCGATCACCGTGCCGATGCCCGACGCGCGCATGGCGAGCCAGAAGTGCTTCCTGACGTCCGACAGGCGCGGGATGATGCGGTCGATCTTCTGCTTCACCACCGGCAGGCCGAGATTGTGGAGTTGCACCAGCGCCTCGGCGACGCCGAAGAAGCCGATCATCGCCGCGACATAGGGAATGCCGCCCATCAGCGTGATGGTGTCGAAGGTGAAGCGCCCCTCCGCCGTCATCGGGTCGAGCCCGACCATGCCGATGAGGACGCCGAGCGCGCCCGCGAAGGCGCCCTTGGCGAAACTCTCGCCCGACAGGGTGCCGACGAGCAGGATGCCGATCAATCCGAGCAGCAGGTAGTCGCGCGACTGGAACAGGATCGCGAAATCAGAGATGACCGGCGCGAACAGGGCGAGCGCGAGGATACCGATGAAGCCGCCGAACACCGACATCACGGTGGTCAGGCCGATCGCCTCGCCCGCCTCGCCGCGCCGCGCCATCGGATAGCCCTCGATGGCGGTGGCAATCGCGCTCGGCGCGCCGGGGATGTTGAGCAGGATCGCCGTGCGCGACCCGCCATAGACACCGCCCATGAAGACGCCGGCAATCAGCGCCAGCGCGTCGTTGACCGGCCATTTGAAGGTGAAGGAGATCAGGATCGACGTGGCCATCGTGACCGAGAGGCCGGGGATGGCGCCGATGTAGATGCCGGCCATCGTGCCGGCCGCCGTCAGGAAGAGGAGCCAGGGATCGAGCCAGACGATCGCGAAATTACCGAGAGCCTCGACCATGTCAGATCGTCCAGCCGAGGATGATGCCCTGCGGGAGCACGACCTGGAATACGATGCGGAAGACGACGTAGATGGCACCGAGCGACAGGCCGGCCAGCAGCAGCGTCAGGAGCGGATTGCGCCGCCACAGATACTGGAACGTGGCTAAAAGGAAGAGGGCCGAGCTGACCACGAAGCCGAGCTGCGGCAGGAGCACGAGATAGGCCAGCATCAGCGCGATCATGATGCAGTGGCGCAGTGGCAGCACCTCGCGCATGAAGCGGATCGGCGTGCTCTCGCCGGAGCGTTCGCGGCCGCGCCGCGCCGCGCCGGCGACGATGAACAGCCCCGCGACGACCATCGTGCCGGTCGCCAGCATCGGGAACACGCCGGGCGTCGTCAGGCCGCCGAAGCCGGAAATGCCATAGGCCTGCTGGAACGCGACGACACCGAAAACGCAGCACAACAGGGCAAAGACCAGCTCGCCGGGCTTTCGGCCGGGTTGGGTCGACATGGATCTGTCCTCCGGCAGGTGGATCGGCCCGGGCTCAGCACCCGGGCCGACGGGTGGGTTCAGGGCCGCGCGATGCCGAGTTCCTCGGGGTTCACCTTGGCAGCGCCGGTGTCCTGCAGCGCCCAGGCGGTGACCTGCTGCCACTTCTTCAGGAAGTCGGCGGCTTCGTCGCCGGAGATGTTCATGACGATGTTGCCGCGGTTGGCCATCAGCGTGGTGAACTCCTCGCTCGTCGCGGCGGTCTTGAACGCGTCGACGAGCTTGGCCTTCACGTCGTCAGGCGTGTCGGCCTTGACGAAGACGCCATAGAACGGCCCCCAGGGCAGGAACTTCGCCATGTCCGGAACCGCCGTCGTGATCGCGGGCACGTCGGGCAGGGAGGCGACCGCCTCCGCGTTGACCACGGCGAGCGCGCGCATCTTGCCGGCCTTGATGTTCTCGGCCGCGGCCGAGATGCCGGTCGGCATGAAGTCGACCTCGCCGCCGAGCATGGCGGTGAGGCCGGGGCCTTCGCCGTCGAACGGGATCGCGGTGACCTCGAAGTCGGCCGCGTTCTTGATCAGCGCGCTGACCGTGCTCGGCAGGCCGCCGGGGCCGGTGGAGCCCATCTTCACCTGGCCGGGATTGGCCTTGATGTCGGCCAGCAGCTCTTCCATCGTCTTGTACTTGGAGTCCGCCGGGACGACCACGACCGCGACGCCGCGGCCGAGGATGTTGACCGGGTAGAACGAGCCGTAGTCGAGCTTCGACACGCCCATGATCGGGTGCAGCTGCGGGTTCTCGGCGCCGTAGAGGAAGGTGTAGCCGTCGGACGGCGCGGCATTGACGTAGGCTGTCGAGATGGCGCCGGCGCCGCCGGACTTGTTGAGCACCACGATCGACTTGCCGAGCGCTGCCTCGGCAGCCGGGTTGACCGCGCGGGCCACCACGTCGGTCGCGCCGCCGGCGCCCCACATCACGACACCGAGCAGTTCGCGCTCGGGAAACTGCTGCGCGGCCGAAACCGCCGTCATCATCACGAGGGCGGACGCCGCCCCGATCAACTTGCGAAACATGAAAATCCTCCCTTTGCGGCACCTGGTGCCGCCATTTCGACCAGAACCGGCATGGAAGGGCGGCCGCACCGCCGACAGCGGGGGCGAGCCCCGGTCCCTCCAAACCGGAAGGGCAGAAATTGCAGGTTCCCGGCCATAACGCAAATACCAAACATGCGGTGGGAGATAACCGGATGTTAGGTTTTCGCCGCGGTCTGCGTCATGAGCCGGCGAACGGAAACGGCCCGCCTTCGGCGACGGTCGGGGCGGCGGCGGGATCGGCAAGGCCGCAGACCGTCGCAACCCGGCCTGTTCCGCCGCTGCAGCGATGACGCCTTCATCACCCCCGGGTGGACATTGCCGCCTCAGGTGCCGCCGGCGGCCCGGACGGTGCTCAGTCGAGCGGCAGCCGCACAAGCGCGATGTCCGAGCGGCCGCCGGCGTGGGCAGTGGTCGAACCGGCAAGCACGAGCAGCCCGTCGCCGTCGAGCACCATGCCGTTCGCCTTGTCGTCGCCGTCGCCGAGCGAGACGTTGAGGACGCTCCTGGCCCCGCCGAAGGCGGCGTCGAGCGTCCCGCTCGCCGTGTAGCGGGCCACCGCCATGCTGGTGCTGTCGCCGTCCTGGTGATAGCCGCCGACGAGGATGGCGCCCTCGGCCTGGAGCGCCAGCGCGGTGGCCACGTCGTCGCCGTCGCCGAGCGAGGTGGCGACGAACCCGTCCGGCGTGCCGCCCGGGCCTTCACCGGCGCCTAAGCCCGCGTCCGGGGTGCCGTCGGCATTCAGCCGCGCGACGACGAAGTTGGTGCTGCCGTCCCTGGCGACAGAGGTGCCGGCGACGACGATCTTTCCGTCCGAAGCGATGGCGATGGCGCTGGCCGTGTAGTCGCCGTCGCCGGGCGACACGGCGACGACACCGTCGGGCATGCCGTCCTGCGCCTTCCCGAAGCCCGCATCCAGTACGCCGGACGCCGTCAGTCGGACGACGACGATGTCGGCGCCGTCATCGGCGACGTGCGAACCCGCGACGAGGATGGAGCCATCGGGGGCGAGCGCCAGCGCGTCGGCGCGATCGTCGCCGGCAGCCAGATCGATGGAGACGAAGCCGTCCGGCATGCTTTTGCCTTTGGCGCCGCCGTTAGCACCGAAGCTTGCGTCGGGTGTGCCGTCGGGGGCGAAGCGGGCGACGACGATATCGGCGTTCTCGCCCCGCATGCTGTCGCCGGCGACCACGATCGTGCCGTCGGCCGCTGCGACCACGCCGCGCAATACGTCGTCGCCATCACCCAGCGAGACAATGAAGACGCCGTCCGGCAATCCGTCACCCGCCGTGCCGAAACCGGCGTCCGGCGCGCCCGCGGCATCGAGCCGTAGGAGAAAGATGTCGCTGCTGGCGCGTTCGACGTGATGACCGGCGACCAGGATCTTGCCGTCCGGTTGCACAGCGACGGCCGTAGCGACGTCGTCGCCAGCGCCCAGCGAGACGTCGACCACGCCGTCGGGCGTGCCGTCCGCGCCGCCATCGGCCCCGAAGGCGCCGTCGAGCGTGCCGTCGGGCCCGTAGCGGAAAACGACGACGTGCTGCGAGCCGCCGGCATCGTGGTTTCCGACCACGACGAGCTTGCCGTCGGCGGTCCTGGCGATCGCCGCCGCCATGGCATTGCCTTCGCCAAGCGAAATGGAGACCGTGCCACCGGCGGTGCCGACGCCGCATCGGACGTCGAGCGAGCCCTGCCCCTGCTGCGCGCGGGCCGGAACCGATGGGCCGGCGGAGACGAGTGCCGCAGCCGACGCGCCGGCCAGCAGAACCCGGCGGACCAGGACGTGGAGCGGGCGCCGGCCGGCGCCGCGCCCGGCCGCCGGGCTTTCCGCCACGGCGTCGCTGCATCCGATGATTGTACGTCCGTCGACCATTGGCGGGGGTCCCCGTATTCGATAGGATCGTCGGGGCAGATACTTCGGGCAGGCGCAGCAGGCGACACAAATAACATACGGGAAAATAAGCGGAATCTCCGGACCATGAACGACGCTTCCTTTGCAGTTCGAATTCGCAGATGGCGCCGCGCCAACGGCATCAAGCAAAGTGCACTCGCCGCAACCTTGAATGTATCGCAGGCTGCCGTTTCTCGCTGGGAGAACGGCGTCGACTGTCCGTCCATGGCCGTCCTTCGCAAGATTACTGATCTGATCGCCGACGGCATCCGCGACGAACTTGCGACCGAGCGCCGTTTCATCGAGAGACTGTCGTCCGCCGAAGCCATCTTCGATCTGGACGGAATCCGCCTGGAGGCCACATCCGCCGGATTGAAGCGCCTCTGGCCGAATTTTTCGCGGCTGGTCGGCTACAGGATCGCCGATCGGTTGATCGCCGAAAGCAGGATCGTCCTGGACGATTCGAGCCTGCGAAGGGACATATTGCGCGGCGACGTCACCATCGTGTCCGGCATCACCACCCGGCACACGGACCTCGAACTCGACCAGGCGGCCAAGCATCGCTGGATATCTCGGATCCGCATCGACGGCGCCCGCGCCTACGCCAGGCTGGTCTACGAGCCCTGCGATCCGGACCTCCCCCAGGGGATCGAGGACGTCTTCCGCCCGGATGACGTCGCGGCGGGGTAGACGGCCGACTCCGGTCCGGGCGTCGCCATGGCGCGGCCGCCGGCAACCGCATGTCAGGCCCGCGCCACGGCCTCCATCATGATCCGGCGCAGCGCGGCGACGAGGCTTTCGGCGAAGCTCGAGAGCGCGACGTCGCTGCGACGGGCGATGTAGGTCTGGAACTCCGTTTCCTCGGCGATCGGAACGACCGCGATGTCGCGGCGGTCGGCGTCGGCCACCGTGAACACGTCGATCACCGCCGTGCCGAGCTTCTGCTTGACCAGCGCCACCACCGTGGAGCCGAAGCGGGCACGGATGGCGATCTCGTAGGCGAGAGCGTCGCGCGCGAAGATGCCGGCCATGATGCCGCCATAGGGGTCGGCCGGATCGATGCCGATCAGCGGGCAGGCGGCGATCTCGCGGGCTGTCACGAAGGGCCGCGACGCGAAGGGATGGTCGGGCGCGACGATGCAGACCAGGTGCCCCTTCGCCAGCGGCTCGAACAGGATCGAGGGGTGGTCGAAGCGATAGCTCATCACCACGAACTCGCCGCGTCCGAGCATGACGTAGTCGACGGCGTCCTCGATCTTGAGGATGTCGATGTCGAGGCGGATGTCGGGGTAGCGCCGCTTGATCTCGGCGACCGCGCGCGGAACCATGACGTTGGCGATGCTCGGCACCGAGCCGAAGGACAGCTCGACGCCCCGTCCGCGCTCCAGCTGGCCGATGGTGAACTGGAGGTCCTCGATCTTCTTGTGGACCTCATGGATCTGCTCGAAGATGTTGACGGCTTCCGGCGACGGGACGTAGCGGCCGCCCTTGCGCAGGAAGAGCTTGATTCCGAGCTGGTCCTCCAGGTGCTTCATCGTGCGGCTGATGCCGGGCTGCGCGACGTTCAGCAGCCGTGCCGCACCGGCGATGCTGCCGGCCACCATCACCGCGCGAATGACTTCGATCTGCCTGAGCGTCAGCATTCCCGGTCGGCCCTCCGGCGCGCAGAGGGACATGCCGGCGCGACGCGGTCAATGGACCTTGTCGATCCGTGGCGCAGCCCTTGACCTTCCAGCGACTGGAAGCACTACATGGTGACCAACAGGATCGGAGACCCCATGGCTCACCATCACCACGACCACACGGGCGACGGCGCCTGCTGCGCGGGCAAAGGCGCCGCCGCGGCAGCCGCGCTGCTGCGCGACCCCGTCTGCGGCATGACGGTCGATCCGGCGAAGAACAAGCCGACCACCGAGTTCGACGGCCACATCATCCACTTCTGCTGCGAGGGCTGCCGGACCAAGTTCCTTGCCGATCCGGAGGCGTACAGGACGGCGACCGACCCGGTCTGCGGCATGAGCGTCAGCCGCGCGAACGCACCGCATTTCGCCCGCCACGAAGGGCAGAAGTTCTGGTTCTGCTCGGCCCGCTGCAAGGAAAAGTTCGAGGCCGACCCGCAGACCTACCTTGCCGGCGTGCCCGCCCCCGAGCCCATGCCCGAAGGCACGAAATACACCTGCCCGATGCACCCCGAGGTGATCAGCGACAAGCCGGATTCCTGCCCCAAATGCGGCATGGCGCTCGAACCCATGGGCGTGCCTACGGGCGAGGAAGGCCCCAATCCGGAGCTCGTCGACTTCACGCGCCGCTTCTTCATCAGCGCCGCGCTGGCGCTGCCGCTCCTCGTCATCGCCATGGGGCCGATGGTCGGGCTGCCGGTGCGCGGATGGATCGGCGAGCCGGCCGCCACCTGGATCGAGATGCTCTTGGCCGCACCGGTCGTGCTGTGGGCGGCGATCCCCTTCTTCCATCGCGGCTGGCAGTCGCTCGTCCATCGCAGCCCCAACATGTGGACGCTGATCGCCATCGGCGTCGGCACGGCCTTCCTGTACAGCGTCGCCGCCACACTGGCGCCGGGCCTGTTTCCGCCGCAGTTCCGCGGCCATCACGGCACCGTCCCGGTCTATTTCGAGGCGTCTGCGGTGATCGTGGCGCTGGTCTTCCTCGGGCAGGTGCTGGAGCTGAAGGCGCGCGAGCGCACCGGCTCGGCCATCCGCGCCCTGCTCGACCTGGCGCCGAAGACCGCGCGGCGCATCGCGCCCGACGGCTCGGAGGAAGACGTGCCGCTGGCCGAGGTGAAGACCGGCGACCGGCTGCGCATCCGTCCGGGCGACGCCGTGCCGGTCGACGGAACCGTGACCGAGGGTCGTTCCTCCGTCGACGAATCCATGATCACCGGCGAACCGCTGCCGATCGAGAAGACCGAAGGTGCCCCGCTCACCGGCGGCACGCTCAACCGCAACGGCTCGCTGGTCATGCGCGCCGAGACCTTCGGCGCCGACACCGTGCTGTCGCGGATCGTCGCCATGGTGGCCACCGCGCAGCGCTCGCGCGCGCCGATCCAGGGCATGGCCGATCGCGTCGCCGCGTGGTTCGTGCCGGCGGTCGTGGCCTCGGCGATCCTCGCCTTCATCGTCTGGTCGCTGATCGGCCCTGAACCGGCGATGGTCTTTGGCCTCGTCTCGGCGGTGTCGGTGCTGATCATCGCCTGCCCCTGCGCGCTCGGGCTCGCGACGCCGATGTCGATCATGACCGCGACCGGGCGCGGCGCGCAGGCCGGCGTCCTGATCCGCGACGCCGAGGCGCTGGAGCGCTTTGCCGGCATCGATACGCTGATCGTCGACAAGACCGGCACGCTGACTGAAGGTAAGCCGACGCTGACGGATGTGGTCGCCGCTCCCGGGTTCGGCGAGGACGAGGTGCTGGCGCTCGCTGCCAGCCTCGAGCGCGGCTCTGAGCATCCGCTCGCCGAGGCGATCGTCGGCGGTGCGGAGGCCCGCGGCGCCACGCTCTCGCAGGCCGGGGACTTCGAAGCGACGACCGGCAAGGGCGTGTCCGGCACGGTCGGCGGGCGGCGGGTGCTGCTTGGCAATGCGGCCATGATGGCCGCTGCGGGCATGGATGTCTCGTCGCTCGCGACCCGGGCGGACGCGCTGGCCGGCGACGGCAAGACGGCGATGTTCGTGGCCCTCGACGGCCGGGCCGCCGGCCTCGTCGCCGTCGCCGACGCCATCAAGGCCACCACCGCCGACGCGATCCGCACGCTGCACGCCAGCGGGCTTTCGATCATCATGGCGACCGGCGACAGCGAGCGCACCGCCCGTGCGGTCGCAGCTCGCCTGGGCATCGACGACGTGCGCGCCGGCCTGCTGCCCGAAGGCAAGCAGGCGCTGATCGCCGAGCTGCAGAGCCGCGGCGCAAAGGTCGCCATGGCCGGCGACGGCGTCAACGACGCGCCGGCACTGGCGTCCGCCGACGTCGGCATCGCCATGGGCACGGGCGCCGATGTCGCGATGGAGAGTGCCGGCATCACGCTGGTGAAGGGCGACCTCGTCGGCATCGTGCGGGCGCGCCGCCTCGCCCGGGCGACGATCCGCAACATCAAGCAGAACCTGTTCTTCGCCTTCGTCTACAACGCGCTCGGCGTGCCGATCGCTGCGGGTGTGCTCTATCCCGTCTTCGGCACGCTGCTCTCGCCCATGTTCGCGGCCGCCGCGATGAGCCTGTCATCGGTCTCGGTGATCGGCAACGCGCTCAGGCTGCGTTCGCTGAAACTCTGACCGGAAAGGAGGACGACGCCATGAACATCGGAACCGCTGCGGAGCGCTCCGGCCTGCCGGCCAAGACGATCCGCTACTATGAGGAGATCGGTCTCCTCAAGCCCGACCGCACCGACAATGGCTACCGCGACTATTCGGTGGCCGACCTCCACAAGCTGCGCTTCCTGCAGCGGTCGCGCAGCCTCGGCTTCTCGGTCGAGGAATGCCGCCAGCTGCTCTCGCTCTACGACGACAAGGACCGCGAGAGCGCCGACGTGAAGGCGATCGCGCAGGCCAAGCTCGCCGAGATCGACCGCAAGCTCGCCGAACTCGCCGGCCTGCGCGACATGCTGCGCCACCTCGTCGCCAACTGCCACGGCGACGACCGCCCCGACTGCCCGATCATCGACGGCCTGTCGGGCGAGGCGGCCTTCGTCACGGGCGGCGGCTGCCACGGCAAGGAGGAACGACCATGATGAACGACATGATGTCGGGCGGCGGCATGTGGGGCATGGGGATCGGCGGGCTCGTGATGCTGCTGATCGTGGTGCTCGTGATCGCCGCGCTCGTGAAATACATCTTCTTCCGATAGGAGCCAGACCATGACCGGAAACCGATCATTCTCCCTGCGCGGCACGGCTTTCGCGCTGGGCTTGCTCGCCGCCGGCGCCGCGCAGGCAGCCACCGCCATCGAGGTGCTGAAGACGGCGAGCTGCGGCTGCTGCCATGCCTGGGTCGAATACATGGCCGGGAACGGCTTCGACGTTTCGGCCCGCGACCTGCCGATGGCGACGCTGATGAGCCGCAAGGCCGAGGCGGGCCTGCGGCCGGGCCAGACCTCCTGCCACACCGCCTTCGTCGAGGGCTACGTGATCGAGGGCCACGTGCCGGCTCGCGAAGTCCGCCGCCTGCTCGAGCAGCGCCCGGAAGCGATCGGGCTCTCGGTCCCCGACATGCCCTACGGCTCGCCCGGCATGGGCGAACCCGGCCCGGATGCCGACCCCTACGACGTCCTGCTGGTCCGGCGCGACGGCACGACCGAGATCTTCGCCCGCTATCCGTAGCGGATGGCCCGCGCCGGGTGACGCGGGCAGCCGAAGGTCGTCCTGGGGCGGCCCGGCTCGCCGACCGTGCTCATCCTGACTGGATCGCCAGACCCGCCTATGGTGCTCATCCCGAGCGAGTAGCGAGGCCCGCCAAGGGTCCTCATCCTGTGGCGCAGCCCGCCCCCGTCCTCTTCCCGAGGCGCAGCCCGCCCCGCGTCCTCTTGCCGAAGCACAGGCCACCGACGATCCTCATCCTGAGGTGCGAGCGGAGCGAGCCTCGAAGGACGCACCACGCCCCTGCAGCAATGCCTCGAAGCCCGCGGCGGCAACGTCGTGCGTCCTTCGAGGCTCGCCCGCCGAAGGACATGCTTGCCTACCCACCGACTTGCGGGCTCGCGCCTCAGGATGAGGGCCGTGGAGAGACTGCTCCCGTCGTCGCCGCCTCTGCCGCGTCCCCCTCTCCGTCGTCGCTTCGCGACGTCCCCTTATTTCCTCCCGCAGCAGCCGATATGCCCGCGCCCTTCGCCCGAATTCGGTAAACCGTCCAGGTTTGCGCGATCCCGCCCTTCGGGCTGCCGCGCCCGTCGGCCGAATTCGGTAGGCCGTTCCCGCGTTGCCACCCCGCGGCATCCGAACCACCCGCGCCGGTCGCCGATGAAGGCTTCGCTCCGGCCGTAGACCGCGGCAGCAGGCTGCGGCAAACTCTCCGGGACGCCATTCCCGAGGAGAAGCCCATGTCCCAGCCCGATCCCCGCATCGAAGCCTTCTTCGCCGAAGCACCGCTGTGGCGCGCGGAACTCGCCGCGCTGCGGGCGATCCTGCTCGACGGCGGGCTGTCTGAGGAATGGAAATGGCGATCTCCCTGCTACACCGCGGGTGGCGCCAACGTCGCGTTGCTCTGGGGCTTCAAGGAGGAGTGCCGGCTCGGCTTCTTCAAGGGCGTGCTGCTGAAGGACCCGAAGGGTCTGCTGGTGGCGCCGGGCGAGAACTCGCGCTCTTCACGGACGCTGAACTTCAGCAGCGTCGCCGAGGTCGAGCGGCACGAGGACGTGATCCGGGCCTATCTCGCCGAGGCGATCGCCATCGAGGAGGCGGGGCTGAAGGTCGATCTTCCCAAGGACGATCTCAACCCGCCGGAGGAGCTGACGGCGATGCTGGACGCCGCGCCCGACCTGCGCGCCGCCTTCGAGGCTCTGACGCCCGGACGGCGGCGGGGCTGGATCCTGCACTTCTCACAGCCGAAACAGCCGGCCACGCGCAGGTCGCGCATCGAGAAGGCGGCGCCGCGCATCCTCGCCGGCAAGGGCATGCACGACCGCTGAGCTGCAGAGAGCGCGGCAGGCCGCCGCGCCTGGTCTGCCTTCCGGACGATCGGCTACTTCCGGATGATCCCCTTCTGCATTTCCTCCATCGCGTCCTTGATGCGGCCGCGCAGAATCTCGATCGCCTCGGTGGAGGAGCGGCTGATCACCTCGCCGATGTCGGAGGCGTTCTTCACCGCCGTCTCGAAGGACCGCTTGGCGAGATCGGCCTGGCGGTCCATCAGTTCCTTCGGCGTGCCGGGCACCACCATCTTGGCGGCCATGTCGCGCACCTCGCCCAGCGTCTGCTCGAGGATCTCGCGCTGCCGGGCGAAGACGTCGGTGGCGCCGCTGGCCGCCGAGCGCGAGGCCTTCTCCAGCGCCTCGAGGTTCTTCCGGTGATGGTCGAGAATGTGATCGACGTCGACCTGCGGCATCTTCAGGTCGCGCCCGAGGGCGGCGAACATGTCTACGAAGTGATCGGCTTCCGGTTTCTTGGCCATGATGTTCCTCTCGTTGGCCCGGATCATCCTGTCCGGTTGGGAAAGAGAGTAGCGTGTTTCGCCGGACGGACAAGCGCGGAGCCGCCCGCGGGTCATTCCCCCAGCAGCAGCACGCTGCCGGTGTGCAGCAGAAGGCCGGCGATGCCGCCGATGATCATGCCGTTGAAACGGATGTATTGGAGGTCGCGGCCGACATTGAGTTCGACCAGGTGGGTCAGCTGGCCGAGGTCCCAGCCCTTGACCTGGTCGGCGATGAAGGCCGAAACGCCACTCTTCTGGCGTTCGACGAAGGCGGCCAGCGCCACGACGAAGCCCTGGTTCATGTCGGCGCGCACCTGGGGATCCTCCGAGAGCTGGCGGCCGATGTCGACGAACAGGCCGGCCAGGTGGCTGCGTATCGCCGAATCGGGCGACTGCGCGTCCTGCTCCACGAAGGCGCCGAGGCTCTCCCACATGCTGGCCACCATGTTGGCGAGTTCGGGGCGGGCGAGAAAGTCGCGCTTCAGCTTTTCCGCCCGCTCGGCATAATCGGGGGACTGACGCAGCTTGTCGATGAAGCCGGCGACGAAGCCGTCGAACTCCGCCCGCAGCGGGTGGTCGGGGTCGGCCCGCACCTCCTCCAGCAGCGAGCCTGCCGAGGAAACGATGCGCTTCAGGAGATAGGCGTCGGCGCGGAAGAAGCGGGCGAGCGAGGGCAATTCGTCCCGGATCCTGTCGCGCATCATGGCCAGCGCCTGCTCGTCGTTGAGGAGCTTGCCCAGCGTGCGGATCAGTTCGTCGAAGAGGCGCTGGTGGCGCCGGTCATGGGTGAAGGAGGCGAGCAGGTCGGCGGCCAGCGGCGCGATCTTCACCTTGTCGATCTGCTCGGCGAATCGCTGGCCCGCGAAGTCCTTCAGGCCCGAATCGCCGATCGCCTTCACCGCCTGCGGCACCAGCTTGCCGACGAAACCGGACAGGGCTTCGGCGCGGCGCGGCTCCGACAGCCAGTCGGCCACCAGAGCGGCGAAATCCACCTCGCCCAGCTTGTCGCGCACCGGACCGGAGGCAAGGAAGTTG
The DNA here is from genome assembly GCF_030398385.1 of Aquibium sp. ELW1220. GTDB lineage: Bacteria > Pseudomonadota > Alphaproteobacteria > Rhizobiales > Rhizobiaceae > Aquibium. The sequence continues at coordinate 305,556 of NZ_JAOAOQ010000001.1, read as the reverse complement.
ACCTCGATGAAGCGGCCGAGATTGTCGGCGATCCGGCTCTGGTTGGCGGGGATGATCGCCGTGTGCGGGATCGGCAGGCCGAGCGGCCGGCGAAACAGCGCCACCACGGCATACCAGTCGGCGATGCCGCCGATCGCAGCCGCCTCGGCGAAGGCGGCCACGAAGGCCAGCGCCGGGTACTGGCTCTTGAAGATGGTCGCCACCGCATAGACGGCGATGCAGGCCACCAGCGCGCCGGTGGCGATCGCCTTGATGCGGTTGAGCGAGGCCTGCTTGGCCGCATCCTCCGCGGTCATCGCTGCCGGGCGCGATGCCGCTCCGCGCCTTTCGTCTGTCCCTGCCATGCCTCGGCTCCGGTTGGATCGGTCGACCGCCCTGATATCGGTCGGCCTGGCGCCAGGCGCCAGTCCCCGCAACGGGACAGGGGAGATTGCGTTGCGGCAGTCCGGACGGTCGGGCGCGCGGATGCGGTCCTGCGTCCTGTACCAGCCTTTGTGCGATGCACCATTAGTCTATGTTGCACTGCACCATTTTCGTCCCTATATGTCGGTCATGCCCCGGGCCGGAATGGACGGGGCGCACCATGGCTTCGAAACGAGAATGGAGAACGAGACATGACCAGCAAGACCGCCACCCCCAAGACCCCTGATTTCTTCGGCCAGTTCGCCAAGGGCTTCGAGGAGCTTCAGGCCCGCTTCGGCTTCCAGGCCAATGGCCGCGACGTCGCGTTGAAGGGCATCGCCACGACGCGCGAGCAGGTCGGCACCGCACGCAAGGCGTTCACGGAGACGACCGTCAACGCCGAGACGATCGCTGGCGAGGCTGGTGTTGCCTTCGCCCGCGCCGCCCGCGAGATGGCCGAGGCCGGCTTCGCCAACGCCGATCTGGCGCTCGACGCCTTCGAGAAGATGCTGACGGCCGCCACGCCGGCCGAAGCCTTCAAGGCGCAGACGGACTATGTCCAGACCGCGGCGACGGCCAATGCCGACCGCCTGCGCAAGGCCGCCGAGACCGCGACCCAGACCGTGTCGGCCAATGTCGAGCAGATCCGCGGCGAGCTCGAGAAGTTCAGCCCGCTCGGCCGCAAGGCCGCCTGACCACCGATCGTCTGCACGAAACGAGAGGCCCGGTCGATCGCCGGGCTTTTCGCTGTCCGCGTTCGCCGAGCCGGCAGGCGGATGTCAGCGGGGCGCCTGTCCTGCGGCGTCGCCATGCGTCGGAAAGCCCGGCCGCGCCAGGGCTTCGACCATGATCTGCGCCGCCGGCGGCAACGCGCCGGAGAGATCGATCACGCCGACTGCTTCGACGCTCGCAAAGCAGAGCTTCGCGCCGAACTTTCGGGCGAGCGCCTTCATCGCGACGTTCTGCGAATGCGTCGTCACGTGCAGGAACTGGCAGCCCATCGCGCGGGCCCGGAAGATCAGGCTGGCGAAGAGCGCGGCGCCGACGCCGCGCTGCTGCAGCCCGTCCTCCACGCTGAAGGCGATCTCGGCGGCGGCATGGCTGCCCGGCCGGCAATCATGCAGTTCGGCCGCACCGCGGACGACGCCGTCCACCACATAGGCAAGCACCACCGCGCCGCCGGAAAAGCATCGCGCGGCGTAGGAGGTGAGGAAGGTATCGTCGGTGAAGCCGTTGAACCGGTCGTGTCGGCTCGCGGAACTCAGCCTGAGCAGATGGTTCCGGAAGAGCGGAAGATCGGCCGCGGCAAGTTCCCGGACGTCGCCCGAGGGCGGAGGAAAGAAGCGTTCTGCAGTACCCATTCGTCAAACATCCTCGGTTCGTCCTCCCCGAGTCGTCGACCCTGTTGCGAGTGCGCATATTGTGCATCGCAGCATGACAATCAACTGTGAATGGTGTTTGTTCCGGCGTTCCGCGTGCATTGCAGCATTGCCGCAAACGCAGGGCTGCCGTCGAGCCAGCGGTCCGGCACCGAAACGCCTCGCGCGCACGAAGCGCGTGTTTCGTCGCGCGCCGGCGGCTGCGGCGCCCGGATGAAGCCGGCAGCGTTCCTCAGAACTCGAACTTGAGACTCGATCCCGAAAACAGGCGGCGGAAGGGGTCCTGCGGATGATCCGAATGCAGCGTTCCGTGGAAGGGCGAGCCTTCCGCCTGGCCGGCGCGGTCGCGTCTGTCGGCCTTGCGTCCCGTGGCCACGCCATCGCCTTTCGGCTCGCGGCGGCCGGCATCCTTCTCACGGTCAGGCATCGCATTCTCCGAACTCGTCACAACACGCGGCGAATCGCTGCGCGGTACGGTTGCGGAGCTTAGTGCAATCGGCCGGGTGATGGCGTCACGATTGGTGACCGCGCGTTACGCCCCTCCTCCGGGCCGCTCGCGGGGACCGCCCGGATCAGACGCCTCGCGTCCTCGCTGTGCCATTCGGCAGGGCCGTTCATGTTGGCGAGCAGGCAGCCGTCGCCGTCGATCAGCAGCGTCACCGGCAGCCCGAGCGCCAGCCCCCGCTTCTTCAGGTCGTTGAAGAGCCGCAGCGTGTTGTCGCGGTAGTAGCCGAGTGCCGCCACCTCGATCTCGGCGAGGAACGCCTTCGGCTTCGTGTCGTCGCCGGTGTCGACATTGACGGCCACGACCTCGAAATCCGCACCGCCCATCTCCTTCTGCAGCGCGTCGAGCGCCGGCATCTCGGCGCGGCAGGGCGCGCACCAGGTCGCCCACAGGTTCATCAGCACGGTCTTGCCCGACAGGTCGCGCAGCGTCATCGGCTGTCCGTCAGGTCCGTTGAAGGCGAGGACCGCCAGCGACTGCGGCGGACTGGCGGCCATCATCGCGGCCACCTCGCCGCCCGCGGCGGCGCCGACGGTGTTCGCCGTCTCCTGGCGCGCCTCGCACGCAGAGGCCTCCGCGGCGGCGACCTCCGATTCGCCATTGTTGCCATCCGAGCGGTTCGTCACGTATACGGCGAACGCCCCGACGAGAATGCCCGCGGCTGCGGCCAGCAGAATGAGACGCGACGCCGGCAGGTGCATGTTCTTGGGTGCCATTCTTCTACTCCAGCGTCCGGTTATCACCATGAGCGATGAAAAGACCAGCAACCAGATGTGGGGCGGACGTTTCGCCTCGGGTCCGGCCGCGGTCATGGAAGCGATCAACGCGTCCATCGGTTTCGACAGGAAGTTCTATTCCCAGGATATCCGCGGATCGATCGCGCACAGCGAGATGCTGGCGGAGAAAGGCATAATTTCGGCCGACGATCAAAAGGCGATCGCTCACGGCCTGAACACGATCCTGCGAGAAATCGAGGACGGCAGCTTCACCTTCTCCACCCGGCTGGAAGACATCCACATGAACGTGGAGGCGAGGCTCGCGGAATTGATCGGCCCGGCCGCCGGCCGCCTGCACACCGCCCGCTCGCGCAACGACCAGGTTGCGGTCGACTTCCGCCTGTGGGTCAAGGAGGAGGCGCAGCGCACCGCGCAGGCGCTGAAGCGCCTGATCGGCGTCTTCCTCGACCGCGCCGAGGAGCACGCGGCCACCGTCATGCCCGGCTTCACCCACCTGCAGAGCGCGCAGCCGGTCACCTTCGGTCATCACTGCATGGCCTATGTGGAGATGTTTGCCCGCGACCTGTCGCGGGTCAACGATGCGATCGAGCGCATGGACGAGAGCCCGCTCGGTGCCGCGGCGCTCGCAGGCACCGGCTTCCCGATCGACCGGCACATGACGGCAAAGGCGCTCGGCTTCCGCGAGCCGACGCGCAACTCCATCGACAGCGTGTCGGATCGCGATTTCGCGCTCGAATTCCTCTCCATCGCCTCGATCTGCGGCATCCATCTGTCGCGGCTCGCCGAGGAGATCGTCATCTGGTCGACGCCGCAGTTCGGCTTCGTGCGGCTGTCGGACCAGTTCTCCACCGGCTCCTCGATCATGCCGCAGAAGAAGAACCCGGACGCCGCCGAACTGATCCGCGCCAAGACGGGCCGCGTCAACGGCCATCTGATCGGCCTGCTCACCGTCATGAAGGGCCTGCCGCTCGCCTATTCCAAGGACATGCAGGAAGACAAGGAAGCGGTGTTCGACGCAGCCGAATCGCTCGACCTGATGCTCGCGGCCATGGCCGGCATGGTGGCCGACATGACCATCAACACGGATGCGATGAAGAAGGCCGCCGGCTCCGGCTATTCCACGGCGACAGACCTCGCCGACTGGCTCGTGCGGGTGCTGGGCCTCCCCTTCCGCGACGCGCACCACGTGACCGGCCGGGCCGTGGCGACGGCCGAGAGCCGCAAGGTCGCGCTGGAGAAGCTGTCGCTGGAGGATCTCCAGTCGATCAATCCCGGCATCACCGGGGATGTGTTCTCCGTGCTGACGGTGCAGAAGTCGGTCCGCAGCCGCACCTCCTATGGCGGCACCGCGCCGGCAGAGGTTCGCCGGCAGATCCGCGGCTGGCGCAAGCGGCTGGCGCGGACATGACGGAAACGGGTGCACGATGCGGAAAACTCCGCTAAAGACATGCCTCAGAAAACGGGGATTACGATGAGCGTCCGCAAGTTTGCCGTCCTGCTGGTCCTCCTGGTGAGCGCCGGTTCCGTCCTGTCGGGCTGCGGCCGGCGCGGCGACCCGATTTCGCCGTCCCAGGCCGCGCGCGACGTGCGCGCCGACCGCCAGAAGATGGGCGAAAGCGTGCCGGCCGAGCCCGAAAAACCGGTCGAGGACAAGCCTTTCATCCTCGATAGCCTCCTCTGACCGGACTCGCCTGAGGCGAGCGGTCCATTCCGGTAAACCGACGTGAACCATTTCCAATACCGCGACGGCGTGCTCTTCGCCGAGGACGTGTCCGTGCCGGAGATCGCCCAGGCGGTCGGCACCCCGTTCTACTGCTATTCCACCGCCACGCTGGTGCGCCATTTCCGCGTCTTCTCACAGGCTTTCACCGGCATGGACGCGCTGGTGTGCTACGCGATGAAGGCGAATTCCAACCAGGCGGTGCTGAAGACGCTGGCTGCCGAAGGCGCCGGTGCCGACGTCGTGTCGGAAGGCGAGCTGCGCCGCGCGCTCGCCGCCGACATCCCAGCCGGGCGGATCGTCTTTTCCGGCGTCGGCAAGACGACGGCCGAGATGGATTTCGCGCTCGCCGCCGGCATCCACTGTTTCAACGTCGAATCGGAGCCCGAGCTCGAACTCCTGTCGGCGCGCGCGGTCGCGGCAGGCCGGACGGCGCCGGTATCGCTGCGCATCAATCCCGATGTCGACGCGAAGACGCACCGCAAGATCTCCACCGGCAAGGCCGAGAACAAGTTCGGCATCGCCTGGCAGCGCGCGCGCGCCGTCTACCGCCGGGCGGCGGAGCTTCCCGGCCTGCGCGCGGTCGGCATCGACATGCATATCGGCAGCCAGATCACGGAGCTGCAGCCCTTCGACGACGCTTTCCTTCTGCTCGCCGAGCTGACCGAAACGCTGCGGGCGGACGGGCATGCGATCGAGCACGTCGACCTCGGCGGCGGCCTCGGCATCCCCTACCACGAGGACAACAACCCGCCGCCCGACCCGCAGGCCTATGCCGCCATCGTGCGCAAGCACATGGAAAAGCTCGGGCTGAAGGCGATCTTCGAGCCCGGCCGGCTGCTCGTCGGCAATGCCGGCATCCTCGTCACCTCGGTCGTCTACCTCAAGGAAGGCGACGCCAAGAACTTCGTCATCGTCGACGCGGCGATGAACGACCTGATCCGCCCGACGCTCTACGACGCCTTCCACACCATCAAGCCGGTGGTGATCGGCGCCGAAGGCAGCCCGCGCATCACCGCCGACATCGTCGGCCCCGTCTGCGAGACCGGCGACTATCTCGGCCATGATCGCGAACTGCCCAGGCTGGCGCGCGGCGACCTGCTGTCGGTCGGCACTGCCGGTGCCTACGGCGCCGTGCAGGCAGGCACCTACAACACCCGCCTGCTGGTGCCCGAGGTGCTGGTCAACGGCGACCGCTTCCACGTCGTGCGGCCCCGGCCGACCTACGAGGAGCTGATCGGACTCGATTCCATCCCCGACTGGCTGGCGTAGACTGCTGCCCGGCCGCCCGTGTCGCCGGCCTGCCGCAGCGCAGGCGGCCGTTCTGCGCCGCATGATCACGATTTGGTTGATCGCCTCGCCTTCGCCTGCTTTTCCGCTATCCTGCGTGGGATACCGCGATCGCAGCGCACCCGCGCGGATCGGGCCAGCATCGGGATTGAGACATGGCGGCATCCGGACCGGGCAGACTGGAACGACTGGCGGGAACCCGTTTCGCGACCCGCATCGCGATGGTGACGGAGCGGCTGTGGCCGCTGGTGCTGCCGGTCCTGCTGGTGGCGGGCCTGTTCCTCGTCGCCTCGTGGTTCGGCCTGTTCCGTCTCCTGCCCGATGCCGGCCGATATGCTGCGCTCGCCGCCTTCGGCCTCGCCGCGTTGGCCGCGCTCTATCCGCTGCGGTTCTTCCGGCTGCCCACCGACCGCCAGGTCGATCGTCGCATCGAGACCGCCAACACGCTCCAGCATGCGCCGGTCTCCACCCAGACCGACCGCCTCGTCGGCGCGGATGACGCGTTTTCCGGCGCGCTGTGGCGCGAGCACCAGCGGCGGATGGCCGAGAAGCTCGGCCAGCTCGCTTCCGACACGCCGCGCCCGCGGGTTCCCGAGCGCGATCCGTGGGGCCTGCGCGCCATCGTGCCGCTGTTGCTTGTGGTCGCCTTCGCCTACTCGTCGAGCCCCTATGGCGGTACGATGTCCGACGCCTTCCGCGCGCATGTCGCCGGCGACGTTCCGCCGGTGCGCATCGATGCATGGGTGACGCCGCCGCCCTACACGGGCCGGGCGCCGATCTTCATGACCGCCGAGGCGAACCGCAACCAGACCGCCTTCTCCGTGCCCGAAGGCAGCGCGGTGTCGCTGCGCGTCACCGGCGGCCTTGGCGACGAGACGCTGACATATGCCGGCCGGGACGGCGTGGCGATCGCCATCGATCCGGAAGGAACCGTGGCGGCGACCACAGAGCAAGCGGGCGCTGCACCTGCGCGGCCGTCGGGCACGCGCCAGTTCGCCCACACGCTGGGCGGCGACGGCGCGCTGGTCCTGAAGTCGGGCGAGACGGAACTCGGCGGCTGGACCTTCTCCGTCACCCCCGATAATCCGCCGGTCATCGCCTTTGCCGACGAGCCGAAGCGCGCCGTCAACGGCACGCTGGAACTCGCCTATACGATCGAGGACGACTACGGCGCCGCCTCGGCGCGGGCCATCATCGAGCGGCGCGACGATCCGGGATCGGACGCGCGGCCACTCTACGCGGCGCCCGAAATGGGTCTGTCGCTGCCGCGGCGCAATGCGCGCGAGGCGAAGACCTCCCAGGACCTGACCGAGCATCCGTGGGCGGGCGTCGAGACGGCCCTCCGGCTCGCGGCGGTGGACGCCGCCGGCCAGGAAGCCTTCAGCGAGGAGAGGCGGCTGAGGCTGCCCGAGCGGCCGTTCTCGAACCCGCTCGCCCGCGCGGTCGTCGAGCAGCGCCGGGTGCTGGCGCTCGACGCCAACCGCAAGCCCCGCGTGCTCGACCTGATGGATGCCATCACGATCCGGCCCGAAGACACCTTCACCAACATGAGCCACTATCTGGCGATCCGCAGCGCCCGCAGCCGCCTCGTCCAGGCGCAGAGCGACGACCAGCTGCGCGAGGTCGTGGACTATCTCTGGGAGATCGCGCTTGGCATCGAGGAAGGCGATCTCTCGGCGGCCGAGAGGCGCCTGCGCGCCGCCCAGGAGGCCCTGAAGAACGCCATCGAGAACGGTGCGTCCGACGAGGAGATCGAGCAGCTGATGGCCGAGCTGCGCGAGGCGATGCAGGAGTTCCTGCGCGAGTTCGCCGAGCGCGCTGCCCGCGACCCGAAAATGGCCATGCCCGAGATGCAGATGGACGGCCAGGAACTGCGCCAGAGCGACATCGACCGCATGCTCGACCAGATCGAGGAGATGGCGAAGTCGGGCATGCGCGACCAGGCGCAGCAGCTCCTGTCGCAGCTGCAGGACATGATGAACAACCTGCAGGCCGGCCGCCAGCAGCAGCAGCAGGGCGGACAGCAGAGCGAGATGCGCCAGCAGATGGATCAGCTCGGCGAGCTGATGCGGCGCCAGCAGGAGATGATGAACGAGACGCATCGGCTCGACCAGATGCAGCGCGGCCAGCGCCAGCGCGGGCAGAACCGCGGCGAACAGCGCGGCGAGCAGGGCCAGCAGCCCGGGCACGGCCAGCAGCCAGGCCAGGGTCAGGGCATGAGCCCGGAGGAATTCGCCGAGGCGCTGCGGCAGTTGCAGGAAGGCCAGGGGCAGCTCCAGAGCCAGCTCGACCAGCTGATGGAAGGCCTGCGCGGCATGGGCATCGAACCCGGGGAGGGCTTCGGCGAAGCCGGCGAAGCGATGGGCGAGGCCGGCAGCGCGCTCGGCGAGGCGCAAGGGGAGCGGGCAGTCGGCGAGCAGGGCCGCGCGCTCGAAGCCCTGCGCCGCGGCGCGCAGGACATGATGCAGCAGATGCAGCAGGCACAGCAGGGCGACCAGGGCGGCTCGGGCGAAGGCGGCCGGCAGCAGAGCTCGGACCGCGACCCGCTCGGCCGTCCCAAGGCGACCACGGGTCCGGATTTCGGCGAATCGGTGCAGGTGCCGGACGAAATCGACGTCCAGCGCGCACGCGAGATCCTCGAGGCGATCCGCAAGCGGCTGGGAGACGCGCTGAGCCCGGAACTCGAGCGTCAGTATCTGGAGCGGCTGCTCGACATCCAGTGAGGCCTCGCGGTCATCCGCAGTGCCGCGAGGCGGTGCGGGTCAGGCTCTCGTGAAGGTGAGATAGGCAGGCGTGCGGCCCTCGCGCAGCGCCTTGGCCTCGTAGCGGGTGCCGGGCCAGGCCTCGTAGGGCGTGCGCCAGTCCTCGGCAGACACAGCCTGCCAGTCGAAGGACGGATGCGCCCGGCAAGCCAGCAGCGTCCAGTTCACGTAGTGTTCGATGTCGGAGGCGAAGCGAAAGCGGCCGCCGGGGCGCAGCACCTGGGCGAAACGGTCGAGATTGGCCCGGTTCACGAACCGCCGCTTCCAGTGCCGCTTCTTCGGCCAGGGGTCGGGGTAGAACAGGTCGATGCCGGCGAGGCTCGCGTCGGGCAGCCAGTCGAGCAGTTGCGTGGCGTCGTCGTCATGGATGCGGATGTTGGCAGGTGCGGTCTCGGCCAGCGCCATGACGAACTTCGCCATGCCCGCGACGAACGGCTCGACGCCGATGAAGCCGGTCGTCGGAAAGCGGCCACTTTCGTGCAGCAGGTGCTCGCCGCCACCGAAGCCGATCTCGAGGCGGACCTCCTCGACCGGAGCGGAAAACAGGCTACGCAGGTCGGTGGGCGCCGGCTGCGACAGGTCGACGGCATAGGCCGGCAGCACCTCGTCCATGGCCGCCGACTGGCGCGGACGCAGCGGCTTGCCGCGCCTGCGGCCGAAAAAGGCTTCCGTGGCCCGCGAGGGGCGATCGTCAGACATGATGGGCCCGCCGGGGCCGCCGCGATCAGGCCGCGACGGCCTCCTTGATTGCCTTGACGAGGTCGGTGCGCTCCCAGGAGAAGGCGCCGTCGCGGCCGGCCTTGCGACCGAAATGGCCGTAGGACGACGTCCGCGCATAGATCGGCTTGTTCAGGTCGAGGTGCCGGCGGATGCCCGAAGGCGACAGGTCCATGACCTTGCGCAGCGCGTCCTCGATGGCCGACTCGTGAACCTTGCCGGTCCCGTGCAGATCGACATAGACCGACAGTGGCTGCGCCACGCCGATGGCGTAGGACAGCTGGATGGTGCAGCGGTCGGCAAGCCTTGCGGCAACGACGTTCTTGGCCAGGTAGCGCGCCGCATAGGCGGCCGAGCGGTCGACCTTGGTGGTGTCCTTGCCGGAGAAGGCGCCGCCGCCATGCGGGGCCGCGCCGCCATAGGTGTCGACGATGATCTTGCGGCCGGTCAGGCCCGCATCGCCGTCCGGCCCGCCGATGACGAACTTGCCGGTGGGGTTGATGTACCAGTTGCAGTCGGAAGCGATCGGCAGGTCGCCCAGCGCCTCGCGGATGTAGGGCTCGACCACCTCGCGGACCTTGGCCGACGTCCAGGTCGCGTCCATGTGCTGGGTCGACAGCACGATCTGTGTGACCTCGGCGGCCTTGCCGTCGACATACTTCACCGTGACCTGGCTCTTGGCGTCGGGACCGAGCCGGCCGGCCTCGCCTTCGCCCTTGTGGCGGGCGGCGGCCAGCAGTTCGAGGATCTTGTGGCTGTAGTAGATCGGCGCCGGCATCAGGTCCGGGGTCTCGCGGCAGGCATAGCCGAACATGATGCCCTGGTCGCCGGCCCCTTCCTCGCCCTGCCGGTCGGCGGCGTTGTCGACGCCCTGGCCGATGTCCGGCGACTGGCCGTGCAGCAACACTTCGATCTTGGCCGTCTTCCAGTGGAAGCCGTCCTGCTCGTAGCCGATCGCGCGGATCGCCTTGCGGGCGACCGACTTGAACTTGGCCGGGTTCACGACGGGAGCGCCGGACTTGTCGAGCAGCACGGTGCCGTCCTTGTCCTTCTTCAGCAGCGTGTGCGGCACCCGCACCTCGCCCGCGATCACCACGCGGTTGGTGGTGGCCAGCGTCTCGCAGGCCACGCGCACCTTCCACGGGTCGGAAACCGCCACCTTGGCGTAGCGCTCGGCGTCTTCGGCCGAGACCTTCCGGGTCTCGCGATAGACGAGATCGACGATCTCGTCGGAAATCCGGTCGCAGACCTTGTCGGGATGGCCTTCCGAAACGGATTCGCTGGTAAACAGGTAGTTCTGCCGCGCCACGGGTGTCCCCTCAAGAAAAACGCGAAACGACACGATCGCCGCTTCGCGCGCGCCCTTGTTACCGAAGCGGCCGGAGGCCCGTCAAGCGGCAGGATTTTCCGCCGGTTCAGCGGCCGGCGAAGACCGCTTCCGGCGGAGGAACGGAGGACCGCTCGATCCGTGGCCCCAGCTCAGCTTTCGTCGTCGGCCAGCGCCTTGACGAGGTCGACCACGCGGCGGCGGACCTTGGCGTCGGCGATCCTGACGAAAGCGCGATTGAGCTGTAGGCCTTCTGCGCTGTTCAGGAAGTCCACCACGTAGGACGTGGCGTTGTCCTCGCGGAAGCCGCCACCGGCGACGGAGGGCATGTCGGGAGCATCCTCGAAGAAGAAGGATACGGGCACGCCCAGGATCGTCGCGATCGCCTGGAGGCGGCTGGCGCCCACCCGGTTCGTTCCCTTCTCGTACTTCTGGATCTGCTGGAACGTGATGCCCAGGCTCTCTCCCAGTTTTTCCTGGCTCATGCCAAGCATATTGCGGCGCAGACGGACTCGGCTGCCGACGTGGATGTCGATCGGGTTCGGCTTTTTCTTGTTTTCGGTCATGATTTCCTCGCCACTCGAGACGGGCGCTTTGTCGTTGGTTCCGTTCCTCCCCTCACCCTCGCCCCAGAATGCTGAGGGTGTGGGACGACGACCGCGCGCCTCACCTCCGAGAAATCGCCCGTCGTCTCAGGTTGAACGTAACCTCGCGAGGACGCTCATACCACACGCGATGATTGCAAGCAGCAATATTGTTAAAACTCCAATCATTTTGGGTGCCACAGAAATGTGACTTTTCTTGACAGGTATTTGAAGTTCCACGTCGAGCGCGCCGGTCACGTCGAGGGCATAGGCGTCCACGACACGGCCGGATCGGTCGACGACACCGGATATCCCGTTGTTGGCGCTGCGCACCAGCGGCAGGCCAGCCTCCACGGCCCGCACCTGCGCCTGGCGGAAGTGCTGGTAGGGTCCGGGAGTGTTCCCGAACCATGCGTCGTTCGTCAGGTTGAGAATGAAGTCCACCTCGGGAAGTGCAACTTCACCGGGAAAGATCACTTCGTAGCAGATCATCGGCTCGGCCGCGATCGCGGGGGTGACCTGAAGCGCCCGACGATGCGCGCCGGGCGAGAATCCTCCCACTGTTTCCGCAACCGCACGTAGTCCGACCTGGCGGAAGAGGCGCTCGAACGGCAAGTATTCGCCGAAGGGTACAAGATGTACCTTGTCGATGGCGTCGACGATTTCGCCATTGTCGTCGATCGCAACCGTGGCGTTGTAATAGCGGACGGGCTCGCCTTCTGCGGTTCCCGCCTCGGAACGAACCGCACCGAGGACCAGCAGCTGGCCATCCGCCAGCATGTTGCCCATCGCGGCGAGCGCGTCAGGCCTGTCGGTCAGGAGAAACGGCAAGGCGGTCTCGGGCCAGACGATGAGTTCGGGTGCTCGGCCCTTGGTCGTAGGACGTCCGGACAAATCGATCAGCCGCGCGAGGATTTCGTCGCGCATGGCAGGGTCCCATTTGCCGCCTTGGGGTACCGACGGTTGGACGATTCGAATCGACAACTTTCGCGCGTATTCAACCGGAGCTGCAAGCACCCACGCACCGTACCCGGCGTGCACGGCCGCCAGGAGCACAGCTGCCGACAGGGTTATGCGGCGATGCCGGCCGGACCCGAGAACGGCCGGCGCGGCGAAGACGAAGACGGCGAGCGCGTTGATCCCGAAGAGCCCGACGACATGGACCGATTGCATCAGCAGCGGGATCGGCATTGCCGCATAGCCGATGGCGTTCCAGGGGAAGCCGGTCAGGAGCGTGGCGCGCAACCACTCGGCGAGTCCGAAACCGCAGGCGAGTGCGACAATTCGTCCCAGTCCGTCGGGCCAGCATGATCGGGCAATCACGCAGGCGATTCCATAGAAGACGGCAAGCCCTGCCGGCAGGCCCAGGACGGCCAGCGGAAGCGCCCAGGCGAATGCCTCTGCATCGACGAGCAGCGCCTTTCCAATCCACCAGAGACCGAACAGGAAGTAGCCGAGGCCGAACCACCAGCCGATGCCGAAGATGGTGATGTACCGTCGAATGGCGCCGTCGCCCCTTTCGCCCGAAGCACCGTCGAGAAGCCAGACGAGGATGGGAAAGGAGACGAAGCAGACGGGAAAGAAGTCGTAGGGCGCCTGCGACAGCACGGCGAGCGCCCCGGCCAGAAACGCGACCAGCGAACGTCTCCATCCCCAGAGCAGAATGATTCTGGCGGCAAGGCTTTGCATGGGTTCCTTTCGGGGCCGAATCACGACGGGCACGTCAGGTCCGTAGCCATAGTCGGATTCGCCTTTCAGAGCACCGAAGGTGCGGCCACGGCGGGACCCGACCTCCCCCGGGGCGAACATGCCTGCGCCGTCAGGGGAGCCTTTGGCGGAGCACCGGGAGGCTGCGGAGGGAGCGGCAGGCCCGGCGGGCGGAAGACGCGGTCAGCCGGCGACGTACCGTCGCCAGTCGTGTTGCTCGGCGAAGCCCAGAACTTGCCGGATCTTGCGGTTCGAGAACAGCGCCTCGTTCTCGTCCATGGAGCGTGTCACCGGCACGCCCGGGAAGTACCGCGCCGCCAGTTCCGCCGTGGGCCTGTTCATCCCGTTGGTATCGTTGCCGGCATTGAAGACCTGGTAACCGAGACCGTCCTTCTCTAGGCAGAGATCGACGATCTGCCCGAGATCGCGCGCATCGATGTAGCAGAAGGCGTTGCGGCGGCGGGTCTCGGGCTGCTCGAACCAGCGCGGGAACAGCGTCGCATATTCGTGCGGCTCGATGACGTTGCCGATCCGCAGCGCGTAGATGTCGAAGCCGGACCGCTTCTGGAAGGCCCGCGCGGTCCGTTCGTTGACGACTTTCGACAGGCCGTAGCTGTCCATGGGATCGACGTCGTAATCTTCGTCGAGCGGCAGCGAGGCCGGATCGGCGCGACCGTCTGCAAAGCAGATACCGTACGTCGTCTCCGAGGAGGCTATGATGATCTTGCGGATGCCGAGTTTCACCGCCGCCTCGATGACGTTGTAGGTGCCGATCGTGTTGACGCGGAAAGTCTCGTTGTCGGGCTCGATCAGGATGCGCGGGATGGCTGCGAAATGCACCACGGCATCGAAGCGCGGTACGCCCGTCCCCGGCTCCATTTCGTCGAAACCGGCATAGGACGTCATCGCATTGAACATCTGGCCGGAATCGGTGATGTCGGCGCGCAGATTGTCGACACCCGAGTGGTCGAGCGGCTTCAGATCGACATTGACGATCCTGTGGCCGCGGTCGAGCAGCCAGGGGATCACGTGGCGGCCGGCCTTGCCGGCGCCGCCGGTGAACAGCACGCGCTTGTTTCGGCCCATGATCGGTCCTCCCTCTTTCTTCGGAATGCCGGCTGCCCTTGAAAGGCGGCCGATCGTCGGCGTCAGGCCGCCTTTTCCTTGGACGCGCGGCCGCGGCGCGCCGGCGCGCGGCCCTGGACGATGCGCACCCGCTTCACGCGGCGCGGATCGGCGTCGAGCACGTGGAACTCGAAGCCGGGAATCGCCTGCACCACCTCGCCGCGGGCTGGCACGCGCCCGAGCGCGTTGAAGATGATGCCGCCGATGGTGTCGACATACTCGCCATGCTCGCCGGCGCTGAACTCCCCGCCGATCACCTTGGCGACCTCCTCGATCTCGGCCTTGGCGTCGACGATGAAGATGCCGTCGCCCACCTTGGTGATAAGGGGTTCTTCCTCGTCGTGCTCGTCCTCGATGTCGCCGACGACCATCTCGACGATGTCTTCCAGCGAGACCAGGCCATCTGTGCCGCCATATTCGTCGATCACCAGAGCCATCTGGATCCGCCCCGCCTGCATGCGGCTCATCAGGTCGGAGGCCAGCATGGACGGCGGCACGAACAGCACCGGCCGCATCAGGTTCAGGTCTTCCACCGAGCGATCGAGGTCGACATTGGCAAGGTCGAGCCCGGCCGGCTTGGGTGCGGGCGTCGGCGCGGAGACTTCCCCGGCTGCGGTCTTGCGCACGCTGCGGCGCTTGCGCGAGCGCGCAGTGCGCGTGATGTGGGCGACGATGTCGCGGATATGCACCATGCCGCGCGGGTCGTCGAGAGACTCGGCATAGACCGGCATGCGCGAATGGCCCGACTCCTCGAACAGGGTCAAAAGGTCGCCGAGCTTGGTGGAGATGTCGATCGCCTCGATGTCGGCGCGGGGGATCATCACGTCCTCCACGCGCACCTCGCGCAGGCGCAGGATGTTGTTGAGCATCGCCCGCTCGCCAGGCGAGAAGGTTGCGCCGTGATCCTCGCCACCGGCCAGCGCATCGGCGAGATCCTCGCGCAGGGTCGACCCGTTGCGGAAGCGGAAGAGCCCCTGGACGCGGCTGATCAGCGATGGCCGCGGCGCCTGGCTCCGCGGCGCGGGCTTTGCGGTCTCGACCGATGGCGCGGGACTACTCTGGCCTTCGTCGGCGGGAGCGGATTTTTCGACCGGACCGCCGGCGTCGGCGGCCGGGGGCGGTGTCGGGACGGCTGTAGAGGTTTCGTTCATCGTCTCGTTGCTGTTTCAGGGTCTTCAGATAGCGCATAGGGGTCGGGGATCGCAAGCGATGCGAGGATCCGCCTCTCCGCCCCTTCCATCTCCTCCGCCTCGTCGTCGGTCTCGTGATCATGGCCGAGAAGGTGCAGGAGGCCGTGCGCCACCAAGTGGGTCAGATGGTGATCGAAGGGCTTCCCGTCCAGTGCAGCCTCGCGTTCTATGGTCTCGCGTGCCAGCACGATGTCGCCGAGCATGGGGGGAATGCCGTCTCCCGCATCGGGAAAGGCCGGAAACGACAGCACGTTGGTCGGCTTGTCCTGGCCCCGCCACTGCGCGTTGAGGCCGCGGATCGCTGCGTCGTCGGTGAAGGTGACGCCGAGTTCGGTCGGGTCCTTGGACCGGAGCGCGAGTTCGGAGGCGACCGCATCCACGGTCCGTCGCACCAGCCGCTCGAGTTCCGCCTCGTCCGGCCAGCCGGGCGCCTCGACCGCCAGCGCGATCTCCACTTCGAGCGGGTTCTCGCTCATCGGTCGGGTTGCGCCGCGCTCATACCTTCGCCTCGTTGCGACCGCCCGAGCCGAAGCGGTCGTAGGCGCGCACGATCTCTGCGACGAGCGGATGGCGCACGACGTCCTTGTCCTCGAAGCGGACGGTGACGATGCCCGGCACGCCTTCCAGCACGTGCAGCGCCTCGACGAGGCCGGACTTGACGTTGTGCGGCAGGTCGATCTGCGTGGGATCGCCGGTGACGATCATGCGCGCGTTCTCGCCGAGCCGGGTCAGGAACATCTTCATCTGCATGGCCGTGGTGTTCTGCGCCTCGTCGAGGATCACGGCGGAGTGGGCGAGCGTGCGGCCGCGCATGAAGGCCAGCGGCGCGACTTCGATGACGCCGGCGGCCAGCGCCCGCTCCACCTTGTCGGAGGGGATCATGTCGTACAGCGCGTCGTAGAGCGGCCGCAGGTAGGGATCGACCTTCTCCTTCATGTCGCCGGGCAGGAAGCCCAGCCGCTCGCCCGCCTCCACCGCCGGGCGCGACAGGATGATGCGCTCGACAAGGCCGCGCTCCAGCAGCATGGCCGCGTGCGCCACGGCAAGATAAGTCTTGCCGGTACCTGCCGGGCCGATGCCGAAGACGAGTTCCGCCCGGTCCAGCGCGCGCATGTAGGCGTCCTGGTTGGGCGTGCGGGCAAAGATCGTGCGCTTGCGGGTCGATATCTGGGCGGCGGCCATGCGGCCTTTCTTTTCGAGCGTGGGGAGCGTCAGCTGGTCGTCGGCCGCGACCGCCATCCGTACGGCACCGTCGACCTCGGAGCCCGAGAGCACCGCGCCCTTGCGGGCGAGATCGTAGAGATAGTCGAGCGCGCGGCGGGTCTGCTCGGCCGCCTGCGGCGTGCCCTTGATGGAGAGCTGGTTGCCCTTGGAGCGGATGTCGACGCCGAGTTGCTGTTCCACGCGGGCCAGATTTTCGTCGAACTGGCCGTAGACGGCGCTGGCATGCTTGTTGTTGTCGAAGGTCAGGACGATGTGGGCCATGTCGGACGCCCCGGAGGGGCTGAGTTTCACATCTGTCGCCGCGTTCAACCTCGTCTCCTGATCCTGCCCGCCGCCGGCGTCATAGCGCTTCGGCATGGAGGCTGTTGGTTCCCGTCCGCGTGATTCGAACCTCGACAATGTCGCCGATTTCCCCGGGCTTTTCATCTAGAATCACCGGCATCAGCCAGGGCGAGCGGCCAACCCACTGGCCTGGCCCGCGGCCCGGCTTCTCGAGCAACACGTCCGTCCGCTGCCCGACGAGGCTCTCGGCGAATTCGCGCTGCTGCCGTACCAGAAGTGCCTGCAAGCGCTGCAGCCTTTCGTCCTTGATGCTTTCCTCGACGTGAAACGCCATCTCCGCACCCGGTGTTCCGGGACGTGGTGAATATTTGAACGAGTAAGCCTGCACGAATGTGACGTCGCGCACGATCCGCAGCGTTTCCTCGAAATCGGCCTCGGTCTCGCCGGGAAAACCGACGATGAAGTCGCCCGAGAGAGCGATGTCGGGCCTTGCACCGCGGATGCGGTCGATCAGCCTTCGGTAGTCGTCGGCGGTGTGGCGGCGGTTCATCGCCTTGAGGATCGCGTCCGAGCCCGACTGTACCGGCAGATGAAGGTAGGGCATCAGCACGGACAGGTCGCGATGCGCCGCAATCAGCGCGTCGTTCATGTCGCGCGGATGGCTGGTCGTGTAGCGCAGCCGCCCGATGCCCGGAATCTCGGCCAGGCGGTAGAGCAGTTCGCCCAGACCCCACGGCCGTCCGCCGGGCCCGTCGGCGTGCCAGGCGTTGACGTTCTGGCCGAGCAGGGTGATCTCGCGGACGCCGGAGGCCGCCAGCCTTTCGGCCTCGGCGACGATCTGCGCCACCGGGCGCGAGACTTCCGAGCCCCGCGTATAGGGCACCACGCAGAAGGTGCAGAACTTGTCGCAGCCTTCCTGCACCGTCAGGAAGGCGGTGACGCCGCGGCTCCTCACCGCGCCCGGCTTGGGCTGCGGCAGGTGCTCGAACTTGTCCTCCAGCGCGTAGTCGGTCTCGATCACGCGGCCTCCCGCGCGCGCCTTTCGCACCGCGTCGGGCAGGCGATGATAGGTCTGCGGCCCGATGACGATGTCGACCGCCGGCGCGCGGCGCATGATCTCCTCGCCCTCGGCCTGCGCGACGCAGCCGGCGACGCCGATCACCGTCTCGCGGCCCCGGCTCGCACGCTCGGCCTTGATGTCGCGGATACGCCCGAGTTCGGAATAGACCTTCTCGGCCGCCCGCTCGCGGATGTGGCAGGTGTTGAGCAGGACCAGATCGGCATCGCCGATCTCGGCGGTCGGCGCATAGCCGTCGGCCGCCAGCGCATCGGCCATGCGCTGGGAATCGTAGACGTTCATCTGGCAGCCATAGGTCTTGACGAAGACCTTCTTCGTCTGCGCCTGGCCATCCTGCGGCATGATGGCGGTCTCGCCGCCCAGCAGTGCGGTCTCGGTCATGTCCGGCTCTTAGCGGTTTTGGCCAAGGCCTGACAAGGGCAAGCCGGCCTCAGCCTGCAAGAACCAACCCTTCGAGACAGGACCGCGCCCCGGAGGGCGCGGCTGAAGGCAGGGCTTCGGAACCTTTCGCCGCGGGTCTAGAACTCTTCCCAGCCGCCCGCGTCGGTCGACGGCGCCGTGGCGGCGGACTGGCCGCGGCCTCCGGCGGTGCGCAGCTGGGTCACCGGCGCTGCGGCGCGACGCGCCGGCGCGCCGTTGCGATAGGACGGTGAGGCGGTGCCGCGGGCTTCGCCGGTGCGGAAGCGGGAGACGAGAACCGCCAGTTGCTCGGCCTCGCGGGCCAGCGAGTGGCTGGCGGCAGTCGATTCCTCGACCATCGCCGCGTTCTGCTGCGTCACCTGATCCATCTGGCCGACGGCGGTGTTGACCTCGGCCAGACCCGTCGACTGTTCCTGCGCCGATTCCGCGATCCTCTGCACCAGGCCCGACATCTCGGCGACCTGCCCGGCGATCAGTTCGAGCACCTCGCCGGTCTGGCCGACCAAGCTGACGCCTTCGTTGACCTGCGCCGTCGAGGTGGAGATCAGCGCCTTGATCTCCTTGGCGGCTTCGGCCGAGCGCTGGGCCAGCGCACGCACTTCCTGGGCGACGACCGCGAAGCCGCGTCCCGCCTCGCCGGCGCGCGCCGCCTCGACGCCCGCGTTCAAGGCCAGCAGGTTGGTCTGGAAGGCGATCTCGTCGATCACGCCGATGATCTGGCCGATCTCGTCGGACGATTTCTCGATCTGCGACATGGCCTTCACCGCCTGGCGCACGACCTCGGACGATCGGTCTGCGCCGCCCTTGGCATCGCGCGACACCTCTGCGGCCTTGCGTGCGCCTGCGGCTGTGGTCCGCACCGTGGTGGTGATCTCGTCGAGCGCCGCAGCGGTCTCCTCCAGCGAGGCCGCCTGCTGTTCGGTGCGGCGCGCGAGGTCGTCGGCCGCCTGGCTGATCTCGCCGGTGCCGGTCTTCATCGCCACGATCGCGCCGGCGATGCCCGACATCGTGTCCTGCAGCTGTGCCATGGCGGCGTTGAAATCGTCCTTAAGCTGCTGCGTCTTCGGCGCGAACTGCGCCTCGATCCGGTGCGTCAGGTCCCCCTGGGCGAGGCTGGCCAGGCCGGCGGCCAGCGCGCCGACGGCGACATGGTCCTCCTCGGCCTCGCGGGCCTTTTCGGCCTCGGTGCGGGATCGGTCCGCCTCGGCGCTGTCGCGCATGTCGATCGCCTGGGACTCCAGGCGGATCTTCTCGAGTGCCGCGTCCTTGAACACCTGCACGGCCTGCGCCATCTGGCCGATCTCGTCGCGGCGATGGGTGGACGGGATCTCGACCGAGTTGTCGCCTGCCGCGAGCCTGCCCATCGTCCCGGTCAGTTCGCCGACCGGTCGCGCGATGCTGCGGGCGATCAGGTAGCTGAGCGGCACCAGAATGCAGAAGCCGATCAGCAGCATGATGCCGTATTCGATCATGTTGCGCATGAACAGCGCGTCCAGATCGTCGACATAGACACCGGTTCCGACGAACCAGCCCCAGGGAGCGAAGGCCTTCACGTGGGCGAACTTCTCGACCGGCTCCTCCGAACCGGGCTTCGGCCACTCGTAATCGGTGAAGCCTTCACCGTCGGCCTTCACCTTCTTCAGCATCTCGACGGAAATCAGGCGGCCCTGTCGATCCTTCAGTCCGGACTGGTCGGTTCCGATCAGCGATGGAGCGATCGGATGCATGAGCATGATCAGGTCCATGTTCTGGATGAAGAAGTAGCCGTTGCCCTGATAGCGCATCGCGCCGACGGCTCTCATCGCCCGCGACTGGGCTTCCTTCTGCGTGAGTTCGCCGCTCTGCTCGAGCTTGTGGTAGGCCTCGAACACGCTGACGGCGTTCTCGTTCATGGCCGACAGCATCGCGCGGCGTTCGGTCGCCACCTGGTCCTGTGTCTTGAAGAGCATCGCCGCCGTGAGCGCGACAGAAAGCAGGAAGCCAAGCCCGACGAGGGCGTAAAGGCGGGCGGAGATGCTGAGTTTCTTCATCGGTTGGCCTTCGCAGAGCTCCCACCCGGCTCCTCGACCGTCGACGCCTCACTGCCTCGCCGAGGCCGATGCTGCGAAACCGGTGGATCGAAACGGACGGACTTGATTGCCGGAAATTGCTCTATTGTATAATCTTGAGGAATTAAACCAAAGTTAAGGTGCTTCCTTGCGGCAACGGCGCCGAACACTGGCGATGGCAAACCCGAGACATCACGTTGCCTGACGGACGGCCGTCTCTCTCGATCGGTGCAGTCGGAACCACGCAAAGGAAAGGCCGCGCCCTCGCAGGCGCGGCCTCCCGGGTGTCTTCAGGCTCCGGCGCTCAGAACTCTTCCCAGCCGTCGGCATCGGCTGCCGGCGCGCGAGCCGCGGACTGGCCGCGGCCACCGACCGTGCGCATCTGCGCCACCGGTGCCGGCGACGGGCGATGCGCGGGTGCGGCATGGGCCGGCCGGCCGGAGGATCCTCGCGACGCGCCGAGGTTGAAGCGGGCGATCAGCCCGGCCAGCTGCTCGGCCTCGCGGGCCAGCGAGTGGCTGGCGGCGGTCGATTCCTCGACCATCGCCGCGTTCTGCTGCGTCACCTGGTCCATCTGGCCAACCGCGGTGTTGACCTCGGCCAGACCCGTCGACTGTTCCTGTGCCGATTCCGAGATCTTCTGCACGAGGCCCGACATCTCGGTCACCTGGCTGGCGATCAGCTCCAGAACCTCGCCGGTCTGGCCGACAAGGCCGACGCCCTCGTTGACCTGCACGGTGGAGGTCGAGATCAGCGACTTGATCTCCTTGGCGGCTTCGGCCGAGCGCTGCGCCAGCGCACGCACTTCCTGGGCCACGACCGCGAAGCCGCGTCCCGCCTCGCCGGCGCGGGCCGCCTCGACGCCGGCATTCAGCGCCAGCAGGTTGGTCTGGAAGGCGATCTCGTCGATCACGCCGATGATCTGGCCGATCTCGTCGGACGACTTCTCGATCTGCGACATGGCGCGAACGGCCTGGCGCACGACCTCGGACGACTTTTCCGCTCCGCTCCGTGCCTGTTTCGACACGTCGGCGGCCTTGCGGGCGCCGTCGGCCGTCTGGCGCACCGTGGAGGTGATCTCGTCCAGTGCTGCGGCGGTCTCCTCGAGGGAGGCAGCCTGCTGCTCGGTGCGGCGCGACAGATCGTCGGCCGCCTGGCTGATCTCGCCGGTGCCGGTCTTCATGGCGGCGATGGCCGAGGAGATGCCAGTCATCGTGTCCTGCAGCTGCGCGATAGCGGCGTTGAAATCGTCCTTCAGCTGCTGCGTCTTCGGTGCGAACTGCACCTCGATGCGGTGCGTCAGGTCACCCTTTGCAAGGCTTGCGAGGCCGGTGGCGAGTGCGGTGACCGCGATGTGGTCCTCTTCGGCCATACGCTGCTTCTCGGCTTCGACCCGGGCGCGATCGGCCTCGCTCGAAGAGCGCAGGTCCAGCGCCTGCGCCTCGACGCGGATCTTCTCGATCGCGGCGTTCTTGAACACCTGGACGGCCTGCGCCATCTGGCCGATCTCGTCGCGGCGGTCTACCGCCGGGATGTCGACGGAGTTGTCGCCGGACGCCAGCTTGCCCATCGTTCCCGTCAGGGAGCGGATCGGGCTGGCGATCATGCGGGCCAGCAGGAAGCCGAGGCCGGCCGCCATGACGACCGCGATGGCGAGGCCGGCCCAGAGCGCCGTCTGGGCGGATCCCACATCGCTGCTCAGGATGGCGGAAGCCTGCGAATTGGCCTCGGTCTCCTCGGCGATGAGGGCGTCGATACCATCCTCGATCGGCGTGATGAGCCCATCGGCCAGGCCGTCGGGTCCGACCATCCGGATCGCCTCGGCACGCCGCATCGGATCGGCCGCGAGCGGCTTGCCGGCCTCGATGACCTCGGCGCGGTAGCGTGTGATACCGGCAAGCACCGCATCGATCTCCGCGACCTTGCCCGGGTTGCCGGCTTCGATCTGCTTCAGCTCGTTCATGCGGTCGCGCAGGGCACCTTCGTGCTTGTCGACACGGCCGATGTAGTAGTTGTCGTTCGAGAGGAGGAAGCCGCGCCAGGAATTTTCGACGCGGGCAAGGCTCAGGCGGGCATTCATCGCGATCGCGGCGCGGCCCTTGGTTGCCTCCGCCTCTTCATTGGCGCCGTCGATCCGCGCCAGGTTCCACAGCGCGGCGCTGCTCATGCCGACGATGATCAGCACCACCGTCGCAAAGGCGAGCGCGAGCTTTGCCGATATGGATAGGCTCTTCAAGTTCATGTCGTACCCCTTGGCGGCGCCCGCCGCCCCCCGTAGAAACCGAAGGTTGTCCACGCATTCAAACCCTGACGGGAATCGTGGAGACCCAAAATAGTTGGCTCTTCAACAGCTATCGCGGGGAAGTGAAAAACGTGTTAACCCAGCGCTGCGCGTCAGCGTTCCGGATTCACGCCCTTGCGTTACGTAGCGGAAGCCGGACGGGGCTGGCGCAGGGACTGAGCCATGTTGCGGCGGACCTCCGCTTCGGTCAGGCGGGCGATTTCCTTGCGATTGCTGCCGCGCGTGAAGGGAATGGGGTCACCGAAGCGCACCTCCACGTCCATTCCGCCCTCGCGCAGCAGCCCGCCGATATGCGGCACCAGGTCCATGTCGCCGATCCAGGCCGCATGGGTGCGGTGAAAGCGGCCCATCGGCATGCCGTGCAGCCGCGTGTAGGCGATCGACACCGGCTGGACGTGGACGGTTTCCAGTCCGGCCTGGCCGGCCAGCGCCGCCTGCGCGGCACCGAAGAGCGTGCTCTTGAACGGCCCGACGGCGTTGCCGTCATAGGTGGTGCCCTCGGCGAAAAGCACGAGCGCCTCGCCCGCGCCCAGCCGGTCGCCCAGTTCCCGCGCCTGGAGGTGGGAGGCGCGCGTGCGCTCGCGCTCAACGAAGACCGAGCGCTGCAGCCGGGCGAGCATGCCGAACACCGGCCATGTCGCCATGTCCGCCTTCGCGACGAAGGAAAAGGGGCCGAGCGAGCCGAGAACGCAGATGTCGCTCCAGGAGACGTGGTTGGCGACGATGAGCAGCGGCCGGCCGGCGGCCGGAACGCCCTCGACATGGACGCGGATGCCAAGCAGCCGCAGCGCGAAGCGGTGCCAGAGCCTGGGCAGCGTGCCGGGATGCATCAGGCGGGTGCGCAGGACGGCCATCTGCAGCAGGATCGCAACCGGCGTCACCGCGACCACGAGCGCCAGCATCACCGCGATCCGCAACCGGCCGATCATGCCCTCGTCCATTCCCCCGGCGGTCGCGACCGCGCGCCGCGTGACCGCAGCCGCTAGCGAAGATCGCGGCGCATGACAAGCGCGGCGGTCGGCTTCGTGCCTGCATGCTCGTAATAGGCCGGGCGCCGCCCGACCTCGCGGAAGCCGAGCCGGCGGTAGAGCGTCAGCGCCGGCAGGTTGGTCTCGTCGACCTCCAGGAACAGCGCCTCGGCCCGTTCGGCATAGAGCTCGCGCAGCACGGCGTCCATCAACGCCCACCCAAGGCCGCAGCGGCGCGCCGCTCTCGCCACCGCAATCGTCAGGATCTCGCCTTCGCCGGCCGCATGGCGGGCCAGCACGAAGCCGGACGGCAGCGCGCCGCGCCGGCCGACCTCGCGCGCGGCGAAGCCGAAGACGGGTTCCTGGTCGAGCAGGCTGGCGAACTCGACATGGCTCCAGGGCCGGGCGAAGTCCTCCCTGTGCAGGGTCTCCAGCGCCATCACGTCGGCCGTGCCCAGACGGTCGATGACGAATTCGCGCTTGCGGCCGGTCAGGAAGGGCATGCGCATCAGGCGCCGCTCCGCGGCAGGGCAAAGCCTTCCTGCGGCCGGGCATCCGGCCCGCGCAGATAGAGCGGGCGCGGCCTCTCACCGCCGAAGCCCTGCCGGGCGGCGAGCCGCGCGAAGCTGTCGATGCCGGCGGTGCGACGGTTGGCCAGCGCGGTCGCATCGGGGTCGAGCCCGGCCGCCGCGGCGGCCTGGCGCGCACCCGAGCCCACGATCAGCGGCTTCGTCAGCCCGGCGAGCGCGGCGACGGCCTTCAGGTCGAGGATTGCCGGCGCGGCATGCACCTCGCCGTCCGGGCCGTACAGCGCGGCGTAGAACTCCTCGCGGCGGGCGTCCAGCACGGCCAGCACCGGCCGTCCCCGCGCCAGAGGCGCAGCCTCGAAGGCGAGCGCGGCCAGCGTGCCGACGCCGGTCGCAGGCACCTTCAGCGCCAAAGCGAGGCCACGCGCGGTGGCAACGCCGATCCGCACGCCGGTGAACGAGCCGGGTCCGACCGAAACGGCGACGGCCTCGACGTCACGCCAGGAGGCGCCCGCCCGGTCGAGCGCCACCCCGATCACCCCCATCAGCGCCTCGGCATGGCCCTTGCCGATGTCGCGCGCCTCGGTCCCGAGCGCGCGGCCGGAGCCGGCGTCCCAGAGGCAGGCGGCGCACCATTCGGCCGCCGTGTCGATGGCGAGAATCTTCATCGCACGAGGCATAGGCAATGCCGGGCGCGGCGACAAGCGATGCCGCCGCGCGTCATGTCAGCCGGCGCGGTCGCGCGCCTTCAGCTCCAGCCGGCGGGCATGCAGCACCGGTTCGGTATAGCCGTTCGGCTGCTCGCGGCCCTTGAAGACGAGGTCGCAGGCGGCCTGGAAGGCGATCGAGCCGTCATAGTCGGGCGCCATCGGCCGGTAGAGCGGGTCGCCGGCGTTCTGACGGTCGACGATCGCCGCCATCCGCTTCATCGTCTCCATCACCTGTTCCTGGCTGCAGACGCCGTGGCGCAGCCAGTTGGCAATGTGCTGCGAGGAGATGCGCAGCGTCGCGCGGTCCTCCATCAGGCCGACGTCGTTGATGTCGGGCACCTTGGAACAGCCGACGCCCTGGTCGACCCATCGCACGACGTAGCCGAGGATTCCCTGCGCGTTGTTGTCGAGCTCCTTCTGGATGTCGTCCGGCGTCCAGTTCGGCCGCACGGCCACCGGCACCGACAGGATGTCGTCGAGCTTCGCCCGCGGCCGGCTCTTCAGCGTCTCCTGCACCGCCGTCACGTCCACCGTGTGATAGTGCGTCGCGTGCAGCGTTGCCGCCGTCGGTGAAGGCACCCAGGCGGTGTTGGCGCCCGCCTTCGGGTGGCCGATCTTCTGCTCCAGCATCGCCGCCATCAGGTCGGGCATGGCCCACATGCCCTTGCCGATCTGCGCGTGGCCGGCGAGCCCGCATTCCAGCCCGATGTCGACGTTCCAGTTCTCGTAGGCCTGGATCCAGGCGGCCTGCTTCATGTCGCCCTTGCGGATCATCGGGCCGGCTTCCATCGAGGTGTGCATCTCGTCGCCGGTGCGATCGAGGAAGCCGGTGTTGATGAAGACGACCCGCTCCTTCGCCGCGCGGATGCATTCCTTGAGGTTCACCGTCGTGCGGCGCTCCTCGTCCATGATGCCCATCTTGATGGTGTTGCGGGCCATGCCGATCGCGTCCTCGACGCGCGAGAACAGCTCCACCGCGAAGGCCACTTCCTCCGGCCCGTGCATCTTCGGCTTGACGACGTACATCGAGCCGGCGCGGCTGTTCATGCGCCGGCCGTTTTCGCCGACGTCGTGCAGCGCGATCGTCGCCGTCAGCATCGCGTCCATGATGCCCTCCGGGATCTCCCTGCCGTCGGACAGCAGGATCGCCGGGTTGGTCATCAGGTGGCCGACGTTGCGCACCAGCATCAGCGAGCGGCCGGGCAGCACGAGCGTCGAGCCGTCGGGCGCGACATATTCGCGGTCGGGGCTGAGCCTGCGGGTGAAGGTCGAGCCGCCCTTGGCCACTTCCTCCGTCAGGTCGCCCTTCATCAGGCCGAGCCAGTTGCGGTAGACGACGACCTTGTCCTCGGCGTCGACGGCCGCGATCGAATCCTCGCAGTCCATGATCGCGGTGAGCGCCGATTCCAGCCAGACGTCGGAGATGTGCGCCGGGTCGTCGCGGCCGATCGCCGAGGTGGCGTCGACAACCACCTCGACATGCAGGCCGTTGCGCTTCAGCAGGAAACGCGACGGCGCGGCGGCATCGCCGACATGGCCGGCAAACTGCGTGCCGTCGGCGAGGCCCGTCATCGATCCGTCGGCGAGCGTCACGACGAGCCGGCCGTGCGCCACGTCGAAGCTCTTCGCATCGCTCCAGGAGGCGCGGTCGAGCGGCGCGCTGCCGTCGAGGAAGCCCCGCGCCCAGGCGATCACCTTCGCCCCGCGCTTCGGATTGTAGCCCCTGCCCTTCTCCGCGCCGTCGGCCTCGGAGATCGCGTCGGTGCCGTAGAGCGCGTCGTAGAGCGAGCCCCAGCGGGCGTTCGCCGCGTTCAGCGCATAGCGCGCGTTCATCACCGGCACGACGAGCTGCGGTCCGGCGATCGTCGCGATCTCCGGATCGACCTTGGATGTCGTCACCGCGAAGGCCTCGCCCTCCGGCAGCAGGTAGCCGATCTCCGAGAGAAACGCTTTGTAGGCGGCGAGGTCGGACGGCGCGCCGTTGGCGCGGTGCCATTCGTCGATCTTTTCCTGCATCGCGTCGCGCGTTTTCAGGAGCGCCCGGTTCCTGGGCGCCAGCTCGTGCACGATCGCGGAAAAGTCGGCGAAAAACCGCGCCGCGTCGAGCCCGGTCCCCGGCAACGCCTCCGCGACCACGAAGTCGTGCAGTTCGCGCGCGATGCTCAGGCCGTCGATCTCGATGCGGTCGGTCATGAATGCTTCTCCCGGTTGGTCGCGGCGCGCGGTTCACCGCGCATGATCCTCGCAGAGCGTTCACCACAGGGGAACCGGCGCGTCAATCGCACGAAGGTCGTGCAGATCGATTCGCCCCGGCCGCGCGTCCCCTCCACGTCGTCATCCTCGGGCGGAGCAGGCCGAAGGCCGTCGCGCAGACCCGAGGATCCATGCCTCGGCGGCCGTCGAACGCGGGACGACGGACACATGGCGGCGGCGCAGGCCTCGTCGTGCACCGGACCGCGGGCATGGATGGCGAGGCATGGATCCGGATACGGCGTCCTGCGCTGCGCTTGGACGTCGTTCCGGGATGACGAAAGCGCCTCCAGGGACAGGATCGGCGCCTGTGGCCACGCCCGCGTCATTCCGGAAGACGAACCGCGCGGAGCGCGGAGCGGCTGTCCGGAATGACACGGCGGGTGGCGCGCCGGCCTCGATGCACGCCGTTCCGCAGTTCTTGTTCCCGCCGCGACATCCGCGGCGGTTGACCTTCGTCGATCCGGAGCCTAGTTTAGAATTCTTCTAAACAAGAGGCTTCCGCTCATGTTGTCGCGCGTCTTCGGCCTGTCCCGCCGGTCCTTCGATTCGCTGTCGGAACAGGAAATCCTGGCGCTGGCCATCTCCTCGGAGGAGGACGATTCCCGCATCTACCGCGCCTATGCCGACGGGCTGCACGAGGCGTTTCCGCGCTCGGCGAAGGTGTTCGAAGGCATGGCGGAGGAGGAGGACGGCCACCGTGCCGCGCTGATCGAGCTGCACCGCGCCCGTTTCGGCGAACGCATCCCGCTGATTCGGCGCGAACATGTGCGCGGCTTCTACCAGCGCAAGCCCGACTGGCTGGTGCGGCCGCTCGGCATCGAGCGGGTGCGCGGACAGGCCGAGGAGATGGAGCGGCAGGCAGAGCGGTTCTACCGCGAGGCGATGAAGCGCACCAGCGATGCCGGCACGCGCAAGCTGCTCGGCGACCTCGCGGCGGCGGAATCCGGCCATGGCGAACTGGCGCACGACCTCGAGGCCGAGCACGTGCCCGACAGCGCCAAGACCGAGGAGGTCTCGACCGAGCGGCGCCAGTTCATCCTGACCTACGTCCAGCCGGGGCTCGCCGGGCTGATGGACGGGTCGGTCTCGACGCTGGCGCCGATCTTCGCCGCCGCCTTCGCCACCGGCGACACCTGGCAGACCTTCCTCGTCGGCCTCTCCGCCTCGGTCGGTGCCGGCATCTCGATGGGCTTCACCGAGGCCGCGCATGACGACGGCAAACTGTCGGGCCGCGGCTCGCCGCTGAAGCGCGGGCTCGCCTCCGGCATCATGACGGCGGTCGGCGGGCTCGGCCATGCCCTGCCCTACCTGATCCCGCATTTCTGGACGGCGACGGCGATCGCGGCGGTGGTCGTCTTCGTCGAGCTCTGGGCCATCGCCTATATCCAGAACCGCTTCATGGAGACGCCCTTCCTGCGCGCGGCCCTGCAGGTCGTGCTGGGCGGCAGCCTCGTGCTCGCGGCCGGGGTGCTGATCGGCAACGCCTGACACGGCGACGCGAAAAGGCCGACCCGGCAGTGCCGGACCGGCCTTCCTTGGCCCAAACCGGGTCGTGCGACCCGGCCGGTGACCGCCTTATTCGGCGGCGGCTTTCCTGTTGACGCTGCTCTCGGCGAGCATCGTCAGCTTCTCGTCGGTGCGCCTCTCCTCGTCGAGGGTCTGCTGCAGCACGGCGGCGCAGTCCTCGCGGCCGAGCTGGCGCGCCCAGGCGACCAGCGTGCCGTAGCGCGTCATCTCGTAATGCTCGACGGCCTGCGCCGAGGCGATGAGGGCTGCGTCCAGCACCTCCTTGTCGGCGATCTCGCCGGCCACCTCGTTGGTCTCCTTGATGATGCCGTCGATCGCCGGGCAGTCCACCGCCTTCGGCTCGGCGCCATGCATCTTGAAGACGCGCTCCAGGCGCTGCACCTGGCCTTCGGTCTCGGCGAGGTGCTGCTTGAAGCCGGCCTTCAGCTCGGCGCTGGTCGCCTTGTCGATCATCTTCGGCAGCGCCTTCAGGATCTGCTTCTCGGCGTAGTAGATGTCCTGGAGCTGGTGGATGAACAGATCGTCCATCGTCTTGATGTCACGGGTGAAGAGTCCCATCGGAATCTCCCTTCCTGGTTGGTGTTGCGGACGGCAGGATGTCCCGCCGCGTCCCCGAACAACTCCGCCACCGGCCGCGTGTTCCTGCGAAAGCGTCTTTCCGGATCGTCTCCCGATCACGAAGAGTTACGCGGCCGACGCATCGCGGCCATGCTTCGACCGGCGGCGAAACGTTCCGCCGGGCGCACCGCGTAGGTTTGCCGGTCATCTTCGGTCGTTCCCGTCCCACGGCAGACGCCCGCATTCGCGATCCCGTTCCGCCCGGGTGAGACCGATGTCGTCCAGCATGCCGTCGTCGAGTTCGGCGAGCGCCTGCCGTTCGCGCCAGCGTTCGTGAACGCCGACGACGAACCGGACGAGCCGGCAGAGCCGCTTGCGGAAAACGGCGCGCGGCGGGGCGGTTCGGACGGCGGCATTCGTGGAGGGTGCGGACATGCGGCTATCTCGCGGTCGGAGGGAGGCAGGCGGGGCACAGCACCGGCTGCGGCGTCGATGGGCAGAGCATAGCGCTTGTGCAACCCGCATGGTTCGGTTAGCGTCGAACCATGCGTGACGGACCCGACATCGCCCGGATTGCCAGCCTGGTCGGCGATCCGGCCCGCGCCAGCATGCTCACCGCGCTGCTCGACGGCTGCGCGCTGACGGCAAGCGAACTGGCGCTGGAGGCCGGCGTCACGCTTCCGACGGCGAGCTCGCATCTGTCGCGGCTGACCGAGGGCGGACTGCTGAAACTCGCCGCGCAGGGGCGGCACCGCTATTTCAGCCTCGCAGGGACCCAGGTTGCCGCGATGCTCGAATCGATCATGGGCGTCGCCGCCTCCGTCGGCCCGCAACGCGCGCGGCCGGGTCCGCGCGAGGCGACGATGCGGCAGGCGCGCATCTGCTACGACCATCTGGCGGGCGAGCACGCCGTGGCCATGCTCGACGGTTTTCTCGCGCGCGGCATCCTCGTCGACGAAGCCGGCGCCATGCGCCTCGGCCCCGGCGGCCCAGGCTTCTTTTCCTGCGTCGGCATCGACGTCTCCGGCCTGTCCGCGCGGCGGCGGCCGGTCTGCCGCGCCTGCCTCGACTGGAGCGTGCGCCGCTCTCACCTCGCCGGCTCGCTCGGCGCGGCCATCCTCGACCACATCCTCGACCGGAAATGGGCCCGCCGCGACACCGCCAGCCGCGCCATCCGCTTCACGCCGCCCGGCCGGCTGGCCTTCGAAAAGGCGCTGCTGGCCTAGCAAAAGCGGAAGGAAATGCGGGGACAGTTTACTTAATTCGGATGGGATGCAGCACCATTTCCCGGTCTGCCTCGAGCCGAATTAAGTAAACTGTCCCCGCATTTCCTCGCCTGCCCGCGCCGGCGCCACGACACCCGCCCCCAACGAAATCAACCGCTTGGCAAAAATCTATCCACACCCTCCGACGCCGCGGCGACACTGTGCGCCTCGACAACGGAGGACGCGGGACATGGGCTGGAAGGAGGAGGTGCTGGAAGAGATCCTGGCGCTGCTCGTCCTGCTCGCAGGCCTCGCCGACCGCGCCGCCGGCCGGCCGCTCGCCATCGCGCTGCCCGTGCTCGCGGGTCTCGCGCATGCCGAGGCGGTGGCGCGGAACTACCTCGTCGGCCTGCCGTCCGGCGCACCCGCGCTGATCGCCTCGTCGCGGTCGGAAGACCGGGCAACCCGCCTCGCCGCCGATTTCCGCACGCTGGCGCGGATCCTGCGGGCCTATCTGGCGCGGGCGCGGCGCCGGGCGCGGCTTGCCACCCGCGACATCGCCCGGCAGGCCTGCTCGCCGATGGCCCGGTGCGGGCAATCCTGCGCCGTCGGCCGCCCGGCGGCGGCGCCGTGCGAACCCGACACGTCATAGCCGCCGGCCCCTTCGCGGCCGCTTCGTGCCGCGCCACAGACCCTGCCCACCGGCCGCCCCGCCGTGCCTCCCCGCAAACCTGCGGCCGGAGGGCGTCGGCGCGCGGCCGGTGTCGTTCGTCCTTCGAGGCTCGCCCGCCGCAATCGCGGCAGGTCGTGTCGCCCGTGCCGTTGGCGCGGGTCGGACGAGGCGCTATGGATCGGCGAGGCACGCCCGGCGGGCGGCATCCTGCCACCGAATCGTCCCGCATCCATCCGTACCCGAACCCACCCGGCATCCATGGCACCCGACCCGCAGACGGCCCCGCTCTTCCTCGGCATCGACACCGGCGGCACCTACACCGACGCGGTGCTGTGGTCGCAACAGGCGGGCGTGGTGGCCAAGGCGAAGGCGCTGACGACGCGCCACGATCTCGCCGAGGGGATTTCGGGCGCGGTCGACGCGGTGCTGGCGCAGGCAGCCGTCGATCCCGGCGCGATCAAGCTTGTCTCCATGTCGACGACGCTTGCCACCAATGCGCTGGTGGAGGGCCAGGGCGGCCGCGTGGCGCTGGTGATGATCGGCTTCAAGCCGGAGGATCTGGCGCGCGACGGGCTCTCGGCCGCACTTGGCGGCGACCCGCTGGTGCAGTGCCCCGGCGGCCACGACGTGCACGGCAACGCGGCGCGGCTCG
The DNA here is from genome assembly GCF_030398385.1 of Aquibium sp. ELW1220. Taxonomy (GTDB): domain Bacteria; phylum Pseudomonadota; class Alphaproteobacteria; order Rhizobiales; family Rhizobiaceae; genus Aquibium. The sequence continues at coordinate 273,684 of NZ_JAOAOQ010000001.1, read as the reverse complement.
ACCTCTCGGACCTGGAGGCGCGGCTGCCGGCGCTGGCCGGCGAGGTGTCGGGCTTCGCCGTCGCCGCCTATTTCTCGACCCGCAATCCCGCCCACGAGATCGCCGCGCGCGAGATGATCCGCGCCCGCACCGGCCTGCCGGTGACGACGAGCCACGAGCTGTCGTCGAAGCTCGGCGGGCCGCGGCGGGCGCTGACGACGCTGCTCAACGCCCGCCTGATCTCGATGATCGACCGGCTGGTCGCGGCGACCGAGGGCTTCCTCGACCGTCGCGGCATCCGCGCGCCGCTGATGGTGGTGCGCGGCGACGGCGCGCTGGTCTCGGCCGCCTTCGCCCGGACGCGGCCGATCGAGACGATCCTGTCGGGTCCGGCCGCGAGCCTCGTCGGCGCGCGGCACATGACCGGGCTCGACGACGCGGTCGTCTCCGACATCGGCGGCACCACCACCGACGTCGCCGTGCTCGACCGGGGCAGGCCCCGGCTCGACCCCGAGGGCGCGACCGTCGGCGGCTATCGCACCATGGTGGAGGCGGTGGCGATGCGCACCTTCGGCCTCGGCGGCGATTCGGAAATTTCGCTGGAAGACGGCGGGCTCGAGCCGGCGCTGAAGCTCGGACCGCGCCGGCTGGTGCCCTTGGCGCTGGCGGGCGTGCGGCACGGGGCGAGCGTGCGCGACCATCTCGAGCGGCAGTTGCGGGCGCCGAATCCCGGCCGCATGGACGGCCGGTTCGCGCTCAGGACCGGCGTGCCCGCGCATCTGGAGGCGGGGCTGACGGCGCCCGAGGCGAAGCTGTTCGCAACGATCACCGCCGAGCCGCAGCCGCTCGACCGGCTGCTCACCTCCACAGCGCAGGTGGCGACGCTCAACCGTCTGGTGGCGCGCGGGCTCGTCCATGTCTGCGGCTTCACGCCGTCGGACGCCGCCCATGTGCTGGCGCTGCAGTCGAACTGGGATGCGGCGACCGCGCGCATGGGCGCCGAGCTCTTCGCGCGGCGGCGCGACGGGCGCGGCCAACCGATCGCCGCCTCGCCCGAGGCGATGGCGCAGCGCGTGCTGTCGGCGCTCACCCGGCGCTCGGCAGAGGTCATTTTGGAGACGGCCTTCGCCGAGGACGGGCTCGACGGGGCGGCAACCGTCGCCCATCCGCTGGTGCAGCGCGCGATGGACGCCAAGGGGGGCATCGCGGGGCTCGCGGTGACGCTCGACCGGCCGGTGGTCGGGCTCGGCGCCTCGGCTGCGCTGCACTATGCCGGCCTGCCGCCGCTGGTCGGCAACGGCTGCGTGCTGCCGGCCGACGCCGACGTCGCCAATGCGCTCGGCGCCGTGGTCGGCCAGGTGCGGGTGACGGCGGAAGCCCGCGTCAGCCAGCCGAAGGAAGGGCTGTTCCGGATGAGCGCCGGCGAGGCGATGCGCGACTTCCTCTCCGAGGAGGCGGCGATGGCCGCCGCCGAGGCCGAGATCGCGCAGCTGGCTGCCGAGCGGGCGCAAGCGGCCGGCGCGCAGGACGCGCAGGTGACGATCGAGCGCGAGGTCAAGGCGGCGACGGTGGAGGGCAGCCGCAGCTTCATCGAGGCGCTGCTCATCGCCACTGCCAGCGGGCGGCCGCGAGTCGCCGTCTGATTCAGTCCAGCGTCCGGCGGAAGCGGGCGAGCGCCAACCCGCCGAAGAAGACGACGAAGCCGGCGAGCCAGGCCACCTCCGGCGCGATCGCCGCGAAGTCGGCGCCCTTCAGCATGACGGCGCGGATCACGCGCAGGAAATGGGTGAGCGGCAGGATCTCGCCCAGCGCCTGTGCCCAGCCGGGCATGCCGCGATAGGGAAACATGAAGCCGGAGAGCAGGATAGACGGCAGGAAGAAGAAGAAGGTCAGCTGCATGGCCTGCATCTGGGTCCGCGCCACGGTGGAGATGGTGTAGCCGAGCAGCACCAGCGCCAGGACGAAGACGAGGATGGCGGCGAGCAGCATCGGCATCGAGCCGATGAAGGGTACGCCGAACAGGCCCTTCGCCGCGACCAGCACGACGGTGACCTGGACGGAGCCGACGACGAGGAAGGGCAGCACCTTGCCCAGCATGATCTCCACCGGGCTCGCCGGCATGGCGAGCAGGTTTTCCATGGTGCCGCGCTCGGTCTCGCGGGTGAGCGCCATCGAGGTCATCATCACCATGGTCATCTGCAGGATGACGCCGAGCAGGCCGGGCACGATGTTGTACTGCGAGATTCCTTCCGGGTTGTAGCGCCTGTGGACGATCACCTCGAGGTTCGCCTTCGCGCTCTCGGCCGCCTGGCGCTCCAGCCCGCGCTCGCGCAGCAGGGCGCGGCTTGCCAGCGTGGAGAGGGTGGAGATCGCGCCGGAGGAGGCGGAGGGGTCGGTGGCGTCGGCCTCGACCAGGATCTGCGGGCTTTCGCCACGGTCGACGCGGCGGGCGAGGTCGGCCGGGATGGCGACCACGAAGGAGACCTTGCCGCCCGCCATCAGCGCCTCCGCCTCGGCGGCGCTGCCCGCCACATGGTCGAAGCGGTAGTAGTCGGTCGTCTGCAGCGCCGAGACGATGGCACGGGTGTAGTGGTCGTTGCCGGTCGCCACCAGCGCCGCGGGCAGGCTCTTGGGATCGTTGTTGATGGCGTAGCCGAACAGCACGAGCTGCATCAGCGGCACGCCCAGCATCATGGCGAAGGTCAGCCGGTCGCGCCGCATCTGGATGAACTCCTTGATCAGCAGCGCGCCCAGCCGGCCGAAGGAGAAGACCGCGTTCATGTCATGTTGTCCTTCGAGCCGGCCATGAACTGGATGAAGACGTCCTCGAGGCTGGTCTCGCCGCGCGCGACGGTCACCGCATGCCGGGTCACCATGTCGTCGAGGGTGGCGCGCAGCGCCCCGGCGTCCCTGCCCACGACGTGGAGCATCGCCCCGAACGGCGCGACCTGCTCGACGCCCGGCCGGCCGCGCAGGGCTTCAGCCACGGCATGAAGATCGGGTCCGGAGACGAGGTAGGTGGTCAGGCCGGCATCGCGCACCACGTCGGCCACCGTGCCGGCGGCCAGCATCCGGCCATAGGAGATGTAGGCGATGCGGTGGCAGCGCTCGGCCTCGTCCATGTAATGGGTGGAAACGAGCACCGTGAGCCCGCCGCGCGCCAGCCGGTGGATCTCGTCCCAGAACTCGCGCCGGGCCTTCGGGTCGACGCCGGCCGTCGGCTCGTCGAGCAGCAGCAGCTTCGGCTGGTGCATGATGCAGGCGGCAAGCGCCAGCCGCTGCTTCCAGCCGCCCGACAGCGTGCCGGCGAGCTGGTCGCGGCGCGATGCGAGCCCCAGCTCGTCCAGCGTGCGGCCGACATGCCCGGCCACGGGCTTCAGGCCGTAGAGCCTGGCGACGAATTCGAGGTTCTCGGCGATCGTCAGGTCCTCGTAGAAGGAGAACTTCTGCGTCATGTAGCCGACCTGCCGCTTGATCCTCAGGCCCTCGGTGCGGATGTCGTGGCCGAGCACGCGGCCCTCGCCGGCATCGGGGGTGAGCAGGCCGCACATGATGCGGATGGTGGTGGTCTTGCCGGAGCCGTTGGGGCCGAGGAAGCCGACGATCTCGCCCTCGGCGACCGTCATCGAGACATGATCGACGACGGTCTTCGGGCCGAAGCGCTTGACCAGGCCGGAGACCTCGATGGCGTTCATGCGCTCCGCCTCCCCTCGCTCCGCGCCTAAGGCGCGAGCTCCACGTCGACGATCAGGCCGGGCTGGAGGCGGTCGGCGCCGTCCTCCGGGCGCGCCTCGACGAGGTAGACGAGCTTCTGGCGGGTCTCGAGCGAATAGATGACCGGCGGTGTGAATTCCGGGTCGGGCGAGACCCAGGAGACGCGCGCCGTCAGTCCCTCCGGGCAGCCGTCGCAGTGCACCGACAGGCGATTGCCCACCTTGACGGAAAAGAAGGCCGGCTCCGGCAGGTAGACCTTCAGCTTCACGGCGCCGTCGGGCAGCATGGCCACGACCGGCGCGGACGGGCCGGCAATGTCGCCGGGATTGCGGATGACGTCGGAGATGCGGCCGGGCGACGGCGCATGGATGACCCGTTGCGCCAGCCGCCAGCGCGCATTCTCCAGCGAGGCCTCCGCCTGGCTCGCCTGGCCCTCGGCCGCCCTGATCGCCTCGGGCCGCGCGGCGAGGCCGGCGACGGCGAGGTTGGCCTCGGCCTGGCCCAGCGCGGCCTCGGCCACCTCGGCGGCGGTGGAGGCCTCGTCGAGCTGCGCCTGCGTGGCGATGCCGCGGGCGAAGAGATCGCGGGCGCGGGCAAGGCCGCGGGCGGCTTCGGCGACCTCTGCGCGGGCGGAGCGCACGGCGGCTTCGAGCACGGCGACCTCTTCCGGGCGCTTGCCCAGCCGCAGGTCGGCCAGTTGCGCCTCAGCCTGCGCCAGCGCGGCTTCGGCCTGAGTGACGGCGATGGTCGTGTCGGCGTCTTCCAGCCGGGCGATCACCGTTCCAGCCTCGACCCGGTCTCCGCGCCGGATAGCCAAGCCCCTGACCTGCGCCACCTCGATCGGCGCCAGCATGACGTATTCGCCCTCGACATAGCCGACCGCCAGCGGCGCGGACGCGGCACAGGCGCCGAACAGCTGCGCGGCCAAGGGAAGGGCGCAGAACCATGGCATGACCGATCACTCCTCGCGGGCTGCCGCCACCATGGCGTCGATGTTGGCGCAGACGGTCGCGGCGATGGCCTTGCTCTCGGCCGCGCCGATGTCGGCCCAGCCCATCCGCCGCGTGACCGCCTCGCGCGCGATGCGGAAATACATCACCTGGCCGACGATGGTGAACACGGTGAGCATCGTCTGCCGGGATGCGGCCGGCTGGCCGGTGGCCTTCTCCCAGAGCAGGCAGAAGCGCTTGTGGTTGGGTTCGAAGACGCCGTCGTAGATCCGCTCCAGGGCAGTGGTGGGCTGGGACAGTTCGCGCAGCACGAACTGGACGAAGGGGACGGCCTGCGGGTTGCCGACGACGGTCATGACGAAGCGCTCGGCGACGGCATGCAGGATGCCGCGCGCCGTCTCCCGGTCCATCGGCCCCGCCAGCGCGCCGGCCGCCGGGCCGATCGCCTGCGCGGCGATGGCGCTCACCGCCTCGACAATGTGTTCGGCGCAGGCGGAGCGTAGCCCTTCCTTGCCGCCGAAATGATAGGCGATGGAGCCGATATTGGCCTTGGCGGCCGTCGCGATCTCGCGCGTCGAGGTGCCGTCGAAGCCCTTCTGGCCGAACAGCTTCAGCGCGGCCTGGATCAGGGCGAGGCGCGTCTGATCGGCCCCGCTGGTGTCGCGGCTGGTATCGGGAGCGGCGGTGGAAGTGGTCATCTTCATGATTTAATCATTCGTTTGATTATCGTCAATACGGGCGAGACGGGGTCGGGGCCCGAACGTGAGGCAACGCTCCAGTCCGCGCCGCGATCCCGCATCCGGTCGACCGCGGCCGAAGCAGCAGCCGCCTTCAGACCGCGCGACGGTTCCGGAACAGCGATTCGGAGATGAAAAGATGCACCGTCGCGAGCAGAACGGCGAGCATTCCCGCGATTCCAAGCCAGTCGAGGCCGAAATTCTCGGCGACGACGCCGCCGATGGCCGAGCCCAGCGAGGCGCCGATATAGATGCAGGCGGCGTTGAGGGACAGCACCACTGCCTGGCGCTGCGGCGCCTGGCGCATGAGGCGGGTCTGCTGCGGCACCAGGAAGGACCAGCCGAACATGGCCCAGAGGAAGGTGACGAGCAGCAGCACGGGCAGCGGAACCGGCAGGAAGGAAAAGACCGGCATCAGGACGACCTGCACGGCCAGGACACCGTAGATGGTCCCGAGGGGGCCGAAGCGATCCGTCCAGATGCCGGCCGCCCAGCTTCCCGCCACCGCGCCGGCGCCGTAGGCCAGCAGGACGAGCGCGACGCCGTCGCGCCCGAAACCCATCCGCGCTTCGAGCAGCGGGGTGATGAAGGTGTAGACGAAGTAGGGCGCGGAGATGATCGTGGCCGTCACGAGGATCGACATCAGGCTGCGCCAGTCGGCCAGCGCCTCGACCAGCGTGCGCAGGGAGTTGGGCTGGAACGCCACGCGGCGCGGGACGGTGCGCAGCACCAGCACCAGGGTAGCGACGCTCAGCACCAGGACGATGGCAAAGGCGGCGCGCCAGCCGAATGTGTAGCCGACGAAGCTGCCGAGCGGAATCCCCAGCGCCTGGGAGAGCGTCATGCCGAGGAAGACGCGGGCGAGCGCCCTGCCCCGCGCTTCGGGTGCGCTGGCCGAGAAGGCCACGCTTGCCGCCACGGGCGTGAACAGGCCGCCGCCGACGGCGGCGAGGATGCGCGCCGCGTAAAGCGCCGGCCCGTTCCAGGCGACGACCGCCAGCAGCGAGGCGAGGGCAAAGACGGCGAGCCCGACCGCGAGCACGGTGCGGCGGCCGAGGCGGCCGCTCGCGGCGACCAGCAGGGGCGACAGCACGGCATAGGCTACGGCGTAGATGGTCATGATCAGGCCGGCGCCGGTCTTCGAGAGACCGAGGTCGGCAGCGAGCGGCGACAGGACGCCGATGACGACGAAGGCACCCATGCCGATGGCGAAGTTGCCGGCGGCGAGCGTGGCGATCATCAGCCCGTGTCCCGGAGTAGCGGGCGGCGTCGATGGCGCGATGGCCGTCAAGCCGATGCCCCGGGGGCGAAGATGCTCGATTCGAGGGCGCTGCCTTGCATGCCTTCCTGTTCCATTGCCGGCGCGACGATGCCGGATCCCGGTCTCCACCCTAGGCTTCCTGCTCGCCCGGGCAAGGCGGCAGTCGCGCGGAACGGCAAGTGCGCCAAGCGAAGGCCGCCGCTGGGCCAGTCGCAAGCCGGCGGCGCTGCTCGGCCGAACCGGCGGAAAGGGGCTTGCGCGAAGCCCCCGCAGCACCGAAGACCGTTTCTCCAGCAAGCCGCGCGCCTCGACCGGGAGACCGACACGCCGATGAGACGTTTTCCGCCGCAACGCATCGTCTGCCTGACCGAGGAGACGGTCGAGACGCTCTACCTGCTCGGCGAGGAAGACCGCATCGTCGGCGTGTCCGGCTATGCGGTGCGACCGGCGCGGGTGCGCCGCGAGAAGCCGCGGGTCTCCGCCTTCACCTCGGCCGACATGCCGAAGATCCTCGCGCTCGAGCCGGACCTGGTGTTCACCTTTTCGGATCTGCAGGCCGACATCGCGGCCGCGCTGATCCGCGAGGGGATCGCGGTGCACGCCTTCAACCAGCGCGACGTCGCGGGCATCCTGGCCATGATCCGCACCGTGGGGGCGCTCGTCGGCGCGGCGGAGAAGGCCAAAGCGCTGGCGCGCGGCTATGAGGGACGGCTGGCAGCGATCACCAAGGCAGGCGCCGGTCGCGCCCGGCCGCGCGTCTTCTTCGAGGAATGGGACGAGCCGCTGATCAGCGGCATCGGCTGGGTGTCGGAACTGGTCTCGATCGCCGGCGGCGACGACGTGTTCGCCGGCCTGGCCCGGGAGAAGGCGGCGAAGGACCGCATCGTTGCGCCGCAGCGGGTGATCGAGGCGGCACCCGACGTGATCCTCGCCTCCTGGTGCGGCAAGAAGGTGCGGCCGGAGAAGATCGCGGCGCGGCCGGGCTGGGAGACGATTCCGGCCGTGCGCGACGGGCGCATCGTCGAGATCAAGTCGCCGCTGATCCTGCAGCCGGGTCCCGCCGCCCTGACCGACGGTCTCGACGCGATCCTGGCGGCGCTGCGGGGCTGAGCGTGGCGGCGCGAGGGCAGGAATGCGGGGACGGTTAACTCAATTCGGCTGGCGCAAGCCTTGAGAACGGTAAGGCGAAGGACCCGAGTCAAGTAAACCGTCCCCGTGTTTTTTGCATTGCAGCGAAGCGCGGAACGCGCAAACTAGCAGGGCATGGACCCCGCCGCCCTCCGCATCCTGATCATCGACGAGAACCGCATTCGCGCCGCGGTGATCGAGGAAGGCCTGCGCGAGGCCGGACATTCGGCCGTGACGCTGGTGCACGACGTGAGCGGGATCGCGCGGCGGATCACCGAGGTGAACCCGGACGTCATCGTCATCGATCTCGAAAATCCCAACCGCGACATGTTGGAGAACATGTTCCAGCTGTCGCGCGCGGTGAAGCGGCCGATCGCCATGTTCGTCGACCGCGCCGACACCGCCTCGATCGAGGCCGCGGTCGATGCGGGCGTCTCGGCCTATATCGTCGACGGGCTGCGCAAGGAGCGCGTCAAGCCGATCCTGCAGATGGCGATCAGCCGGTTCAACGCCTTTTCGCGCATGGCGCGGGAACTGGAGGAGGCGCGCGGCGAGCTCGAGGGCCGCAAGCTCGTCGAGAGGGCCAAGGGCATCCTGATGAAGTCGCGCGGCATGAGCGAGGAGGACGCCTACGCATTGCTGCGCAAGACGGCCATGAACCAGAACCGCAAGCTCGCCGACGTGGCGCAGAGCCTCGTGACGGCCGCCGACCTGCTCGGGCCAGGAGGCCCATGACGATGAAAGAGCACCAGATCGACGCCGGCTTCATGCCGCTCTTCGACTGCGCGATCCTGATCGTGGCGCGCGAACTGGGGTTTGCCGAACGCGAGGGCGTCGATCTGAGGCTGTTTCGCGAGACCTCGTGGGCCAACATCCGCGACCGCATCGCGATCGGCCATTTCGACCTGGCGCACATGCTGGGGCCGATGCCGCTCGCCTGCAATCTCGGCCTGACGCCGCTGGCGTCGGACACGATCGTGCCGTTCTCCTTCGGACTCGGCGGCAACTGCGTGACGGTGTCGAACATGGTCTGGGAGGGCATGGCCGAGCACGGCGCGCTGCCCGATCTCGACCCGACGCGCAACGGCCGCGCGCTGCGCGCCTCTCTTCGGGCGCGCGAGGCGGCGGGCGCCCCGATGCTGCGCTTCGCTGTGACCCACCCGCATTCGGGGCACAATTACGAACTGCGCTACTGGCTCGCCGGCTGCGGCATCGATCCGGCGCAGGAGATCGAGATCGTCATCGTGCCCCCGCCCTTCATGGCCGACGCGCTCGCGGCCGGGCGCATCGACGGCTATTGCGTCGGCGAGCCGTGGAACAGCGTCTCGGTGGTGGCCGGCACCGGCCACGTCGCGACGGTGAAGGCGGCGATCTGGCGCAACAGCCCCGAGAAGGTGCTGGGCGTGCGGGCGGCCTGGGCGAAGGACCATCCCGAAGCCCTGGCGGCGCTGCTGCGTGCCATGCATCACGCCGCGCGCTGGTGTCAGGACGCGATGAACCACCCCGCGCTCACCGAACTGATGGCGCAGCCGGCCTATCTGGGTCAGCCGGCGGACATCCAGATGCGGGCGCTGACCGGCCGGCTCGATCCCGGCTCTGGGACGATCCGCCAGGTCGAGGATTTCTACCTGCCGTTCGACAAGGCGGCCAACTTCCCCTGGAAGAGCCATTCGCTCTGGTTCTACACCCAGATGGTGCGCTGGGGGGACGTCGCGCACACGCCGGCCAACGTGGCGATCGCGCTCGACTGCTACCGGCCCGACCTCTACCGCAGCGCCCTGAAGCCGCTCGGCGTGGCGCTCCCGGGAGCGAACTCCAAGGTGGAGGGCGCGCTGACGGCGGCCACGCCGGTCGGTTCGGCGGGCGCCAGCCTCGTGCTCGGACCGGACGGCTTCTTCGACGGCCGGATCTTCGATCCGCACGCGCTGGACGCCTATGTGGAGGCGCAGGCGGGCGTCTGAGGGCGACTGCGGGAGCGGCGGACGGTTTGTGCATTGCACAAGATTTAAGCTGCACACTGCTCAGCATTTGACGTCCGCGCTGCTCCCGCCGCACCGGCCCTGACCCGCGGGCGCGTTCGCAAACAGCAATAACAGCAGCTTACCGACCGCCCGCCAGACTGGCACGGTTCCTGCTTTTAATGTTCGAGGCCATTCGTGGCCAACCATATCGGCGTCCAAGGACGGGCGCCCCAGGCAAAGCTGCCGATCAGGAATACCGCTGTCCCGGATGGACGGACGCGGTGGACCGGATCGGCAGTTTTTTTTTGGCCAACCGACGGCACAGGTCGTCACCACTGGAGACGAAGATGAGCGAAAAGTCCGATCCGACCACGATCCTCCCGGCAACGCGCCGCGGCTTCATCAAGGGTATAGCCGCCACGACCGCGCTGCTCGGCGCGGCAAAGGCACTCCTGCCTTACGGCGCCCATGCCGCACCCGCCACGCCGGAAGTGACGGGCGCCAAGCTCGGCTACATCGCGCTCACCGATGCCGGCCCGCTGTTCGTGGCCAAGGAGAAGGGCTTCTTCGCCAAGCACGGCATGCCGGACGTCGAGGTTCTCAAGCAGTCGTCGTGGGGCACGACGCGCGACAATCTCGTGCTCGGCGCGGCCGGCAACGGCATCGACGGGGCGCATATCCTGACGCCGATGCCCTACCTGATCTCGTCGGGCGCGATGACCCAGAACAACCAGCCGACGCCGATGATGATCCTCGCCCGGCTCAACGTGGCGGGCCAGTGCATCTCGGTCGGCCAGGAATATGCCGACCTGAAGCTCGGCACCGACGCCGCACCGTTCAAGGCGGCGCTGGCTGCCAAGAAGGCGTCGGGCAAGGAGGTGAAGGCCGCAATGACCTTCCCGGGCGGCACGCATGATTTGTGGATCCGCTACTGGCTGGCGGCGGGCGGCATCGACCCGAACTCGGACATCTCCACCATCGTGGTTCCGCCGGCGCAGATGGTCGCCAACATGAAGGTCGGCACGATGGACTGCTTCTGCGTCTGCGAGCCGTGGAACGAGCAGCTGAAGAACCAGCAGATCGGCTACACCGCGCTGACCACCGGCGAGCTCTGGGACAAGCACCCCGAGAAGGCCTTCGCCATGCGCGCCGACTTCGTCGAGGCCTATCCCAACGCCACCAAGGCGCTGCTGATGGCGGTGATGGAAGCCCAGCAATGGTGCGAGGACATGGCCAACAAGGAGGAGCTCGCCAAGATCTGCGCCAAGCGCAACTGGATCAACGCGCCCTTCAGCGACGTCGTCGAGCGGATGAAGGGCAATTTCGACTACGGCAACGGCAAGGTGGTCGAGAACAGCCCCTTCATCATGCACTACTGGGCGCACCACGCCTCCTACCCGTTCCGCAGCCACGACCTGTGGTTCCTGACCGAGGACATCCGCTGGGGCTACCTGCCCGAGACCACGGACACGAAGGCGCTGATCGACCAGGTGAACCGCGAGGACCTGTGGCGGGCCGCGGCGGCCGAACTGGGCGTCACCGACATTCCGACCTCCACCTCGCGAGGCCCGGAGACCTTCTTCGACGGCAAGGTCTTCGATCCCGAAAACCCCTCCGCCTATCTCGAGAGCCTGACGATCAAGCGCATGGTGTGAGCCGGACGCCGCCGTCCCGCCGAACGGCGCGGCGGACGGCGGCGCCTCGCCCATCCATCGGACAGAAAGGAACGACGACATGACAGCCACGGCGGCAAAGAAGCTCCAGCCCGCGACGACACCGGCCCGGCCGGCCGCGACGATCCTCACGCTCCCCGTCCAGACGCGGCCCGGCACCGGAAGGCTGGCCGACATGGCGCGCGGCGCCGGCGCCAACCTGCTGCCGCCGCTGGTCGTGCTGGTGATGCTGATCGGGCTGTGGGAGGTGTTGTGCTCCAGCCCGACCTCCTCGCTGCCGCCGCCTTCGCAGGTGGTGACGGACACGTGGGAGCTGATCATCCACCCGTTCTACGACAATGGCGGCAACGACAAGGGCATGGGCTGGCAATTGCTGGCGAGCCTGCAGCGCGTGGCGCTGGGCTACCTGCTGGCGGCGGTGGCCGGGATCGGCCTCGGCGTGCTGGTGGGCCAGTCGAGCCTGGCGATGCGCGGCCTCGACCCGATCTTCCAGGTGCTGCGCACCGTGCCGCCGCTGGCCTGGCTGCCGCTGTCGCTGGCGGCCTTCCGCGATGGCGAACCCTCGGCGATCTTCGTCATCTTCATCACCGCCATCTGGCCGATCATCATCAACACGGCGGTCGGCATCCGCAACATCCCGTCGGACTATCGCAACGTCGCGCGGGTGCTCAGGCTCAACGGCTTCGAGTATTTCGCCAAGATCATGCTGCCGGCCGCCGCGCCCTACATCTTCACGGGGCTTCGGATCGGCATCGGCCTGTCCTGGCTGGCGATCGTGGCGGCCGAGATGCTGATCGGCGGCGTCGGCATCGGCTTCTTCATCTGGGACGCGTGGAACTCGTCCCTCATCAGCGACATCATCCTGGCCCTCATCTATGTGGGCATCGTCGGCTTCGTGCTCGACAGGATCGTCGCCTTCATCGGCAACCGCGTCACCCGCGGCACCGCGGCATCCTGAGGAGCGGACAATGGCGAACCACTATCTCTCCATCGAAGGCATCGGCAAGACCTTCACCCGCGACCGCGCCGCCACCGAGGTGCTGCGCGACGTGACGCTGGGCGTCGAGAAGGGCGAGTACATCTCCATCATCGGCCATTCGGGCTGCGGAAAGTCGACGCTGCTCAACATCGTCGCCGGGCTCACGCCCTCGACGGTCGGCGCGGTGCTGCTCGACGGCAAGGCGGTCGACGAACCCGGTCCCGACCGGGCGGTGGTGTTCCAGAACCATTCGCTGCTGCCCTGGCTCACGGTGTACGAGAACGTCGCGCTGGCGGTGGACAAGGTGTTCGGTGCCACGAAGTCGGCTGCCGAACGGGCCGAGTGGACCAAGTACAATCTCGACCTCGTCCACATGGGACACGCGCGCGACAAGCGGCCGTCGGAGATCTCGGGCGGCATGAAGCAGCGCGTCGGCATTGCGCGGGCGCTGTCGATGGAGCCCAAGGTGCTGCTGCTCGACGAGCCGTTCGGCGCGCTCGACGCGCTGACGCGCGCCCATCTGCAGGACCAGGTGATGCAGATCCACGCCACGCTCGGCAACACGGTGCTGATGATCACGCACGATGTCGACGAGGCGGTGCTTCTGTCCGACCGCATCGTGATGATGACCAACGGGCCGGCCGCGCGGATCGGCGAGGTGCTGGACGTGCCGCTGGAGCGCCCGCGCAACCGGATCGCACTCGCCTCGGACCGCACCTACCTGCGCAGTCGGGAGGCGGTGCTGAAGTTCCTCTACGAGCGCCATCGCTTCGTGGAAGCGGCGGAGTGAGCGCCATGGCCGAAAAACTTGTCATCATCGGCAACGGCATGGCCCCCGGGCGGATGCTCGAGCATCTGCTGGAGGCGGCACCCGGCCGGTATGACATCACGATCTTCAACGCCGAGCCGCGCGTCAACTACGACCGCATCATGCTGTCGCCGGTGCTGTCGGGCGAGAAGAGCTTCGAGGAGATCGTGATCCATGGCGACGGCTGGTACGTCGCCAACGGCATCACGCTCTACAAGGGCCACAGGATCGTTTCGATCGATCGCGAGGAGAAGACCGTCACGTCGAACCATGGCGTGACGGAGCGCTACGACAGGCTCGTCGTCGCCACCGGATCGGTGCCCTTCATCATCCCCGTGCCCGGCAAGGACCTGCCTGGCGTGCTGAGCTACCGCGACCTCGACGACGTCGACGCCATGCTCGTGGCGGCGCAGTCGGGGCAGAAGGCAGTGGTGATCGGCGGCGGGCTGCTCGGCCTCGAAGCCGCAGCCGGTTTGAAGCAGCAAGGCATGGAGGTGACCGTGCTGCACGTCATGCCGACGCTGATGGAGCGGCAGCTCGATCCCGCCGCCGGCTATCTGCTGCAGAGAGCGGTCGAGGCGCGCGGCATCCAGGTCCGGACGAAGGCCAACACCAGGCGGATCGTCGGCGAGAAAAGGGTCGAGGGCGTCGAGCTCGACGACGGCACCGTGATCCCGGCGACGCTGGTGGTCATGGCGGTCGGCATCCGCCCCAACGTCGCGCTGGCGAAGGAGGCGGGGCTGGCGGTCAATCGCGGCATCGTCACCGACGACCGCATGATCACGTCCGATCCCGACATCCTGGCCGTCGGCGAATGCGCCGAGGTGGGCGGCATGGTCTACGGCCTGGTCGCACCGCTGTACCAGATGGCCAGGGTGGCCGCGGCCGTGCTGGCCGGAGGCGGCGACGAACGCTTCGTCCATGCGGACACGCCGACCAAGCTGAAGGTGACCGGCATCGACCTCTATTCGCTGGGCGACTTCGCCGACGGCGACGACCGCGAGGAGATCGTGCTGCGCGACGCGTCGGCGGGCGTCTACAAGCGGCTGGTGCTGAAGGGCGGCCGGATCATCGGCACGGTGCTGTTCGGCGAGACCGCCGACGGCGCCTGGTTCGCCGACCTGCAGAAGAAGCAGGCCGACATCTCTGCCATGCGCGACACGCTGATCTTCGGCCAGGCCTACCAGGGAGGCGCCTCCGCGGACCCTCTGGCGGCCGTTGCATCGCTGGCGGATGACGCCGAAATCTGCGGCTGCAACGGCATCTGCAAGGGCAAGATCGTCTCGACCATCACCGCCAAGGGCCTGACGACGCTCGACGGCGTTCGCGCCCACACCAAGGCGTCGGCCTCGTGCGGCACCTGCACGGGGCTGGTCGAGAAGCTGATGACGCTGACCATCGGCGAAAGCTACAATCCCGCGGCGATCCAGCCGATGTGCACCTGCACCGACCTCGGCCACGACGAGGTGCGCCGGCTGATCAAGGCGAAGTCGCTGAAGACCATTCCCGCCGTCATGCAGGAGCTGGAGTGGAAGACGTCCTGCGGCTGCTCGAAATGCCGGCCGGCGCTCAACTACTATCTCGTCGCCGACTGGCCGGACGAATATGCCGACGACTACCAGTCGCGCTTCGTCAACGAGCGCGTCCACGCCAACATCCAGCGGGACGGCACCTATTCGGTGGTCCCGCGCATGTGGGGCGGGATGACCAATGCCAGGGAACTGCGCGCCATCGCCGATGTGGTCGACAAGTTCGCCATCCCCGCCGTCAAGGTGACCGGCGGGCAGCGAATCGACATGCTCGGGATCAAGAAGGAGGACCTGCCGGCCGTCTGGGCCGACCTCGGCAAGGCCGGCTTCGTTTCGGGCCATGCCTATGCCAAGGGCCTGCGGACGGTGAAGACCTGCGTGGGGACCGACTGGTGCCGGTTCGGGACGCAGGATTCGACCGGGCTCGGCATCCGCATCGAGAAGTTCATGTGGGGATCGTGGACGCCGGCGAAGGTGAAGATGGGCGTCTCGGGCTGCCCGCGCAACTGCGCGGAGGCGACCTGCAAGGACGTCGGCGTGATCTGCGTGGACTCCGGTTACGAGATCCATTTCGCGGGCGCCGCCGGCCTCGACATCAAGGGCACCGAGGTTCTCGGCCTGGTGAAGACCGAGGACGAGGCGCTGGAGGTGATCGTGGCGCTGACGCAGATGTATCGCGAGCAGGCGCGCTACCTCGAGCGCATCTACAAGTGGGCCAGGCGCATCGGCGTGGCCGAGATCAAGCGGCAGGTGCTCGACGATCTCGAACGCCGCAAGGCCTATTTCGACCGCTTCGTGTTCAGCCAGACATTCGCACAGGTGGACCCGTGGTCGGAGCGGGTGTCGGGAAAGGACAAGCACGAGTTCCGCCCGATGGCGGCGATCGGCGTGGTGAAGGAGGCCGCGGAATGACGCTTCAGGCCGCGCTCACGATCTCGGCGACCTTCTCCGGCATGGCGGCGATGACGCGGGCGTATGCGACCGCGAAGTCGGGCGGCGTCACCCGCGCCTGCTCCCAGTCCCGCAGCGTTCCGACCGGCACCCGGAACCGGCTGGCGAACTCGTCCTGGCTCAGCCCCAGCCCGGTTCGCGCCATGCGCACGACACGCGACCTGAGGGCGCGCTCCATGGCTTCCGCACCGATGCCGAAGTCTTCGGCATCAGCGGGATCGGCCTCAAGAACGATACGATCTTGCTTCGCCGGCATTGCTTCTCCTGACCGAAATGAACCGCGGTTTGGCGTTTCGTCGCAGCAGGAACTACGGAATTTCCGTAGGAAGATCAAGGAGAGCGCCCCTTCGTCCGCTCGCAGGAGGAGTGCTGCATGACCGGTTTTCACTGGCACGACATCGGCACGATCGACGACATTCCGCCGCGCGGCGCGCGCTGCGTTGCGACGCCGCAAGGCAAGATCGGCGTGTTTCGCACCGTCGACGACCGGATCTACGCGATCGAGGACCATTGTCCGCATCGCGGCGGACCGCTGAGCGAAGGCATCGTGCATGGTGCGGCCGTGACCTGCCCGCTGCACAACTGGGTGTTCTCGCTGGAGACGGGGCTGGCACAGGGCGCCGACGAGGGCGCGGTGAAGACCATTCCCGTCCGGGTGATCGACCGTCGCATCGCGCTCGGCCTCGATCTCGCGCTGATGGCGGCCGAGTGAGCGGGATGCGGGACGCGCCGGCGACCGGGGTGCGGACGGCTTGCCCTTATTGCGGCGTCGGCTGCGGGGTGCTGGCCGGCGTCGCCGAAGATGGCGCGGTGACCGTGCGCGGCGACCCGGAGCACCCGGCGAATTTCGGCCGGCTCTGTTCAAAGGGCGCGGCGCTGGGCGAGACGACGGGGATCGACGGGCGGCTGCTCTCACCCGAGATCGGCGGACGGCAGGCGTCGTGGGACGAGGCGCTGGACCTGGTGGCGAGCCGCTTCGCGCAGACCATCGCGACGCACGGTCCCGACGCGGTCGCCTTCTACGTCTCCGGGCAACTGCTGACGGAGGACTATTACGTGGCCAACAAGCTGATGAAGGGGTTCATCGGCTCGGGCAACATCGACACCAATTCGCGCCTGTGCATGGCTTCGTCGGTCGCCGGCCACAAGCGCGCCTTCGGCGAGGACATCGTGCCGGGGGTCTACGAGGACCTGGAGCAGGCCGATCTCGTGGTGCTGACGGGCTCGAACCTCGCGTGGTGCCACCCGATCCTGCACCAGCGGCTGCTGGCGGCGCGCCGGACGCGCGGCACGAAGATCGTGGTCGTCGACCCGCGCCGCACGGCGACGGCCGACGACTGCGACCTGCACCTGGCGATCGATCCGGGCACGGACGTGAAGCTGTTCAACGGGCTTCTGGCGCATCTGGAGCGGAGCGGGGCTGTGGATCCAGGCTTTGTCGCGGCCTCGACGGCGGGGTTTGCCGAGGCGGTGGCCATCGCCGGCGCGGACGCGCCCTCGCCGGCGCACGTGGCTGCCGCATGCGGCGTGGCCGAGGTGGACGTGCGGGCGTTCTATGACCTCTTCGCCGCCACGGAGCGCAGCGTCACGGTCTACAGCCAGGGCGTCAACCAGTCGGCGCACGGTACCGACAAGGTCAACGCCATCATCAACTGCCATCTGGCGACGGGCCGGATCGGCCGGCCGGGCATGGGTCCGTTCTCGGTGACGGGCCAGCCGAACGCGATGGGCGGCCGCGAGGTGGGCGGGCTCGCCAACCAGCTGGCCGCGCATATGGGCTTCGATCGGCCGGACGACGTCGACCGGGTCGCCCGGTTCTGGAACGCGCCCTCGGCGGCGCGGACGGCGGGGCTGAAGGCGGTCGACCTGTTCCGGGCCGTGGGCGACGGGCGGGTCAAGGCGCTGTGGATCATGGGAACCAACCCGGCCGTGTCGATGCCGGATGCCGCCCGCGTGCGGTCGGCGCTGCGGGCCTGCGAGTTCGTCGTGGTCTCCGACGTGACCCACACGGACACGACGCGCCATGCCGACGTGCTTTTGCCCGCCGCTGCGTGGGGCGAGAAGAGCGGCATGGTGACGAATTCCGAGCGGCGGATGTCGCGCCAGCGGGCATTCTTGGCCCCTCCGGGAGACGCACGGCCGGACTGGCGCATCGTCTGCGACGTCGCGCAGCGGATGGGCTTCGGCGATGCCTTCGATTTCGATGATCCGGCCGCGATCTTCCGCGAGCATGCCGCGCTCTCCGCCTTCGAGAACGACGGCGCCAGGCTTTTCGACATCGGGGCGCTGGCCAGCATGGGTGACGCAGACTACGAGCGGTTCGCGCCGACGCACTGGCCGCAGCCCCGCCATGGCGACGCTTCGCAGCGCCTGCTGGCGGGCGGCCGCTTCCCGACGCCCGACGGGCGTGCCCGCTTCGTGGCGGTGCGGCAGGAAGGCCCGGCGCTGGCGGTCGACGCGGCGCGCCCGATCGCGCTCAACACCGGGCGGGCGCGCGACCAGTGGCACACGATGAACCGCACCGGCCGGGTGCCCCGGCTGATGGCGAATGCGCCCGAGCCGGTGATCGAGATCGCACCGGAGGACGCCGCCCGGCAGGGGCTTGCCGAGGGCGACCTGGCGCATGTCTCGAGCCGCTACGGCTTCGCCCGCGCCAGGGTGGGCCTGTCGAAAGGCCAGAAGCCGGGCACTGCGTTCCTGCCGATGCATTGGAGCGGCCGGTTTGCCGCGCAGGCCGGCGCGGGCGCCCTCTCCTCGCCACTGACCGACCCGTTTTCGGGCCAGCCGGAGCTGAAGCACGTGCCGGTCTCGATCCGCCGCGAGGCGGTGGCCTGGACCGGCGTCCTGATCACCCGCCGCGACCTGCGGCCGACCGGCTTCGTGCACTGGAGCCGCAGGCCGGTCGAGAGCGGCTGGATCTACGCGCTGTGCGGGACCGAGACGCCGGACCAGGGCATCCTGCTGTCGCGGCAGCTGCTTGGCGCCATCGCGCGGGACCAGCTGGTGGAATACACCGACCGGCGCGGGCTGACCTACCGCGCCGCGACGCTGGACGAGGCCGGCGCGCTCGCCGACGCGCTCCTGGTCGCGCCGCCTGGTCAACTCCCGTCGCTCGACTGGCTCGCCTCGCTGCTCGGCTCCCGCGCGCCGCTGCGCCCCGCCGAGCGCATGGCGCTCCTGTCGGGCCGCTCGCCGGTGCCGATGCCCGCGGTCGGGCGCATCGTCTGCGCCTGCCACACGGTCGGCGTCACCCAGATCGCGGCAGCGGTGGCCGGCGGCTGCCGCAGCATCGAAGCGATCGGCGAAAGCACCCGCGCCGGCACCAATTGCGGCTCCTGCCGCTCCGAAATCAGGACCATGATCGATGAAGCCCGTCTCCAGGCCGCGGAATGACGCCTCCACGCCACGCATCGGTGCGCTGAGCGTCCTGCCGGTCTTCTTCGACCTCGCGGGGAAGCAGGTGTTGGTGGCCGGCGGCAGCGCGGCGGCGGCGTGGAAGGCCGAACTGCTCTGCGCGGCGGGCGCGACGGTTCAGGTCTTCGCCGCACCGGAGGCTGTCGGCGAGGAGATGGCGGCGCTCGCCGCCCGCGAGCCAACAGTGAGGCTCGCCGGGCGCGCATGGCAGTCCGGCGATCTGACCGGCGCGGCCATCGCCATCGCGGATGCGGCCTCGGACGAGGACGCCACGGCCTTCGCGCATGCCGCGCGCGCAGCGGGCGTGCCCTGCAACGTCATCGACCGGCCCGCGCACTGCCAGTTCCAGTTCGGCACCGTCGTCAACCGATCGCCGGTGGTCGTGGGTATTTCGACGTCGGGGGCGGCGCCCATCCTCGGCCAGGCGATCCGCCGGCGCATCGAGACGCTGCTGCCACCCTCGCTGGCCGACTGGGCGGCGCTCGCCCTGCGCCTGCGCGACCGCGTGGCCGACCGCTGGCAGCCGGGGCCGGCGCGGCGGGCGTTCTGGGAGCGCTTCGTCGACCGCGCCTTCGGACCCGCACCCGATGCGCAGGCCGCGGACGCGCTTTTCTGCGGTGCCACGGACGGGGACCGGCGAGGCCACGTGACCTTCGTCGGCGCCGGCCCCGGCGACGGCGAACTTCTGACGCTGAAGGCCGTGCGCGCCCTGCAGGCGGCCGACGTCATCCTGTTCGACGACCTGGTGTCCGACGACGTGCTCGAACTCGCGCGGCGCGAAGCCAAGCGCATCCTGGTGGGCAAGCGGGCCGGCCGCCCGGGCTGCAAGCAGCACGAGATCAACGACATGATGATTTCGCTGGCCAGCGCCGGCCGGCGGGTGGTGCGGCTGAAGTCGGGCGATCCGATGATCTTCGGCCGCGCCGGCGAGGAAATCGCGGCGGTGGAGGCGGAAGGCATCGGCTATGACGTGGTGCCGGGCGTGACCGCCGGGCTGGCGATGGCGGCGAGGCTCGGCGTCTCGCTGACGCATCGCGACTGCGCGCAGTCGGTTCGCTTCGTCACCGGCCATTCCAGGGCCGGCGGCCTGCCGCGGAACGTGGATTGGGACGCGATCGCCGATCGGTCGGCGACGACGATCTTCTACATGGGCGGGCGCACCGCGCCGTCGATCGTCGCCGCCCTGATCGCGCATGGCATGCCGGCCGATACGCCGGCCGTCGTCGGCTTCGACATCGGCCGGACCGGCGAGGCGATCCACGCCACCCATCTGGCCGGACTTCCCGCCGTCGGAGCGCTGGCGGAACCGGGACAGGCGGTCCTGATCGGCATCGGGGCGGTGTTCGCCGGCCGGGCGGGCGCAGCGCGGCGCTGGCCGCGTGCCGGCGCAGGCGGCGAGCAGGCGGATCTCCTGCCGCGGCTCGCCCTGGCCATCGGCTGAGGCAGGCGCCAAGGGAGAACGCGCGCAGCGTCAGCCGCCAATCGCGGCCGGTGCAGGAGCCGCCGGTGGTGCCAGCAGATCGCGACCGAGGGCTGCAAGATCGGGCGCGCCGAGCAGGGTCATCGTGCGGACCAGATCGTCCTTGAACAAGGAGAGGCACCGGTCGACGCCAGCCTCGCCTTCCGCCGCCAGGGCATAGAGCGCGGCGCGGCCCAATCCGGCCATCCGCGCGCCGAGGCACAGGCCCTTGACGACGTCCTCGCCGCAGCGGATGCCGCCGTCGAAGAAGACGGGGATGGCGAGCCGCGCCGCGGCCGCCGCGACCGTCTCGAAGCCGGCGACCGCGCCCGCGACCTGCCGGCCGCCATGGTTCGACATGACGACCGCGTCGACGCCGATCGCCGCGCAGGCGGCCGCGTCGTCGGTGCGCAGCAGTCCCTTGACGACCAGCGGTCGCGGCCACAGGTCGCGCAGCCATTTCAGCGCCTCGAAATCGAAGCCCGCATCCATGCGGCGGCTGAGCAGTGCCGCCTGCGCCTCGAGGTTCATGGCGCCGTCGGCCTCCATGTTGCGCATCCGCGGCGCACCGTTGCGCAGGTAGGCGAGGCTCCAGGCCGGCCTGAGCGCGCCGTCCAGAAGCAGCCGCGGCGTCACCTTCGCGGGAACGGAAAAGCCGTTGCGGATGTCCCGCTCGCGGTAGCCGTTGACCGGCACGTCGACGGTGAGAATCAGGGCAGCATAATCCGCGGCCAGGGCGCGCCGGACGAGCGACTGCGCCAGGTCGCGCTGGATGACGTAGAGCTGGAACCACTTCTCGCCGTCGCCGGCGCGGGCCGCGTCCTCGATGCTCATGTTGGCGGCCGTGGACAGGGCGAAAGGAATGCCGGCGCGCGCCGCCGCACGCGCCAGCATCGCGTCGCCATCATGGCGCAGCAGGCCGTTCAGGCCGGTGGGCGAGAGATACACCGGCATCGCATGCGACCGGCCCCAGAGCGAGACGGCGGGGGACGGACGGCTGACGTCGACCAGGCGGCGCGGCAGAAAGGCGACGTCGCCATAGGCGTCGAGGTTCCGCTTCAGGCCGGCCTCGGACCCGGCCCCGCCCTCGAGATAATCGAAGACGAAGCGCGGCAGGCGGCGCGCGGCGCTCCTGCGAAAATCGGCGACAGATACATGCTGGACGGCCATTCCCTCTCCTGACTGGCGCGGCTTTGCCGGGGCGGGCCGAGGCTGATCCTGCCGGCGGTCGCGCGCCCGCAGCAGCCATAGCACGCCTGCACGCCAGCCGGCGCTCCCGACCCGGCATTGACGCGCTTCCTGATCGTAAGCATACATATCATACGGGTTCCGCAGCCGCTTCGACGGCGACGGCCCTGCCGACGGTGCAAGGAGGTGCATTCCGTCCCGACGTTCAAGCCTCTTCCCGCACGTCCCGGCCCGCGCAGGCAATGCGCGCCGCGTATACCGGATCGCGGCGCCACCGTGCCGCCTGCCGACCACCAACCACACCCGACCGGAAAGACCCAGAAATGCCGCAACGCCTGTTCAGTTCTCCCGACTATCCGACCGTGCCGACCGCCGATGGCGCACTCTATCCGGTGCACCGCATCTTCTGCGTGGGCCGCAACTATGCCGAACATGCCAAGGAGATGGGCTACGAGGTGGACCGCGAGGCGCCGTTCTACTTCCTGAAGGACGCGCAGGCGATCGTGCATACGGGAGCGACCATCCCCTATCCGCCCGGCACCGAGAACTTCCACTACGAGATGGAATTCGTCATCGCGATCGGCGCGTCGGCGTTCCGGGCGACGGACGAAGAGGCGGCCGCCGCGATCTGGGGCTATGGCTGCGGGCTCGACATGACCCGCCGCGACCTGCAGCTGTCCTCCCGCGCCAAGCAGCGCCCGTGGGATCTGGGGAAGAACTTCGAGCAGTCGGCCGTGATCGCGCCGCTCACCGCGGCATCGGCCTTCGGCGCGGTGGGACCGCAGCGCATCATGCTCGCCGTCAACGGCGAGACGAAGCAGGATGCGCATCTGGCCGACCTCGTCTGGTCGCCGGTGGAACTCGTGGTGCACCTGTCCCGCTATTATCAACTCGCGCCGGGCGACCTGATCTATACCGGGACGCCGGCCGGTGTCGGGCCGGTAGTGGCCGGCGACGTCATCCACGGGGAGATCGACGGGCTGGCGCCGGTGGACCTCGTCATCGGAGCGGCGCAATGAAGTATTATGGCTATTTCCGCTCCTCGGCGGCCTACCGGCTCCGGATCGCATTCGGGCTGAAGGGCCTTTCGCCGGACTTCATCGCGATCCACCTCACCCGCGACGGCGGGCAGCAGAAGACCGAGGCCTATCGGGCGGTGAACCCGCAGGCGCTGCTGCCGTCGCTGGTGACCGACGAGGGCGACGTGCTGACGCAGTCGCCGGCGATCCTGGAATGGCTGGACGAGACCCATCCCGAGCCGCCGCTTCTGCCGGCCGATCCGGTCGGCCGCGCCAGGGTCCGCGCCTTCGCCAACGTCATCTGCTGCGACATCCATCCGCTGCAGAATTTGCGCGTGCTGCAGTACCTGCGCAAGGAGTACGGGCAGGACCAGGGCGGCGTCGAAGCCTGGTGCCGCACCTGGCTCGGCGAAGGGCTGGCCGCCTGCGAGGCGCTGGTGGCGCGCGGCGGCGAACACCGGTTCTGCTTCGGGGAGACGCCGGGGCTGGCCGACATCTTCCTCGTGCCGCAACTGTTCTCGGCCGACCGCTTCGGCGTCGACCTCGGCGCGATGCCGCGCCTGCGCGCCGTGCGGGCGGAATGCGAGGCGCTGCCGGCCTTCGCTGCCGCCCATCCGTCGCGGCAGCCCGACACGGAGGCCTGAGCGGCGGAGCGTCCCGCCAGGGAGGCTCAGTGCTTGTCCTGGCGCAGGTAGATCCGGCCGAGGAAGGACGGCTCGCCCGAGGCGCGGCCGGCGATCGAGCTAGCGACGAGGACGACGAGCGTCAGGAGGTAGGGCAGCATCATCGCCAGATAGACCGGAATGTCGGCGCCGATGGCCTGCAGCCGCGGGACGAGGGCATCGGCGCTGCCGAAGACGAGCGCGCCGATCAGCGCACGCGCCGGGTTCCAGCGCGCGAAGATGACAAGGGCCACCGCGACCCAACCACGCGCGGCGATCATGCCCTCGACCCAGACATGGCTCGTGGCGACGCACAGATAGGCGCCGGCAAGGCCGCAGAGCAGGCCCGAGACGAGGACGGCGCCGAGCTGGGCGATCTGGATGTCGATGCCGGCCACGTCGGCGGCGGCGGGGTTCTCGCCCACCGCGCGCAGCCGCAGACCGCTGCCGCTCTTCATCAGCCACCACCAGAGAAGCGCGACGAGAACCGGCATGGCGAGCGTGACCGGATCCTGCACCGCGACGCTGCGGCCGAGCGCGGTGGTGCGCTCGATGCCGAACAGTTCGCCGAGACTGGCGATGCCGGGGAAGGTCTTCTGCATGTAGGGACGCCCGACGACGCCGGTCAGCCCGAGACCCACCGCCACGACGGCGAGGCCGGACAGCGTGTGGTCGGCTCGCATCACCACGGTGGCGATGCCGAACAGCAAGGCGAGCGCAGTGCCGGCGGCAGCGCCGGCCGCGAGGGCCGCCCAGGGATCGACGCCGGACAGGACGGCGATCGCCCCGGTCATGGCGCCGACCGCCATCAGGCCCTCGGCGCCGAGATTGAGGATGCCGGCCCGTTCGCAGACGATGAGGCCGAGGCTCGCGAGCAGCAGCGGCGTCGCGTAGCTCGGGACGATGGCGATCCAGCCGACCAGGAAATCCATGACGAATTGCTCCCTCAGCCCGGCCGGCTCAGCGAATAGGTGCTGAAGAACTGCGACATCAGGATCGAGATCAGCACGGTTCCCTGCACCAGCACGATCATGCCTTCGGAGATGCCGTAGAAGACCTTGAGCACGCTGCCGGCGGTGAAGACCGCGCCGAGCGCCAATGCCACGACGACGACCCAGAAGGGTCTGGCCCTGGCCAGATAGGCGATGACGATGGCGCTGAAGAGATAGCCGCTGCCGACCGACTGGTTCAGCCGGTGCTCGGTGCCGGCCACGATCGTCATGCCGGCGAGCCCCGAAAGCGCGCCGGAGAGGAGGACCAGACCGACCACCGTGGCGGATACCGGCAGGCCGGCCGCCCGCGCGGCCTTGGGATTGAGCCCGACTGCGTCGGCGTAGAAACCGATGCGGGTCTGCTCGAGCACGAACCAGATGAGGGCCGCCACGATCAGCACGACGAAGAGCCCGCCATGAAGTTGCCCCCAGCCGAGGGAACCGAACCGGGCCGCCTCGCCGAAGGCCGCCGTGACCGGAAAGCCGGTGGCCGGATCGCGCCAGGCACCGAACAGCAGGTGCTGCACGAGGAGAAAGGCGACGCTGCCGAGGAGCAGCGTCGAGATCACCTCGCTGACGCCGAACCGGAGTTTCAGGACGAGAGGAATGGCGATCCAGGCGGCGCCGACGGCGGCTGCAAGCAGCAGCATCGCGGGGAGGCGCAGGACATCCGGGCCGGTGCCGCCGATGCCGATCCAGGTGGACGCGACGGCGCCGAGCCAGAGCTGGCCCTCGACGCCGATGTTCCAGAACCGGACCCGCATGGCAACGGCCGAGGCCAGGCCGACGAGCACCAGCGGAAGCGCGGCCGTGACCGTCTGGGCGAGACCATCGGAGGTGAGGAAGGTGGCGATCAGAAACTCGTCGGCCAGCGCGCCTGCGGGGACGCCGGCCTGGACGAGAAGGGCCGCGGAAACGGCGAGCCCGAAGGTCAGGCCGCCGGCATAGCAGAGGCTCGACAGCCATGGACCGGGCGCCTGGCGCCGCACGAGGAATGCCGTGTCAAGCATGGCCGGCCAGCAGCGCTCCGATCCATTCCGGACTGACCTCGCCTATTTCGCGGCAGCCGGCAACCGCACCGCGGTTCATGACGGCGACGCGATGCGACAGCGACAGCACCTCCTGCAGATCCTCGGAGATCAGCAGGCAGGCCGCACCGGCCTCGACCGCCCGGCGGATGGCGGTGCGGACGAACTGCGTGGCCTTCATGTCGAGTCCGCGCGAGGGAGAGTGGGCAACCAGGACCTTCATGGTCGCGTCGAGCTCGCGCGCGAGCAGAACCTTCTGCGCGTTGCCGCCCGACAGGAGCCCGGTCTGGCGCGCCGGCGTGGCGCCGCGGATGTCGAAGGCGTCGATCGCTTCCGCCGCGGCCTGCCGCATGCGCGCGCGGCGCAGGAACAGCGGCCCGCCGAAGGCGCCTTCGGAGACGCGGCTCAAGGCCAGATTGTCGGCGATGGCGAAGTCGCGGATCAGGCCGCTGTCGAAGCGGTCGGAGGGAATGACGCGCAGCCCCGCCCGCCGCCGTTCGCGCGGCGAGGCCTCGGTGACGTCGCGTCCGGCGAGCAGGATCGTGCCGCTCTGCGGCCGGGTGAGACCGATCAGACAGGAGACCAGTTCCTCCTGGCCGTTGCCGCCGACACCGGCCATGCCGAGCACCTCGCCAGCCCGAAGCTCGAGGCCGATCGAGGAGAGCCCCTGTCCGTGCGGACCGGCAGCAAGCGTCAGATCCGAGACGGCGAGGCTGACGGCGCCGGCGATCGAGGCCGGCCGACCGCCGGTGGCGAGGGTCTCGCCGACCATCAGCCGCGCGACCTCCGCCTCGTCGAGGCCGGAGACCGCGGCGCCGGCGAGCACGGTACGGCCATGCCGCATGATGGTGATGCGGTCGCAGAAGCCGGCGACCTCGCGGTACTTGTGGGTGATGAGCACGACGGCGTGACCCTGCCCAGCCAGCCGCCGCACGAAGGACAGCAGCGCCTTTGCCTCTTCCTCCGTCAGGACCGCCGTGGGCTCGTCGAGGACGAGGATGCGCGCGCCGAGCAGGAGCACGCGGACGATCTCGGCGCGCTGGCGCTCCGCCGTCGAGAGATCGGAAACGATGCGGGCCGGATCGACCGGCAGGCCGATTTCGGCGGCCTTCGCCGCGACCGCGGCGCTGGCCTGCGCGACCGAGCGCACCGCGCCGCGGCGGCCGAGGCTCAGCAGCACGTTCTCGGCGACGGTGAAGCTCTCGACGAGGCGAAAGTGCTGGTGGACCATGCCGAGCCCGGCGGCCGTCGCCTCCATGGGGCTGCGCGGGCTGGCGGCGACGCCGTCGATCGCCTGCTCGCCCTGGTCGGCGGCATAGACGCCTGCGGCGACGTTCATCAGCGTGGACTTGCCGGCGCCGTTCTCGCCGACGATGGCATGGACCTCGCCCCAGGCAAGGGAAAAGCCGGCGTCGACGAGCGCAGGGCGTCCGTCGAAGGACTTGCCGACGCCCCGAAGTTCGAGCGCGGGCGGCACGCCGGACGGCGTGCCCTCAGGGCTCCCGGCGGCGCGTGCCGCGATGGTCATTGCGCGGCGGGCATGGTGCCGGTGATGCCCTGGACAAAATAGTCCATCGACCAGAGGGCGCCGTCGTCCAGCCTGGCGCCCGCCTCGACCGCGGCCGAGCCGTCCTGCTTGTTCAGCGGACCCTGGAAGGGATCGAGCGTGCCGGCGACGATCGCCTGCCTGGCCGCCTCGACCTTCGCCTTCGCCTCGTCGGAGACGCCCGGGCCGAAGGGCGCGAGTTCCACGACGCCGGCATCCATGCCCTCGAAGGCGCCGTATTCCTCCGGCTGCCAGGTGCCGTCGATGATCTCCTTGATCGTCGGCACGAGGTATTTTTCCCAGCGGAAGACGACGGAGGTCTGGATGGTCTTCGGCGCGGCGTGCGACATGTCGAGCTGGAAGCCGATGGAGGGGACGCCGGCCTTTTCCGCGACGTCGAGCGCGGAGGTCGCCGAGAGGTTGGTGGCGAGCACGTCGGCGTTCTGGTCGAGGATGGCCTGCGCCACCTGGCCTTCCTTCACCGGATCCCACCAGGAGTTTGTGAAGACTGCGACGGTCTCGATCGACGGATCGACCGAGCGCGCGCCGAGCGCGAAGCTGTTGATGTCCCAGTTGACGACGCTGACCGGGAAGCCGGCAAGAATGCCGATCTTCTTCGTCTTCGTCGCCTGGCCGGCGGCGACGCCCGCGAGGTACCAGCCCTGGTAGGTGCGGGCGTAGAAGCTTTCCATGTTGGGACCGTTCTCGGTGCCCGAGGCGCTGAGGAAGGCGACGTTGGGATAGGCCTTGGCGGCCTCGGCCATCGGCACGCTGTAGCCGTAGGTGGTGCCGACGATGATGTTGAAGCCGCGCTTGACGTAGAGGTCGATGGCGGCGCGGAGCTTGGTCGCCTCTTCGGGGATGTTCTCCGTCACCGCGACCTCGAGCTTCAGCTGCTCCTCGACCGCCTTCCGGCCGGCTTCCAGCGCCTCGTTCCAGCCGCCGTCGAGCGCAGCGCTGCCATAGATGAAGGCCACCTTCGGCGGACCGTCGAGCGTGAAGGCGAAGGCGGCGGTGGAGGCAAGAAGCGCCGCAGCGAGTGCTGCGAGACCGGTCAGCCCGGTCCGTCCGGAGGCGATGTTCGTCATGTCGAGTTCCCCTGTCTGGTCTTGTTTCGGCAAGCTTGCCACGCCGGCGCGCCGCGCCTGCGCCATGGCGAAGCGTCGCTGCCGAACATGGAAACCGGCTCTTCCTGCAAGAGTGGATTGGCCCCTTGTGCAGTGCATCAAAGCCGATTACCGTCGTCCATGCAACGAAAATAATCATGCCCATTTTGAGGGCATTCCGTACAGAATCTTGGACGGTTACAGGTGAACACGGAAGCGCTGGCCTCCTTCGTCAAGGTTGCGGAAATGCGGTCGCTTTCGGCCGCGGCGGCGCTTTACGGCCTGCCCAAATCGACGCTGAGCCTGCACGTTAAGCAGCTCGGGGCAGACCTGAACGTGGAGCTGTTCGAGCGGTCGGGACGCAACATGCTCCTGACCGATGCCGGGCGGACGCTGCTCGCCCATGCCCGCCAGATCCTCGGCAGCTGCGATGCGGCGCGGGCGGCGCTGACCGAGCTCAGCGACGACGTGGCCGGCACGCTGCGCATCGGCGCCACGGGCGAATTCGGCACTGCCTTCTACGCGCAGATGATGATCGCCTTCCGGCGGCTTTATCCCAAGGTGGAGATCGAACTGACCTTCTTCTCGCCGCATGTGCTCTACGCCTCAGAGAGCTTCGACCAGCTGGACGCGGTGGTGTCGTGGGACGAGGGCGCGACCGACGGCGAGACGCTGTGGACGGCCCGCTTCGCGCTGTTTGCCAGCCGCAGCTATCTCGAGAGAGCCGGCACGCCGCGCAGGCCGGCCGATCTCGCCGACCACCAGGGCATCGTCTACCGCACGCCGGCGGGGCTCCAGCACTGGCGGCTGCAGAATGGCACGGCCCAGGAAAGCATCCTGCCGCGCTCGAGCCTGATCGCCAACGAGTACTGGACGGTGAAGTATTTCGCCGCAGCCGGCGAAGGCATCGCCTACCTGCCGCGCTTCTTCACCGACATCGAGTGCGAGCGCGGCCATCTCGTGCCGCTGCTCGCCGACTGGGAATCGGCGGAGAAGCGGGTGAGCATCCGGCTGACGCGGCCGCAGGCCACCTCGCGCAAGATGGCGGCCTTCATGGACACCTGCCGCCGCTATTTCTCGCCCGGCTTCGAATTCGAGGGGCCGCGCTACTTCGTGGAAACCATCCACGACCCGCAACGACCAGAAGAGGGAACACGACCATGAAAGCAGTGGAAACGGGGAACGGCATGCGCGTTCTCAAGGGCGGCGGGCTCGATCCGCAGCGGATCAGCTTCGACAGCATCCCCATCATCGATCTCGAGCCGATGTTCAGCGGCGACGCGGCGGCCAAGGAACGACTCGCCGCCGAACTGCGCAAGGCCTGCACCGAGGTCGGCTTCCTCTACATCAAGAACCACCACGTGCCGAAATCGGTGATCGACGAAACCTTCGCCGTGGCCGAGACCTATTTCGCGCTGCCCGACGACGTGAAGATGGCCAACCACGTGTCGAAATCGAAGAACAACCGCGGCTATGCGGCGATGCTGGAGGAGAACACGGACCCGACCGGGCGCGGCGACCTGCACCAGTCCTTCGACATCGCGCTCGACGTGCCGGCCGACGATCCCGACGTGCTGGCCGGCAAGGTGCTCTACGGCCCCAACCAGTGGCCGGAGGGCGAGCCGGCGTTCCGCGCCGCGATGGAGGCCTATCACAAGGAGATGCTGACGCTGGGCGGCCGGCTGCTGCATGCCTTCGCGCTGGCGCTGGGGCTTGAGGAGACCTATTTCGACGGCATGGTGGACAAGCCGCTGGCGACGCTGCGGGTGCTGCACTATCCGCCGCAGTTCGGCGAGATCGACGACCGGCAGATCGGCATCGGCGCGCATTCCGACTACGAGTGCTTCACCATCCTGGCGCAGAAGGAGGGCATCTCGGCGCTGCAGGTGCTGAACGCCTCCGGCGACTGGATCGCAGCGGACCCGATTCCCGGCTGCTTCGTCGTCAACATCGGCGACCAGATGGCGCGCTGGACCAATGACCTCTTCGCCTCCACCGTCCACCGGGCGATCAACCGCTCGGGCAAGGAGCGGTACTCGATCCCGTTCTTCTTCGGCCCCAACTACGACACGGTGGTGGAGGCGCTGCCGAGCTGCGTGGACGAGGCGCACCCGGCGAAATACGAGCCGGTGACGTCCGGCGACTACGTCAACGGCCGCTTCGCCGCGACGTTTGCGCATTATGCGGAGGCGCAGAAGCAGGAGGCCGGGGCGGTCTGAACGCAACGGCGGACGGGACAGCGAAGGGGGCCGACGGTCGGCTCCCCCCGACGTTGCGGGAGGCCTGCGGAGCGAGTGCAATTGCGCAGTGAGCGCTCAACCGCCGCCTGCTCGCGATGCGGACGAAGGTTGAGCCCAGCTATCTGCCAGACGCCATCACCGTCAGGACGACCTTTCCGATATTCTCACCGCGCTCCAGAAGCCGGTGGGCTTCAGCGGCTTCGGCCAAGCAGAAGGTGGCACAGACGTGCGGGCGCATCTGGCCGGCCCGGACGAGTGGCAGCACGTCGCGGCGGACCTTCTCCGTGATCGCCGCCTTTTGCTCGGCGCCCAGCGGCCGCAGGGTGGAGCCGACGATCGTCAGCCGTCGGCGCAGCACCGGTTCCAGATCGAGCTTCGCATGCCGTCCCGCCTGGACCGAAATCAGCGCGTAGCGGCCGTCCTCGGCCATGCAGGCAACGTTCATGGCCGCAACATCGCCGCCGACCATGTCGAGCACGACGTCGACGCCCCTACCCTCGGTCGCGGCCATCACGGCGGCTTGCCAGTCCTCCTCGGAAGAATTGATCGCGACCGCAGCGCCGAGACCCCGGCAATATGCGCTCTTCTCGCGACTGCGCGAGGTGGTGATCGCCGTGGCGCCGAGCGAAAGGGCGCGCCGCACGGCATGGGTGCCGATGCCGGACGATCCGCCATGAACCAGCATCGTTTCGCCGGCCCGGAGGCCAGCGCGCATCACCATGTTGAATTCGACCGTCAGCGCGACTTCGGCAAACGCCGCCGCTTCGACCATGCTCATGTCGTCCGGCACGGCCATCGCATGGCGATGGTCGGCTACGCAGAACTCGGCATAGCCGCCGCCATGCACCAGAGCCATCACCCAATCACCCCGTTGGATATCGGCGACCCCCGCGGCGATCTCGACGACGGTGCCCGCGACCTCCAGGCCCGGTATCGGGCTGGCGTCGGCGGGCACGGGATAGCGCCCCGCCCGTTGCGAGAGATCAGGACGGTTCACGCCTGCGGCCTCGACCCGGATCAGTATTTCGCCGGCCCGCAGGCGCGGGACATCGGCCTCCACGATGTGGAGGACGTCCGGTCCGCCCGGTTCGCGGATGCCGATCGCCTTCATGCGCATCGGATCATGCCTCGTCGACGATCCGGTTGGCGAGAATGCCGATCCCGGTGATCGCGACCTCGACGCGGTCGCCGGGCTTCATGAAGAGCCTGGGTTCGCGGAACAGGCCGACGCCGCTCGGCGTGCCGGTCGCGATGATGTCGCCGGGCAGGAGCTCGGTAACGGTCGAGATGTATTCGATCAGCGCAGGGACGTCGAAGGCGAGGTCGGAGAGAGGCGTCGCCTGCATCACCTCCCCATTGAGGCGTGTCGTCATCTCGCCCGCCGCCGGGTCGCCGAACGCCTCGCCGGTCACCAGCCACGGCCCCATGGAGCCGCTCCGATCAAAGTTCTTGCCGGCCCAGAACTGCGTGGTGTGGCGCTGGAAATCGCGGATCGACCCGTCGTTGAAGCAGGAATAGCCGGCGACGTGCTCGTAGGCCCGCGCCGCCGGGATGGCGCGGCCGGCCTTGCCGATCACCACGGCTAGTTCGCCCTCGAAGTCGAACCAGTCGGACGCTTTCGGTCGCACGAGGTCGACGGCGTGGCCGACCAGAGACGAAGGATAGCGTGTGAAGATCGAGGGTTTCGTCGGTGCTTCACGGCCGGTTTCCCTGATGTGGGTCATGTAGTTCAGACCGATGCAGAGGATCTTGTCGGGATTGGCGACCGGCGGCAGCAGCGTCACGTCGGACAGGCCCAGCCGCTCGCCATCGGCGCTCGCGAGTTCGGCCAGCGCGCCGGCCGCCAGCACGGCGCGCAGGTCGCGGTGGCGGGCGCGCAACCCCTTGCCGGCATCGACCAGCGCCTCGCCGTCGACGACACCGTAGGACGCCGTCCCATCGGCCATGAGATAGGAACAGACACGCATGAAACGTCTCCTTGGAAATTGATTGGGGAAACTGATTGGATTGAGGGGAGGAACGAAAGGACGGTCGGGCCGTCACTCGTTGGCGACGACGCTGTCGAGCCATGCGCATGAGGATACGGGATCGGCGGCACGCATGCCGCGGCGCGCGGCATCGAGGCGCATCTCGCGCAGCCGGGCGCGGTCAGGCGAATCCTCGGCCAGGTAGAGGCGCTCGTGGCCCCAGTAGCTTGGACCGTCGTAGGTTTCGTGCGCTTCCCAGGTCTGCGGATCGATCACCCGCGCTCCCCAGCCATATTCGACGAAGAATCCGGAGGGGGAATTGGCGTAGAAGCTGGTCATGTGGTCGTTGGAGTGGCGGCCGAGCGTGTAGGCGACCCGGCCTTGCTCCAGTTGCGCCAGGTCGTAGCCCTGGCCGACATCGTCCAGCGAATTCAGCTCGACCATGAAGTGATGCATGCCCTGGCGCCCGGATCCCACCATGGCGAAGCTGTGGTGGCGTCCGTTCAGGTGGAAGAAATAGAGCTTGAACGGCTTCAGTCCGTAGTCGGTCACCCGGAAGCCGAGCAGGTCGCGGTAGAAGGGCAAGAGCACGTCCACGTCGCGTGCATGCAGCACGGCGTGCCCCATGCCGAGCGAACCGGTCTTGAAGCCGGAGATGGCCCGGCCGGGCCTGAACGGCGCGTCGGCGAGCGCGGGACCGCAGAACACCTCGACGCGGTTGCCCTCGGGATCGTGGAACGAGACGAGCCGTGCGACATGGCGCTCGTCGGCGAGCGCGGCAGCCTCGAGCGTGACGGCGACGCCTGCGTTTTCGAGCCGCCCCGCCAGTGCGTCCAGTGCCGCAGGGCTCTCCACTTCCCAGCCCATGAACTCCAGTCCGTCGCCGTCGCTGCCCGAGACGATCAGGCGCTGCCTGCGGTCGTCCATGCGGAAGGCGCGGGTTGTGCCGCCCGCGTCCACCTGCTGCATGCCGAGCAGACCGATGGCGAAGAGCCGCCAGTCGTCGATGCGGGTCGAGCGGACGCCGATGTACCCGAGCGAAGCCAATGTCATGTTCCGTATCTCCGGCAGCGCGTCGGCGGGACCGGTCGCCGACGCTCGATCGATCGTGTGCTCAGTTCGAGCGGGCGGCTTCCTCGGCGATCGCCGCGACGAAGGCGTCGTAGATCGCCTGTCCGTCCGGCGTCTTCCCGGTCCACTGCTCGGTCGCGATCGCCACCGCAGCGCGCCACCTGGCAGCCTGCGCCTCATCCGGCTCGACGACCGTTATGGCGCCCTTGGCGAGCAGTTCGCCCCGCGCCTTGGCGATGTTGGCGTCGAACGATTTGCCGAAGCGCTCCGAGAAGGCCGCACCGGAGAATTTCTCGATCGCCGCCTTGGCCGAAGCGGACAGGCCGTCGTACTTGGCCTTGTTCATGACGACGAGCATCGGCGTCGCGCCCAGCGGCGCAGTGTTGAAGTGGGAGATCACGTCGCCCATGCGAAAGGTTTCGATGGCGCCCCACTGCGTGAAGGTGCCGTCGATCAGGCCGCGGCTGATGCTTTCGGCCACCGTCGGACCGGTGATGCCGCCGACCGGCACGGCGCCCAGCGCCTCGACCGCGGACAGCATGACCGGCCCGGGCGCACGGAAGTTCAGTCCCTTCACGTCTTCCGGCTCCACCACCGGCTTGTTGGAGGCGATCGAATTCGGGTAGGAGACGAAGATACCGAGCATCTTCAGCTTGTTGAAGTCGCCCTTGAAGTGGCCCAGTTCGTACATCTTCCACATCGCGGGCGAGCCGATGGTCGAACTCGGGATCAGGAAGGGCAGCTCGGCGACCTCGCTTTCCTGAAAGCGTCCCGGCGAGTAGCCGGGGATCACCCAGGCGATGTCCGCGACGCCGTCCTCGACGAGCTGCAGCTGCTGCGCCGGATTGCGGCCGAGCGAGCCGCCGGGAAACACCTGGATGGTCAGTTCGCCGTTGGAGGCAGCCGAGACGTCCTGGGCCCACGGCGTCAGGATTTCCTTGGTCACATGCGCCATCGGCGGCTCGAAGCTCGAGAAACGCAGCGTCTCGGCGGCGGCCGGAGCCGCCAGGACACCAAGCAAGGCTGCCGCTGGCAGCACGGCTTTCAAAAGACTCATCCTATCCTCCCTTTGATGGTTCGTCTGACGTTGGCAGCTTAGAGGAGGCCCATGGGGTGGGCACGGAAGGGCTGCGAGTTGTCCGCATGACGGACAGGCTCAACCGATGATGCCGGGTAGCCAGAGCGTGAGCTGCGGGAACAGGGTGAGCAGCGTAAGGCGGACCAGTTCGGCGATGAGGAAAGGCATGATGCCGCGATAGATCGTCCGGAGGCCGATCGTCCTGTACATCGCGTTGAGGACCATGACGTTGATCCCGATCGGCGGCGTCATCATGCCGATGCCGATCACCACGACGTTGATGATTCCCCACCAGACGAGGTCGTAGCCGAAAGACTGGATCAGCGGGATCACCAGCGGCAGCGTGATGACCATGGCGGCCACCTCGTCGAAGAAGGCGCCCATGAAAATGTAGAAGACGAGCAGCAGGAGCAGGACGGCGATCGGCGGGACCGGCAGCCCGGAAATCGAATCGACGACGAACGCGGCCGCCCCGGTCACCGCCATGAAGTAGGAGAAGATCGTCGCGCCGAAGACCATGACGTAGATCATCGCGGTTCCCGCGCTCGCCTCGGCGAGCACGCCGATCAGCGTCTTCCAGTCGAGCTTGCGCTTGATCAGCGCGAGCAGGAACGCCATCACGACGCCGATCGCCGCCGCCTCGTTGACGGTGAAGATGCCCGAATAGATGCCCCCCATCACCACGATGAACAGCAGCAGCACGCCCCAGGCCCGCAGGACAGCGGCCCCGCGCTCGCGATAGGAGGCGCGCTCGCCGGGCTGGCCGGCCTCGGGGTCCATGATCAGCTTGACCTGGATCGCGATCATGTAGAACGCGACCGCCATCAGTGCCGGCACGATGCCGGCGGAGAAGAGATCGAGCACCGACTGTTCCGTCAGGACGGCATAGAGGATCATCATACCCGACGGCGGCACGATGATGCCGAGGGTGCCGCCGGCGGCAATCGATCCGGCCGCCAGGTCCGGCTTGTAGCCGCGGGCGAGCATTTCCGGCATGGCCACGCGGCCGAAGGTTGCGGTCGTCGCCACGCCCGATCCACAGATCGCACCGAACCCGGCGCTTGCGACGATGGTGGTCGAGGCCAGGCCGCCACGACGGTGGCCGATCAGGGCATAGGCGAGGTTGTAGACGTCCGATGCGAGGCCTCCCGCCGCCGCGAGGCTTCCCATCAGCATGAAGAGCGGGATCACCGCCAGGTCCAGATTGGCCATGGCCGAGGCCGGCTCGCTGGCCATCAGCGTCACCGCCGGCCCCCAGCCGACGACCGCCGCGAACCCCGTCATGCCGACGAGCGCCATCGAGACGCCGATCGGCACATGCAGCGCGATCAGCAGCATCATGACCGCGAAGCCCACCAGGGCGATGAGAAGTGGATCCAAAGGGCTCTTCCTTGTCTCGGATTGCGGTGGGCGTCGCGTCAGAGCGCGTGGTCGGCTGGAGGAGATCCGTCCGATCCGACGGGATCCGCGGCCGGCGTTCCGAGCACGAAGGCGCGCAGATCGGAGACGGTCACCACCGTCTGGACCAGGGCGGCGAAGATCATCAGGGCGGACGAGGCCATCCACCATGGCCAGAGCGGCCAGCCGAGCACCCAGGTCCGATCGCCGGTCTCCCGCAGGCCCTGTGCGTAGGGAACGAAGCGCCACGCGATCAACACGATGAAGACGAGCGTGAACAGGCTGGCCGTCAGGTCGAGGAAGCGCCGCAGGCGCGGTCCGCCCAACGTGCCGAGGACTTCGACGGCGATGTTCTGCTTCATGGCGAGGTTGGCCGGAATGCAGGCGGCTATGACCACGGCCATCACGACGGAGCTGACGTCGTTCACGCCATGGATCGGCGCCTGGAAGAGCCATCGCAGAAGCACGTCGAGGGCGGTCATCAGCGCCAGCATCAGAAGTCCGAAGAACCCGATGAGCGCGACGAGCCGGGAGACGCCCTTCAGGCGCCGGTCGATCTGATCCAAACTGATCCTCCCTCAGCGGCCGATGCCTTTCGAACGCCGCGGAACCTTGACAGCCCGGGGCATCGTTGCAACGGTGCGTGCCTGTCTGTCCGCCTCGTGAA
The DNA here is from genome assembly GCF_030398385.1 of Aquibium sp. ELW1220. Taxonomy (GTDB): domain Bacteria; phylum Pseudomonadota; class Alphaproteobacteria; order Rhizobiales; family Rhizobiaceae; genus Aquibium. The sequence goes on along the minus strand of NZ_JAOAOQ010000001.1, from coordinate 237,179 downwards.
CAGGCCAGGAGGAACCACCCATTTCGACGTTCGGCGCGGTACGGTCCCTGCAGCGGGGCCTCGAGGTCTTGCAGGCCATCAACTGCAACAACGGCCTGCGCGCCGCGGAAGTGGCGAAGATCGTAGGGATCCCGCGCCCGACCGCCTATCGCCTGCTGGAGACACTCGAAGGCCTCGGCTTCGTGATCCGCGGTCCCTCGGAAGACACCTGGCGTCCGACCCTCCAGACGAAATCCCTGAGCTCCGGATTCCGCGACGAGGACTGGGTCGCCCAGGTGGCCGTGCCGCAGATGATGCGGCTGGGCCGCCGGATCCTGTGGCCGCTCGACCTGGTCACCTTCCGCGACTACCGCATGGCGATCCGCGAATCGACGCACAACATCAGCCCGTTCTCCGTCGATCACGGGATGGTCGGGCGCGAGTTGCCGGTTCTGGAAACCGCCGGCGGACGGGCTCATCTCGCCTTCGTGCCGGAGACCGAGCGCGAGCAGATCCTGGCGGGCCTGCGGGAGAAACTCGGCACCGACGCCGTCGATTTCCACGAGGACGGGCCGCTGGACTACATCCTCGCGAAGACGCGGGAACTCGGCGTGGGCTTCCGCATCAAGGGCTTCAACGCGCGGACGATGAGCATCTCCGCGCCGATCCTGAGCGGCGGGCGGCCGCTTGCGTGCCTGACCATGATCTGGATCGGCACCGCGCTGAAGGTCGAAGACGCCCTACGGCTTCACAAGGAAGCGCTCGTCGGCGCGGCGAATTCGATCTCCGCGGAACTGGCGCGGCTCGCCGCCGAGCACAGCGCAGAGTAGCGGCGCAGTTCCGCCTCGAGCCGGTACGGCGCGAAGGCAGCCGCGCAGTAGCGGTCCGGTCGCACCAGCATGATTTGGTCGCGATGGGTCAGCAGGGGACGGCCGATCCGCCTGGCGGCATCTTCGGCGAGCTCGTCGAGATGGAACGTCGTGAGCGGCAGGCCGAACAGTTCCCGCCGGTCGAGCGCCGCCAGAGCCGCCCGCCCGGCCTCGTCCTGCGAGACCAGCGCGAAACCGTGCCCCAGGCGTCCGTCGAGCAGATGCCTGCCGCGGCCCTCGCCGAGCGTGGGCTGGGGGATCATCTCGCCGACCAGGCTCGCCTCCAGCGGCTGCCGGTCGAGGTCGAGGAACAGCCCCCCATGATACCGCGGTTTCGGCTTGAAGCGCATCTGGATCAGATAGTCGCGGATCGCCGGGAACGGCTCCAGTGCCCTCAGAAGCATGTCGCGGAACTGCAGTTCCTCCGGGCTCGACGGCATGACGAAGCTGCCCATGGTCACGGCGAGAAGGATCATGTCCCATGCCGGCTTGCGCCGTTCCTGATCGTAGCTGTCGAGGATCGCGGCGTCGGCGCCGCCGCGCGTCGCGGCGATCTTCCAGGCGACGTTGTGGGCATCGCGCAGGCCCGCGTTCATGCCCTGACCGGCGAATGGCGGCGTCAGGTGCGCGGCGTCGCCCAGGAGCAGGACGCGATCCTGCCGGAAGCGCTCGGCGATCCGCGCATGGAACGTGTAGACCGTTTTGCGCAGCACGTCGCTCTCGCGATAGTCGCGGAACGGCTTCAACAGGTCCGTCAGGAACGACGGCTCGAGCACGGCGTCGCGTTTCTCGCCCGGGAGCAGCATGAATTCGTAGCGGCGGCCGCCGCCCGGGGCAGGAACGCTGACGGCGGGGCGGATGCTGCTGCAGAAGAATTTCGAGAAGATCGAGCGGTCCGGATCGTCGCGCATGTCGATCACGATCCAGTCCTGCCGATAGGTCGTGCCCGACATGGGGATTCCCAGCCGCTCACGGATCGGGCTTCGGCCACCGTCGCAGGCGAGGACCCAGTCCGAGCTCACGCGGTGCCGGCGTCCCGTTCTGTCCTCCACCGTCACGACGCAGCCGTACGGCCGCACCTCGACATCGACCGCAGTAGAGGAAAACCGCAGCCGGTCCGGCGCCCGTTCGGCGAACCGCTCGCGCAGCGCCTCCTCCAGTTCGGGCTGGTAGATGTATTGCCGCTTGGCGAAGCCATAGGATTCGACGCCCGCGCCGGTCTCGGCGAAGCAGGTGCCGTCGTCGGCGAAATAGCGCGATCCGACCCCGGCCGTCGTGCGCCTGACATAGGTCTCGTCCAGCCCGAAGACCTGCAGCGTGCGCGCGCCCTCGTCATCGAGCACGATGGCCCGCGGAAGGTTCATCGGACCGGGTTCGCGGTCGAGCACGATGCAGTCCACGCCATAGGTCGCAAGCAGGTTCGCCGCCGTCAGGCCCGTCGGGCCTGCGCCGACGATCACCACCGGGATGTGGGCGGGAAAAGTCGTCATGGTGAGTTCGCTCCTGTCCTGGCAGATGTACCGGTCGCACCCCGTTAGAGCGGCAGGCCGGTGTTTCTGTCCACGCATCCTCCGGGGCCGTCCGCATCGCGGACACCTCCTGTCGAGGGTGTGACCGGCAGCGGGCGGGCGTGTAGGACCTGGCGAAACCCAAGGGAGCCCAGGATGAGCGACGTCTCCGATACACTCCGCGTGATCCAGCTGATCCAGGCCTGGGGTTTCCATCGCGACCAGGGATCGTGGGCGGACCTCGCCGACACCTTCACCGTAGACGGCAGCATCGCCGTGACGTGGTTTTGCGGACGCCATGGCGACTTCATCGAGCGCTGCCGCGCCACCCACAAGGAGCGCTCGCCACGCGGCAAGCACCTGATCGGCGTGCCCGTCGTCCGCCTCGCCGGCGACAAGGCGGTCGCGGAGACGAACGTCCAGATCCTCGGCCGCGTGTCGCTCGATGGCATCGCCGTCGACAACACCAGCCATGCCCGCTTCCTTGACCGGCTCGTCCGCACCGGCAGCGGCTGGCGGATTGCCCGCCGCGACGCGATCTACGAAAAGGACCGGCTCGATCCGGTCGTGCCCTCGGAAGCCTTCGACCGCTTCATGCGGGAGACCGATTTCTCCGCAGTGCCGGAGCCCTACCGCTATCTGGGCTACCGTCTCCTGCAGACCGGCCGCAGCCTGGTTGCCGGCATCCTCGAAGACGGTTCGCCGGAAGCCCTGGCGATGCTTGAGGACGCGCGGTCCTGGCTGGCGCAGGCCGGCTGAGCGATCGTCTAACCGGCCGGCTTGCGGATTGCCGCCGTCCGGCCGCGATAATGCACGGTCAGGTCCAGCGGCAGATCGTTCTCGTCATAGGCGCCGAGCACGACGCCGCGGCGCCGGATCGCGGTGCGCATCTCCTTCAGCTGCGCCTCGCTACGCGTGGTGCGCTGGGAGACGCGGCGGGTCCAGGCGAACAGGCGTTCGTACATCGCCGCGATGACCGGGCCGTGATCCTCGCTCCCGCCAAGATCGCGCAGCTCGTCGGGATCGTTTTCGAGGTCGAACAGCAGCGGCCGGAAGCCCCCCTCGCAATGGATCAGCTTGTAGCGCTTGTCCGCCACCATGAAGATCATCGCCTCGCGCACGCCCAGGCCCAGCCTCTCGGCGATGGGCGTCGCGGCGAAGTCGTATTCGCAAATCACCTGATCGCGATGCGGCTCGGAGGCAGTACCGCGCACCAGGGGCATCAGCGAGCGGCCTTCGATGACGTGGCGCAGAGACCCGGGATCGCCGCCAGCGATCTCCAGGAAGGTCGGCAGGAGGTCGATGCTCTCGACCAGTTCGTCGCAGACCGTGCCGCGCGTCGCGTCGGCCTCCGGCGAGGGATCGTAGACGATCAGCGGGACCTTGACGGAGGTGTCGTGAAAGAAGGTCTTCTCGCCCATCCAGTGGTCGCCGAGAAAATCGCCATGGTCCGACGTCAGAACGATCATCGTGTCGTTCATCCGGCCGGTCTGCTCCAGCCAGTCGAGCAGCACGCCGATCTGGTCGTCGCACTGCTTGATCAGGCCCATATAGGCCGGGATCACCGCCTCGCGCACCTCGTCGCGGCTGAACGCCCGGCCGACCGGCGAGGTCATGAACGCCTTCAGCACCGGATGCGCGGTGTCGAACTCGTCCTGCGTGCGCACCACTGGCTTGATCGTCTCGGGGCCGTACATCGCGTGGTAGGGCGCCGGCACGATGTAGGGCCAGTGCGGCTTGATGTAGGAAAGGTGGCAGAGCCACGGTGCCTCGGCCTGCTCGATGAACGCGATCGCCCGGCGCGTCAGGTAGGGCGTCTCGCTGTCCGCCTCCTCGATGTTCGCCGCCTCCGCCGCATTCCTCATGAACCATCCCGACAGCACGTTGCCGGCCGCGTCGACGCCGGAATTGGCGTGGTCGTGCCAGGGGTTGTCGCCGGCATAGCCGCGCTCGCGCAGATATTGCGAATAGAGATGCGCCTCCGGATCCTCGAGCGGGCCGTCGGGTCCGACCGCCACCATGCCGTCGTCGCGCTCGAAGACGTCGAAGCCGCACTCGGCCACCCGGGCTCCGATGATGCCGTCGGGGTCTAGCCCCAGGCGCCGCATCCCCTCCGCATCGGCGCGCATGTGCGTCTTGCCGACCAGAAAGCAGCCCATGCCGACGGCCCTCAGATGGTCGCCCATCGTGGTCTCGCCGACCTTGAGCGGGATGCCGTTCCACGACGCGCCGTGGCTGTGCACGTAGCGCCCGGTATAGGTCGACATGCGCGACGGGCCGCAGATCGGCGACTGCACATAGGCCCGGCTGAAGCGCACGCCCCGGCCGGCCAGCCGGTCGATGTTGGGCGTGTGCAGATGCGGATGGCCATAGCAGCTGAGATAATCCCAGCGCAGCTGGTCGAACATGACGAACAGGATGTTCCGCGGCATCGTGGATCCTCTCTTGTCGGCCCCGGCGCGCCGCCGTTCAGGCCCCGGTGCGGATGACGGACCCGCGCCCGCGCAGCCGCTCACGGCAGCGGGCGAGATTGTCCGGGAGATCGAAGCCGTCGTCGGCCGCCCAGTCGAGCACGTAGGACAAGGCGGCATCGGCGATGCCGAACGCGCCGAGCAGATAGTCCTTGTCGCCGAGAAGCTCGGACAGGATGGCGAGCCCCTTCGACACTTCGCGCCGGCCATAGGCGCGCAGCGCGTCCTGTCCTGCCGGATCGTCGAGAAACTTCTGCGGCACCCTGACGAAGGTGAAGCCGCGCATGTGAACGCTGCCGACGATGAAGTCGAGCGCTTCGAGCGTATGCGTCCGGTCGATCGTGGAATCCGGCCAAAGTCCGGCGTCGGGGAAGCTGGTCGCGATCCAGTAGGCGATGGCCGGGAACTCCGTCAGCAGGCCGTCCCGGGGCACCAGCAGCGCCGGCACCTTCCCCTTCGCGTTGACTGCGAGGTAGTCAGGCTGCAGCTGCTGCCGGGCGCGCAGGTCGACGATCCGCGTTTGGTACGAGGCTCCCACCTCGTCGAGCAGCATCAGAATGCCGTTCGAGCAGCTGCCGGGCGCGTGGAAGAAGGTCATCATGGGCCGGGCAGTCCTGCGGGTTTCCAAGTGCCGGGACAGGGTAAGGCGCTGTTTCGCCGCGCGACAGGCGCCGGTCCTGACTGTCCGCTCCGTGAACAGAGCGAGATTGCCGATGCCGTCACCGGCAACAATCCTTGAAGGATGATGGACATCGGACAGGCCTGCGATCGCCTCGATATGACTATCCGTAGCCGTCCGTCGTCCCAACACGCGGCTGCATGGTCAGAGACTTGCTCGGTGCGCGCAACACCGGGCGGGCGACCTGAGATGACCCCATCCATCGCGGACAATGCCAGCATCCGGATCCTGCTGGCAAAATCACGAATCCGGTTCAGCCGTCAGCTGTTGCGGTCAATGGCGTGCGGGCAGAGGCTTTGGGCCTAACGGTTCCTGACCAGGAAATCCGAGCTTGAACCGGACCTGGCGCTCTGCAGTGCTCGAAGCAGCATGCCCGGCAACACTCTGGCAACCGGCCCAGCAGGGGAGGTCCGCCTCATTCCATCAAGCGATCGAGGTTGTTTAAAATTAATGGCGCGCCCGAAAGGATTCGAACCTCTGACCCCCAGATTCGTAGTCTGGTGCTCTATCCAGCTGAGCTACGGGCGCGCATCGGCGAAAAGATCGCCGTTCGGTGACAGGACGGAACCGGTCGCCGAGCGAGTTGGTACCTAATGAAGCCGGCGCGGAAAAGCAAGCGGGTTCGGGGAAGTTTTTCGACGGACTGGCATGGCAGCGCGCCTGCGCGCAGAGCGGCAGGCAATGTCCGGCGCGCCACGCGGCGCCTTCGCCGCGCGGGCCATCGGACGAGGCACGTGAATTCTCCCGGACGGCCACCTTCGCCAAGAGGTGCTGCTGGGAACGGCCGTCCCTCCACCGGAAATGGCGCCGCGGACGAGGTATCGCAGCGTCCCGCTCCGGATGACGAAGGAGGCGGGAGCGGCACGCCTCCTTCGACCGCCAGGACGAGTGAGGCGCGGCCGATCCGGCTCGGAGCCGCAGCCATCAGGCCTCCCGGGCAGGGCGGTGAAGGGTGCGGCGGGCGTCCTGGAGGCGGACGGGCTGGTCGGGGATGGCGATGGCGAAGACCGTGCGGCCGCCGATGCTCTCGACCAGATCGATGCTGCCGCCATGGGCGCGCACCAGTTCGTGGGCGATGGCGAGCCCCAGGCCCGTGCCGCCGCTGCGGGCAGACCCCCGGAACGCGGCGAAGAGATTGTCGCGCGCCTGTGCCGGCAGGCCGGGGCCCGTGTCCTCGACGAAGATGCGGCTGACCGAGCCCTGGCGGTCGGCGGACACCGTCAGGCGCCGGACCACCGCGCCGTCCATGTCGGACGACATGGCCTGGACGGCGTTGCGGGCGAGGTTGGTGAGGATGCGGAACAGCTGCTCGGAATCGGCGTCGACCTCGAGATCGGGATCGACGGCGTTGACGCATTCGATGGCGCTCGACGCATCGAGGCCGAGCATCGAATAGACGTCGTCGACAAGGCGCGACAGCCGCAGGATGCGGCGCGCGGGCGGCGGCTCCTGCGCCCGGCCATAGGCCAGCACACCCTCGGTGTAGCTGACGGCGCGGTCGATGGCCCGCAGCAGCTTCGGCGCGATCATCTGCACCGACGGGTCGTCGACCGACTGCAGCCGGTCCGACATCAGCTGTGCGGAGGCGAGGATGTTGCGCATGTCGTGGTTGATCTTGGAGACGGCGAGGCCGAGGTCGGCGAGGTGCTTCTGTTCGCCGAGCGTGCGCTGCAGTTCCGCCTGCATCAGGGAGAGGCCCTGCTCGGCGACGCCGAGCTCGTCGCGGCGGCCGCTCGGGCGCAGGACCCGGGTCGGATCGTCGGGCGCGTCGGCAAAGGCGACCATCGAGTTCCTCAGCTCTCTGATGGGCCGGATCATGATGGCGTGGATGGCGAAGAAGACGAGGCCGGCGGTGATCAGCGAGATCAGCAGCGACAGGATCGCGACGTTGCGGGCGTAGATGAGCATGGCGTTGCGCAGCCCCTTGTCGGGGATGATCAGCTCGAACTCCATGTCGCTTTCGCCGACGCGGCCGAAGACCCGCAGCATCCGGTCACCGCCCGAGACCAGCGTGTCCAGCGCACCGAGCATGGCGGGCAGCGGCTGCACCCGCATGGGCTGGATGTGCTCGTCGACCTGCGGCGGCATGTCGGACACGACGAGGAGGCTGGAGATGCCGCCGGTTCGTACCGCGATGGCCTTGGCGCCGAGCGCCATCAGCACGTCCTCGCGCAGGCTGGGCGACAGCTCTCCCGCGTCGCTCTGCACCAGCACGACGCTCGCGGCGGCGGCCGTGGCCAGCCGCTCTTCCATCCAGCGCAGGCGGAAATTGGCGATCGAGGGAATGAAGATCAGCACTTCGGCGATGAGCACGAAGAGGATGGTGAGGCCGAGCAGCTTGGTGGAGAGCTTGCGCGGCCAGGGCACGGCACCGAAATCGGTCTTCGCCGCGACCGGTCCTCCGTTCTCGTCGCCCTTGCCGACGGCCATTCCGAATGCCTCCGCGTCGCCGCCCCATGGCGACCGATCACGGACCCGCATCAGCCGAAGAGCCGCAGGAAGCCGATCAGACGCCGCACCAGCGGCTTGCGCGCCGCACTGCCAAAGTAGGACATCGAGGCGCGTTTGCCAATTTCGCTCATGGTCGGATAGGGCGGCACGTAGCCGGCCAGGTCACGAACCGAAAGCTTCTTCGTCACCGCCAGCGCCCACAGGTTGATCATCTCGCCGGCATTCGCGCCGACGATCGAGGCGCCGAGGATGCGGCCGCGGCCGTCGGTCACGAGCTTGATGAAGCCGGTGGTGGCGCGCTCGGCCTGGGCGCGATCGTTCTCCGCGTAGGTCCAGCGCAGGACGTGAAAGCGCCCGCCACGCTTCTTCGCCTCCGCCTCGGTCATGCCGACATGGGCGAGTTCGGGATCGGTGAAAGTGACCCAGGGAATGATCGCGCGGTTCTCCGCGGCGCGCAGCCGAAACAGGATCGCGCGGATGACGAGGCCGGCGTGGTAGCCTGCGACATGGGTGAACTGCAGGCCGCCCGCCACGTCGCCGATGGCGTAGACGCGGCGGTTCGTCGTGCGCATGGCCGGCGTGACCTTGATGCCGCGACGGTCGTGTTCGATGCCGGCTGCATCGAGACCAAGGCCGGCCACGTTGGCCGCGCGGCCGGCTGCGACCAGCAGATGGGTGCCCTCGACCGTGTCCTCGCCGGCCTCGCCTTCGACGCGCAGGCGCACGCCGCCGGCTTCCGGCTTCTCGACGCCGACGACCTTGGTCTTCTCGCGGATGACGATGCCTTCGGCGCGAAGCCGCTCCAGCACCACGGCGGTGAGTTCGGGATCGTCCTTGCCGAGCGCCGATGCGCCTTCCACCACCGTCACCGCGCTGCCGAGCCGCCGGTGCGCCTGGGCGAGTTCCATGCCGATCGGGCCGCCGCCGATGATGACGAGATGGTCGGGCCGCTCGAGGCGTTCGAAGATGGTCTCGTTGGTGAAGTGCTCGACACGGTCGAGGCCCGGGATCGGCGGCACCAGCGGCGAGGAGCCGGTGGCCACGACGAAGCGGCGGGCGCGGATCTCGTAGTCGCCGGCAACCACCGTATCGGCGTCCTTGAAGCGCGCGGCGTCCTGAATGACGTGCACGCCGAGACCGGTGAAGCGCTCGACGCTGTCATGCGGTGCGATGGCGGCGATGACGGCGTGGATGTGGGCGTTGACGGCGGAGAAATCGACCGCTGGCTCGACCGGCGCGATGCCGAAGGCAGCGGAATGGCGCATGTGATGGGCATGCTTGGCGGCAGCGATCATCGCCTTGGAAGGGACGCAGCCGTAGTTCAGGCAGTCGCCGCCCATCCTGCCCTTTTCGATCAGCACGACGGGCACGCCGAACGCGGCGGCAGCGGCCGCTACGGACAGCCCGCCGGAGCCGCCGCCGATGACGCAGATGTCGGGTTCGAGGATCGTCGTCATGGTGCCCTTTCGCCGGCCGTTCAGCCCGCCGCCCGGTTCCGGTATGCCCTGATGGCCGTCGGGATCGCCGCGACCAGCGCAAGCGCGGCGAAGGCGATGGTGATCTGCGGCGTCACCAGATCGCCGATGGAGATGTCGCGCCCGGATTCGCGCGCCGCGTCCAGCACGCTGTCGAGGCCGGTGCCGAGATAGGCATAGGCGAAGGTGCCGGGCAGGATGCCGATGAAGGTGGCCGAGACATAGGTGCGGACCGGCACGCTGAACAGCGCGGGCGCGATGTTGATCACCCAGAAGGGGAAGATCGGCGCCAGCCGCAGCACAAGAAGATAACCGAAGGCATCCTTCTCGAAGCCGTCGGCGAGCCGCGCGACCCGGTCGCCGAGCCTGCGGTGCAGAACGTCGCCAAAGGCACTGCGGGCAGCCAGGAACAGCGCGGTGGCGCCCAGCGTGGCGGCGAAAGCGACCACGATACCGGCGACCAGCCAGCCGAAGAACAGCCCGGCGACGATGGTGAGCACCGAGGCCGCGGGAAAGGAGAAGGCTGTCGCGAGCGCATAGGCAAGGAAGAAGCCGGCCAGTGCCAGAGCGTAGTTGCCCTGGATGAAGGTGCCGAGATCGGCCCGGCTCTCGGCCAGATAGGAGAGCGACAGGAAGCGGTGCCAGCCCATGGCATAGCCGAGGCAGAGCCCGAACACGATGACGACGAGCGGCAGGAAGCGCAGGAAGGACCTGCCTCCCCCCTTCTCCGTTGCTGGCAGGGCCTTGTCGGCCATGGTCATTCCCCGGTTCATCGCCTCTGCTCCAACGTAGCGGCCCGCGACGCGATGTCGAACGATCTCGTGCGGCAGGCGCCCTGCCCCGCAGCCCGGTTCGCGTCCGGCGATCCCGACAGCGGCGGCGTCCATGGAGATGCGGCATTGCGGCCGATGCCACAAGCACCGGCCGTGCGATCTCACCGCCAATTGACGCCGCCTGCCGCGAGGCTCACCCCTTCGTGAGCGCGGCCGGCGCGGCCGGAAACGGCCGGCATGGCGGATTTGACTCCGAAGGCCGCCATGCCTATAAGCCGCGCACGTTCGGGTCCATGGCCCGGCGCGGCATTCGCCGTGGCCGTGTCCCAAGCGCCAGCTCCTGCTCGGCAGAGTCAGAATCAAGAAGGGCCGCACTCCGCGGTATCAAAACAAATGAAGCGCACCTACCAACCCTCCAAGCTCGTCCGCAAGCGCCGGCACGGCTTCCGGGCCCGCATGGCAACCAAGGGCGGCCGCGGCGTCGTCGCGGCTCGTCGCAACCGCGGTCGCAAGCGGCTGTCGGCATAATCGACACCGGCCGCACCGCGATGACGAGCGGCGCCCCGCGCGGACGCCCGCCTCTGCGGCTCAAGAAACGTGCCGACTTTCTCGCGGCCCAGCGCGGCGAGAAGCGGCGCGGGCGGCTGTTTCTGCTGGAAGTCCGGAACCGTGGGGACGCCGAAGCGCCCCGCGTCGGCTTCACCGTGACCAAGAAGACGGGAAATTCCGTCGTCCGGAACAGGGTCCGCCGCCGCCTCAAGGAGGCGGTGCGCGTGCATGCCGCTGATGACATGGCGGCCGGCAAGGACTATGTGATCGTCGGGCGTCGCGAGATCCTCGCCGCCCCTTTCGAGGCCTTGAAGGCCGAGCTTTCCCGACGAATTCGCGGAACCGCCCCTGATGGAAAACAACCGTAACTTCTTCATCACGATCGCCCTGTCGATCCTGATCCTCACGGTGTGGCAGGTGTTCTACATGAACCCGCGCATCGAGCGGGACCGCGAGGTCGCGCGGATCGAGCAGGAGCGTCTCGCAAAGGAAGATGCCGCGCAGACGCCGGGCGGAGAAGGCACGGCGATCCCCGGCGCGCCGGCCAGCGACGTTCCGGGCGCGCCCGCGGCCAACGTTCCCGGCGGCACCGTCGGGACAGGCGTGGCCGATCGCGACAGCGCGCTGGCCGCCGGCGGCCGCGTCCGCATCGATACGCCGAGCCTGACGGGTTCCATCAACCTCACGGGCGCCCGCATCGACGACCTGCTTCTCAAGGACTACCGGGTGACGGTCGAGAAGGACTCGCCGATCATCGACCTGCTGAACCCGGCGGCCCTGCCCACCGGCTACTTCGCCGAGGTCGGCTACACGGGCGGCGCCACGCCGCAGGATTTCCCCGGACCCGACGCCGTGTGGAGCGTCGAGGGACAGCCGATCCTCACCCCCGACAACCCGGTGACGCTGACCTACGAGAGCCCGGCCGGTCTCGTCTTCACCCGGACCGTGTCGGTCGACCGCGACTACATGTTCAGTTTCACCGATGCCATTGCCAATCCCGGCAGCGAGGCGGTGACGCTCGCCAATTACGGCCGCATCACCCGCTTCTCGAAGCCCAACCATGCCAGCATCTACGTGCTGCACGAGGGCCTGATCGGCGTGACCGGCACGGAGGGCCTGCAGGAGATCGACTATTCCGACATCGAGGAGGATCTCTCGATCACGCCGTCGAAGTCGACCGACGGCTGGCTCGGAATTACCGACAAGTACTGGGCGGTGGCACTTGTGCCGCAGGCGGGGCAGTCGTTCCAGCCGCGCTATACCTACCTGACGGATCAGCGCACGCGCTATCAGACCGACTACCTGGCCGACGCCATCACCGTGGCACCCGGCGCAACGCAGACCGTCGAGACCAAGCTCTTCGCCGGCGCCAAGGAAGTGGCGCTGATCACCGGCTACGAGGAGCGGGAGCAGATCCGCCGCTTCGACCTGCTGATCGACTGGGGCTGGTTCTACTTCATCACCAAACCGATGTTCTGGCTGATCGACCACCTGTTCAACCTGCTCGGCAATTTCGGGCTGGCGATCCTGGCCACCACCGTCATCGTCAAGGCCATCTTCTTCCCCCTCGCCAACAAGTCGTACAAGTCGATGGCGAACATGAAGAAGGTGCAGCCGAAGCTGCTCGAAATCCGCGAGAAGTATGCGGACGACAAGATGAAGCAGCAGCAGGCCATGATGGAGCTGTACAAGACCGAGAAGATCAATCCGATCGCCGGCTGCTGGCCGATCCTGATCCAGATCCCGGTGTTCTTCGCGCTCTACAAGGTTCTGTACGTCACGATCGAAATGCGGCATGCGCCGTTCTTCGGCTGGATCCAGGATCTGGCGGCACCGGATCCGACGTCGGTGTTCAACCTGTTCGGCCTGCTGCCCTACGACGTGCCGTCCTTCCTGATGATCGGCGTCTGGCCGCTGATCATGGGCGTGACCATGTTCCTGCAGATGCGCATGAACCCGACGCCGCCGGACCCGACGCAGGCGATGATCTTCAACTGGATGCCGGTGGTGTTCACCTTCATGCTGGCCACATTCCCGGCCGGGCTGGTGATCTACTGGGCGTGGAACAACTCGCTGTCGATCCTGCAGCAGGGTATCATCATGAAGCGCCAGGGCGCCAAGATCGAGCTCTGGGACAACCTGGTGGGCCTGTTCAAGAGGAAGCCGAAGCAGCCGGCAGAGTAGCGCGCGCGGGTCGGTCGGGCGTGCATCCTTCGAGGCTCGCCCCGCCGACGGGCGCACGATTGCCGCAAGCCGTGTGGGCTCGCACCTCAGGATGAGGACCGTTGGCGGCCGGACCCGTGGCGCCGTGACGTCCGACCTGCGCGGATCGCCGGACGGGAGCCCGAGCGTCAACAAGCCCCTCGCGGAGGTTGGGACCCGCCCTCTCCTGGCCCAGAACGAGCGACCGTAACCGGCGAGCCTCGAAGGACGCACTACCGATGACCATGCACGGACCCGACCCGCTCGACCCCCATCCGATGCAGGGCTTTCCGCGCGTCGGTTTCCTGAAGCCGCTGGTCACGCGGCCCAACATCGAGATCGGCGACTACACCTATTACGACGACCCCGACGGACCCGAGCATTTCGTCAGGAAGTGCGTGCTCCATCACTACGACTTCGTCGGAGACAGGCTGGTCATCGGCCGCTTCTGCGCGCTGGCCTGCGGGGTCACCTTCATCATGAACGGGGCCAACCATCCGACGGGCGGCTTCTCGACCTACCCGTTCAACATCTTCGGCGATGGCTGGGAGCACGGCTTCGATCCAAAGACCTGGCAGGACGAGATGCGGGGCGACACGACCGTCGGCAACGACGTGTGGATCGGCATGGACTCGACGATCCTGCCGGGCGTGACGATCGGCGACGGCGCCATCGTGGCGGCGAAGTCCGTGGTCAGCGCCGATGTGCCGCCCTATGCGGTCGTTGCCGGCAATCCGGCGCGGGTCGTCCGGATGCGGTTCGATGACGACACCATCGGGCGGCTTCTCGCCGTCGCCTGGTGGAACTGGCCGGTGGAGCGCCTCTCACGGCATCTCGACGCGATCAGGGGGGCCGATATCGACCGACTGGAAGCCGCCGCCCGCACGGTCTGATCAACGCCTGTTGCATCCGTCACGGTGGCGGACTACGCAACCCCTGAATGCCCGGAAAGGGATTTGCATGACCATGCCAACAGCGCCGACGCCGCTCGAGACGGCCCTCTTTGCCAAGCCCTGGGTCTTCATCCGCGGCGTGCCGTCGATGCAGTTCCTGCCGCCGGAAGGCCCGCCCGAGATCGCCTTCGCCGGCCGCTCGAACGTCGGCAAGTCGTCGCTGATCAATGCGCTGGTGGGGCAGAAGGGCCTCGCGCGCACGTCGAACACGCCGGGCCGCACGCAGGAGCTCAACTATTTCGTGCCGGACGGGTATTCGGGCGCGGCGGGCGACCTGCCGCCGATGGCGCTGGTGGACATGCCGGGCTACGGGTATGCACAGGCGCCGAAGGAACTGGTCGACGCCTGGACGACCCTCGTCTTCGACTATCTGCGCGGCCGGGTGACGCTGAAGCGCGTCTACCTGCTGATCGACGCGCGGCATGGCGTGAAGGCGATCGACGACAAGGTGATGGGGCTGCTCGACAAGGCCGCCGTGTCCTACCAGATCGTGCTGACCAAGGCCGACAAGATCAAGCCGCCGGCGGTGGTGAAGCTGATCGGCGAGACGCTGGAAAAGATCCGCAAGCGGCCGGCCGCCTATCCCGAGGTGATCGCCACCTCGTCGGAGAAGAGCGCGGGGCTCGAGGACCTGCGCGCCGCCATCATCCGCGCCGTCACGGACCGCTGACGCCGGGGCCCGCAGCGGGAAGGCGGAAGCGAACGCAGAGCCCGGCCTGCGGCGCTTGCGAAAATTCAAGCTCCGATCCGTAGGCTGACAGGATCTCCGACACGATGGCGAGGCCGAGGCCGGCGCCGCCGCGCTCGTCGAGCCGCGCTCCGCGCGCGATCAGTCGCTGCATGGTCGCCGGATCGGCGCCCTCCCCGTCATCCGAAACCTCGACCAGAAGCGCCGCGCCCTGGCGCGTCGCCGCGAGCCGGACCGTCGCGCTGGCGGCGCGGGCGGCGTTCTCCATCAGATTGCCGAGGAGGTCGTGGATGTCGTGGTCGTCGGCTGCGGTGCGCAGGTCTGCCGGCACGTCGATCTCGAAGCGGAGCGCTTCACCGGACGGGGTAAGCCGCAAGGTGCGGACGATCGCCTCCGCCACCGGGCGAACGGGCGTACCCGCCGAACTGTCCGGCCGGATGCGGGCGCGGGCCAGCTCGCGCTCGATGACCCGGCGCATGGCTGCCGCGGTGGCCGCGACGCTGTCGGCGAGGTCGGCCTGCCCACGGGCACGCAGCCTTTCGGCATCGCCGGCAAGCGCGGTCAGCGGCGTCTTCATGCCATGCGCCAGGTCGGCCGCGCGGTTGCGCGCCTTTTCCGTCTCGCGCGCGCGCTCGCCCAGGAGGCCGTTGATCTCGGCGACCAGCGGCGCGATCTCGACGGGCGCGCCGTCCGGCAGGAGCGGCGCCTCGCCGGAGCGGATGCGGCGCAATCCGCCGCGCACGCCGGCCAGCGGGGCGAGGCCTGCCTGGACCTGGAGCCAGGCGCCGGCGAGGATGACGAGGCCGAAGACCGCCAGCGCCGGCAGCAGGTCGAGCGCAAAGCCGCGCTTCAGGTCGTCGAGTTCCGCCGTAGCGATGGCGACGGCGATGCGCACCTGCCGGTCTCGACCGCCGTCGTCGACGATCACGGTGGTCTCGCGCAGGAGCAGCGGCTGGCCGTCCGGCGCGACCGAGCGCGCGGTGGTCGACCGGCCCGGTTCGACCGGGCGGAGCGCGACATCCAGCGCCGCGTCCCAGAGCGAGACGGACCGTGCAGCCGGCGGCTCTCCCGGCTGTGCCACCTGCCAGTAGCGCCCCGACAGCGGCGTGCGATAGGCCGGATCCGAAGGCTCGCGCGCGATACCGAGATCGCCATTCGCAGAAAATGCGATGTTGCCGGCGAGCACGGCGATCGTGTTGTCGAGTTCCTGCGCGGCCCGGCGCTCGACGTGGCGGCCGAACAGGGTGACGAGGCCGGCGCCGGCGATCGCCAGCGCCAGAAGCACGCCCATGACGGCGAGCAGCAGCAGCCTGAGCCGGATCGAGCGCGGCTTCACGTCAGGCGCCGCCGACCAGGTAGCCGAAGCCGCGCCGCGTCTCGATGAAGTCGCCGCCGAGCTTTCGCCTGACACGGCCGACCAGCACCTCCACGGCGTTGGATTCGCGTTCGTAGTGCTCCGCCTGGAGATGCTCGGCCAGTTCCTGCTGCGACACCACACGGCCGGCATTGTGCATCAGGTAGGAGACGAGGCGGTATTCCTGAGGCGACAGCGAAAGCGCGGTGCCGCTGCGGGTGACCCGCATCTGGCGCGGATCAAGGACCATGTCGCCGATGGCGATCTCGGCCGCCGCGTGGCCGCCGCGGCGGCGCAGCACGGCGCGCAGCCGGGCCAGCAGTTCCTCCATCGCGAAGGGCTTCGGCAGATAGTCGTCGGCACCGGCGTCGATGCCTTCGACCCGCTCGCGCCACGTGCCGCGCGCCGTCAGGATCAGAACAGGAAAGTCGCGACCCTCCGCCCGCCAGCGCTTGAGCAGGCTCATGCCGTCGAGGCCGGGCAGGCCGAGGTCGAGCACGATGGCGGCGTAGTTCTCGGTGGAGCCGCGAAACCATGCTTCCTCGCCATCGGACACCGCTTCGACGACATAGCCGGCCGCGGCGAGTGCGTGCTCGACGTCCAGTCGGATACGGCGATCGTCCTCGACCAGCAGGATGCGCATCAGTCGTCCTCGTCGACGTCGAGAATGCGGCCGGTGCGGGCGTCGATCTCCACTTCGAGGACACGGCCGTTCGACCGCAGAATCTTGATCTCGTAGAGGATGCGGCCGTCGTCCTCGTCGAGTTCCGCCTCCACGATCCTGCCCGGGTAGCGGTCCAGCGCGACCTGCGCCAGCCGGGCGAAGGGGAGAAACTCGCCGGAGCGCGCGCCGCGCGAGGCGCGTTCGGCATCGTCGCGGTCGTCGTCGGCGAAGGCCGGCCCCGGCAGAACCAGCAGCAGCAGGAGAACGGAGGCGATGGCGCGCGCGCAGGGCATGCCCCGTCTTGTAGCATGGCGGATGACAAAACGCTGACAGCCGCGCTCAGTCATCCGTCATGCCGGCTTTGGGAAAAGGGAGGGGCAGACGGCGGCACGGGGTCGCCGGAAATGGAAAGGGAACCATCATGTCTGGAACAAGAACGTCTCTCGCCGCCATCGCCTTCCTCGCCCTTGCCGGCACGGGTCCGGCTCTCGCTGGCGACGACCGGGACGACAATCGCTGCCGGTCCGGCAACACCGGCTGGATGAGCATCGCCGATGTCAACGAAAAGGCCCAAGCCGCGGGCTACACGGTGTTCGAGATCGAACGCGACGATGGCTGCTACGAGATCAAGGGCACGGCGCAGGACGGCGGCTGGGTGAAGCTGAAGATGCATCCGTCGACCGGCGATGTGGTGCAGGTCCGCAACCGCAACCGCGATGACGATGGAAGCGATGACGACGACGGCTACGACGACTGATCGCAGCCAAGCTCTCGTGAGCGATGCCGCCGGACGCGTTCCGGCAGCATCGGTCGATCAGGCCGCTGCGGCCGGCTTGAAGGCGAGCGCGACGCCGTTGAGGCAGTGGCGCTTGCCGGTGGGTGCCGGGCCGTCGTCGAAGATGTGTCCGAAATGACCGCCGCAGCGGCGGCAGTGCACCTCGGTGCGGACCATGAAGAAGGACCGGTCGCTCTTGGTGCCGATGGCGTCGGGAAGCGAGTCCCAGAAGCTCGGCCAGCCGGTGCCGGATTCGAACTTGGTCTCGGAAGAATAGGCGGGCAGGTCGCAGCCGGCGCAATGGAAGATGCCCTTGCGCTTTTCCTGGTTGAGCGGGCTGGTGAAGGCCCGCTCGGTGGCCTCCTCGCGCAGCACGGCATATTGCTGCGGCGACAGCGTGGCGCGCCACTCCGCTTCGGTGCGGGTCACTTCGAAATTGCCCTCGTCGCTCGCCCTGGCATCGAATCCGAAACCGAACATGCGCATCTGCGATACTCCTCCAACGGTGACTGCGGCGGCTGCCGCGGTGGTCGCGAGAAAGGTTCTGCGTTTCATGGCGTTTCTCCTCTGTCTCAGGATGTAGGAGTTTCGATGGTCACGGCAAAATCAACTCAGCTTGAGGCCGACGATGGCGCGACGGCCAACCCCGAAACGCAACATCCCGCGCCGGTGAGGGCGCGGGATGTGACGCCCGCCCGGCTCATGGAGCCGGAGGGACGCGGCTCGGGCGAGCGCCGATCAGGAGGCCGGCAGAAGGACCTTGTCGATGACGTGGATGACGCCGTTCGACTGGTCGACGTTGGCGATCGTCACCGTGGCGACGCCACCCGACGGATCGGTCAGCGTGACCTTGTCGCCATCCAGCTTGGCCTGCAGCGTGCAGCCGCCGAGCGTGTCGACGTTGGCCGTGCCGCCGCCGGCGTTGATCATCTCGACGACGGCCGCAGCCATCACTTCGGCGCCGACCACGTGGCAGGTCAGGATCTTCGTGAGCTGATCCTTGTTCTCAGGCTTCAGCAGCGTCTCGACGGTGCCGGCCGGCAGCGCGGCGAAGGCATCGTTGGTCGGCGCAAAGACGGTGAACGGGCCGGGACCCGACAGCGTCTCGACGAGGCCCGCCGCCTGAACGGCTGCGACCAGCGTGGTGTGGTCGGCCGAGTTCACGGCGTTCTCGACGATGTTCTTGTCGGCGTACATGGCGGCGCCGCCGACCATCGGATTGTCCTGTGCGAAGGCAGCCGCGGAGAACGCGACGGTGCCGGCGAGAAGGGTAGCGGTGAGAATACGCATGAGCTTCAGTCTCCCTGTTGAATATCGTCCCCGTTTTCGGCGGGGCATGGGAAGACACGAGGTCTCGGAGGGGTAAGTTTCAGGCGACGACAATCACGAAAACGTCAGGACGGCGTGAACGGAAACCGCGGCGCCGTCAAATGTCGCGCAGGTCGCCGGCGGCGACGACGGGACCGGTCGGCTGGCCGGTGGGCGAACCGCCCTGCGGCTCGAGGCTGATGGCGAAGACGGCGCCCTGCCCGATCTTCTCGCGCAGGGCCTGGTCGACCGCCAAGTGGACCGTGGAGCCGGCGGGAATGATGCCGAGCGATGCGGGGGATTGGCCATTCTCGATGACCCAGAGTTCGAAGTCGCGGCCGCCCTGGCGCTCGCCGGTGACATGCGAGAGACCGATGTCGGCGGTGCGGGCGTCGTAGACGACGAAGTAGTGCACGTCGCTTTCGCGCGGTGCCAGCGACGCGACGAGACGGCTGGCCTGCGGCTGCGGCGTCTCGACGAGATAGGGCCGCGCCGCGAGAACGGCGACGGCGAGCACGGCTGCGGCGGCGAGGCTGCGCCAGACGGCGAGGCTGTTCCAGAAACCGCCGCGAGAAGAGCTGGCGGCAGCCGCAGCAGCAGTTGCGGCAAACAGCCTTTCGTCGAGGGCGCGCTTCACGGAAGCCGGCGGCTCGACGGGTGCGAAGCCGTCCTGGATGGGCGAGAGGTTGACCTCCCAGCGTTCGATGAGGCGCGCGAAAACGGGATCGCGCTCGATGCGAGCCGCGACCTCACGGCGCTCCTCGACGGACAGGGCGCCCACGACATATTCGGCGGCGAGAATGTCGTCGCCGCCGCCGTCCTCTCCGAACTCCCCGCTCCGCGTCATGCTTCGAGGCAATCTCTCAGTTTCAACAGGCTGCGCCGCAGCCAGGTTCGCATCGTGTTGAGCGGCACGCCAAAGCGTTCCGCGAGTTCGGCATAGGATTCGCCGGTCAGGTAGGCACCGCGCACCGCGTCGGCGCGGTCTTTTTCAAGCGTCTCCATGCACTGGAAGATACGCACGCGCTCGCTTCCCGCAAGAGCCAGCGCCTCAGGCCCCGGACGGGGGTCGACGACGTCGGCCGCCTCGTCGAGATCGGCCGCCGCCACCTTGCGGGAGCGGATGCGGTCGATGGCATGATTGCGCGCGATGGCGACCAGCCAGGAAATCGGGCTGAGATCCGAGACGGCGAACCGGTCGGCCTTGGTCCATATCTTGACGTACACTTCCTGCAGCGCCTCTTCCGCCTCGGCCCGATCGCGAAGGATACGCAGGCAGACGCCGAAAAGTTTCGCGCTGGTCTGGCGATAGAGCAGGTCGAATGCGCCGCGGTCCTTCATGGACGTGCGGACGATGAGCTTGGTGATATCGTGCGGCGTCATGTCCCTCATCCTCGCCCTTCGGGACGTCAGTGCGTTCAGTTCGGCAGCGTTCGGCACCAGTGTCATAACGCAGGTTACGCAGGAAAGACCCACATGGATTTCACGATTGATCCCGGACGGGGTCGGTTCGGCCGCAGTTCGCTGCCGCTCGGGGCCGGCCTCGGCTGGTTCGCGCGGCCGCCGGTCCGGGTCACGGCCGCCGCCATGGCCGGCTTCCCGGTCGCCTTCCTGCTGTCGCATCTGTTCGGCTGACAGGTCGCCGCATTGCCACCGTGCGCAGGCACGGGTAGCCTTCGCCACGGGCAGTGGTGGGGCGGTATGGACGAATTCGAGACGGTGCTGTGGGAGAACGACGCGACGGGGCTTGCGGCGCTGGTGCGCTCGGGCGAGATCGCGCCGACCGAACTCGTCGACGCCGCAATCGGCCGCGCCCAGGCGACGAGCCACGACATCAACGCCATCGCCGAGACGCTGTTCGACCGCGCACGGCAGGCGGCCAGGACCGTCGACCGGTCGCTGCCCTTCGCGGGCGTGCCTTTCGCGATCAAGGACCTCGCGATGGGAATCGCCGGCGTGCCCATGCATTCGGGCAGCCGGGCGCCGGTATTCGTCCCGGATGCCAATTCGACGCTGGTCGACCGCCAGATCGCCGCCGGCCTGATCCCGATCGCGACGTCCACGACGCCGGAATACGGGCTGCGGCTGGTGACCGAATCGGCGCGCTTCGGCATCACCCGCAATCCCTGGAACACCGACCACGTCACCGGCGGATCGTCGGGCGGCGCAGCCGCGCTGGTGGCGGCCGGCGTGGTTCCGATGGCGCATGCGTCGGACGGCGGCGGCTCGATCCGGGTGCCGGCGGCCTGCTGCGGACTGGTCGGCCTCAAGACTTCGCGCGGGCGAACCCCGGTCGGCCCGCTGTTTTCGGAAACCTGGTTCGGCTTCGTCGTCGAACACGCCGTCACGCGCTCGGTGCGGGACAGCGCGCTGCTGCTCGACCTGACCCACGGGCCCGACGGCACCGCGCCCTATGCGGCGCGAGGCCCGAAGGGCTCCTTCGCCGCGGCAGCCGCACGGGACCCGGGCCGGCTGACGATCGGAGTCTACCGGGCCTCGCCGCTGGGGCTCGGAATCTCGGCCGAGACGATGCAGGCGCTCGACACGGCGGTGGCGCTGGCGCGGGAGGGCGGGCACGCAGTGACCGAGATCGACCTGCCGATGATCGACCGCGCCTTCATGAGCGATTTTGCGCGGACGGTGGCGTCCTCCATCGCCGGCCTGATGCGGCTGGAAGCTGTCCGCAACGGCCGCCCGATCCTCCGCGACGTCGAGCGTGCGACCCGCGTGCTCGCACGCTTCGGCGAGGTGATGTCGGCGGGCGAACTCTATGCGGGTCTCGAGCGCCTGCACGCGGCCTCGCGAGCCCTGATCGGCCATACGGCGCCCTATGACGCCGTGCTGATGCCGGTGATCGCGCATCCGCCGGTTCCCGTCGGCGGCATGGACGCGAAAGGCGTCGACGAGACCGTGGAGAACGTCCTCGACAGGCTGCGCCTGACACGCCTGCTGTCGCTCGACCCGATCTTCAGCCAACTGATGGACAAGAGCCTGTGGTTCACACACTGGCCGGCGATCCAGAACGTGACCGGCCAGCCGGCGATCGCCATGCCGGTGCACCTGACAGCGGCGGGATTGCCGATCGGCATCCAGGCGGCGGGCCGGCCCGGCGACGAGGAGACGCTTTTATCTTTCGCCGCGCAGATGGAAAAGCTGTCGGGCTGGACCACACGCCGCGCGCCATTGCGCCGGCCGGTCTGACGCGTCAGTCCGCGTCGTCTCGCGACGCGTCGAGGTAGGAACGGATTTCGGAAAGCTTCGGCACGAGTTCGCCGATCTCGGCAGGCGGGAAGCGTTTGGCGAGCGCCTCCATGGTGGGGACCAGAAGGTCGATCGCCTCGTCGCGGAAGCGGCGCCCTTCCTCCGTCAGCCAGACGCGCTTGGAGCGCTTGTCCTTCGGGTTGGGCCGCGTCTCGACCAGGCCGCGGGCTTCGAGGCCGGCCAGCGTGTTGGTCATCGAGGTCTTCGGCACCTGGAAGGCCCGGGCCAGTTCCAGCGGGGTGCGGCCATCCGCGACCCGGATCAGATGATTCAGGACGGCGAAGTGCGGCAGCGTCACGCCGTCCGGAAGCCGCGCCTCGAAGGCGGCGCGGCTGAGCTGCGCGATGATGCCGATCTCGTTGAAGAAGGCGAAGTAGAGGGAACCCCTATCCATTCATGATCCGCGTTTCGACCGGCCAGCGCGGCGACGGCCCCGTGATGGGACCATACCCCAGGCGGCCCAGCATCTGCACGGTCTGGCCGGGAGCGGCAAGCAGTTCGTGAACACGAGCACGCGTCCCAGCCATTTCCGCAAATTCCTGGAGCGCCTGGCTGACGGGATGGAGCGCGAGGCCCATGCCTGTCGTGGCGAGATTGAGCCTCATCCAGCGGCGGCCCGACTCGATCTGGTCGATCCGGTCGTTGCCATCCGACGTCAGCACGACGTAGGCCGGCGTTGCGGCGAGCATGGCGCGGTACATCCTGACGCCTTCGCCGAAGGCCGTCGAGGTGGGATCGAGCTGGCTCTCGCGGGTGAGCAGGCCAGCCATCATGAGGCCCTCCAGAAAGGCGCCTCCAAGGTCTATGCCGTCGGGATTGGCCTCGATCTCGCGCTTGCCGAAGCGCATCAGGTCGACGCTTTCCCTGAAGGTGCGCGGCGTCAGCGCTTCGATCTCCCACGCTTCCCAGGTGAGATCCTTCAGCCGGGCGACGGTGTCGGGCGCGTCGATCACCGTGGCGTGCGCCGAGAGTTCCTTCACGAGGCCTGCGGGCACCGCGCGTTCCTCGAAGGGTTCCTTGCAGGAGCGGCGGTCGAGCACGTGGGCAAAGAGCGGGTCGGGCGTGCCGCCGTCGCGGAAGGTGGCGACCGCGACGGGGCCGTCCTCGCCCTCGGGGAAGAACTCGAAGCCCACCGCGTGGCCGTCCTGCGCGGCGGCAAGCGCGAGGAGTTCGACGAAGCATCCCATGCCGATGGTCATCTGCCGATCGAAAGGGTCGGTCTCGGGCAGGTTCCGCTCTCGGTCGCGGTGGATGACGATGCGGTCCGGCTGGCGCAGGTCGGCCAGCCAGGGCTGCCGGTTGTGCGGGTTGGGCGCCAGGATGGCGAAGGACAACGCGCGGCGGCGCGGATCGGCATCGCGTCCGGCCAGCGACCAGGGCGCGAGCGCGCGGGCGGGCGTGCGGCTGGCGGCAAAGCCGACGGTGGCGCCGACGGCGGCGAGGACGACGCCCCCGCCGATGAGGGCGATGGCGCGGCGGCGAGACATGGACATGCGGGTTCCTTCATTTTGGTACGACTTCGCACCAAATAGTACGACTTCGGACTTTTTGCAAGAGGGATCGCTACCCGCCCCTGCCCGCGATTGCCCCTGCGGCGCTTTCCCGCTAAGACCCCCGCCGAACCCAACCCAGGCGCGGGACGAGACTTCGATGACCAGCGAGATCGCCGCCACGGCGGCAGAACAGGCACGGCTGCTCTCGGCCGCGCTGCCCTACATGCAGCGCTACGAGAACAAGACGGTGGTGGTGAAATATGGCGGCCACGCCATGGGCGACGCCGAACTCGGCCGCGCCTTCGCCCGCGACATCGCGCTGCTCAAGCAGTCGGGCGTGAACCCGATCGTGGTGCACGGCGGCGGGCCGCAGATCGGCGCGATGCTGACCAAGATGGGCATCGAATCGCGGTTCGAGGGGGGCTTGCGCGTCACCGACCAGAAGACGGTCGAGATCGTCGAGATGGTGCTGGCAGGCTCCATCAACAAGGAGATCGTGGCGTTGATCAACGCCGAGGGCGAATGGGCGATCGGGCTCTGCGGCAAGGACGGCAACATGGTCTTCGCCGAAAAGGCCAAGAAGACCGTCACCGATCCCGACTCCAACATCGAGCGCGTGCTCGACCTCGGCTTCGTCGGCGAACCCGTCGAGGTCGACCGCACGCTGCTCGACCTGCTCGCCCGCTCCGAAATGATTCCGGTGATCGCGCCGGTGGCACCCGGCCGCGACGGCCACACCTACAACATCAACGCCGACACCTTCGCCGGCGCCATCGCCGGGGCGCTCGGCGCGTCGCGGCTGCTGTTCCTGACAGACGTGCCGGGCGTACTCGACAAGGACAAGAACCTGATCGACGAGCTGACCGTCGCGCAGGCAAAGGCGCTGATCAAGGACGGCACGATCTCGGGCGGCATGATTCCCAAAGTCGAGACCTGCATCGAGGCGATCGAGCGCGGCGTGCAGGGCGTGGTCATCCTCAACGGCAAGACCCCGCATTCGGTGCTGCTCGAGCTGTTCACCGAGCACGGGGCCGGCACGCTGATCGTGCCGTAGAGGTGTCGGCTCAGGCCTTGACGGGGCCGGCCGTCGCGACACGGCCCAGATGATCGCCGAGCCGCAGCGCGAGCGCGGTGATGGTGGTGGTGGGCGTGCACTGGCCGCTGGTGGCGAAGATAGACGAGCCGGCGACGTAGAGATTTGCCATGCCGTGAACCTTGCAGTTGCCGTCGACGACGCTGGTCGACAGGTCGTCGCCCATGCGGGTGCCGCCCATGTGATGGTTGCCGGCGATCTCCATGTCTTCCGGCCAGTCGCCGCCGTCGCGCACCCAGTCGCTGATCCGCACCCGGCCCAGATCCCTGCGGGCGAAGGCCGCGCCGAACATGCGGATGCCTTCGAGCATGGTGCGGCGGTCGAGGTCGTCCTTCTTCCAGTGCAGTTCGATGCGGGGGATGCCCGCGGCATCGCGCTCGGTCGCCGAGAGCGCGACGCGGTTGTGCTCGCGCGGCGGCTGTTCCCAGGCCATGTGCAGGCGTGCGGAACATTGCAGGCGCAGCCCAAGCGCGTCGGCCACCCATTCGGTGGTCTCGGGCACCAGGCAGGCGGTGTCGGCGATGAACTTCTTGACGCCGCGATAGGGCATGGACTCGATCTGGACATGGAAGTTCAGGACCTCGCGCGCAGCCATCGCCTCGACCGTGGGCGTGAAGAACGCGTCGCCTTCGTGGTCGAAGGCCATCGCATCCGCGTCTTCGATGAAGCCCGTGCCGACCTCGAACATCGGATGCTCCATCCAGTAGCGGCCGAGCGCTGCGGCATGGGGCACGACACCGCCGTTCGATCGTTCGTTGGACCAGAGCAGCAGGCGCGAATTCTCCAGCCCGCCGGTGGCCACGACGAAGAACGGAGCTCCGAGTTCACCCGCCGGAGCGCCGCGCGAGCGCAGCTTCGCCGCGGATATGGCCGCACCGTCGCCGACCAGTTCGTCGACCTGCGTGTTGAGCACGAGCGCGATGAGCGGGCTTTGGGCGAGCGGGGCGGCGAATTTCTCGCGGAAGCGGACAGGCTGCGACTTCTGCATCTCGAACCAGCGGAAATCATCGGAGACGGCGCGGTCGGGCAGAAACGGCGCGAGGCCCAGCACGTCGCGCGTCTCGTCCAGGAAGGGATCGATGTCGCCGCGCCCGATCGGCCAGCCGGTGTGCGCGACATAGGGTTTGGGCTCGAAGTCGTGGCCGTCGAGGACGCGGCACCAGCCGGCCCAGTGATTGGACGACCCGCCGAAGTAGCGCAGGCGCGTCATGTCGAGGTCGAAATAGTGGTCGCCGACCACCTCGCCCCTGTAGGTGTCCTGCGACTCCTCGGTCCACTCGTCGGCGCCGGCTTCGAGGATCACGCAGGGCACACGGGCCGCAGCGAGCTTGAGGGCGACCGATATGCCCGCCGGCCCCGAGCCGACGATGCAGACGCGGGGAGAAAAGCCGGATGCCCGGAATTCGGCAGCGTCGTTGAAGATCATGCCTGGTCTCCTTCGACGTCGCTGCGCTTCAGGATCCAGCCATCCACCTCGACGATGTCGGCGGAGGCGGTCGGGCGGATGACGCGATGGAGAAGGGCCAGCGCCGGAATGGCGAGCAGTGCAGCCAGGAAGGTGCGCCGTTTCAGTCTGCTGTCGGGAAGCTGTCTCATGGTTGAACTCCAGCGGGGTCTGCGGCGCGTTCTCGAATTGGCACGCCTGCCCAACGCATGCCAGAAGCGTGCCATACGAGGCCGAATCGCCGGCAAACGGGCTGCAATCCTTCGAAAGGCAGTTACCAATCGGTTACCAGCGCAGCGAAGTTGCGCCCGCCTCAACCCAGGATGAGCAGGAGCAGGATGCCCGCCACGATCAGCGCGCAGCCGAGCGTTTCCGCGAGGTTGATCTTCTCGCGGAAGAAGAAGACCGACGAGGCGAAGGTGAAGATCATCTCGACCTGCGCCAGCGCCTTCACCACCGCCGCCTGTTCCAGCGTCATGGCCATGAACCAGCCGAAGGAGGCGCAGGCGCCCGCCGCGCCTACGATCAGGGACGGTTTCCAGGCGCGGCCGATGCGGGCGATCTCGGCGCGGTCACGCCAGAGCATCCAGATGCCCATCAAGACGGTCTGGAAAAGGATGACGAAGGCCAGGGTGACGGCGGCCTGCATCATGAAGTTGGGGCCGCCGAGGGCGATGGAGGCGGCGCGGTAGGAGACGGCCGAGACGCCGAACAGCGTCCCCGACGCCAGACCGATCAGGGCGGTGCGACTGACCGTCGACAGGAAGAGCGCACGCCAGGTCAGCGGGACGCGCGCGACGGAGATCAGCATGACGCCGAAGACGCTGACGGCGATGGCGGCAAGCGTGCCCGAAGTCACGCGCTCGCCGAGGAAGATGAGACCGAACAGGGCGGCCTGCGCGGGTTCGGTACGCGAATAGGCGGTGCCGACGGCGAAATTCCTGAACGAGAACAGGTGGACCAGCAGGAACGTCGCGGCGATCTGCGACAGGCCGCCAAGCGCCATCCAGGCGAAGAAGGGGCCGTTCGGTCGCGGCAGTTCATATCCGGCAAGCAGATGCAACCCGAGGACGAAGGCGAGCGCGAAGGGGACGCCGAAGCCGAAGCGCACGAAGGTGGCGCCGGTCGTCCCCATCACCCCCTTCAGATGCTTCTGCATTGCCGATCGCAGGTTCTGCAGGAAGGCGGCGACCAGCGTGATGGGGATCCACAGTTCCATGTCCGGTGGTATGGTCTCGCGAGGGAGGCAGGGGCATGGCGTATGGCATGCGTTCCGAAGCCGCAAGACTGGCGTGGCGCAGAACCGGATCCGGAGATTGGTCCAGGCGACGCACATCAGCCATTTTGATTCAATCTAAGGTTGCAGATAGAACGCCGAGGCTGTACATCGCCCCGCCTCCCGGGAACGGGCGGAGCCAGTCCCCTAGCCCTACCGAGAACCGGTCTAGCTTGCCATGATAGAGTCGAGGCCGCTCATCCTGATGATCGTTCCGCCGTGGCCGAACGGCGGGAGCGCCAACGTGTTCGAGGCCTGCGTCGCTGCCCATGCCGCCGCCGGCCGCGACGTTCACGTGCTGATCGCTCCGGACCAACCGAGCATCTGCGCGCGACCGGAAGACCGGACGGACGTCGAAGGGCGGATGAGCTTTCCCGGCGCCTTTGCGACGGAGGTGCTCCTGCCCGCCCGCCATTGGCGCTACTGGCTGAACCGTCGGCGCCACCGCCTGCGGCGCGCGGCCGGGAACGCGATCGATTTCTGGGCGTCGAACGTCGCCGCGCGGCGGCTGCCGCCGGTCCTGCGGGAGACACTTCGCGCACGGCGGCCGATCGAGATGATCCATGTCCACCATTGCTGGAACATGAAGCTCGCAGCGCAACTGGCGGCCCGGACACGCCGCGCAGATGGCGGCCGGCCGCGGCTGATCTGCGAGACGCACGACGTCCAGAGCCAGAACATGGACGTGATCGAGGGAAGCCGCTGGATCAACCGGAGGTTCGATCGCGCTTCCCTGGTCGAGGCGGAGACGCGGATGTGCCGGATGGCCGATCTTCTCGTCCATATCAATCCGGTCGACGAGCAGGTCTTCCGCCGGCGCCTTCCGGATGTCCGGCACAGCCATCTCGGCCCGACGATCGCACCGTCGACGGAAGCGAGACTGCGAGCACTGCGCGACGGGGTCCTTTCCGACAAGCTGGTCTACGTGGCCACCAGCAACTACTGGAACATTGCGACGGTGGTCTGGCTGATCGAGGAGGTGTTGCCGCAGGCGCCGCGGCTGGCCGATCATCTCAGGATCTATGGCGACGTCCAAGAGGGATTGCGGCGCGGGCGCCCCGATCTGTACGCCACGCACGGTTCCCTGTTTGCAGGCCGGGTCGAGCGGGTAGCGGACGCCTACGCGGACGCCTGCGGCATCCTCGTCCCGGCGCTGGCGGGCTCCGGTTCGTCCATCAAGCTGCTGGAGGGCCTCTGCACGGGACGGCCGCTGCTCGGAACGACCGCGGTGACGCGCGGCGTTCCCGCCGACCTTCTCGCCCGCATGCCCCTCGCGGTTCATGACGAGGCGCGAAGCTTCGCGCAGGCGGCGGTCGGCATCATTTCGGCGCGGAACAGCTTCGTGAGCCGTGGCGGGGAGGTGTTCGACCGCCACTACTCCAACGCGGTCTATCGCGAGAGGCTGGGTGCCATGCTCGCGACGCTCGTCTCCTGAAGCGTCGGCCGGGCGGGCACTCCGTCATTCCGGCCGCGCCATCCCTGCCTGGTGGCGCCCTCCGATCGATCAAGCCTGGCCAGTCGAACGCCCCGCGGCCCGCCTGTCGCGCAACCGCCACAGCATGCGGCGCCACCGGGCGCGCAGGCTCAGGAACCAGAAGCCGCCGTCGCGAAGATGCCGCCGCGTGTAGCTCCAGCGGAGCGCCATGATCCGGCAGATCCCTGCGTAGCGGGCACGGCGGACCGGCGGCGGCAAGCCGGCGATCAGGCGGTCCATCTGATCGGACCAGATCCAGTGGTCCCGCATGCTGGACAGCGAGATGCTCGCGGCGTCGCGGGCGTCGGCGTCGGGACTTCTCTGGTGGATACGGACGGCAGCGCCGGCAGAATGAACGAACGGTCCCTGTGGTACCAGATCGAACAGAAGCTTCGCGTCCTCGCCGGTGCGCCACCGCGCCTCGAACCCTCCCGCCTTCCGCACCGCCGCCGTGCGGAAGAGGCAGCACTGGATCAGGCCGCCGCCAAACTCGAGAACGAAGAGGACGGGGTCGGTCGCGAAGACCGACATCACATCGTAGGCGAAGGGCGCGCCGTCGCGGATGGTCTGGCGGTCGGCGACCGCTCCGACCGCCACCGGGTCGGCATCGAGCGCGGCGGCTGCCGCCGCGAGGAAATCCTCCGGCCACTCGTCGTCGGAATCGAGGAAGGCGACGAGATCGTGGTCGCGGCAAACCAGGTCGAAGCCGGCATTGCGCGCCGCCGCCGGGCCGCCGTTGCGGATGGTGACGACGCGCCACGCGAAGTCGGCATTCTCCCGGAGCCATTCGCCGGCAGAGGCAGCCGTTTCGTCGGTCGATCCATCGTCGACGACGATGACCGTCGCCGGGCGAAGCGACTGGCACGCGATGCTCGCCAGCGCGCGGCGGACCAGGGTCGGCCGGTTGTAGACCGGCACCACCACCGCGACGCGCTCCCGAACGGCCTCGCCCGCGCCGGCCTGCGGAACATTGCCATCCTCCAGCGGCTGCGGCGCGCTAGGCTGCCAACCAATCTGGATGTCATCGAAGGAGGAATGGCCGCGCGACGAGTTGAGGGGCGCAGGATCTGACATGCGGGTGCCGGTGCCGAATCGAGATCAAGCCGCGCCGTTCGGGACCGCGGCGGGCCGAAGCCCGTCGTTGGAGCATAAGGTTACTTTTTGCGAGCCCACGGCCGTTGTCAATCCGGAATTGAATTCGCGCAGACCGGGCCGTACGAGGCGGCGCAGGTCCGTCCGGCGCCGGCTCTGTACCGCCCGTTGAGGCTCAGGCCTCGACGGGTGCAGGTGTCCGCCCGGCACCGCCCCCTCCGGCGGGCGCCCGCTTCAGGAAGGCGAGCAATATGATGACCAGCGCGAAGGCCGCGATCTCGTAGAGGAGCGCGTTGCCCAGGCTGACGACATAGGCCTCGCGCGCCGACATGCCGGACCCGAGGTTGGCGCCCAGCGACGCAAAGAAGATCTGCCCCGTGATGGCGATGCCGACGGCGGCGCCGATCTGCTGGAACGACTGGGTGGCGCCGGAGCCGGAGCCGGCATCCTGCGGCGGCACGTTGGCGAGCACCGTCTGGAACAGCGAGGAGATCGCCGTTCCCATGCCGAATCCGCTGACGAGAAGCGGCAGCACGAAGCGCCAGTGGTCGACCGCCTCACCGACCGTCGCCACCACGAAGGACAGGAGGACCATGCCCAGGATCAGCGCGGCGGCGCCACCGGCGATCCGCGCGCGCGGCCAGCGGCCGGCGAAGCGGCCGGACGCTATGGAGGCAAGGAGGACACCCACCGGGAACGGCACCGTGGTGAGGCCGGACTCGAGCGGGCTCAAGCCGAAGCCGGTCTGGAGGAAGACCGCGAGCACGATGAAGAAGCCGGCGACGCCCGAGAAGAAGACCGTGACCATCGTCATACCGAGCAGGAAGCTTCGATTGTGCAGCAGCGTGACGGGCAGCAACTGGCTGAGACCGGCGCGCGCACGGCCGGCTTCGTGGCGCTGGAAAGCGATGGCGGAGACGACGGCGAGGCCGAGCATGGCGAAGGTCCACATCGGCCAGCCGAGGCTGTGCCCTTCGATCAGCGGGAACACCAGGAGGAAGACAGTCAATGCGGCAAGCAGGATGCCGCCGACGTCGTGCTTCAGCGCCGGATTGGCCGGCGTCTGCGGCACCAGCATGGCGGTGGCCGCGACAGTAATGACGCCGAGCGGGATGTTGACCAGGAAGATCGGCCGCCAGTCGAGGCCGAAGATGTCGGCGCCGATCAGGAGCCCACCCGTCAGCGGACCCGCCACCGAGGCGAGGCCCGCGGTCAGGCCGAACAGCGAGAAGGCGGCGCCTCGCTCCTGCGGTGGGAACATGACCTGGGCGATGGCCAGAACCTGCGGCATCATCATTGCGCCGGCCAGCCCCTGGAAAACGCGGGCGATGATCAGGGTTTGCATCGTGGGCGCAAGGCCGCAGACCGCCGAGAAGAGCGTGAACAGCACGACGCCGGTCTGGAACATGCGCTTCCGGCCGATCGTGTCGCCCAGCCTTCCGAAGGGCAGTAGTCCGAGCGCGAAGGCGAGCACATAGGCCGCCACCACCCACTCGATCTCGGTGCTGGTGGCGCCGAGGCTCTCCTGCAGCCGCGGCAGCGCGACGTTGACGATGGTCACGTCGATCAGGTTCATGAAGGCTGCCAGCAGAAGGACGAACATCGCCAGCCAGCGGCGGGGATAGGCGCGGGATTCGGCGCTGGGAGCGGACTGCGGAGCGGGCATCAGGAGAACTTTCAGGTCTTGATGATGGCGCGCCGAAGCTGCGCGAACACGGTATCGAGATGATCGAGGCTGCGCCCGGGATGGCGCAGGCAGGCGGTCATGGACCCGATGACAACCGTAGCGGCTGCCGCCGGATCGATGTGGGAGTGGAAGCTGCCATCGGCGCGCCCCTCTGCGAGAAGCGTCTCGATCTGGTCGTTCCAGCCGGCCTGCATGGGCAGTATCTCGGCGGCCACTTCGTCGTCGCGCGTGGCGCGCAGCGCGAGCTCGGCCATCACGGTCAGGAGCTGCCGGCCGGTTGTGAAGAGGTCGCGGAAATCGGTGAACTCGAGGTCGAGGCGCGCCGCGGCGGAGAGCCCTTCCCTCGGGCGGCGCGTGTGCTGGGCGACGAAATCCTCGCGCAGCGACTGCGCCACGAGGCGCACCAGGGCCTGCTTGGTGGGGACGTGGTAGTGCAGGGTGGCAACGTTGATGCCGACGCGTTCGGCGATGTCGCGCGTGCGGAGGCCCTCGAACCCTCGCTCGGCAATCAGCACGCAAGCGGCTGCGGCGATCGCCTTCTGGCGGTCCTCCGTCGAGGCGCGGGCAATATCCTGATCGACCATTCTCAATCAACTGATTGATTGGCAGTCGATTGTCAAGTCCCCGCCGTTTGCAGCCAGGAGACCGCCGCGCAGAGCGCGCATGCCAGGGCAGGATCGAAGGAGAGCGTGGCGCGGGGGGACTGGTCGCTCGACCGGTCAGGCGGCGTAGCTGACGCTGTGCGGCGCCCCGGTGACAACGTTGTTGCGGCCGCCGCTCTTGGCCGCATAGAGCCGCTTGTCGGCGAGCCGCAGCACGGAGCCGACGGGAAGCAGCGGCGAGAACGTCGCTCCGCCGACGGAAACGGAGAGGGCCACCGGCCGCCCTTCCGAGCCGAGAAAGCGGATCGCGGCGACCTCCGCGCGGATCGCCTCGGCGACTGCAGCATCGGACTGCTCGTGACCGGTCGGGATGCAGACGGCGAATTCCTCGCCGCCGATGCGCCCCGCCACCACCTCGGGACCCGCGGCACGCGCGATGGCGGCGGCGATGGCGACCAGAGCGGCATCGCCGACCGCGTGACCATGGGTATCGTTGATCGACTTGAAGTGATCGGCGTCGATGACGAGGAGATGACAGGCCTCGCCGTCACGGTGGCGGCACTCGACGGACTGGAAGAAGCTCTCGCGGTTGAGAAGCCCGGTCATGGCATCGCGGCTCGCCCGCAAGGCCAGCCGCGCATGCGCCTCCGCAAGCCTGCGGTGCGCTTCGGCAAGAGCGTCGTGCGCCTGCGCCAGCTCGCCATTGAGGCCCTTCAGCTTCTTCTTCTGCCAGTAGTTCCGCGCGCTCGCCGGCCAGGCGACGAAAAGCGGGCACATGAAGCTCAGGAGAAGAGCGTTCCCGGCCAGAGGCTGGCCCTGCAATCCCATCGCCGCCGCCGCCACGCCGACAGAGGCGACCATGGCCGCGAGAGTGACGAGACCCGACTTGATGATCACAGAATGCATCGACCTTCCCCTTGCGTAAGCACCTTCCCAAGCAAGGTTTAAAATCAGGATATCGATCATCGTTAACGAAGTGCGAAGGGTGCAGCATGCGTCATCCGCATGGCCAAGAGAGGCTGGCCGTGCCATAAGCGAAGCATGACGAATCGACCAGATCCGGCGCGTTTTTCGGGCATCACCGAGTGGGTGTTCGACCTCGACAACACGCTCTACCCGCATCACACCAATCTCTTCGCGCAGATCGACGTGAAGATGACGGCCTATGTGTCGGAGCTGCTCCAGCTGCCGCGGGACGAGGCGCGCGTGGTCCAGAAGCTGCTCTACAAGGAGTATGGCACCACGCTGAACGGGCTGATGCACCGGCACGGCATCGATCCGGACGACTTCCTGCAGAAAGTGCACGACATCGACTATTCCTGGGTCGCTGCGGACCCGGCGCTGGGCGACGAGATCAAGGCCCTGCCGGGACGCAAGTTCATCTTCACCAACGGCGATCGCGGCCATGCCGAGCGCACCGCGCGGCAGCTCGGCATCCTCGACCATTTCGACGACATCTTCGACATCGTCGCGGCGGGTCTGGTGCCAAAGCCGGCGCGCGAAACCTACGACAAGTTCGCCTCGCTGCACCGGGTCGCCGGTCCGAACGCGGCGATGTTCGAGGACCTGGCGCGCAACCTCGCGGCGCCCAAGGCGCTCGGCATGACCACCGTGCTGATCGTGCCACGCAATTTCGAGCCGACCTTCTCGGAGATCTGGGAGAGCGATCCGGACGAGGCGGACGACGTGGATTTCGTCACCGACGACCTCGCAGGCTTCCTGCGCCAGATCAACGGCGCGCGGGTGACGGCCGCCTGAGCCGCATCCGCCGTCCCTCTCCCCCTCCTGGCCGCTTCCCGCCCGCCAAACCCGGCGGCGCATATCATTTTTGAACGCCGCAGCGCGCGAAGCCCAATAGAAGCGTCGCATCCGACCCGTTCGGAGCCTTTCCCGCTCGGAGGCGACATGGACAGCGCAATTCCCGCACCGCTTCTGGCGGTGCTGGACCGGAAAGAGACGACGCAGAAGGTGCGCGCCGTGCTGGCGTCGCTGCCCTGGCGGACGCAGGCGGTCGATGACGGACGCGAGATCATCCCCGAAGGCTTCAGGCCGAGCGAATGCTGCCTGCTCCTGGAGGGCATGGCCGCGAACATGCGCTACCTGGCCAACGGCGACCGGCAGCTGACGACGCTGCACGTTCCCGGTGACTTCCTCGACCTGCACGGCCTCTTCCTCAAGGTGCTCGACCACGGCGTGCTGGCGCTGACCGATTGCCAGATCGCCGCTGTACGGCATGACGATCTTCGCAGCGCGGCGCTGGAGAATCCCGAAGTTTCCGACCTCATCAGCACCAAGATCGCGCGCGGCTCGGCGATCCAGTCGATGTGGATCGTCTGCATGGGACGGAAAGACCCGGTTCGCCGGATCGGGCATCTGGTCTGTGAGATCTGCCTGCGGCTCCGCGCGCAGCGCCTGGGCGAAGGCTACCGCTTCGAGTTTCCGGTGACGCAGGCTGAACTCGCCGACCTCGCCGGTCTCTCGGTCGTGCACACCAACCGTGCTCTGCAGGAACTCCGTTCCACCGGCTTCGTCGCCTGGCAGGGCGCCAACGTCGTGATCAGGAACTGGTCTTCGCTCGCCAGTTTCGCCGGCTTCGACCAGACCTATCTGGGCCTCGATCGCGGCATGGCCTGACGCGCAGCGCCTGCCGGATTCAGATGTGGTAGAAGCGCCGGATGCAGTCCCATGCTTCCCGGGCGGTGTCGGCATAGTCGATGATATGCTGGTCGCCAGGCGAGATCGTGCCCTGCTCGGCGAGGAAGTCGACGTCGATGGCGCGCTCCCAGAAGGCACGGCCGAACAGGATCACCGGCACGCGCTCCATGCGGCCGGTCTGGATCAGCGTCAGCGTCTCGAACAGCTCGTCCATGGTGCCGAAGCCGCCGGGGAAAATTGCCACCGCCTTCGCCCGCATGATGAAATGCATCTTGCGGATGGCGAAATAGTGGAAGTTGAAACAGAGTTCGGGCGTGACGTAGAGGTTGGGCGCCTGCTCGTGCGGCAGGACGATGTTGAGACCGATCGACGGCGCACCGACATCGGCAGCGCCGCGGTTGCCGGCTTCCATGACGCCCGGCCCGCCGCCGGTGACGATCACGAACTCGCGGTAGAGCGAGGCGGCCGAATGTTCAGAGCACAGGCGGGCGAAGGCGCGCGCCTCTTCATAGTAGATGCTGTTGGCCTCGAGATTCGTCCGCTGCGTCTCGTTCTTCGCAGCCCAGGCCTCGCCGCCCGGCTCGGGGATACGCGCGCCGCCAAACAGGATGACGGTGGAGCGGATGCCGCGCTCGGCGAGCATCATCTCCGGCTTCATCAGTTCGAGCTGCAGGCGCACCCCGCGCATTTCGCGCTGCGTGAGGAAGTCGGGATCGTCCCAGGCCAGCCTGTAGGCGGGCGACTGCGTCTGCGGCGTCTGCGGGACGCTGCGCGCCCGCTGCAGGTCCTCGCCCGAATGCGGCAGTGGCGTCCAGTCGTGCTTCGTCTTGTCGTCCATGTCGATCCTATCCCGGCCCCGCCGTTATTGCGCCGTCCCGGGCGCCGTCGCGATTGACCCCCCATGGAGCATGACATAGGTTCCGCGCGACTTACCGGAAGCCTATGGCCTCGCCCCTTAACAGCACGTGTAACGGAGCCACCGCATGCCCAAGCAGGATCTCGCCTCGCTCGAAAGAACCATCGAGAAGGCCTTCGAGGAACGCGACGGCATCAACACCGGCACGCGCGGCGAGGTTCGCGACGCCGTCGAGGCGTCGCTGCAGTTGCTCGACCGCGGCGAGGCGCGCGTGGCCGAGCGCGGCGCGACCGGCGAGTGGCTGGTCAACCAATGGCTCAAGAAGGCGGTGCTGTTGTCCTTCCGGCTCAACCCGATGGAAATCGTCGCGGGCGGTCCGGGCGAGGCGGTCTGGTGGGACAAGGTGGCCTCCAAGTTCGACGGCTGGAGCGCCAACGAGTTCGAGAAGGGCGGGTTCCGCGCCGTGCCCGGCTGCGTCGTGCGCCGCTCCGCCCACATCGGCAAGGGCGTGATCCTGATGCCGTCCTTCGTCAATCTCGGCGCCTATGTGGACGACGGCACGATGGTCGATACCTGGGCCACCGTCGGCTCCTGCGCCCAGATCGGCAAGAACGTGCACCTGTCGGGCGGCGTCGGCATCGGCGGCGTGCTGGAGCCGATGCAGGCCGGCCCGACGATCATCGAGGACAATTGCTTCATCGGCGCC
The DNA here is from genome assembly GCF_030398385.1 of Aquibium sp. ELW1220. GTDB lineage: Bacteria > Pseudomonadota > Alphaproteobacteria > Rhizobiales > Rhizobiaceae > Aquibium. The sequence goes on along the minus strand of NZ_JAOAOQ010000001.1, from coordinate 200,842 downwards.
CGCTCGGAGGTGGTCGAGGGCTGCATCGTGCGCGAGGGCGCGGTGCTGGGCATGGGCGTATTCATCGGCAAGTCGACCAAGATCGTCGACCGCGAGACCGGCGACGTCATGTATGGCGAGGTTCCGCCCTATTCGGTGGTGGTGGCCGGCACGATGCCGGGCAAGCCGCTGCCGAACGGGCAGCCGGGGCCGAGCCTCTACTGCGCCGTCATCGTCAAGCGGGTCGACGAGAAGACCCGCTCCAAGACGTCGATCAACGAGCTGCTGCGCGACTGAGCCGCGGCCGCACTCCACCAGAAAGGGCGGGCACGGTTTGCCGGACCTCGGTACGATCAGCTGGTTCTTCTTCGGTTACTCCGGGCGCGTGGGCAGGCAGTCCTATGCGCTCGGCGGGCTGCTGCTCTACATGGCGCGGCTCTATCCGGTCTACCGGATGATCATGGCGCCGGACGAGGCGACGCAGACCTTCTGGAGCGGCATCTTCCTCGTCGTCATTTGCGCCACGCTGGTGGCCCACATCGCGCTTTCGGCCAAGCGCCTGCACGACATGGGCCGCTCGGGCTGGTTCGCCGTCTTCTTCATCATCGGCGACATCCTGATGTTCCTGTTCCTCTGCATCCCGCCCGGCACGCCGGGACCGAATCGGTATGGCTCGCAGACGGATTCGCCGCGGTAGGGCGGGAGCCTCGAACGGCGTCTGCTCCGCAGCAAGCGTGTTTAGACGGAGCGCCGCCTCAGACGGGTCGACCGAAGACACGCACGACCGGCGCGGAACGAAGCCTTTCGGCCACTCGTTCGACCCCTCGCACCAGAAGCGCATTGGAGTGGGAGACCCCGTTCGGGGCGGCGCTCAGGGCGCGGTTCGCGGGGTCGTAGTAGGCCCGCGTGAACCCGTGGCGTTCGAACAGGTCGGCGACGGTATCGGAGAACAGTTCGATGCAGACGGACTGGAGCCGTTCGTCCGACAGCATCCTCTCCGCTCCTGCAAGCGCACTCTCTTCGAAGCCTTCGATGTCCATCTTCATCATGATTGGACAGCGTCCGCCGAGAATCGTGTCGAGGGTCGTCATCGGGAGCACGCGGGCCCCTTTGCCGCCTTCGTCGATCACACGATTTGTGCTGTCGCTTCCACTCGAGAAGTAGCCCTGCCCGACTGCCGGACCGATGAGCACTTCATGAACTTCGACCAGACCTGCGATGCCATTGGCTTCGATGTTGCGACGGAGATGGCCGACAGTCTCAGGAGCAGCCTCTATGGCGATGGTGGTCGCGCCGACGACACCAGACGCGAGAACGGTATAGCTGCCGATGTTGGCGCCGGCATCGCAGAACAGGTCACCCGGCCGCAGCATGTGAAGGGCGAAGGCCATCTCGGGATACTCGTGCAGTCCGCAGTAGATATTGCCGGTCGCACCCGACATGCCCGCACGCACGATCAAGCGCGTGTCGCCGATCCATGGCACTGCGACCTCGTCCGTAGTGCGAGAACGCACCTGCCAGTTCGCCCAGCGCAGCAGCGACCGTAACGGCGTGCGACCGGAGATCGGGTGACGCAGGATGAAGGACAGCGTGTCGGCGAGCGGCTTGAACATGATATCTGCTTTGGTCCCAAAGATGCCGACAGTCTAGAGCCTGGCCGCGCAAAGGAGAAGGATGACGCGCTCGGCACCGACCGATCGGACGAACCGCGGGGCACGTGCAATCTTCGGGCCCGCAGTCAGGCCGCAAGGTCGCGGGCGTAGGGCACGATGTCGACGCGGTCGCGGCCCGCGTTCTTTGCGACGTAGAGCCGCTGGTCGGCCAGCCGATAGAGATCGGCGAAACTGGCGCCGCGTTCGAAGGTCGCGCCGCCCACACTGATGGAAAGCTGGTACGCCCGTCCAAGCGGCTCGAAGGCTGCCGCGCGGACCGCCGCGCGGATTCGCTCGGCAACTGCTCCGGAACGGGCCGGATCGAGGCTGGGCAGGAAGACGGCGAACTCTTCGCCACCAAGTCGGCCGACCAGGTCAATCTCGCGTACCGAAGCCTTGATCGTGTCGGCGACCAGCCGCAGGGCCCGGTCGCCCGTATCGTGCCCGAAATTGTCGTTCACCGCCTTGAAGTGATCGATGTCGAGCACGAGCAGCGCGCCGCCAGCGCGGCCCTGCTGCTGCCCGACCCGCTCCAGATAGCCCTCCACCAGGGCGGTGAAAGCGCGGCGGTTGAGGCATGCGGTCAGGGCGTCGGTGGAGGCGACGTTCAGCAGCTCGGCGTGGGCGATCGACAGTTCGCGCAGCTTGCTCAGCAAGAAGAACAGCAGCGGCGGTGCGAGCAACAGCGGGATGACGAGGTTGTTGAGCGGATCGTCGCCCCAGCGCCAGACACCGGTCTCGAAGGAATAGCTGTCGATGGCGAAGGCCGCGAGGACGCAGAACAGCGTCCCGACGGCCGTCAGCAGGTAGACGCGTGGTTTCCCGCGCGAGGAAAAATCCAGGCGTTGAGGCACCATCGGTCACAGCCTCCCATTCGAAAGACCATGCGCCATCCGGGTTAAGGCTCCCTGAAGGATCGCCGCCGCTTTCTCGGGATCTGCGGCGACGCATTGCCATCGTGACAGGTGCTGCGGTTTGCACTAACCGTCGCTCCATGACCATGCCCACCGATCCCGTCGCCAATCTCGCCGCCCTGATCCGCTGTCCGTCGGTGACGCCGGCAGAAGGCGGGGCGCTTTCGGCGCTGGAGGCGATGGTGCGGCCGCTGGGGTTTTCGGTCGAGCGGCCGGTGTTCTCGGAGGCCGGCACGCCCGACATCGAGAACCTCTACGCCCGGCTGTCGGGCAACGGGCCGCATCTGATGTTCGCCGGCCATACCGATGTGGTGCCGGTGGGCGACGAGGCGGCGTGGACGCATCCGCCCTTCGGTGCCGAGATCGCCGACGGCTTCCTCTACGGACGCGGCGCGGTGGACATGAAGGGCGGCATCGCCTGCTTCGTGGCCGCGGTGGCGCGGCACCTGGAGAAATTAGGCCGGCCGGCCGGCTCGATCTCGCTCGTGATCACCGGCGACGAGGAAGGCCCGGCCATCAACGGCACGACGCGGTTGCTCGACTGGGCAGCGGCAAAGGGCGAGACCTGGGACGCCGCGCTGGTGGGCGAGCCGACCAACCCGGATAGGCTCGGCGACATGATCAAGATCGGCCGGCGCGGCTCGGTCTCCGGCACGGTGACGGTGCAGGGCCGGCAGGGCCATGTCGCCTATCCGCATCTCGCCGAAAACCCGGTCCGGGGCATCGTCATGCTGGCCGAGGCGCTGATGCATCCGGCCTTCGACGAGGGCAGCACCGACTTCCAGCCGACGAACCTCGAAGTCACGACGATCGACGTCGGCAACCCGGCGACCAACGTGATCCCCGCCCGCGCGACGCTGACCTTCAACGTCCGCTTCAACGATCTCTGGACGGTCGAGACGATCCAGGCCGAGATCCACAACCGGCTCGACAAGGCGGCCGCGCGGCACCGGCTGAGGCCTGGGCGCAAGGCGCCGATCGCCTACGAGATCGGCTGGGGGGTGCGGCCGAGCCACGTGTTCCTCACCCGCGACGACAGGCTGATCGGGACTCTGTCCTCGTCGGTCGAGGCGGTGACCGGCCGCAGGCCAGGCCTGTCGACGGGCGGCGGCACGTCGGATGCGCGGTTCATCAAGGATTTCTGCCCGGTGGTGGAGTTCGGGCTCGTGGGCCAGACCATGCACATGGTGGACGAGCGCGTCGCGCTCGCCGACCTGGAAACGCTGACGACCATCTACGAGCGGTTCCTGGCGGACTGGTTCGCGGGGACCTGAACCGTGCCCCCAGCCGAGCAGATCCATTTGCAACTCACCGGTGCCTGGCGGATGATGCTCGGGCGCGCAGACGGGCTGCGGATGCTCGACCTGACGGCTGATGGCTTCTGGACATCGTTCTTCGCCATCGTCATTGCGCTGCCGGCGATGTTCGCCAGCTGGGTGTCGCTCGCCAACGGGATGGCCGTTCTGGATCCCGACGGTCCGGGCAGGCTTTCGCTCATCGTTCGGCTCGCCGTCGTCGACCTGTCGTCGTGGATCCTGCCGCTCGTGGCGCTGGCGCTGGTCGCCCCTCGCGCAGGGATCGGCGACCGATACGTCCACTACGTCGTCGCCTCCAACTGGGCGACCGCGCTCGTGGTGTGGATCATGCTGCCGCCAAGCATCCTGCGCTTCTTCATGCCGGACGCAGCCGACCTGTCGGCGCTCGTCTCACTCGGGCTTTTCATCCTGACGCTGGTGTTTTCGTGGCGACTGACCAACATCGCCATCGGCAAGGGCGCCGCAGTGGCCACGGGCGTCTTCGCGGCGATGGTGGCGATGTCGCTGTTCGTGCTGTTCGGGATGCAGGATTTGCTGGGGC
>NZ_JAOAOQ010000001.1:0-196401 GCF_030398385.1 Aquibium sp. ELW1220 | reverse complement strand
GAGTGGTGAGTAGTGAGTAGTGAGTAGTGAGTAGTGAGTAGTGAGTAGTGAGTAGTGAGTAGTGTATATATATCTGGATTCATGATCAACAAATAAGAATAATCACTACTCACTACTCACTACTCACTACTCGCTACTCGCTACTCACTACTCACTATTCGCCATTCGCCATTCGCCACGCTCCCCATACTCCACCCCCACCAGATACAGCCCGTCGGGGGGCGCGACGGGGCCGCAGGCGCGGCGGTCGCGGGCGTCGAGGGCGGCTCGCATGTCGGTGGGGCTCCAGGCGCCTTCGCCGACCCGCTTCAGCGAGCCGACCATGGAGCGCACCTGGTTGTGCAGGAAGGATCGCGCCGAGGCGCGGATCTCGATCGCATCGCCCGCCTGCGCGACGTCGAAGCGGTCGAGCGTGCGAAGCGGACTGTTGGCCTGGCACTGGACGGAGCGGAAGGTGGTGAAGTCGTGCCGGCCAAGCAGCAGTTGCGCGGCGGCATGCATGGCCTGTGCGTCGAGCCGTTTTGCGACCCACCAGGCATGGCCACGCTCCAGCGCCAGCGGCGCGCGCCGGTTGACGATCCGGTAGAGATAGTGCCGCGCGGTGGCCGAGAAACGGGCGTCGAAATCGTCGGCCACCCGCGCGGCCGCGACGATCGCCACGCGCTCGCCAGCCAGCTGGAGATGGGCGTTGACGGCATCGCGCACCGTGTCGTCAGGCCATGCCTTCGCCAGGTCGACATGTGCCACCTGTCCGGTGGCGTGGACGCCGGCATCGGTGCGGCCAGCGCCGCGCAGGTTCAGATCCTCGCCGCAGAAGGCGCGGATCGCCTGCTCGATCGCCGCCTGCACCGAATGCTGCCCGGCCTGGCGCTGCCAGCCGGCATATCCCGCGCCGTCGTATTCGATGTCGAGCCGGTAGCGCGGCATCAAAGGCTCGCGAAGGCAGGGGGATAGACCAGGCGGCCGGTCTGCGGTGCATCGTCGAAAGCGAGAGCTTGCAACGCCTCACCCTGCCAGTCGCATTCGAAGCCCGCCGCGCGGTCATGGGCATAGCCGAAACGGCCGTACCAGGCGGGGTCGCCCAGCACCACCGACAGGCACTCGCCGTGCGCCATCAGGCGAAGGTGCGCCTCGCACACGAGAGCGGTGCCGATACCATTGCCCTGGTGGGCAGGATCGACGGCCAGCGGCGCGAGCGTGACGGCGGGCACGTTCCAGTCGCCGGTCATGACCTGGAGGCGCGAGAAGAGGACGTGGCCGAGTATCTCGCCGTGACGCTCGGCGACCAGTTCCATCACCGCGTCACCGTCGGCAACCAGTCGCTCGACGAGCTCCGCTTCCTCCGGCCGGCCGAAGGCGCGCTCCTCGAGGACCTGGATCGCGGCGCGATCCTTCGGCTCGGCCGGTCGAATGATGAAGGCGGTCATGTCAGGCGATCTCCGGGAACGAGCTTGGCGCCGCGCAGGAACTCCGTCGCCGCGAGCGGCTTGCCGCCGGCGCGCTGGACCTCGAGAAGCCGCACCGCGCCCTCGCCGCAGGCAATGGTGAGCCGATCGTCGAGGAGGGTGCCGGGGGGGCCGGAACCCTCCACGCGGGTGGAGCGCAGCAGCTTCAGCCGCTCGGGCCTGCCGCCAATCGTCACCTCGCACCAGGCGCCGGGGAAGGGCGAGAGGCCGCGGATATGGCTGTCGACGCGCATGGCGGGGTGCGACCAGTCGACCCGCGTCTCGGCCTTGTCGATCTTGCGGGCATAGGTGACGCCATCGGCGGGCTGCGGCGTCAGCGTCAGGGTGCCCGCCTCAATCGCGGCAAGCGTCTCGACCATGAGGGCGGCACCTGCCCGCATCAGCACGTCGTGCAATTCGCCGGCGGTCATGTCGGACCCGATCGGCACGACGCGGGACATGGCTACGGGTCCCGTATCGAGACCCTCCTCCATCTTCATCACCATCATGGCGGTATCCCCGTCGCCCGCCATGATGGCGCGCTGGATGGGTGCTGCACCGCGCCAGCGCGGCAAGGCGGACGCATGGCCGTTGAAGCAGCCGAGGCGCGGCGCCTCCAGGATGGCGCGGGGTAGCAGCAGCCCGTACGCGACGACCACGGCGACATCGGCGTGCAGGGCGCGGAAGGCCTCCTGCTCGGCCTCGCCTTTCAGGCTCTTCGGCGTGCGAACCTCGATGTCGAGCCGCTCGGCCTCGACATGGACGGGCGATCTGGTCAGTTCCAGTCCGCGGCGACCGGCGGCGCGCGGCGGCTGGGTGTAGACCGCGACAACCTGATGGCCGGCCTGCGCCATGGCGCGCAGCGTGGCCACGGAGAAGTCGGGCGTGCCCATGAAGACGATGCGAAGCGGCATGGCGGTCCGGCGCGATGGCGAGCGGGTGAATGGCCGAACGCGGATCCCCGCGCTCATGCCCCTGCTTCAAAGGGGTTTACGACCGCAAGGTCAAGCCCGTCGGACATCGCGGTGGCGATCGCTGGCCTGTGGGCACGACGGGCTGAGGGCGAAATTCCCATCCGCGAGAGGCTATTTCCGCAGCCGCCGTTCCATGCTCGAGGCAACGTCCTCGCGGCCCGCCGTCCTGACGCCCGCGACAGCGCCGAGAAAATCGCGCTCCTCGCGGTTCTGGCTGAGCTTCGACTTCGCCAGCACGCGCTTAACGTCGATGCGGAAGGCAACGATGTTGGCGAGCATCTGCGTCATGTAGTCCATCGGCGCGTCGGCCATCCGCCACGCGTTGCTGCCGTTCAGCCGCCTCTCGTGGGTGCGCGTCAGCAGCCCGACCGCGGCGCGTTTCGCGTGCTCGTCATGCTGGAACGTGATGGGACCGTAGACGTGGACGACCTGGTAGTTCCACGTCGGAACATGCCGGTGGTGCTCCGGCTTCGAGGGATAGAAGTTCGGCGAGACGTAGGCGTCGCCGGCCCGGAAGATCGCCAGCACCTCCTGGCCGTCGGCGACGAGCCGGTGCATGTCGTTGGCCAGAGCCACATGGCCGATCAGCGTGCCATCGGGAGCGGAGAGCATCGGGATATGATTGGCGACCAGTCCTTCGGTCGTCTGCGCCACGATGCAGGCCAGCGGTGCCGCTTCGATGACGGCCCGGATCTCGTCGGGATCGATCTCGTGGAAATGCGGGGGGATGTACATGTCGGGTTCCGGGTGGGCCGATGGGCGTCTGGTGTCTACGGTCAGGCTCCCGCTTCGAACGGGTTCACGATCGCGAGGTCGAGCCCGTCGAAGTCGCGGACGTTGCGAGTGGCGAGCGTGGCGTCGTGGGCGAGGCAGATCGCGGCGATCATGGCGTCTTTGGTTTCGATCGGCCGCCCCTTCCGGCGGGCCGACGCCGCGATCTGCCCGTATGCTTCGGCCGCGCCCTGCCCGAAATCCAGTATGCGGCCAGCATAATCGCCGCGGATCCGGCCAATCGCTTGAAGGAGAGCTTCCTGCCGATGCGGTTCGGCCACCAGATAGGCCCCGAAATAGAGTTCGGAGAAAGTTATGGTCGACAGGAACAGGGCAGACATCTCCCGGGCGTTCATCCAGTCGAGCACGCGATCACTCGGACTTTTTCGGAATGCCTCCGATATCACATTGGTGTCCAGAACGATCATCCCGATCAGCTCAGATCAGGGGGGCTGCGATCGGGACTCCTGCGCAATTCTTCGATCGCCGTCAGTTCTTCCGGAGAAAAGTGCGCACTCCCGACAGCCGCACGAAGACGGTCTCCGGCTCGACCCGGTCCAGCTTCCTGCGTCGCGATAGCCTTGCGCAGCAATGCGATGGCTTCTTCCGACAGACTGCGCCCGTTGCGATGTGCGCGGTCCTCAAGCCGTCGCTTCAACTCGGTATCGATCCCCCGAAGCAGCATGTCACCCACCGCGCATCTCCTCTTGATATCAGCGATATCTCACACGAGACCAACAACGGCAAGGCCTGCGGGGAGGCTCAAATCTTCTGTAAACCAAAAATTAACCATTGCACGTCAGAATGATCCCAAGGAGAAACGCAAGGACGCGCTCCATGAAATCTCTGAGAGAACGAAAGCCTTACCGCACAAGAGAACTTGGCAGATTTGCAGTTTCCGTGAAGGAAGCCAACGCGGAAGGCTCGACTGAGCCTCACCCCACCAGCGGGCCCGCCTTGTCCCTCGCCAGCTTCCTGAACTTGCGCACCACCATGTCGCGCTTCAGGCGCGAAATGTGGTCGATGAAGAGAATGCCGTTCAGGTGGTCGATCTCGTGCTGCAGGCAGGTGGCCATCAGGCCGTCCGCATCCATCTCCTTCTGCGCGCCGTCCCGGTCGAGATAGCGCAGGCGGATCGATGCGGGGCGCTCGACCTCGGCATAGTATTCCGGGATCGACAGGCAGCCCTCTTCGTGCACGTTGCGTACATCGGAGACGGACAGCACCTCGGGATTGATGAAGACCTGCGGGGCGCGGTCCTCGTCTTCCTTGGAAAGGTCGACGACGAGCATGCGCAGCGGCACGCCGACCTGGATCGCCGCCAGCCCGATACCGGGTGCGTCGTACATGGTCTCCAGCATGTCGGCAGCCAGACGAGCGACGTCGGCGTCAACCCGTTCGACGGGACGGGAGACTTCGCGCAGAATCGGATCGGGCAGGATGACGAGAGGCTTGATCGGCATGGTCTTCAGGTAATCGCTGGCCGGGAGAGCGTCAACTGCCCGGGCATTCCGTTCATGTTTTGATCTTATGGTCGGCTCACGAATCGGATAGGCTCGATCAATGACCGACTTCCTCCTGCTTCTTTCCACGCCGCTCGGCCAGCTCGGCGCGTCGACGGTGACGCTCGGGCACGTTCTGGCTGGCGCCGGCGCGCTCGTGCTGCTGATGTTCGGATGGCTGGCGCTCGGCCTGCGGCGGATGGCGCGGGCGCGGGCCGAGGCAGCCGATGACGCCGCGGAGGCGGCGCGCGAGGCGCAGGCCCGGCTCGTCGAGCTGACGCGGGTGCAGTCCGAGATGCAGGGCCGAATGGCGACGATCGCGGAGGTGTTCGGCTCGCGGCAGAACGAGTTGAACAAGGCGATCTCGGAGCGGCTCGATGCCATGACCGGCCGGCTCGGCCAGACCATGACCGAACAGACGAAATCGACGCATGAGAGCCTGGCGAAGCTGCAGGAGCGGCTTGCCGTCATCGACACCGCGCAGGGCAACATCCAGACGCTGGCCGGCCAGGTGGTGCAGCTTCAGCACATCCTGTCCAACAAGCAGACCCGCGGCGCTTTCGGCCAGTCGCGGATGGAGGCGATCGTCGCCGACGGCCTGCCGAAGGGCGCCTACGAGTTCCAGGCAACGCTGTCGAACGGCAACCGGCCCGACTGCCTGGTGCGAATGCCGAACGGCGCGCCGGCGCTGGTGATCGATGCCAAGTTTCCGCTGGAGGCCTGGAACGCGATCCGCGCCGCGGCGGAAAGCGACGGGATCGAGGGGCAGAAGGCGGCCGCGCAGGCCTTCCGCCGCGACATCGAGGTCCACATCAAGGCGATTGCCGAGAAGTACCTGATCAACGGCGAGACGCAGGAGACGGCGTTCATGTTCGTGCCGTCGGAATCGATCTTCGCCGAGATCCACGAGAATTTCGAGGCGCTGGTGCAGCGCGCCCACCGCGCCCGCATCGTCATCGTGTCGCCGTCGCTGTTGATGCTGTCGATCCAGGTGATCCAGGCGGTGCTGAAGGACGCGCGGATGCGCGAGCAGGCGCATCTGATCCAGGGCGAGGTGATCCGTCTGATGGAGGACGTCGGCCGGCTCGACGAGCGGGTGCGCAAGCTGCAGGGTCATTTCGCGATGACGCAGCGCGACGTCGACCAGATCCTGACGTCGACGGAAAAGGTGACAAGGCGCAGCCAGAGGATCGAGGCGCTGGAGTTCGGTGTCGACCATCCCGCCGGGGCCGATGCCGGAGCCGCGCCGCCCGAGGTCGGTTCGCGGACCGGCTCGCTGCGGCTGCGGGTGGTCGACGGCGACGACTGACGCCGCCGTCAGGCCACCTTCGCCGCGCCCTCGCGGTGATCGGGCGCCTCGGGCGGGCGCAGCACGATGCGGTTGCGACCCGCACGCTTGGCCTCGTAGAGCGCCACGTCGGCCCGGGCAGTCGCGGTCGACAGCGTGTCGTCGGCGGTGGCGACATGGCCGCCGATGGAGGTGGTAACCCGGATCTCGGTCCCGTCGGAGAGCATCACACTCGAGCCGCGCAGCGCGTCGAGCAGGCGCCGGCCAGTCTCCATCACCGCCTCGCCGCTGCCGCGCACGAGCACCACGAACTCGTCGCCGCCCCAACGCGCGCAGTGCTCGCGATCCTCGACGACACGCGCGATCCGCCGCGCCACTTCCACGATGACCTCGTCGCCCGCCTGATGGCCGCGGGAATCGTTGATCGACTTGAACAGGTCGACGTCGAGCAGGAGCAGGCCGATAGTCTCGCCGCTCTCGCGTGCGGATGTGTGCTCGGCCTTGAAGGTGGCGGCAAAGCCGCGGCGGTTGGCGATCCCCGTCATCGAGTCCAGGAACGCCAGGCGCTCCAGCTGTTCGGTACGCTGGCGGACAGTACCTTCCAGCCGCTCGGTGTTTTCCCGCACCGCCCGCGCCATCCGGTCGAGCGCGATGGTGAGGCGACCGATCTCGTCAGCGTCCCGCGCGGCGGTCGGCAGCGCAAAATCGCCGTCCTCGATGCGGCGGAGCGCGCCTTCGGTCTCGGCTATGCGATCGAGCACGCTGCGCTTGAAGAACAGCGTAATCAGCAGGGCCGCCGCGACGATCACGAGCGCCAGCAGCACGCCCAGCGGCGCGAACAGCCCACGGCCGACGATCGCGTCGACGTCCATCAGGGTGACGTTGAACCATCCCAGCCTGTCCAGATGCCCCACCCCCACCAGCATGGTGCGACCGCCGATATCGAGGAAGGCGGTGGCCGCATCGCTGCGGCCCGCGCGGAGGTCCGCCATCATCGATGCCAGTCGGGAACGGTGCTCGGCCTTGTCGATGAGCTGGAAGACGGTCTTTCTCTCGGAGACCTCCTTCGTGAGACTGGCGAAGTCGATCCGGCCGCGATCACGGATCGCCTGGATCGCGCCGGAACCGTCGACGAAGAGGGTCTCCACGCCCGCCTGGCCGGTGTTCACGACATCGGCGACGAAGGACGAAAGATCGAGCCCGGTACCGATGACGGCCACCGGCTCCCCACCCGACTGCACGACGCAGTTGATCCACACCTTCGTGACGGCAAGTGCGCGATCATTGTTGACGTTGAGCCGGCATCCCGGCCCGAGCGCGAGCGTCCTGTAGAACCAGGCGTCGGCCTCGTTCTCGCGCGACAGGACGTAGCGCGGACGATCGGCCTGGCTGCCGGAACTGCCGTCACTGAAATAGTAGTTTCCGGATCGAGCGTGAACGAGGAAGTAGCTGCCGTCGGCGAAGGCGGTGCGGAAGTGGTCCAGCGCGCCCAGACCACGCGCCTTCTTTGCAGCGTGCACCTCGTCGGCCGTCCAGTCGAGGATGGTCGGTGAGCGTGCCAGGGTCTCGGCCAGCGCCACTTCCCGCGCAAGCGGTCCAAGGCCGCGGTAGCGATCGTAGAGCACCTGGCGCTCGGCGAAGAGCGTCGACAGCCGCTCCGACGACGTGTCGACGATCCAGACGAAGGCACCGAATGCTGGAAGCGCAACGCCGACAAAGACCACGAGCGTCAGGGCCAGCACGCGCAGGCGCAGGCTGCGCGAGAAGGCGGCGCTCCAGCGGCCGGGAAGACGTCGAAGAAAAGACATGTCCAGCGTTCTGCGCCCCGCAATGGAAAGATCGGCCGACCCGGTCAGGTTGCAAGGCTAATGGCCACGGGTGTACGCAGCGTTAAGCTGCGGCCGGAGAAGCACTGTTCACCGCCCGGCACTCGCATGCGCCTAGCGCGCCACCTATCTTGCCCGGAACGAAGACAGGAGACGACGATGGAACTCGGCCTCTACACTTTCGGCGACGTCGGCACCGACCCGGTTTCCGGGCGCAGGATCGATCCGGCCGAGCGCATCCGCAATCTCATCGAGGAGATCGAACTCGCCGACCAGCTCGGTCTCGACGTCTTCGCGCTCGGCGAGCATCATCGGCCCGACTACGTCGTGTCGTCGCCTGCGACCATCCTCGCCGCGGCGGCCGCCCGGACCAGGAACATCCGCCTGTCGAGCGCCGTGACAGTGCTCTCGTCGGAGGATCCGGTCCGCGTGTTCCAGCAGTACGCGACGCTCGACCTGATCTCGCAGGGGCGGGCGGAGATGATGGCCGGTCGCGGCTCCTTCATCGAGTCCTTCCCGCTGTTCGGCTATGATCTCAAGGACTACGACACGCTCTTCGCCGAGAAGCTCGAGATGCTGATCGCGCTGAGAAAGGACGAGCGCATCTCGTGGCCCGGCGGCAAGCACACGGCCAAGATCGACGACCGCGGCGTCTATCCGCGTCCGGTCCAGGATCCGCTGCCGCTGTGGATTGCCATCGGCGGCACGCCGCAGTCGGCGGCGCGTGCCGGCATGTATGGCCTGCCGCTGGCGCTCGCCATCATCGGCGGGGAACCGGCGCGTTTCGCGCCGTTCTTCGAGATTTACCGCAAGGCGGCGCGGCAGTTCGGCCACGACCCGGATACGCTCGCCACCAGCATCAACGTGCACGGCTTCGTGGGCGAGACGACGCAGGAGGCGGCCGACACCTTCTTCCCGCCGGTGACGGAGGTGATGAACCGCATCGGCCGCGAGCGCGGCTGGGGTCCGAGCGGCCGGCGCGAGTTCGACGCCTCGCACGGCCCGCGCGGCGCGCTGTTCGTCGGCAGCCCGGCGGAGGTGACCGACAAGATCCTTGCCAACCACGCGATCTTCGGCAACACGCGCTTCCTGATCCAGATGGCGATCGGCGTGATGCCGCACGCGACGCTTATGAAGGCCATCGAGTTGTTCGGCACCAGGGTCGCGCCGGAGGTTCGCAAGGCGGTGGCACAGCGCAAGGCCGCGGCCGCGTAGTCACGCCCCGCGTCTTCGCGCCGGTGTTTTCGCCACAATTTGTGCGCTAGACAGGCGCCATGTCGAAGCGAATCGTCGGCCCCGAGATCGAACGCCTGATCCAGCTGCTCGCCAAGGTGCCGGGGCTCGGCCCAAGGTCGGCGCGGCGCGCAGCGCTGCACCTGATCAAGAAGAAAGAGCAACTGCTTGGCCCTCTGACGGTGGCGATGGGCGATGCGCTCGACACCGTGCGCGTCTGTTCCACCTGCGGCAACGTCGACACGTCCGACCCTTGCACGATCTGCACCGACCCGCGCCGCGACGAGGCCACCATCATCGTGGTCGAAGACGTCGCCGATCTCTGGGCGCTCGAGCGGGCGGGCGCCATGAACGCGCGCTACCACGTGCTCGGCGGCACGCTGTCGCCGCTCGATGGCGTGGGGCCGGACGATCTCAACATCCGCAGCCTGGTCGACCGCGTAGCGAGGGGCGGGGTGAACGAACTCATTCTGGCCGTCAACGCCACCGTGGAAGGCCAGACCACCGCACACTACATCACAGACCAGCTCGACGGGCTCGGCGTGAAGATCACCCGGCTCGCGCACGGCGTGCCGGTTGGCGGCGAGCTCGACTATCTCGACGAAGGCACGCTGTCGGCTGCGCTGAAGGCCAGGACGGTGTTCTAGAGGAGGCATGGCTTGATGCGCATCACTCCGTCACGCGCCCCTCTGGCCTGCCGGCCATCTCCCTCTCGAGGGGGGAGATCGGCAGCGTCGACCCCGGCGCCCGTTCTGCGCCGTTTGCGGTCGTTCGCGGCGACGCTGACAATCGACCTCCCCACTCTTTCGGGAGATCGTCGGGGCGTCACGGGAGCGCGCCTCGCGCGAGCCTTTACCGCCTTGGCACTTCTCCTGCTCGCAATCGCCCCTCTCCCTGCCGCCGCGCAGTCGATCGACCGGCAGTTCCGCACCTGGCTGGAAACGGACCTGTGGCCGTCGGCGAAGGCGCAAGGGGTAACGCGGGCGACCTTTGAGACGGCCTTCGCGGGGATTGCGCCGAACCTGAAGCTGCCGGATCTCGTGCTGCCCGGACAGAAGCCGCAGACGCCGAAGATGCAGCACCAGGCCGAATTCGGCTCGCCCGGCGCCTATTTCGCGGAGAACACCGTGCGCGGCGTCACTGCGGGCGGCCGGACGCGTTCCGGCACGCATGCCCGGACACTGGCGGCGCTGGAGAAGACGACCGGCGTGCCGCTCGGCATCGTGCTTGCCATCTGGGGGCGAGAGTCGGGCTTCGGACGGGCCAAGATTCCATACGACGCCTTCGAGGTGCTGGGCACCAAGGCCTTCCTCGCCAGCCGCAAGGAGATGTTCCGCGAGGAGGTGCTGGCGGCGCTGGTGATGGCGGAGCGCGGGCGGATCCCGCCACGCTCGATGAAATCCTCCTGGGCCGGCGCGCTGGGCCAGCCGCAGTTCATGCCGACGAGCTACCTGAAATACGCCGCGGACGGCGACGGCGACGGGCGGGCCGACATCTGGACCTCGGAGGCCGACACGCTGGCGTCGATCGCCAACTACCTGAAGGCCCATGGCTGGGTGCGCGGCCGCGACTGGGGCTTCGAGGTGACGGTGCCCGCATCCGTCTCTTGCGCGCTGGAGGGTCCGGATCGCGGCAAGCCCATCGCCGAGTGGGCACGGACGGGTGT
Organism: Aquibium sp. ELW1220; assembly: GCF_030398385.1. Lineage (GTDB taxonomy): Bacteria > Pseudomonadota > Alphaproteobacteria > Rhizobiales > Rhizobiaceae > Aquibium. Next base: position 185,696 of record NZ_JAOAOQ010000001.1, on the reverse strand, counting down.
CGCGCGCATCGGCGGCAAGTCTTTCCCGGCGCACGAACTGAAGGGCGAGGGCTACCTGATGATGCCGGCCGGCCGCAACGGCCCCGCCTTCCTCGTCACGCCGAACTTCTATGTGCTGAAGGACTACAACGAGAGCGACCTCTACGCGCTGTTCGTCGGCCATGCCGGCGACCGCATCCAGTACGGCGACAGGACGTTCTCGAACGGCTGGGGCACGGTGGCCAAGCTCTACCGTTCCGACATCGCGGCCATGCAGCGCGGACTGGAAACACTCGGATACGACGTCGGCGGCGCCGACGGGCTGCCGGGCTTCCGCACGCGCCGCTCGATCGGCGAGTGGCAGGCGCGGAACGGCCTGGCGCCGACCTGCTTTCCGGACGCAGCGCTGGTGAAACGGTTGCGCTGAAACACGGGGGCTCAGACGCCCTCCTGTTCAGCCGGCGCCGAAACCCAGCTCCGCAAACCGTGCGTCGAACAGCGCCGGCTCCGGCACGTCGATGCCGAAATCGGCCGCAAGTGTGACGCGCAGTTCGGCGGGCGTGGCGAAGTGCACCTGCTTCGACGGCCCGCCGGTCTGGTGCACGGTCATCCTGTCGTTCTTGAGTGCCAGCCGCCCGGCTGGCAGGGCGCGCGCGGCCATAATCGTGGTGACGAACTGCGAGGCGGGCCAGGTCGAGACGAAGTGGCTGGACACGAGATAGTCGACGTCGAAATGCTCGGTCATGTCGAAGCGGAAGACGGTGCGCCACTCGCCGCCGATCTGCGCCTGCAGGCGATAATGATCCGCCGTCTCGATCAGGCGGCATCGCTCGTGCGGCGTCTCCTGCTCCCTGCCCGGCGCCAGCAGCAGCGGCGCGGTCTGCGTGACGCCGCCGAAGCCGACATCGGCGAGCCATGTCGCGCCATCGAGCTCGACGCGCAGCAGCATGTGGCTGCGGGGGTTGAGGGTGTCCTCCGGCTGGTTCCACAGCACGCGGGCGGCGAGGCCCGAGACCTCGAAGCCGAGCGCGGTCAGCACCTTCCAGAACAGCGTGTTCTGCTCGAAGCAGTAGCCGCCGCGCCGCGCATGGACGAGCTTGTCCTCCAGCGAAGGGAGGTCGAGCGCGACGGGTCGGCCGAGGAAGGAATCGAGGTTTTCGAAGGCGATCGCCCGCGGATGAAGGGCGTGCAGGCTTCGCAGGACGGCAAGGGTCGCCTCGCGCGGACCGCGATAGCCGATGCGCTCGAAATAGGCGTCGAGATCGGGGCCTTCCCGTTTCTGGTCCATCGTCGTGTTCCTCCCGCGACCCACGCACTAGAAGGATTCCGTGCGCGACGGAAGGGCCGGAACGGTCGGTCGGGGCTCTAGTGTTCCGCCTCGCGCACATCCTGTGCGCCGAGGAAGTTGCCGATGGAGCTCAACCCGTCGAAATGGTCGCAGAAGACCTTGGCGATGACGAGTATGGGAACGGCCAGCAAGGCCCCGGCGAACCCCCACAGCCAGGACCAGAAGGCGATCGCGATGAAGATGGCCACCGCGTTGAGCTCCAGCCGGCGGCCTAGGATCAGAGGCGTGACGAACTGGCCTTCGAGCACGGTGAAGCCGGCATAGAACATCGGGGCGAGAGCGGCCGCGGCGAGCGTATCGAAGGTGACGATGGAGATCACGCCGACGAGGACGATGCCGATGAGGCTGCCGACATAGGGCAGGAAGTTCAGCAACGCTGCCGCTACGCCCCACAACAGCGCGTCGGGCAGGCCGAGCAGCCAGCACGCGATTCCAACCGCCATGCCGAGCCCGGCATTGATAAGGGCGACCGTCAGCAGGTAGCGGGAGATTTCACGCTCGACGTCGTAAACGATGCGCAGCGCCCGCTTCTTGTCGCTCATCAGGTCGAAGGTCTGCACCATCTTCTCGTAGAACATGCTGCCCGACGCGAGCAGGAAGAGCGACAGCACCAGCATGATGGCGACGGTGGTTCCGACGGAGAGGAGGTTGCCGGCGGCCCGCGAGACGATGCCCGGCTGGGCGATCACCACCTTCTGCACGTCCGGTTCGCTCGCCGCTTCGGTCACGCTTTCGATCTGGTCGCCGGCCTGCAGGACGCGCGCCAGCGGACCCTTCACCTCCGACAGCCGCTCCTGGAGTTCGCGGCCGATCTTGGGAGCGTCCTCCACCAGCGCCACGATCGGGCCGCTGAGCACGAACCCGATGACGGCAACGCCGCAGAAGGAGAGAAAGACCAGAAGCGTTGCCGAGACCGGAGCGGGGACGCCCCGACGCGCCAATGCCCGCACGATTGGCGACAGCGTCAGTGCCAGCATGAACGCCAGGACGACGGGAAGGAAGAAGTCTTTAGCGAAGTACAGTGCGTAGACGAGGAGGATGAGGAAGATGCCGAGCAATACGCCGAACAGGCTGCGCTGCGGCTTTGCGACCACGCTGGCCTGCCCCGAAATCTCGTCCTGCGATGTCGACATGGTCACCCCGCCCGCGCACAACGAGGCGGAACGTTTTGAACGGACCGCGCAGGAAAAGGTTCCCGGCTGGCGAATACGGGTCTTTCCTCCGAACACTCGAAACCAAATTCATCGCCATGCATTGCGGCGGTACAAGAGGAAGCGGGGCGGTTAGCCCGGCAGGAGGATGACGATGGCGAATTCACCGCTTGCAGGCCTGCTGGGCCTCGTGTCCCTCATGACCATATCGGCCTGTACGGTCGTCGAGGAAGAACCGTTGCCGGTCCGCCCGGCCCCTCCGCCGCAGCAGCAGTTCTGTCCGCGCGTCTATGATCCGGTCTGCGCCCGACGCGGCCCCGACAGGCAGACCTTCGGCAACGGCTGCGAGGCGAATGCCGCCGGCTATCGCATCCAGTATCAAGGCCAGTGCCGGCGCGGCGGCGCCGGCCCGCGCCCCGAACCTGCCCCGCCTCCCGGCCAGCGCTTCTGCACGCGCCAGTACGAGCCGGTCTGCGCACGCCGCGGCAACCAGGTCCGCACCTTCGGAAACGCCTGCGAGGCGCGCAACGCAGAGTACCGGATTCTCTACGACGCGCCCTGCCGGTAGGAACGCCATCCCGCGCAACGAAGCTGCCGGGAGCCGCACGGCAACCATTGCGGCGTACCGCGCCCCGGCCGCGGGCGAAACTGCCGGCTATGAGCCTCAGGCCGCCTGCGACAGTTCGCGGTGGGCGTCGGCCAGGATCTCGTAAGAGCGGAGCCGGGCCGCATGGTCGTAGATATGGCCCGTCACCATCAGTTCATCCGCACCGGTGCGTCGGGCGAATTCGGCAACGCCGCGGCGCACGGTGGATGGCGATCCGACAACGGCGCAGGACAGCGTCTGGTCGAGCATCGCTCGGGCCATCGGCTCCAGGCTCTCGTAGTAACCCGGCTGCGGCGGCGGCAGCTTGCCTGGGCGGCCCGTCCGGATGTTGACGAAGGACTGCTGCTGCGAGGTGAACAGGAGCCGCGCCTCGTCGTCGGTCCCGGCGGCGATGACGCTGAGACCCAGCATCACGTAGGGCTTGTCCAGTTGTTCGGACGGCTCGAAGCGCTCGCGGTAGATCGCGACCGCATGCTCCAGATCGGCCGGGGCGAAATGCGAGGCGAAAGCATAAGGCAGGCCGAGCATGGCGGCGAGCTGGGCCCCGTAGAGGCTGGAGCCGAGGATCCACACCGGGACGTCGAGCCCGGCGCCCGGGACGGCCTGGACGCGCTGACCTTCCTCGACCGGCTTGAAATAGGACATCAGCTCGACGACGTCGCGGGGGAACTGGTCGACATCGCCGGACAGGTTACGGCGCAGCGCACGCGCGGTCAGCATGTCGGTTCCGGGCGCGCGGCCGAGGCCAAGATCGATGCGCCCGGGATGGAGGGCGGCCAGGGTGCCGAAGGATTCGGCCACCATCAGCGGCGAATGGTTTGGCAGCATGATGCCGCCGGCGCCGACGCGGATGGTGGAGGTGCCGGCGGCGACATGGCCAATGACCACCGCGGTGGCGGCGCTGGCTATGCCCGGCATGTTGTGATGCTCGGCCAGCCAGTAGCGACGGTAACCCCATCGCTCGGCATGGCGCGCGAGGTCGAGCGTGTTGCGCAGCGAGGCGCCGGCGTCGGTGCCTTCGGGGACGGGCGAGAGGTCGAGAACGGAAATCGGTGTCATGGCGTCAATGTAGGCACGGCGGGCCGATTTCCAATCCCGAAACGAATGGTCCAGCCGCGACCGGGGCGGTAGCGGCCCGCCTAGGCCCGAGCGGGCCGTGTCAGAACGGCAGCTTGAAGCCGGGCGGGATGGGCAGGCCGGCCGTGAGTTCCTGCGTCTTCTTCTGCATCACGGCCTCCACCTTGCCCTTGGCGTCGGCATGGGCGGCGAGGATCAGATCCTCGAGGATCTCGACGTCGTCCTCCTTGAAGAGCGAGGGATCGATCTTGAGGCTCTTCATGTCGCCCTTGCCCGACAATACGACGGTGACGAGCCCGCCGCCGGACTGGCCGGAGGCTTCGATCTGGGCGATCTCCTCCTGCATCGTCTGGAACTTCGCCTGCATCTCCTTGGCCTTGCCCATCAGGCCCATGAGGTCCTTCATGATGTCTTCCTTCCGTTCATCTCAGAGTTCGTCGTCATCGTCATCGTCGGCGACCGGATCGATCGGCAATGTCGTCTCGTCGCCCTCGGCCACGTCCTGCGCTGCCGCATCCGGAATGCGCACGTCGATGATTTTCGCGCCGGGGAAGCGAGCGAGAATAGCTGCGACGGCCGGGTCGGCACGGGCGTCCATGAGCGCGCTCTCGCGACGGCCGGCTTCGACCTCGGCAAGGGTCTGACCGCCCTCCTCGCGCGAAACCGAGACGAACCAGTTGCGGCCGGTCCAGGCCTTGAGCCGGGTCGTCATGTCGTTGAGGAGCACCTTCGGCGCGTCAGGCGTCAGGCTCACCTCGATGCGCCCCGGCTCGATGGCGACGAGCCGCACGCAGCTCTTCAGCTTCACCTTGAAGGCGATGTCGCGATTGGCGTCGGCGAGCGCCGCGATGTCCTCCAGCGAGCGCAGCGGCACCGAAGGCGCCTCCTCGACTGCGGCGGGCGACGGGACCACGGCAGGCCGGGGCTGAGGCGCAGGTTCGAGCAGCCGCATTGCCGGGCCGCCGCCGCCCGAGGGCATCCGCGCCTGCGCGACCGCCGCGACGCTGCCGCTATCGCCCACGGGTGCCGGCGGGCGTTCCACTGCCGGACCCGACCCTGTCCGAAGTGCCCCGTTTCCCGTGAGGGCCTGAACCCCGCCGCTCTCGATCGCCTTCAGGGCCTCGTCCAGTGTCGGGAGGCTGGCTGCGTGGGCGATGCGGATCAGCACCATTTCGGCGGCGCTTACCGGGCGGTTGGAGCCTTGTACTTCGGCGATGCCCTTGAGCAGCATCTGCCATGTTCGCGACAGCACCCGAACGGACAGCCTGCCGGCGAAATCGGCGCCGCGAAGACGCTCGTCCTCGGTGAGCGAGCCGTCGCGCACCGCCTCCGGCACGAACCGCAGGCGGGTGACGAGGTGGTTGAACTCGGCAAGGTCGGTCAGGACCACCGCCGGGTCGGCGCCGCTGTCGTACTGGGCGCGGAATTCGGTCAGGGCCGCCGCGACGTCGCCGCGCATCAGGTGCTCGAAGAGATCGACGACGCGGGCGCGGTCCGCGAGCCCAAGCATCGCGCGCACCGCCTCGGCCGTGACGGTTCCGGCACCATGGGCGATCGCCTGGTCGAAGATGGACAGCGCATCGCGGGCCGAGCCCTCCGCCGCGCGGGCGACCATGGCCAGCGCCTCGTCGTCGACGACGATGCCCTCCTTGCCGGCGATGCCGCGCAGATGTGAGACCAGCAGGCCGGCATCGATGCGGCGCAGGTCGAAGCGCTGACAGCGCGACAGCACCGTGATCGGCACCTTGCGGATCTCGGTCGTGGCGAAGATGAACTTGACGTGCGGCGGCGGCTCCTCAAGCGTCTTCAGCAGACCGTTGAAGGCCTGCGTCGAGAGCATGTGCACCTCGTCGATGATATAGACCTTGTAGCGGGCCGAGACCGGGGCGTAGCGCACCTGTTCGATGATCTCGCGGATGTCATCAATGCCGGTGTGGCTTGCCGCGTCCATCTCGATGACGTCGACGTGACGGCCTTCCATGATTGCCTTGCAGTGCTCGCCCGGCTGGGCGAGGTCGATGGTGGGGCGATCGATGTCGGCGGTCTTGTAATTGAGCGCGCGCGCGAGGATGCGCGCCGTCGTGGTCTTGCCGACGCCGCGGACGCCGGTCAGCATCCAGGCCTGGGCGATACGATCGGCAGCGAAGGCGTTGGTCAGGGTACGGACCATCGGCTCCTGGCCGATGAGGTCGGAAAAGTCGCTCGGCCGGTACTTGCGGGCCAGGACGCGGTACGCCCTGTTCCCGGTCGCGTCGGTGCCGCCGGCCTCGCTCATTGGACGGTTCGCCTCCGTATTGCGGCTAGGACTGTCGCTTATCACGCCCAGGCGCCGCAGCGTCGATGCTCGACCCGGACCACATCCGGCTCGGCATCCGGACCGGCGCGAGCGGATGGAAAAGGTGGGAGGCTGGCACGGTGACCCGTGCCGTGGCTCGTTAGGGCTGCTTCCTTCCGGACCTGACCCGGTTGGCGAGTGGCTCGTCCACCACCAACCTCCCGGCTTCCATATCGGCAATCGCGCCGGCAATTGCAAGGGAGGAATTGGCGAAGCGACGCGGCGTCGCCGGGCGGAGCCCGAACAGGGCGGAACCATCCCTTCCATGACGTATTTCATCCGTAATGGAAGGAGCCCTCACATGCCCGGAACCCGCTACATGAATGCCGTCATGGGCGTCACGATCGGTCTGGCCGTCGGTGCCGTGCTGGGCGTGTCGGTGTTCGAGAACCTCGTTCTTGGCATCGTGCTGGGCATCTTCATCGGTGCCGGCATCGGCAGCAGCCTGCCGGCGAACCGCTGAAGGCAGGAATGACGAACTTTCTCATCAGAACGGCGGCGGGCGTCATCGTTGGCATCGGGCTCGGTGCCGTCCTCGGAAAGGTGCTGTTCGGCGACCCGGCGCTTGGTATCGGGCTCGGTGTCACGGCAGGCGCGGCCATCGGACTCGTCTTCGCGATGGTCCTGCGGTGACCGGCCGAGATGCTGCCGCTGCGCATCCGGGCATCAGTTCATCAGATTGCGGCCGCCATCGGCAAGCGTCGTCTCCATGAGATGCGTCAACCACTTCGAGGTGGGCACATCGTGCGGGCGCGCGCGGAACTCGCTGACGGCCCGCTCGAGCGTCTTCTCGACCAGGCGGTCAGCGGCCAGCGCATCTCCCAGCATCAGCCTTGCCGAAAGCCGAAGCTTCGGAAGGACGACCACCATGTCCTGCCGCGAAACCGAAAACGGATCCTCGGTTTGCACCGCACCACCAAACTCGGTCGCCAGAACCTCGATCACGCGCGTCCAGCTGACCGGCTTCGGCAGGCTGCCCACGAACCGGAATCGTTCGGGAACCGAACCAGCATCCATGCCGCTGAAGAACACGAAGGGCACGCCCCGCAGGAACAGTTCATCGGCGATGGGAAACACGGTTCCGTCCTTCAGATTGATGTCGAGAACCGCGGCGTCCGCATGGTCGAGATGGACTCGTGCCTCTGCGACATCGGAGGCCGGGCCGAGGACGGTGGCCCCCACGCTCGCGAAAAATTGTGCGAGATCATCGGCGAGCAAGAATTCATCCTCCGCAATGAGGATACGCATGCCGGCAAGGGTGGAAAGCCTGTCATCCATGGACAGTCAATGGACCCGGCCCCCGGAAGTTCCGGTCATGCGGACAGCAAGAACCGATCACCCGGATCGACGGGACGCATCTTTTTGTGCCGGGACGCGCGCGGGACGCGCAGGCTTAATTTTTGGTAACAACTTGAATGCATGATGAGAGCATGTTTGTGTTCGTCGGGGCACCCGACAGGGGTTCGGTCGCGCGGGGCGACCCGACCAGTGAGAGTGATGAGTAGCCTTGAACGGTAGCCATAATCCCAGGGGCCACGCGGTACGGGTGGCGATGATGATTGCGGCGCTGTCGGTGACGGGCGTCGCACCCGCGCATTCATTCGAGCTGTTCGGCATCAAGCTGTTCGGCCGCGACGAGGAGCCGGAAAACGCCGACGTGATCGGCGAACCTCAGCCGTATTCCATCGATTTCCAGGTGACGGGCGACGACATCGAGGACAAGCTCAAGGGCGCCTCGAGCCTGTGGTCGGATCGCGACGAGCCTGCATCGGGCGCCGCCGGATTGATCGCAAAGGCGCGGCAGGACTATCGCCGGCTGCTGGCGGCACTCTATTCCGAAGGACGCTATGGCGGCTCGATCAGCATCCTGATCGAGGGCCGGCAGGCCGCCGACCTGCCGCCCGACACCGAACTTCCGGACCCCGCACGCGTGGAAGTGATCGTGGTTCCCGGCCCGCTTTTCGTGTTCGGCAAGGCGCTGATCACCAATCAGGCGCCGCCGGCCACCAATCGGAGGGACGAGGTCGAGCGTCCGCAGGAAAGGGGATTCGTTCCTGGCGAGGTGGCGCGCTCGGGGACGATCCTCACGGCAGAGCGGCTCGCCGTCGAGGCCTGGCGCCAGCAAGGCCATGCCAAGGCCAGCATCGCCGAACGGCGAGTGGAGGCGCTCCATACGGCCGACGTGGTGGACGCGACGCTGACGGTGGAGCCCGGCCGCCGCGCCGTCTACGGCTTCACCAAGGCCGAGGGGACAGAGCGGATGGATCCGGGCTTCGTGGCCTGGATGGCAGGGCTGAAGCCCGGCGAGGAATTCGATCCCGACGACATCGAACGGGCGCGCAAGCGGCTGGCGCGTCTCGACGTGTTCCGCTCGCTGCGCCTCGTCGAAGCCGACGAGATCGGCCCCGACGGGGTGCTGCCGATCACGGTCGTGGTGCAGGAGCGCGCGCTGCGGCGGATCGGCGTCGGCGGCACATACTCGACGGTCGACGGCCTCGGCCTTGAAGCCTACTGGCTTCACCGCAACCTCTTCGGCCATGCCGAGCGGCTGCGCATAGAAGGCAAGGTCGGCGGCATCAACGGCGTCGACCCGGACGAATTCACCTATCGACTGGGCGCCACCTTCACGCGGCCCGGCGTGTTTACCCCCGATACCGACTTCGTGGCATCGCTGTTCGGTGACCGCGAAGTTCTGGAGCCGTACACGCGCACCGGCGTGACCGGACAGGCCGGCTTCACCCACATCTTCACCGACCGGATCTCCGGCCGCATCTTTGCCAATGCGCGGCACGCCGAATTCGAGGACGACGTCTTCGGCAAGCGCACCTTCTCGAGCCTCGGCGTGCTGGGCGGCCTGGTCTATGACAGCCGCGACAATGCTGCCAATGCCACCGAAGGATACTACGCCGAAGTGACGGCCGAGCCTTTCTTCGAATTCCAGTATGGCAACCCGGCCGCGACGTTCACCGCCGAAGGCCGCGCCTACTACGGCTTCGGGGAGGAAAACCGTGTGGTGGCGGCGGGACGGCTCAAGGTCGGGAGCCTTGTCGGCTCCTCCATCGCCGAGACCGCGCCCGACAAACTGTTCTTCGCCGGCGGTGGCGGGTCTGTGCGCGGCTATGCCTACCGCAACATCGGCGTGCCGGTCGGCAACGACATCATCGGCGGCCGTTCACTGGTGGAGGGTTCCGCGGAACTGCGCGTCGCCGTCACCGACACGATCGGCCTCGTCGGCTTCGTCGATGCGGGTTATGTCGGTGCCGATTCCATACCGGATTTCGCCGACCCCTTCCGCATCGGTGTCGGCGCGGGCTTGCGCTATCTCACCGGCCTCGGACCGATCCGGCTCGACGTCGGCTTCCCACTCGATCCGGGGCCGGGCGATCCGACCGCGGCCTTCTACGTCGGAATAGGACAGGCATTTTGATCCGCTTCGTCGCAGCCCTTCTCACGCTGTTCCTGGCGTTTCCCGTCCTGGCGCAGGACACGCAGGAGGAAGAGCGCGGATTCTTCATCGATTTCGTGGAGAACCAGCTCTCGTCATCCAACCGGCAGATCAGGATCAGCGGTATCCAGGGCATCCTGTCGTCGGAGGCCACGATCAATTCGATCACCATCGCCGACCGCGAAGGCGTGTGGCTGCGAATATCGAACGCCGGGATCGACTGGAACCGTTCCGCGCTGCTGCGCGGCCGGCTGGACATCGAGACGCTGCGCGCCGATTCCATCGAGGTGCTGCGCCAGCCGGTGCCGGAAGAAGGCCTGCCGTCGCCCGAAGCGACGCCGTTCCAGTTGCCCGAACTGCCGCTCGCCATCAGCCTGCGCAACCTCGAGATCGCGCGGCTTCGCTTCGGTCAGGACGTGTTCGGGCTTGCGTCGGAACTCAGTGCGACCGGCAATCTCGAGTTTGCGGACGGCTCATTGCAAACCGCCCTGGAGATGCAGCGGCTCGACGGGCCGGGCGGCAGCCTGTCGCTCACGGCGAGCTATGCCAACGAGACGGAGGTGCTCGACGTCCGGCTCGGCCTCAGCGAACCGGCCAATGGCATCGTGGCGAACCTGCTCAACATCGAGGGGCGTCCGCCGGTGGAGCTCGCCCTTTCCGGCTCCGGCCCCGTCGGCGATCTGGCGCTGGAACTCGCCCTCGACGCGGATGGCGCACGCGTCCTCACCGGGACGACGCGGCTCGACCGCACCGACCTCGGCCTCGCCTTCTCGGCCGACCTGCGCGGGCCGATCTCGCGCCTCGTGGCGCCGGCGTTCCGCGATTTCTTCGGCGAAGAGACTGCCCTGACGGTCAACGGCACCGTAAGGGATGCCGGCGGCGTCGCCATCGACCGGCTGACCATCGACAGCGCCGCCGTCGACCTGGAAGCCGCCGCCCAGACCGGCGCTGACGGTTTCCTGCGGTCGCTCCAGCTCGATGCGCGCGTGGGGACCGGCGACGGCCAGCCCGTGGTCCTGCCGGTGCCAGGCGGAAACACGACTTTGCGCAGCGCCGTCGTCAGCCTCGCCTTCGGCGAGACGACGGACGGCGGCTGGTCGGGGACCATCTCGGTCGACGACCTCGACAACCCGCAATTTGCGATCGACGCGGTGGCGCTCGACCTCGGCGGACTCGTCGGCAGCCTCGACGACCCCACGAGCCGTCGCATCACCTTCGAGGTGAACGGACAGGCGAGCGGCATCGAGGCAACGCGCGAGGACATCGCGGAGGCGCTGGGCAACCAGATCGAGCTGGCGATCGACGGCGCGTGGAGCGCCGGCCAGCCGGTGCGCATCGAGCGGGCTTCGGTGGACGGGCGGGCTCTCTCCCTCACCGCCGCGGGGACGTTGCTGGAAGGCGCCTTCAACGGCGACCTCGGTATCGAAGCCTCCAGCATCGCTCCCTTCTCCGGCCTTGCCGGGCGCGAACTCGGCGGCGGCGCGCGGCTGACGGCGAGCGGCGAGGTGCGCCCGGCGTCGGGTGCCTTCGACCTGACGCTCGACGGACAGGCGACCGAGCTGAGAATCGACGACACGACCGCGGACAATCTGCTGTCGGGCACGACCACCATCTCGGGCCGCATCGCCCGTGGCGAAGCAGGTTTCGTCGCCGACGATTTCCGGCTCGAGAACCCACAGGCGACCCTCACCGCCGACGGCCGTATCGCCACCGGCGGCGCGGATTTCCGCTTCGATCTTTCGGTCGAGGAATTGTCGGACATCCATGACGACCTCGATGGCCGCCTGACCGCGACCGGCACCGCCCAAGGCGCCGAAGGTGTCATCGCGCTCGACTTCGAGGCGCGCGTGCCTTCGGGATCCCTGACAGACCGATCGCTGCGGGGCGCCGCAATCGTCTTCGACGGCACGCTCAGCGAAGGCGCGCTCGCCGGCAGCGTCACCGGCGATGCCTTCCTGGACGGCACGCGCGTCAGCCTGCGGTCACAGGTGGCGTCGGCGAACGGCGAGCGGCGCCTGAGCGACCTGCGCTTCGAGACGGCAGGCGCGGTGCTCACCGGCAGCGTCACGCAGACGGAGGCGGGGTTGTTTTCGGGGGCTCTCGAACTGGACGCTCCGAACGTCTCGACCGCAGCAGCGCTGGCGCTCGCCGACGCGAGCGGCGCTATCCGGGCCGATATCGATCTGGCGATCGTCGACGGGCGCCAGTCCGCGACCGTCAACGCCGAGGTCGAAGGCCTCGTCTACGAAGACACGCGCATCGGCGCGGCAACAGCGCAGGCGCAAGTGGCCGACCTGTTCGGCGTGCCCGCCGTGCAGGGGCGCATCGAGGCTCGCGACCTGACGGCCGCGGGAATCGATATCGCTACGCTGACAGCCAATGCGCAGCGCGACGGCGACTCCACCGGCTTTTCCGCGCAGGCGCGACTCGACAACGGCGCCACGATCGACACGACCGGCGCGCTCGCGCCGGAGGGACAGGGTTTCAGACTGACGCTGGAACAGGCGAACCTCGTTTGGCGGGACCTCACCGCGGGGCTTTCGCAGACGGCATCGCTGCGCGTCGAGGGCCAGGACCTGACCATCGACGCGTTCGCCATGAACGTGGGCGGCGGCACCATCAGCGCCACGGGCACCGTCGCGGAACGCATCGACATCTCGGCGCGCCTGGAGCAGGTGCCGCTGTCGATCGCCAATGCCATCCGGCCGGACCTCGGGCTGGGCGGCACGATCGACGGAACGGCGGTCGTGGGCGGCTCGCGCTCCGCACCGAACGTGCGCTTCGACGTCTCAGGCCGCGGGCTGACCGCCGCAGCGCTGCGCGATGCGGGGCTGACGACGCTTTCGGTCGACGCGCGTGGCACGACCAGCGGCAACCGGCTCGACGTCGACGCCACGGTGTCCGGCCCCGAAGGCTTCCGCGCCCAGGCGAGCGGCGGTGTTCCGCTGGGCGATGGGTCGCTTTCGTTGGACGTGGCCCTGCAGAGCTTCCCGCTGGCGACACTGAACCCGATGCTGCCGGGCCAGTCGCTGTCCGGCATCGTCACGGGCAACGCGACCGTCACCGGTCCCCTCGCCGATCCCGCCGCCCGCTTCGAACTGTCCGGCAGCAATCTCGCCTCCGCGCAGTTGGTCGAACTCGGCGTGGCGCCGCTCGGGCTCACCGCATCCGGCCGATACGGCGACGGGACGATCACACTTGCGTCGGCGGCGGCTACTGGTCCGCGCGGCCTGTCGCTGACGGCGAGCGGCACCGTGCCGCTGTCGGGTCCGGGCCTGGCGGTCTCGGCCAACGGCCAGGTTCCGCTCGAACTCGCCAACCGCTTCCTGATCGACCGGGGAACGCAGGTGAGCGGGACGCTGGTGCTCGACATCCGCGTCGCCGGCAGCCTGTCCGATCCGGTCGTCACCGGAGCGATCTCGACGGCTGGCGCATCGGCGGTCGACCCGGAAGCGAACGTCCGGCTGAACGACATCGCGCTGTCGGCGAGCCTCGACGCGCAGGCGGTGACCATCACGCAGTTGAGCGCGTCGGTGGCCGGTGGCGGACGCGTGGTGGCCAACGGCACGATCTCGCTCGCCGATGGCTTCCCCGCCGACCTGACCATCCAGTTGCTGGACGCCCGCTATACCGACGGCGAACTCGTGGTGGCGACGGTGGACGCATCGTTATCCATCTTCGGCGCGCTGGCGCGCGACCCACTTATCTCGGGGCAGGTCTCCGTCGAGCGGGCGGAAATCTCGATTGCGGGCGATATCGGCGGCGGACCGGCCTCGATCGATGTGATCCACGTCAATCCCCCGCCAGCCGTCCGCGCCACGCTGGAACGCGCGCGTGCCAATGACGGCACGCCGATGCCCTCGGCGCGGCCGAGCGTCGCACGCCTGGACGTGACGGTAAGCGCGCCAAACCAGGTCTTCGTGCGCGGAAGAGGCCTCGACGCCGAACTCGGCGGTCAGGTGCGGCTGACCGGCCCGGTCACCGACATCCAGCCGGTGGGTGCCTTCAACCTGATCCGCGGGCGACTTTCCATACTCGGACAGCGCATCACGTTCGACGAGGGCAGCGTGACGCTGGTCGGCGACCTCGATCCTTTCATCGACTTCGTGGCGCGCAGCGAGAGCGACGACATCACCGTGTTCGTGACGGTGCGCGGCCGGGTGTCCGACCCTCAGGTCTCGTTCTCGTCGCAGCCGGAATTGCCGCAGGACGAGGTGCTGGCGCGGCTGATCTTCAATCGTTCCATCTCGGAACTGTCTGCCCTGCAGATCGCACAGCTCGCGGCTGCCGCCGCGGAACTCGCTGGCGGGTCCAACACGTCACTGGTCGGCAGTCTGCGCGATGCGACCGGCCTCGACGATCTCGACATCATCACCGACAGCGAGGGCAACACGGCGGTGCGGGCGGGACGGTACATCCGCGACAACGTCTATCTCGGGGTAGAGGCCGGAGCTGCGGGTTCGACGCGGGGGACGATCAATCTCGACATCACCGAAGATCTGAAGGCGCGCGGTTCTGTCGGGTCGGACGGCGATTCGAGCCTGGGGCTTTTCTACGAGCGGGATTACTAGAACCGGCGAGCCGCCGGTTTCCGCGCACGCGCCGGAACCAGGCGCCATACGGCGGCATTCTCCCGCGATCAGGAGGCCAACATGATCGACGACAACAATCCGAAGGTCGCGGACGATTCCAACACCCGCAAGGATCCGGACGACTGGGTCAGCGGGGACGAGCCCATGACCGGTGCGCAGCGCTCCTATCTCAAGACCCTGTCGGAGCAGGCGCACGATCCCGACAGTTACGATGAGACGCTGAGCAAAGCCGAGGCATCCCGGCGGATCGACGCGCTGAAGGAGAAACTTGGGCTCTGAGATGAGCGACCCGACCACCGCAAGGATGCTCGAGCGTGCCATCGGCATTGCCGCCAGCGCCCATGAGGGCCAGACCGACAAGACGGGCCTGCCGATGCTCGACCATTGCAGACGGGTGGCGGCCGACGTGGCCGGCACACAGGCAAAAACGGTCGCCTTTCTCCACGACGTCGTCGAGAAGAACGCGGACTGGACGGTCGCGAGGCTTGTGGCCGAGGGCTTTCCGCAGCCGATCGTCCGTGCGGTGGACGCAATGACCCGACGTGAGGGCGAAGACTACATGGCCTTCGCCCGCCGCGCGGCCTCCGATCCACTCGCGCGAGACGTCAAGCGCGCGGATCTCGAAGACAATCTCCGGCAGGCCCGCGACGCCGCACTGGACGGAACCCGGTTCGCGGACGCGCTGGACATGCTGGTGCGCGAGGGACTTTTGGACACACGGTGATGCCCGCGAGGAGTCGAAGAGAGACCGGCGGCGCCACTGGGGTGCCGAGAGGAAAGGCGCCGCCGGTCTCGGGCGCCCTGGGAGGAGCGAGCGCCCTCTCCAAACGAGCCGCCCCCGGAAAAGTTCGCACCGCGGAGTAACATTTGTTATTGGCGCGGGCACAGTCTGCAAGTCAGTGGCCGTCCCGTCGTGCCGGTATTCAAGCCGGGGCAACGTCACCAGACGCCGGCGAAGCCGAGAAGGGCGCTCAGGACGACGAGGCCGCCAGCCCACCAATGAAAATGGCTTTTCGCAAGGGGGTGCACAGGATGATCTCACCCTGTCGCACCTTCTTGCCGCTGAACTCCCGCTGCCGTTCGTTGCCACGGACTGCCATCTCGAGAGCCTCCTCGTGATCGTCGGCCGGTCGGGCGGCGTAGGGTCCGGTTATTGGCGGATGACGCCGCAGGCGATCCGGTCGCCAGCGTCGCCGGACGGCTGGCTCGTGTAGTCGTCCTGCCCGGAATGAACGACGACGGCGGATCCGTCTTCGTCCATCAGCGGATTCTCGCCTTCGCCAAGCGACAGGCGATCGGTGAAGAACTCGACCTTGACGACGCCATTCTCCGCGACATTGACGTTGGGGAAGTCGCCGGGATGGGGACCGTCTTCGCTCTCGACGCCATGGCTCGCCTCGCCGGCATAATGACCGCCGGCCGATGCGAAGGAGTCTGCGATCGAGCATTCGCCGGTCTCGTGGACGTGAAAGCCAAGCGTGCCGGGCGGCAGATCGGTCAATTCGACGATCACGCGCAACATGCCGGAGCGCGTGGTCTGGAACGTGACGGTGCCGACCTCCTGTTCCTCAAGATTGATCATGTTCGCCGAGGCGGAGACGGCCTGCGCGTGCGCAGCGGAAACGGCGCAGCCACTGGCCAGAAGAATGGCGAGGAGGGTCTTTTTCATCATGGTTTCCTTTCCGGTCATGCGTTTACGCAACGACGCAGCGCACCGTTTGTTCACCCCGCCGCAGCGACTTTCCGGAACCTTACTGCGAAGGCCCGATTAACCGGGTGAGACAACCCCTCAAGGAAGGAATGCCGACATGGCCAGCCACCGCTACTCCAGGCAGTACCTGTCAGTGCACAGCGGGAACCGCGGGACCGAGCCGATCCCCATGCCCGGGCCGACGCCGGCGCCCGGACCTCTCCCGCCGGACCCGGTGCCACAGCCAGGCCCCTCGCCGTTCCCGACCCGGTACGCGGCAAGCGGGGCCTGACGATGGCGATCGAGTTCGAGCAGCCGGTAGAACTTTCCGGGCCGGGCGGCCCGGTCACGGTCCGCACCGCAAAGGAGGCCTTCGAGGTGCTTTCGGCTACGGATTGGCCTGTGCGAGGCATCGAACACGAACAGGCGATCGATGCGGCGCTGAAGGTCGTCGACGGGCACCGATCGGCAGTCGATGCGCGGGATGCCCTCGTTCGGGCGGCACGTGAGGCAGGAAATCTCGCCGACGCGTCGTCAATTCGCAGCCGAAGCACATAATCCGCCGAGTTCTGCATCAGCCTCCTGACTGCGCCGTTCATCGAGGCTGGAACAGGGCTGAGGTCGAGCCGTTTAGACTGCGAACAAGGAAAGGAAGACCGATCATGACCCGCCTCTCAACCCTCGTTGCGGGCAGCATCGCCCTTCTAACTCTTTCCATCACTTCCGCGCCTGCGCAGCAGGCACCGACGTCGCAGACGCCTGACTTCAAGACGGGGGCGGAGCCCTGCGAGGTCGTGCCCGGTGACGACGCAGTTGCCACTCCTCTCGAAAACGGAGAGCAGAATACGAGCAGCGAAGCGGATTCCTCGTTATCGGCCACGCTCGATCGTTGTGGTGGGGTGCTCTCGCCTCCGGCCGTCGGTGATCCGGAAATGGTCGAGCCGGCGCCCGATGCCGGTGTCACGCCCATCATTCCTCCCTCGGCGGTCCCGGAGGACGAATGACCGGACCGGCCGAGATCGCTAGTTCATGAGCCGGCTCAGAATCGTCACATACAATGTCCATCGCTGCCTCGGCGTCGACGGAAGGCTTTCGCCCGGTCGGATCGCGGAGGTGATCGCGGAGACGAAGGCTGACGTCGTCGCCCTGCAGGAGCTCGACGTGCGCCGCGTCCGAAGCGGCGGGATAGACCAGGCGGAGGCCGTTGCCCGCGAACTCGGCATGGGCAATGTCCACTTTCATCCCGCGCTGAAGGTGATGGAGGAGGAGTATGGCGATGCGATCATCACCGCCCTTCCCTCCAAGGTCATCAAGGCCAGCGCATTGCCGGGGCTGGAACGGCAGCCGCGGATCGAGCCGCGCAGTGCAATCTGGGCGCAGATCGAGGTGGATGGCGGTGCGATCAACGTCATCAACACCCATTTCGGCCTCCGTCGCTGGGAGCGGCGCGCCCAGGCCCGCTGCCTGCTGGGGCCGGAATGGCTCGGTCACGCAGACCCGGCCGTGCCGCTGGTGCTCGCGGGCGACTTCAACTCGTTTCCGCACGGCACGGTGTGCGGCATGATCCGCCGGCACCTGCGCGATGCGCACCAGCTGGGCTCGCCGAAACGGCGGCGCCCACGTCGTACCTACCCCTCGGGCTTCCCGGTCTTCCGGATCGATCATATCTTCGTCAGCAGCCACTTCTCGGTCCCATCTGCCGACACCCATCGCAGCGTGCTGAGCCGCGCGGCTTCGGATCATCTGCCGCTGGTCGCCGAGCTGGTCATCGACCGGCAGATTGCCGCCGAACCGGTCTCGCGGGGCGGCGATTTCGTGCGTTCGCCACCGGATCGCCTCACGCGTTGAGGCGTTGTGCTGCTTTCAACGAAGGCACGACCTTGACCGACACTTCAGCGCCGCCTCTTTCCGAAGCAACTTCCTCTCAGGACCAGAAGCAGACAGCCAGGAAGCCTCTCGGCCTGTCGTGGTCGACCTGGATCGCGCTCGCCGCGGTGATCCTTGCCGGCTACCTCCTGTACCGGACCCTGTCGGGCTACAGCTATGGCGAAATCGTCGCCTCGGTGACGAGCGTCCCAGGCGCGCGTCTGGCGGGCTCGGTCGTTTTCATGGCGGCCAGCTACCTGACGCTGACGCTGTTCGACTATTTGGGTCTTCGATATGCCGGACACCGACTGCCGTGGCGCAAGGCAGCGCTTACTTCCTTCACCGCGCTGTCGCTCGGACATTCGATCGGTTTTGCCGGCATTTCCAGCGGAGCAATCCGCTACCGCTTCTACGCGCGGTGGGGCCTGAGCGTGGAGGACGTTACGAAGCTGGTGCTGTTTTCAGGACTGACGGTGTCGATCGGCCTGATGACGCTCGGAGGAAGTGCGTTGCTCGCCCGGCCGGGCGGTGCGGCAGATCTGACGGGGCTCGACACGGTTCTGGTGCGTGCCGCCGGCGCGGGCCTGCTGCTGCTGGTCGCCAGCTATGTCGTCGCCTCCGCCTTCGTCAGGCGACCCATCACCGTCCGCAAATGGGAGTTTCGCCTGCCCGGCCTCCAGCTCGCGCTCGCGCAGGTCGGGGTGGGGGCGTTGAATTTCGCGCTCGTGGCGGCCTGCCTGCACCAGGCCGTCGCCGGTTTCGCCGAGGTGCCCTATGTGGCGGTGGCCACCGCCTACGTCACAGCCAACACGGCCGCCCTTCTGGCGCATGTACCGGGCGGGCTTGGCGTAATCGAAGCCACCGTGCTGCACATGATACCGGGAGAGGGCGTCATCGGCGCGGTGCTGATCTTCCGCTTCGTCTATTTCCTGCTGCCGCTGCCGATCGGCGCGGCGAGCCTTGTCGTGAGCGAGTTCCTCGTTCGCCTCCGGTGAGGCCGAAAGAAACAGCAAACATGCCGGCTGCGACCGGAACCCTAGCAGCCCCCCGCGCGGCTGACGGTTCAGCGGCTGTGCTTGCGCTTGCGCCAGAAGCGGTCCCACAGCCGCAGGATACGGTAGGGTCGCACCGGGTCAAGCAGGCGGGTTCCCGGCACCGGATGAGACGGGCCTTCGTCGGACATCGCCTCGAAGGACAGCAAACGCTGTCTTCCGCCGCCAAGCCCCTCGATCGCTGCAACCAAAGAGCCGCGGCGCTCGATCTCCAAGGTGAGACGTTCGGGCGCGACGCCGATATGCTCGGCGATCAGCCGATCGCGCAGATGTGCCACCGCACGCGCCTGTGCGCCGTTCCTTGCCTCCACCGCAACGTCGCATTCGGTGTCGAGGCCGATGGAGCGGTTGTTGAGGTTGGACGAACCAATCCGCAGAAAGCGGTCGTCGACCACGATGACCTTGGAATGGACGAAGACCTGGCTCGTCTCTCCGCCTTCGGTGATGGCGGGGTAAAGAATGCGTAGACGGCCGTAGCGATCGGCCTGGCGCAGGCGACGGATGAGCCGGTCCCGGTTGGTGCCCATCACCCATTTCTCGATGATGCCATGGCACTCATGCGCCATCACCACGACGATTTCCGGCCCGTCGAGGGCGCGAAGCCTTCGCTCGATGACGTCGCCCAGCAGCGACGAGGTCATATACTGGGCTTCGATGTAGATCGTGTCGCGGGCACTTTCGATGGCGTCGATGGTCAGATCAACCGCCTCGCGCACCGGTTCCGTGTCGAGATACTCCGGCAGGGTGCGGGCTACCGCGACGTCGATATCGACAAAGTCGGGCGCGACGCCCTCGGGCCAGTAATCGTGACTGCAGTCGCAGTCGAGCGGCGCGCCGCCGCCGGTCGCATTGCGCCAGCGGTCCTTCGCGACCTCGGCCAGCACGCAGGCGGCGTCGCCATCGACCAGCATCTGCACGTCGTGGACCGCCGGGTAGGACTTGCCGTCAGGATCGACCCGCAACGGATCATGCGCCTGGTGCGGCGTACGGTCCCAGCGACCGACCGTCAGATCCATGCCGCCCGAGAAGGCGAGACAGTCGTCAATCGTGACGATCTTCTGATGATGGGCCGCGTAGATGGGGTGGTAGGTGTCGAGCTTCACCGCGATGCGCGCATGATCCTGCCAGTCCGCGCCGAACAGCATCTCCCTGGTCGAGCCCGGCGTATGAACGATCGACTCGCTCCAGACGAGAATGTGCACCTCGAGCTCTGGATTTGCCTCAACCTGAGCACGCAGAAGCTGCCCCAGCGGCGGCGACTCCGTCGCGTCGGCGTCGGGACGCAGCCGGATGCGGCCGTCGAAATCCCAGCCGAGGATGACGATGGAGCGCGTCGCCTTGCGGATGGCCTTCTCCAACGCGGCGAAGTAGTCCGCTCCGTCGACAAGCACGGTTGCCCGCCTGGCGCGCGCGATCTTCCAGCAGTTTCGACCGGGGCGCAGGATGGGTCCGCCGCGGGGGCGGACATTCTTGCGGTCCGGCGCCACAGCTTCGGCGACCGCCAGCCCATCCGGAGCAACGCGTAGACTGGCCTGGCTGGCTGGGGGCATGCTGAAAACTCCTGAAAACACTGCCTAAACGCCGCCAGAGGGTGCCGGTTCCGAGTCATTCCTCGAAGCATCGAACCTTTCGCGCCGCCGTTCGTTCTGCGAAGTCGCGTCGCGGACCGCTCCGGACGCCCGGGCAAAGGAGATGCAGTCATGCCGGCAATGTCGAAGGCGCAGCAGAAGGCTGCGGGCGCCGCGCTTTCCGCCAAGCGCGGAGACACGAAAAAAAGTCAGTTGAAGGGTGCCTCGAAGAGCATGGAGAAAACCATGTCCGAGAAGGAGCTTTCGGAAATGGCGTCGACCAAGCGCAAGGGCAAGCCCGAGCACAAGTCGGACGCCTGAGCAGCGACGGCCGTGGAAAAACGAGAAAGACAGCGAGGATACGCGATGGATACGAAACGGGTGGAGCGCTTCCGGGGAAAGGTGAACGTGATGTTTCGCGACGCCATGGTGGCCTCGACGGATGCCGCGCTCAGGGTGAGCGAAGCCGGGCGGCGCGACGTCTATTTCATTCCCTTCGAGCACATCTATTTCGAGTTCCTGCAGGAACAGCCGGGAGACGGCGAGGATGCCGGGCATCTGATGCGGCACTGGCGGGTGAGCGCGGTCGGCGAAGCCGCCGACAGGGCGATGTGGGCCTACGACGCACCACCGGTTGAGTTCCGCGAGTTGCGCGGCCACGCGGCTTTCGACCCGGAAATCGTGACTGTCGAGGCAATGGAAACCCCCGATACCGAGCACAAGGTGCACTGGCCGGATTAAGAGCTCCGGCCAGACGGAGTACAGATCGAAAAGGGCGGTGCACGGTGCCGCCCTTCTTCGTTCGCACTGCCTGGTGCGGCCGCGCTACTGCTGGTGATGGGTGCGAAGCCAGCGCAAAACGGCGGATTCGTCCTCGTCCAGCCCCTGGAGGGGCTTGCGGTTGCGGCGGCGGATCTGTGCAAGTTCTTCTCCGATCACGCCCTGCTCCCAGCGTTCGACGACGAGCGGGTGGATGTAGCAGCGGCGGCAGACGGCGCGGGTGTTGTGAAGGCGCCCCGCCACCTGATCGACCACCTGATTGGTGACGCGGGCGAGATCGCGTTTCGTCTGGGGCGGTTCCAGTTCGGCGAAGCGCACCGCCGCGCCAGTGGTCGCAGCCCAGGTCCGGAAGTGCTTGGAGGTGAATTGCGGGCCGGCGGTCTCGCGCAGATAGGCGTTGACGTCGTGCGAATGGACCGGCCGACGTTCCCCATCTCCATCGATGTACTGGAACAGATGCTGTCCCGGCAGTTCCTCGATGGTGCCGACAATACGGGCGATGCGCCGGTCGGACAACTTGAGTTTCCACTCCTGCCCCGACTTGCCAACGAAGGAGAACCGGATCTGCTGGCCCTCGATCCGGACGTGCCGGTGGCGCAACGTGGTCAGCCCGAAACTCTCGTTCTGGCGGGTATAGACGTCGTTGCCGATCCGGATCAGCGTGCGGTCGAGAAGCCAGACGACGGAGGCGAGCACGCGCTCGCGCGGGACGCCGGGGCGGCGCAAGTCGTGGTCGATGCGGTCCCTTATCTTCGGCAGGACGGAGGCGAAAGCGACCAGCGACGAAAACTTCGCTTCGTCGCGACAGGCAGTCCATCCCGGATGGTAGCGATACTGCTTGCGACCCTTCTGGTCGCGGCCGGTCGCCTGCATGTGACCGTCAGGATCGGGCGAGATCCACACGTCGGTCCAGGCGGGCGGGATGGCGAGCGCGCGGATGCGCGCACGCGCGTTCGCATCTTGCAGCTTTCCACCGCCCGGCTGGAAATAGGCGAAGCCCTTCCCAGCGCGACGGCGGCGAATGCCCGGTCCCGTGTCGCTGACATAGGCAAGCTCGGCACGCGCAGCTGCCATTTCGGGAGTCGCGGCCACCATGGATATCGAGTCGATGCCGCGCAGGTCAGTCACCTCCATCGGACAGGCGGAAGCCGCCGCCGAGACTGCCGTTGCCCGAGGCCAACGGACACTGCGCCGGACTCCGACAGGTGCGCCCTCCTGCGCCGCAGGGCGTTCGACGGATTTCGAACCGTATATGCATCGAACACTGTCGCTCCCATTTACCGCCGCGAAGGCTCGCCGCGGCTTCGTGACATCCTAAATTCGCGCAGCGGCGGCTTGTTCCGCGATCCGGCACCGGATGCTACGGAAGAGGAGGGAACTCGCGCAGACCGGGCTCCCGGCTGATCATCAGGATGGCAGACAAGGTGACGATGATGGAGGCAAGGGGGTTGGCGGGCTTCCTGGACCGGCCGGCGCACGAAGTGGCAGCCGATCTGATCGGCGCGCTCCTGACCCATGACGGCGTTGGCGGCCTGGTGGTCGAGACCGAAGCCTATGCTGCCGACGACCCTGCATCGCACAGTTTTTCCGGCCCGACCGCGCGAAATGCGGCAATGTTCGGTCCGGCCGGCCACGCCTATGTCTATCGCTCCTACGGCATCCACTGGTGCTTCAACGTGGTCTGCGCGCCAGGCTCTGCGGTACTGGTGCGAGCGCTGGAGCCCACAACAGGCCTTCCCGCCATGGTGCGGCGGCGGGGGCTGGAGGACGTCCGGGCGCTCTGCTCGGGACCCGGCAAGCTCTGTCAGGCGCTGGCACTAGACCAGGCGCAGAACGGGAGGCCCATCGGCCAGGGGGCGTTGCGGCTGGCGATTGCCTCCGGGCGGCCCGCCGTCGTCACGGGGCCGCGGATCGGTATCAGCAAGGCGGTCGACGTGCCCTGGCGGTTCGGCCTGTGCGGCTCACGCTTCCTGTCACGGCCGTTTCCGAGGCGATCCTAGGGGGCAGGTGAAACGGGCAGACTGCCGCTGCTCATTGCGGATCGGCAACGCCGGTGTCCGGACGGTCGGCGCCGTCCTCGTCCTCTTCGTGCCATCCGCCCTCCGGATCCTGGTACTCGATGTGCTCGTCCGGGCCGGCGAGACGGTGATTGGCCGCGGCCTGCTCGGCTGCGGCGTGCGCCTCCTCGCGTGTCGCGAAGGGTTCGGAGAAGACGTCGCCGACCTTGTAGGCCCAGGCTTCGTCGTGCTGCACGACTTCGTAGATCAGGCGGGGCATTGCTGTTTCCCTGAATGTGATTTCCCTCCGCAACACGGCGAAGCAAGGAAGGTTCCTGCCCGCGCGACGCCCCTGCGGAACATCGGCCTGCAGTGGACGTTCTGCCCGGCGAAAAGGAACATGCCGTGGCATCGAGAGCTGTCTGGAAAGGCCATCTGCAGGTCGCCGAACTGAGTTGCGGGGTGGCGCTTCATGCCGCGGCTTCGACGTCTGAGCGGGTGTCCTTCAACATTCTCAACCGAAAGACGGGCAACCGGGTCCAGCGCCAGTATGTCGACGAGGAAACCGAGAAGCCGGTCGAGCGCGACGACATCGTGAAGGGCTACGAGCTCGGCTCGGGACAATATGTCATCCTGGAACCGGACGAGATCGCCGACGCGGTGCCGCAGGCGGACAAGACGTTGCGGATCGAGGCGTTCCTGACCTGCCCCGAGATCGAGACGGTCTATTTCGACAAGCCCTACCACGTGGCGCCGTCGGACGCGGTGTCGGAGAGCGCCTTCGCGGTGATCCGCGAGGGGATGCGGGCGAAGAACGTCGCGGCGATCGCCCGGACGGTGCTGTTCCGGCGGGTCCGCACCGTGCTTCTGCGGGCGCAGGGGCCGGGCCTGATCGCCAACACGCTCAACTTCGACTACGAGGTGCGTTCGGCACAGGACGCCTTCACAGAGGTGCCGGACATCGGGATTAAGGGCGAAATGCTCGACCTGGCGAAGTACATCATCGAGACGAAAAAGGGCGAATTCCACCCATCGGACTACGACGATCGCTACGACGCCGCGCTGGCGGAACTGGTGAAGGCCAAGATGGAAGGTCGAGCGCTCAAGCCAGCCACGCCAAAGCCGAAGGCCAAGGTGGTCGATCTGATGGAGGCGCTGCGGCGCAGCGCCGAGGCGAGCGGCAAGAGCAAGCCGGCCGCATCCGCAAAGACGGCAGCGACGCGCGCGCCGCCCAAGACGGCGCCGCGCAAGAAGGCGGGCTGAAATGGCGCTCGATATCTACCGGAAGAAGCGCGACTTCAAGAAGACGGCTGAACCGGAGGGCGCTGCGACGCCGAAAACGGGCGGGCGCTCCTTCGTCATCCAGAAGCACGCGGCGCGGCGGCTGCATTACGACTTCCGCATGGAGGTGGACGGCGTGCTGCGCAGCTGGGCTGTTACGCGCGGACCGAGCCTCCTGCCCGGCGAAAAGCGGCTGGCCGTGCATGTCGAGGATCATCCCCTGGAGTATGGCGACTTCGAGGGCACGATCCCGATAGGCGAATATGGCGGCGGCACCGTGATCGTCTGGGATCGCGGCACCTGGGCGCCGATCGGCGACGCTGAGAAGGGCTACAGGAAAGGCCATCTCGACTTCGAGCTGACGGGCGAGAAGCTTGGTGGCCGCTGGCATCTGGTGCGGATGGCGGGAAAGCCCCGCGAGAAGCGGGAGAACTGGCTGCTGATCAAGGGCGACGACGACTTCGCCCGTGGCACCGACGAACCCGATATCCTGGAAGAACGACCGGAATCGGTGAAGACGGGCCGGGTCATCGCTGACGTGGAGAACGAGAAGCCAGGATGGTCGTCGAAGACCGGCAGGATCGCGAAAGCCCCGGAGGAGGAGCAGACGACGAAGCGTTCGGCTGCCAAGGCCAGTGCGCGGCCGGTACGCGGCGTGAAGGCGGCAGCGGGCAGCAAGGCGAAGGCGCCGGCCGCCGATGCAGGCGACAATGGCGCCAGCCAAGCCGAGGCAGAAGCCGCCGCTCCGGCGAAGGGCGGCCGCAAGACGGCGATGCCCGGGTTCATCGAGCCGCAACTGGCGACGCTGCGGGCCGAGGCTCCATCGGGAGATCGCTTTATCCACGAGATCAAGTTCGACGGCTACCGCCTTCAGGCACATGTCGCCAATGGCAAGGCGAGGCTGCTGACCCGAAGCGGGCTCGACTGGACCGATCGCTTCGGCGGCGCCGTGGCCGATGCGCTGGCCGCGCTGCCGGTCGCGGAGGCAGTGATCGACGGCGAACTGGTGGTCGAGGGCGGTGGCGGAGCGTCGGATTTCTCCGCCCTGCAGGCCGATCTGTCGGAGGGTCGCTCCGACCGATTCGTATACTACGTCTTCGATCTGATGCATCTCGACGGGCGCGACCTGACCGGCGCGGCGCTGATCGACCGCAAGGCCGCACTTGCGCGGGTGCTGCACGCCGCACCGGCCGCCCTGCGCTTCAGCGAGCATTTCGACGAGGACGGTGAGATGATCCTCCGGCACGCCTGCCGGCTCAGCCTCGAGGGGGTTATCTCCAAGCTGCGCGACGGCAAGTACCGCCCGGGCCGCGGGCGGGACTGGATCAAGTCGAAATGCTCGGAGCGGCAGGAATTCGTGGTCGCCGGGTATGTCCCTTCCACGACGTCGGACAAGGCGATCGGGTCGCTGGTGCTCGGTCACCATCAGGGCGGCGCGTTCATCCACGCCGGGCGCGTCGGCACCGGCTTTTCGCGCAAGGTCGCCGAAGGCCTTCTTGCGCAACTGAAGCCGCTGGTGCGCGACACGTCGCCGTTTTCCGGTCCGCTGTCGGCCGAGGCGCGACGCAACGTGCGCTTCGTCGAACCGAAACTGGTGGCCGAAGTCGAGTTTCGGGCCTGGACCGGCGACGGCGTGTTGCGGCATGCCTCTTTCCGCGGGCTGCGGGAGGACAAGGCGCCGGAAGCGGTGACGCGGGAGGATGGGGGCACCCGGAAGGGTGGGGATGCGCTGCCGCGGTGGACGGTGAAACTCACGCACCCGGACCGGATATACTGGAAGGATGCCGGCGTCACCAAGCAGGGACTGGCAGCGTATTACAGCGAAGCCTGGAGGTTCATGGCACCCCATGTCGTGCATCGCCCCCTCGCGCTGTTGCGCTGCCCGGGCGGCGTCGGCGGTCAATGCTTCTTCCAGAAGCACGCGTGGAAGGGGATGAATGCACGGATTCTCACGCTGCACGATCCGCAGGACACATCTGGAGAACCGATCGTGGGCATCGACGGTTTCGACGGGCTGATCGGGCTGGTGCAGGGTGGGGTACTGGAAATCCATCCCTGGCAGGCCTCGCTCGACGATCTGGAGAAGCCCGACCAGATCGTCATGGACCTAGACCCCGGCGAGGGCGTGACGTGGGAGGCGATGATGACAGCGGCACGCGAGGTGCGCGAGCGGCTGGAGGCCGAAGGCCTGGCCTGCTTCCTCAAGACCTCCGGTGGCAAGGGGCTGCACGTCGTCAGCCCCGTGCAGCCTGTGGCCGGCTGGGACGAGGTGAAAGGCTTTGCCAAGCGCATCGCCAACGAAATGTCGGCGGACAGTCCAGAGCGCTTCGTCGCGACTGTTTCGAAGGCGAAGCGAAAAGGCAAGATTCTCGTCGACTATCTGCGCAACGGCCGCGGCGCCACCGCAGTCGCGCCCTATTCGACACGCGCTCGCGACGGAGCCGCGGTATCGATGCCGATCGAGTGGGATGAGCTTGGATCGAATATCGGCCCCGCCACCTTCACGGTAATGAACGCAGCCGCGCGGCTCGCGAATCTTCCTGCGGACCCATGGGCCGATTTCCGCAAGGCGCAGGCACCGATCGGAGCAAAGGGAAAGCCGGCAAAGAAGCTGGCGAGTCGCGGCAGGCACTCAGCGTGACGAGCAGCGGCCGGGTCCGCAAGGGGCTGCAGCCGCGCCTTGGGTGGCCAGCCGTCCGGTCGCTCATTTCTTCTTCGCGCCCTTCTTCTCCTGTTCGACGCTGCGCCGCAGCGCATCCATGATCGAGACGACGTTGTCCGGCGTCACCGGCACCGGTTCCGGTGCCGCCCTCTTTGGCGGCTTCCGTTTCTTGCGCTTGGCCTCGATCAGGTCGAGGAGCTTGCCTTGTACCGGGTCCTCCACCATCGCCGGGTCCCAGTCCTTCGTCCGCTCGTCGATCAGCTTCTTGACCAGCCGCATCAGCCCGGCCTCGGGCTTTTCGCGCTCGACGCCCTCGAAGTCGGCCTCGCGCACCTCGTCGCCGAAGCGCAGCGTCCAGGCCAGGATACCTTTGCCGCAGGCTTCCAGCATCACCGCGCGCTCGCGACGGAAGAGAACCACGCGGGAGATGCCCACCATGCCCGTGGTGCGCATGGCGTCGCGGATGACGGCGAAGGCCTCTTCGCCCACCTTGTCGTCAGGCACCAGGAAGTAAGGCTTGTCGTGCCAGATCCAGCCGATCGAATCACGCGGTACGAAGGTCTCGATGTCGATGGTATGGGTGCTCTCGAGCGCAATGGAATCGAGTTCCTCATCCTCGACGACGAGATACTCGTCGTCGCCCTTCGGAAAACCGTGCACCTGATCTTCGTCCCGGACCACCTTTCCCGTTTCCGCATCGACGTATCGGTTGCGGACCCGGTTGCCCGTGGCGCGGTTGATGGAGTGGAAGCGAACCTTCTCGCTCTCGCTGGTGGCGGGGGTCATGGCCACGGGGCAGGTGACGAGCGACAGCTTCAGATAGCCCTTCCAGAAGCTGCGTGGTGCCATGTCTGTCCATTCCTGACCTTCGGTTTCGATCCGGGAGGAACGTCGCCGCAGCAAGAGCGTTCCGGAGCGACATGGAAGGCATGAAGGCAGTGCCATCTGTCTCACCGTGACCGCGGATTCGTGAGACGGAGGCGACCGGCACAGGCGGACCGGAGCTCCCACCAAGGCCAGCGATCGACGATGGATATGGGACATGTGGGAATGGCTGGAGAACAACAACGGCGCGGTCAGCGCCCTCGCGAGCATCCTGACACTGCTCGTCTGGACGCTGTACTTCCAGCTGCTCTACAACAACTACCGGCGGCTTCGACGCCCGCGCATCCTGATCAACCGGGGCGCCGGCCAGACTGCTGAGGCGAGGTGCATCGTCGCCAACATGAGTGCGGAAGCGATTTACATCGAGGCCGTGCTGATCTCGTTCGGGGACGAGAGTGACGCGGACCACCCGACCGTCTGCTCGCTGAGCGAACTCGATACCACCTCATCGCAGGACGATGTCGACCCGCGCCGCGCGTGGCTGCAGGGCCCGCTGCAGAGCGGCGAGCTGATCGACATCGGCTCCTACCAGAGCCTCATGGACAAGGCGGCCGATGGGACGGGCGGAGCAGGCGAGGACGGAGCCGGCAGAACCGAGGCTGCGACGCTGACGGTGACGGTGGTCGCCACATACCTGTCCGAGGACGGACTCGTTGCGGCGGAACGAGTGTTCGATCTCGACCGCGACGTGCGGCCGACGCGCCTGAAGCCCCGCTCCACCTCCGCCCGCCAGATCCGGTCGGCGAGCGCCCGCCGTTCGATCGAACGCCTCATGATGAGGCGCAATATCCGCCCGATAAGGGCTGTGGCAGAAAAACGGCCTCACTCGCGCTGACGGCGAGCAAGCAGGTGGAACTTTCCCGCCGGAGACGCATTGTTGGATGGGGCACGGGGGAGCACCGATACATGTATCAGTAGAGCCATGCCGCGCACTGCGCGTGGCTCCCGAGGGTGGAGCGCAATGTCA
Source organism: Aquibium sp. ELW1220 (assembly GCF_030398385.1). Classification (GTDB taxonomy): domain Bacteria; phylum Pseudomonadota; class Alphaproteobacteria; order Rhizobiales; family Rhizobiaceae; genus Aquibium. The sequence continues at coordinate 156,414 of NZ_JAOAOQ010000001.1, read as the reverse complement.
CCGGACAACGAGATCGTCAGTCTGATCCCCGCCTTGCGCGCCTTTGCCCGGACCTTTTATCGAGATCCCAGCGACGCCGACGATCTCGTGCAGGAGACGCTTACCAAGGCGCTCGCCAAGATCCATCAGTTCGCGGAAGGCACCAGCATGAAATCGTGGCTGTTCACGATCATGCGCAATACCTTCTACACCCGTATACGGCTTGCCAACCGGGAAGCTCCCGGCGCCGCAGACGATGCCGCGGCGCGGCCTGCCATCGATGCGACGCAGGAATGGTCGGCCAGGCGACACGAGATCGCCGTCGCGCTCTCGCGGCTTTCGGACCAGCAACGCGAGGTTCTGGTGCTGATCGGCGTCCTCGGCATGAGCTATGACGAGGCGGCGGAGATATGCGGTTGTGCGATGGGCACCATCAAGAGCCGCCTCAACCGCGCGCGCCTGCGACTGCTCGAGGAACTGGGCGAGACCTCAAGCCGCTCGACGGTGGAGCGCGCCCAGGTTCACCCCGTCGCATCGATGTTCTCGTCCGGAAAGATGGGCTGAGGCAGAGCAACGCAAGCGCCGAGAGCGCCGCAAACATGCTCCGAGAAAGGCGCCGCCTGCGGCGACGTCCTGAAGGGCAACGCTGCCTGCCCTAGCGTCGGTAAAGCGCCGCCGATAGCGACGCCCTGACGGGCACCGCAGCCGGTCCGAGCGTCAGGAAGGCGCCGCCAGTAGCGACGCTTTGCTTCACACGCCTAGCGCGCAATGAGCTGGTGGAAGCTCTCGCGCAGGCCGGCGATCTCCTTTGAAACCACGAGACCGAGGTTGCGCTCGTCGAACAGCGTGAACCACTCGTCCCACTCGACGATCTCGGGGCGACCGAAATCCGTCGGGCGGTCGGCACCCTGATCCTGATCCTCGTAGGATTGCTGGTCGAAGACGAGCATCAGCACCGGGTCGTTGTTGCCGATCAAAGGCGCCGCCGGACGGATCGCCGGCGATCCCATGCGCGCGGCCGCCCATTCGCGAATTTCCTGGTGATCGGTCAGAACCCTGGTCTCGGCCATCGTCGTCTCCTTCTGTCATTCCGCGCGCGTCTCGCGCGGGCTTCAAACTTTCTTCTTGCGCGGAGCGGCGGGCTTTCTGGCGGTCGGGGCGGCCTTCTTTGCCGCGCCGTCGGCAACGATGCCGGCAGCAGGCTCCGCCGCCGGTACCTTGCGCCGCACTCGGGATGCAGGCGCGGCGTTTGCGGGGTTCACGCCCGTCTCCTCACTGGCGAGTTCGCGTTCAGCGCGCGCCCAATGTTCCGCTTCCATACCGTCCGGCCGTCCCTCGGCTTCCCATATGCGGTAGGCGCGCTGGCGCAGTTGCTCGTCTCGGTTCATGTTCATCGGTGCAGGTCCCTTTCTCTCGTCCGGTTCCACAGCGCCCTACCCAGAACTGCCGGGCGACGGGGATGTTCGCGTCTGGCCTTTCGGCTGCCCAGATTACCACCGGTCCGGGCCGCGTTCCATCGTCAGGCGAAACCGACAGCAATGGAGAACGGCGGCAATTCGACGCCGTCGGCAAGCACCGTGACCGTTTCCGCAGGATCGGCATGAAGAAGCGGAACGTCGAGGGCCGGCGCCCGCCGCGGCGCTTTCGACAGATTGGCGCGCATCTGCAGCCGCGCCGAGCCGAGGACCCAGTCGACCGCGACGACGCCGTCCCGTGCAGAGCGGATGCTGCCAGTGTTTCCACCTGCAGAAGCGAGAGCCGGCACAATCGACCCGCGGCGGATTCCAAGAAGGTGGCGGAGGTGGTCGAACCGCAGCCGGCCGCTGCCGAGTGCAGGCTTCGACCAGTCGAGCCTGGAGGCGGCGAAGGTTGCCGGATCGTTCGGGTCCGGGATGTTCCGATTGCCGTCACCATCGCGGAAGGCAGCAAACTTCGAGAACTCCTTTCGCCGTCCCTCGGTGACAGCTTTCGCCAGAGCGCCGTGGAAGTCGGTGAAGAAGAGGAAAGGCCGGTCCTCGGCGAACTCTTCGCCCATGAAGAGCAAGGGAATGTGCGGCGAGAGCAGCAGAACTGCGGTCAGCACGCGCGACAGATCGGGCGACGCGAGGTGCGGCAGCCGCTCGCCGAAGGCACGGTTGCCGACCTGGTCGTGGTTCTGCAGGAAATCCACGAAGGCGGTCGGAGGGAGATGGGCGCTCGGCATCCCGCGGGGGCGGTCCCATTGCGGCGAGACCTCGCCCTGATAGGCGAAGCCTTCGGCCAGCGCGCGGCCGAGCAGGGCTGTCGGGTCATCCTTGAAGTCGGCAAAGTAACCGTCTGTCTCGCCCGTCGCGATGACATGGGCGATGCTGTGGAAGTCGTCGTTCCACTCGGCGGTGTAGCCGGTGACGGCACCATGCTCGCCGCGGTCGTGCAGGAAAGTGACGTTTCGGTTGTCCTCCGTCGTCAGGTGGACGTGGCGGTCCGAAAACCGCGCGCGCACCCGCTGCCCGATCTCCACGAGGAGATCGTCTGCGACGTGGTCGACAGCGTCGAGCCTGAGGCCGTCCAGCCTGTACTCGTCGAGCCAGTAGAGCGCGTTCTCGATGAAGAAACGCCGGACCGGATCGGCGTCGAAGGCGATGGCTGCTCCCCAAGGGGTGTGGTCTTCCGGGTGGAAGAAGTCCGGTGCATAGAGCGAGATGTAATTCCCATCGGGGCCGAAGTGGTTGTAGACCACGTCGAGCAGCACCATCAGGCCGCGCGCATGGGCGGCGTCGATAAAGGCCTTGAAGCCTTCCGGGCCGCCATAGGCGCGGTGGGGAGCGTAGGGCAGGACGCCGTCGTAGCCCCATCCGCGGTCGCCGGAAAACTGGGCGACCGGCATGATCTCCACGGCGGTGACGCCGAGTGTCGCGAGATGGTCGAGCTTGCCGATGGCGGCGGAAAAGGTACCCTCGTCGGTGAAGGTGCCGACATGGAGTTCGTAGATGACGGCCTCTTCCCAGGGACGGCCGGTCCAGTCCGGCTCGGACCAGTCGTGGGCGGCGGGGTCGACGACCAGCGACGGCCCGTGCACGTCGCGTGCCTGCGCGCGAGACGCCGGATCCGGGACTGCGAGGCCGTCCGGCAGAACGAAGGCGTATTCGGCTCCAGGCGCAACGCCTTCGGCGACATGTTCGAACCAGCCATCGCCGACGCTTGCCATTGCTCGATCGGTGCCGGCCACCCGGAGCGTGAGAGCTTTCAGTCCGGGCGCCCACAGGCGGAAGCGAACCCTGCCGCCGTCGAGAACCTGTGCGCCCCAGGAGAGCGAGACGCTCCGCTGCTGCATGTCTGGGTTCACGCTCTCGTCTCCAGCAGCATCAGCGTCCGCCCGTGTGCTGCGATCGGCCCGTCGACCGCCTCGCCGTCCACGAGCGGGTCGGCGGTGTCGAGAAGGCGGCGCCAGCCGGACGAAAAGTCTTCGGGCAAGGTGAACTCGACATCTTCGTAGTGGGCATTGAAGACGATCAGCAGCTTCTGCGCGTCGTTAAAAAGGAGCATGGCGAAGGCCCGCGTGTGCGGCTGGTGCCAGTCTTCATCACCCATCTGCTCGCCGTCGGCGCGCAGCCAGTGCACGCCGCTCGCTCCGTTTGGCCGCGGATCCCCATGCAGGAAGAAGCGCTGGCGCAACAGCGGCTGGTCGAGGCGCAGCGCAATCACCTTGCGCATGAAGTCGAAGAAGGCCTGGTCGCGTTCATCGATCCCCTCCCCCCAGCGCAGCCAGTTCATCTCGGCATCCTGGCAGTAGGAGTTGTTGTTGCCGTCCTGGCTGCGACCCAGTTCGTCGCCCATCAGGATCATCGGCGTGCCCTGCGACAACAGAACGGTAGCAGCCAGGTTGCGGCGCATCCGGTCCCTCAGTTCGATGATTTCCTCATCCTCTGTCGGGCCTTCGGCGCCGCAGTTCCAGGAAAGATTGTGCGAATGACCATCGCGATTTTCCTCGCCATTCGCCTCGTTGTGCTTGTCGTTGTAGCTGACGAGATCCATGAGCGTGAAACCGTCGTGGGCGGTGACGAAGTTGATGCTTGCCCAGGGACGGCGGCCGCGTTTCTCGAAATCACCGGCGGAACCGAGAAGACGTCCCGCCAGGTCGGAGGCGATTCCCTCGTCGCCCTTCCAGAAGGCGCGGGTGGTGTCGCGATACTGGTCGTTCCACTCCGCCCACATCGGCGGGAAGTTGCCGAGCTGGTAGCCGTCATTGCCCGTGTCCCACGGTTCGGCGATCAGCTTGACCATCGACAGGACGGGATCCTGCCGCACGGCATCGAGGAAAACGGCGTTCTGGTCGAAGCTGTCGCGGTCGCGGCCGAGGGAGCTGGCGAGATCGAAGCGAAAGCCGTCGACATGGCAGTCCTGAACCCAGTAGCGCAGCGAATCCATGACCATCTGGAGCACGCGCTGATTGCGCAGGTTTACCGTGTTGCCGCAGCCGGTCGTGTCGAAATAATAGCGCGGGTCGTCGCCCAGCAGGTAGTAGCTGGCATTGTCGATTCCGCGGAAGGACAGCGTCGGCCCCATCTGGTTGCCTTCGGCCGTGTGGTTGTAGACGACATCGAGAACGACCTCGATGCCGGCCTCGTGCAGCCGCCGCACCATCAGCTTGAAGTCGTGAATGCCCGAGCCCGGAGCGATGAAACGGGTGGCCGGCGCGAAGAAGCCGATGGTGTTGTAGCCCCAGTAGTTGGAGAGGCCGCGCTCGATCAGGTGGCGGTCGTCGAAGAAGGCCTGCGAGGGCATCAATTCGATCGCGGTCACGCCGAGCTTGACCAGGTGATCGATGGTGCGCGGATCGGCGAGGCCCGCGAAGGTACCGCGGAACTGCTCCGGCAGTTCGCGGTTCAGCGCCGTCATGCCCTTCACATGCGCCTCGTAAATGATCGTCTCGTCCCAGGGGCGGCCCGGGCGCACGTCGTTGCCCCAGGTCACCGCCGGGTCGACCACGACGCATTTCGGCATGACGAAGGCCGAGTCGCGGCGGTCGAAGGAGAGGTCATCGCGCGGATGTCCGATCCGGTAGCCGAATACGGCGTCATGCCAGCGGATTTCGCCCCGCAACTCGAGCGCGTAGGGATCGAGAAGCAGCTTGTTCGGATTGAACCGGTGGCCGGCGGAGGGCTCGTAGGGGCCGTGCACGCGGTAGCCGTAGAGCTGGCCGGGCCGTATGTCGGGCAGGTAGCCGTGCCAGACTTCGTGGGTGAACTCCGGCAAAGGCACCCGCTCGATCTCGCGACGGCCGGTGCCGTCGAAGAGACAGAGTTCCACCTTGGTGGCGTTGGCGGAAAAGAGGGCGAAGTTTACGCCCGAGCCATCCCAGTGAGCGCCGAGCGGGAAAGGCGAGCCCGGCTTGATCTGTCCGTTTCGGCGCATGCTGCTCCTAGTTGCGTGGAGCGAGGATCACCACTGCGAGCGGGGGCAGGTCGAGCTCCAGCGAATGTGACCTGCCGTGCCAAGAAACGGCGTCGGCAATGACAGGTTCCCTCGTTCCGCCGCCGGAACCGCCATATTGCTGTGCATCACTGTTGAGGCGAACCGTCCAGGCGCCATCCTTCGGCGCACCGATCCGGTAGCCGGGACGCGGCACCGGCGTCATGTTGCAGACCACCACGACCGGTTCGCCGTCACGGCCGCGGCGAACGAAGGAATAGACGCTGTTCTCCGCGTCGTCGGCGCCCAGCCAATCAAAGCCCTGGGGGTCGCAATCGAGTTCGTGCAGCGCAGCACTCGACCGGTAGAGCGCGTTCAGGTCGCGGACCAGCGCTTTCAGGCCGGCGTGCATGGGATCGTCGAGCAGGTGCCAGTCGAGCGACTGGTCGTGGTTCCATTCGCGCTCCTGGCCGAATTCGCAGCCCATGAAGAGCAGCTTCTTGCCGGGGTGCGTCCACATGAAGGAGAGGTAGGCGCGCAGATTGGCGAAGCGCTGCCAGCGGTCGCCCGGCATCTTGCCCAGCAGCGAGCCCTTGCCGTGCACCACCTCGTCATGGCTGATCGGCAGGACGAATTTTTCCGAGTAGGCGTAGACCATGCCGAAGGTCATCTGATGATGGTGGTGCCGGCGGTGGATGGGGTCGAGGCTCATGTAGGCGAGCGTGTCGTGCATCCAGCCCATGTTCCACTTGTAATCGAAACCAAGCCCGCCATCGGCGACCGGCTTGCTGACGCCCGGCCACGCCGTGGATTCCTCGGCGATGGTCAGCGTGCCCGGATGGCGCTCGAGAATTCGCTGGTTGGTTTCGCGCAGGAAGGCGATGGCGTCGAGATTCTCGTTGCCCCCATGGCGGTTGGGAATCCACTCGCCTTCCTTGCGGCTGTAGTCGAGGTAGAGCATCGAGGCGACGGCATCGACACGCAGCGCGTCGATGTGGAACTGGTCGAGCCAGTACAGCGCGCTCGCCTGGAGGAAGTTGGACACCTCCGTACGGCCGAAATTGTAGATGAGCGTATTCCAGTCCTGATGGAAGCCGAGGCGCGGATCCTCGTGCTCGTAGAGGGCTGTGCCGTCGAATTTGGCGAGACCGTGCGCGTCGGAGGGAAAATGCGCCGGAACCCAGTCGACAATCACGCCAATGCCGGCCTGATGCAAGCGGTCGACCATTTGAGCGAAGGCTTTGGGCGAGCCGAAACGGCTCGTCGGTGCGAACAGACCGATCGGCTGGTAGCCCCAGGAGCCGGTGAAGGGATGCTCGGTGACGGGCAGAAACTCGACATGGGTGAAGCCCATTTCCTGGACATAGGGGATGAGGAGATCCGCCTGGGCGTCGTAGTCGAGGATCTCGTTGTCGGCGCCGCGCCGCCAGCTGCCGAGATGAACCTCATAGATGGACACCGGCTGGTTCGTCGCGTGGCGAACCTCGCGCTGGTTCATCCAGCCTTCATCGCCCCATTCGTAGCGAGGAAGGCCGCAGACGACGGATGCGGTTGCCGGTGGCTGCTCCGCCGCGAAGCCGACCGGATCGGCCTTCAGCGGCAGGACCTCGCCATGGACGCCGAGTACCTCGTACTTGTAGGTCTCGCCGATCTCCAGCCCGGGAACAAACAGTTCCCAGACGCCGATGCCGACCCGCTTGCGCATCGGATGGCGGCGACCGTCCCAGCTGTTGAAGGGACCGACGACGCTGACGCGGCGCGCATTGGGCGCCCAGACGCAGAAGACGGCGCCACGAATACCGCCGACCTCCGCCGGGTGGGAACCGAGCCGCTTGTAGAGTTCGGCGTGCCGGCCTTCGCCCATCAGGTATTCGTCGAGTTCGCCGAGGATGGGGCCGAAGGAATAGGGATCGTCGATCGTCCAGCTGTGTTCTCCCGCCACGAGCCTCAGGCGGTAGTCGAACCGTTCCATGCGCCCGTCGAGCGTGGCGGAAAAGAAACCGTCCGGATGGACGCGGTCGAGAATACCGGCAACGTCTCCCGTCGCGCGATCGACAACGGCGACTTCGCCCGCTTCAGGCGCGAACACATTCACCACAACCGGATCGCCGTTGCCGCCATGCATGCCCAGAACGACGAAGGGATTGCCGTGCCGCGCACCGACGATGGCGTGGATGTCGGCGGCGGAGGGGGCGGACGTATTGGCGTTCGCCATGCTCATGCTTCGGCTCCCGTGGTTTCGAGGAGGTCGAGGAGCCCGCGCAGCGGGATGTCGACCCAGGTCGGCCGGTTGGCGAGTTCGTAGCTGACCTCGTAGGCCGCCTTCTGGATCTGGAACAGTACAAGCATGTCGCGCTCGAACCGTTCGTCATCGGCATGCGTCGGACAGCCGGCGATGGTGCCCCGATAGGCGTCCAGGAACGCACGGCTCGTTTCCTCCCGCCACCGCATGGCACGCGCGAGCGCGCGTTCGTCTGCCGGGATTGCCAGAGGCCCGCGCAGACGTACCACATCAGCAGCCAAATAGTCGATCGAACGCAGCATGCCGGCGACGTCGACGAGCGGAGACGTCTTGGCGCGTCGGTCCTCGATCGATCGGCGCGGCTCGCCTTCGAAGTCGATGATGACGATGTCGTCGGCCGCAATCAGCACCTGCCCAAGGTGATAGTCGCCATGGACGCGCGAGCGCGCGCCTTTCGGCGCGTGGCCAAGGCAGGCAGTCAGGCGATCGTCGAACTCCTTTCGACGGGAGAGGACCGCTTCGATCATCTCGCCCGCTTCGCCCTTGCGGTCCGTGCCTTCCAGCGCATGCAGCGCCTCCTCAAGGTCGGCGCGCGCGGCGGTAACCCAGCCTTTTACGTCCGCCTTGATGGTCTTTTCGATCCGGAACGCGTCGTCGTCAGTCTCCGTGGCGAGCGCCTTGTGCAGTTCGGCTGTCCGCCTGCCCAGCAGTCCACCAAGATTGAGCGGGAAGAAGAAGGGCTCGGCATCTCCATCCGTGGTGGCGACGCCAGTGGATATCATGTCCTCGTTCTCCAGGTCGCGCTGGAGAGCCGCCGACAGAATGTCCCAGGCATCGCCCTGGTTGCGGACGAACTCGAAGGCAGTTGCCAGCACGGTCGGCTCGGCGCCGTCCGCCTGATGATCGATCGAGCCGAGATAGGCCGGCATGTGTGCGAAGCCGCCGACATTGGTGAGGAAACGCGCCATCTCGACCTCCGGCTGGATGCCGTCGCGCAGCCGCCGGTAGATCTTGAAGATGATGGAGTCGCCGAAAGCGACGGAGACGTTCGACTGTTCCACGCCAAGCGCGCGCGCAGCCCCTGCGTCCGCATAGACGTCCGGGCGCCCGTTGTTGTCGAAGTGGACCGTCCCGCCCGTGGCGGAGATGTCCTTTCCGTCCTTCATTGCACCCAGCACCGACTGGCCGAAGCCATCGTCATGGGCGGCATCGACGAGGGCGCCGAGACGTGGTCCCTGGCGGAGCTTCGCCAGCGTGTAGGACAAGGTCGGCGCTCCGAAGGTGAGATTGTCCTCGCCCCACCGGGCGGAGAGCGGCATGAAATAGCGCTGGACCTCGCCGCCGGAGTCGACATGGCATTCCGCCAGCAGGTGGCGGCCGCCTTCGATCTCGGCGATCGGCTTGATCGTGGCCGAACCGATCGTTCTGTCCTTGCCGGCGAACCAGCGCTGCAGTCGCAGGAATTGCGGCAGCGTATCCGATTCCAGCAGCCTGCCGCCCGAGCCTGACAGAGCAGTGGTCACTCGGCCGTCCCTCGTGGTCAGGGTGACGAAGTCGGGCAGGACCTCAGGCACCTGCTGATGCCAACGCGGCGCCTCGGCCTCGTCGGCCAGAAGCAGCCAGTAGAAGCCGAAGGCCGGGAGCGTGAACAGATAGGGCAAGTCGCCGATCGGCGGGAACGGCGAGCGTCCGTTGAGTTCGATCGGCACGGCGCCCTTGAATCGCGACAGGTCAAGCTCGACGGCCTGCGCCTGGCGGGACAGGTTGGCCACGCACAGGATCCGGTCGTCGCCGTGCTCGCGCACATAGGCAAGAATCTTGCGGTTGCGGGGGTAGAGCAAGGTCATCGTGCCGCGACCGAAGGCGGTGTGCTGCTTGCGCACCTGGACCAGCTTGCGCATCCAGTTGAGCAGCGACGACGGGTCCTGCTGCTGGCTTTCGGCATTGACCGCCTGATAGCCGTAGATCGGATCCATGATGACCGGCAGGAACAGCTGCTGCGGGTTGGCGCGCGAGAAGCCGGCATTGAGGTCCGGAGACCATTGCATCGGCGTGCGCACGCCGTCGCGGTCGCCGAGATAATAGTTGTCGCCCATGCCGAGCTCGTCGCCGTAATAGACGATGGGCGTGCCGGGCATCGACATCAGCAGCGAGTTCAACAGCTCGATCTTGCGGCGGTCGTTCTGCAGAAGCGGCGCGAGCCGCCGGCGAATACCGAGGTTGATGCGGGCGCGGCGATCTTCCGCGTACGTGCGCCAGAGGTAGTCGCGCTCCTGGTCGCTGACCATCTCGAGCGTGAGCTCGTCGTGATTGCGCAGGAAGATGCCCCACTGACAGCCTTCAGGGATCTCAGGCGTCTGGCGGATGATGTCGGAGATCGGATAGCGATCCTCCTGTGCCAGAGCCATGTAGATGCGCGGCATCAGGGGGAAGTGGAACCCCATGTGGCACTCGTCGCCGTCGCCGAAATAGGGGCGCGTGTCTTCCGGCCACTGGTTGGCCTCGGCGAGCAGCATCCGGTCGGTGTAGTGGGCATCGAGTTCGGCGCGGATCTTCTTCAGGACCTCGTGCGTCTCGGGGAGGTTCTCGTTGTTGGTGCCCTCGCGCTCCACCAGGTAAGGGATCGCGTCGAGCCGCAGCCCGTCCACACCCATGTCGAGCCACATGTGCATGACCTTCAGGACTTCCCGCAGGACACGCGGATTGTCGAAGTTCAGGTCGGGCTGGTGCGAGTAGAATCGATGCCAATAGAAGGCGCCGGCGACCGGGTCCCAGGTCCAGTTGGACTTCTCGGTGTCCAGAAAGATGATCCGGGTCTCCGGGAATTTTGCATCGGTGTCGCTCCAGACGTAGAAGTCGCGTGCGGCGGAGCCGGGCTTGGCCTGCCGCGCCTTCTGGAACCAGGGGTGCTGGTCCGAGGTGTGGTTGATTACGAGTTCGGTAATGACCCGCAGCCCGCGCCGGTGTGCCTCGGCCACGAAGGCGCGGAAGTCGCGCATGGTGCCGTAGGACGGATTGATGGAGCGGTAGTCGGCGATGTCGTAGCCGTCATCGCGCAGCGGCGAGGGGTAGAAGGGCAGGAGCCAGATCGCCGTGACGCCGAGATCCTGGATGTAGTCCAGGCGCTTCATCAGGCCGGCAAAATCGCCCATGCCGTCGCCATCGGAGTCCTGGAAGGCCTTCACGTGCACCTGGTAGATGATCGCGTCGCGATACCAGTCCGGCTGGCTGCGATCGATCGCACCATCCATCGAGTTGCTGCCATTCTTCATCAAGTTGTCACCGGTCCAAAGAGGCGCCAGACCGCATAGGGCCGGGCATGGGGGTCGAGAGTCAGCCTGTGGTTCTTGCCATACCAGGCGAAGCTGTTGCCGTTCACGAGGTCCTGCACCTCGACTGCGCCGTCATCCGGCAGGCCGAATTGCCAGAGCGGGACTTCGAAGTCGAAGTCCTGCGCGTTGTGCGGATCGAGGTTGACGTGGAACAGGAGGTAGCCTCCCGACTCCGGCGAGCCCTTCGAATAGGAGAGGACATTCTCGCTGGAGGTCTTGTGGAAGCGCAGGGACGTGAAATCGCGCAGCGCCGCATGCTCGCGACGCAGCCGGTTGACGAAGCGGATGTCATCCTTGATGTGGCCGGGCCGATCGAAATCCCACTCCCGCAGCTGATACTTCTCCGAATCCAGGTACTCCTCCTTGCCCGGCAAAGCGGCAGCCTCGCAAATCTCGTAGCCATTGTAGATGCCATAATTTCCGGCAAGCGTCGCGGCCATGAGCAAGCGCGTGCGGAAGCCGGGTCTGCCGGCGGTCTGGAGGTAGACGGGATTGATGTCGGGCGTGTTCGCGAAGAAATTCGGCCGCATGTAGTGGCGACACTCCTCCTGCGTCAGCTCGGTCAGATACTGCTCGAGCTCCCAGTCGAGGTTGCGCCATGTGTAGTAAGTATAGGATTGGGTGAAACCGGCCTTCGCCAGGCGTTTCATGACCTTTGGCCTCGTGAAGGCTTCCGAAAGGAAGATCACGTCGGGATGCTTGGCCCGGATCTCGCCGATCACCCATTCCCAAAACGGGAACGGCTTGGTGTGAGGATTGTCGACGCGGAAGATCTTCACGCCGTGACCGGTCCAGTAAAGCAGGACGTCCCGCAGCGCTTCCCACAGCCCCGGAATGGACTCGCGGTAGAAGTGAACGTTGACGATATCCTCGTATTTCTTCGGTGGGTTCTCCGCGAACTTGATCGTCCCGTCCGGCCGCCAGTCGAACCACTCCGGATGCTCCTTGATCCAGGGATGGTCCGGTGCGCACTGGATCGCAAAGTCGAGAGCGATCTCCATGCCGTGCTCGGCGGCGGCCTGAACCAGTCGATCGAAATCCTCGATAGTGCCGAGTTCGGGATGAATGGCGTCGTGCCCGCCCTCCGCCGAGCCTATCGCATAAGGGCTGCCTGGATCGTCGCCGGTCGGCGTCAGCGTGTTGTTGGGTCCCTTGCGGTTGATCCGGCCGATCGGGTGGATCGGCGTGAAGTAGAGCACATCGAAGCCGAGGTCCTTCACGTATGGCAGACGCCTGATGACGTCGTCGAACGTGCCGTGGCGACCAGGTTCGAAGGATTGGGAACGCGGCATCATCTCGTACCAGGCGCCGAAGACAGCGCGTTCGCGATCGACGATGACATCGAGAATGCGCTCGTACCAGGTGAGGCTGTTGCGTGGAGCGAAGCCCTTCATCACGCCCGCGGTCTCCTCATTCAGGAGAACCGCCAGACGGCGTGCTTCATCCGTCTCCGCGTCAAGAGCTTCCACGAGTTGCCGCAAAGCAGGCGCGCCGGCGGGGTCGCGTGGCTCGAGCGCAGCCTCGCGCACGAGCGTCGCCCCCTCCACCGCCTCCAGGCTGACGGACTGGCCCGCCTGGAGCTTCTTTTCCACGTCGCGGCGCCAGCCCGCGAAGAGGTCGCGCCAGCCGATGATGGTGTACTCGTGATCGCCGATCGCGGGAAAGACGACATCGGCGCGCCAGCGGTCATTGACCTCGAACTCGAGCGGCGCCTCCGTCCACTGATTGGAGCCCTTGCGCCGCCAGAGCAGCGCAGCGTCGATGACGTCGTGGCCCTCGCCGAAGACATCCACCTCGACCGGAAAGGGGTGGCCCTCCGCCGCCTTGGCCGGGAAACGGCCGCCGTCGATCTCGGGATCGATTCCCTCGATGGCGATACGGCGTTCCGCAAGGTCGCGGAGCCGCGGGTCGGCTACTTTGCGCATTCCGCGGGCCGTCGACGCGAGCGACTTCCGTTCCGAGGTTCTGGACATGGGACTCATGACCCCATTGAGCGCAGCGCACAGCGCGAGCGGGGGATCGAAATCAGGCCGGAGCAGCCGAGGGTCCACGCGTCGCAAGTGCGGGCGTGGCGCGCACCCTCGATCCGGGTCGCGATGCTTGCAGGCATGGGCTCTCCTTCCGTCCAGCAGACATTGCCCAACCCGACGGCCGGAAAAAGGTTCCGCTGCGGTGGATGCACAACTCCGGTCGAGGGAGATCGCGCCGAATATTTACCAAAGGCGCAGGAACAACCGCGGGTCGGAAGACGTTCGTCCGATTGCGCGACATGCGCCACAAAGACGAGGAGGAAACCGATGCCCGACGAAACCAGTCCGTCTGCGGAACCCGGCCCCGCCGGCAGTCCCACGATCGGCTCACCGATCTGCTTCGTGACGGAGGATGGCGCGACCGTGACCATCTTGCTCGACCCGGCCCAATCAAGTGCAAACCCGTCCGATGCCCTGGTCAAGGCCAAGGACGCGGTCCGCTGCCTCGCCGATGCCTTCGGTCGCGCGGAACGCCGCATGTCGGCGCGACCGGACGAAACGGGAGCCGTCTTTCGTTCGTGGGCCTACAGGTCCTGATACGGTCGCATCCACGATGATGCAGCGCGGGCGGCCTCGATCTCAGGCCGCCCTCATGCCGTTCCGGTGTCGCGTCCCTCGGAGCCGTGCGTGTCTGCCTCGGTTTCCCCGACGGCGCGACTGAGGCCGGCGGAACGAGAAGCGGTGGTCTGGACCGGAGTACGTCGCTCCTGTCTCTCGGGTGCTTGCTGCGCCAGGCGCGAAACGATGTCCCATGCGGCGTCGAGCACGGTCTCCCTTGACGGCTCGACGTCCTGTGCAGCCGCGAGATGGAAGTCCGCGGTGACGCTTTCGCCGTCGCCGGCGATGAAGCGGACCGAAAAATGCGGTGTGGCGGCATCGCCATGTCGGACGATGTGCGCTTCGAAGCGGGGCATTCGGTACCTCCTGCGGATCTCCGAAGAACACCTCCGGAGGTTGGATGTTCCGGCCACTGCGCTATATTGCATTGCAACAGGAGCAATGGAGCCTTGCACGACGACCTATCGACCCTGCCCCTTCTGCCGACTGAGACGGCATTCTTCTTCGACTTCGACGGCACTCTCGCGGAGATCGTCGACGATCCGTCCATGGTGAGGATCGACCCTACGGTTCTTCAGGCTGTCGAGCGGCTACAGGTCATCTCTGGCGGCGCCATCGCAGTGGTATCGGGGCGCGAGATCGACACGCTCGATGTCTTCCTGGCGCCGCTGCGGCTGCCGCTCGGCGGTGCGCACGGCTCGGAGCGTCGCGACGCCGGCGGAGAGCTCCACCGGACGGCCTCCGACGGCGCGGCGATCGAGCGCGTGGTAGCCGCGCTGGAGGATGTCGCGCGCGGCCATGACGGGCTAGTCGTCGAACGCAAGCGTCTCTCGGTCGCGCTTCACTACCGCCGCCGGCCGGACCTGGAGGCCACATGTCGCTCGGCGGCACAGAGCCTGGCATCTCAGGACGTGAGGCTGCTCGAGGGAAAGATGGTCGTCGAACTGAAGCTCAGCGGCCGGACCAAAGGCGACCTCATCGCCGACTTCATGGCGGAAGAGCCGTTCCTCGGGCGGCGGCCGATCTTCTTCGGCGACGACGTCACCGACGAGGACGGGTTCCGCGCCCTGCCGCGCTGGCACGGAATCGGGGTCAAGGTCGGCCCCGGTCCCACCGCCGCCACGCACCGCATCGCCGATCCGGCCGCCCTGCATGCCTGGCTCCTGCGGCTTGTGAACCACACAGGAACGGAACGGGGCGGGTCGAGTTAGCTTTATGAAGCCAAATTCACAGGAAAGGGACGATATCTTGCAGAGTACGGAAGAATGAGCCGTCTCGTGGTCGTTTCCAACCGGGTCGCGGATCTGCGGCAGGCCACCCAGTCGGGTGGACTTGCGGTCGCTATCGCCGACGCGCTGAAAGCCAAGGGCGGCGTCTGGTTCGGCTGGGATGGCAACACGCTGGAAAACGAGACGGAGAAGCTGGGCGTCGACCGCGTGGGCGACGTCGATGTGATATCCTCGCCGCTGACGGTGGAGGACTACAGCCAGTATTACATCGGCTATGCCAACAGCGTGCTCTGGCCGCTATTCCACTACCGCATCGATCTCGTGGACTACCGTCCTCAGTATTTCGAAGGCTACATGCGGGTGAACAACAAGTTCGCATCTCTCCTGAAGCCGTTCCTCAAGCAGCGCGACATGGTGTGGGTGCACGACTATCACCTGATACCATTCGGAGAACGGCTTCGGGCGCTCGGCTGCCGTCACAAGATGGGATTCTTCCTTCATATCCCGTTTCCGCCACCCGACATCCTCGCCGCCTCGCCCAATCACGCCTACCTGGTCGAAGCGCTGCTGTCGTATGACGTCATCGGATTCCAGACGTCGACGGATCTCAACAACTTCAATCGCTATGTCGAGGAGAACATGCCCGCCTCGATCGGCGCTGACGGTGTGATCCGGCATGGCGGCCGCACGGTGCGGGCGCTTCGACTGCCGATCGGCATCGACGTCGCGCAGTTCACCGAACTGGCGGAGAAGACCTTCGAGGATATCAATATCGACCAGATGCGGCGGGCGATCCTCGGTCAGCGGCAGATCGTCGGCGTCGACCGGCTCGACTATTCGAAAGGCATTCCCGAGCGGTTCGAGGCCTTCTCGCGCATGCTCTACCTTCACCCGGAACTTGAGAAGACCGTCACGTTCCTGCAGATCGCGCCGCCGACCCGCGAGGATGTGACTGCCTATTCCGAAATCCGTGCAAAGCTGGAAGGCCTGGCCGGCTCCATCAATGGAAAGTTCGGAGACATTGACTGGGTTCCGATCCGCTACATCCACCGTCCCGTGCCTCGGCCACGCCTCGCAGCGATGTTCCGTTCGAGCGAAGTTGGACTCGTGACGCCGTTGCGGGACGGGATGAACCTCGTCGCGAAAGAATACGTGGCGGCCCAGGATCCCGCCGATCCCGGGGTTCTTGTCCTGTCGCAGTTCGCGGGTGCGGCGGAGGAGCTCGAGGATGCGCTGATCGTCAATCCCCATGACACCGAAGAGATGGGCGAGAAGATGGAACTGGCGCTGCGGATGCCGCTCGAGGAGCGTCAGAACCGACATGCCAGCCTTCTGAAACGCGTCGAGCAGAGCGACGTCGGCATCTGGATGTCGACCTTCATCGACGAACTCGAAGCCGCCGAGACACCGGGAAGCGCGGCGGCCTGATCCTGCGAACCAGTCGTCAAGTGCAGGGGTGGCGTGACCGAGGTCACACCGTCCGCGCATACGTGCGCCTTCGCTTACTCTTCATGCTCCGCGCTCCGGATCATGGCCAAGAAATGGCGAAAGTTCGTATCCGCCATGGAACAGGTATCGCCTCCGCAGGTTCTTGGTGAGGTATCCATACCAGACAATAGCGGAGATCACGCACCATGCATTCCATCATCTATGTCATCGGTTTGATCGTCGTGGTCCTGGCCGTCCTTTCCCTTCTGGGTCTGGCGTAAGGAGAGCGATCAATGGTTGACCACAACAGCACCACCCCCAATCCCTCAGCAGACGCGGATGCCGCGCGCGCGCGGATCAGACAGGAACAGGAGGCCGCCGGCCGCCAGTTCGAGAAAGGCCGCGATGCGCTCAAGGAACAGGCCTCCACGATGGCACACGATGCCAAGGAGGAAGTTCGCGAGCGGAGTGAAGCGCTCAAGGGTCAGGCCGCTGACGGCCTGAAGACCTTTGCCGACGCCGTGCGGAGCGCGCGTGACGAACTCGACAAGAAGGAGATGGGTCCCATCTCCGGCCTCGTCGGCCAGGCGGCCGAAGGGCTCGAGAGCCTGTCGCGGAGCATGCAGAACGCATCGGCCGGTGACATGATCGAGACCGTGCGCGATTTCGGTCGTCGCAATCCCGTCAGCTTCATCGCCGCGAGCGTGCTCGCCGGCATCGCGATCGGCCGATTTGCCGGGGCATCCGCGCATCATGAGCGGGACCGTGGCCGGAATCCGACGCAGCGGCCGCCGCAGCCATCGCGACCCGCACCCGCCGCACGCGCCTATCCCGCAGGCGAAGCGGCCGTCACACCGAACAGGACTGGAGACATCACATGAGCATGGAGCAGGATCATCGGCCACTCGGTACGCTGGTGACGGATCTCGTCAACCAGATGGCCGAGCTGGTTCGCACCGAAGCGCGGCTTCTGCGCGCCGAGATGCAGGAAAAGATGAGCAAGGCGGGCACGGGAGCGATGGAAGTCGCGGCCGGCGTCGTCATGCTGCTGGCGGCCCTTCTGGTGCTTCTTCAGGCGCTGGTGGTGGCGCTCGCCAATCTCGGCCTCGGCGCTGGATGGGCGTCCCTGCTGGTGGGGCTCGTCGTCGCCGCGATCGGCTACATGCTGGTACGCCGCGGCAGTGCCAACATGTCGCCTTCGGAACTGACGCCGGAGAAGTCCATGGGGCAGGTCCGCCGCGATATCGACGTTGCAAAGGAGCAGGTGCGATGACATCCTCGACAGAACATGAACGCCACGCGGAAGAAGTCCGCGCCCGCATGGCCGGGACCGCCGAGGAAATCCGCGACCGCATGTCGCCGGGCCAGCTGGTGGACGAGGTATTCCACTACATGCGCGACTCGAACGGCTCTGCAGCGGTCAACAATCTTGGCCGACAGGTCCGCGACAACCCGCTCAGCCTCGCGCTGATCGGCGCGGGTGTCGCCTGGCTGTTCGCCGGGCCGCGTCCCGTGCGCCGCGAATATTACCCTTATCCGGACGACGGGTTCGGCTATGACGGCGACAGCACCTTCTATCCCGAGCCGGGGGTCGACGACGACGTGATCGGCAACTCGCCGCTTCGCGGTGCCGGCGCGCAGACGGGCGCGGGCGGTCTTGGCTATCTCGAGACGCGCGACGGAGACGATGTCGACACATCGTCCTGGTCGGAGCGGGCAAGCGGCGCGGCGCACGGCGTTTCCGACGCGGGGCGTTCCGCTGCAGGAGCAGCCTCCCGCCTCGGCTCGAATGCCGCAGGCGCGGCGAGGCAGGCCGGCAACCGTGCCGGCGCCTACGCCTCGGAAGCGGGCCACTACGCGGCCGATGCGGGGCGCCAGGCTGCGCGGGCGGGTCGTCGCATGGGACGCGGAGCGGAGCGCGCCGCCTACCAGGCGCGCGACGGGCTGATGGATGCGCTCGACCGCGAGCCGCTGATCGTTGGTGCGCTCGGCCTTGCACTGGGTGCCGCCATCGGTGCCATGCTGCCATCGACACGGATCGAGGACGAGACGTTCGGCCAGACCCGCGACGACATGAAGGACGAAGCGATGCGGGCGATGCAGCGCGGCTACGACGGCGCAAAAGACGTTGCTGCCGAGGGCTATGCTGCGGCACGCAAGTCGGCTGACGACGAAGGGCTCACCTCCTCCGACGGCACGCCGCTGGCCGAGAAGGTGGGTCATGTGGCCGCCGCCGCCGGCAAGGCAGCGGGCGACAAGGCGCGCGACGTGACCGGCGAGACGGGAAAGCCCGGCGCTCCGACATCTGGCGCCTCCAGCGCCTCGGTGGCGGGCAAGCCGTCGTCGCCCCCCTCGTCGGGTGCAGGGACGTTCGGCACCACCGACAAGCCCGCGAGCGTTTCGTCGACGCCCGGCGGCAGCGGCAAGACCACCTGACCGAGGCAGCCATCTCGATCAAAACGAAAGGGCGGGCTCCTTCGCGGAGCCCGCCCTTTTTTCGTCTTCCTGTCTGGACGCACCGTCTCGATCGGACAGGCGGACCGGCCGGACACGGCCGGACCGCCCCCGCCTTCAATCGACCATCGGCTTGCCGAGCGTGTCGGCTACCACTGCGCCGCGCTCGCCCATCGGACGTTCCTCTCCCGTCGTCGAATCCCGCTCGGTCTGGTGCTCCATCTCTGCATTCAGCTCGGCTCCGACGATGAGGATGACGGCCGACAGCCAGATCCAGAGCATGAAGCCGATCACCGCGCCGAGCGATCCGTAGGTCGCATTATAGTCGGCAAAGTTCTGCAGGTAGTAGGAGAAGCCGATCGACGTGACGAGCCAGACCAGCGTCGACAGGATGCTGCCCCAGTTGATCCACCGCCATTTCGCGCGTTCCCGGCTCGGGCCGAAGCGGTAGAGCAGGGAGATGCCGAAAATCATCATGCCCAGCACCAGGATCCAACGGCCAACGGCGATGAGGATCTGCGAAAAGCCGCCAAGGTTGACGAAGGCGAGAACGGCCGGCACGACGCCGATGGCAGCGATCATGACGATCAGGGCAAACATGAAGCCGAGGGTAAAGGCAAATGCAACGATGTTGAGCTTGATGAAGGAACGCTTCTCTTCTTCCTCATAGGCGATGTTCAGTGCTTCGAAGAGGGTTTTCACGCCGTTGTTGGCGCTCCACAACGATACGGCGAGGGTGATCACCAGACCGATGCTGAGCGCACTCGGATCCTGGCTGGCAAGACTTTCCAGCTGGCTGTAGATCAGGTCAAGCCCCCCGGAAGGCAGGACGCCTTGAAGGAACTCGATCTGTCCGGCGATCGACGTGGGGTCGGCCACAAAACCGTAAATCGAGACGAAGGCACCCAGAGCGGGGAATATCGCCAGCATCAGATAGAAGGCCGCGCCTGCCGCGACCAACGTCACCCGATCATCGAGAACCTGCTGGTAGACGCGCCACAGGACGTCCTTCCAGCCGCGCGCGGGAATCTCCGACGGCCAGTCGGCCTCCCGGCCTCGACCGGCTTCTGTTCTCGAGTTCGCGGACATGACTGGGTCTCCCTTCAACAACGGTGTCAGAGGGAAACCCTTCGTGCGGGGTGTTGTTCCTGTTGCCGGCGGGAGGTTGCCGGTAACGATCGCCTACCTGCGATCGGCTGGGCGACCGTCGTTCTCCGGCAATTCGTCCTGCCAGTCATTTTCCCCGTTCGAGCGTGGTTCAAGGTCCACGGCCTTGATCCGGCCTTTTCCGACGGCGCCAACCGGCGGAACCTCGGCACCCGACACGTCCTGCTCGGCCTTGCCGGCGCGCGGCTTTGTGGTCCCGTTCTCCAGCTTGCGGCTCATGTTCACGTCTCCCGTAGCGTTATTGCAGCGATATCACTCCCACCGGGAACCCCGGCCGCCGAACGATTGTTCCAGAAGACCGGGATGGCCGGGCGACAGGAGAAGGCGAGATGGGTTCCTACTGGAAGAGCATGGCAGCGGAGGTGCTGCCGTCCTGGCTGAAGAACCTGCGGGCAGGGAGACGCGCCGGACATATGACCAAACCGGCGCTGCCGCAGAAACCGGCCGCAGACGCGGATCGAGACGCCGGTGAAGGCGACGGGAGCAATGGCGGCGAAACGCGCCTGGAGCCCCCTGTCCGGCCTGGAACTACCGAACCCAAGGAACGTTGACCGGAACGCCAACCAAGGAACAGTTTCATGATGGCAACCGAAAACATCCTATGGCTGCTCGTGGTCGCCGGCGGGCCGTTTTTGCTCGCCATCCTGTTCGGCTTCGCGCTTCTGCGCAAGCGGCGCCTGAGCAGGAGCGAGCGCTCCGCACGTGACCGCGGCACGCGCGACGTGTTCGACGAGCGGTCATGACCGCCCGTCGTCGAAGGTGACTATCGAGCCGGTTTAGTCGATCGTGTATTCCGCGTCGCCGACCGGATCATCGGGTGCGATCCACACGCCATACATCTCGGCCAGTCCCCAGGCTCCCATTGCCAGGACGAGGCCAATGACGAGCACCATCAGGATAGGCAATCCCTGACGACCCTGGCGGGCGCGGGTTCCAGTCGTTTCGGTCTTGTGGTCGGGTTCGTGAGCCAATCTGATCTCCGTACATGTTGACGACGGACCTGAACCGGCCCGGGTCGTTCCTCCATGGAACTCACGGTGCGGCGTTCGGGTTCCGTGACGGCGGGAGCGGACGGAGAAGCCGACACCCGGCAGCCGCCGCAATTCGTGAACGGTTCATCGCCGGCAGCGGCTGTTCCCGGCCCGACGCGGCGTGTTAAACAGCCGGCGAACACTTCACGAGATCCGACATGACCATTCCGGCGCGCTTGCGCACCCCAGAAGCGACGCAGCTGCTGCCCGGCGAGGTCGACCATCTGCTGATCGACGCGCTCGTCGCCTGGATGATCGACGGCGCGCGGCCGAGCGGCGACGCGGGCGCGATCATCGATGCCATCTGCCGGCGCGTCGTGGCGGCGGGCGTGCCCGTCGACCGCTTCGCGCTGTTCATGAACACGCTGCACCCCAACATCGCCGCTCGGCGTTTCCGCTGGACACAGGCCGGCGGGGTCGAGGTCAACGAGGTCGAGCTCGACATATTTTCGCAGCAGGAATACTGGCAGAACCCGCTTCCGCGCGTGACGTCGGAAGGGATCTCTATCCGGCGCCGTCTGACCGACCCACAGGCGCTGAGCGAATACCTGATCCTTGACGAACTCCGCGCGGAAGGTTTCACCGACTATCTGGCGCAGCCGCTGATCTTTACCACCGGCGAGACGCATGCCTCGACCTGGTCGACGAAACACCCGCTGGGCTTCTCGCTCGAGCAGATCGATGCGCTCGACGTGCTGCGCCGCCCGCTGGCCCGGCTGGTGGAGGCCTACCTGCTGCGGCTGAACGCGGCCTCGATACTGTCGGCGTACATCGGACGGGGTGGCGGCGAGCAGATCCTGCAGGGCCGGGTGCACCGCGGCGACGGCGAGGAAATCGACGCGGCCATCCTGTTCACCGACCTGAAGGATTTCACGCAGCTGTCGAACACGCTGTCCGGACCGCAGATGGTGGCGATCCTCAATGATGCCTTCGACATCATGGTGCCGCCGGTGGAGGCCAACGGAGGCGAGATTCTGAAGTTCCTCGGCGACGGCTTCTTCGCGATCTTTCCATACGGCGGCGAGCGCACGATGGCGGATGCTGTGATGGCTGCCAGCCGCACCATCATGGAGGGTGAGGCACGGCTGGCCGAAACGGAACTCGGCAGCACCGTGTCGTTCCGCTCGGCGCTGCATGCCGGCCGGTTCCACTATGGCAACATCGGCGGCGCAAACCGGCTCGACTTCACGGCCATCGGCCGCCCGATCAACTATGCCGCACGGCTGCTGACCTGTGCCTCGGACCTGTCGCTTCACCGGGTGGCCTCGGCTGAAGTGGCGCAGCACCTGTGCTGCGCCCCGCGCGTCGCCAGCGAAGTTCCGTTCAAGGGCTTCGAGGGGCTGCAGAAGATCTACGTCTACTGATGCGTGGCGAGACGATCGTCGGCGCAGTCATCGCTGGCGGACTGTCGCGGCGGATGGGTGGTGGCGACAAGCCGCTGCGACAGCTCGGCGGACGCACCATCCTCGACCATGTGCTCGAGCGCTTCGCGCCGCAGTGCGACGCGGTGTTGATCAACGCCAACGGCGACGCCCGTCGGCTGGAACTCTACCGGCTGCCCGTGGTGGCCGATCCGGTGGAGGGCTTCGCCGGACCGTTGGCCGGGTTGCTTGCGGCGCTCGACTGGGCGGCGGCAAACCGGCCGGAAGCGGCGCTGGTGGCCACCGTGCCAGGGGACTGCCCATTCCTGCCCCGCGACCTCGTCAAGCGCCTCACGTCCGCCCGACGGTCCGGAGGCACGGAGATCGCCCTCGCCTCCTCCGGCGGACGAATGCACCCCGTCGCGGGCCTCTGGCCCGTTAGCCTTCGGGCCTCGCTCAGGCATGCATTGCAGGAGGAGGGTCTGCGCAAGGTGTCGGGCTGGACCGACAGGCATTCCTTCGCTCGGGAGGAATGGCCGGAAGGACCGGTGGACCCGTTCTTCAACGTCAACGCGCCCGAGGATCTCGCCGAAGCGGAACGCCTGCTGCCTCTCGTGCCGGACTGACGGCGGGCCGGGAACGATCGGATCGATGCGCTGTTGCGGAGAACCGGTACGAGCAGGCATAGAAGGCCGCCGGCGGGGCCGCCTCTGCCCCCGCCGATCGGCGCCGGTTGCAAGGAGTATCCAGATGATCCTCTCGATCAGAACGCGAGCCTGCCACCTGACCGCCCTGCTCCTGGCCGCCCTCCTCCTTTCGGCAAGCTTCGGCGCAGCCTCGGCACTGGAGACGGTGCGGGTCGGCGTCCTGAAATTCGGCACGGTCAACTGGGAACTCGACGCTATGAAGAATGCCCGCCTCGACCATACGGCCGGCGTCGACGTCGAGATCGTGGCCTTTGCCGGCGAAGACGCGAGCAACGTGGCGCTGCAGGCCGGCGATGTCGACGTCATCGTCTCCGACTGGCTTTGGGTTTCGCGGCTGCGGGCCGAGGGGGCAGACTACACCTTCGTACCCTTCTCCTCGTCGGTGGGTGCGATCATGGTGCCGCAGGATTCTGTGCTGCATTCGCTTGGCGACCTGAGAGGCCGCAGGCTCGGCGTCGCGGGAGGACCGCTCGACAAGAGCTGGCTGCTGATCCAGGGGCTGGCGGCGCGCGACCATGACCTCAACCTCGCGGAAGAGAACGACATCGTCTACGGGGCGCCGCCCCTGCTTGGCGAGAAGGCCCGGCAGGGCGAACTCGATGCCGTCCTGAACTACTGGCACTACAATGCGCGCTTGGAAGCGAGCGGCTTCCGCAGGCTGGTCGGCGCGGACGAGGCAGCTGCGGCGCTCGGCGCCTCCGGTCCGGTCTCGGCGCTGGGCTGGGTCTTTTCCGAGCGGTGGGCGGATGCCCATCCGCAGGCCGCGCGCGGCTTCGTGGAGGCCTCGCGTGCCACCAAGGCGCTGCTGGCCTCTTCGGACGCCGAGTGGGAGCGTCTGGCGCCCATCGTCCGAGCGGAAGGCGCAGAGCTGCTCGCGCTGCGTGACCGCTACCGGGAGGGCATTCCAGTTCGCTCGGCCGCCGAAGACGAAGCCGATGCCGCACGGCTCTACGGTGTGCTTGCCGAACTCGGCGGAGCAAAGCTGGTCGGTCGCTCCGGCGTCATGGCGCCCGGGACGTACTGGTCGCGCCTCGGCGGCGGCTTCTGACCGCCGGTGCGCAGCGGGTTTCCGATCCTCTGGAGCGCCAGCTCGCTGCTCGGTCTCCTGGCACTTTGGTGGATACTGGCACTCCAGGCCGATCCGCGCGTGTTTCCCGCCCCGCCCGCAGTGCTCGACGCCTTGCTGCGCGAAGCCGCGTCGGGCGATCTCGCCCGCCATCTCGGCATCACGCTGGCGCGCGTGGCGGCAGCCTTCGCGCTCGCAATGTCCATCGGCACCGCCATCGGCATGGCGCTCGGCATGAACCGGGGCCTCGACCGGCTGTTCGATCCCTGGGTGGTGCTGTTCCTCAACCTGCCGGCGCTCGTCGTCATCGTGCTCGCCTATGTCTGGTTCGGGCTGAACGAGGCCGCCGCGATCGGCGCGGTGGCGGTGAACAAGATCCCCAACGTGGTCGTCACGCTGCGCGAGGGTGCGCGCGCCCTTGATCGCGCCTACTCGGAGCTCGCGCAGGTCTACCGCTTCTCCTTCGCCAGCAGGATGCGCGACGTGGTGCTGCCGCAGTTGCAGCCCTATCTGGCTGCCGCAAGCCGGTCCGGCATCGCGTTGATCTGGAAAATCGTGCTGGTGGTGGAACTGCTCGGACGGTCGAACGGCGTCGGCTTCCAGATCCACCTGCACTTCCAGCTGTTCGACGTGGCCACCATCCTCGCCTACGCGTTGGCTTTCGTGGCCGTTATGCTTCTGGTCGAAGTGCTGCTGCTGCGGCCCTACGATCGGCATGCGACACGCTGGCGTCAACCGAATGCTTGAGATCGATATCGCTTCGAAGGTCTATCAGACCGCTGCCGGCCCGCCCCTGCTTGCCATCAGGGGCTTGCGGTTCGCTATTGCCGAAGGCGAATTCGCGTGCCTCGTCGGCCCGTCCGGCTGCGGCAAGACGACATGCCTGCGCATCCTGCTCGGGCTCGAGCGCGACTACGACGGTCGCATCGCACTGCCCGGGGGCGACCCGCGCATCGGGGTGGCTTTCCAGGAGCCGCGCCTGCTGCCATGGCGAACGGTGGAGGAGAACGTGCGCCTCGCCCAGCCCGTTGCCCTGCGCGAGCGGCCGCTGGACGATCTCTTCGCGCGCCTCGGCCTTGCGGGCTTCAAGCACTTCTATCCCGGCGAGCTGTCGCTCGGACTTGCCCGGCGGGCGGCGCTGGCGCGCGCCTTCGCCGTGGAACCGAGATTGCTGCTGCTCGACGAGCCCTTCGTTTCTCTCGACGAGGCAACGGCATCGGACCTGCGCGCACTGCTCGTCGACGTCTGGCAGGCGCGACCGACGACGGCGCTGATGGTGACGCACAACCTGCGCGAGGCCGTGCAACTCGCCGACCGGATCTTCGTGTTGTCGGCGCGTCCGGGTCGGGTTCTTGGCGAGTATCCGGTGATGATCGAACGCGGCCGCCGCTCGCCGGACGCGGTCAGAGCGATCAGCGTCGACCTCGCCACGCGCTTTCCGGGTCTGGCTTGAGCCGCGGAAACTCGGGCCGGAATAGCGAAAGGCCCCCGGCTCGAAGCCGGAGGCCTTCCCCACCGAAAGCCGGAGGGCGGATCCGCAAACGCCCCCATGCCTTCAGTTACTCGGAGTATTCGAAACGCTCGTAATCCAGCGCTCCGACATCGGCGACGTCATTCGTGCCATAGGGCATGTCGTAATAAGGGCGTCCGGCGTTCCAGCCCCTTCCGTAGTACGGATAGGCATAGCCGCCCGGCGTCATGCCGAAGCTGGTGTCAGGGTTGACGACGACGGCCTGAAGCTGTCCGTCGCGGACAATCAGGTCGTTGACATAGCCATAGTTCCGATAAGACTGACCCTCGCCGTCACGGATGCGCGAATAGCTGCCGATCAGGTCGGTCGCGCGGAAGATCGCGGGGCTGGTCTCGAGATCGTCCTCCACCACCGCGACGCCGGCGGCGGCATCCCCTGCCGTTAGGTAGCCGGTCTTCCACGTCGAGTAATCCTCGACGTTTTCCTCGGTCACGGGAATAGAGAGGCGACCGTCAGCCCCGACGACGACTTCGTCCCAGGGCACGTTCACATGGGTGTCGAACAGGTCCCAGAAGCCGCCGACCTCGGCGACCAGAGACAGAACGCGGCCGTCATTCGAGAAGACGACGTTTTCGACGCTGCCGATCTCGTCGCCGTTCACGCCGTAGACCTCAGCGTCGTCGATCATGTCGTCGACGCTCAGGCCATTGACGTAGAGATCGTCCGAGTTCCAGTCCGAGAGCCGGATGACCTCCTCAGGCCGGATGGCCTGTGTACCGATGGCGGTGGTGGTCTGTGCCGTATCGACGCCGAGATCGCCTTCCGGAACCTCGGTGGCGGTGTTGCCGGCAGTGAGTTCCGTGCCGGCGGCTCCCGTCCCGCCGGACGTCAAGGTCGAGCCGGCACCCGTTTCCGTCAGCGCAACGGTGTCGGGTCCGCCGACGAGCTTGCTCCCGCTCTTGGCGCCATAGTCGTCCTCGCTGATCTGCCCGGTGCTCCCCATGTCGTAGAGGCCGAAGAGAGCGATATGGAAATCCTGGTACTGCATGCCTTCGGGACCGAGGCCCTCAATGGCACCCGCATCGCTCATGCCGCGAGCGAAATCACCCGGCGATACTGCACCGTCCCTGTCGGCGTCGAGATCATCGAAGGATGCCGGACGGTTGTCGGCAAACCATGCCGTGGAGCCGGTGTCGTATTCCTGCTGGTCCAGCCTGCCGTCCTGATTGGCGTCCCAGGATACGAAGATACCCTGATAGAGTTCCTCATCGTTCAGCCTCTGGTCCGCGTCAGCATCCCAACTGCGGAAAGCGGAGCGGCTCACCTGCTCGAACTCGGCCTGGGACAGTTCCAGATTGCCGTCTGCGTCAATGTCGCTAAAGGTCCATTCGGCGGCCGCGAGTGACGGGCCGGCGCCCAGAGCCATGACCAGTGCGAGGGCGGTTGATGTCGTCGAAGACTTCATTGTGCTCTCCCTGTGTTGCGTTTCGTTACATGAAGGGAACACTCACTTCCGTGCGATGTTCCCGACACATGAAAAACCGAATCTTCTCCCGCCGCCTTTATCGCGTCTCCGCCGTCCGCCAGCTCGCCACCCGCGAATGGCCGATCCTGCTTGGCCTTCTCGTTCCGGCTGCCGCGATCTGGATCCTGCTTGAACTGGCAGACGAGGTGCGCGAGGGAAGCACCGCAGCGCTCGACGAGGCGCTGCTCCTGCTCTTTCGCAGTCCAGTCGACCAGGCCGATCCGCTCGGGCCGCCGTGGCTCCAGGAGATGATGCGCGACTTTACTGCGCTGGGCGGAGTTGGCGTTCTTTCGATGATCGCGCTGGCTGCCTGCGGCTACCTCATCCTCGTTCGCAAGAGGCGGGCCGCGCTGGCCGTACTGCTGGCCGTCGCGGGCGGCGTGCTGATCAGCCAACTGATCAAGGCGGGCATCGACCGACCCAGGCCGGACCTCGTCCCGCATGGGTCCTATGTCTCGACGGCAAGCTTCCCGAGCGGCCACTCGATGATGGCGGCAACCGTCTACCTGACGCTCGCCGCGATGCTTGCCCGCGTCCAGCCGCGCTGGCGCAGCCGCTCCTACCTGATCGGCTGCGCGATCTTCATCGTCATGCTCGTGGGGATCAGCAGGGTCTATCTCGGCGTCCATTGGCCGACCGACGTCCTGGCGGGATGGAGCGTCGGTGCCGGCTGGGCGATCGGATGCTGGGCGGCGACCGTCTGGTTGCAGCGGCGCGGTGCGGTGGAGGGCGAAGGCGACATGCCGGCGATTTCGGGCGAGCCACCGTCGTCCTAGACGCCGGTCACTACTGCGCCGGCAAGGGGTCGGGGGCAGGAAGCGGATCCGGCGCGTCCGGTGTCGAGTTTTCGAGGTTCGGCATCGTCCTGTTTGCTGGAACGGCCTCCTCGGGCGTCGCATCATCGACTATCTCGGCGCCCTCGCCCTGATCGACCGGCGCATAGCCGGGGATTTCTCCGCCGGTGGTCGCCTGGGGCGTCGGATCGGTCTCTACCTGCTCGGGCGGACCGACTCCTTCGATCAGGTGATCCTCGGAACGGTTCGGCAGCAGCGTGGAATCGGGCGCATCTGTCGGCGCGTCCTCGCCGCATGCCGCCAGCGGCAGCACAAGCGCGAAGGCGAGAGACACGCCAAGGATGCGGGTGTTCAAAATCTTGCCAGGTCCTCGCACGGTCTTTTCCTCTCAAATGGTGATCGCCCGCCCAACGTGGTCGCTGACCCTTGGTTCCCCGAAACGACCCTGACGCGCCTCAGGAACCAACGCATTGCCGAACCGTTTTCCGGCACCGCCCACCCTAAAACGGAGACGACGAGATGGCCGATCAAGGCGACGCGAAACACGTCTGGGACATGATGGAATCGATCGGGATGTGCATGCTGGCGACGGAAGACGGAACGGACATCAGGTCCCGACCGATGGCCGCCTATGTCGCGCACGACGAACATATGGTCTACTTCCTCACGGATGCGGCGAGCCACAAGGACGAAGAGATCAGCCGGAACCCGGCGGTCTGCCTCGCCTTCGCCGACCCCAAGGGCAACAACTACGTATCGGTGAGCGGCCAAGCCGAAGTGAGCAACGACCGCACCAAGATCAGGGAGTTGTTCTCGACCCCGGCCAAGGCCTGGTGGGACGATGCAGAGGATCCGGCGATCCGGGTGCTGAAAGTGCGGCCGAAAGATGCCCAGTACTGGGACGGCCCCGGCCGCGCCGCTAGCTTTGCCAAGATGCTGGTGGCGGCGGCAAGCGATTCGAGGCCCGACATGGGCGACAATGCGAAGGTGCGGATGTAAGGCGACTTCCCCGGGCGGCTGCGATCAGCCGCCCGGCTCGGCTGAGCGCGTTGATGGCCCATGTTGGGGTCGGGTTCACCCGTTGTTGCGGGCAACCTGTGCCGCCAGCCGGGAGAACGAGCCATCGCTGGCCCCGTTGGCCTCGCGCAGGAAGCGGATCGGGAAGAGTACCGCTGCCACATTCGCGGCCGACATCTGTTCCGATCGACCCGGGTCCGACCCCGCGATCGCCTCGGCCCGCTCCAGCGCGGCGTCGATCTCGGCCTGCGACAGAACTTCTTTCGCCTTGAGTGCCTCGGCCATGGCCGACACTGCGAGAAGCAGGCCCTCAAGCTGGAGATTGGCTGTGTTCATTCATGGTCCTCCTTTGCGTTTCGCGTTTCATGCTCGTTTCTCCGCCGATGATGCGCAGGTGCGGCAGCGCCTCGGGATGCTTTTCCTGCAGCCATAAGACGAGAGCTTCCCGGATGACGCAGCGCAGCGTGAAAGCGTCGCCGGCATTGCCGGCGCTCGCGAGCACCCGAAGCTCCAGGACCTGCTCGCGAAAATCCGTGACCTGAACGGCAACAGTGTTGCCGTCCCAAAGATGCGATCCCCGGACGATCCGTTCGACCTCCCCACGGATCGAACTCACCGGCGCGCGGTAGTCGAGATAGATCAGCACGACGCCGATGAGGTTTGCCTCTTCCCGCGTCCAGTTCTGGAACGGGGTCTCGATGAAATAGGACAGCGGCACGATCAGCCGCCGCAGGTCCCAGATCCGTACCACCACATAGGTGGATGTGATCTCCTCGACGTTGCCCCACTCACCCTCGACGATTACCGCGTCATCGATGCGGATCGGCTGTGTAATGGCGAGTTGAATCCCCGCAAAGAGGTTCTTCAGGACCGGCTGCAGTGCCAGGCCGACCACAATGCCGGCGGCGCCGGCCGACGCGAGAAGGCTGACGCCATACTGCCGGATGCCCTCGAAAGTCATCATGACTGCGCCAAGGGCGACCACGATGATCAGCGTGTCGGCCACCCTGAGCAGGATCCGCATCTGCGTCACATGCTTGCGCGCGAGCAGGTTGTCGTCGGTGTCGATCCTGAAGCGCTTGAGGTGGGCGCGCAGCCACAGGTCCAGAACCACCCGCGCCGTCCAGGCGACGAGCAGGATGAAGCCGATCAGCAGGACGTGACGGACGATTTCGGCGCTGCGTTCGGTGATCGGCGACAGCGTTGCGGCCAGCGAGAGCGCGCCCATGAGCAGGGCAAGGCCGACCGGCCCACGGATGCGCTGAAGGGTCGTACGGATGAACAGGGATTGCGGGTCGAGAAAACGGAGACCGCGGCGCACGACAAGGACCCGGAAGGCCCAGGACAGCAGCAGCGCCACCCCGAGCAGAACCGAGACAACTGCCCAGTCCGGCAAGGTATTGATGAAATCGGTACTACGGTCCAGCACGTTCAAGCCCGCTCCCGTCGCCGCCCGCCGAAGGCACGCGCCATCCGCGCGCCTCCGCTGGTGGGGCGCGCTTCCCTGGAACGTCGTGAGAGCCGGGTGGTTCCTCCCATGCGGGAACCTTCGCAACGCCCGAGGGTTGTTGTTCGTCGCGGAGCCGTTGTCCGCACAATCTTTCCGAGGCACCGGGAGACGCAGGCCAGCATGAAATCCGTTCCCGACAGGTCTGCCGAGTCCGATGCATCGGGCCTCACCTGTCATATCCCCGGATGGCTGGCCGAGACGCGCGTCTGGGGGATATCGCTGCAACTCTACGAAGTTCGGTCGCGCCGGAACTGGGGGATCGGAGACTTTTCCGACCTCGCAACCTTCTGTGACGTCGCAGCGGAGGCCGGTGCCGATTTCGTCGGGCTCAACCCTCTTCATGCGCTGTTTCTGGCCGACCCCGACCGCTGCAGCCCGTTCTCGCCGTCGAGCCGGCGGTTCCTCAATCCGCTCTACATCGCCGTCGACGCCGTGGCGGGCTACGAGCCGTCAGGACCGGTCGTGGCAAAGGCGCGAGCGCTCTCCGCGCTTCCCACCGTAGACTACGCCCAGGTTGCGGCGCTGAAGATCACGGCGCTGCGGCAGATCTGGTCGCGCGACGGCTGGCGCGACGATCCCGGTGCGGCGGCTGCTTTCGATCTCTACTGCGCACAGCGCGGGGAGGCCCTGCGGATGCACGCGCTGTTCGAAGCCCTGTCGGAGGAAATGGTTGCGCGTGGCTTCGGCTGCGGCTGGCGCGAGTGGCCGGAGGCATACGCCGACCCGCGTTGCGACGCCGTCGCCGCATTCACCCGCGAGAATTCCGACGAGGTCCGCTTCCAGTGCTGGCTGCAATGGCTGTGCGAAACGCAGCTGGAGAAGGCGGCGACGATCGCGCGTGGCGCCGGCATGCGAATCGGCCTCTATCTCGACTTCGCGGTAGGCGAGGCGCCGGACGGATCGGCAACCTGGACGGACCGGGACGCGTACGTGGTCGACCAGTCGGTCGGCGCGCCCCCCGACTATTTCAGCGCCTACGGACAGGACTGGGGCCTCACGCCGCTGTCGCCCAAGAACCTGGCCCGAACCGGATGCGCAGCCTTTGCCGAACCGGTGGACACAGCCATGCGGTTCGGTGGCGCGTTGCGTATCGACCATGTGATGGCGCTGGAGCGTCTCTTCTTCGTGCCGGAGGGCCATTCTCCCGCGGATGGCACCTATGTCGACTATCCGACGGAAGCGCTGATGGATGTCCTCGCGCGTCTTTCCAACAAGCATCATTCGCTGGTGATCGGCGAGGATCTGGGTGTCGTTCCTGAGGGATTTCGCGAGCGGATGGCCACGCGCGGCATCCTGTCCTACCGCATAGCCTATTTCGAAAAGGATGAGGCGCGCTTCAAGCCGGCTCAGGCATATCCGGAACTCGCGATCGCCTGCCTTTCGACGCATGATCTCGCGCCATTGCGGGCGTGGTGGCGGGGCGACGATATCCGCCTTCGGCATGGCATCGGCGCGATCGACGCCGAGATGGCTGCCGTCCAGACCAAGGAACGAGCGGCGGAGCGGGTGTCGCTGGTCGATGCGCTCGACCAGTCCGATGCGCTGGCGCCGGAAGAGGCGAAGATCTACGCCGCAGCCGCGGAAGAACCCGGCGAGTTCCTGCCGCCCGGCTTCGCTGCGGCCATGCACCGTTTCATCGCGCTGACGCCCTGCAAGCTGGCTGCGGCGCGGCTGGCCGACCTATCCGGAGACGACCGCCCGACAAACCTGCCGGGAACGGTCGATGCCTACCCCAACTGGCGGTTCAAGTGCCCGGTCTTGCTCGAGGACCTGCCGCGTGACGAGCGGTTCGGCCGGATTACCGGCGCGCTCGCTGCCATTCGTCCCAGACCCTGACGGCCAGCGGCCGAGAAACGGCTTCGACCTCCATGACGCTGCCCCGCGCCACCTATCGCCTGCAGTTTCGCAACGGCATGACCTTCGACAGGGCTGCAGGCCTTGCGCCCTATCTTGCGCGGCTTGGCGTCAGCCATCTCTACGCCTCTCCGATCTTCACGGCAGCACCCGGCTCCACCCACGGCTATGACATCGCCGACCATTGCGAGATCGACCCCGAGCTCGGCGGCCGCGCGGGCTTCGATCGCATGGTGGCGGCGCTTCGCGAACAGAACCTTTCCCTCATCCTCGACATCGTGCCGAACCACATGGCGGCCGATCTTGCCAACCCATGGTGGCTGAGCGTGGTGGAATGGGGCCGGCAGTCGCCTTATGCGCGCCACTTCGATGTCGACTGGAGCGAACGGCTGACGCTGCCGATGCTTGGTCGGCCTTACGCAGACGCGCTGGAGTCAGGGGACATCCGGCTGGCCCTCGACGCGGCAAAGGGCTGGATCGGTCTCGCTCTGGGTACGCTGGTCATCCCGCTGCACCCCGCCAGCTACGAAAACGTGCTGGCACAATTCGGCGCGCCAGCCGCGCGGGTGATCATCGAGGAAGCCGGGCGGGCGACGCCCGACGACAGCGACGCCTTCCACGCCCGGCTGCGCCCCCTGCTTGCGGACGCGGATGCGCTGGCCGACGAGATGGAGAAGGCCTCCCGTGATCCGGGCTTCGTCGACTGGGTGCATGGCCAGCAGCCCTACGAACTGATCCACTGGAAGGACGCACGGCAACACCTCAGCTACCGGCGCTTCTTCGAAATCACCGGGCTCGTCGGCGTTCGTGTCGAAGACGAGGCCGTGTTCGATGATGTCCACCGGCTGGTGCTGGACCTGGTGCTCAGTGGCGCCGTCAACGGACTGCGGATCGACCATGTCGACGGGCTCGCCGACCCCGCCGGCTATCTGAATCGGCTGCGCGCAGCCATCGGACCGGATGTGTACCTCGTGGTCGAAAAAATCCTCGAAGGCGACGAAACCCTGCCCGCAGACTGGCCGGTGCACGGGACGACCGGATACGAGTTCATCGACAGCATCGCCGACCTCTTCGTGGACGAAGCCGAGGCTGGGACCCTGGACGACGTCCACAGGCGGGCGCTGGGCGAGACCCAGGATCCCGTGGCGATGATCCGGGCTGCGCGGGAACGGACGCTCACGCACAATTTCGCGGGCGAACTCGCCACGCTCGCCCGCCTCGCCTGCAAGGCGGTGGCGCAGGCGGGCGAGCGTATCGCGGAGGATGTCTTCCGTGGGGCGATCGTGGCCGTGATCGTCGCCATCCCCGTCTATCGCACCTATGGCACGCGCGAGGGCATGGCCGAACATGACCTGGACGTCGTGCGGCGGGCAACCCGCGATGCTGCCCGCAGGCTTGGCTTCGATGGGGAGCGGCCGGTGGAACTGGTGGAGCGGCTTCTGATCGGCGACGTCGCGCCCGGGACGGAAGAGACGGCACGGATCTTCCGCGAGAAGCTGCAGCAGCTTTCGGGACCGGTTATGGCGAAGGCGGTGGAGGACACCGTGTTCTACCGCTACAACCGGCTGATCGCACTCAACGAGGTGGGCTGCGATCCGGCGCGTCCGGCGGGCCGGATCGAGCGGTTCCATGCACGGCTCGGTCGCGCAGCCGAGAGCGGCGACCATTCGCTGCTCGGCACCGCCACCCATGACACCAAGCGCGGCGAGGACGCCCGCGCGCGGCTCTACACCCTGTCCGAAGCGCCGATCCTGTGGGGCGAAGCGGTGGAGCGCTGGCGCGGCCTGCACCGGGACGACATCGCCGCGCTGCCGCCAGGTCCGGCGCCGGAACCGGCAACCGAGTGGCTGATGTATCAGGCGCTGGCGGGAATCTGGCCGGACGAAGGAGTAACCCCTTCGGCGGAAGCCCTCGCCGCGTTGCAGGCGCGCTTCCTTTCCTATCTCGAGAAATCCCTGCGCGAAGCCAAGACCCGCACCAGCTGGACGGAAGAGACGGCCGAGTACGAGGCGGCCGTAGCGGCCTATGCGCGGCGGCTTTTCGATCCGGACAACCGGTCCTTCCATGAAGACTTCACCGCCACGATTCGTCCCTTCGCCGCCGCCGGACGTCTCAACAGCCTCACGCAGACGCTGGTCAAGCTGACGGCTCCCGGCATACCTGACGTCTACCAGGGTAGCGAAGGCGGGGACTTCAGCCTCGTCGACCCGGACAACAGGCAGCCGATCGACTTCTCGACTCTGGCCACTCGACTGGACGAGCGGCTGAGAGATGGAACCGGCGGGGACGAAGCGCCTGAGGAGGCATTCGCACGGGAGAAGCAGGCCCTCATCGCCGCGGTGCTCGCCTATCGCGGGCATTGGCCGGATCTCTTTGCCAAGGGTGTCTACCTTCCGCTGGCGATCGAGGGGTCGCGCGCGCGCCACGCGGTGGCCTTCGCACGGCAGGCGGGGGACAGCCTCGCGATCACGGTGGCGCCACGGCTCGTTCTCGGCGGCATCGATCCGGAAACGGGCCGGGTTCCGTCCGGCTGGTGGGGCGACACGCGGATTGTGCTTTCGCGGGGCATGTCCGGCGCGCCTCTGCACGACGTTCTCGGTGGCGGTCGGCACGACGCGGCCAATGGCATGATGCTCCGCACGCTCCTGGCGCACCACCCGGTCGCGCTGCTGTCACGCTGAGGGGTCGGCGGCCGGCAGCGAGACCGTCCCGGCAGCCGAAGGAACCCGCGACGTCCCAGGTCGTTCGGCTAGAGAACCAAAGGAGATGCCTATGACCGACGAACGCAAAGACCGGAAACCCGCGGACGTCACCGAAACGGACCTGGCACAGGACCGGATGGGCCGGAACAGCCTGCAGGCCAACGATCAGGAGAATGTACGCAATCAGCGACATGCCATGCCGGACGGCAAGCGCGACCCCGACGACACCGTCGTGGAGAGCTTCCGCAAGATGGACAAGGACGTGCGCGCCCGGACGGATATGAACAAGGGCGCCACTCACGGCAAGGACTGATGCCGCAGGAACAAACCCTCATTTGATGTGTTGAACCGCGTGCCGGTGCTGGAGATCAGTGCCGGCCGCACTTGATTTCTGCTGGGCCGGATCGTGGAGAAGCTGCCACGACGCCGGGCTCATCGCGACGAGGGAGGCACCGATGGCCAGGCACGAGATTTCACTGGGGCGAGGGGTCGGTTACTGGTACGCCGTCCTCGTGGGCGCACTCCTTGCACTGCTCGGGCTCGTGCTCGGCGCCGGGGGCGTGTGGCTGGCTATGCTGGGGGGCTCCTGGTACTACATCTTCGCAGGGATCGGTCTGATGGTCTCCGGTCTGCTTGTGGCGCGCCAATCGCTGGGCGGCGTGTCCGCCTATCTGGTGACATGGCTCGGAACAGTGATCTGGGCCTTCTGGGAGGTGGGTACCGACTGGTGGGCGCAGGTTCCGCGACTGGTCGCGCCCACGGTGCTTCTCGTTCTCGTGCTTCTGTGCCTGCCCGTGCTGTTCAAGCGCGACAGGCGCCTGCACCGTCAACATGCAGGCGTTCGCGGAGCGGCTGCGGCGCTTCTTGTCGGACTGTCGGCCACCGCGGCATGGCAGTGGGGTGGCGCTGCTTCGGCCTCGGCGCAGGAAACGATGAGTCCCCTGCCGCCGGCAAGCGAAACTCAGCCGGCGATGCCGGCCCCGATCGCTCCAACCGAGACGCAGGCGCCCCCGCCGGAAGCGACGCCTACGGACCCGGTCG
Organism: Aquibium sp. ELW1220; assembly: GCF_030398385.1. Classification (GTDB taxonomy): domain Bacteria; phylum Pseudomonadota; class Alphaproteobacteria; order Rhizobiales; family Rhizobiaceae; genus Aquibium. The sequence goes on along the minus strand of NZ_JAOAOQ010000001.1, from coordinate 120,525 downwards.
TACCAGCCGAGACGCCACCGGATGCAACCTCGGAAGACACCCTGCCCGCGCCGTCCGATTCCGCAGCGCCGGCTGATCCCGCGGCCGCGGCCGAAGATGCTCCGCCGAGCAGCGGGGAGACCGCTCCGGATGCAGCGGCACCCGCTTCCGATGAAGCGGCCGACGAGGAGGCTGCGGCGGCGGCGCCCGAGCCGATGACGATGACGATGACGATGACGATGCTACAGGCAGGCGAGAATTGGCCTGCCTATGGCGGAACACATGAGGCGCAACGCTACTCGCCGCTCGACCAGATCACGCCCGAAAACGTTTCGCAGCTGCAGCAGGTCTGGGAGTACAATACAGGCGCGCTGCCGCAGGACGGCGACGGAAGTGAAGGCGCCTATGCCGCTGAGACGACGCCTCTCGTCATCGACGGTACCATGTATCTCTGCTCCGCGATGAACGACCTGATCGCGCTCGACGCCGACACCGGCCGCGAGATCTGGCGTTTCGACGCGGGCGTGTCGACGGACGCGATCCCCTACAGCGCGAGTTGCCGCGGTGTTTCCTACTACGCCATTCCGGGCGAGCGGCCGGAGCAGGCTTGCGCGACGCGCGTCATCGAAGGCACGCTCGACGCGCGACTTATCGCAGTCGACGCGCAGACCGGCTTGCCCTGCGAGGATTTCGGCGACCAGGGACAGGTGAGCCTGCTCGAAGGTATCGGTGACTCTGCGCCGGGCTTCTTTTCGGTCACCTCGCCACCCACCATCGTGCGCGGGATCGTCGTCGTGGGGCACCAGGTGCTCGACAACCAGCAACGGGATGCGCCTTCGGGTGTCGTGCGCGGCTATGATGCAATCACGGGCGAACTCCGATGGGCCTGGGACATGGCCAATCCCGATCTCGACGGGCTACCCCCGGAGGGCGAGACCTATACGCGTGGAACGCCAAACCTGTGGACGATCGCCAGTGGCGACGACGAACTCGGTCTCGTCTACCTGCCGCTCGGCAATTCGGCTGTGGACTACTACGGCGCCGATCGCCGCGACCTGTCCAACGAATTTGCGACCTCGCTGGTGGCGCTGGACGTCACCACTGGTGAACCTGCCTGGCATTTCCAGACCGTGCATTACGATGTCTGGGACTATGATCTCGGTTCACAGGGAACGCTCGTCGACCTGCCGGCGGGCGATCGTACCGTGCCAGCCATCGTCTTGCCGTCGAAACAGGGCGACATGTATGTGCTGAACCGCGCAACAGGCGAAACGCTGTTCCCCGTCGAAGAGCGGCCGGTGCCTTCCGGTGGCGTCGAACCCGAGAACCTCTCCCCCACACAGCCGTTTTCGGCCTATCATACCCTGGCCAAGCGCGACCTGACGGAACGCGACATGTGGGGCATGTCGCCGCTCGATCAGTTGTGGTGCCGCATTCAGTTCCACCGGGCCAACTACGAAGGCATCTATACGCCTCCCTCCGTGGACCGGCCCTGGATTCAGTATCCGGGCTACAATGGCGGGTCAGACTGGGGCGGCATCGCAGTCGATCCAGTCCGCGGAGTCATCATCGCCAACTACAACGACATGCCCAACTACAACCAGCTCGTCCCGCGCGAGCGGATCGACGAACTCGGCGTCCGCCCGATCTCGGCAGCAGAAGAAAGCAATCCGGACGCGCCGGACAGCCTGTCGCCGCAGGGCGGCGTTCCCTATGGTATCGACGTCAATGCCGGCTGGCGCGTCCCCTTCACAGGAATGATGTGCAAGCAGCCGCCCTATGGCGGGATCCGGGCGATCGATCTTGCGACGGGCGAGACGATCTGGGACCGCGCTTTCGGAACGGCGCGGTCGAACGGTCCTTTCGGCATTCCGTCACGCCTCCCCTTCGTGATCGGCACGCCGAACAATGCCGGCGGCGTGATCACGGCTGGCGGCCTGATGTTCATCGCGGCAACCACGGACAACCTGCTCAAGGCGATCGACGTTGAGACCGGCGAGACCGTCTGGGACACCGTCCTGCCGGCGGGTGGTCAGGCGACGCCGATCACCTATTCCGTCGACGGCGTGCAGTATGTCGCGATCATGGCAGGCGGGCACCACTTCATGGAAACGCCGCTCGGCGATTCGGTGATCGCGTGGTCGCTCCCGGCGGGAAGCAGGCAGCCGTGATGACATCCGCCAGGCAATGAGAGATGAACCGAAACCGGCCTTCGCGATCGAAGGCCGGTTTGGTATCTGCTCGAGCCGAGGCTCGGTCTCTGCGCGTCAGCGTTCCACGAACTTGTTGAAACGACTGGTCTTCCCGCTCTTCACCTCGTCCTGGTAGAGGAATGCGAGCTTGTTGTCGTCGAAGACGCGGAAGAATTCATCCCACTCGATCTGCTCGAGACCATCCTCCGGCTCGCCGAAATCGATCCGCAATATGCCGCCGGAGCCCTTGGTGTCGACCATCGCCGGGTGACCGTCGCGCGCTTCCGCCCATTTACGGATTTCGTCGTGATTGGTGGTGGTTCTGGCTTCGCTCATGAACTGCACTCCATCTGGTTGCGGCTCCCAAACCACGTCGGCCGGTACCGGTTCCATCATCGGCGGCGGTGATTAGCGACTGCCGACCCGGTGCGACTTCTCCGGCGGTCCGGCGAACCAATCGTCAACGGCCGCGTTAGCTCTCCGACCAAGGAGGTCCAACATGCAGATCATCGACATCAGGATCACCCCGGCTGCCGAAGCGGAGGACATGTCCCGCGTCCGGTTCATCGGCGAAGGCGGCGACGAGGTGGCCGTGACCATCGCCAATCACCACAACGGTGGCGCGACGATCGAGCAGGAACTCGTCGCGAAGGCCAAGGTCATGCTCCTGCACGCGGCAGCAGCCCAGATGAAGGATAAGACGACGGTTACGCCGGAAATCATCCCGTCCGATGTGCCCGACGAAGGGGCAGAGGTTTCGGGGCTTCAGTCGCTCGAAGAAGAACAGGACAACCCGTTCCAGAACCCGGACGAGGCGCTGCCGAGCGACGAAGCCGAAACCGCCATCGACGAGGACATGGAGCAGTCCCGCGGCCGTTTCGGAGATTGATCAGGCGGTGGGTTCGACCCTGGCGGCGGCACGCTGCTCGCGCAGCTTCTCCTGCAGCCGGACTGCGAGGAGAAGGAGCCTTTCGGGAACGGGTTCACGGGCGATCTCATCCAGCAACTGGACAAACTCGTCGGGCGAGCCAAGTTCGCCCGGCTTCTCGTTCGGTAGCGTCATATCGCGCAGTCCTGTGAAGAGACACGTCCCTTGCAAACTCCCTATTGTCATTTGATACGGATGCAATGGGGAACGCATCACGTTTGTGACATTCCGCGTCATGGGGGTGACGGTTCAACGAGGACCTGTCGTTTCGCAGCCACACCGTCCAGACGGATCACGAGGAAACCGTCATGAGCCGGACTGCCACCGTCCCCGAGCATGGTTCAGCCGCCGGATCCGGGCGGCTGGCAGTCGCCGTGCTCGTCCTTGGCGTGTCCTTGCTTGCGCTGCTGTGGCTCGGGCCGCTGCCGGGCATGGCACGACGAGCCTTTTCCCCGCATATGATACTGCATCTGGGAGTGACCGTCGTTGCCGCTCCGCTGATCGCGCTCGGGCTGGTCGGCCTCGGGCGCAACCGGACGGTCCGTCGTCCGGTTGCTCTGGCACTTGGCGCCTCGCTCTTCGAAATGCTCGTCGTCTGGGGCTGGCACGCGCCCGTGCTGCACGAGGCTGCTGCGGCGCGACTTCCGGCCTTCGTGGCCCAGCAGGCCAGTTTCTTCTGCGCCGGCTTGCTGATCTGGGCGATGGCCTTCTCCGGCACGAGCCGGGCGATGGCCGGTGTCAGCATCTTCGCGATGCTGTTTACCTTCATGCACATGGCGATGCTGGGCCTGCTGCTCTCGCTGGCGCCCGGCCTTCTTTACGACCCGGCCTTCTGCCTCGGCGCCTGGGGGCTAGACCCACTGGACGACCAGCGGCTCGGCGGCGCGCTGATGGCTGTCGCGGGCGGATTGCCCTATCTCGCCGGCGGCCTGGCGCTTACCTGGCGTATGCTCGGCGACTGAGCGTCAGCCGGCGACATCCTTTACAAGAGATCACCGGAAGTTGGAGGCGTGGGAGCGCAGCGACGACAGCAGGGACTTCATGAGGCGGGGCGGCTGCTCCGGATCCAGCACGTCGCTTTCGGCAAGCTGTTCTTCGGCGGCATTGATCGGCGCCGGCTCGAAGGGCACCAGCGTTCGGCCGCTGCCGCGCAAGGCGTCGATCGCCGCTACGAGCGATCCGCTCGTGTCGAGACGCGCCTTGCGCACGACGCTCGGCTCACAGCCCAGATGCTCCGCCAACAGGTTGTTGGCGACGGATTCGATCCGCTCCCTGAGGTCAAGGTCGGACGGCGCCGCCTCGATCACAAGGTCGCATTCCGTGTCGAAGCCCATCGAGCGATTGTTCAGATTGGACGACCCGATCCGGAAGAGCAGGTCGTCGACAACCAGAATCTTGGCATGGACATAGATCGGCCGCCCCCCGGCGGCTACAGGCGTGTAGATACGGAACCGCTCGTGCATGTCGGCGCGACGAACCAGGTCGAACATCTGGGCGCGGGCCGAATCCATCACCTCCGCCTCAAGGAAGCCATCGGCCGATTCGGGGTTGATGACGACGATTTCGGGACCGTCCTTCTCGACGATGCGATCGGCGATGGCATCCGCGACGGCCCGGGAGGCGAAGTACTGGCTCTCGCAATAGATCGTCCGCTTGGCGAACCGGATGGCGTCGAGCGTCAGTCGCTCCACCTCGCGCACGTCCTCGGCATCGTCGTCTCCAGGCATCGTACGGGCTATGCCAAGCGTCACGTTGCGGAAAGTCGGCTCGACCCGGGCCGGCCAGATCGCCGCCTGGCTCGGCGGAGGCGGTTCGAGCGTCTCACCGGTCGCCCGTCTCCAGCGTTCGCGGGCAAGATCGCCCAGCGCGCGAGCCGCGCCATCATCAACGGCCGCCGTCGCGTCATGCCATGGGCCGTAGGACCGGCCGCTCGGCCGCACCCGCCGGGGATCCTCGTCGAGATGTTCGCGAGTATCCCAGCGGTCGGCGGTCATGTCGATACCGCCACAGAAGGCGAGGACGTCGTCCACCACGACGATCTTCTGGTGATGCGCCGCGCCCCGAGGGTGCATGCGGTCGAGCTTGAAGTGAAGCCGTCGGCTGGTCGTCCAGCCCAGAAGCGCAAACGGGGTTGTGCCCCGTCCGAGGGCAAAAAGGGTACCGAGGTCCCACTTGAGAACGTAGACATTGAGGTCCGGCCGCTGCTTCACCAGCCAACGCAGGAACGGGCCCAGCTCCTCGGGACCTTCGAGTTCGGCACCCTCCGGCTCGAACTTTATGCGCGTGTCGAAATCCCAGCCGATCAGGTAGATCGAATGGCGCGCCTTCAGAAAGGCATCCTTTACGGCACGGAAATACGCCGCCGCATCGACGATGAGAGCGGCGCGGTCGGCATGGGCAACCCGCCAGCAGTTCTGGCCGGCGGACAGAAGGGGCATGTCTCGATCCGGAATCGCTGGTTTCATTCTGGCAACAACCGACATAGCGGCAACCGGTTCCACGCATTCGCGAGAACGGTCTTTACCCACTCGCAGTCTCGGGTCACGACGACGCGCCGATTACGCTGATCGTACCGTCGCTTTCGAGAATGACCGCGCTCGTCGCGTCCACACCCTGCGCCCCATTGGACCTGATGGCGCTCGTCACCTCCTCCTCGGTGATGCGCTGGCGCAGCATGGCGTCCCTGCAGAAGCGGCCATCGCGGGCGAGCAATGCGGGCTCGGAGCGAACGAAGCGGGCGAAGCGGGCTGATCGGACGGAAAGAAAGGTGACGAGATACTGCATCAGGATGAGCAGGGCGAGCGCAGTTGCACCTCTTGCCAGGCCTACCGACTGCTGCAGCAGGATCGACGACAGGGTCGAGCCAAGCGCGACGGTGACCACGAGGTCGAAGGCATTGAGCTTCGCCAATGTACGCTTGCCGGAGATGCGCAAGAACAGCACCAGGCAGGCATAGGCCATCACCCCCACTACGATCGTACGGACAATCCCTTCCCACCCCTGGAAAAACATCTGCGACCAGTCCATCTCTGTCTCCCTTCATGCTGCGCCGCCCATGTACGGCACGGCCGGACATGAAAAAACCGGAGGCCGCGAACGGCCTCCGGCATGATCAAGGCTCGAAGCCGACCCATTGGATCAGGATTCGAAGATGTCGACCTCGTCGTTGTCGCCAAGTTCCTGACCGGAACCAGCGTTCCAGCGCGGCATGGCCTCAAGATCTTCCTCGCTCAGACCCTGCAAAACCAGCTGGCCGTTGGCTCGGATCGACGAAACACGATCCAGCGGCAGCGCTACCTCACGCTCGCCCATTCCCAGGAAGCCACCCTCCGCGAGGATCAGGTACGTGCGGTTGCCGTTGGCCACCACGCGCTCGACCTGTCCGAGCTGCTCGCCGCGCGCATTCACGATCTCACGGTCGACCAGTTCGCTGACGCGGATCGTGGTTGCGGCGCCCTGCATCTGGGCATCACCCCGCAGGGCGTTGTAGGCCTGTTCCGGCATCGCGTCCTGCTGGATCGAAGCGGTGCGGTCACCGTCCTGCTGACCCTGGTTGGTCTGGGACTGCGCACCCTGCTGGTTCGCCGCCTGGTCGCCCATGCGTTCGACGCGGACGTTCGGCTCGCCAGTGCGGTTGTAGGTCACCTGCGGCTCGCCCTCCATCTCGAACTCGACGTTGGGCTCGGCCCGCTCATAGCGAACCTGCGGCTGGGCCTGCTCGATCTGGACGCGCGCCTGCTGCTCGCCACCCTCGCGGCGCACGATCGCCTGATCGCGCTCGATCTGCACCTGGGCCTGTTCCTGGTCCTCGACGTCGACCTCAGGCTGTTCCATCTGGACCGATACCTGCGGCTCGGGCTGGTTCACGCGGACCTCCGGCTGCGACTGCGAGACGTTGAACCGGGGCTCCGGCACATCCACGGTCACGCTCGGCTCCGGAAGACGAACAATGATCTCCGGCTCCGCCTGGGTGATGGTGATCTGCGGACGCGGCATCTGCACGCGCACCGTGGGCTCGGCCTGACGCACGATGATCTGCGGCGCTGCCTGCTGGACGCGGGCCTGCGCGGGATCCTGAGTATAGGTGATCTCCGGAGCATCCTGTTCGACGAGCACGCGCGGCTCCGGCTGCGTCACGACGATCTGACCGCCATCCACATCCGTACCGGCCTGCGCGGCATCCATCTGTCGGTTCTGATCCGCTCCGGAACCGGCCTCACCGGCGGCCGTCTGTCCCGCGCCCATCTGCATCTGTCCGCCCTGGCCCTGCTGCTGCGCCATCTGATCACGGCGCTCCAGTTCCTCGATCGCCTGCTCGGCCTGAGCCACGTACTGCGCGCACTCAAGACGTCCATCGCTCGAGATCACGTCGTTCGCGCGGTCGATCCATTCGTCACGGAAGCGGTCTTCGTAGTCCTGCACGATAAGCGTCAGGCGCTGACAGGCCTGAACGGCTGCATTCTGGTCAGCTTCCTGTGCCAGGGCGGCCGGAGCGGCAGTGCCGCACATGAGACCTGCGGCGAACAGAAGTTTGGTTGGGTTCTTCATCTCGTGTCCTCTCGTTGGATTCGAAGTGTTCTTCTGGGGATGCGAGAGAGCGCTGACCGCCTGCAGAAGGGGTCGCCGTGTCCGGGAAAGTTACATCCCGGTGCGGCACGCTGCTCCCTTGGCAAACTGCCCGAACCACCAACTGTTCCCGGCCGATGCGATTTAGTTTGTCCGTCCTGCGGCAGGACCATGGCCGGAAACGGCAGTCCGGCGGGCTGCCGGCCTCATTTGCTTGAAGCGACCGGTCCGGCACGCTACAAGGCCGCGCGCTGCGGCGCGCAACCGAGCGGCGCGGGGCGGAATGCCCCCAGGACGAGATTTCCGGAAGCAGGCTTCCGGCGGGACGGGACGAGCATGCAAGCGAAACCGACCACGAGCGTTTCCCACACCGGCGGATGCCGCTGCGGAGCCGTGCGCTTCGAGGCCGTCGTCGAGCCGCATCATATCAGCTACTGCCACTGTGCTAATTGCCGCCGCGCCACCGGTGCGCCTGTTTCCGCCTTCGTCGGCTTTGCGGCGGGCGACGTGCGATTTACCGCCGGCGAGCCGCGCCTTTTCGAGAACGGTCCGGCTAGCCGGAGCTTCTGCGCGACATGCGGCTCGCCAATCGCTTATACCGACGCGCGGCTGGAGAACCAGATCTGGTTCATGCTCGGCGCGATGGACAGCCCGAAAGACTATAAACCGACGCTGCACGCCTATGTGCGCGAACAACTGCGTTACGTGCACATGCCCGACGACCTGCCGCAGCTTGAGCGGTCGAGCGTGCCGAGATCAGGAACAAGCGAATGAAGTTCACCCTGTCCTGGCTGAAGGACCACCTCGATACCGAGGCTTCCCTTGCCGAAATCTGCGAACGGCTGACCATGATCGGCGTTGAGGTCGAGCATGTCGACGACAAGGCGGCGCTGAAGCCCTTCGTCATCGCGAAGGTGCTGACCGCCGAAAAGCATCCCGAGGCCGACAGGCTGCGCGTTCTGACGGTCGATACCGGTTCCGGCCAGCCGGTCCAGGTCGTGTGCGGCGCCCCCAACGCGCGGGCCGGCCTGACCGGCGCCTTCGCCGCGCCCGGCACCTACGTGCCTGGCATCGACGTGACGCTGTCGGTCGGCAAGATCCGCGGAATAGAGAGCCACGGCATGATGTGCTCCGAGCGCGAGCTGATGCTGTCGGACGAGCATGACGGCATCATCGATCTGCCAGCCGACGCGCCGGTGGGCCAGTCCTTCGCCTCCTGGGCGAAGCTCGACGACCCGGTGATCGAGATCAACCTGACGCCGAACCGGCCGGATGCCACAGGCGTGCAAGGCATCGCGCGCGACCTCGCCGCAGCCGGCCTCGGCACGCTGAAGGCGGATGCAGTCGAGCCGGTCGGCGGCACGGGCGACTGCCCGGTGAAGGTGACGATCGAGGCGGCCGATCTCTGCCCCGGCTTCGCGTTGCGGCTGGTGCGCGGCGTGACGAACGGACCTTCGCCGAAGTGGATGCAGCAGCGGCTGATGGCCATCGGCCTGCGCCCGATCAACGCACTGGTCGACATCACCAACTACGTCACCTTCGACCGCGGCCGGCCGCTGCACGTCTTCGACGCGGCCAAGGTGAAGGGCGACCTGGTGGTGCGCCGCGCCCGCGACGGCGAGACGGTGCTGGCGCTCGACGGGCGCGAATACACGCTGACATCGGAGATGTGCGTCATCGCCGACGAGAACGGCGTCGAGTCCATCGCCGGCATCATGGGCGGCGAGCATTCGGGCTGCGACGAGACCACCACCGACGTGCTGATCGAATCGGCGCTGTGGAACCCTCTCAACGTCGCCCGCACCGGCCGCGAACTCGGCATCATCACCGATGCGCGTTATCGCTTCGAGCGGGGCGTCGATCCGGAGTTCATGGGCGCGGGCCTGGAACTCGCCACCCGCATGGTGCAGGAACTGTGCGGCGGCAACGCCTCGGGCGGGCGCGTCGTCGGCTATGAGGGTCATACGGCCAAGACGATTGCCTTCCCGGTGTCGGAAGTGACGCGGCTGACCGGCATCGAGGTGCCGGCCGAGGAAGCGCGCGGCATCCTGGAGCGGCTCGGCTTCGGCGTGGCCAACGTGTTCGGCATGGATCTCGCCGACGGGCCGCGCAATGCGGGGTCGACGCTGAGCTACCTGTCGGCCGACAACATGCGCAACGTGCGCCGCAAGGGCGTGTTCGAGGTGACGGTTCCCTCCTGGCGGCCGGACGTCGAGGGCAAGGCCGACCTCGTCGAGGAGGTCATGCGCATCCACGGCGTGGAGAAGATCGCGCCGCAGCCGATGGTGTCGCACGATGCCGTCAACGGCCGCATCCTGACCACGCTGCAGATCCGCACCCGCTCGGCGCGGCGGGCGCTCGCCGTACGCGGCATGATGGAGGCCGTCACATGGTCCTTCATCCCCGCGAAACACGCCGAACTGTTCGGCGGCGGACAGGAGGCGCTGAAGCTCGCCAACCCGATCGCCGCGGACATGTCGGACATGCGGCCCTCGCTGCTGCCCGGCCTGATCGCCGCCGCGCAGCGCAATGCCGACCGCGGTTTCGCCGATGTCGCACTGTTCGAGGTATCGGGCACCTACGAGGGCGACGGCGCCAACCAGCAGCGCCGCGTCGCGGCTGGCGTGCGCCGCGGCACCGCGCGGATGGACGGCGCGGGCCGCGCCTGGTCCGGCAACGCCGCGAGCGTCGGCGTGTTCGATGCCAAAGCCGACGCGCTGGCCGCGCTCGAGGCCTGCGGCGCGCCGGTGGACAAACTGCAGGTCGAGTCCGGCGGCCCGGCCTGGTATCACCCCGGGCGTTCCGGCACGATCAAACTCGGCCCGAAGGTGGTCCTCGCCACCTTCGGCGAGTTCCATCCCCGCACGCTTGAGGCACTCGACGTGTCGGGCCCGCTCTGTGGCTTCGAGGTCTACGTCGATGCCGTGCCCGAACCGAAAGCGAAACCGACGCGCACCAAGCCGCGCCTGGACCTGTCACCGTTCCAGGCTGTACGGCGCGACTTCGCCTTCGTGGTCGACAAGGCCGTGGAGGCCGGCACGCTGACCAAGGCGGCGCTTGCGGCCGACAGGAAGCTGATCACCGGCGTGACGGTGTTCGACGTGTTCGAAGGCGCCTCGCTAGGCGAAGGCCGCAAGTCGATCGCCATCGAGGTGTCGATCCAGCCGGTCGACAAGACGCTGACCGACGAGGACTTCGAGGCGCTGGCCGGCCGGATCGTCGAGAACGTGAAGAAGCAGACCGGCGGCGTGCTGCGGGGATGACGGGGGCATCGTCGCGCCCGGCGCGGCGACCTTTGCCGGCTGAACGTCGTAGTTCCGACGCTCGAAGAAGCCATTGACAAGCATGCCGGCTTCGGATGAAGCCTGCGCCCCAGGGAGCCAGACGGGCTCCCGCGCGTTTTGGGCTGACAGGCAGCCAACAGGAGCTTCAGGACATGTACACGCTTGTAATCGATGGCGTCGCCGTCGCCATGACAGATGCCGACGAGGCCGAGGCTCGCGAGATTTTCGACAGCGAGGACTTCAAGGCCGACCTCGCCGACTTCACCACGGACGGAAAGCCGGTGTGGAACGGCAAGACCCCGTTCGAGGTGCGTCCCGCGACCGAGGACGAGGAAGACCTCTTCGACGACAGCCTCGACGGGGACGACGAGGATGAGGAAGACGAAGAGGAAGAGGATGGCGCGAGCGTCGTCTTCCTGGTGATGGTCGACCAGTTCGACGACGAGTTCGACGACGAAGACGAGTGAGCGCTTCCGGGGACGCGCGACGCGCGCCCCCGGCACCGGCGTTCAACACCACGGCGATGAGGCGACGCCCAGCCGTGGTGTTGTGCCGCCGGTCCACCTCCCTCCCGCCTCGACCGGCCAGATGGAGCTGCATCATGACCTCGATAGCCAGAACCACCCTTCCCTGCGGAGAAATCGTGCCCGTGCTCGGCCAGGGGACCTGGATGATGGGCGAGGGCCACGGCAGCCGGTCCGCGGAGGTGTCGGCGCTTCGACTCGGGATCGACCTTGGCATGACGCTGATCGACACGGCGGAGATGTATGCCGCGGGCGGAGCCGAAGCGGTCGTGGCCGAAGCCATCGCCGGCAGGCGTGACGACCTGTTCCTCGTCTCGAAGGTGCTCCCGTCCAACGCGTCCCGTGCAGCGACGATGCGGGCCTGCGAAGCCAGTCTGCGGCGGCTCGGCACAGATCGCATCGACCTCTACCTGCTGCACTGGCGCGGAGGCGTGCCTCTGGCCGAGACTGTGGACGCCTTCGAGGCGCTGAAGGAGACAGGCAAGATCCGCCACTGGGGCGTCAGCAACTTCGACGCAGACGACATGGACGAACTTGGCCGCGTGCCATCGGGCGGCGCGGTGCAGGTGAACCAGGTGCTCTACAACCTGGCCACGCGCGGCATCGAGTTCGACCTCCTGCCGCAGGCGCAGGCAGCCGGACTTCCCGTCATGGCCTATTCACCGGTCGCGCAGGGTGAACTCGTTGCAGACCCACGGCTCTCTGCCGTCGCGGAGCGGCATGGCGCGACGCCGGCGCAGGTAGCGCTGGCCTTCGTGCTGTCGCATCCCGGCGTTATCGCCATTCCCAAGGCCACGCAGCCGCAGCATGTGCGCGCCAACCGGGCAGCCGCCGACCTCGCGCTGTCGGCGGCCGTTCTTGCCGAACTGGATCGCCTGTTCCCGCCTCCGCGTCGGAAGATGGCGCTGCAGATGATCTGACGGGCAGCCGCGGACATTTGCGTCGAGGCGGAGCAGTCGCACCGACGGTGCAGTGCCATCTTGCATCCTCATCCACCCTGCCCCATATCCGTGGCTGCGGGCCGGGCCCCTCTGGCGATCGTTTCCACGGTCGCGATGTCGGATCGCACAGTCAACGGGCCCGCCGAGCATTCCAACAACGTGCGGGCAGATGGAGGAACGCATTCCATGCTGCGCATGCGCGGTCTCAGCTTCTTCGCCCTCTTCGCGGCGCTCTTCGTGTCCTTCACGATGGTCTCGACCGATTTCGCCGAGGCGCGGCGTGGCGGCAGCTTCGGCAGCCGCGGCTCACGCACCTTCCAGGCACCGCCTCCCACCCGCACGGCCCCAGCCCAGACCGCTCCCGTCGAGCGCTCGATGACACCGGCGCCAGCACCCGGTGCGCGCCAGCAGCAGACCGGCGCCCAGCAGGCAGCCGGCCCGCAGCGGCCGGGGATGTTCGGCGGCGGACTTGGCGGCTCGCTGATGCGCGGCATCCTGATCGGAGGCCTTTTCGGGATGCTCCTCGGCTATGGCTTCGGCGGCATGGCCGGCGCGCTCGGGTTCCTGATCCAGCTCCTGCTGGTCGGCGCGCTGGTCTGGCTGGCGATGGCCTTCTTCCGCTCGCGCAGAACGCCTGCCATGGCCGGCGGCGCAGCGGCGCCGTCGGGCGGACCGGGCTTCGGCCGCGAGCCGACGCGGCGCGACGAGGCTCCCGCGCAACGCAAGGCCGGCGGCTTCACCGTGCCTTCGATCGGTGGCGGGACGGCGGCTCCGATCGAAGTTGGACCGGAGATCGAGCACATCCGGCTCGACCAGGCCGACCTCGACACGTTCCAGCAGCGGCTGACCGAGGTGCAAGATGCCTTTTCGCGCGAGGATCACGCGGCGCTGCGCCGGCTGACGACGCCCGAGATGGTGTCGTTCTTCTCCGAGGAACTTGCCGACAACGCGAAGCGCGGCGTGGTCAACGAGGTTTCCGGCGTGCACCTCGTGCAGGCCGACATCGCCGAGGCGTGGCGTGAGAACGGAAGCGACTACGCCACGACCGCGCTTCGCTACGAATCCGTCGACGTGCTGCGCGACCGCGCCACCGGCGATCTGGCGGGCGGCTCCGACCAGCCGACCGAGACGGTCGAGCTGTGGACCTTCGTGCGCGAGAACGGCGGCGACTGGAAGCTCTCGGCCATCCAGGACGCGTGAAGCGGCGGACCGGCGTCCGGCGCGATGCGCGCCGGGGCTCAGTCTTCGGAGCGCCTCAGGATGGTCCTGAGGCTCCCGCTGTCGAAGGCGCGGCTTCGGTGCGCGACATAGATGACGAGCACGCGTTGGCGATTCCGGTTCTCGACACGGCAGACCAGCCGGCGATCGCCGACGCGAAGCTTCCAGTGGCCTTTCAGATGGCCGGAATAGGGGACGAGACGCTGTCGCGCGTCCGGCGCCGCCAGGAGATCAGCCAGCGCCGCCTTGATCCGCGCTGCTCGGCCGTGCGCAAGCGCGTCAGGTCGGCGACGGCATCCGGATGCCACTCAATCTTCAAGGCCGAGCCGACGCCAGACCTCTTCGTTCGGCACCGGCTTGAACGGCGTGGCCGTGCGGGTCTTCACGACGTAGAAGTCTTCCAGTTCCTCCAGCTTTTCGACGATCGCTCGCGCATGAGGCGCTGCCTGTCGAGTCCGCGCGCCTCGGCGAGTTCGTCCCAGCTCGTCTTGACGTCGTCGTCGATGCGGATGCTGGCGGTCTTCATGGGTCTCGATCCCGAGTTACTGAACGTGGCGGGCCATAGCGCATGCGTCAGGCCGTTGCCATTGATCGCACAGGCCCTGGCGCCATTGTTCCTCGCGGCCGAATCGGGCAGCGCTGCGTCATGGATCATCTCCGCTTCTCCGGCCTGCCCTTCGAGCGCCAGCGCGAGGCGTTGCTTGCGATCCTGCGGGCCGATCCGCTCGTCCGGGCGGCGCTGGAGGTGGCGCGCGGTCTCGAACTGCCGGACTGGTGGATCGTGTCGGGCGCGCTTTACAACACCGTCTGGAACGCGCTGACCGGGCGGGTATCCGGTCACGGCGTCAAGGACGTGGACCTGTTCTACTTCGACGCCGCCGACCTGTCGTGGGAGGCGGAGGACGCGGTGATCCGCCGCGCCGCGCCGCTGTTTTCGGAGCTGCCGGTACCGGTGGAGATCCGCAACCAGGCGCGGGTGCATCTCTGGTACGAGGGTCATTTCGGCCGGCCCTACCCGCCGCTCGGCTCGTCCTGCGAAGGCATCGATCGGTTCGCCTGTACGACGCATGCGGTGGGGGTGCGGATCGACGGCGACGGCGCGCTCGGCCTCTATGCGCCCTTCGGGCTCGACGAGATTTTTTCCTTCCGGCTGGTGCCCAACCGGGTGCTCGACAACCGCGCCACCCACGAGCGGAAGGCAGCGCGGGCGCTGCCGCTGTGGCCGGAACTCACGGTAGTGCCCTGGTAGACGCTTTCCCGGTTTCCTCGCGGCGCGGGAGGCAGTAGTGTCGCGGCGATATTTTTCGAGGAGGAAAGAAAATGTTCCGCTGGGGTATCCTGTCCACGGCCAAGATCGCGCGCGAGCACGTCATCCCGGCGCTCAACGACAGCGAAAACGGGTTGGTGACGGCCGTCGCCAGCCGCGATCTGTCGCGTGCGCAGGCGCTGGCCGGGCGCATCGGCGCGCCGCATGCCTTCGGCTCCTACGAGGACCTGCTCGCTTCCGATACGGTGGACGGGGTCTACATCCCGCTGCCGACGTCGGACCACGTGGAGTGGGCGGTGAAGGCGGCGGATGCCGGCAAGCATGTGCTGGTGGAGAAGCCGCTGGCGCTGAACGCCGACGACATAGCACCGGTGATCGCCGCGCGGGATCGCAATCGCGTGCTCGTCTGCGAGGCCTTCATGGTGGCCTACCACCCGCAGTGGCACAAGGTGCGCGACCTGATCGCGGAGGGCGCGATCGGCCGGCTGCGCCACGTGCAGGGCGCCTTTACCTACTTCAACGTTGACCCCGTGAACATGCGCAACCGGCCGGAGCTCGGCGGCGGCGGACTGCCGGACATCGGCGTCTATCCGACCGTGGCGATGCGGCTGTCGACCGGCAAGGAGCCTCTGAAGATCCGCGCCCGCGTCGAGCGCGACCCGACGTTCGGCACCGACATCTATTCGCACGTGACCGCGGACTGCGGCGATTTCGACATGACCTTCTACGTCTCGACGCAGATGGCGGCGCGGCAGGGCATGGTGTTCCACGGCGAGGCCGGGTTCATCGAGGTGGCGACACCGTTCAACGCGCGAATCTACGGCGACGACATGGTGACGCTGCACAACCACAACCACACCGAAGCAACCGTCTACCGCTTCCCCGACACGCGGCAGTACCGGCTGCAGGCCGAGGCCTTCGTGAAGGCCGCGCGCGGGGAGAAGGTGGACGTGTTCCCGCTGGAGAGCTCGGTGAAGAACCAGAAGGTGATCGACGCCATTTTCAGGGCGGGCGAGAGCGGGGAGTGGGAAGAGGTTTAGGGCTGCTCGGCCTGCCGCACTCGTCGAACGTCGCGCTCTGTCGCGCCCCCCCTCTGCCTGCCGGACATCTCCCCCACGAGGGGGAGATCGGCAGCTTGAACGCCGGCGCTCCTTCTACGTAGATGGATATCGGCGACGGCGGCCGCGAGAGCCGATCTCCCCCCTCGTGGGGGAGATGCCGGCAGGCAGAGGGGGGCGCGAAAGAACGCGGCGTCTGACACCGAATGACCGCTCTACTGCCTGCCGCCCCTACGTCCCCTCCACTCGCGCCCGGGCGAACGCCCTTCCGTCCGGGCCAAAGATGTGCAAATCCTCGGGCGCTGCCGTCAGGCGGATCGTCGAGCGGCGCTTTACCTCGGCGCTGCCTGGCATCTTCGCGACCAGCGGCACGCCGTCGCGGCCTAGTTCGACGTAGACAAGCTGCACCTCGCCGAGTTGCTCCACGTAGCCGATGGTGCCCTCGAAAAGGAAGTCCTCGCCCGACGTCACCACCAGATCCTCCGGGCGCACGCCGAAGGAGATCTCCGCACCGCGTGAAGCGGCAGGCGTGGCGACGGGCACCGTCACGCCGCCATGACCAGCGATCGACACCATGGTGGCCGGCCCCGCCTGCTCGATCGTGGCCGGCACGATGTTCATGGCCGGCGAGCCGATGAACTGCGCGACGAAGAGGTTCCCGGGATGCCTGTAGAGCTCCATCGGCGAGCCGACCTGCTCGATGTACCCGTCCTTCAGCACCACGATCCGGTCGGCGAGCGTCATCGCCTCGACCTGGTCGTGGGTGACGTAGATCATCGTCGTCTGCGGCATGCTTTCCTTCAGCTTGGCGATCTCGATGCGGGTCGCCACCCGAAGCGCCGCATCGAGATTCGAGAGCGGCTCGTCGAACAGGAAAACCTTCGGATCGCGCACGATGGCGCGGCCGATGGCGACACGCTGGCGCTGGCCGCCCGACAGCGCCCTGGGCAGGCGGTCGAGATATTCGGTCAGCTGAAGGATCTCGGCGGCGTTCCTCACCCTGCGGTCGATCTCATCCTTGCTGGCCCTGGCGATCTTCATGCTGAAGGCCATGTTGTCGTAGACACTCATGTGCGGGTAGAGCGCGTAGGACTGGAACACCATGGCGATGCCGCGTCTGGACGGTGGCACGTCGTTGACCTCCTGCCCGTCGATCTCGAGTGTCCCCGACGAGATATCCTCCAGGCCCGCGATGGTTCGCAGCAGTGTGGACTTGCCGCAGCCGGACGGTCCGACGAACACGATGAATTCGCCGGAGCGAATGTCGAGATCGATGCCGTGCAGGATCTCGACGGCGCCATAGGCCTTGCGCACGCCCTTCAGATGAAGATCAGCCATCGTCGCCTCCCGCTCGCGCCGCGATACCGGCGTCTCGTCGCCCCGTGGTGCCCATCCCGGTCATCCGCCCTTCACCGAACCCGCGAGCAGGCCGCGGACGAAGTAGCGCTGCAGCGAGAAGAACACGATCAGCGGCACGATGATGGTGACGAAGGCCGAAGTCGTCAGGATTTCCCAGTCGCCGCCGCGCGAGCCGAGCAGCGCGTTGAGCTTGCCGGTCAGCACCAATTGGTCGCGGCCGGTGCCGAGGAACACCATCGCCACCAGCAGGTCGTTCCAGACCCAGAGAAACTGGAAGATGGCGAAGGAGGCGAGGACCGGGAAGGACAGGGGCAGGACGATCCGTACGAAGATGTCGAAATCCGACGCGCCGTCGATGCGGGCCGATTCCATGATCTCTCGCGGCAGGCCGGCAATGTAGCTCCTGAGCAGGAAGATCGCGAAGGGCAGGCCGAAGCCGGTGTGGGCGAGCCAGATACCGAGATAGGTCTTGGCCGGCACGCCGAAGAAGGCGCCGACACCGTTGTAGAGCTTGAGCAGGGGGATCAGCGACATCTGCAGCGGCACGACGAGCAGGCCGATGATCACCGCGATCAGGATGGCACGGCCGGGAAAGCGCATCCAGGCCAGCGCGTAGGCGGCAAAGGCGGCGATCAGGATCGGGATGATGGTGGCGGGGATCGTTACCGTCAGCGAATTCACGAAGGAACGGCCGATGCCTTCCGACAGGAGCACCGTCTCGTAGTTCTCCGTCGTGAAGCGCGGCGGCGACAGGGCCGAGAAGTAGACGCGCTGCCCGCGCCCCTCGAAGGCGACAGGCGATGTCATGACGTAGCGCGAATCGGCCTCGACCGTCAGTGTCACGCCGTCGCCGAGGTCGGCTTCCACGCCGGCTTCGGTGGCCGTCGGCGCGGTGGCGCGAGTGCCGAAGGCGCTGATCCGGCGCGGGTCGCCCTCCTCGAAGAGCAGCCCCTCGATGACGAACCGGCCGTCGCGCTCGATCTGTGCGTCGGGTCCGGCCAGCCGGCCCGCCTCGGTCTGCTCCGAACCAGCGAGTGCCGTCCACCAGCCAGAGACGATGATCTGGTCGCGGTCGCGCAGCGAACTGACGAGGATGCCCATCGTCGGCAGGGTCCAGACGATGACGATGGCCAGCACCGCGAGGTGGACGCCCCAGCGGCCGAAGAAGGATCGTCCGGCCTTGGCTGCCATCTCAGCCTCCATCCGCTTCGCGGTTGGCCTGGCGGATGTTCCAGATCATGATCGGGATGACCGCCATCATGATGACGATGGCGATAGTGGCGCCGCGGCCGAAGTCACCGCCGCCGCGGAACATCCAGTCGAACATCAGATTGGCGAGTACCTGCGTGTTCCACTGGCCGTTGGTCATGGTCAGCACGATGTCGAAGACCTTGAGCACCAGGATGGTGATCGTGGTCCAGACCACGGCGATGGTGCCCCAGATCTGCGGGATCATGATCTTCCAGAAGATCTGGAAGCCGTTCGCCCCGTCGATCACCGCCGCCTCGATCGTCTCGTCGGGGATGCCGCGCAGCGCAGCCGAGAGGATCACCATGGCGAAGCCGGTCTGGATCCAGACCAGGATGACCATCAGGAAGAGATTGTTCCAGAAGGGGATCGAGATCCACACCTGCGGCTCGAAGCCGAGCCAGGTGACGAAGGCGTTGAGCAGGCCGATCTGCGTCTGGTCGGCGGCGCGGTACTCGTAGATGAACTTCCAGATCACGCTGGCGCCGACGAAGGAGATGGCGAGCGGCATGAAAACCAGGCTCTTGGCGATCGTACCCCACCAGATGCGGTCGGTGAGAACGGCGATCACAAGGCCTAGAAAGGTGCAGACGGCCGGCACCACGGCCAGCCAAAGCAGATTGTTGAGGATCGATATGCGGAACTCGCGGTCTCCGATCGCCCAGAGGTAGTTGTCGAAGCCGACGAAGTTCTGGCCACCCCGGTCGAGGAACGACAGGCGGAGCGTCTCGACCACCGGGTAGATCAGGTAGACGCCGAGGATCAGCAGGGCAGGCCCGACGAAGAGCCAGGGCCGGATGAAGCCCTGGCGGCGCAGATTGTCTATCGCGGTCTTGCCGCTGGTGCCCCGGGCTGGAAACACCAGTTCTAGCAGCCGGTTGGCGCCCCAGAAATAGGCCACGCATCCGCCGACGCCGACGATGATGACGATGATCGCGGAAATGATCTGGGTCGCCATGCCGTCCTCCCGAAGCCGGTTGCGATCGTCCCGAAGGGCCTTTCCTCCCGGGCCGGGACGCGCCCGGCCCGGGAGGATCAGGTCCGCCGCACTACTTGATCGCGTCCCAGGCGTTCTGGATCTCGGAGGCGACCTGTTCGGCCGGCTTGCCGCCGACGAGGTCGATCATGCCGGTCCAGAAGGCACCGGCTCCGATCTTGCCCGGCATCAGGTCCGAGCCGTCGAAGCGGAAAGTGTCGGCATTGACGAGGATTTCGCCCTGCTTCTTCAAGGCCTCGTTGGCATAGGCTTCGGGATTTGCCGTCTTCAACGGCGTCAGGAAGCCCGACTGCGCCATCCAGAGCTCGTGGGCGAGCGGGGTCTGCAGGAAGGTGATGAAAGCCCGCGCGGCTTCCGAGTCCTTGGTGATGGTGAACAGCGTTCCACCGCCCAGCACCGGCTTGCCAAGGTCCGCGTCGGCCTTTTCCGGCAAGTAGAAGAAATCGGCGTCGGTGCCGAGTTCTGTCCCCTCCGGGAAGAAGGAGGAGATGAAGGACGCCTGGCGGTGCATGTAGCACTTCGGCGGGATGTCGAAGAGGCCTTTCGGGCTGTCGCGGAAATCGGTCGCCGCCACCGCCGCCTTGCCGCCCGAGACGTTCTGGTCCTTCGTGGCGATGTCGGCGAAGATCTTCATCGCCCCGACCACACGCTCGTCGGTGAAGGGGATCTCGTTCGAGGTCCACTGGTCATAGACTTCCGGTGGCTGGGTGCGCAGCATGATGTCCTCCACCCAGTCGGTCGCCGGCCAGCCGGTCGCACCGCCCGAGCCGAGCCCGATACACCAGGGGGTGCCACCATCGGCGACGATCTGCTCCTGCAGCGCCATCAGTTCTTCCCAGGTGGTCGGCACCTCGTAGCCGGCCTCCTCGAAGTTCTCGGGAACATACCAGACCAGCGACTTCAGATCCGCCTTGTAGGGGAACCCATAGAACTGCTCTTGTCCGTCCTGCCCGGCATAGGTTCCGAGGTCGACCCATGACTGACCGGCGCCGTAGTTCTCGCGCACATAGGTGGCGGCGTCCTCGCCGAGCGGTGTGAGTAGCCCCTTCGAGGCAAGATCCTGGATCAGGCCCGGCTGCGGCAGCACGGCGATGTTGGGTGGGCTTCCGGCCTGGGTGTCGATGACGATCTGCTGCTCGTAGTTCTCGGACGAGGAGTAGGTCAGGTCGACGCCGGTCGCCTCGCTGAAATAGGCGAGCACCGAACGCGCAAGCGCCTCGTCCTCACCGCGCCACGGCCCGAAGACGGACAGGGACTGACCGTTCAGGTCCATCTGCTTGAGGTACTCGTAGTCTTCCCAGTTGAAGCGATCATCCTCGCCGGGCGCGAATTTCAGCTGCGCCGATGCCGGTGTGGCAAGCGCCAGAGCCAGCAACGCCGCACTGGCCAACCCTATATGCTTCATCGTTTTCCTCCCGATGGCAACAGCTACTTCGTGAACGGTCCTCCCCCCGCCGGAAGAACAGAGTGTCCCGGATCGCTGCGCCATGCAACCTTCGGGAGCCAGAAAGTCGCGAGGGGCAGGCTCAAGGCGAAACAGTAGACGCCCCCGTCCAACCGCCGGCACGCGCCGAAGGCTGCGGATCGGCGTTGACGGCCTGTCGGGCGGTCCCTATCCCGATGTGCAACGGGTCGGCAGAAATGGTCGCCAGGCCTTCGCGGGAGGATCACATGCGCATCGTCGTCACCGGAGCGGGAGGCTTCATCGGCCGGGAACTGGTGCGGCGGCTGGCTGCCGGAGGACTGGCCGGCGCCACGTCGGAGGCCAGAATCGTCGCTATCGACGAAGCGCTCCCGCCCGAGAGCCTGCCGCTGGGCATCCGGCCGGTGATCGGCGACATCAGCGATCCGGCTCTCCTCGACGCGATCATGGCCGAGCCGATCGACGTGCTCTTCCATCTCGCCGCCGTACCCGGCGGGGCATCGGAAGGCGACTTCGGGCTCGGCTGGCGGGTCAACGCGCTGGCCACGCTAGGGCTGATCGAGCGTCTGTCGCGGCAGGCAAGGCCGGCCCGCATGGTGTTTTCGTCAACCATCGCGGTGTTCGGCGTGCCGCTGCCACGCGACCGTGTGGACGACGAGACCCTGCCCCTGCCGACGCTGAGCTACGGCGCGCAGAAGCTGATGATGGAGACGCTACTGGCCGACCATGCGAGGCGCGGCACGATCGATGCGCTCTGCCTGCGCCTGCCGGGTATCGTCGCGCGTCCGCGCCGCCCCGGCGGGCATCATTCGGCCTATATGAGCGACATCTTCCACGCCCTTGCTGCCGGGGAGGCCTATACCTGCCCGGTCTCGGCGGCTTCGACCTCCTGGATGATGTCGCGGCAGCGCTGCGTGGACAATCTGCTGCAAGCCGCCGTCCTGCCCGCCGAGCGGATCGGAACGCGGCGGGCCTTCTGCCTGCCAGCACTGAGGCTGTCGATGGGCGAGGTGGTGGAGGCGATGGCCGAGCGGTTCGGGCCGGAGGTCCGGGAGCGCGTGACCTTCGCCCCGCAGCCCGCCCTGGAGGCGCAGTACGGGTCCTACCCTCCCATCGTGACGGCAATCGCCGACGGGCTCGGCTTCAGCCATGACGGCGACGCGGCTTCACTGCTGGCGCGAGCGCTTGAGCTTACCGAAGCCTGACGGTCCCTCAGTACCAGACCCCGCCGCGGCGGATGCGGATGCGCGGCCGCCCATCGGGAGCGGCAAGCGAACCGGCATGCGCCGGCCGGTCTTGGTCATCGGCCGAGAGCGGGTGTTCGGCGGCCAGCAGCGAGGCGATGCGGCGGTAGTCGGCCGGGCCTCTCCTGCCGACGTTCGGAATGAAGCTGCGGCCAGGCCGAAGCCGCCGCTCGACAACCTCCACGACCGGCGGGGGTTCGGGGAGGTCGTGCGCCGACTTCAGCGCCATCAGGCGCGCGATGCGCTCTTCCGTCACCGGGTGGCTGCGCAGCACAGAGGCGTCCGGCATGCGACCACCCGGCAGCATCAGCCTGTCCCACAGGCTGCGCTGCGCGCGTTCGAGCTTGGCGAGCGCGGAGGCGAGCCCGGCCGGATCGCCAGTCAGGATCGCCGCGCCGAGGTCGGCGTCGAACTCTCGGGTGCGCGACAACGCCAGCTGCAGGAGGCCGCCGATAGTGGGAGAGGCCAGCAGCACCGTCACCGCAAGCCACGGCACCTGCGTCTCGTATCCTCCGGCAAAGCCAAAGACGTTCAGGACCAGAGAGAACAGGCCGACGGTAGCCATGGTCGAGGTGAAGCGCGACACCATGTCGGCGAACGCCATCACCTTCACGTCCTCGTTGGCGACGTGGCTCATCTCGTGGGCCAGAACCCCGGCGAGCTCGCGCGCGGTCATGTGCCGGACCAGCCCGTCGGTGACGGCGATCGCGGCATCGTCGCGCCGCCCCACCGCGAAGGCGTTCATGATCTCGGAGGGGACGACGTAGAGTTTCGGCGTCGCGGGCAGTTCCGCCCGCCGCGCGAGTTCCTCGACGAGAGCGACACCCTGCGGGAACTCGGCGCGTGTCACGGGACGGGCATCGTACATCGACAGCACCATTCCGGGGCTGACGTTGCGGGCCATCCACATCGTGACTGCGCCGAAGACGAGCGCGAAGAAGACGCCGGTCGAGCCCGCAAAGGCGTAGGCGCTGACGCCGAGCAGGACGAGACTGCCCCCAGCCAGAAGCCAAGTGTGCACCGTGTTCATGGCGCGGTGGCGGCGCTGTTCGAGGAGGTCGAGATGGGACGAGGATTGCATGCACCTCATATAGGATCCGGCATGCGATTTTCCGAGTCGCGTGGCCTAGCCGCAAGCCAACGTGAGCGCACTGGGTCGAACCGGGCGGACGATGCCGAACCATCATCGGACAATGTCTCCCGGGACGGATCCGGGTCGTGCCGGTCGCAACCGGGCTTGCGCCAGAGGACTTCCAGCGGATCTCCGAAGTACCAGAGGAGGCCGAGCCTGTGCATCCGATAGCTCCTTCATGATAGCCATATATATGCATGCAGTCTACATATATGCATTTCCAGCGCAAGTGCTGTTTTCCACGGACTGGCACGCCGGCGAAACGCGTGGTTTGGACAGCATCGCCCGCCGATCAGGGGGCAGGAGAACCGTGGTGCGGTATCGGGCAACGCGCCGGCACGCAGACGCCTTCGTCACAGATGCGGCAGACCACGTCGGAATCGTCTCCGGCGTCGACCAGAGCCGGCAGGATCTTGTCGACCAGCGCGGACAAGAGGCGCCTTTCCTCGTTCGTGAGGCCTTCCGTCGCACGCGCCAGGACGGCGCGGCGGGCCGCCAGGCTCTGGCGGACGGCGGCCTCGCCTTCATCCGTCAGCGCCAGCGCCCGCGCGCGCTTGTCGCGGCCGGCCGCTCCCGCGCGCAGCACCAGACCCTGGGCGACGAGTTGGTCGACAAGGCGAACCGTCGCAGAATGCGACAATGCCAGCATGCGCCGAAGCTGCTCGATGGACAGTCCTGGGCCGGTGCCGATCCTGATCAGGGCCGCGGTGGCGCTCGGGCTGCGCCCGCCATGCGAGGCGAGGGCCTTTTCCATCTTGTCGACGCAGGCGAGGCTCATGGCACCGAAGACGTTCAGCAACCGCGCTTCGTCCTCATCCTCGTGCATGCGACCGTCTCCATTTGGAAATGAAGTGTGCAGACTACACATGAAGCCGAAGCGGCGCACGGACGAATCGCTGGCGCATCCTCCCGCTTGCGCGGTAAACGCACGGTTCTTATATACGCCGCGACGCTCGGAAGCCGCGCCAGAGTCGCGTGGAGCCGGGTCATTTTCGGAAAACAGGGGCTGCCGACTGGAACGCCGGTATGGGTCCTGGCAGCCTGCTAAACGGAGAGAACTGCAATGGCTAAAGTAATCGGTATCGACCTCGGAACGACCAATTCCTGCGTCGCCGTGATGGACGGCAAGGACGCCAAGGTGATCGAGAACGCGGAAGGCGCGCGCACCACGCCGTCGATCGTCGCCTTCAGCGACGGCAACAGCGACGAGCGCCTCGTCGGCCAGCCGGCCAAGCGCCAGGCCGTCACCAACCCAGAAGGCACCATCTTCGCGGTGAAGCGTCTCATCGGCCGCCGCTACGACGATCCGGTGACCGAAAAGGACAAGAAACTCGTCCCCTACAAGATCGTGCGGGCCGACAATGGCGACGCCTGGGTCGAGGCGCAGGGCTCGAAGTACTCGCCCTCTCAGATCTCAGCCATGACGCTGCAGAAGATGAAAGAGACAGCCGAATCCTACCTCGGCGAGAAGGTCGAGAAGGCGGTCATCACCGTCCCGGCCTACTTCAACGATGCCCAGCGCCAGGCCACCAAGGACGCTGGCAAGATCGCCGGCCTCGAGGTGCTGCGCATCATCAACGAGCCGACGGCTGCCGCGCTCGCCTACGGTCTCGACAAGAAGAAGGCCGGCACGATCGCGGTTTACGACCTCGGCGGCGGCACCTTCGACATTTCGATCCTGGAGATCGGCGACGGCGTGTTCGAGGTGAAGTCGACCAACGGCGACACCTTCCTCGGCGGCGAGGATTTCGACATGCGCCTGGTCGAGTATCTGGCGGGCGAGTTCAAGAAGGACCAGGGCATAGACCTGCGTTCCGACAAGCTCGCGCTGCAGCGCCTGAAGGAGGCGGCCGAGAAGGCCAAGATCGAGCTGTCGTCCTCGGCCCAGACCGAAATCAACCTGCCCTTCATCACGGCCGATGCCTCGGGTCCGAAGCACCTGACGATGAAGCTCACCCGCGCCAAGTTCGAGCAGCTGGTCGACGACCTGGTGCAGCGCACGGTGGAGCCTCTCAAGGCTGCGCTCAAGGATGCCGGCGTCAAGGCAGCTGAGATCGACGAAGTGGTCCTGGTTGGCGGCATGACCCGCATGCCCAAGATCCAGGAAGTGGTGAAGCAGTTCTTCGGCAAGGAGCCGCACAAGGGCGTCAACCCCGATGAGGTGGTCGCCATGGGTGCCGCCATCCAGGCCGGCGTGCTGCAGGGCGACGTCAAGGACGTGCTGCTGCTCGACGTGACCCCGCTGTCGCTCGGCATCGAGACGCTGGGCGGCGTGTTCACGCGCCTGATCGACCGCAACACCACGATCCCGACCAAGAAGAGCCAGGTGTTCTCCACGGCCGAGGACTCGCAGTCGGCGGTGACGATCCGCGTGTTCCAGGGCGAGCGCGAGATGGCGGCGGACAACAAGATGCTCGGCCAGTTCGACCTGGTCGGCATTCCGCCCGCACCGCGCGGCGTGCCGCAGATCGAGGTCACCTTCGACATCGACGCCAACGGCATCGTCAACGTCTCGGCCAAGGACAAGGGCACCGGCAAGGAGCACCAGATCCGCATCCAGGCATCGGGCGGCCTGTCCGACTCCGAGATCGAGAAGATGGTGAAGGACGCCGAGGCCAACGCCGAAGGCGACAAGAAGCGCCGCGCGCTGGTCGAGGCGAAGAACCAGGGCGAAGCCCTGGTCCACTCCGCCGAGAAGTCGCTCAAGGACTATGGCGACAAGGTCACCGAGGCGGATCGCACCGCGATCTCCGATGCCATCGCGTCTCTGAAGACCGCGCTGGAAGGCGAGGACCTGGAACAGATCCAGTCGAGGAGCACGGCGCTGACCGAAGCCTCGATGAAGCTTGGCCAGGCCATGTACGAAGCCAGCCAGGCGGAAGGCGCGACGGCCGACGCCAAGGCCGACGCGCAGAAGGCCGGCGAGGACGTGGTCGACGCCGACTTCGAGGAGATCGACGACGACAAGAAGAAGTCCGCCTGATCGCAGGCAGGCTTGCCACGATTGCAAAGGCCGGCGTCCGAAAGGACGCCGGCCTTTGTGCCTTTCCGGCGCCCGTCGGCAGGCGCAGCCAATGCCCAGCCGTTAAGCTTAACAACAGGTTAACCTCGACCCGGTCGCCGCGGACCCTTACTGATCGATCGCATGTTGCGCGATTGGTCGCGCGGGGTGACGGGCGTCCATGCACTATCGCATCTTCGAGACATGGAGACTGATCGCCGCGCTCTCCATCATGATGTGGCACTTCCTGCGGTTCGCGCCTCCGGGAAACGAGGAAATCGGTGCCTATCTCTATCGGCTGCTCGCAGTGATGGAGATGTTCTTCATGATCTCCGGCTATCTGATCATGGAACGTTATGGCGACGACCTGTTCCGCGCACCGGGCAGTTTCCGCGCCTATCTGGTGCGGCGGCTGGCACGCCTGTACCCGCTCTACCTCGCCACGCTCCTGTTCTTCTGCGGCGTCGCGCTGGCGATCCAGTTCGGCGTCGTCCAGACGGAGGATCCCGGTCGCTACGCCTGGAGCGTCCTTCCAGCCAATCTTCTGCTCGTCCAGGCCTGGGGACTGACCGACCAGCTGACATTCAACTATGTCGCCTGGTGCCTGTCGGCGGAGTGGTTCTGCTATCTCCTGCTGCCGCTCGTGGTCTTCGCCTATCGCGCCGGCGGCTGGGTGGGGCTCGCGCTTCTGGCCGGCATGCTGGTCCTGTCTCTGGAAGTCGCGGTCGCACGCGGTGTGATTCCGTTCGAAAGCTGGCTCCGGGCCGACACCTGGGGCGCCTATCGCGCCTTCGCCGACTTCACCATCGGCGCGCTGGTGTCGGTCGCGGTCCACCGAAGCCGGCTGCGGCTCGCCGCGCACTGGCCGGCCTGGGCACTGTTTGCGCTGTCGCTGGCCGCGATGGCAACGCGCCAGCATGCCGCCCTGATCGTCGGCCTGCTGGCCGCCGCCATGTACCTCGCCGCCATTGCGGAGAGGAACGATCCCGAAGGTTCGCGCTACCTCGCCTTCCTGCATCCCGTCGGCAAGGTCTCGCTCGGCATCTATCTCATCCACCCGGTTGTCGAGGCGATTTTCTTATCGGTGCTCTGGCGCAAGGTGGTCGAGCCGACGGAGATACTAAGCTTCTACGTGTACGGGTTGCTGCCCTGCGCCGTGACAATCGGGCTGGCAGTCCTGTCGGAGCGCTACTTCGAGCGACCGGCAGGCAGGCTGATCGTCGGCCGATTCGCGCCCGGGCGGCTGCCGGCACAGGCATCGCCCCTGCCGGCAGAATAGGCCGCCATCGGTGCCCGATTCGTCAACTTGACGTTCAGGCGGCAAAAAAAGGCGGTCATGTGGCGAGCCTGCTATGGCGCATGAGCGCCGGCTTTACTAAATCGGGTCCAGCGGTAGGCGCCTCGGGCGCGCCAGCCAACCCCTAAAGGCAGCAGGAACATCCGCGAGCACCATGAAGGCTGATTTCTACGAGATGCTGGGCGTCGAGAAGGGCGCGACGGAAAAGGACCTGAAGGCGGCGTTCCGCAAGCTTGCGATGCAGTGCCACCCGGACCGCAATCCCGGCGACGCCGACGCGGAACGCCGATTCAAGGAAATCAACGAAGCCTACGAGACGCTGAAGGACCCGCAGAAGCGCGCCGCCTATGACCGCTTCGGCCACGCAGCCTTCGAGAATGGCGGAATGGCCGGCGCAGGTGCCGGCTTTGCCGGTGCCGGCGGCTTTGCCGACATCTTCGAGGATATCTTCGGCGAGATGATGGGCGGCGGACGGCGACGGTCGTCAGGCGGGCGCGAACGCGGCGCCGACCTGCGCTACAACATGGAGATCACGCTCGAGGAAGCCTTCAACGGCAAGACCGCGCAGATCCACGTTCCCAGCTCGATCACATGCAACGAGTGCTCCGGATCGGGCGCCAAGCCGGGCACGCAGCCCGTCACCTGCTCGATGTGCGGCGGTGCCGGCCGCGTGCGGGCGCAGACGGGCGGGTTCTTCTCCATCGAGCGCACCTGTCCGTCCTGCCACGGCCGCGGCCAGACCATCAAGGATCCCTGCCCGAAATGCGACGGCCAGGGCCGCGTGACCGAGGAGCGCACGCTCTCGGTCAACATCCCGGCGGGCATCGAGGACGGGACGCGCATCCGCTTGTCCGGCGAGGGCGAGGCGGGCGCGCGGGGGGGACCTTCGGGCGACCTCTACATCTTCCTCTCGGTCTCGCCGCACGAGTTCTTCCAGCGTGAGGCCGAAAACCTCTACTGCACGGCGCCGATCTCGATGACGACGGCGGCGCTCGGCGGCTCCTTCGAGGTGGCGACGCTCGACGGCACGCAGACTCGCGTGAAGATCCCGGAAGGCACGCAGAACGGCCGCAAGTTCCGTGTCAAGGGCAAGGGCATGCCCGTCATGCGCCAGAACATGGTCGGCGACCTGATCATCCAGGTGTCGGTGGAAACGCCGCAGAACCTGTCGCGGCGGCAGCGCGAACTTCTGGAGGAATTCGACAAGCTCTCCTCCACCGAAAACAGCCCGCAATCGACCGGTTTCTTCAACCGGATGAAGGACTTCTTCGAGTCGTTCGGGAACTGACCTCCGGCATTCCACGCGCACCGGACCCCATTTGGACACAGTCTGCAGGCAGGGTGCCGCTGCGTCGGATTCCGCCCTCGCCAGGAGACCAAAGCATGCAGCGCAGCGTCCGAGCCGTCCGCAGGAGCCTCGCCGGTCACTTCGAGGACGAGTTGCGGTTCCTGCGCGGCTGGATCGAGACACCGCGCGCCGTGGGCGCCATTCTCCCGACGAGCGCGGCCGTCTCGCGGCTGATGGCCTCCGTCATCGATACGGCATCGGGCCGACCGGTACTGGAACTCGGTGCCGGTACCGGCGTCATCACCAAGGCGATCCTGGCGCGGGGTATCGCACCGCAGAAGCTCCATCTGGTGGAGTATTCCGCCGATTTCGCCACTCATCTCCGCCGCAGCTTTCCGCGCGTCAACGTCATCGAGGGCGACGCCTTTGCCCTGGACGCGACGCTGGGCGAAGACCGCGACCTGATCTTCGACGCCGTGATCTCGGGCGTTCCGCTGCTGAACTTCCCCGTGGTGCAACGCATCGCCTATGTCGAAGACCTGCTCGACCGGCTGCCTCCCGGCCGTCCGGTGGTCCAGTTCACCTACGGCCCGTTTTCGCCGGTGCCGGCGGGTGGCGGCGACTACACGGTCGAGCATCTCGGCTTCGTGCTGCGCAACATGCCGCCGGCACAGTTGTGGATCTATCGCCGCAACGCCGCCGGCTGATCAGGCGCGAGCCGGATCGCGGCTTCAGTTCTGCGTCCACCCCAGATACTCCGCCAGTTCGTTGGCGCGCCGCGCGGTTGCCTCGTTGAGGCACGAGGCCGAGATGGGTCCCGAGATCGTGCCGCCCTCGAAGAAAACGGCCGGCCACTCGCACTTGGCGTCGCGATAGGCGATCCACTTCAGCTGCGTGTCGCGGAGTGCCCGGAACTCCGTGTCCGAAACCGCGTCCTTCAGGGCGGTGTAGTTGTCGTTGAGCATGGAGTCCCACACTGCCAGTTCGCGCCCGTGGCACTCCATCATGCCGTAGGTGGACTGGCCTTCGTCCGTATCCAGGCACGGCCTCGCGATCGTGCCGATGCATTCGTCGCGGCTCGCCTCCTGGCCGGGATCGGCACTGGCATTGTAGTCGCGCACGCCCTCGATGCAGGACTGGATCTCGATCACGTCCTCGGGCAGCGCGTCCTCTGCCGATGCCGCTCGCCCCGTCGAAACGGCCAGCGCCATCGCGAGCACAGTCACGGCCAGATGCTTCATTTCCCTCGTCCTCCTGCGAATACGGTTGCCTGTCGGAGCCCAGGCCATATAACCCTCTTCAATCTGGCAGATCGGATGACCAATGGCAGCAAGAATCCTCGTCTTCGCAGGCTCCAGCCGCAAGGGCGCCTACAGCGGCAAGACAGCGGACGCGGCGATGAAGGAACTGGCGCTGCAGGGTGCGGAAGTGACGCGGCTGTCGCTCGCCGACTACCCGCTGCCGATCATGGACGAAGATCACGAAAGGGAGCGAGGCGTCCCCGAAAGCGCGGTGCAACTCGCCCGCCAGATCGCGGCCCATGACGGCGTGCTGATCTGCACGCCCGAATACAACGGTTCGGTGCCGCCGCTGCTCAAGAACGCGATCGACTGGGTCAGCCGGGTGAAGAGTGACGGCAGTCGGGCGCTGCGGCCCTATCCCGGCAGGGTCGTCGGCGTCTGTTCGTCCTCGAACGGTCACTTCGCCGGTATCCGCTCGGCCAACCACCTGCGCGCGATTCTGGCCCACATCGGCATGGAGGTCGTCTCGGCCCAGGTTTCGGTTCCCAACGCGGCCGACGCCTTCGAGGCCGATGGTGCATTCCGGGACGAGCGGCTGACCAAGGGCATGTCGCGGCTGTGCGAAAGCCTGATCGAACATGCCCGGGCGTTCTCCAGGCGCGTCGAACCATGATGAAGCGCTGACCGGCGCTCCGCACGGATGATGTGCGCGATTTCGCCTTTCTCCGCCTTTGCACCAGCAGCCTTCCGCTTTCGGTCTTTCCGATGGTGCGCTCCTGTGCGACTGGATTCCGATGAAGCGTTTCGACGGAACTGCCCATGACCATTGACACCGACATGCGCGACCGGCTGATCGTCGGACTCGATCTCCCCGACGTGGCTGCCGCCGAAGCGGCGGTGCGGGAACTCGACGGCGTCGCGCGCTTCTACAAGATCGGCTACCGGCTGGCCTTCGCCGGCGGGCTGGACTTCGCCCGAGACCTCGTCGCCGACGGCAAGAAGGTCTTCCTCGACATGAAACTGCTCGACATCGACAACACGGTTGCCGAGGGGGTCGAGAGTATCGTCAAGATGGGCGTCACCATGCTGACGCTGCATGCCTATCCCAAGGCGATGCGCGCGGCGGTGGCCGCGGCCAAGGGCAGCGACCTCTGCCTGCTCGCCGTCACGGTGCTGACCTCGATGGACGAGCAGGACCTCGTCGATGCCGGCTACGAATACGATCCGCACACGCTGGTGCTGAAGCGCGCCGAGCAGGCAAAGCTCTGCGGCATGGGCGGCATCGTCTGTTCCGCCAGCGAAGCGTCGGCGGTACGCCGGATCGTCGGCCCCGATATCGCGGTGGTGACGCCGGGCATCCGACCCGCGGGTGCTGCCACGGGAGATCAGAAGCGCGTGATGACGCCCGGCGACGCAATCCGCGCCGGTTCGAGCCATCTCGTCGTCGCCCGGCCGATTGTCGGCGCGCCTGATCGCCGCGCCGCGGCCGAGGCGATCATCGCGGAAATGCAAACGGCCATCTGAAGGCCGGACAAGCAAGAGGGAGAAGACATCATGCCCAAGGCCTACTGGATCGCTCATGTCGACGTTCGCGACCCCGAGCGCTACAAGGATTACGTTGCCACCGCCAAGACGGCCTTCGAGCGCTTCGGCGCCAGGTTCCTGGCGCGCGGCGGCGCCTACCAGGCGATGGAAGGCACCGGGCGCGGCCGCAACGTGGTGATCGAATTCCCGTCGATGCAGGCAGCGACAGACTGCTACAATTCGGTTGAGTATCAGGCCGCCAAAGCGATCCGCCAGACGGTTGCCGACGCCGAGATGGTGATCGTGGAAGGCTTCGAGGCCTGACAAGCGCCGCATCGCCCATCGGCTGTTCGATTCGCGCCGTCCGGCCCGACGAGGTCGAGCGGCTGATCGAGATCGAGACGGCAGCGGGGCTGCTTTTTGCGACCCATGGCTACCCGGCGCTCGCGACCGCCGCGCCGGCGACGCCGGAACAGTATCTCGCCCTTTTGCAGGGACGCCGGGCGCTGGTCGCGACGCATGTACTCGACGAGCCGGTCGGCTTTGCGATGACCGAGCAACTGGGCCGCATCGAGTGGCTCTGCGAACTCTCCGTTCATCCGATTCACGGGCGAAGGGGCATCGGCGCCGCGCTCGTCGAGGCCGTTGCACGGGCAGCGCGCGGCCGCGGCTGTGACCGGATCGGTCTCTCCACCTTCCGAGCCGTTCCCTTCAATGCGCCGTTCTATGCCCGGCATGGGTTCTTCGAAATGCCGCTCGACCGGGCCGAGTCGCTTCTCGTCCGCCGCTTTCGGGACGAGGTTCCAGCCGATGTCGATCCGGCCGAGCGGGTCCTGATGATCAAGATGCTGTAGCGATACCCGTGCCCGCGTCCCCTTCGTGCGCGGCCGGATCGAGCGCCGGCTGCCCTATTGCATTGCAACAGAAACGGGCTACCGTGCGTTAACGGCTAATCAACGCGTGCGGCGGGATGCTCGCTTCGCGGGAGCGGGGAAGGTGACCGGATGTTTTACCAGATTTATGAATTGAGCCATGCGGCGATGCAACCGTATCGCGCGCTGGCCGACGCGACGAAGCTGTTCTACTCGAACCCGCTCAACCCGCTTTCCATGACGCCCTTCGGGCGATCCGCCGCGGCCGCAGCCGAACTCTTCGAACGCACGACCCGCCGCTACGCCAAGCCGAGCTTCGGGCTCGAGACGACGGTTGTCGACTGGAAGAAGGTCGGCGTGGACGAGAAGATCGTCTGGAAGAAGCCGTTCTGCCAGCTGATCCACTTCCAGCGCAACCTTCCCGCCGGCCGCCGGGCCGACCCCAAGCTCCTGATCGTCGCGCCGATGTCGGGCCACTACGCCACGCTGCTGCGCGGCACGGTGGAAGCGCTGATGCCCTATGCCGAGGTCTACATCACCGACTGGACGGACGCGCGCATGGTGCCGCTGGCCGATGGCCGCTTCGATCTCGACGACTACATCGACTATGTGATCGAGATGCTTCACCATCTCGGGCCCGACACACATGTGATGGGCGTCTGCCAGCCATCGGTCCCCGTGCTGGCGGCGGTCGCGCTGATGGAAGCCAGGGGCGACCCGATGGCGCCATCCACGATGACGCTGATGGGCGGCCCGATCGACACGCGCCGCAACCCTACCGCGGTCAACAAGCTCGCCCAGGAAAAGGGGATCGACTGGTTTCGCGACAACGTCATCATGCGTGTGCCTTGGCCGGAACCGGGCTTCATGCGCGACGTCTACCCGGGCTTCCTGCAACTGTCGGGCTTCATGAGCATGAATCTGGACCGGCACATCACCGCGCACAAGGATTTCTTCCGCCATCTGGTCAAGAACGACGGCGATTCGGCCGAGAAGCACCGCGACTTCTACGACGAGTACCTGGCGGTGATGGATCTGACGGCGGAGTTCTACCTCCAGACCGTCGACACTGTCTTCGTGCGCCACGACCTGCCGAAGGGAACGATGACGCATCGTGGCACGCCTGTCGACCTCACGGCAATCCACAACACGGCGCTCCTGACGGTGGAAGGCGAGAACGACGACATCTCCGGCATCGGCCAGACCAAGGCGGCGCAGGATCTGTGTACCAACATTCCCGACGACTACCGCGTTCACTACATGCAGCCGGCCGTCGGCCATTACGGCGTTTTCAACGGCTCCCGCTTCCGCGCGGAGATCGTGCCGCGCATCGTCGACTTCATTACCAGCTACGGCAAGGCCGGCCGCAAGCAGACGCAGACCCGCATCGCCAAGGCCAGCAAGACCAAGGCCTGATCTCGTCTGCGCGGCGGCGAACGGACGGCTTCACGCCCGATCGGCCGGGACGGCGGGACCGGCCTCGCCGCCCGGCAGGCGCGGCGCGAACTCTCGGGTCCGGCGACGCCTTCCGCGCAAAAAAATGTCAGTTGACGGATGGGGAAGCCGATGGCGCGGGGCGCATGCCCGGGCGCGGTGCGCGGGGCTTCTTCTTCGGCGCGGCGATCAGTCCCTCGCGCTGGGCGAGCTTCCGGGCTGCCTTGCGCGATCGGCGGACCGCTTCCGACTTCTCGCGCGCGCGGCGCTCGGAGGGCTTCTCGTAGGAGCGCCGGGCCTTCATTTCGCGGAAGAGGCCTTCCCGCTGCATCTTCTTCTTCAGCACCTTGAGTGCCTGGTCGACATTGTTGTCTCTTACGTGAACCTGCAATGTTCTTCCTTCATCTGTGCGCCGGCATCGCCGGCTGACCGGAAATATGACAGTCCGCTCGGACGTCGGTGGGACTGCGGTGTACCCGATGAGCACCGCCAATGACACCCCCAGGCGGGAAAAACCGGCCACAGCGGCAGCCTTGCCGCGCAATTCCGCGGTGAATATTCAAATTTAATTCAATATTTACCCTGTTCAAGCCTTCATCACCGCACGCCTTCGCCGAAGCCGGAACCTTGCCGTAGCGGACGGGTTCTCCTTCCGATGATCGAACAAAGTAATGGAGAGAAAAAATGGCTTCGCAAGAAAGCCACTGTGAAGACGACACCGAAAGGGTGATCCGTCGCGAGATGCGCTCCAAGGAGAATGCAAGATTTTTGAGGTCGATGCCAACGTTCAAGCTTGATGAGGCACTTCCAAAGCGGCTGGCGTCCCTGATGGACGATCTGCGCCGTGCCGAAGGCAGCCGCCGGGTTGGCGGCAACCAGTCCGGCGCGCTTGGCGCGGCTTCCGGGCCACAACGAAAGTAATGATACAGGCCGCCCCGGACCTCGGGTCGGCCGGTCCCTATGCCTCGACGGAACCGACAGGCTCCAGAGGCGTCAGCGGTGCCGGCACCGTGCTGGTCTTTACCGCCGCTCGGCACAGATCCGCGATCACGCAGCGCTCGCATTCCGGCCTCCGCGCCTTGCAGACATAGCGCCCGTGCAGGATCAGCCAATGATGCGCGTGCAGCATATATTCGCCCGGAATCACCTCGATCAACCGCTTCTCCACCTCGTCGGGCGTCTTGCCCGGGGCGAGGCCGATGCGGTTGCCGATGCGAAGGATGTGCGTGTCCACCGCCATCGTCGGCTGACCGAAAGCCATGTTGAGCACGACGTTAGCGGTCTTTCGTCCGACACCCGGCAGCTTCGTCAGGAGATCGCGGTCGCCCGGCACCTCGCCGCCATGGTCGCGGATGAGGGCCTGCGACAGGGCGATCACGTTCTTCGCCTTGTTGCGCCACAAGCCGATGGTGCGGATATGCCCGCCCACCGTCTCCTCTCCCAGTGCGAGCATCTTCTGTGGGGTATCGGCTGCCGCAAAGAGCGCGCGGGTGGCCTTGTTGACACCGGCATCGGTCGCCTGCGCCGACAGGACCACCGCCACCAGAAGCGTGAAGGGGTTGACGTGCTCCAGTTCGCCCTTCGGCTCCGGCCGCTGAACCGAGAACCGGCGAAAGATTTCGCGCACCTCGTCGGGCGCATAGAGTGACTTCGGCTTGCGCTTCGGCCTTGCACGGGGTGACGCGGCACGTGCGGCGTTTTTGACCTTGGGCTTTTCCATCCCGCCTCTATAATTCGTCGGATGCCCGAGACAAAGGATGCCGACGAGCCGATCTTCAGCGCCATGCTGACCCCACACCGCTCGCTGGGGCGGACTGGCTTTGCGATACTGATGGGTGTGCTCGGCTTGATCTCGCTCTTCGTCGGCCTGTTGTTCTGGTCGATCGGCGCCTGGCCGATCGTCGGCTTCTTCGGCCTCGACGTGCTCCTGCTCTACGGCGCCTTCCGGCTGAACTATCGCTCGGCCCGCGCCCGCGAGGAAGTGACGGTGTCTCGGACTCGTCTCGACATTCGCAAGTATGCGCCGTCAGGCAAGGCGGAAAACCACCTGTTCAATCCTTTCTGGACCAGGTTCGCCGTTTCCCGCCACGAGGAGATCGGCATCACCTCGATGACGGTCGAAGGCCAGGGCCGCCGCGTGCCGATCGGTGCCTTCCTCAATCCCGATGATCGCGAGAGCTTCGCCACCGCCTTCGGCCGCGCGCTGGCGACGGCAAAAGCGGGCTAACGCATGTCCCCGGAAGCAGGCATCGCTTTCGGGAAGACAGATGCGGGAAACCCGGTCTGTTGAGCACGATGCGAGACCGAAAGACCGTGACGTGTTTTCAGTCGCGCAAGTTTCGGGTGGGAAAGCCTGCGCCGGCACGCGATAGTCGCCGCCAAGGAGACTTCGCCATGCACGCACCCCAGGCCATTCTCGAGCGCGACGTGACCCCCGCGCCCGGCACCCCGCACTCAGCCGACTACGAGACCGTCCGCAAGGTGATCGAGACGATCAGCCTCGACTATCGGGACCAGCCATCGCTGGAACAGCTGGCCGATGCGGTCGGCGAGACGCCGACAGGACTGCAGAAGCTGTTCACCCGCTGGGCCGGTCTGTCGCCGAAGGCCTTCCTTCAGGCCGTGACGATCGACCATGCGCGCCGCCTGCTCGACCAGGGCATGCCCTTGCTGGAAACCGCGCTGGAGGTCGGGATGTCCGGCCCGGGGCGGCTGCACGACCTCTTCGTCACGCATGAAGCGATGTCGCCCGGCGACTACAAGAGCCGCGGCGCGGGGCTCGTCATGCGCCACGGCTTCCACGTATCGCCCTTCGGCATTGCCCTGGTGATGACGACAGACCGGGGCCTCGCCGGCCTCGCCTTCTGCGATCCCGGCGGCGAGCGGGGGGCACTGGAGGACATGGCCGGCCGCTGGCCGAACGCCAGCCACGTCGAGGACGTGGCCGCGACAGCGCCCTACGCGGCGCGGATTTTCGACCCGGGCCGCTGGCGCGGCGGGGAGCCGCTGCGGGTGGTGCTGATCGGCACCGACTTTCAGGTGCGGGTCTGGCAGGCGCTGCTCCGGATCCCCCTCGGACGAGCCAAACCCTACTCGACGATCGCCGCCGAGATCGGCGCACCCAAGGCCAGCCGCGCGGTCGGCGCGGCGATCGGAGCCAATCCGGTCTCCTTCGTGGTGCCCTGCCACCGCGCCGTCGGCAAGAGCGGCGCGCTCACCGGCTATCACTGGGGCCT
Source organism: Aquibium sp. ELW1220 (assembly GCF_030398385.1). Lineage (GTDB taxonomy): Bacteria > Pseudomonadota > Alphaproteobacteria > Rhizobiales > Rhizobiaceae > Aquibium. The sequence goes on along the minus strand of NZ_JAOAOQ010000001.1, from coordinate 83,272 downwards.
CACGCGCAAGCGCGCCATGCTCGGCTGGGAGGCCGGTCGGGCCGGCTGACGGCGATTCCCTTTTTCCGTCGATGCCACTAGGGTCGCGCCATTGCGCTTTCGCGGGAGGCACGCTTGGTCATCGTCATCGGCTCGATCAATCTCGACATGATCACCACGGTCGGGCGCCTGCCCGGCCCCGGCGAGACGGTGCGCGGCGAGCGGTTCTCCACCGCACCAGGCGGCAAGGGCGCCAACCAGGCGCTGGCCGCCGCGCGGGCGGGCGCGTCCGTGCGGATGATCGGGGCAGTGGGCACCGACCCTTTCGCCGCGGAAGCACTGGCCCTGCTGAAGGAAGGCGGAGTCGACCTCTCGGCGGTGAAGAGCACCGCCGAGCCGACCGGCGTGGCGCTTATCCTGGTCGGCGCCGACGGCGAGAACATGATCGCGGTGGCGCCCGGTGCCAATGATGCGGTAACGCCTGGCGACGTCGCAGGCGCCGGACTGGCAAAGGGCGACGTCCTGCTGCTTCAGCACGAAATCCCACTGGAGACGGTTACGGCAGCGCTCGAAGCGGCGCGCGCGGCAGGCGCTCTCGGCGTGCTCAACATCGCTCCCTTCGCGGCGGAAGCCGTCGGATTTCTCGGCAAGGCCGACGTGGTCGTGGCCAACGAGACCGAGTTCGACCTCTGCGCTGCAGCGATGTCCCTCGACGGGACAGATCGCGCGCAACGTATGCGCAGCTTCACCGAAAGGACAGGCTGCGTGATCGTCGTCACGCTCGGCGCCGAAGGTGTCATCGCGGCCACGGCGGATACTGACGTCGCGGTGCCGACGATTCCCGTGAAACCCATCGACACTGTGGGCGCCGGCGACACGTTCTGCGGCTATCTCGGCGCGGCGCTGGCCGAGGGCCGGCCCCTGGAAGCGGCGCTGGGGCGGGCCGCGGCGGCCGGAGCGCTCGCCTGCCTGAAGCCCGGCGCACAGCCGGCGATCCCGCTGCGCGCGGACGTGGAGAGCGCGCTGGCCAACGCGACCAGCTGAACCCGCCGTCCCGGACGCCTCAGAGGCGGCCGAGCCGCTCCGTCAGGAGCGCGAAGAAGCCGTCGGAATCGATGTCGCGCATCACCGTGGCGTTCTTCGGCCTGTCGGTCACGCCCCACCAGTCGATGACCGTCATGCCCATCGTGATCTCGGAACCGGTCTCGACCGCGACGTTGCAGTGGCGACCACGGAAGAGCTCCGGCCGGACGAGATAGGCGATGACGCAAGGGTCGTGCAACGGGCCGCCGTCGCTGCCGTATTTCTCTTCGTCGAAACGCTCGAAGAATTCCAGCATCTCGGCGGTGGCGATGCCGACCTTGGTGCCGAGTGCGCGAAAGGCGGCGACGCGCTTGGCCGTCGTCAGCGCCTTGTGGGTCACGTCGAGCGGCATCATCACGATCGGCACACCGGAGGAGAACACGATTTCGGCGGCATGCGGATCGACATAGATGTTGAATTCGGCGGCCGGCGTCACGTTGCCGCCCTCAAAGAAGCCGCCGCCCATGAGGACGATCTCCTTGATCCGGCCGGCGATCTCCGGCGCGCGGTTGAGCGCGGCGGCGATGTTGGTCAGCGGGCCGAGCGGGCAGAGCGTCACGGTGCCCGGCTCCTCGGCCAGCAGCGTCTGGACGATGAAGTCGACCGCGTGCATCTCCTGCAGCGGCATGGTCGGCTCGGGCAGTTGCGGGCCGTCGAGCCCGGTGCGGCCATGGACGTGCTCGGCCGTCACCAGGCGGCGCACCAGCGGGCGGACAGCGCCGGCATGGACCCTGACGTCGGGCCGGCCGGCGAGTTCGCATATCATGCGGGCGTTCTTCTGGGTCAGCGCCAGCGGCACATTGCCGGCAACCGCGGTGATCCCGATCACCTCGAGCTCCGGACTCGCGAGCGCGAGCAGAATGGCTACCGCGTCGTCCTGACCCGGATCCGTGTCGATGATGATCCTGCGAACGGCACTCATCCGCAACTCCCTGCACTCACTTGAACTTCAGAAGGCTGCGGACCATATCAGCAGCACGCGCTGGAATGCCACCCGGGTTCTTGCGCTTTCCACGTCGCTCTTTGGAGGACATGAGACCGATGACGCGCCTGACGCCCTTCTCGAATCCGCTGCTTCTCGGGTTCGACACCATGGAAAAGACGCTCGAACGGGTGGCGAAGTCCGGAGACGGATATCCGCCCTACAATATCGAGCGGCTTCGTCCCGCCCAGTGCGGTAGCGAGAGGCTTCGTATAACTCTGGCGGTCGCGGGGTTCACGGACGATGATCTCGATGTCACCACCGAGGAAAACCAACTCGTCATCCGCGGCAAGCAGACCGAAGACACCGAGCGGGACTACCTGCACCGCGGGATCGCGGCGCGGCAATTCCAGCGGACTTTCGTGCTGGCAGACGGCATGCGGGTGGTCGGCGCGGAACTGAAGAACGGGCTCCTGTCCGTCGATCTCGACCGTCCCCAGCCGGAAAAGCTGGTACGGAAAATAAACATATCGGTGAAAGACTGACTGGAACCCATGGCTCGAACGTGGGTTGGCCTGAGCGAGGCGGCCCTCGGCAAGGAGGCTACAATGACTGACAATCCTGAAATCCTGGGTATGACGGCGGACCAGTTCGCCCATCTCGGCGAAGGTGCGCTCGCCTACCTGCGCAAGGTGAAGAGCGAGGACCTGACCGGGCGTTTCCCCGGCATGCCCGCAATCGCCCCGGGGCTCGAACTGTGGGCGCTTTTCGCCGCCAACGGCCAGCCGATCCTCTTGACCGACGAGCGCGACAGCGCCATCGGCGCGGCGATGCAGAACCAACTGACGCCGGTCAGCATTCATTGACCGCCCGGCCTGTGCGCCGCGCCGCCTCAGGCGGCGTGGGACGCAGGTGCCGTGGCAAGAAACGTGTAGATGGCCGCGGCATCACGTGTGCCGCGGATTTTGGCCACAGTCTCCGAATCGCGCAGGACGCGGGCGATACGCGAGAGCGCCTTCAAGTGATCGGCGCCCGCGCCTTCCGGCGCCAGCAGCAGAAACACCAGATCGACCGGCTGGTCGTCCAGAGACTCGAACTCGACCGGATGGTCGAGCCGGGCGAAGACGCCGGTGATCGCCTTGATCCCAGGCAGTTTGCCATGCGGGATGGCGATGCCGTTGCCCACACCGGTCGATCCCAGGCGTTCGCGCTGGAGGATCGTATCGAAGATCTCGCGTTCCGGGAGGCCCGTGACGCTGCTCGCCTTCTCGGCGAGAAGCTGAAGGAGCTGCTTCTTCGAATTCGCCTTCAAGGCCGGCATGATGGCCGGTACCTCGATCAGATCGCTCAGATCCATGCTTCTTCGCGTCCCCTGGTTGGTCCCCGCCGGAGGGTCGATCCGGTGTGGCAAAGTCTGCGGGAGGAGCCTCAGGCTCCCTCGCCCGCCACGGCGGACGGATCGATCCACCCGATGTTGCCGTCGGAGCGACGATACACGATATTCACCTTTCCCGTGCCCGCGTTGCGGAACACCTGGACGGGACTCTCCTTCGTGTCGAGTTCGATGACGGCGCCAGCCACGCTCATGGTCTTGAGCGTCAGCGAGGTCTCGGCCACGATGGCGGGTGCGTAGTCCTCCGGCACCTCCTCGTCCTCCTCAGCGGCGGGAGCCATGACGCGGTAGGGCACGTCGGTCCAGACCGCATCCTCGGGAGAGACGGCCTGATGCGACTTGAGGCGGCGTTTGTAGCGGCGCAGCCGCTTCTCGATGCGCTCGGCCGCGGCATCAAACGCCAGCTGCGGGTCCATAGCGCGTCCTTCGGCCTGCAGTTCCATTCCCGTATCGAGGTGGATGCGGCAATCGGCCGAATAGCGCGCTCCGGCCTTCTCGACCGTGACGTGCCCGGAGAAACCTCCGTCGAAATATTTCGAGATCGCCTCCTCGATGCGTTGGTCGATACGGGTGCGGAACGCCTCACCCATCTCCATCTGCTTACCGGAAATTCGCAGGCCCATCTGAAATCTGACCCTTTCTTGCTCGGATGACTCCGCTTCCGAGTTTATACCCGCCATCGTCGCGCACAAGGTTGCGCGTCTGGTCATACCGAGGTTTCGGCGCGGGTCCAGGACACGGGATAGTGACGCGAGCGGATGCGCCACCCCCTTGGGTGCGCGGCTTCTAGGGATTTGCCCCGGCTTTGTCAACGCGCCGGAAGGCGTCGTCCCCATGCCGCCGAGGAAGGCGGGCGCTCAGGCCTCCACACCGGCCATCGCCCGCTTCTCGCGGCGGCGCTGGACCGAGGAAGGAATGTTCATGCCTTCCCGATACTTGGCGACCGTCCGCCGCGCAATGTCCACGCCATCCTTGCGCAGGATGTCGACGATGGCGTCGTCGGAAAGAACGTTCGACGAATCCTCCTCGTCGATCATCTGTCGGATGCGGTGGCGCACCGCCTGTGCGGAGTGTGCATCGCCTCCCTCGGCCGAGGCGATCGAGGCGGTGAAGAAGAAGCGCAGTTCGAACACCCCGCGCGGCGTCTGCATGTACTTGTTGGCGGTGACGCGGCTCACGGTCGATTCGTGCATCTGGATGGCGTCGGCCACCGTCTTGAGGTTCAGCGGCCGCAGATGCCGGATGCCATTGACGAGGAAACCGTCCTGCTGGCGCACGATCTCGGAGGTCACCTTGAGAATGGTGCGGGCCCTCTGGTCGAGGCTACGGGTCAGCCAGTTGGCGCTCTGCATGCAGTCGGACAGGAAATCGCGTTCGGCAGGGCTCTTGGCATGCGAGCAGACATGGGCGAAGTAGGCCTGATCAACGAGCACGCGCGGCAGCGTCTCCGGATTGAGCTCGACGGTCCAGCTGCCGTCCGGCGCCGGTTTCACCACGACGTCGGGCACGACAGTCTCGGCGGCGCTTGCGACGAAGCCGGCTCCGGGTTTCGGGTCGAGGGCACGGATTTCCCCCAGCATGTCGATGAGATCGCCTTCATCGACCTTGCAGATACGGCGCAGCGCGGCGAAGTCCCGTTTGGCAAGGAGATCGAGGTGAGCAATCAGCGCCGCCATTGCGGGATCGAAACGGTCGCGGCGGCGAAGCTGAAGGGCCAGACATTCGCGCAGGTCGCGCGCGAACAGCCCGGCGGGGTCGAAGCCCTGACAGGTGTCCAGCACCGCCTCGACGGTGGCGCGGTCGGCGCCTAGCCTCGCCGCGATCTCGCAGAGGTCGCCGCGCATGTAGCCCGTGTCGTCCAGCGCATCGGCGAGTTCGCGAGCGATCAGTGCTTCGGTACGGTCGGGGAAGGCGAAAGCGATCTGCTCGTCGACCATGTCGCGCAGGGTCACGGCCGCCGCGGCCATGTCTTCGAAGTCGAAAGTGCCGTCACCCTGGCCGCCCGCCGCCGATTTCCAGGTCAGCGACAGGTCGGGACCGAGCCGGTCCTGCGTGCCCGGATCGTCCGGAAAGACGTTCTCGAGAGAAGTATCGAGACGCTCGGCCAGCGTCTCGGCGGAAGCGTCAAGACCCGAGGCGAACCAGTCCGTCTCGCCCTCCGCTTCATGGGAGGCCTCGGGCTCGTCGCGCCCGGCCTCCTCCACAACCTCCTGACGCTCGAGCAGCGGATTGCGCTCGATCTCGTCGTCGACGAACCGCTCCAGTTCGGTATGGGTGAACTGCAGCAGGCGGATCGACTGCATCAGCTGCGGCGTCATGACGAGCGCCTGCGACTGCCGCAGCTGTAACTTCGCCGAGAGCGCCATGCCTGCTACCCCATACCTCCGCAGACGGCCCACCGGACCGCGTCCCCCACGACGCCAAAAAACTGGCCCGGCTTTTGCTTGTCAAGCAAAACCTAGCGCGGGAGGCTTTCGAAAGCGTTCAGGGGATCGATAAATTCCCGGAATCGGAACCGATCAGAGCGTGAAACCCTCGCCGAGATAGAGGCGACGGACATCCGGGTTCTCGACGATCTCGGCGGCCGGTCCGTGGGTGAGAACCTGACCGGCATGGAGAATGTAGGCCCGGTCGATCAGCCCGAGCGTCTCGCGCACATTGTGGTCGGTGATCAGGACGCCGATACCGCGCGCGGTGAGGTGGCGCACGAGTTGCTGGATATCGGAAACCGCGATCGGATCGATACCGGCGAAGGGTTCGTCGAGCAGCATGAAGCTCGGGTTGGAGGCCAGCGCCCGCGCGATCTCGAGCCGGCGGCGCTCTCCCCCGGACAGCGCGATGGCAGGAGACTTGCGCAGGTGCGGGATGTGGAACTCCTCGAGAAGTTCGTCGAGGCGTTCCTCGCGCTTGCGCCGGTTCTTCTCGACGACTTCAAGGACGGCGCGGATGTTCTGTTCCACGGTCAGGCCGCGGAAGATCGAGGCTTCCTGCGGAAGATAGCCTATGCCGAGTCGCGCACGCCGGTACATCGGCATGTCGGTGACGTCGAAACCGTCGATCTCGATCGTGCCTTCGTCGACCGGCACCAGGCCGGTCACCATGTAGAAGCAGGTGGTCTTGCCGGCGCCGTTGGGGCCCAGCAGGCCCACGGCCTCGCCGGCCCTGAGCCCGATCGAGACGCCGTCGACCACGGAGCGGCCGCGATAGCTCTTCGACAGGCCGCGCGCGATCAGCGTGCCCTTCAGCCTCTCGCGATTGGCGGAGGCGACCTCGGTCACCCGGGGCGATCCAGTCAGTCTGGAAAGGAACGACAAGTGGCGGCCTACTGCGTTGCCTTGGGCTGCAGCAGCATCTTCACGCGGCCGCCCTTGTCCTGCTGGCCGCTACCGGCACCGCAGCCATCGAGCGTGGCCTCGCCGGTCGTCATGCGGATGGTGAGCTTGCAGCCGACGATCACGTTCGGTCCGTCGGTCAGCACGACCTCCTTGCCGGTCATCACGAGGATCTCGGTGCCCATGTCGAACGTCGCCTGGTCGGCGGTAGCGATCTGCGTGTCCGACTTGACGTAGACCTTGCCGTCCACTTCGAGCCGGTCGATGTTGCCCGAACCCGGCGTCGCGGAGGCAGCCGGGGCGGCCCCCTCCGAGCGCGCGTAGTAGACCGTCATGCGGCCCGCTTTCATCAGCGTCGGACCCTGCACGACGTTGACGTTGCCGGTGAAGATGGCCACGCCGTCGGTGTCGCGCACCTCCAGCTTGTCGCTCTCGATCTCGATCGGCTGGTCGCCGTCGATCTTCAATCCGCCGAAGTTGCTCTTGGTCTGCTGCTGGGCAGCGGCAGGGGCCGCGGCGAGCAGCGCCATCGCTCCGACAAAGAGTGCCTTGCGCATCATCGTCATTTCACTGCCCCGCGTTCCCGTTGCCGGCGCTCTCGGTCGTTCCCCGGACGGTCCGCGGATCAACCTGCACCCTCACCTTGTCCTCGAACACGAAGACCGTGCCCTTGTCGAGTACTTCCAGACCATTCGCCGTGATCGTCGCGCCGTTCTGCTCTATCCTGATAGGGTTCGGCGACCGCATCTTGCCTGCGGAGATGTCCACCTCCGACGGACCGAGCGTAGCCGTCAGCCCGTCCGACGTCTCGATCGTCATCGGACTGGTGATGCGCAGCGAATTTGACTCGTCGTCGTAGACGCCGGTCTTTGCGACGATCTTTGCCCATTTGTCGGATGCGATCGGGATTTTCGCGTCGATCTCTTCCAGCTCGATGCCGCCGGTTCGCGACAGTTCCTGCACGGCTCGCGCCGCGTTCATGGCGTAGGGCAGGTTGTCGCTGGTGAAGCCGCTCATCTTGGGATTGGCCATGACGATCTTGCCGTCGCGGACAGCGGAGCTGTCGACCACGATTGCCACGCTTGCCGGCGACAGCAACCAGGAATAGCCGGCGAAGCCCGCGGCAATCGCAACCGACACAAGCGGAAGCGCAATCTTGAAGAAGCGGACCCTGCGCGAATGACGCACGGCACCGGCGAACTGTTCGTCGCGGCGGCCCTGCGCGTTCAAAGAGAGACGCCCGGCATCGTGATGTGCAGCACTGATCGCCATCCTGTGACCGGTCGGTTCCGTTCCTGTCCGTTTCGGAAGTAGCACGACGAACCGGCGCGAAAAGATGTCGCGGCGCCGCATCCTGCAAGATTGCACTCCAATATGGTTATTTTTGGGTGAACTTCCAGCGCAGCAAGGCGTTGGCGGCCGCCGATCGGCGTTTCCACCTGGCGGTTGCCCGAAGGTCATCCTCAATTCGATGTTGGTCCGTTTCGCTTGCGACGCGATTTGGCTAGAAACGTCGGGCGGAGCAGCATGCGAGGGTCAACCATGGCGCCGAGAGCCGACGACATCATCGATCGCCGAAGAATCAGGCGCAAACTCACCTTCTGGCGGGTCGCCACCCTGCTCGTCGCGGCGATCGCCATAGTGGCCTTCGGCGCCTTCGGCATGCGCGACACGTGGCCCGGGCAGGGCCGCGATCACATCGCGCAGGTCCGGATCGAGGGCACGATCACCGAGGACGAGGAACTGCTCGAACGCCTGGAGCGGATCGCCGAAGCCGATACCGTCAAGGGCGTCATCCTGAGCATAGATTCCCCGGGCGGCACCACCGCCGGCGGCGAGGCGATCTACGAAGCGGTCCGCCGCATCGGCGAGAAGAAGCCGGTGGTGGCGCAGGTCGGAACGCTGGCGGCGTCGGCCGGCTACATGATCGCCAGCGCCAGCGACCACATCGTGGCGCGCAAGTCCTCCATCGTCGGTTCCATCGGCGTGCTGGTCCAGTTTCCGGACCTGACGGGCCTGATGGACAAGGTCGGCGTCAAGCTGGAGGAGGTGAAGTCTTCGCCGCTCAAGGCGGAGCCATCGCCGTTCAACCCGACCACGGACGAAGAGCGCGCCATGATCCGTGCGATGATCATGGACTCCTACGACTGGTTCGTCGGCCTCGTGACCGAGCGGCGCCCGCTGTCGCGGACCGAAGTGCTGGCGCTGGCCGACGGTTCAGTGTTCACGGGGCGCCAGGCGCTGGACCGCAAGCTCGTCGATGCGCTCGGCGGCGAGGAACAGGCGATCGAGTGGCTGAAGAGCAAGGGCGTCGATGCCAAACTCGAGGTCCGGGAATGGAAGCCCGCCAGCACCGGCGGCTTCCTGATCGGCCAGTCGCTGGCGCGGTCCGTTGCCGAAGCGGTCGGCCTGCCCGCAAGCGGTCCGGACATCCTGCGCGAACTGGGCGGCGAACGCTTGTTCCTTGACGGTCTCCTGTCGGTCTGGCAACCTTCCTCGGGTGCGACCGGGGAAAAATAGGGGACGGTAAACAAAGACTTCCGGGCACGAGAGGAAATGCCGCAATGATCAAGTCCGAGCTTGTGCAGACGATTGCCAACCGTAATCCGCACCTCTTCCTTCGGGATGTCGAAAACATCGTCAACGCCATCTTCGAGGAAATCACCGAGGCCCTCGCAGAAGGCAACCGAGTCGAGCTTCGCGGCTTCGGCGCCTTCTCGGTAAAAAACCGGCCCGCGCGCATCGGACGCAACCCGAGGACGGGCGAAGCCGTTGACGTCGAAGAGAAGTGGATTCCCTTCTTCAAGACGGGCAAGGAACTGCGCGAACGGCTCAACGCTGAGAAGTGACGGTGTCCATACGACGGGTAGAAACAGGCAAGGCATGCTGAACCGTATCATCGTCGTCGTCATCCTCGTTCCGATCGCTGTCGTGTTGATCGCTCTTGCGGTCGCCAATCGGCAGCTGACGACCTTTACGCTCGATCCGTTCAACCCTGGCAACGCGGCGCTGACACTGCAGCTGCCGCTGTTCGTCATGCTGTTCCTCGCCGTGATCCTGGGTATGGTGATCGGCGGCGCGGCTGCCTGGCTGAAGCAGGGCCGCTATCGCAAGGAAGCCCGCATCAAGCGCCGCGAGGTGCAGAGCCTGCTGCAGCAGAAGCAGCCGGTGTCCGCCGCGCATGGCCCATCCGCAGGCGTCCCTGCGCTTCGCAGTTGAGCCACGCCAGACTATCGCGGAGGTGTCCCCTGGCTGGCGGCGCCCGCAACCCGGGGAATCAATCATGCGCATGATCGATGCTGCGACCGTCGACCGGTCGCTCACATTCGTCGGTCTCGTCGAGACCTTGCGCGTCGCCTTCCGCGACGGCGCGGTGCAGCCGGTTCGGCACCACCACACGATCGACCGCCCGGACGGCGCAGCCTCCACGCTGCTTCTGATGCCGGCCTGGACCGATTTCGAGCGAGCGGGCACGTCGGATGGCGGTTTTGTCGGGGTCAAGATCGTCACCGTCTCGCCCAACAACAACGCCATCGGCAAACCGGCGGTGATGGGCCTCTACCTTTTGCTCGACGGCCGGACCGGGGAGCCGCTCGCACTGATCGACGGGCAGCGCCTCACCCAATGGCGCACCGCCTGCGCGTCGGCGCTCGCGGCGTCATGGCTCGCGCCGGAGGACGCGTCCTCGCTGCTAATCGTGGGTGCAGGCGCGCTATCGCCCTTTCTTGCTCGGGCGCATGCGTCAGTAAGGCCCATCCGCAGGATTCGCATCTGGAACCGTACGCCGGCCAACGCGCAGAAGGTGGTCGCCGGTCTCGCCGACCTCGGTCTCGACGTCGCCGTCGCACCCGATCTCGATGCGGCGGTGGCGCGGGCCAACATCGTTTCGTGCTGCACGATCTCGACCGAGCCACTGGTCAAGGGAGCACTGCTCAAGGCCGGTGCGCATGTCGATCTCGTGGGCGGCTTCACGCCAACGATGCGCGAGGCGGACGACGAGGCTATCCGTCGTGCCCGGGTCCACGTCGACACGCTGGCCGGCGCGACGAAGGAAGCCGGCGACATCGTCCAGCCGCTGGCGTCGGGCGTGCTGGTTCGAGAGGCGATCTGCGGCGACCTGTTCGGACTCGCCCGCGGCGAGGTCGCCGGACGCAGGTCCGCAAGCGAGATCACGCTGTTCAAGTCGGTCGGTGCTGCCCTGGAGGACCTGGCGGCGGGGATCGCTGTTTTTAAGGCGACATCGGCCTGACCCTGCCCCGCGCCAGCCGATCCAGGCTCCGTCGCGGCATGTTGCGCCTCCCCCACCACTATGGCAGAAGCGCGCCCATGGTTCCCGAAGGCCCTGCATCGTGAAGACACAGCGCGACAAGCGCCGCGACCCGCGGCCGCGCGCGCCCAGCGCGCCCCAGAGCCCGCCGCGCGTTCCGGCGCCCACCCGCCCCGCCAAACAATCCCAGCAGGATGCACGGCAACCGGCGGAGACGCCGTCAACTGCCACCGCCCACCGGCAACGGCGGCCGGGCGCCTTGCCGGCCGAGCGCGTACCGCTGATCCTTGAGGTCGCTCCAGGCGCCGACTATGCGCTGATCGATTCCGGCGACGGGGCAAAGCTCGAGCAGTATGGCCCCTACCGTATCGTCCGGCCCGAGGGCCAGGCCGTCTGGGCGCGTGCGCTGGGCGCAGCCCAGTGGGCCGACGTCGACGCCGTCTTTACCGGCGACACCGACGAAGAAGGCATCGGCCGCTGGCGGTTCCCGAAGTCGGTTCTCGGCGAGACCTGGCCGATGAAGCATGCCGGGATCGACTATCTCGGCCGCTTCACCTCGTTTCGCCATGTCGGAGTGTTCCCCGAGCAGGCGCCGCACTGGAGCCATATGGAGACGCTGATCCGCGACGCGAAGCGTCCGGTGAAGGTGCTGAACCTTTTCGGCTACACCGGGCTCGCCTCGCTGGTGGCGGCCCGCGCAGGTGCCGAGGTGACACATGTCGACGCGTCGAAGAAGGCGATCGGCTGGGCCCGCGAGAACCAGGAGATGGCAAGGCTCGCCGACAGGCCGATCCGCTGGATCTGCGAGGACGCCAAGAAGTTCGTCGAACGCGAGGAGCGCCGCGGCAACCGCTACGACATCATCCTGCTCGACCCGCCGGCCTATGGGCGCGGGCCGAAAGGCGAGGTCTGGCAATTGTTTGACGACCTTCCGGCCATGGTAGACCTCACCCGCGCCATTCTCTCAGACAAGCCGCTGTCGGTGGTGCTGACGGCCTATTCCATCCGCGCCTCCTTCTTTGCGATCCACGCGCTGATGCGCGACGCCTTCGCCGGGATGGGCGGTGCGGTGGAATCGGGCGAACTGGTGATCCGCGAGAAAGCCGCCGGCCGCGCGCTGTCCACCTCGCTGTTCTCGCGCTGGGTGGCAGCATGAACGCGCCGCGCGATGGCCGCGTCGGCCAGGTCAAGGAGGTCACCAGCCTCGCCAATCCGGTCGTGAAGGACATCAAGGCGCTCGCCCTGAAGAAATTCCGCGACCAGCAGAACGCCTTCATGGCAGAGGGGCTGAAACTCGTCATCGATGCGCTCGACCTCGGCTGGACGATCCGCACCCTCGTCTTCTCGAAGTCAGGCCTCGGCAATCCGGCGGTGGAAAAGGCGGCGGCCCGAACCGTGGCTGCCGGCGGGCTGGTGCTCGAGGTCAACGACAAGGTGCTTGCCGCCATCACGCGGCGTGAAAACCCGCAGATGGTGGTCGGCGTGTTCGAGCAGCGCTGGACGGCGCTCGCCGACGTGAAGCCATCGGGCAACGACGTCTGGGTGGCGCTCGATCGGGTGCGCGATCCAGGCAACCTTGGCACGGTAATCCGCACCGTCGACGCCGTCGGCGCCAGGGGCATCATCCTCGTTGGCGACACCACCGACCCGTTTGCGGTCGAGACCGTGCGCGCCACGATGGGATCGATCTTCGCGGTGCCGGTGGCGCGGGCAAGCGAACAGGCCTTCCTGTCCTGGCGCAGAGGCTTTGCAGGACTCGTCGCCGGCACACATCTCAAGGGCTCCGTCGACTATCGCACGGTCGATTACGGCGGAAAGCCTGTCGTTCTCCTGATGGGCAACGAGCAGCAGGGCCTGCCCGCGCTGCTCGCCGAGACCTGCGACCGGCTGGTACGGATTCCGCAGGCCGGCCGCGCGGATTCGCTTAATCTGGCAGTCGCGACCGGTGTGATGCTCTACGAAGTGCGGCGCTCGGCACTGGCGCTGGAGAAGCCTGCTTCATGAGATGGCCTGCCTTCGTCGCCATCATCGTCGCCGGCATCGGTATCGACCAGTGGATCAAGCACCTGGTCGAGACCCGGATGGCGATGCACGAACTGATCGACGTCCTGCCGTTCCTCGGCCTTTTCCGCATCCACAACACCGGCATCGCCTTCTCGATGTTCTCGGGGCTCGACCGGCTGTTCCTGATCGGTCTGGCGGTCGCCGTCATGATCTTCGTCGGCTGGCTGGCGGCACGGACCAATCCCGCACACGTTCTGGCGCGGCTGGGTTTCGCGCTGATCCTCTCCGGCGCCTTCTCCAACAACCTGATCGACCGGCTCCTGCTCGGCTATGTCGTCGATTACGTCCTGTTCCACACGCCGGTCTGGTCCTTCGCCGTGTTCAACCTCGCGGACGCCTTCATCTCGGTCGGCGCGGGCCTGGTGATTCTCGACGAGGTCATCCTCTGGCGCCGGCATTCCCGACAAGGCGACGAGGGATCGGGGCCGGGCGGCGGTTGACCAGCCGCTGCAGTCGCCGCACAGTCCGGCGCGAAAGCGTGTCCTTCGACGGCGGCCTCCCGGCCTTCGGGCGAGAACATGCTCACAGGCGAGGACCCGAAGCGGGGCCGGGCGAATCCACAGGATCCCAACGTGCTTCGGACAGAGATTCAGGGAGAAGACGGTGGAAACGTTCAGGGCAATCGTGGTGTCGCGCGGCGAGGACAAGAAGCAGTCGGTCGCCGTGACGGAACTCCGGCCGGCCGACCTGATGGAAGGCGACGTCACGGTCGCGATCGAGGCCACCACGGTCAACTACAAGGACGGTCTGGCGATCACCGGCCTCGCACCCGTCATCCGGCGTTTTCCGCTGGTGCCCGGCATCGATTTCGCGGGAACCGTCACGGAGTCGTCCCATCCGGACTGGAAGAAGGGTGACAAGGTCATCCTCAACGGCTGGGGCGTGGGCGAGACGCATTCAGGCGCCTATGCGGACCTCGCCCGGGTCAAGGGCGACTGGCTGGTGCGGCTGCCCGACAGCATGACGCCGTTCGAGGCGATGGCGATCGGTACGGCCGGCTACACGGCAATGCTCTGCGTCATGGCGCTGCAGCGGCACGGTATCGTACCCGGGCGGGGACCGGTGGTGGTGACGGGCGCGGCCGGCGGCGTCGGCTCAGTGGCCATCTCGCTGCTCTCCAGGCTGGGTTACCACGTCATCGCCTCTACGGGACGCACGTCGGAAGAGGACTACCTGAAGGACCTCGGTGCCGCCGAGGTCATCGCGCGCGACGAACTCACCGGTCCTGCCCGGCCGCTCGGCAAGGAGCGCTGGGCGGGCGGGGTCGACGCGGTCGGCAGCCACACCCTCGCCAACGTGCTCTCCATGACGTCCTACGGCGGCGCGGTGGCGGCCTGCGGTCTCGCCGGCGGGATGGACCTCCCGTCCAGCGTCGCACCGTTCATCCTGCGCAGCGTCTCGCTGCTCGGCATCGACTCGGTCATGGCACCGCGTGCGCTGCGCGAAAAGGCCTGGTCGAGGCTCGCTACCGAACTCGACCGGACCAAGCTCGCGGCGCTCTCCACCACGATCGGCTTCGACGGGATCATCGATGCGGCGAAGGCGATCGTCGAGGGCAAGGTGCGCGGCCGGGTCGTGGTCGACATGGGCCGCTGACGCGACGAACCCGCTGACTTCGATAAAGTTTTAGCGCCCGCACAAAACCTTCCCTAAGCGGTGCCGGCTACGGTCCGACCATGATGTCGGACAATGCGGCACAGAAGGGGCATGGCGCGCGGCCGCTGTCCGGGGCGGGTGTCCCGGGCCGCTTCAGCCGCGTCGCGACGGCGCTCAATGCGTCGCGCAGCCGCTTTGCGGTTGCCGAACTGGTGCTGCTCAGCGCAATCCTGGTCTTCTGCGGCTATTCCTTCCTGTCGGGGGCGCCACACCTGCTCAGCTATGGCCTGCTCGCGACTGGCCTGTGCGGGTTTGCGCTGCTCGGCCGCATGTCGATCGACGACGCCCGGTTCGAGCGCATCGCCGAGGAAAGCGTCACCCGGACGCGCGAGGAAATCGAGACCCTCGCCGACCGCATGTGGGAACTCCACGAAAGCGAGGAGCGCTTCCGCGGTCTGATCGACGCGCTGGGCGACCTCGTCGTTCACCGCGATCGCGACGGCCGCATCGTCTACGCAAACTCCGTTTTCGCCGATCTGTTCGGCCGCCAGCCGCGCGAGTTGCTGGGTCGGACCCTGTCGGAACTGGGCGTCGATGTCGGCGTGGTGCCGGACGCCGCATTTGCCGATGGGGAGTATCTGAGTTCGACCGACGTCGCCGTGCATACGAGCGAAGGCGTTCGCTGGTTCTCGTGGATAGAGCTGTCGGTTCGGGACGAGAGCACCGGCACGGTGTCGCACCGCACGATCGCGCGCGACATAACGGCCCGCAAGCGCGCAGAGACGGCGATGATTTCGGCGCGCGAACGTGCCGAATTCGCCAGCCAGGCCAAGTCGCGCTTCCTCGCCACCGTCAGTCACGAGATCCGCACGCCCATGAACGGCATCATGGGCATGGCCAAGCTTCTCGCCGACACCGACCTGACGCCGGAGCAGCGGACCTATGTCGGGGCTGTCTCGACGTCCGCCAACGCACTGCTCGCGCTGATCGAGGACCTGCTCGACTTCTCCAAGATCGAAGCGGGCCGCTTCGAGCTGGAGCCTCAGGCGATGTCGCCGCGCGAACTGGTCGAGAACGTGGTGGAACTGATGGCCGCCCGCGCCTTCGCGAAGGGCATCGGTCTCGGCTGCCACATCGCACCGGAGGTGCCGGCGCTGATCGAGGCTGATCCCGGACGGCTGCGCCAGGTCATGCTGAACCTCGTCGGCAACGCCGTGAAGTTCACCGAGGACGGCGGCGTGCTGGTGCGGGTCAGCGCCAGTCGCGACGACGAGGCGCCGGCCCTGCGCTTTTCCATCGCCGATAGCGGCCCGGGACTGTCGCGTGCCGACATCGGGCGGATTTTTCGCGAGTTCGAGCAGGCCGACGGCACCTCCACTCGCAGGCACGGCGGCGCCGGGCTCGGCCTCGCCATCTCCAAGCGGATCGTCGACGCCATGGGCGGTCGCATCATCGTCGATAGCGAGGTTGGCCGGGGCTCCGACTTCATCTTCGAAATGCCGCTGGCGCAGCTCCAGTCGCCGGACACGGACCGCTACTTCGCCCTGCGCGGCCGGTCGGTGCTGATCGTGTCGGAGAACGCCGTGGAGGCCGAGGCCATGGCCCTCACGATCCGCTCGCATGGCGGCAGCGCCAGCGTCGCGCGCAGCGCAGCGGACGCCGAGCGGTCGATGGCCGAACCGCGAGCGGCGTTCGAAGCCGTCCTGATCGACGCCGCGATCGAGACGCCGGACGGGGCGACCCTGACGAAACTGCGCGGAGCGTCACGCGGGCCGTTCCAGTCGGTCATCCTGATAGCGCCGACCGACCGCGGTCGCCTGTTCCAGTTCCGCAATGCCGGCTACCCCTCGTTTCTCGCACGGCCGGTGCGGGGTGCGACGATGATGCGGGTGCTGACCGACGGGACGCTCGAACTGTCGCAGTCGCCGATCGTGCACCGTCTCGGGCTGAAGCGGCAGCACGGACGCCGGCCGATCCTGCGCGGACTGAGGATCCTGATCGCCGAGGACAACGAGATCAACGCGCTGCTCGCCCGCTCCGTACTCGAAAAGATGGGCCATACGGTGCAGCATGTCCCCGATGGACGTTCGGCAGTCGATGCCGTGAAGTCGGCGAGGCCGGGCGACCGGCCTGACCTCGTGCTGATGGACCTGCACATGCCGGTCATGGACGGTCTCGACGCCATCGCCCTCATCCGCAAGCACGAGGAGGAGAAGGGCCTGCCGGCGCTGCCGATCATGGTCCTCTCCGCCGACAGCCAGGAATCGACGCGGCACAAGGTGCTGGCGCATGGCGCCACGGGCTTCGTCACCAAGCCGCTGGATCCGCAGGCGCTGCTGGAAGCCGTCCAGCATCAGGTCGCCGCCTGAACGAACCGGAGGGCGTCCACGCGCCCCAGACTTGCCGCCATCTCCCTGTCATCGTACTGTATCATGGTCTTCGTAGACGGCCTTGAAAGCCTGGCGACGAGGGAGAATCACTATGCCGGCATCGACCCTTATGACGAGTGCGCCTTCTGCCCCGGCAATGGTTGCGGTCGGCGGGCTGGCGCGCCACGCTGGCGGAACGCTCGGCCGGATCGGCAACCTCCAGGCCAGGCTTGCCCGCAATTCCGCCGAGGTGGCGGCGGCTCAGGAGGTCCGCTTCCGGGTCTTCTATGACGAACTCGGCGCCAAGCGTCAGTTCGTCCACGCGCTGGAGCAGCGCGACGCCGACCGCTTCGATGCGATCTGCGACCATCTGCTCGTCCTCGACACGACGATACCCGGCCCCGAGCATCGGCAGATCGTCGGCACATACCGGCTGCTGCGCCAGGAAAGCGCGCTGGCTGCCGGAGGCTTCTACTCAGACGAGGAGTACGAGCTGGAATCGCTGATGGCCCGTCACCCCGACCGCCGCTTCCTGGAACTCGGCCGGTCTTGCGTCCTGCCGGAGTATCGGTCGAAGCGGACCGTCGAGTTGCTCTGGCAGGGCATCTGGGCCTATTGCCGCATCCACGGTATCGACGTCATGACCGGCTGCGCCTCGTTCCACGGCACGGTGCCCGCCGCCCATGCCGAGGCGCTGTCGCTGCTCGCCCACAATTTCCGGGCCGAGCCCGAGTGGGATGTCCGGGCAGTCGCCTCGCGCTACCGCCCAATGGACCTGATGCCCGCAGAGGCGGTGGACGTGCGCCGCGCGCTCGCAGCCATGCCGCCGCTGATCAAGGGCTACCTGCGGATCGGCGCGCGCTTCGGCGACGGCTGTGTCGTCGACGCCGACTTCGGCACGACCGACGTCTTCGTGATCCTGTCAACCGACTGGATCGCGAACCGCTACATCAACTACTACGGTGCCGAAGCAGAGCGTTTCGCCGCCTGACGCCAGCGCCCCGCCAATCGTCCACGCCGATGCGGATGCCGCGCCGGCCAGAGCGATCGCGGTTGATCCAGGTCAAGGCAGGGAGGGCGAGGCCCTTCCATCAATGAACCCGTCATTGTTGGAGGACCTCATGCCCACGGATACCCTGATCGTCGTCGCCAGCGTCATCGGCGCTTTCGCATTCTTCAGCGTCGTCGTCATCTTCGGCGACATGACCTGGAAGCGCTGACGACGGCGGCTGCGCGAGTTCACGCCCCGGCATTGTAGGCCGCGATCGCGGCCATGTTGACGATGTCCGAGTCCTTGGCGTTCAGCGACACGATCTGGACCGGCTTGTTCAGGCCGACCAGCAGCGGGCCGATGACCGTCGAACCGCCGAGTTCCTGCAGCATCTTGGTCGAGATCGAGGCCGAGTGGAATGCCGGCATGACCAGCACGTTGGCCGGCCCTGACAGGCGACAGAACGGATATTGCTGCATCAGGTTGGGGTTCAGCGCCACGTCTGCGGCCATTTCGCCGTCATACTCGAAATCGACCCGGCGCTTGTCGAGGATCTTGACCGCCTCCTGCACCCGCTCCGAACGCTCGCCCGCCGGATGGCCGAAGGTCGAATAGGCCAGCAGCGCCACGCGCGGTTCGTAGCCCATGCGTCGCGCCATGCCCGCCGCTTCCTCGGCGATGTCGGCGATCTCCACCGAATTCGGCATGTCGTGCACCGCCGTGTCGGCGACGATCACGGTGCGGCCTCGCGCCAGCACGATCGAGGCACCGATGACGCGGTGGCCCGGCTTGGCGTCGATGACGCGGCGCACGTCGTCGAGCGCGGTCGAATAGTTGCGCGTCACGCCCGTCACCAGCGCGTCGGCGTCGCCGAGCGCCACCATGGTGGCGGCGAAGTGGTTGCGGTCGTTGTTGATCAGCCGCTGGGCGTCGCGGAAGAGGTAGCCCTTCCGCTGCAGCCGCTCGTAGAGATAGTCGGCATAGACCGTGTTGCGGCGCGACAGCCGCGCATTGATGATCTCGATGCCGGGCCGATTGAGGTCGACGCCAGCGTTCCGCGCGGTCTCCTTGATCTGGTCGTCGCGGCCGACGAGGATTGCCGTGCCGAGCTTCTGGTTCACGTAGGACACCGCCGCGCGCATCACCTGCTCTTCCTCACCCTCGGCGAAGACGACGCGCTTGGGCTGGCGGCGGACGCGGTCGTAGATGCGCTGCAGGGTTGAGGCGATCGGATCGCGCCGGGCCGACAGTTCCTGCGCATACTTCTCCATATCGAGGATGGGCCGCCGCGCGACGCCCGAATCCATCGCCGCCTTGGCCACGGCAACCGGGATCGCCGAGATCAGGCGCGGATCGAACGGCACCGGGATGATGTAGTTGACGCCGAATTTCGGCCGGTTGCCCTGGTAGGCGGCGGCGACGTCGTCCGGAACGTCCTGACGGGCGAGTGCTGCCAGCGCCTCGGCCGCGGCGACCTTCATGGCATCGTTGATGGTGGTCGCTCGCACGTCCAGCGCACCACGGAAGATGTAGGGGAAGCCAAGCACGTTGTTGACCTGGTTCGGATAGTCCGAGCGGCCGGTCGCCATGATGGCATCGGTGCGGATTTCGGCCACTTCCTCCGGCGTGATTTCCGGGTCGGGATTGGCCATGGCGAAGATGATCGGATTCTTGGCCATGGACTGGATCATCGCATTTGTGAAGGCACCGCGGGCCGAGAGGCCAAGGACGATGTCGGCGCCGTCCATCGCGTCGGCCAGCGTCCGGGCATCTGTCTTCGCCGCATGCGCCGACTTCCACTGGTTCATGCCTTCTTCGCGGCCCTGGTAAACGACGCCCTTGGTGTCGCACAGGATGACGTTCTCGGGCGCGAAGCCCATCGCCTTGACGAGTTCGATACAGGCGATGCCGGCCGCGCCCGCGCCGTTGCAGACGAGCTTCGACGTCTTCATGTCGCGCCCGGTGATCGCCAGCGCGTTGATCAGGCCGGCCGCGGCGATGATCGCGGTGCCGTGCTGGTCGTCGTGGAACACCGGGATGTCCATCAGTTCGCGCAGCCGCTGCTCGATGATGAAGCACTCCGGCGCCTTGATGTCCTCCAGGTTGATGCCGCCGAAGGAGGGCCCGAGGAAACGCACGCAGTTGATGAATTCGTCCGCGTCCTCCGTGTCGACCTCGAGGTCGATTGAATCGACGTCGGCGAAGCGCTTGAAGAGCACCGCCTTGCCTTCCATCACCGGCTTGGAAGCCAGAGCGCCGAGATTGCCGAGGCCGAGGATGGCGGTGCCGTTGGAGATGACGGCCACCATGTTGCCGCGCGTCGTGTAGTCGAAAGCGCGGCTCGGATCCTCGGCGATCGCCTTCACCGGAACCGCCACGCCCGGCGAATAGGCCAGCGACAGGTCGCGCTGGGTCGCCATCGGCTTGGTCGGGTTGATCTCCAGCTTGCCCGGCCGGCCCATCGAGTGGAAGTCGAGCGCCTCCTGGGCGCTGACTGACGGCCCCTGTTCGTTCCGGTCCTTCACGGGCATGTGCTGTTTCCCTCCCAGGCCGCACCTAACCTGGCGCGGGCATGCTTCTTTTGTGGAGCAACCGGATTAAGGCTACACAGGAGCCGCGTAAAGCGCCAAGCAAGGGGTGAACGCCGGTTTTCCGTGCGCCACCCTCCACACAGCAGCCACGGCAACAGCTTGAACCAGGAACGACCGATCCGATCCGATGCCGCCTCGGCGCCGACGCCGATGATCGAACAGTTCATCGAGATCAAGGCGGCGAACCCGGATTCGCTGCTGTTCTACCGGATGGGCGACTTCTACGAGCTGTTTTTCGAGGATGCCGAGGTGGCGAGCCGGGCCCTCGGCATCACGCTCACCAAGCGCGGCAAGCACCTCGGCCAAGACATCCCGATGTGCGGCGTGCCGATCCATGCCGCCGACGACTACCTCCAGAAGCTGATCGGGCTCGGCCATCGCGTCGCCGTCTGCGAGCAGATCGAAGACCCGGCGGAGGCGAAGAAGCGCGGCTCGAAATCGGTCGTGAAGCGCGACGTCGTCCGTCTCGTCACGCCGGGCACTATCACCGAGGAGAAGCTGCTTGCGCCATCCGAGGCCAACTACCTGATGGCGCTCGGCCGCGTGCGCGGCGAAGACGAGTTGGCGCTGGCATGGATAGACATCTCAACCGGCAGTTTTCTGGTTTCCGTCACGACGCGCGACAGGCTGCTGGCCGAGATCATGCGCGTCGACCCGCGCGAGCTGATCGTCGCCGAACCTGTGTTCCACGATCCCGAGTTCCGCCCGGTCTTCGACATGCTCGGCCGGGCGGTCACGCCGCTGCCGCCCAGCCTGTTCGACTCGTCCGCCTGTTCGGAGCGGGCGAGCCGCTTCTTCGGCGTGGCAACACTCGATGGTTTCGGGCGCTTCTCTCGCGCCGAATTATCGGCCATCGGTGCCGCCATTGGCTATGTCGAGCGCACGCAGAAGGCGGAGCGGCCGCCGCTGACCCCGCCGCAGCGGCAGGACGGCGCCACCACGCTGTTCATCGACCCGGCAACCCGCACGCATCTGGAACTGGTGCGCACGCTGTCGGGCAGCCGATCGGGCACGCTTTTCGAGGCCATCGACCGCACCCGCACCGGCGGTGGCGCGCGCCTGCTCGCCGAGCGGCTGACATCGCCCTCGACCGATCCAGCCGAGATCGGCCGGCGGCTCGATTCCGTCTCCTTCTTCCGCAGCGAGCCGGCGCTCCGGGACAGTCTACGCGCTGCGCTGAAGGGCGCGCCCGACATGCCGCGCGCCCTGTCGCGACTGGCGCTCAACCGCGGCGGTCCGCGCGATCTCGGCGCGCTGCGCGCCGGAATGGCGGCCGCGGCCGACGTCGCCGCGCTGTTTTCCGGCACGGGCGTTCCCGAGGAGGTTTCCGATGCACTAGCCGGCATCGCGGGTCTCCCTCCCGCCTTCCGCGACCATCTCGAACGGGCGCTCGACGAGGAGATGCCACTGCTCAAGCGCGACGGCGGCTTCGTGCGGGCGGGCTACGACGACGAACTCGATGAGGTACGCGGGCTGCGCGACCAGGCGCGCCGCATCATCGCGGAGCTGGAGGCCGGGCTGATCGAGGAGACCGGCATCCGCTCGCTCAAGATCCGCCACAACAACATCCTCGGCTACTACATCGAGGTGACCGCCAACCATCAGGCGATCATGATGGGCAGCGATGCGGCAAAGGCGCGCTTCATCCACCGCCAGACCATGGCCAATGCCATGCGCTTCACCACCACGGAACTCGCCGGCCTCGAGACGAGGATCGCCAACGCGGCCGAGCGGGTGCTGGCGATCGAGCTTGCCGCTTTTGACCGGCTGGTCGCGGAGGCTGTCGCGGCAGCCGAATTGCTGCGTGCGGGCGCGCAGGCGCTCTCCGCGCTCGACGTCTCCTCCTCGTTGGCCTTGCTGGCCGAGGAAGAGAACTACTGCCGCCCGACGATCGACCTGTCGCTCGAGTTCAGGATCGAATGCGGCCGCCACCCCGTCGTCGAACAGGCGCTGCGCCGCCAGGGTGCCGAGCCTTTCGTCGCAAACGACTGCGACCTCTCGCCGGCGCCCCGCGCGAAGGCGGGCGCGATCTGGCTGCTCACCGGCCCCAACATGGGCGGCAAGTCGACATTTCTGCGCCAGAACGCGCTGATCGCCATCATGGCGCAGATGGGCAGCCACGTCCCCGCTGAAAGCGTCCACATCGGCGTCGTCGACCGGCTGTTTTCCCGCGTCGGCGCATCCGACGATCTGGCTCGGGGTCGCTCCACATTCATGGTCGAGATGGTGGAGACGGCCGCGATCCTCAACCAGGCCGGCGAGCGCTCGCTCGTCATCCTCGACGAGATCGGCCGCGGCACCGCCACCTTCGACGGACTGTCGATTGCCTGGGCGGCGGTGGAATATCTCCACGAGCAGAATCGCTGCCGCGCGATCTTCGCTACCCATTTCCACGAGATGACGGCGCTCGCCGAAAAGCTCGGGCGCCTGCACAACGTCACGATGCGGGTAAAGGAATGGGACGGCGACGTGGTCTTCCTGCACGAAGTCGGCAAAGGGGCGGCTGACCGGTCCTACGGCGTCCAGGTCGCGCGGCTGGCAGGCCTGCCCGAGCCTGTGGTGGCGCGCGCCCGCGAGGTGCTGGAGCAACTCGAGGCCGGTGAGGCTTCCGGCAGCAAGGCCGGCAAGCTCGTCGACGACCTGCCCTTGTTTTCGGTCGCCCTGCGCCGCGAAGCCGCGAAGCCCGCCCGCCCCGATCCGCTGGTCGACGCCGTGGCCGCGCTGCGGCCGGACGACATGACGCCGAAGGATGCGCTCGAGGCGCTCTATCGGCTGAAGGGGCTGTTGCAGCAGACTCGGTGAAAGCGGATCGGCCGCCTTCGTCGCGGCACCAACATCCTCAGATTGCATCCTGCTCCTAAGGCAAACTTAAGCAGTGCGGGCTAGGTTCGCGCATGGCGGGAACGATACAGAGGCACACCGGGCTTTGGATCGGGGTTTGAGGTTGAAGCTGGGGATGTGTTTCCGGTCGCTGCTGCGGCCCGGCCGGGCGTCCATGGTCATCGCCTTCGCGGTGATCTGCGGTGTGGTGCTGCTTGTCGAGCATCGTGCCACCACGCTTCACGTCAAGGAATTGCGCGCTGACGTCTACAACCGCGTGACCTACATCCGTTCCAGGCTCGAGGGCAACGTCAATGGCGACCTGCAACTGATCCGCGGCCTTGCGGCCGCGATCGCCGCGGATCCCGCCATGTCGCAGGAGCGGTTCTCCACCTTCGCCGCGAATCTGATGCAGACGAGCGACCGGCTCAGGCACATCGCGGCGGCACCCGGCCTGGTGGTCTCGATGGTCCACCCGCTCGCCGGCAACGAAAAGGCGCTCGGCCTCGACTATCTGGCAACGCCCGTACAGCGCGACGCCGTGCTGAAGGCACGCGACACGGGCAAGCTGGTCCTGGCGGGTCCCATCGACCTCGTTCAGGGCGGCAAGGGGCTGATCGGTCGTTTCCCCGTCTTCACCAACCTGGATGGAAAACGCCGCTTCTGGGGCATCGTGTCTGCTGTCATCGACGTGGAGGCTGTCTTTGCCGACAGTGGTCTCTCTGCGGCGGACCTGCCCATCGAGGTGGCGATCAGTGCACGCGATGCGCCGGCCACCGATTCGGTAATCCTCGGCTCGCCGGACCTGCTGCGGCGAGACCCGGTCGTCGTCGAGGCCAGCTTTCCATCGACCTCCTGGCGGATCCACGCGGCGCCCGCCTCCGGCTGGGAACAGCCCTCGCCCTACGCTTGGCAGGTGCGGGGCTTCCTGCTCGCCGCGTCGATCTTCCTCCTCCTCCCCATCGTCTCGACGGGCCGCCTGATCGAAGAGCGCCAGCGCCACATCGGCGAGCTCTCGCGGCGCGAAAAGCAGCTGTCGCGGCTGTCGCGGCGCCTGCGGCTCGCGCTCGACACATCCCAGGTCGGCGTGTGGGAGATGGAGATCGACAGCAAGGACCTGTTCTGGGACGACCGGATGAACGAGCTCTACGGCTTCCCGGCAGACGGACGCCTGCGCGACTACACCTTCTGGAGCCGGCGGATCCATCCCGAGGACATGGCGCGCGCGGAGCGGGAGTTCCGCGTCGCCATGGAAGAAACCGGGCGCTACCACTCCGAGTACCGACTGCTCCTGCCGGGCGGCACGATCCGGCACATTCGCTCCATCGGCACTGTCTACCGCGATTTCGGCGAGCCGGCGCGCATCGTCGGGGTCAACTGGGACGTTTCGGCCGACATCGCTCTCAACGAGGATCTGAAACGCGCCAAGACGCTCACCGAAGCCCGCAACCGCGAACTGGAAACGGCCAAGGAGCGCATCGAGTTCATCGCCCTGCACGATTCTCTGACCGGGCTGCCCAACCGGCGTTACCTCGACCAGGTGCTGGCCGAGCACGTCGAGCGGTTCGCGAAGGGCGAGGAGACGGCGGGCCTTCTCCACATCGATCTCGACCGCTTCAAGCAGATCAACGACACGCTGGGCCACGCGGCCGGCGATGCGATGCTGGCGCATACGGCAAGAATCCTGCGCGCCACCGCGCGGGCCGGCGATTTCGTGGCTCGCGTGGGTGGCGACGAGTTCGTCGTCCTGTGCCGGCGCCCGCGCGGGAACGAGGAGGAAGGGCCCTCCTATCTCACGGAGTTCGCCGAGCGGGTGATCGAGCAGGTCCAGCAACCGGTGAATCATGGCGGACAGGAATGCCGCATCGGCGTCAGCATTGGCATCGCCGGCGACACCGATGCTGTTGCGGATCCGAAACAATTGCTCGTCCATGCCGACATCGCGCTCTACCGGGCGAAGAATCGCGGCCGCAACCGCTACCAGATCTTCAATGACGTGCTGCGGCTCGAGATCGTCAGCAACAAGAACACTGCGGACGACATCTTGGCCGCCATCGAGCAAGGCCATTTCCTCGCCCACTACCAGCCGCAGTTCGACGCCGACACGCTGGAGATCGTCGGGGTGGAGGCGCTGGCGCGGTGGAACCATCCATCCAAGGGCCTGCTGCCTCCCACCGCCTTCATGAAGATCGCGGAGGAGATCAACGTCGTCGACGTGATCGACCGAATGATTCTCGAGCAAACGCTGGCGGACCTCGCGTCCTGGGACCGGCAGGGCATCGCCATCCCAAAGGCATCGGTGAACGTCTCGGCACGGCGGCTCAACGACGACGAACTGATCGAATCGCTACGCCGGCTTCCGCTCGCCAGGGGACGCATCTCGTTCGAACTCGTAGAATCCATTTTCCTCGACGAACAGGATGAGACGATCGCCTGGAACGTCGATCTCATCAAGGAACTCGGCATCGATATCGAGATCGACGATTTCGGTACCGGCTACGCCTCGATCGTCAGCCTGATGAAGCTAAAGCCGAGCCGGCTCAAGATCGACCGGCAACTCGTGCTCCCGATCGTCCAGTCGATACCGCAGCGCCACCTCGTGCAGTCGATCATCGACATCGGCAAGTCGCTCGGGATCGAAGTGCTCGCCGAAGGGGTGGAGACGATGGACCACGCCCGCATCCTGAAGACCCTCGGCTGCGACGCGTTGCAGGGCTACGCCTTCGCAAGGCCGATGTCGGCACACGACCTCACCATCTTCACGCGCGAGCGCCGCTGGCGCGCCGCCTCCTGACCCGAACGGGCCTGCCGCTGCCGGACCGGGCCTTTAACCTGTAAGAAAACATTCCGTCCTAAAACGATCCACCGGGGGTCCGGAATGGCGGGTATTTCAGCACTATTCGTATCTGCCCGAAGCCTGAGGGCCATCGGGATCGCGGTCTGGCTTGTTTCGGCGCTGCTCTTCGCCGGCGTCTTCTCGCTGGCTGTGGCCTTCCAGGGCCGCGAAGCGGTGAGGACGAACGTCGCGCACGGTATCGCCGACGTCCAGCGCCTGGTCAGCAACGTCGATAAGGCCTTCGACGAACTAGCCCGTTCCGTCACCTCGCCCCCATGCGGCACCTTCTACATGCGGCAGCTGCGGCGGGTCGCTTATCTTCCGGACGGGCTGAGCGAGTTCTTTCATGTCGAGGACGGCAAAGTAATCTGCACGCTCTCCGCCGAGCATCTGGAGACCGCCCATGGCATCGGGCCGCCGGACTTCGTCCGCGAAGGTACGGCGCCGACGTCGTTCTGGCTCGACCGCGACCTCGGCTTCACTGGCCTGAGCGGGATGGTCGGCACCATCGTCCAGCGCGGGAACTTCGCGACCGTCATTCCCCCGGAGCACATTACGCTCGCCCTGCCGCCCTGGATCGACGCGGAGGCCGTGGTCGTTTCCCCTGCTGGCCGCTGGTGGCATCGCGCTGGCAAGGAACGCATCCATCAGGACGTCCTGATCGCCGGCACTGGCATCGTCTGGACGGATGCGAACGGCCCGGCGATCCGCGCGATGACCTGCAACGACGACCGCCACTACTGCATCTCGACCAGAATCTATCTCGCCAATGTCGCCGCCTACAGTCCCTCGTTGATCTTGCTGATCGTCGTATTCGCGGCGCTCGGCGCCAGCTGGGTCACACGCGTCGTGCGGGGCCTGATCCAGCGCTACTGGTCATTCGAGGCGCGCTTTCTGCGCAACCTGAACGCTCAATCGCTGATCTGCGCCTACCAGCCGATCCTGGACATGTCCACGAACAGGATCGCCGGCTGCGAAGTCCTGGTGCGCTGGCGCGACGTCGACGATTCCATCGTCTATCCGGACGCGTTCTTGCCGATCGTGGCCCGGCACGACATGATGCGCCGGCTGACCACGCTGATCGTCAGTCGAGCGGCGACGGAACTGGGGGACCGGTTGCCGTCAGGCGTTCTGCTCCAGGTCAACGTCAACATCTTTCCCAGCGAGCTGGACGCAGCGGCGATCGAGGCGGCATTCCAGCCCCTGCGTGCCTTGTCGGACCGCTTCGTCGTCGCGCTTGAGATCATTGAAAGCGACGCGCTGCCGCTCGAGCTCGTCCAATCCGAAATCGAGACGTTGCGGCGGGCCGGCTACCGAATCTACCTTGATGACTTCGGCACCGGCTACTCGACCATCCGCCACGTCGCCGCGCTCGAGATCGATGGAATCAAGCTGGACAAGGCCTTCGCGATGGCTCCGGACGGGACCGTGATGGCGGAGATGCTGCACCATGCCGTCGGCATGGTCCGGTCGGCGGGCCGCAAGGTCGTCGTCGAGGGAGTGGAGACGGCCGCCCGCCTGGCGCAGCTTCGCGAAAAGACAGACCACGTGGACTTCGTTCAAGGCTACCACATCTCCCGTCCGCTCGACATCGACGGCTTCGCCGCATTCCTGCGGGAGCAGATGCCGGCCGCCAAAACTGCGGCGCGGCAGGCCGCCTGAGACTGCCGCCAGCCGTAGGCAGACGGCGGCAATCGCGCTAAGAGTGCGCTGCAACGACGCGGACAGACCCGGCGCCCATGGCGAAAATCCCCCTGAAGCTCGATGAGATGATCGATGGAAGCGCGCTTCGCCGCGACCTGACGGCCCTGACCACCGGGACGGACGGCGATGGCTCCGGAGCCGAGGCGCGCGCAGCCGTGCTCCAGGTCCTGCGCGACAGGCTGACCGCCGGGCGCCAGCGCGCCGAGGACATGCTGATGGAGGATGGCGGCGGCACCGTCTGCGCCGTCCGTATCTCGCATCTCATGGACGAGATCATCCGCGCGCTCTACGATTTCGCCGTCACCCACGTCTACCGCTCGAAGAACCCCTCGTCGGGCGAGCGGATGGCGATCGTCGCCGTCGGCGGCTACGGCCGCGGTACGCTGGCACCGGGCTCCGACCTCGACCTCCTCTTCCTGCTGCCCTACAAGCAGACACCCTGGGGCGAGCAGGTCGTCGAATACCTGCTCTACATGCTCTGGGACCTGGGGCTGAAGGTCGGCCACGCGACGCGCAACATCGACGAGTGCATCCGGCTGTCGCGGACCGACATCACCATCCGGACCGCGGTCCTGGAAGCGCGCTTCCTGTGGGGCGAGCAGAAGCTCTACGACGAGCTCATGGTGCGGTTCGACCACGAAGTGGTGCGTTCGACGGGTCCTGAATACGTCCAGGCCAAGCTCGCCGAGCGCGACGAGCGGCACCGCAAGGCCGGCGCCAGCCGCTATCTCGTCGAGCCCCACGTCAAGGACGGCAAGGGCGGCCTGCGCGATCTGCATACGCTGTTCTGGATCGCCAAGTACTTCTACCGGGTACGCACCGGCGAGGAGCTGGTCGAAAAGGGCGTCTTCACGCGCGAGGAGTACCTGCAGTTCGTCAAGGCCGAGGATTTCCTCTGGGCCGTCCGCTGTCACCTGCATTTCCAGACCAGCAAGGCGGAGGAGCGGCTGCATTTCGACATCCAGCGCGACATAGCCGAGCGGCTTGGCTACACCAGCCATCCCGGCCTGTCGGCGGTCGAGCGCTTCATGAAGCACTACTTCCTCGTGGCCAAGGAGGTCGGCGACCTCACACGCATCTTCTGTGCCGCGCTGGAGGAGGAGCAGGCCAAGCACGTGCCGGGCTTCAACCGGTTCCTGCAGAACTTCCAGCGCCGGCGCCGCAAGCTCGCCGGAACGTCCGACTTCATCATCGACAACGATCGCATCACGGTGGCCGACGACACGGTGTTCGAGCGCGACCCGGTCAACCTGCTGCGGCTGTTCTGGTTCGCCGACAAGCACGGGCTGGAATTTCACCCCGACGCGCTGAAGCT
The DNA here is from genome assembly GCF_030398385.1 of Aquibium sp. ELW1220. GTDB lineage: Bacteria > Pseudomonadota > Alphaproteobacteria > Rhizobiales > Rhizobiaceae > Aquibium. The sequence goes on along the minus strand of NZ_JAOAOQ010000001.1, from coordinate 54,010 downwards.
CGTCACACGCTCGCTGAAGCTCATCGACCGCACCCTGCGCCGCAATCCCGAGGCCAACCAGCTGTTCATGGACGTGCTGACCTCGAACCGGAACCCGGAGCTCAACCTGCGGCGCATGAACGAGGCCGGGGTGCTGGGCAGGCTCATTCCCGACTTCGGGAAGATAGTCGCCATGATGCAGTTCTCGATGTACCACCACTACACGGTCGACGAGCACCTGCTGCGCTGCATCGGCGTGATGGCCGAGATCGAGCGCGGCGAGAACGACAAGGCGCATCCGCTCGCCCACAAGCTGATGCCCGGGCTCAAGCCGCAACGCGAGGTTCTCTACACGGCCATCCTGCTGCACGACATCGCCAAGGGCCGTCCCGAGGACCATTCGGAAGCCGGCGCACGCATTGCGCGGCGGATCTGCCCGCATATGGGCTTCTCGCCATCCGAAACGGAGACGATCTCCTGGCTGGTGGAGAATCACCTCGTCATGTCGATGACGGCGCAGACACGCGACCTGAACGACCGAAAGACGATCGACGACTTCGCCTCGGTCGTGCAGTCGGTCGAGCGGTTGAAGATGCTGCTCGTGCTGACCATCTGTGACATCCGCGGCGTCGGGCCGGGCGTCTGGAACGGCTGGAAGGGGCAGTTGCTGCGTACGCTCTACTACGAGACCGAACTGCTGCTGACGGGCGGCTTCTCCGAGGTGTCGCGGGCCAAGCGCGCCGAGCATGCGCGCGAGCAGTTGGCGGCTGCGCTGACCGCCTGGCCGGAGCGCGACCGCAAGCGCATCCTCAAGCTGCACTACGACAACTACCTTCTGATCGTGGACGCGAAGGATCAGGTGCGCCATGCCCAGTTGATCCGCGAGGCGGATGCGGCGAAGAAGGTCTTCAATACCGCGGTCAACATGCATGCCTTCGAGGCGGTGACGGAGATCACCGTTCTGACGCCCGACCATCCCCGGCTCCTGTCGGTGGTCGCTGGCGCCTGCGCGGCGGCCGGTGCCAACATCGTCGATGCCCAGATCTTCACCACCACCGACGGAAGAGCGCTGGACACGATCCTGATCAGCCGCGAATTCGAACGCGACGAGGACGAACTGCGGCGTGCACAGAGGGTCGGCAAGCTGATCGAGGACGTGCTGTCGGGCCGCACGCGCCTGCCCGATATGATCGAGAAGCGGACGAAGCCCAAGCGCGGGCAGAAGGTCTTCCGTCTGGAGCCGCGAGCGGAAGTGCGCAACGCGCTGTCGAACCGTTTCTCCGTCATCGAGGTCGAAGGGCTCGACCGTCCCGGCCTGCTGTCGGAAATCACCGGCGCGATCTCCGACCTGTCGCTCGACATCGCCTCTGCACACATCACCACCTTCGGCGAGAAGGTGATCGACACCTTCTACGTCACCGACCTGACCGGGCAGAAGGTCGAGAATCCGACCCGGCAGTCTGCCATACGCGCGCGGCTGATCGAGACGCTCTCGGGCGGACCGATTCGGGGCCAGAAGCACAAGGCAGCGGCGGAGTAGACGGGTTGGACAGCATCGCCTATGCACCCGCCCGCCTAGTGCCGGCCCATACGCCGTATTCCTCCCGCCACACCGGTGCAGCATGAGCCTCGTTGGAAAATTCGCCAGCGTCGGCGGCGCCACCATGGCCAGCCGCGTCTTCGGATTCGTTCGCGAGGCGCTGATCGGCGCGGCGCTCGGCGCCGGACCAGTGGCAGACGCCTTCTACGCGGCGTTCCGCTTCCCCAACCTGTTTCGCCGGCTCTTCGCGGAGGGCGCCTTCAACACGGCCTTCATCCCGCTTTTCGCCAAGGAGTTGGAGGGCGACGGCATGGCCGGGGCGCGCCGCTTCGCCGAGGAGGTGTTGTCGGTTCTGGTCGTGGCACTGCTGGCGATCTCGGTGCTGGCGATCGTCTTCATGCCCTTCCTCGTCGGCACGGTCATCGCGCCGGCCTTCGCCGACACGCCGGAGAAGTTCGACCTCACCGTCCTGATGACTCAGATCATGTTCCCCTACCTGTTCTGCATGTCTCTGGTGGCGATGTTTTCCGGCATCCTCAATTCGATGCGGCGCTATTTCCTCGCCGCGATCGTGCCCGTGTTGCTCAACATCATCCTCATCGGCGTCCTTGTGGCGGCGATGACGATCGGGGTCGATTCCCGCGTCACCGGCCTGTGGCTTGCCTGGGGCGTCTTCGCGGCGGGCATCGTGCAGCTCGCCTTCCTGATATGGGGAACCCACCGCCAGGGCTACTCCATGCGGCTTCGCCGCCCGCGCATGACGCCTGCCGTGCGGCGGTTGCTCGTCCTGATGGGTCCGGCCCTGCTGACGGGCGGCGTGACGCAGATCAACCTGCTCGTCGGGCAGATCATCGCCTCGGCGCAGGACGGCGCCATCGCGCTGCTCAATTATGCCGATCGCATCAACCAGCTGCCGCTCGGTGTCATCGGCATCGCCGTCGGCGTCGTGCTGCTGCCCGAACTCGCCCGCTCGCTGAAGGCGGGCGACGAGGCCGATGCGCAGCATCTTCAGAACCGCTCGCTGGAATTCGCGCTCGGCCTGACATTCCCGGCGGCCGTGGGGCTCGCCGTCATGCCGGCGCCTATCGTGGCCCTGCTCTACGAACGCGGCGCCTTCACGTCGGAGACAACCGCGCTGACGGCCGGCGCGCTGGCGGCCTTCGCAGTCGGGCTGCCCGCCTATGTGCTGATCAAGGTGTTTTCGCCGGGTTTCTTTGCCCGCGAGGACATGAAGACGCCGATGTGGTTCTCCATGGTCGCGGTCGTGGTCAACATCGTCGGCGCGCTCGCGCTCTTTCCGGCTATGGGCCATGTCGGGTTGGCGCTCGCCACGTCGATCGCCGCCTGGGTCAACTTCGTCCTGCTCGCCGGCACGCTGTGGGCGCGCAAAGCCTTCCGCCCATCGCCCGCCACGCTGCGGCGCGTCGCGCTCATCCTGCTTGCCGGCGCGGCAATGGGCGCGGCGCTCTGGGCCATGCAGGTGGTTGCCGGCGACTGGCTCGCCGGGCCGCTGCTCTTGCGCCTGGCGACCGTCCTCGGCATCATCGCGCTCGCGGCGGCAGTCTATTTCGGCATCGTCATCGCGACCGGCGCGCTCGACCGTGCGCAGCTGATGGCCATGCTGCGAAGACGCAAACGGGTCAAGGATGCACCTCCGGGTCCGTGAAGCGGAACTCGTCGGCAGTCGACAGGATCGGGACACCGCCGTGCTTGGCGCATGCGGTTGAGACGCTGACGACCGGATCGATATCGATGTGCGGCGTCGGTTGAGAGCTCGACGGTTTCGGCAGGCAGAGGAAGCTGGCGCAATTCGATGCCGTTTTCCTGCAGGAACCGTTCGACCATCCTCGCACTATCCTTTGGGGAAAGTCCGAGATGGTCCGTTCTCGCGAGCGCAACCGTCGCCTCCCAAACGGCAACAGGGGATGTGACCGATCGGGAATAGGCCAGAATGCCGGCGGCACAACGCTTGGCCTCAGGCTCGTTGCCGAGGATCGCGACGATAGCGGCGGCGTCGACAAAAATCATCCGGCCTTGCTTTCCTCGGGAGAAAACCCGGGCTCCTCACCGGACATTTCGTCCCATACCGAGCGAGGCAGGGGCTTCCGCATCTCACCGGTCGATCGGATCCCGAACTCGGCACGAATCCGCTCGGCACTCTCCATCGGATCCCCTCTGCGACGCTGCAACGCTTCGCTCACCGCGATGATGACAGCGTCCGTCAACCCCACGCCCTCGATCTCCGCCAGCCTGCGGGTGAGACGATCTGCTTCCTTGTTGGTGATGTTGATCGTCATTGTCTTTGCCCTCGTGTAGAGGGGAATGAGTAGAGGCTCGGCCCGCCAGTCAACGCCTCCCCGCGCCCCTTGCGCCCTTCCCGCCCTTGCGCCATAAGCCCGCTCGACTTTCGCCGCGCGCGAAACGGCCCTCCACAAGCCACCCACGAGGATCTCGATGTCCAGCTTCAAGCCGCTCGTCTTCTCCGGCGTCCAGCCCACCGGAAACCTGCATCTCGGCAACTATCTCGGCGCCATCCGCAAGTTCGTCGCGCTGCAGGAGACGCATGACTGCATCTACTGCGTCGTCGACCTGCACTCTATCACCGCACAGCTGGTACACGAGGATCTGGTCGAGCAGACGCGTTCCATTACCGCCGCCTTCCTCGCCTCCGGCATCGATCCGAAGAAGCACATCGTCTTCAACCAGTCGCGCGTGCCGCAGCACGCCGAACTGGCCTGGATCTTCAACTGCGTGGCCCGCATCGGCTGGATGAACCGCATGACGCAGTTCAAGGACAAGGCCGGCAAGGACCGCGAGAACGCCTCGCTCGGCCTGCTCGCCTACCCGAGCCTGATGGCCGCCGACATTCTGGTTTACCGCGCCACCCACGTGCCGGTCGGCGACGACCAGAAGCAGCACCTCGAACTGACGCGCGACATCGCGATCAAGTTCAACAATGATTTCTCCCGCAAGATCGGCGAACTCGGCCTCGGCGTCGAAATGAAGATGGGCGAGGAGACGGTCAACGGCTTTTTCCCGCTCACCGAACCGCTGATCGAGGGACCGGCAACGCGCGTGATGAGCCTGCGGGACGGCTCCAAGAAGATGTCGAAGTCGGACCCGTCCGACCTGTCGCGCATCAACCTGACCGACGACGCCGACACGATCTCGAAGAAGATCCGCAAGGCCAAGACCGACCCGGAGGCGCTGCCGTCCGACGTCGAGGGGCTGAAAGGGCGCCCGGAGGCAGAGAACCTCGTCGGCATCTACGCAGCACTCGCCGAGTGCCCGCGCGAACAGGTGATCCGCGACTTCGGCGGCCAGCAATTCTCGGCCTTCAAGCCGGCGCTGGCCGATCTCGCGGTCGAGAAGCTTGCCCCGATCGCCTCCGAGATGCGACGCATCTCGGCCGATCGCGCCTATGTCGATTCCGTGCTGCGCGACGGCGGCCAGCGGGCCGGCGCACAGGCGGAGGCAACCATGAAGGGTGTGCGCGAGATCATCGGCCTGCTGACGGACTAGCACCGCAGCTGGTATGCGCCGACCACCCCGGCTTGCAGCGGAGCGGCGGGGGTGGCAGATTGCGCGCGATCAACGGAGCGTACGGACTGAATGGTCTCCAAGCGACTGAGCCGGGAAGCCGGCCATCGGCGAAAGTTTCTCGCGGTCGTCGACGACACGCCGGAATGCGAGCGCGCGGTGGCCTATGCCTCCCGGCGCGCGCTCACCACCGGTGGCGCGCTGGTTCTCCTGTTCGTGATCGAACCGTCCGACTTCCAGCAGTGGATGGGGGTGGAGAAGATCATGCGCGAGGAGGCGAACGCCACGGCGAGCGCCGCGCTCGACCAGTCGGCCGCCAAGGTGCGCGAGCGCTCCGGCATCGAACCGGAACTGGTGGTCCGCGAAGGCGAGGCTTCGGAGGAAATCCGCAAGCTGATCGAGGAGGACCAGGACATCGCCATCCTGATCCTCGCCGCCGGGACCTCGAAGGAAGGACCCGGCCCGCTGGTCTCGTCGATTTCCGGCAAGGGCACGACCGGCTTCCAGATTCCGGTCACTGTCGTTCCCGCCAACCTCACCGACGAAGACATCGAAGCTCTCGCCTGACGAGAGAGATTCCGCCCAGCTTTCGCCAGGCAGCCGCTTGAACGAACGGCTCGACGAGCTTATTTAGAATTATTCAAAACTAAACGGCAGGAGATCCCGCCATGTTCATCCAGACAGAAGCCACGCCCAATCCCGCGACCCTCAAGTTCCTGCCTGGCAAAGTGGTCATGAACGAAGGCACCGCCGATTTCCGCGACCCCGATACCGCGGGCGCCTCCTCGGCGCTCGCCGGGCGGCTGTTCGAGGTGCCGGGCGTGACCGGCGTGTTCTTCGGCTACGACTTTATCACCGTCACCAAGGACGGCCCGGAATGGCAGCACCTGAAGCCGGCCATCCTGGGCACGATCATGGAACACTTCATGTCTGGCGCACCGGTCATGGCCACGGCGACGTCGGAGGGCGATGCCGAGAGCGGCGAGGAGTTCTTCGACAAGGCCGATGAGGAGATCGTGCTGACGATCAAGGAACTGCTCGACACGCGCGTTCGTCCGGCTGTGGCTCAGGATGGCGGCGACATCACCTTCCGCGGCTTCGAGAACGGCACCGTCTTCTTGCACATGAAGGGCGCCTGCGCCGGCTGCCCCTCCTCCACCGCGACGCTAAAGCACGGTATCCAGAACCTGCTGCGGCACTTCGTTCCCGAGGTCCAGCAGGTCGAACAGGTGATGTGAGGACCTGCCGACGCTGCCTTTCGCCGGAGACGGCGCAGCAACGACGAACGCCGGGTCATGCGGGGGTCCCGGGTTCGTCGATGCAATGCGGTAGATAGGCCTCTGCCCCTCTGGCGATGATCTCTTCCTCGCTGAGCGTTCTGTGCCAGTGCGAATAAAGGACGAACCGGCTTCGCGGGAGCCCGACATCGGTCTTCAGATGCCGGTGGAGGGCACTGAATGCCTTGTGCTCGCATCCGCCCCAGAAGAACGCCTCGTTCAGGTTCTCCGGCCAGCGCACAAGGCGAACGGCGTTCGCCAGCAATTCGGTCATGCCCGCCGCGGCCCCGTTTCTATACAGCCACTGAACCGAAACGCCCGACGGGCCAGGGAGCGGCAGGGCGTCGGCTGCAGAGCCGACTTCGATGAACGCGTACCCGACTGCGTCCGAAGGCAGGTATTCGAGAATTCTCGCAATGCCTGGCAAGGCCGTCTCGTCGCCCGCCAGCACGTGGAATCGCGCCGGACGGGGACCGTGGGCGGCCGGACCGAGAACCCCCACGACATCTCCCGCTCGCGCATCCATGGCCCATCTGGTGGCCGGGCCGGCATTGGCGTGAAGGGCGAAATCGATGGTCATCTCCTGCCTTGCGGCGTCGATCCTGCGGATGGTATAGACGCGCGTCGGCACAGCCGCATCGTCGGGCCAGACGACATGCCCTCTGTGGTCAAGCATCGGCCAGCGCGGCTTTGTCGCCCCGCGCGGCTGGAAGATGAGGCGGCAGTGGAGCTGGTCGTCGCGATCATATCGGTCCAGGTTCTGCCCGCGAAAGACGATACGGCGAAATCGGAGGGCGATGTCCTCGACGGACGTCACATGAAGGATGCGAAGATCGTCCGGCAGCGCCGGCTCCGCATGGTCACCGTCCCAGTGAATCTCCAGTCCCTCGCGCGCAGCGATGAAACCGATCGGTCCGACGAGAGCGTGCTTGAGCCGGTTGAGACCACCTGCGTCCGGTGCTTCCGCAGTCAGACGGAAGCCGCCCGCGGTCGTTTCGAGCGTAGCGTGGCCGAATGGCGCGCGGATGTGGTGAACGCCACCCGCTTCCTCGATGGTCATGTCATGGGTCGCGATGGCATCGATGATGGAGCCGATGTGCTCTCCTATCTTTGCGAATTTCACGGCTGAGCTGGCACGAAATCGATTGCTGGCTGGCGATGGCATTCGGTCTGGTTCCCTGGGTTCAAAGAGAGACCCACAACGGTCCCTCGATAGGGAAGGCCGCGAAGTCCCGGTTGATGGCATCGAGAACGTGCTGCGGATCGAGTCCGGCGCACCGCTCCGGATGGAGCCATTTGGCGGCCTGGGTCACGAAAAGCAGGTTCAGGGGCAGACTGGTGATCAGCCCGGTCCAGATGCCGTGGACGCGTTTTTCGCGAACGCTTGCAAGATGACCGAAGCCCGGCCTGCAGTCGATGAGGCGCTGCAATCCTTCGCGCCCAAGGCGCGCATCGATTCCGGGCCCGATCGCGGGCCGGCTGCCCGACGACCACCCACCGCCGGACGCAATGTAGACCTCGTGCGGGGTGGACAGCAGGTGTTCGAGGGAGATCTTCTCGTACCAGGGCGCCGTCACGCCGGGCAGCGACACGCCGCCGGCCCGCGACAGGAGTTCGCCCCATATCCTGCCGCCGGCCGCCCAGCAGCAGTCGTCGGGCGTCGACTGGACTTCCAGATAGGTCGTCACGCCAGGCGCGCCCGCCACGCATGCATCGACCCTTGCCAGTTCCCGCTTGAAGAACGATACGAAGGCATCCGCCTTCACTGTAGCGCCGAGAAGCTCGCCCCACATCTTCATATAGGCCTCGATCTCGGCGACCGGATAGTCGGCGCGGCCGCCTGCGCCCGCGTTGCTCGAGGCGTCGCTGAAGACCACCGGAATGCCGAACCGCGTCAGCCTCTCCACCAGTGGATCGGCATCGCCGTTGGGGGTCATGAAGGAAGTCGTAACGACGAGATCCGGCGCGAGCGCGACAAGCCCCTCCAGGGAGAGCGTGTCCGGGCCGAGCTTGCCGACGATTTCGACCGACCGTCCGTTCAAAAGACGGCCCCGAAGGTGCTCGCTGTCGATGCGGTCCGCGGCAGCCCAGCCGACGACCAGCGACGACGGGTCGGGATGCAGGAGCGACATCGTCAGGATGTCGTGCCCTTCGAGCAAGACGATCCTTTCGGGCAGCGCCGGGAGATGCACCCGCCGCCCGACCATGTCTATGACGGTGACCGGCTGCTCCGCGGCGGCCGGTCGAAGCCTGGACATCACACCGGCGGCTGCGATGAAGCCGCAGAAGCTGCGTCTCGTGATGATCAAGAGCGCCTCACCACTTGTATCGGAGTCCCGCCAGAAGTGTCCTGCCGTTTCCGTACTGGCAATAGATGTTGTAGCTGCAACTGGAGTAGTACTCCGTGTCGAGAAGATTGGTGGCGTTCAGCGTCGCCTCCAGCCCCTTGAGTTGCGGATTCCGGGCTCCGAGATCGTATTTCAGCGCGGCGTCGAGCAGGGTATAGCCATCCGCCTTCACCGTGTTGGCATCATCACCGTAGCTCGAGCCGACGATGCGCAAGCCGCCACCGATCGTCAGCCCATCGAGCGTGCCGGAACGGAAGGCATAGTTGGCCCAAAGGGAGCCATAGTAGCGCGGTACGGCCTGCGGCCGCTTGCCGATCAGCGAGGCGTCGGTGGATTCGGAAACTTCCGTATCCAGCAGCGATAGCGCGGCGATCAGTTCAAGATTGTCAGCGACGTTGCCCCGCGCTTCGAACTCCAGACCGCGAGAATGGATCTCGCCCTGCTGGACGTAGAACCCGGTCACCGTGCCGGGGGTCAGGACATCCTGCTGGCGAATGTCGAAGGCGGAAACGGTGAAGAGCGCATTGGTTCCCACAGGCTGATATTTGAGCCCCACCTCATACTGCTGCGCATGCGTCGGGGTGAAGGCAGTGCCGGTCGCGTCCGTGCCGATCACTGGCTCGAAAGAGGTCGAATAGCTGGCATAGGGCGCAAGGCCGTTGTCGAACAGATAGAGCAGGCCTGCCCGGTAGCTGGTTGCATCGCTCGACTGGTCGGACGAGGTGTCCGCCAGCAGGTTGTCCGTCTCCTGGTCGACCCAGTCGTGACGCGCGCCGAGGACGGCACGCCACCGGCCGAATTCAATCTGATCCTGCAGGTAGATGCCCGTCTGGCGAAGGGTCTGATCGCTGTCGATCACGCTGGCGAACGGCCCTACGGCGGCGCCATAGACCGGGTTGGTGACGTCGATGGAGGTCGCCGAGCCCATCAGATACTCCCAGCCGGAACTGGAATTCTGCAGGTCGAGGCCCGCGAGCAGCGTGTGGCGGGCCGCCCCGGTATCAAGCTTGTATTCGGCCTGACTGTCGAAGGAGAAGCCCGATACGTCTTCGATCGAATGAACGGCATAGCGGGGAATGATGCCCACATCGGACATGGCGCCGGCCATCTGAAGTGACTGCATGTCTGCATCCACGCCGGAATAGCGAAAGTTCGACCGGACCGTCACGGGTCCGTCGAAGCGGTGCTCGAACCGGTATCCCACCCCGTACTGGGTGCGCTCGAAGGCGTCATAGGACGGATCGCCAATATTGAAGTCTCGATCAAGCAGCCCGGCCAGGCCGGCCGGTGCAAGGAACGTCGGGTAGAGAGAATTGAAGTAGCCACCCTCCGGGTCGTGCTGATAGGAGCCGGAAACGACCAGTGAGGTATCGGCATCCGCCTGCCATTTGACCGAGGTTGCCACACCGAACCGGCGCTCGTCGACGTCCTCGTAGCGGGTGCCTGAGGAACGGCCGACCAGCGTGACGCCATACTGAAGGGTGCCATCGGATGTGATCGGGCCGGTGGAATGGAGGTTGCCCTGGATCCGTCCGTCGCTTCCGGCCTCGAGCCGCACCTCGTTCGACTGGACCGGGGATGGCTCCCGGCTCACCTGGTTGACGAGCCCGCCGGGGCTGATCTGACCATAGAGAAGGGCCGACGGCCCCTTCAGCACATCCACGTGATCGAGGAATGACGGATCGATGGATGGCGTGGCGAAGGCCTGGCCGCGCGGCAGCTTCAGGCCGTCGAGATAGTTCACATAGCTGGTCGCAGTGCCAAAGGCTCCGAAACCGCGCAGAAAAACCGAGTCGTAGCGGGAACTCGAATCACGGTCGGACAGAACGCCGGCGGTGTAGCGCAGCGATTCACCGACCGTCTGTGGGTTCTGGTCGTCGATCTGCTTGCGCGTGATGGTCGTGATGGATTGCGGCGTCACGGCGACCGGCGTCACGGTCTTGGTGGCCGATCTCGCCGATTTGACGAGAACCTCGCCGGAGGTGTCGTCGATGGCGGCGTCCGTCGGAAAGATGATCGGCGCGAGTAGCGTGCCCTGCTCCTGGGCCCAGACCTGCGGGACGGCTGCGAGGACGGTCGACGCCGCCAGGATACATGCGAAATGGCCGTGCTTCACGTGGTGCCCCCATGGTCGAAGCTTGCGATGTCTGCTAGGCCATAAATCAAACGGGACCGTCCTGACCAGATAATATGAGCAAGTTTTTCAACATAAATGCCGCCAGATTTGACGCCGTAAGAATGGCGTTCGGATCGGCAAGGGGAGAGAAAATGGCATCGAGAAGTTTCGACGCACCCGTCAGGCTAGGCAGGCCTACCGGGGATATGCGGCACGCAGTGGCTGGCAGGATCATCGAAGCCGCGACGACGCTGTTTGCCGCCCGGGGCTTTGCCGGGACGTCGATGGAGCAGGTCGCCTTGCAATGCGGGGCTGGCAAGGACACGGTCTACAGACGGTACCCCTCCAAGGTTGCCCTGTTCGAGGCTGTGGTCGAGCATGCTCATGCCCGGGCCGTGGCTCGGCTCACGGACCGCCCCAACATCGAAGGCAGCGCACTGGAGCGGCTGCGAGCCCTGATGCGGGACCTTCTGCACATAAACATGGAAGGCGACCTGATCGCCTTCAAACGCATTACATTCAGTGAAGCGGTGGTGTTCGAGAAGAAGACGCCGATACCGCCTCAGCCGGACCCGATCATGGACCGGCTGATCGCCACCGTCGTCGAGGCACAGAAGGACGGTGTGATCGTCGAGGGAGATGCCACCTCGATCGCCGGTCATCTGATACACTGCCTGGTGGCGTTGCCGACCTCCTCCGCCATGCTGGGGAGCAAGGAGTTCGACGACGCCCGGGCGATCGATGCGCATTTCGACAGAACGTGGACGTGGCTCGTCGATGGCGTCAAGACGCAGCACCGACCCTGATGCGCGCCGCGATCCTTCAGAGGCGCGCCATCCTGTTCAGGCCGTTCTCTTCTCGCATGTCTGTCCTTGCCGCAATCGGCGTCCCAAGCGTGGCGTCGCTGCGAGGACGCGCGCTTCGGATTCGCGCAACAAAAAACCGGGCCTGGCGGCCCGGTTTTCTTTGCGTCGACGTCCGTGTTGCCTGGACGGTTCGCGGCAGACCTACATCACGATGACCTTGGCGCCGTTCTCGGCGCGGCTGTAGAGGTCAATGATGTCCTGGTTTATGAGGCGGATGCACCCGGACGACATCGCATGGCCGATGGAGTTCCACTCCGGCGTGCCGTGCAAACGATACCCAGTGTCGCCGTTCTTGTTGTAGAGATAGAGCGCGCGCGCACCGAGCGGGTTCATCAGCCCGCCGGGCATGCCGCCGCGCCACTTGGCGAGTTCGGGCTGGCGACCGATCATCGCGGAAGGCGGGGTCCAGACGGGCCACTCACGCTTCATGGCGATGCGGGCGGTGCCCTTCCACTCGAAGCCTTCGCGGCCGACGCCGATGCCATACCGCATGGCCTTGCCTTCGGGCATCACGAAATAGAGGAACTTCTCGTTCGTGTTGACGACGATGGTCCCCGGCTTCTCCTTGGTTTCGTAACGCACCACCTGGCGGTGGTACTTGCTCGGAACCTTGGTGATCGGAATGGCCGGCAGCTGGTAGCCTGCGTCCTTCTTCGAACCGTAGCCCGACGAGAACATCGTGATCGAGCCGTCCGTGGAACAGCCCGTCAGGGCGGTGGCCAAGGCCAGGCTCGCGGCAATAAGGAGAGTTCTTGCGTTCATTGTGCCTTCCGAATGTTCCGGGACGTCGCCGTCCGCCTTATCCGAGACATGCTTAGGTCCAAATTCTTAACGCAGCTTTACCATGTCAAGCCAAGCAGAACGTGGCTCCAGCGCCGGAGTGGGACATCTTTGCGCCATGTTTATTGCAAATCGGCAACAACTCTTCCCGCCTGCGCTGAGGTACCATGTCAGGAGGCCGCCGAAGTTGCAGGCGGACGGGTTTTCCCCGCCAGCCAACGGTGGCATTGTCCGTCCATGCCGATCATCTCGCCGATTCCTATCAATCCGCTCGCCGACGGGCGCCAGTCGGAACGGGCGCTCGTCATCCGCCGCGGTGTGCAGCGGATGCTCCTGCAGATGAACGCACATGTGCTGCCCGAGCTCGCGCTGGCCGGCGGGCGGCGCGCCGATCTCGTCGCGCTCACCCGCAGCGGCGAGATCTGGATCATCGAGATCAAGTCGTCGGTCGAAGACTTCCGCGTCGACCGGAAATGGCCCGACTACCGGCTGCATTCCGATCGCTTCTTCTTCGCTACCCATCCCGAGGTGCCGGCGGCGATCTTTCCGGCCGAGTGCGGCTTCATCCTGTCGGACGGCTATGGTGCGGAAATCCTGCGCGATGCGCCCGAGCATCGACTGTCTGCCGCCACCCGCAAGGCGCTGGTCCTGCGTTTCGCGCGCGCCGGCGCGGCGCGGTTGACGGCGGCGGAAATGGCGGGCGTCTCGGTCCCCGCGATTGAGGGCGAGAGCGACTGACACTGCCGCCGCTGACAGCATGTCGCGCCCGGCGCGGCTGGCGACGCCGACGCCGCTCCTGTATGCTTGAACCGGATCGGGCGTGCGGTCGGCATGCGTATTGATCTCGCGAGCCGGAAATAATATATCCGTAGCTTGTGGTTGCGTCGGTTCTCCGGCGGGCTGGTGAATATCGGGAGAGCCCGAAAAGGGCGTGGTGGATGGACATGATGCGCGAGGCGTCATTCGGTGTGGTCGAGAAGGTGCGGGACGCAGGGCTGCGGCCGACGCGCCAGCGCGTCGCGCTCGCCAGCCTGCTTTTCGCCAAGGGCGACCGCCATGTCTCCGCCGAGGAACTGCATGAAGAAGCGCTCAACGCCGATGTTCCGGTTTCGCTGGCCACCGTCTACAACACGTTGCACCAGTTCACCGATGCCGGAATGCTGCGCATTCTGGCGGTAGAGGGTGCCAAGACCTATTTCGACACCAACACCTCGGATCACCATCATTTCTTCGTCGAAGGCGAGAATACCGTGCTCGACATCGACACCGGGTCGGTGACGGTGCACAACCTGCCGGCACCGCCGGAAGGCATGGAGATCGTCAATGTCGACATCGTCGTGCGCCTGCGCCCGAAGCGCTGAGGCCGGACGACCTTGTCGATCTGCCAAGCCGCCTCCGGGCGGCTTTTTCGTGCCGCCCGATCGCCTGCCTTGCGGCGTTGGCGGCGGCGGGCGCGGCACTTCCGCGGGCCGATCAGTCGACGACCTGCTCGCCCGGATAGACGCCCCAGACCAGCGATTGCTCAAGCCAGCCGGTGTGGCCGTCGAAGTCCATGCGGCACCATTCGCCGTTGCAGCTCTTGACCACGCCCATCACGCCGGGCTCCAGCCGCGCCACCGTACGCGCCTCGGCCGCCGGGTCGGCGCGGAGCGCGATCTCCTCCAAACGACCGCGCTGCCAGGGGGCTGCGAGGGCCGTGCGCTTGCCCGACAGCAGCGACTGGTTGATCCAGCCTTCCGAGCCTTCGGAATCGCGCACGCGGCGCCAGTTGTCATACTCCTGTACGATCTCCATCGGCAGGCCGGGCTTCATGTACATCCAGTCTACGGAATAGTTCAGCCCCGGTCCGATGCGCAGGTTCACCCTCCCCGACTTGAGGCTGACGAAGCGCGGCAGCGGCAGGCCGCTCGGCCCCACGGGCTGCGCGACGGCGGCGCCCTGCGCCCGGGCTTCGGTCGCAGGCACGAATGCGATCATGATGGCGAGCGCCGCGACGGCGGCTGCCAGGCCAGGCCATTTGGAAACGGACACGATACGACCTCGTCTTCCACGGCTCGCCGGTCCGGCAGGCGGACCCGCGACGATCCTGTTTTTCTTTGTCATCCCCCCGGGCTGTTGGTACACAGGAGCCGGGCCGGGCATGCTTCCGACTATCGCCCGACTTGGTTAAAGAGGTCTCAACAGGACCCGGATTCGAGGAAACAATGGCGGGCAGAAAGAAGCCTCTCGTCGTCATCACGCGCAAGCTGCCCGACCCGGTCGAGACGCGCATGCGCGAGCTGTTCGACGCGCGGCTCAACATCGACGACCGCGCCATGACCCAGCCCGAGCTGGTGGCCGCGCTGCGCGAGGCCGACGTGCTCGTGCCCACCATCACCGACCGCATCGACGCGGCGCTGATCGAGCAGGCGGGGCCGAACCTCAAGCTGATCGCCAATTTCGGCAATGGCGTCGAGCATATCGACGTGCAGGCGGCGGCGAAGAAGGGCATCACCGTCACCAACACGCCAAACGTGCTCACCGAAGACACCGCCGACATGACCATGGCGCTCATGCTGACCGTGCCGCGCCGGCTGATCGAGGGCGCAAATTCGCTGCGTGACGACGGCAAATGGTCGGGCTGGTCGCCGACCTGGATGCTGGGCCGCCGCATCTGGGGCAAACGGCTCGGCATCGTCGGCATGGGCCGCATCGGCACCGCCGTGGCGCGTCGCGCCAAGGCCTTCGGCCTTTCGATCCACTATCACAACCGCAAGCGGGTGGCGCCGACCATCGAGGACCAGCTCGAGGCGACCTACTGGGAGAGCCTAGACCAGATGCTGGCGCGCATGGACATCATCTCGGTCAACTGCCCGTCGACGCCAGCGACCTTCCACCTGCTGTCGGCGCGCCGGCTGGCGCTGATGCAGCCCACCGCTTACATCGTCAACACCGCGCGCGGCGACATCATCGACGAGGCGGCGCTGATCCAGATGGTCCAGGAGGGGCGGCTCGCTGGCGCCGGGCTCGACGTCTTCGAGCACGAGCCGGCGATCAATCCCAAGCTCGTCCGGCTCGCGCAGCAGGACAAGATCGTGCTCCTGCCGCACATGGGTTCGGCCACCATCGAGGGTCGCATCGACATGGGCGACAAGGTCATCATCAACATCAAGGTCTGGGCCGACGGTCACCGCCCGCCCGACCGCGTGCTGCCGGGGCGGGTGTAGGCGGGGGCTCACGTCCCTTACTCGTCGGCAATGGGGGCGGGACAAAGCCCGAGATGGATGGGGTCACCCGGGTGAGTGGAAAAGCAAGAAAGCACCTGCAAAATTTGCAGCCGCCGAATAGAGTGGTTCCGAGGTTGCAAGTCCGGGTTGCTTCATCCGCTTCGAGGTGACCGGTCGGCAGAGGGGGACACGTGGCTGCGAAGACGGTGAAGGATGCGGTGTCGGCCTATGGCGCAGCGCTGAAGCCCAAGCTCTCCAATCCCGCCATTGCGGGCCAGCCCGAGGACCAGCTTCGCGGTCCCCTCGATACCCTCGTTCGCGACGTTTCCGCGGTCGGCGGATCGGTCTATGGCAAGGTTTCCCTCGTCGGCGAGACGAACATCTCAGACATCCGCACGCGACCCGACTTTGCGGTGACGGTGGACGATGCCCTCGTCGGCTTCATCGAAGTCAAGGCGCCCGGCAAGGGCGCCGATCCGCGTCGCTTCGCAGATCCGCACGACCGAGAGCAGTGGCAGAAACTCAGATCGCTGCCCAACCTGCTCTACACCGACGGCGGCGCTTTCAGCCTGTGGCGCGACGGCGAACTGGTGGGCAAGGTGGTGGCGCTGGAAGGCGACGTCGCCACGTCGGGTGCCCGGCTGACGGCGCCGGACGCCCTGCAGCCGCTCATCTCGGATTTCCTGACGTGGAAGCCGATCTCGCCGGCCAACGCGAAACAGCTCGCCCGCGTCGCGGCGCGTCTGTGCCGGCTGCTGCGCGACGAGGTGCTGGAACAGCTGGAGCGCAAGAGTCCCGGCTTGACGGCATTGGCGAGCGACTGGCGCCGGCAGCTCTTCCCCGAGGCGAACGACGACCGCTTCGCCGACGGCTACGCGCAGGCCGTCACCTTCGGCCTGCTCGTCGCGCGCGCCCTCGACATCCCGCTCGCCGGCGGCATCCATCAGGCGGCCTACCAGCTGCGCGGGCCGAGTTCGCTGATCGGCACCGCGCTCGGGCTGCTCACCGACGATCCGGCCAACCACAAGGCGCTGGAAACCTCGCTTTCGACGCTGACGCGCGTGCTCGACGTGGTGAACTGGCACACCATCAGCAAGGACAAGCCCGAGGCCTGGCTTTATTTCTACGAGGATTTCCTCGAGGTCTACGACAACGATCTGCGCAAGCTGACCGGCTCCTACTACACGCCGCCCGAAGTGGTTTCCGCGATGACGCGGATGGTGGACGAGACGCTGCGGGGACCGCTGTTCTCGCGCCCTGCGGGGCTGGCCTCGGGTGACGTGACCCTGGCCGACCCGGCGATGGGCACAGGCACCTTCCTGCTCGGCGTGATGCGCCGCATCGCCGCCACGGTCGAGGCGGACCAGGGGCCGGGCGCGGTGCGCGGCGCGATCGAGGCGGCAATGAAGCGGCTGATCGGCTTCGAGCTGCAGTTCGGCCCGTTCGCCGTTGCCCAGCTTCGCCTCATCGCGGAGTTGCAGGCGCTGGCCGCGCCGAGCGCCGCGACCTGGCCGGCGCTGCCGGACCTGCAGTTCTTCATCACCGACACGCTCGGCAATCCCTTCGTCGAGGAGGACACGCTGGTGCAGAGCGGCCCGATCGCCCAGTCGCGCCGCGACGCCAACCGGATCAAGCAGCAGCGCGACATCACCGTAGTGCTCGGCAACCCGCCCTACAAGGAAAAGGCGCGCGGCATGGGTGCCTGGATCGAGCAGGGCAGCAAGGGGCGCACCGCACCGATGGATTGGTGGGCGCCGCCACCCGAATGGAAGGTCGGCGCGCATACCAAGCACCTCAAGAACCTCTACGTCTACTTCTGGCGCTGGGCGGCGTGGAAGGTGTTCGGCACGGGCAACCATGCCTCGACTGGCCGGCCGGACCGCGACGAGGAGGGCATCGTCTGCTTCATCACCGTCGCTGGCTTCCTCAACGGCCCCGGCTTCCAGAAGATGCGCGACGATTTGCGCCGAACCTGTTCCGACATCTGGGTCGTCGACTGCTCGCCGGAAGGACACCAACCGGAGGTCAGGACGCGAATCTTCCAGGGCGTGCAGCAGCCGGTGTGCATCGTGCTGGCGGCGAAGCCGCTCGTCAAGGACCGCGGCGTGCCGGCGCACATCCGCTATAAGGCTCTCCCGAAGGGGCGGCGCGAAGAAAAATTCGCCGCTCTGGAAACGCTGTCGCTCGACGAGCGGGGCTGGCGGGACTGCCCGACCGGCTGGCGCGCACCCTTCTTTCCCGCTGCGAGCGGCGACTGGGCGACCTTCCCGCCGCTGAAATCCTTCTTCGACTATGACGGATCGGGCGTGATGCCGGGGCGAACCTGGATCATCGCGCCGGACCAGCAATCGCTGGAGGACCGTTGGGCGACACTGATTGCCGAGAAAGATGCTTCAAGGCAGGAGACGCTGTTTCATCCGCACGAGGGTGGTGACAAGACCGTATCGAAAAAGGCGCACACCGGAATCGTAGGACATGAGCAGAGATCGGTCGCGGTGAAGGATGACACGGCGTCTGTGGTGACGCCCACCCGTTACGGTTTTCGGTCATTCGATCGACAGTGGATCATTCCCGATGCGCGACTGATCAACCGGCCGAACCCAAGCCTATGGAACGCTTATTCGCCGAAACAGATTTTTCTGACAGGGTTGGACGCCCATTCTCCGAACTCCGGTCCTGCCATTACCTTCTCGGGCTTGCTGGCGGACCTTCATCACTACAAAGGCTCCTTCGGCGGCCGCGTTTATCCCCTCTGGCGTGACGCCGCCGCCAGAACCCCGAACATCCCGCCGAAACTGCTCGGCCTGCTGGCCGAGGTCTACGGCCATCCCGTCTCCGCCGAGGACGTGATGGCCTATCTGGCGGCGGTGATGGCGCATCCGGCCTTCACCGCGCGGTTTCAGCCCGACCTCGTCCAGCCGGGCCTGTTTGTGCCGCTCACCGCCGACCCAGCGCTGTTCGCCGATGCCGCCGCCCTCGGCGCCGAAGTGATCTGGCTGCACACCTATGGCGAGCGTTTCGCCGACCCCGCCGCCGGCCGGCCGAAGGCGCCGCCGCGCATGCCAGCGGGAGAGCGCCCGGCCATTCCGGAGGGCGGCGGCATTCCCGGCGCACCGGAGCCGCTGCCGGACACGATGGAATACGACCCGGTGAAACGGCGGCTGCATGTCGGCACGGGGTTCGTCGACAATGTTTCCCCTAAAGTCTGGGCCTACGAGGTCTCCGGCAAGCAGGTGGTCTGGCACTGGTTCAGCTATCGCCGGCGTGACCGCACCCGCCCGCAGATCGGCGACAAGCGTCCGCCGTCGCCGCTCGATTCGATCCAGCCAGACCACTGGCTCGCCGAATACACCTCCGACCTGATCGACCTGCTCAACGTGCTCGGCCGCGTCGTCGCGCTCGAGCCGGCGCAGGCCGATCTCATGCAGCGCATTCTGAGCGCCGAACTGATCAGGGCGGAGCGCCTGAAGGCGGCGCTCGGGGACGGCGACAACTGACAGGTCGCGTCAGGATAGCGGGGATAAGTGGGGTTGGGCGGTCGTGCGGCCGCATTGCTTGCGGCATAGTTCGGATACGATTCGCATTGGACTGCAGATGCCCAGCCGCAACCAGCTCGACCTTTTCGGCACCGACGAGCCCGAACGCTTCGACGAGGATGCGCCGACGGTCTATTACCACGGCGATCCCGACCGGGTGCGGGCGCGCGTGCTTCGGCTGATCGCGGAGGCGCGCGCGGCCGAGACCGTACCCTGGGACGACGACGATCTGCGGCTCTTCCGCAAGATCGTGCCGCAGATGGTGCGCTGGCTGCCGGACGACGAGGCACGACAGCTCTGCTTCGATTTCGAGGAAGAGATTCGCCGGCTGCTGGCGGCCTAGGAACCGGGAACAGTTCCCCTTCGCCCGCTGCCTTTTCCCGCTTACCGCCGAAGGCTTCTACGACTTCGCTGCCTTGCCCCGGGCGGTACTCTGGAGAGCGCTCTCCTGGTGAACCGTCCAGCGGTTTTACCGCCTCCCGCGTCGCGGACCATCTCCCGGCATCGCAGGTCACGACATCGGCATCGCCCTGAACGTCAGGATTGTCTCGCTTCCGCTCTGCGGTTGCCGTATGAGCGGCAATGGAAAAAGATCAGTTCGACACGCCAATCACCGTCAAAGCCGATGCGGCCGGCACATTGCTGACCCTGCGCACCGCCCGCGACACCTCCGACTTCCTCCTAAACCGCTGGCCCGGAAAGCGCACGGAAAAGCACCGCGCCGCGCTGCAGGCCTGCTCGGACGTCCAGAGCGGGGACAAGCCGCCGATCGTCGGGCGCCGTGCCTTCGTCGCGGCAGCCCGCGAGGCAGGCGTCTTCACCGACCAGAAGGCGACGGGCTGACGAAAGTCGGGGACAGTCCCCGTTCGTCCGCGAAAAGGCAGCTCCGTCTCCGGGCTTTGGCTCGGGGAGTTGGGCAAATCGCGCCTGGAACCCGCCAACCGCGCTGCGCGCGCTCCACGACGCTCGCATCTGCGAGGTCGCGGCATCGCTGTGTCCCGAAACCGGTGCCCGGTTTCGCGACGCATTTCCTATTCGTCGGTCTGGGCCTTCGCCTCGGCCTCGGCCTTGTCTGCGCCGCGTTCGCGGGCAGCGGCCTTCGCGGCCAGCTTTTCGGCCTTCTTGGCCGCCTTGGCGCGATCGCGCTCCATGCGCTCGTGATTGTAGTTGGGCGGTCTCGGCATCTCTCTGTCTCCTTGTCAGCCCCCTGCCTATTGCCATAGGGCCGGCAAAGCAACCTGCAGGGCCGGGTTCTCGCCTTTCCCGCCCCACGCTCTGCCGTTCCACCCTCCCGTCGACGTCGAAGCGCCCGCGCGGAATCCAGATCGAAAGGCCTACCCGCGCGCGGCGACGAATCCGTCCAGCTTTCCCAGCGTCTGCAGACCCAGCTCGATCGCTCCGAAGCCCCTTGCCGTCTGGAACTCGGCCGCGCTGGTGAAGACCATGCCGAGCGTCACCTTGGTGAATCCGTCCTGGTCCTCGAACGAGGCCCATGCATCGGCGTGCCTGGGTCCGTTCTCGCCCCAGAGAAGCGTATAGCCGAGCCGTTCCTGCGTCCGGACCTCGCCATACAGGTGATGGTTCGGATAGACCGTGCCGTCTGGCCCGATCATGTCGAAGACCCATTCGCCGCCCGCCCGCAGGTCAATCCTGCTGGTGCGACAGGAGAAGCCATCCGGGCCCCACCATTGCGGCAGTGTCTCGGGGTTCATCCATGCGCTCCAGACTACGGCCCGCGGCGCCCGAATTACCCGCTGCAGCACCATGGTCCGTTCGGCAACGCCGGCGAGATTGTCCAGTCCGGCTGCGAAGCCCTGCCGGTAGCCCTGTTCCATGTTCGCGGCGAGCGAGGACAGTTGCACCGTCACGACCAGCCCGCTGCGCGCGCCGAAATCCGAAAAATCCGCAGTAACCAGGGCCGCCGACTGCGTGACGCCTTCAGACGAGATCACCTCGTCGTTGACGCTACACACATCCGGCTGCAACACCAGCCAGCCGCCTTCGCAGCGCACGTCCGGCTCGCCGGCCACCTTGCAGAGCGACACCTCGCGACCGCCGACCCGTGTATCGGCCTCCAGAAACTCCACGGTCACCGAGGGCGATGGCGCAGCCCAGACCGTACGCGCGGCGGGCGCAGTCCAAGCCTGCCAGAGCACCGAAACCGGCGCGGCGACCTCTCGCTCGAAGGTCAGCGTCGCGAAGCGACCGGTGCCGTCGTCACGCGCCGTCACGGCGCCGCTTGCTGCAGGGTTCGACGTCATTTCTCTCGTTCCTTCATCATGCCCATCACGAATGAATCCAGCCGGTCGAGCCGTGCGTCCCACACGGCCCGCTGCTCCTCGATCCACGTCCGCGCCGGCTCCATGGCGTCCGGCCTGATCGCGCAGGTGCGCACCCGGCCGTCCTTCGAAGTGGCGATCAGGCCCGCCGCCTCCAGAACCGAGAGGTGCCTCATCACGGTGGGCAGGCGCAGCCCGGTCGGGTCTGCAAGCTCCGTCACCCGGGCGGGTCCGCGCGCCAGCTGGACAAGGATCGAGCGGCGCGTCGCATCCGCCAAAGCGTGGAACAGGAGCGACAGATCGGGATCATGCTTAGCCATTTTGCTAAGCTTTCATGATCTCCAGCGGAGCACAACAAGAAACTTCGCCGAAGTGCTAACTATTGGCGGACTCACCGGGCTGCGAACCTCGTGGCCCCGCGGCCATGGAACAAGCCGCTGCGGTCCCGGTTCGGGCGCGAGCAAAGGAGAATGCCCATGAACACGAACTTCACCAGTCAGGCCCGCGACATTTTCATCGTGGGACTACGCAACGCGCATGCGATGGAAAACCAGGCGCTTTCGATCATGAAGCCGCAGGCCTCGCGCATCGAGAGCTACCCGCAGGTGCTGGAGCGGCTACAGCGGCACATCGCCGAGACCGAGGGCCAGATCCGGCGGCTCGACTCGATCCTGCAGGGCATGGGCGAAAGCCCGTCCGCGCTCAAGGACACCACGCAGTCCTTCATGGGTGCCATGGCGGCGATGGGCCACTCGATGGCCAGCGACGAGATCATCAAGAACAGCCTCGCCAACTTCGCCTTCGAGAATTTCGAGATCGCGGCCTATACGTCGCTGGTGACGCTGGCCGAAGCCGGCGGCCTCGCAGAGGCGAAAGCGCTGCTGCAGCAGAGCCTCGACGAGGAGACCGCGATGGCCTGCTGGCTGGAGGAGAACCTGCCTGCCGTCACCCTGCAATATGCTGGCCTGCGCGCCGCTGGCGTCAGCGCCAAGGTCTGACGGACGACGACGCCGACTGAGGAGGCCAGCGCCGTCTCCCGCCCGCCTGCGCCCTCTGCCTTGCGCGGCAGAGGGCGCAGGCGGGCGGGCCGCCGTGATCTACTCCGCGGCGCGTCCCATTTCCGGGCGGCCGTTACCCATTCGGCCGAGAACCTCCTCGGCGGCAACCTTGCGGTTCGTCACCGAGCTCGTCCACTGGCCCCACACCGTGTCGTCGATCGTGTCGCCGTTGCGGCCGAGGTCGGCGAGGCGCTTCTCGTCCTCGCCCGTCAGCATCTGGCCGGGCAACTTGCCCAGACCCCGGACATCCTCGGCGGAGATGCCGAGGCGCTCGCCGACGCGGCGGCCATAGTCGTCATGCACCATGAAGAAGTGCCAGACCATGCGCTCCTGCACGTCGCGCTCGCAGTCGGACAAGAGCGTGCCCATGTTGGCGACGAGGTCGTCGCGCTCCCAGTCCATCATGGTGCAGAAGCGGCCCCGCGCCTGGACATAGTCGTTGCGCCGGTCAAGCACGGCCCGCGTCAGCCGGCCGGTGATCTCGGGCGGGTTGTTCGGCTGGTGCTCTGCCTCGGTCAGGCCGTCGTGGAGCGACGGCTCGTAGTTGACGTGCGGGTTCTGGCCCTTGCCGGTATCGCGGTAGAAGGACATCTGGCCGCCGGACTGGTGGGTGGCCACTGCCGCGTTCTTCGGCTGGTTGACCGGCAGCTGCAGGTAGTTCGGCCCGACGCGATAGCGCTGGGTGTCCGAGTAGGAGAAGGTGCGGCCGACCAGCATCTTGTCGTCGGAGAAGTCGAGCCCGTCGACCAGCACGCCCGTGCCCATGGCGATCTGCTCGTTCTCGTTGAAGAAGTCCTCGACGTTGCGGTTCAGCGTCATGGTGCCGACGTGGCGCAGCGGAAAGTCCTTTTCGGGCCAGATCTTGGTGTCGTCCAGCGGGTCCCAGTCGAGTTCGGGATGGTCGTGGTCCTCCATGATCTGGACGTACATGTCCCACTGCGGGTAGTCGCCCGCCTCGATCGCGGTGAAGAGGTCCTTCGACGCGGAGCCGAGGTCCTGGCCCTGCACCTTCGCCGCCTCGTCGGCGGTCAGCGAGGCGACGCCCTGGCGCGGGTGGAAGTGATACTTGACCAGCACGGTGTCGCCGGCGGCGTTGACCATCTTGTAGGTGTTGACCCCAAAGCCCTCCATGTGGCGGTAGCTCGCCGGGATGCCGCGCGGCGAGAACAGGTGGGTGAGCATGTGCATGCTCTCCGGCGTCTGGCTCATGAAGTCGAAGATGCGGTTCGGCTCCTGGCGGAAGGTTACCGGATCCGGCTTCAGCGAGTGGATGACGTCGGGAAACTTGATCGCGTCGCGGATGAAGAAGACGGCGAGGTTGTTGCCGACGAGATCCCAGTTGCCGTCCTCGGTGTAGAACTTGACGGCGAAGCCGCGCGGGTCACGCGCCGTCTCGGAGGAGTCCCGCCCGCCGATGACGGTGGAGAAGCGGATCGCCAGCGGCGTCTTCTTGCCCTTGTCCTGGAACAGCTTCGCGCGGGTGTAGGTCGAGGCCGGCTCGTCGCCGATCATGCCGGTGGCCTCGAACTCGCCGTAGCAGACGAAGCCGCGCGCATGCACGACCCGCTCGGGGATGCGCTCGCGGTCGAAATGGCTGATCTTTTCCAGGAACTGGTAGTTCTCCAGCGTCGCCGGGCCGCGGCTGCCCACGGTGCGGCTCGACTGGTTGTTGGAGACCGGGTGACCCTGGCGGTTGGTCAGCGTGCCCTGCGAGGCGCGCGGGGCGGCTGCGGTGTTTCTTGGGTCGTCGTGATGCATGATCGATCTCCCTGATCCGGTGAGCCTCTCGCGAAGGCACGTGAATGGGTTGCGCCGCGAGGCGCCTGACGCCCAACGCGCGAGGGGCCGGCATGTTCGGGAAAAAGATGCGCGATCGAGCGATCGCCCGACCAGCGGCCGGGGCTCAGCCGCTCGTGGTGTCCGTCGCGATCCGGAGCGCAACGCGCGCGCCCGCCTCGGTCGCCGCGCCTACGGCCATCATGCAGCCGCGGAAGGCGTCGTGACGCTCCCTGGCGAGGCGCACGGCCACCGGCGTCGGCCAGCCCATCTCGCGGGCGACGATCAGGCCGAGCAACAGGATGGCGTCGGGCTCGTGCAGCACCAGGGCGGCCGGCGCGTGGCCGTTGTGGACGAGTTCGAGCAGCACGGCCGACGCCGAGGAAGAGCCGATGGTGCCCGGCAGGAAAAGCACTGTGCCGGCGATGTGCGCCCCCAACTGCGGGTGGCGCACATCGGCGATGCGGCCGGTGGCCGCATCGACGCCGCCCCAGAAGCTGATCGGGCCGTCGAGCACCAGCGCCGGGGCGCGACCGCCTGCACCGGGCACCAGCACCTCGGCCATCGCTGCGGCGGAGGCTTCGGCCGGCGGGGCGGTGACGCCGGTCTCCGCGCTCATCGTGCGGCCTCCGCCAGCACTGGGCGGCCGGCAACGGCGCTTTCCACGCAATCGGGCAGCGCGGCATAGAGCACCGCATAGCCGGTGTTGCCCGGCGCGTAATGGGCAAACTTGCCGGAATTGGTCATCAGCACCCCGTCCGGCCGGTCGGCCAGAATCGGCGTCACCACCACGCAGGTATCGGCCACGAGGATCACGCCCGCCTGCTCCAGTGCAGCCCGGCGGCCGTCCCGGTCGAAGGCGGCCAGCGCGTGGCGGCCGGTACAGGCATAGAGCGGGACGGCGAGCTTCCGCCCCGCGACCAGCCGCTCCAGCGCGTCGAGTTCGGCGGCCGACAAATGCGGGCTGCCGATCGCCACGGCGTCGATTCGCTTGGCAGGCCCGGCGGTCGACAGCCTTCGCTGCGCATCGGCCGCCATCGCCGGCGTGACGCGGATCGTCGCTGCCGGCGGCAGTCCGCCGGTCGCGGCGTCGCAGTCTTCCGCCTCCGGCGTCACGCCTGCGATGTGGAACAGCCCGACAGCGCCCGATGAGGCGGCGGCGGCGCCAAACGCCTTCAGCGCGTCTTCGCCCGGATGGGCCGCGATGCCGGTCACCACGCCGATCGCATTCCCCAGCTCGCGTCCATACAGGCTGCCCAGCACCGGCCAGGCGATCTCGGAGGAGAGGAATTCCGACGACAGGGCCGACACGTCGAACTCAACCGTCGCGCGGCGGTTTTCGGGAAGGTGCAGACCGGTGCACGGTGCGCGACCGGCGATGGCGCAGGCAATGTCGAGGAAGTCGCCATAGCGGTTGGTGCGGGCGCCCAGCACCGAGTTGCAGAACACGACCGCGTTTGACTCGCCCCAGGCCACGTCGGTGCCTTGCGCCGGCCGGTGTCCGGCCTGATAGGGCGCGCAGGTCCAGGATGGCTCGCAGCCAAGCGCGCGGTAGGCCTGCATCATCCGCCCGGCCATGTCGCGGCGGGCGCCTTCCAGCCGCACCCGGCAGCCGCCGGTCAGGTCCAGTGCGCCAACGTTGAGCGTGGCGCGGACCGCAACCCTGGCGCCGCCCGCCACCAGCCTCTCGGCGAACAGCGTGCCGGAATCGCCGTGGTACAGCGCCCCGTCGATGTGGGCGGAGGCGACCGGGATCAGCCGCGGCGCGCCCAGCAGGCGCGCGCTGTCGGCGACGATGCGCATCGCCATCGCCGCGCCGGCGCCGTCCCGTCCCTCGGCAATGGCGCGTTCCTCGGCGGTCAGGTCGAGCATCCGGGCCGCTACTCCGCCGCCTGCCGTCGCGCCTTGTAGCGCATGATGTCAAAGCGGGCGCCGAGCGCATCGTAGAGCAGGATCCGGCCGACCAGCGGCTCGCCGATGCCGGCGATCAGCTTGATCGCCTCCATCGCCTGCAGCGTGCCCATCACGCCGGTCAGGGCGCCGAGCACGCCTGCTTCGGCGCAGGACGGCACGAGGCCGGCCGGCGGCGGTTCGGGGAAGAGGTCGCGGTAGGACGGCAGCGGCCCGCCGTCTTCGCCGCTCTCGTAGGGCTTCAGGACCGTCAGCGAGCCGTCGAAGCGCCCGACGGCGGCGGCAACCAGCGGCTTTGCAGCAGCGGCGCAGGCGTCGGCGACCGTGTAGCGCGTGTCGAAATTGTCGGACCCGTCGATAACGAGGTCGTAGGCCGACACAAGAGCGGCCGCATTGCCAGGGTCGAGGCGCAGCCGGTGCGTCTCGACGACGACATGCGGGTTGATCCGGCCGATCGTGTCGGCCGCACTATCGACCTTCGGCCGCCCGACCGACGCCGTGTCGTGGATTACCTGGCGCTGCAGGTTGGACAGCGAGACGGTATCATCGTCGACGATCCCCAGCGTTCCGACACCGGCGGCCGCCAGATATTCGAGCACGGGAGCGCCGAGCCCTCCTGCGCCGACGACAAGCACCCGGGCGCGCTTCAGCTTCTGCTGCCCCGGCCCGCCGATCTCGGGCAGCACGATGTGGCGGGCATAGCGCTGCAGTTCGTCGGTCGAGAGCGGCTGGGCGGACGATGCGGTCATGGCCGGATCATAGGGCCGACGGACAGACTTGTCAGCCTGCCGAAACGGCACCTGCCGACACCGTCAGGAACTGGGCACGGCCTTCGATCGCCGAGAAGAGTTCACGCTCGGTGCCCGTCATGAAGACCTGGCAGCCGAGATCATCGAGGATACCGAACAGGGCGGCGCGGCGGCGATGGTCGAAATGCGCGGCGATTTCGTCCAGCAGCAGGATCGGCGCCATGCCGGACAGTTCGCCGGTCAGGCGCGCATGCGACAGCACCAGCCCGACCAGCAGGGCCTTCTGCTCGCCGGTGGAGCAGAGTTCGGCCGGCATGTCCTTGGGCCGGTGGCGCACGAGGAGATCCGAGCGATGCGGGCCCTCCAGCGTGCGGCCCGCTGCCCGGTCGCGCTCCCGGCCCTCGGCAAGCCTTCTGCGGAAATCCTCCTCCGCATCGATCGCGGCACCCGACGCCAGGCCGGCCTCCAGCACGCCCGAAAGCGCCAGGTCGGCTCTCGGGAACGGGCCCTCTTCGGGCGTGCGCTCGATCATGGCCTTCAGCAATCGCACCATCTCGAAGCGCGCAGCCGCGATCGCAGCACCCGTCTCTGCCATCTGCGTCTCGATCGCGTCGAACCAGCCATCGTTTCGCGATCCGTCCGCCAGCAACCGGTTGCGGCCGCGCATCGCTTTCTCGTAGTCGAGCGCGCGGCGGCCATGAGCGGGGTCGATCGTCAGCACCAGCCGGTCAAGGAAGCGGCGACGGTCTGCGGCCGGGCCGGTGAAGAGCCCGTCCATGGCGGGCGTCAGCCACATCACCCGCAGCCATTCCAGCATCTCGTCGGCAGAACGCGCCGGCGCGCCGTTGATGCGCACCTTGCGCAGGCTGCCCTCGGCATCCGGGTCGGCTGTGCCCGCGCCCGTGCCGATGTCGGCTTCGCCCTGCGCACCTTCGACATGCGCGTGAACGACGAAGCCGCCCTTAGCGCCATCGCGTGCGATTTCCGCATAGGCGGCGCGGCGCAGGCCCCGGCCGGGAGAAAGCAGCGAGACGGCTTCGAGAAGGTTCGTCTTTCCGGCGCCATTGTCGCCCGTCAGCACGACCGCTCCCGGCGACAGATCGACAGCGAGGGACAGGTAGTTGCGGAAATCGGTCAGCTTCAGCCTGCCGATGTTCACCGGCGGCGGCGCGCCCCGGTTGGTCGGGTCGCCCGGCACGAGCGTCAGACGCGCATCGGCATCAGGACATAGAGGGTCTGCTCGTCGGCGGTATCGTTGATCAGCGTCGGCGAGCCAGCATCCGCCAGCATGAATTGCGCATTGGTGCCGCCGAGCTGGGCCGCGACGTCCAGCAGGTAGCGCGCATTGAAGCCGATCTCGATCGGATCGGAATCATAGTCGGCCGCGATTTCCTCGACGGCGCTTCCGGAATCCGGGTTGTTGACAGTCAGCGTGACCTGACCGTCGGCGATCGCCAGCTTCACCGCGCGTCCGCGTTCCGACGAGATGGTGGAAACGCGGTCCACCGCTGCGGCGAAGCTCTGCCGATCAATGATCAGCCGCTTGTCGTTGCCGGACGGAATGACGCGCTGGTAGTCCGGGAAGGTGCCGTCGATCAGCTTCGACGTGAGCACGATACTGCCGATCGTGAAGCGGATCTTGGTGTCGGACAGTTCGACCACAACCTTGATATCGGGATTGTCGACGAGTTTCTGCAACTCGCTCACGGTCTTGCGCGGGATGATCACGCCCGGCATGCCTTCGGTGCCGGCAGGCGCCTCGATTTCGGCGCGCGCGAGCCGGTGGCCGTCGGTGGCGACCGAGCGCAGCATGAGCTTGCCGCCGGTTTCGTGGGCGTGCAGGAAAATTCCGTTCAGATAATAGCGGGTCTCCTCCGTGGAGATCGCGAACTGGGTCTTCTCGATCAGGCCCTTCAGGGCCGGCGCGTCCAGACGGAAGATGTGCGAGAAGGATCCGGCCGTCAGCTCCGGGAAATCGGACTGCGGCAGGCACTGCAGCTTGAAGCTCGAGCGTCCGGACGTCACCGTCATGGTGTGGCCGTCGGCATCTGTGCGCAGCATCACCTCGGAACCGTCCGGCAGCTTGCGGACGATGTCGTAGAGGAGGTGTGCGGGAACCGTCGTTGCGCCAGGCTGTTCGACCTGCGCCGGGGTTGCTTCCGTCACTTCGAGGTCGAGATCCGTCGCCTTCATCTCGAGCACCGCACCGCCTTCGGCTTTCAGGAGCACGTTGGAAAGGATCGGGATCGTGTTGCGCCGTTCCACCACGCGATGCACGTGGTTCAGCGACTTCAGCAGGTTGGAACGTTCGAGGGTGACGCGCATGACGGACTGGTCTCGTGGTCAGGACTGCTTCGGCGGGAAGCACAGATACGAACGGCCCGCATCCCGGGCCGGCAAGGCTGGCAAAATGACAGGAAAAATGCCATGAAGGCAAGCCCGCGCGACGGGTTGGCTCCCGCTGCGCAGGCTTTCCCGGGGATAATCCCCGGGGCGGTGCCGGAACGGCGGCGTCGGGCGGCTTCAGGCCTGGTCGTTGATCAGCCTGCGCAGGAGTTCCAGTTCCTGCTCAAGCTTCTCGTCCGTACCCGACAGGTTCTCGATCTTGCGTACAGCGTGGAGGACGGTCGTGTGATCCCTCCCGCCAAACCTGCGCCCGATCTCGGGCAGCGACCGCGGCGTCATGACCTTGGCGAGGTACATGGCAACCTGCCGAGGCTTGACGATGGTGCGTGTGCGGCGGTTGGACAGCAGCTCCGTCTTGGAAACGTTGTAGTGGCGCGCCACGATGCGCTGGATGTCCTCGATGCGTATGCGCTTGGGATCGCCCGTCCGGAACATGTGGCCAAGCAGTTCGTCGATGCGGTCGATCGACAGGTCTGGCTCGAAGGACTGCCGGAACAGGAGCTGGTTGAACGCCCCTTCGAGCTCGCGCCCGCTTCCGGTGACGGTGCGCGCGACGTGCTCTAGGATCTCGTCCGAGATCGAAAGCGAGGGGTCGTCCTGTCGGGCGGCGTCGAGGCGCTGCTTGAGCATGGACAGCCGCATCGGCATGTCTGGCGCCGACATTTCGAGCGAAACACCGCCCTGCAGCCGCGAACGGACGCGGGGCTCCAAGGACTCGAGTTCCGACGCCGGACGATCGGCTGCCACGACGACCTGCTTGGCGCTGTCGAGCAGCATGTTGATGAGGTGGCAGAACTCGTGCTGGATCGACTTGCCCTGGAGAAACTGCATGTCGTCGATGATCAGCAGATCGATGTCGCGCAACTGCTCCTTGAGCGTCAGCGCGTTGTTGTCGCGGATTGCCGTGGCGAAGCGCCACATGAAGTACTCTGCCGTGAGGTAGACAACGCGCGAGGCGGGACGCCGCGCCAGGGATTCTGCAGCGATCGCCTGCAGAAGGTGAGTCTTGCCGAGGCCGACCGACGCGTGGACGAACAGCGGGTTGAAGCGCACGGAAGCGGTCGCGTTCTCAGCCACGGTCCGCGCAGCCGCGAAGGCAACCCGGTTCGAGGGGCCGTCGACGAAGGACTCGAAGGTGTAGCGCCCGTCCAGGGGCGACCCGAGGATGCTCTGGCGGTTGGACCCTTCCGGCGTGGTCCGCGGCTGCGCAGGACGCGACGGATTGACCGTACCGGAGGAGAGCGCGGTCTGTGATGCGCGCGGCGGGGTCTTCGGCCTGGCGTCCTCGACGTCCATCGCACCGCGGGCTGCCCGCATGGCGCTCCGCACGACGATCTCCAGGCGCAACAGGCCTTCGTCTTCCGCCTTCCAGATGTCGGTGATGAGCGCCAGATAGTGGTTGTTGATCCAGGATCTCAGGAACGCCGTCGGAACCGACAGACGCACCACGCCGCGCGAAGCCTCCGCAAGCTTCATGCGACCAAACCAGCTCGAGTAGACATCCGCGCCAAGCCGGGCCTGCAACTGGGCACGGAGCTTCTCGAAGATCGAGCCCGCATCCGATCCCGCGTCGTCCATCACCGGTTCTCCACCGCTCACTGGGATGAAAGGAAGCGCCGCCTCGGCTCCCGTTTCAATGCCGCCAAACATGTCCTCGTTCCTTCTTGTCGTAGACTTCATCGCAACAGCGTATCCCTCGCGCACCGCATGGCCATGCGCGTCTTCCTCGTATTTCCGCGGCTGACCGCCGCCTTGCGTGCTACACGACCCCTGCCGATCGCGAGGCGATCGGCGTACCCACTCGTACCCGGCAAAGCCGGTTCCCCGTACCGCTCCCATGACGAAGCCTCGCGAAGACCGCCGGGATTGCACCCGGACGTCCCCATCCCCGCCTGACCTCGTGGCGACGGCAAACGCCGCATCGAAAGGACAAACTCACCCGCACACCGGATCGCTCCGGTGTCGCATCGGTTGAAATTTCCTGGGATTGTGGGCCTTGGGGCCCGCCCCTTTCGATGTCTGGACCTTAGAAAAATGGCCTTGGGAGAGCAAGTCCGAGTTTCACGGTTTTTTAAGCAACGAGGCCGTGGGGAGGGCCGATTCGAGGCATCGGGGACCACGATTCTTGTTTATCTCTTTTGGAATCAACCCCTTTTCCCGCGACCGGAAAATCGACGCCCGATGCTAAAAATTTTTCCAACTTTCAGCTTGACAGGGGTTATTCCCGAAGCCGGTCACGGGAGGTCTAACAACCTGTGGACAACCTCGCATAAGTTTTTGTTTATAAACGGTTTTTCATGCTGCGACAACTATGTCGGCGTGGTGCGCCAGTGAAGCTGCGGGGTGCCGCATAGGGGCGCCGGCAAAGGATAGCCGGTTCCGTTGCGGAAAGACAACCGGATCCACCAGGCAGTTTGACGGCAAACAAAAAACCCGGCCTCTCGGCCGGGTTCGGTAGAGCGAGCCCAGAAGGCTCGGCTTGGCAGTCGATCAGGCCTCAAGAGCCTTCAGTCGCTGCGCCAGACGCGACACCTTGCGGGACGCCGTGTTGCGATGGAGGACGCCCTTCGTCGCTGCACGCATCAGTTCCGGCTGCGCGGCGCGGAATGCATCTTCCGCTGCCGACTTGTCGCCAGCAGCAAGCGCTTCCTCGACTTTGCGCACGTAGGTCCTGACCCGCGAACGGCGGTTCTTGTTGATTGCCGTGCGGCTCGCGATTTTGCGCGTTGCCTTCTTGGCCGAGCTCGTATTGGCCATATCGCCTCTCTCATTCTTCAGACGGACACGCTGCACGACAGCCGGCAGGCGCGAAAACAAACGGGCGGCCGGGTGGGCCGCCTCAGTGGTGGCGGCTTATAGTCGAGCTTTCCGGCGGCGTCAACGGGCTTGCTGGGCCCGGCCCCGGAATCAGCAGGATCATAAGCTGCCTCCGTCTCTGCGAAACCCGGCTTCAAGGCCGCGCTTGAAATGAACCGACGCCTGCTGTATATCAAGCGTGAATTCTTGGTCGATGGAACAAGAGTGGGCCCACCCGGACCCGCTCTTTTTTGTTACCTGAACGACCGCAACGAGAGCATTCCAGGGCATGGTAGAGACCCAGGCGCAGGCAGACGATCGCATCATCCGTGAAACCGGAACGGATGCGCGCATCGCGTTGCTGATCAGGCCGCTGCTCGACACGATGGGCTATCGCCTCGTGCGGGTGCGTCTGTCGGGACAGAACGGGCTGACGCTGCAGATCATGGCCGAGCGGCTCGACGGCACGATGACCGTCCAGGATTGCGAGGAGGTGAGCAAGGCCGTCTCCCCTTTGCTCGACGTCGAGGACGTGATCGACAAGGCCTATCACCTGGAAGTCTCGTCGCCGGGAATCGACCGCCCCCTGGTGCGCAAGTCGGATTTCGCGCAATGGATCGGCCATCTGATCAAGCTCGAGACCTCGATGCCTGTGGCCGAGCGCAAGCGCTTCCGCGGCAGGATTGCGGAGACGTCCGACGAGGTGGTCGTGATCGAGCGCGATGTGGCCAGCTATGGTGACGAGCCTATCGTGCGCGTGCCGTTCGACGCCATATCGGATGCGCGCCTTATCCTGACCGACGAACTCGTGCGCGACGCCCTGCGCAAGGACAAGAAAGCGCGACAGGAACAGAAAAAACGTCGCGGCGAAGATCCCGACGGCGAAGACGACACCCAGACTGAAGACTGAGATCGCCGGCTGGCCGCGAGCGGCCGGAGCGATGCAAGGAGACCACGACATGGCAGTCAGTGCAAACAGGCTCGAGCTTCTCCAGATCGCCGACGCGGTCGCGCGCGAGAAGTCGATCGACAAGTCGATCGTGATCGCCGCTATGGCGGACGCGATCCAGAAGGCGGCGCGCTCGCGCTATGGTCAGGAGACCAACATCCGCGCCGACATCAACCCGAGCACCGGCGAGATGAAGCTGCAGCGGCTGATGGAGGTCGTCGAGAACGTCGACGAGTTCGCTCGCCAGATCTCGCTGCGCGACGCGCGGGACCGCAATCCCGACGCCCAGGTCGGCGACTTCATCGCCGAACAGCTTCCGCCAATGGATTTCGGCCGCATCGCCGCGCAGTCGGCCAAGCAGGTCATCGTCCAGAAGGTACGCGAGGCCGAGCGCGACCGGCAGTACGACGAGTACAAGGACCGCATCGGCGAGATCATCAACGGCACGGTCAAGCGCGTCGAGTATGGCAACGTGATCGTCGATCTGGGGCGCGGTGAGGCGATCATCCGCCGCGACGAACTGATCCCGCGCGAGAACTTCAAGTATGGCGACCGCGTCCGCGCCTATGTCTATGACGTCCGCCGCGAGCAGCGCGGGCCGCAGATTTTCCTGTCGCGCACGCATCCGCAGTTCATGGCGAAGCTCTTCCAGATGGAAGTGCCGGAGATCTACGACGGCATCATCGAGATCAAGTCGGTGGCGCGCGACCCGGGCTCACGCGCCAAGATCGCGGTGATTTCGCGCGATTCCTCGATCGATCCGGTCGGCGCCTGCGTCGGCATGCGCGGCAGCCGCGTTCAGGCGGTCGTGGGCGAGTTGCAGGGCGAGAAGATCGACATCATCCCGTGGTCGCATGACGCCGCCTCCTTCATCGTCAACGCGCTGCAGCCCGCCGAAGTGGCGAAGGTCGTGCTCGACGAGGATGCCGAGCGTATTGAAGTCGTGGTCCCGGATGACCAACTATCGCTTGCGATCGGGCGTCGTGGACAGAACGTGCGACTGGCCTCGCAGCTGACCGGCTGGGACATCGACATTCTGACCGAGGAAGAGGAATCGCAGCGCCGCCAGAAGGAATTCGTCGAGCGCTCGACCCTGTTCATGGATGCGCTCAACGTCGACGAGATGGTCGGGCAGGTGCTGGCGTCGGAAGGCTTCACCTCGGTGGAGGAAGTCGCCTACGTCGACGCGGACGAGATCGCATCGATCGACGGCTTCGACGGCGACACCGCTTCCGAGATCCAGGCGCGGGCGCGCGAATATCTCGATCGCATCGAGGCGGAGCAGGATGCCAAGCGCCGCGAACTGGGCGTGGCAGACGAATTGCGCGAGATTCCGGGCGTGACGACCGCGATGATGGTCACACTGGGCGAAGACGGCGTGAAGTCGGTCGAGGATTTCGCCGGCTATGCAGT
The DNA here is from genome assembly GCF_030398385.1 of Aquibium sp. ELW1220. GTDB lineage: Bacteria > Pseudomonadota > Alphaproteobacteria > Rhizobiales > Rhizobiaceae > Aquibium. The sequence goes on along the minus strand of NZ_JAOAOQ010000001.1, from coordinate 19,485 downwards.
CGACGACCTCGTCGGCTGGAAAGAGCGCAAGGACGGCGAGACCAAGATGTTCCCCGGCGTGCTGGCATCACACGGCGTGAGCCGGGCCGACGCCGAGCAGATGGTGCTCGCGGCGCGTCTGCAGGCCGGCTGGATCTCGAACGACGATCTCGCGGCCGAGGACGAGACGGAAACGGAAGCGGCCGAAGCCTGAGGCGGGTGATGGACCGGCCGGGAGACGCTGTTGGACGAGATGGTCGAGCGGACATGCATCGTGACGCGCCTCGTGGGCGAGCCGGACGAGATGATCCGTTTCGTGACCGGCCCGGACATGTCCGTCGTGCCGGACCTGAAGCGGAACCTGCCGGGCAGAGGCTGCTGGGTCACGGCTGAACGGGGACGGGTCGACGAGGCCGTACGCAAGAAGCTGTTTCGCCGTGCCCTCAAGGCGGAGGTGACGGCGAACCCGGAACTCGGCGCGCTGGTCGACGGACTGATGGTGAAGGCATTGTGCGGCGGCCTTGGACTTGCGCGAAAGGCCGGCGCTGTGGCATTGGGCTCGGCAAAAGTCGATGCCGCGATACGGTCGGGCAAGGCGCTCGTCGTCCTCCACGCCTTCGAGGCGGCCGAGGACGGCGTGCGGAAAATGACGCAGGCACGCACGGCCACCGTCCATCTGGGCGGACCGGACATACCCGCATACAAACTCCTTTCGGAAGCCGAAATGGGTTTGGCAATGGGGGGTACAAATGTGATACATGCTGCCGTGCTCGCGCAGGACGCAGGCAAGGCGGCATTCAGGCGCGCGGTTGCGCTTGACCGTTACCGGGGCGGACCCCCGGATGGCCGCGCGGCGGTTGAAGGTGTCCCGGGAACGACGACGCCTCATAAGGATACGGAATGACGGATACGAAATCAGGCGACGACAAGACGCTGACCGTGAATACGAAGAAGACGCTGACACTGAAGCGCCCCGGCGTCGAGCAGGGCACCGTGCGTCAGAACTTCTCGCACGGGCGCACGAAGTCTGTCGTCGTCGAAACGAAGAAGCGCAAGTTCTCCGTTCCTGGAGAACGGACCGAAGGCAGCAGCCAGCCGGTCACGCTCGCACCGCGGCCTCAGCCGCAGGCGCCGCGCCCTGCCGCGCCCACACAGCAACTGCAATCCGACCGCGTCCGTCCGCCGCTTCAGACGGAGCGCTCCGGTGTCGTGCTCAACGACCTGTCGGGCGAGGAAATGGAAGCGCGGCGCCGCGCGCTTGAAGGCGCCCGTGGCCGCGAGGCCGAAGAGCGCAAGCGCGCACAGGAGGAGGCGCAGCGTCGCGCCGAGGAAGACGAGCGCCGCCGCAAGGAGCGCGAGGATTCCGCACGCCGGCAGGCCGAGGAGGAAGCCCGCCTCGCAGCCGAGGCCGAAGCGCGCCGCCGCTCCGAGGAGGAGGCCAAGCGCCGCGCGCCGCAGATCGACATCGAGCCGGCTACCGAAGAGGCGGAGACGAAGAGCAAGGCCCGCCCGGCGGTCGCGCCAAAGCGTGCGCCCGCCGTCGAGGTTGCGCGTCCTGCCAAGACCACGCGCGACGAAGACCGTCGGCGCGGCAAGCTGACGCTGACCAGCGCCCTGTCGGGCGACGAGGCCCGCGGCCGGTCGCTGTCGTCGATGCGTCGCCGCCAGGAGAAGTTCAAGCGCGCGATGCACCAGGAGCCGCGCGAGAAGATCTCGCGCGAGGTGACCGTTCCCGAGACCATCACGATCCAGGAACTCGCCGGCCGCATGGCCGAGCGCGCCGTGGACGTGGTCAAGTTCTTCATGAAGCAGGGCCAGATCCTGAAGCCCGGCGACGTCATCGACGCCGACACGGCAGAACTGGTGGCAAGCGAATTCGGGCATACCGTCAAGCGCGTTGCCGAGTCCGACATCGAGGAAGGCCTGTTCAACATCGCTGACAAGCCCGAGAACCAGGCGCCGCGTCCGCCTGTAGTCACGATCATGGGCCACGTCGACCACGGCAAGACGTCGCTGCTCGACGCCATCCGCGAAACCAGCGTGGTGTCCGGCGAAGCCGGCGGCATCACCCAGCACATCGGCGCCTACCAGGTCGAGAAGAACGGCCAGAAGATCACCTTCATCGATACACCCGGTCACGCCGCCTTCACGGCGATGCGTGCCCGTGGCGCGCAGGCAACCGACATCGCAGTGCTTGTGGTTGCAGCCGACGACAGCGTGATGCCGCAGACGATCGAGTCCATCAGCCACGCCAAGGCGGCCGGTGTTCCGATCATCGTGGCCATCAACAAGATCGACAAGCCGGATGCCGATCCGCAGAAAGTCCGCACCCAGCTGCTGCAGCACGAGGTGTTCGTCGAGACCATGGGCGGCGAGGTTCTCGACGTCGAAGTATCGGCGACCAAGAAGATCAACCTCGACAAGCTGCTCGAGGCGATCCTGCTGCAGGCCGAACTGCTCGATCTTCGTGCCGATCCGGAGCGTACTTCGGAAGGAGTCGTCATCGAGGCGAAGCTGGACAAGGGCCGCGGCCCGGTCGCGACGGTTCTCGTGCAGACCGGCATGCTCCTGCCCGGCGACATCATCGTCGCCGGCGACCAGTGGGGCCGCGTCCGCGCGCTGATCAACGATCGCGGCGAGCAGATCAAGGATGCCGGCCCTTCTACCCCGGTCGAGGTGCTCGGTCTCCAGAACACGCCGAAGGCAGGCGACCGCTTCGCCACCGTCGAGAACGAGGCCCGCGCCCGCGAGATCACCGAGTACCGCCAGCGGCTGTCCCGCGACAAGGCGGTGGCAAAGCATGCCGGGCAGCGCGGCTCGCTCGAGCAGATGATGTCGCAGCTCCAGACTTCCGGCCTGAAGGAATTCCCACTGGTCATCAAGGGCGACGTGCAGGGTTCGATCGAGGCGATCACGGTCGCGCTCGACAAGCTCGGCACCGACGAAGTCCGTGCGCGCATCGTCCATGCGGGCGCAGGCGGCATCACCGAGGGCGACGTGTCATTGGCCGAGACGTCGAGCGCCGCCATCATCGGCTTCAACGTGCGCGCCAACAAGCAGGCATTGCTGGCCGCCGAGAAGGCGGGCGTCGAGATCCGCTACTACAACATCATCTACAATCTCGTGGATGACGTGAAGCAGGCGATGTCGGGCCTCCTTTCGCCGGAGCGCCGCGAGACGTTCCTCGGCAATGCGGAGATTCTCGAGGTCTTCAACATCACCAAGACCGGCAAGGTCGCGGGTTGCCGCGTCACCGACGGTCGTGTCGAGCGCGGCGCGGGCGTGCGCCTGATCCGCGACGACGTGGTGATCCACGAGGGAACGCTGAAGACGCTCAAGCGCTTCAAGGACGAGGTTCCGGAAGTGCCTGCCGGGCAAGAGTGCGGCATGGCGTTCCAGAATTACGAGGATATCCGCGCGGGCGACATCATCGAGTGCTTCCGCGTCGAGATGGTCACGCGGACGCTGTAGTCTCCGACCAGGATTCCTTTGACAGGGGGCGGCACGTCGCCGCCCCTCCGGCCTATCGAGACGTGCGGCGCGGTTCGATCCCGCGCCCGCGATCCAGGATTTGAAATCATGTCTTCTTCCGCCTCCGGTCCTTCCCAGCGCATGCTTCGCGTCGGCGAGCAGGTTCGCCACGCCCTTTCCGACGTGCTCCAGCGCGGCGAAGTTCTCGACGACGTTATCGAGAAGACCGTCATCTCGGTTTCGGAGGTGCGCATGTCGCCCGACCTGAAGATCGCGACGGCCTTCGTCACGCCGCTCGGCGCCAGCGACGGCGACGCGGTGATCAAGGCGCTGGCGCAGAATGCAAAATTCATCCGCGGCCGCGTTTCCGGTGCGCTGCGGCAGATGAAATACATGCCGGAGTTCCGTTTCCGGCTCGACACCAGCTACGACAACATGAGCAAGATCGATCAGTTGCTGCGTTCGCCCGAAGTGGCCCGCGACCTCGATCGCGACGGCGAAGAGGACAAGGACTGATGGCGCGGCGCGGAAAGAAGAAGGGTCGCCCGATCTCCGGCTGGGTGGTGTTCGACAAGCCGCACGGCATGGGCTCAACGGACGCGGTGGCAAAGATCAAGTGGCTGTTCAAGGCCGACAAGGCCGGCCATGCCGGCACGCTGGATCCGCTGGCGTCCGGCATGCTGCCGATCGCACTCGGCGAGGCTACTAAGACCGTGCCCTACGTCATGGACGGCGCCAAGGTCTACCGCTTCACCGTCACCTGGGGCGAGGAGCGTTCGACGGACGACCTTGAGGGCCAAGCGACGAAGACGTCCGACCTGCGTCCCTCAGACGAACAGGTACGGACGCTTATGCCGAAGTACACCGGCGTGATCATGCAAGCGCCACCGCAGTTTTCGGCGATCAAGATCGCCGGCGAACGTGCCTACGACCTCGCCCGTGAAGGAGAGACGATCGACATCCCCGAGCGGGAAGTCGAGATAGGCCGGCTCGATCTCATCGAGTGGCTGGACGAGCGCCGGACCGTTTTCGAGGTCGAGTGCGGCAAGGGCACCTACGTCCGCTCGCTGGCGCGAGACATGGGCCGAGACCTCGGCTGCTTCGGTCACATCTCGGAACTGCGCCGCGTCGAAGTGGAACCCTTCACGCCCGACGAACTCGTGACCCTTGCGGACCTCGAGGCCGCAGCCGCGCTGGCCGCTCCCGTGGGCGAACCAGGCGAGGACGGCCGCATCATCGACCCGCGCAGCGAAAAGGAACGGTTCTCCGCGATCGACGCACTCGTGGTCGACACGGGTGCCGCTCTCGACTGCCTGCCGCAAGTAGCTGTTTCCGACGACGCCGCAACCAAGATCCGGCTCGGCAATCCGGTGATCGTGCGGGGTCGCGATGCCCCCGTCGAGGCAGACGAAGCCTGTGTCACCGCGCGGGGTCGGCTCGTCGCGATCGGGGCTATCGAGGCGGGCATGTTCAAGCCGAAGCGGGTTTTCGCCGGTCGCTGACGAATGTCGGGTACCCTTATTCCTTGAGCAGATTTTCCTGTCCCTCGGGGATATCTCCACGCCGACCTCCCCGGGTATCGCGAGTCTCGCTCGCAAGGTCGCCTTCACCGACCGTCGCCGCCTCGTCATCCACTGGCGGCGTACCTTCCCTCGGAGGCCGTTCCGGGGTCGATCCCGCATCAGCGGGCCGATCGGCCCGCCAAACGGGAACCCCCTTCGGAAAGACGACCTCGCGGGCGGGATCTGGCATATCGATTCCGCCCGCCACCAGCGCATTCTTCGACAGGCGCAGCAGCGCGGAGTTGATCTTCGCGGGCGAATAGCTCGCGCTGTCGAACCAGTACTGCACCCGCAGATCCACCGTTGCCGTACCCAGCTGGTCCACCAGCACCAGCGGCTCCGGCTGGTCGAGAACAGCCGGATGGTTTCCGAGCACGCCGGCGATGATGGCCTGTGCCGCCGCGGTGGAGGTATCGTAGCCGACCCCGACCATGAACTCGGCCCGCCGGCTCGGGATGCTCGAGTAGTTCTTTATGATGCTCTTGTAGACGGTGGCGTTCGGAATCTGCACATGGTTCCCGTCCAGTGTCAGCAACACCGTACTGCGCGTGTTCAGGTTCTGCACGATGCCGACATGTCCGCCCACATCGATCAGATCGCCGGAGCGGAACGGATTGCGGACGCTGAGGAGCAGGCTCGCCAGAAAGTTCTCGGCGATGTCGCGGAAAGCGAATCCGATGACGATACCGATCAGTCCCGTCCCGCCCAGGACCGTGACGGCCAGGTTGGTCAGACCCGCCACCTGAAGGACGAAGTAGATCCCCAGCAGGAAGACCGGCACGCTCAATGCCCGCACGATGACCGACCGAAGCAGCGGTGAGGAGATGCGCGGCGCGAGAAAGGCAGCGGACGCGCGGCTGACAAGGCCGGCGACGACCCAGGTGGCGAGGGCGATTACAGCGGCCAGCAGGAGCAGCGGCCATGCCTGAACGGCGCGCTTGTAGAGCCTCGCCGATTCTTCCCCGGCGCGCGAGAAAGTGGCGCCGACGTCGCCAGCAAGCTCGATACGGTTGACAACGGCGATGACGCCGGGGAGGTTCGCCGCCAGTTCGCCTGCCCATTGTCGGTGCTCCTGGACGTCCGCCAGACCGTCGAGAAACACCACACCATCTCGTATCGACACGCTGGCCTGCTCGAACCAGCGCGTGGACTTGAGGATTCCCTGCAGTCGCCTGGCATTCTCCAGGTCGAGACCGGAAGACTCGGGCGCAACGGCTGGCGTTGGCGAACCGTCGTCCCCCTGGGCCACCGCCTCCTGGGAGGCCGTGGGAGATGACAGCACTGCAGCGAGCGAGGCAACCACCGCCATCTGGCTCAGTCGCCGGATCGGCATCCGCCGTGTATCGTCAATGAACCCGATGTCTGCTTCCATGGACGCGCAACGCCATGGCGGGCCGCGTCGTTCCTGCAGGTGGCGACTGGGGCCTCGCCGCGGCCTTGACATTCCCCTTCCACCATCCAACTAGGACTGGTCGCCAACGGAGACCCTTCATGGCCGATACGCGCAAGACTACCATCGATCCCGCCGAAGTCGACCGCTTCTCGCGGATGGCTGCGGAATGGTGGGACCCGACGGGGAAGTTCAAGCCGCTGCACAAGTTCAATCCTGTCCGGCTGGCCTACATCCGCGACCGGGTGGCCGAACAGTTCGGCCGGGATCCGCGCTCGAGCCGGCCTTTCGACGGGCTGCGGTTCCTCGACATAGGCTGTGGCGGCGGGCTCCTCTGCGAGCCGATGGCTCGTCTCGGCGCGACGGTTGTCGGGGCAGATGCCTCCGAGACCAACATCGAAGTGGCACGTTTGCACGCGGCGCAGAGCGGCGTCTCGATCGACTACCGGGCGACGACCGCCGAGGATCTGGCAGATGCGGGCGAGCAGTTCGACGTCATCCTCAACATGGAAGTGGTGGAGCATGTCTCGGACGTGCCGCTTTACATGTCGAAATGCGCGGAGATGGTGAAGCCCGGTGGCATCATGTTCGTCGCCACCATCAACCGGACGCTGAAGGCGCTCGGGCTGGCCATCGTCGGCGCGGAGTACGTGCTTCGCTGGCTACCGCGTGGCACGCACCAGTACGAGAAGCTGGTGCGGCCAGACGAACTGGAGCGGGCGCTTTCGGAGTCCGGCATGACTATCACCGATCGGACCGGAGTCACTTACAATGTCTTCGCCGACCGCTGGCAGAAATCGCGCGACCTCGACGTCAACTACATGGTGCTGGCACAGAAGCCCGCCCTTTCCTGAGCAGGCAGAGGCACGGAAGCGTCCGTCAGGCCGACTGTGACTGAGCACGCGTGGTCATGGCCACGCCGACGGCGATGATGGCGGCTCCGACCCATGTCAGCAGCGCGTAGTGCTCGTCGAGGAAGAGCGTTCCGGACACCAGGCCCAGGGCTGCGGCGACATACCCCATCTGGCTGAGATAGACTGGCCCGCCAACCACCTGGAGGCGGAAGAAGAAGACGAACATGCCCGCCGATGACAGAACCTGGACAAGGGTCTCCAGCGGAACCGCCTCAAGCGCCGAAGGATCGAAGCCCCAGGGCGACCAGATACCGACCAGCAGCAGGACGCCGGCCGCAGCAAAATGGCTGCCATAGGCCAGTTCCAGCGCGCCTGCATGGCCCGGCCAGTCCATCGTCCTGTAGATGTTGCCGAGCGCGAGGGCGACGGGGATCAGCAGTCCCAGCGCAACCCAGAGGGGCGAGGCAGGCTGGCCGAGTTCGCCGCGGGTCGTCGCCACAACGAGCGCGCCAGCGAAGCCGACGGCGATGCCGGCGATGCCAAGCCCGTTCGGTCGCCGCAGCTTGAGCAGCATCGACAGGCAGAGGGTGATGACCGGCGACAGCGTGAACATGATGGCTGTGAAGCCGGCGCCGAGATGCGGAATGGCCGCGAAGACGATGATGTTGGGGATGCAGTAGGAGATGGTCCCAGCGAGAACGAAGTAGCGTAGCCGGTGCGCGTCGGGCCGACGCAGCCCGCACCGCACCGCATCCACCACGACCAGCGTCGTCGCGACGCCGAAGGAGATGACGAAGGACCAGATCACCGGCGAGACGCCCGCCTCGCTGGCGATCTTGCCAAGCGGGAAAATCATGCCGAGCAGGCCGCCGGTGATCATCAGCAGCGCTGCCGCCGAATCCCAGACCGGTTTCATGTATGACTGTCCAACGTCATTCGAACGATGACGGCGCCCGGCGCCGTCTCAGTTCCTGTCGTCCGGGAAGACCGGGATGGGCATGAACTCCACCCCATCCTCGATCAGTGCCCGGGCCTCGTCCGGAGTCGCCTGGCCATAGATGCCTCGCGCCTCCGTTTCGCCGAAGTGAATCTTTCGGGCCTCCTCGGCGAACCTGTCACCAACATCGTCTGCCTCCCGCTTCACCTTCTCGGCCAGTTCCTTCAGCTGCGTCAGGACGCGCTTCTGCTCCTCGCCCATGGCGAGCGCAATCTGCTCGCGCTTGCGACCGGTGGAGACGGAAGGCGCCATCAGCGCCTTCTCCACGCTGCTCGACCCGCAATGCGGGCACTCGACGAGGCGCCGGTCGGTCTGCCTGTGGAAGTCCTCGCTGTTGCGAAACCAGGCATCGAAGGCATGGTCGCCGTCACATCTCAGGGAGAAACGGATCACGAGGCAACTCTCCGAAGCGGGACCGGCGCGGCCACCTCGTCGAGTTCGAACTCACGGGCGTTCTTCAAATTGGGCACTTTCCTGCGCGCCGCAGACGATGCTGCAGTGTCGATCTCGGCGATCACGACCGCCGGCTCGTCGTGCCCAGCCTCGGCCAGGACGCGTCCCCACGGGTCCACCACCATCGAATGGCCATAGGTCTCGCGCCCATCCTCATGGCGGCCCCCCTGGGCGGCGGCAATAACGAAGGCGCCATTCTCTATCGCGCGGGCGCGCAGCAGCACGTGCCAGTGCGCCTCGCCGGTCTGCCGGGTGAAAGCTGCAGGCACCGTAAGAATCTCGGCCCCGGCCAGCGCCTGGGTGCGGAAGAGTTGCGGAAAGCGCAGATCGTAGCAGACCGCGAGGCCGAGACGAACCTCCTCGACCGCAGCAACCACGGCACGACCGCCGGGCTGGTAAGTGGCGGACTCACGCCAGCTTTCGCCATTATCGAGATCCACGTCGAACATGTGGATCTTGTCGTAGGTGGTAATCAGTGCGCCATCGGGGGCGAACAGGAAGCTCCGGTTGGCGACCTTGCCGTCGGCGAGCGCGATGGCAGTGGAGCCGACATGGATCGTGATTTCCAGCTCGGCAGCGAGCCTGGAGGCCGTCCCCGCGATGATGTCTTCGGCCTCGGACTTCAGGATCGCACGGAGCGCCTCCCGGTTGCGAACGAGGCCGCCCGTCATTTCTGGCGACTGGACGTAGCGGGCTCCAAGGGCCGCCGCTTCACGCACCATCGTTTCGAAGGTCTGCGCGTTGGCGGCGGGATCCATGCCGGATCGCATCTGCAGTGCCGCCACCTTGAACACGCTCATGGTCCATTCCTTCAGGCGTTGCCGGACAACAGCTTGTCGAGCCGACCGCTCTCTTCCGCATCATGCAGGTCGTCGCAGCCGCCGACATGGACGTCACCGACGAAAATCTGCGGGAACGTGCTGCGCCCGGAACGCTCGGTCATCTGCTTGCGCAGTTCCGGGGAAAAACTCGCATCGTGCTCCGTGTAGGACACGCCCTTCTTGTCGAGAAGCCGCTTTGCAGCGCTGCAATAGCCGCACATCATGCGGGTGTAGATGGTCACGTCGGGCATGGCATGGTTCCGGATGGCTTTTCTATATAGGGTCACTTTCGGCATCGAGGAAGTCCTCCGGCAGAACGCGGGCGAAGGTCAGCACATCCACGCCACGGGCCCCCGCTCGCTTGAGCGAACGCGCGACAGCGGATACCGTTGCTCCGGTCGTGAAGACGTCGTCTATCACCAGTATCCGCCGGTCGCGCACGGCGTCGCTCGCGACCTTCCGAACGACGAAGGCGCCGCGCACATTCTCATCTCGTTCCGTTCTGCCGAGGCCGACCTGCTGCCGGGTATTGCGACGGCGCATGACGAGTTCTGGCTCGAAGCGAAGGCGAGCCGCAGCGGCGACCGCTCGACCGAGTTCGGCCGACTGGTTGAAGCGACGCCACAGAAAGCGTCGGCGGTGCAGCGGCACGGGCACCACGATGTCGGCCTCGGCGAGCAGTTCGCGGCCCGCCCGCAGCATCCAGACCGCCATCCAGGGCGCGAGATCGGTTCGGTCGTTGAACTTGAGCGCCTGAGCCATGCGCCGCGCAACGCCTGTGTAGGAAACCGCCGAACGCGCGCGGTCGAAGGCCGGGGGATCTGCGATCGCGGCGGGAGACACTGCACCGTCGCCCATATCGAACTGGAACGGCGTGCCGAGGATTTCGCACCAGGGAGGCTCGATAAGCCTCAACTCTGTCCAGCACGCGCCGCAGAGCGAGCCCGGGATGCTGACGATCGTACGGCAGCCGCCGCACAGGGGCGGAAACAGGATGCGCGCGGCACCGGCCGCCAACGCGGTCACTCGGCGCTTGATATCGGGAGACAGATCGGCCACCACGCTCTCCAATGGGCCGATCCTATCAGACTGTGCGGGGTCGGCCCATCGGTCCCCGACGGAATCGAGGAAAGGGATCCATCATGGAAGTGTTGTTCGAAACCGGCCTCGTGGTCCAGCGCCGGAAGCGGGCGCGGGCACAGGCGGCGGATGGCGCCGATTTCCTCCTGCGACGCGTCGCAGAGGATCTGGTCGACCGCCTTTCGACCGTGGAGAGGCGCTTTGCCAAGGCCGCCGTCGTGAAAGGTTGGACGCCGCTGGTGGCCGAGGCCCTCGCCGCATCGGGAAAGGTCGGCGACGTGCTGCGGATCGAGGCCGACCCGTCCTTCCTCGACGAAGATGAGGGTCTCGTCGCCGACGGAGACCGGCTGCCGTTCGAGCCCGGAAGCCTCGATCTCGTCGTGTCGCTGCTCAACCTCCAGGAGGCGGACGACATGCCGGGGCAGTTGATCCAGATACGCCGTGCCCTCCGGCCGGACGGGCTCTTCATGGCCTGCCTTGCGGGCGCGGGAACACTGGCGGAACTGCGCGATTGCCTGCTTGCCGCCGAGACGGACATCATGGGCGGCGCCAGCCCGCGCATCATCCCTTTCGCCGACGTGCGCGACATCGGAGGCCTGCTGCAGCGCGCCGGCTTCGCGCTGCCTGTGGCGGATGTCGAGACGGTTGGCGTCCGGTACGGCGACATGTTCGGCCTGATGCGGGACCTGAGGTCCATGGGCGCGACCAACCCGCTCCGCGGCCGGCTGAAGCACCCGACGCGACGCGCCGTCTTCTTACGAGCGGCCGAAATCTATGCCGAGCGTTTCTCGGATGCGGACGGGAGGGTAAGGGCGACGTTCAACCTGGTCTGGATGTCCGGTTGGGCGCCACATGAATCGCAGCAGAAGCCGCTGAAGCCCGGCTCGGGGACGATTTCGCTGGCCGAGGCGCTGAAGTCGCGAGAGGGCTCGTAGACCCCCTCAGTTCAGGGAGCCGTTCAAGGCGGAGGTCGGTTCGCCGAACAGATACTCGATCGCGCTGTAGACCTTGCCGATGCCTCCGACGATCGCGAGAGACAGAACGGTGGCGATCAGGCCGTACTCCACGACCGTCGCACCACTTTCATCGATCCAGAATTTCGCGAGCATAGGTGGGCGCACTCTTCCTCTACCAGGTGGAACTCTAACCATCAGGATTGGAAGATTCCCTTAACCGGCACGGTTAATTGCCGCTAACGCGGCTTCTTGTGCTGCCGCGCGACGCATTCACCGGCAGTCGCCGGTCTGGGCGCCGTCCGAGCGGATAATGCAGACCGACTCCGGCGAAGCCTGCAGAACGCTGCGGCGGATCGTGTAGCTGCGATCCGAACCGACGGAGCCCGTCGACATGAAGTCGAGGCCGTCGGCGTCCGCTCTGCGCGTCAGCCGTTCCTCTGCGAGCGGCGCGATGACGAGTCCGAGGGCCACTGCTACAGAGCCGAAGATCAGCGCGAGGCGGATTGCGCTGCCCGGTATGAAGCTGGGCTGTGGGCCGTTCCAGTCGTCATCCATCCGCATCGCCGATCCCCATCGTCGCCATGCCGCGCACAAACGCCTTGGCTCGTCCTGGAACAAGCTTCGCATGACGGCCTGAACGATCCATTAACGCTGTTGGCGGCCGCTTTTAGCGGAGCGGCAATCGCCTTGACCGTCAGAGAAGATCGATGAGAAAGGGAATCAGCGGCTCGTCGGCGGGCGGCATCGGGTACTCGCGCATGTCGCGCGGGCGGACCCATTTCAGCCTCTGGCCCTCCAGTCCACGTGCCACCCCTTCGTACCGGCGGCAAACATAGAGCGGCATCAGCAGGTGGAAGCCGTCGTATGTGTGGCTGGCGAAGGTGAGAGGCGCGAGACACGCCACCCTGGTCTCGATGCCGATTTCCTCGCGCAGTTCGCGGATCAGCGTCTCCTCCGGCGTTTCACCGGGTTCGACCTTCCCGCCCGGAAACTCCCAGAGCCCGGCCATGGCCTTGCCATGCGGGCGCTCGGCGAGCAGCACGCGGCCGTCGGCATCGACGAGCGCGCAGGCTGCGACGAGGAGAATGCGCCGTTGGGTTCCGGTCATTGTCAGGTGCCTGGCGGACGGCGGTAGTGGTAGCGGTATACTTCCGCAAATCCGAGCGAACGGTAGAGCGCGAGTGCAGGGTCGTTGTCTGCCTCGACCTGCAGCCATGCCTCGCGGGCGCCGCGATGCCGCGCCCATTTGAGCGCCGACATCACCACCTGCCGACCGTAGCCATTGCCGCGCCTGCCCGACAGGGTCGCCACTTCGAAAAGGCCGGCCAGATCACGATCCTGGACGCAGATCGCGGTTGCGACAGGCTCGTCCGCCTCCTCGGCAACGAACAGGCCGGCCTCTGGCTCGATGGACCCGATCACCTCAGACAGGCCCGGACGCATGGCTTGTTCCATGCCATGCACCCGCAGTGCCGCACCGACGAAGCGCCCGATATCCTTGAGCGGGATCTGGTCCATGACGCCGTCAAGGCGCGCTCCGTCGAGGTCGACGCGCATGACAATGGATTCCGAAAAGCGCAGCCAGTCCTCCCGGTCGAAAAGGTTTGCAAGCGCACGGCCGGCAAGTGGCGAAATGCGGAAGGTCAGCGGCCGGCCATAGGCGTCGAAGCGGCGCGCCGCCCTGGCGATACGATCGGGAATGTTGGAATGGTCGCCCGGATCCAGTGGGTTGATCGAGTTGAGCCGCTTTGCCGGCAGGCCGGCCGTCAACCGGATCACCCAGGTTCCATCATATTGTACGAAGGACGCAGGCCACGCACGGAATCCAGCGGCCTCGTAGCGCCTCACCATCGCCAGTTCCGGCATATTGCCCAGTCCCGTCCGCACTCAAACCCCGCTCTAGCTGCGGTAGTCCCCATTGATGGCGACGTATTCCTTGGTGAGATCGCACGTCCAGACCGTGGCCTTGCCGCGCCCAAGGCCGATGTCGACGCCGATGCGTATGCGATCGTTCTTCATGTAGCCTGACACCGCGGCTTCCGAATAAGCGGGGTCTCGCTCGCCTTCATGAGCGACGCGGATGTCGCCGAACCAGATCGCCAGGCTGTCGCGGTCGGCCGGTTCGCCGGCCTTGCCGACAGCCATGACGACGCGACCCCAATTTGCATCTTCACCCGCGACCGCCGTCTTGACGAGCGGAGAGTTGGCAATCGACAGCGCAATGCGCTTGGCCGAGCGGGCCGAGCGGGCGCCGGAGACCGCGATCTCGATCTCCTTGCGGGCGCCTTCTCCATCCCGCACGACCTGCAGTGCAAGGTTCTTGAGCAGGCGGTTCAGGGCCCTCTTGAACTGTGCAAGCTGCGGATCGGCGTCAGAGGAAATGCGCGGCGCGCCGCGACCGGCCGCCTTGCCCGTGGCGAAGAGGAGCAGCGTATCGCTGGTCGACGTATCGCTGTCGACGGTGACGGCGTTGAAGGTCGAATCGGCGCCCCGCTTCAGAAGCTTTTGCAGCACGGGCGCCTCTATCGGCGCGTCGGTGGCCACGAAGGACAGCATCGTCGCCATGTCCGGAGCGATCATGCCGGCGCCCTTGGCGATGCCGTTGATCGTGACGTCGACTCCTCCCAGCTTCACCGTGGCCGTGGCGTATTTCGGGTAGGTGTCGGTGGTCATGATCGCCCTGCCGGCGTCGGCCCAGCGATCGGCGGAGCCGTCCAAGGCGAGCCCGGCGAGCAGGTGCGAGAAACGGGCAGCGTCAAGCGGTTCGCCGATGACACCGGTGGAGGCGAGATAGACCTCGTCCTCGCCGCATCCCGCCGCCGCAGCCGCGGCTTTGGCCGTCATGGCGGTTGTCTGCCTGCCCTTCTTCCCGGTGAAGGCGTTGGCGTTGCCGGAGTTGACCACCAGCACGCGCGCCTTGCCTGCCGGCAGGTTCTGCCGGCAGAAGTCGACCGGCGCCGACGGGCACTTCGAACGAGTCAGGACGCCAGCCACGGTGGTTCCGTCATCGAAACTCATCATCAGGAGATCGGTGCGGCCCTTGTACTTGATGCCCGCCTCAGCGGTCGCGATACGCACGCCCTCGATCGGGGGCAGAACGGGATGCTTGCGCGGGGCGAGCGGAGAGATGGTGCTGGACATGGCGAAGGGACCGCGTGGCGTTCGAGCTTACTGCGCTGCTTCTTCCTCGCCGAGCGCCGCCTTCAGCGCCGGATCCTGTACCTCGACCGTCGCCGCCTCGCGCAGCGCCTGGACTGCGGCGAAGTAGGTTTCCCGGAAAAGCAGGGTACGGACCTGTTCCTTGACCTGGTCAAAAGCCGGAGGCTGCTGGGTCCGCTTGTCCTCGACCTTGATCACGTGGAAGCCGAACTGCGTCTGCACCGGCTCCTTCGAATATTGACCGACCTCGAGAGCGAAGGCCGCTTCCTCGAAAGGCGGCACCATCTGGCCGGGGCCGAAATAGCCGAGATCTCCGCCCTGCGCGGCGGCGCCATCGGTGGACTTCTCCTTGGCAATGGCCTCGAAATCACCGCCTGCCTCGAGTTGGGCGACGATCGCGTCGGCCTCTTCCTTCGTCGCCACGAGGATGTGACGCGCGCGGATCTCGTTGACCGGCGGCGTTGCCGCAACTTCCTTGTCGTAGCGGGCGCGAACGGCTTCCTCGGTCACCTCCGCCGCGACCTTGCTCTCCACGAAGGCGCTGTGAAGCGCGCGCTGGCGAAGGAACTCCATCCGGTCCTGGAAGGCCTCGGTATCGTCGAGCCCCTCTTCGTCGGCCTTTGTCGCGAGCAGACGGATCTCGATCGCAGCGCTCAGCGCGGCGGCGCGCTTCTGCTCTTCGGGAAGCTGGGCGAACTGCGGGCCGAGGTCGCTCTGAGCCATCTCCAGATCGTGCTCGGTGATCGGAGAGCCGTTCACGGTGGCGACTACCGTCTTGTCCGGAGCCGCATCCTGGGCGAATGCCGCGACGGGTGCCGAGAACACGAGCCCGAAAACCAGGCCGCATGCGGCAAGCGAGCGGAGGGGGACGGTAGGACGCATCGGATATCTCCAGACGGAAGCGTGGGGCGCAGCCTTTCGCGCCGGAATGAGGCGAAATTTGGCGATCGGAGGCTCCGGCAGCGAACGTTGACATCGCCAGCGCCCCCTCTTATCTGTCCTTCGTCTTGGCGTCCAGAACCGTTTTCCGGACGCTTTTTTGATTGAGGACCGCGCCGAAAAACCCCGCAAAGGCGCGATCCCGCCGGCCTGTGCCGGAGCGGTTTCTTTTGAAAGGACCATTGTATGGTCAGTCTCGGTGGCCTCGCCCGCAAGATCTTCGGTTCGGCCAATGACAGACGCATCAAATCGTTGCGACCGAGGGTCGCCGCGATCAATGCGCTTGAAGCCGAAATGAAGGCGCTCTCCGACGAGGCGCTTCGCGGCAAGACCGATGAGTTCCGTACCGAGATCGCCAACGGGCGCGAACTCGACGATCTCCTCGTCCCCGCCTTTGCCGTGGCCCGCGAGGCCGCGCGCCGCGCCATCGGCCTGCGGCCCTTCGACGTGCAGCTCATCGGCGGCATGGTGCTTCATGATGGCGGCATCGCCGAGATGCGGACTGGCGAGGGCAAGACGCTGGTCGCGACGCTTCCTGTCTATCTCAACGCGCTCAGCGGCAAGGGCGTCCATGTCGTCACGGTGAACGACTACCTCGCCAAGCGCGACTCCGAATGGATGGGCCGCGTCTACGGCTTCCTGGGCCTGACCACGGGCGTGATCGTACACGGCATCAGCGACGAGCAGCGCAAGGCGGCCTACGCCTGCGACGTGACATACGGAACCAACAACGAACTCGGCTTCGACTACCTGCGCGACAACATGAAGTACGAGCGGTCGCAGATGGTGCAGCGCGGCCACAACTACGCCATCGTCGACGAGGTGGATTCGATCCTGATTGACGAAGCGCGCACACCGCTGATCATCTCGGGGCCGCTAGACGATCGTTCCGAGCTCTACAACCAGATCGACACCTTCATTCCCCAGCTCGATGACTCCGATTTCGACATCGACGAGAAGCAGCGAACGGCCACGTTCACCGAGGAAGGCACCGAGAAGTTGGAGAACCTGCTGCGCCAGGCGGGCCTGCTCAAGGGCGCATCGCTGTACGACGTCGAGAACGTCTC
This sequence comes from Aquibium sp. ELW1220, assembly GCF_030398385.1. Lineage (GTDB taxonomy): Bacteria > Pseudomonadota > Alphaproteobacteria > Rhizobiales > Rhizobiaceae > Aquibium. The sequence continues at coordinate 2,757 of NZ_JAOAOQ010000001.1, read as the reverse complement.
GATCGTCCATCATGTCAACAACGCGCTGAAGGCGCACCGGCTCTTCCAGCGCGACAAGGACTACATCGTCCGCGACGATGAGATCGTCATCATCGACGAATTCACCGGACGCATGATGCCCGGCCGCCGCTATTCGGAAGGCCTGCACCAGGCACTCGAGGCCAAGGAGCACGTCAAGGTCCAGCCAGAAAACCAGACGCTCGCGTCGATCACCTTCCAGAACTACTTCCGCATGTACGGCAAGCTCGCCGGCATGACCGGCACCGCGTCGACCGAGGCCGAGGAGTTCGGCAACATCTACGGCCTCGGCGTCTCGGAAATTCCGACCAATCTGCCCGTGTCGCGCCTCGACGAGGACGACGAAGTCTATCGGACGGTCGAGGAGAAGTTCAAAGCGATCGTCCGCGAAATCAAGGAGGCGAGCGCCAAGCGCCAGCCGATCCTGGTCGGCACGACCTCGATCGAGAAGTCGGAATTCCTGGCCGAACGCCTGCGCAAGGACGGCATCACGACCTTTGAGATCCTGAATGCCCGCCACCACGAGCGCGAGGCACAGATCGTTGCGCAGGCAGGAAAGCCGGGGGCGATCACCATCGCCACCAACATGGCCGGCCGCGGCACCGACATCCAGCTCGGCGGCAATGCCGACATGCGCATCGCGCAGGAACTGGAAGGCGTGCCGGAGGGACCGGAACGGGACGCGCGGGAGAAGGCCATTCGCGAGGATGTGCAGCGCCTGAAGGACGAGGCGCTCGCCGCCGGAGGCCTCTACGTGCTGGCCACCGAGCGACATGAGTCGCGCCGCATCGACAACCAGCTGCGCGGCCGCTCGGGCCGCCAGGGCGACCCCGGCCGTTCAAAGTTCTTCCTGTCGCTGCAGGACGACCTGATGCGCATCTTCGGATCGGAGCGCATGGACGGCATGCTGCAGAAGCTCGGCCTCAAGGAAGACGAGGCCATCATCCATCCCTGGATCAACAAGGCGCTCGAGAAGGCGCAGAAGAAGGTCGAGGCCCGCAACTTCGATATTCGCAAGAACCTGCTCAAGTATGACGACGTGATGAACGACCAGCGCAAGGTCGTCTTCGAGCAGCGCAAGGAACTGATGGACGGTGAGAACCTGTCCGAGACGGTCGCCGAGATGCGCCAGGACGTGATCGAGGAGCTCGTTTCCAAGCACATCCCCGAGAACGCCTATGCCGAACAATGGGACATCAAAGGCCTTCAGGAAGGCGTCCGCTCGTACCTCAACCTCGACCTGCCGATCGAGGCGTGGGCCCGTGAGGAAGGCATCGACGAGGAGCAGATCACCGAGCGTCTGACGCAGGCGGCGGATGCGATGGCGAAGGACCGCGCAGAGCGTTTCGGTCCCGACATCATGACATATGTGGAGAAGTCCATCCTCCTGCAGACGCTAGACCACCTCTGGCGCGAACATCTGGTCAACCTCGACCATCTGCGTTCCGTCGTCGGCTTCCGTGGCTATGCGCAGCGCGATCCGCTCAACGAGTACAAGTCCGAGGCATTCGAACTCTTCCAGGCGATGCTGGGCAACCTCCGCCAGGCGGTCACATCACAACTGATGCGCGTCGAACTCGTGCGGGAAGCCGCCGAGGCGCCGCCGCCCGCCGCACCGCGCGCGGTCGGCCACCATGTCGATGCCACGACGGGAGAGGACGAGTTCGCCGACGACGAGGTCATGGTTGCAACCTACGAGGCCACCATTGTTCCGCCTGAGGAGCGCAATCCCGAAGATCCGTCGACCTGGGGCAAGGTCGGGCGCAACGAAGCCTGTCCCTGCGGGTCGGGCAAGAAGTACAAGCACTGCCACGGCGCGTTCGTCTGACCGGCGCACGGACGACCCCAGGGCCGGACGCTGGCCCGGACGCGGTGGCGAGCCGCCATCGCGGTCTGTCCGGCATGTCCCGCCGAACCGTTTCTTAAGCTGTGCATGATATGGCTCGGAGCGTCGCAATGACGCTTTCGAGGTATGGGTACAGTGCGTTTTTCAGCCGCCACGACTGCGGACAGGCTGCTACCGGAGCGTCTCGCAGCGGCGGCACGCCCGCTGCTGAGACGCGCCGACGCGCTGTTGGGCGGTCGCGACGAAGCGGGCGAAGCAGGCCGCGTCTCGCTGATCGCCTTCGCCATCCGCATCGTAAACGCCGTCATCGCCTTCGTCAGCCAGGTTCTGCTCGCCCGCTGGATGGGTCCATTCGAGTACGGCATCTTCGTTCTCGTCTGGGTGACCATGGTCATTGCCGGGAACCTGTCCTGCCTCGGCTTCCACACCTCTGTCATCCGTTTCGTTTCGGAATACCGTGAGAATGGCCGGACGGAGGAACTCCGCGGCCTCCTCCTGACGAGCCGCCTGTTCGCGATCGCATCCTCCACGCTCATTGCCTGCATCGGCTTCGCCGGATTGTGGTTGTTCGAGGATGCGGTGGAGAGCTACTACGTCGTGCCCTTCTATCTCGGGATCATCTGCCTGCCGATGATCGCGCTGTCGGATCTCCTGCAGGGGATATCCCGGGCCCATGCGTGGGCCTTTTCGGCTCTGTCGCCCACCTATCTCGTGCGCCCCGTGCTGATCCTCGCCTGCATGGCCGGTGCGCTCGCCGCCGGCTACCCACCAACTGGTCGTGTCGCGAAGGTGGTGGAAATTTGAAGGTGGCGTAATCTCCGGGTGAACGAAACCCACCCAACCGGCGGCTGACACCGCCAAGGAGATCACGCCATGACGAAGAATACAGACGT